>NZ_CP041253.1:3458750-4772500 GCF_006575665.1 Echinicola soli
GCACCATACAGGCCTGCTTGGCACCGGACAAGCCTGCTTGGCACCAGACAAGCCTGCTTGGCTTCAGACAAGCCTGTTTTACACCAGACAAGCCTGCTTGGCTTCAGACAGGCCTGCTTGGCTTCAGACAAGCCTGCTAAGAGCAGACAATTCGTCATGCTTGGTCACAGCTCTCGCTATAGCAAAAGTCCGGAGGAGTTTAAAAGGAATTGGTCAAAACTTTCATCTATGGAAAGACCAGTTATTACTATGTTTGACACTGAAAACCAATGATTAAGCCGGCCAACTATAATAAGGGAAGTACAATTTGTATAAAGCAAGCCAGCATTCCTCTCCGCGGTGGCGGAGAGGTTGGGGAATCTGTTGAATTGGTCAATGAGATAGAAAATATCAATGCAAGACTGCTTCAAGATAAGAGTCTACATTTTCCGCTGTAATTACTTCGAGGGGAAACAGCTCTTTTGAGGGGGCCTTTTTCTTAAAGAGAAGGTGATTGGCAAGGTGGTAGATGCCACGGAACAATTGTCGACTGGGATTTTGGTGGATTAAAAAGGCTATTTTGTCATTTTTTAGTAAGGCTATATTTTCTTTGAGCAGGTCATATCCTACAATGCTGATGTGCCCAAGGCCATTTTTTTCAAGTACACCAGCGGTTAATTTAGCTCCAGATGATGTGGGGATAAACAGGCCTTTGATGTCATTTTTCTTGATGGCAATAATGAGCTTTTCCTCAAAAGTGTCCATATCATTTCCTTCTATGATTACTGCACTTACTGTTTGTGAAGGGCGTATTGACCGAAAAAAATCTCTGAAGCCCCTTTCTTTTTCACGGAAATGGACCGAGTGCTGTACACTTTCCCTGATGTGCAGGATAGTCACTTTTCCTTCCCTGTGTTTGGAAGCGAGGTGGAGCAATGAAGCCCCGAGTTTTCCACTTTGATATGAATCCTGACCGATAAAAGAAAGTGGTGATACTTCTGATATCATGGTGTTAAAGTGTATATAGGGAATACCAAGCTGGTCAAGTTGTTTAAAGAAATCAACCGCCTCATTTTGGAAGATAGGAGCGCTCACTACGGCGTCTGGAGAGGCTTTTAGTAACTTTTCAGCTGCTGCTGTATATGATTTGGCGTTTTCCAATTCAAAAAAATAAGGCTGAAGTTCCATGTGGTAAGGCCTCCATTCTTTTTGCGCGATATCCAGTCCCGTCAAGGATAGCTTCCAGTACGGGTCTTGGCCTGGATGTGGGATCAAAAGCGCTATGGTAAACACTTTACTGGAACCAAGGGTCTTGGCAAGTAAATTTGGAGTGTAATCGATTTCTTCAAGGACTTTTTCTACCTTTTTCCTGGCCTTTTCCGAAACCTTTCCTCTTTTGTGGATCACACGGTCCACTGTGCCAACAGACACACCGGAAAGCTTGGCAATGTCCTTAATCCGGATCATATTTTTATTCATAGGGTCATTCATGTTAGGGTATTGTTAGTCGCTTTACAAAATTATTAATTATTCAAATGATGAATATAGAAATCAAATTCCAATCAGTTGTCATTTTAGGAATTGGTAACGTTTGCATAATCTAAGATTTAATTAGTCACCTATAAAATGCTTCTATTAAGGATTTTTTAACTAACGGCGATAAATAGGTGTTTTTCACTAATTGAGAAGTCTGTATTGTTAGTTAGTGTTTCCGCAAACAAATAAAGTGTGTGCGCAAACAATTTCAAAATATTTTTTGAAAAGAACATTATAATTTCTACTTTGGTCAGGTGAAAAAATCAACAAAGTCAAGTGAATTGCTTTAAATAATTGTTTAAAAATGAAACAGCCACAAGCTTTTATTGATTTTCAGGTCACAAAGGCAAAAAGGATAGTAAACGGGTAATCAGCCAAGCAGGCGCTGGTTTGAAACCCTGAAGCTTAGCTATGGGGAGTAGGAAACTAAAAAAACACAAAGTAAATTAATTTAATTTTATGAAGCACAAACTTTTACTTACAACAATGCTTTGCCTATTGCTGGGATTTTCGGCTTGGGCACAAGGAACTGTAACAGGAACGATCACCGATGAGGATGGTGAACCGATTCCTGGAGCCAGTATCAGGGTGGTAGATACCAATCTTGGTACAGTTACCGATTTGGACGGAGCCTATAAGATAGATGTTCCAGCTGGTAAAACGATATTGACCTTTTCTTTTGTGGGTTTTGAAACTCAGGAGGAAGAGATTGGTGGGCGGACAAAAATAGATGTGACACTTTCTCCAAGTGTTAGTGACCTCCAAGAGGTGGTGGTCACAGGAGCCATGGGCATTGAAAAGGATCCTAGAAAACTGGGTTATGCAGTATCCACGGTAGACTCCAAGGATATTCTCCAGTCGTCTCCAACAAACGTTGCTTCAGCGCTTTATGCGAAGGCTCCAGGGGTGACCATTTCCACCAATCCCGGTGGAGCGACCAGTGCCGTGGCCGTTCAGATTCGTGGTCTTAGCTCCATAAGTTATCAGCAGCAACCGCTGTTGGTAGTAGATGGGGTGATTTCGCGAAATGGAGATACCAATAACGATGGCTACTGGAGCAGTCCAAGGATCAAGGGCAACGGTATTTTGGACATTAACCCTGAAAATATTGAAAGCATAAACATTCTAAAAGGTGCTGCTGCTTCCGCACTGTACGGCTCGGATGCTGCTGCCGGTGTGATCGTAATTACCACTAAGGATGGAGGTAAGTCCAATGGTTTTGGAGTGGATTTTAATGTTTCTTATGGTGTAGAAAAAGTTGGCGTATTGCCTGATGTACAAAATATTTTTGGTCCTGGATATGATCGTGCGACCAATATGTCCATGGGGGCTGATGAAAATGGATGGGTAGAAAGAGAAGTTAATGGCCAGACGGTACATTCTCCTCTATTCAATGCTTGGGGACAGTTTGGTCCTAAGATGGATGGAAGGGATGTTTACTTCTGGGATGGGGAAACCAGACCTTATATAGCCTATGAGGATAACATGAAGAACTTTTACAGAACAGGTCACAGCGGTATTTATAATGTGGCTATTTCCAATGGTTCTGAAAAGTCCAATTATAGACTTTCCTATACCAGAAATGACTATAGGGGAGTGATGGAAGGTGGTGAGCAAAATAAAAACACCTTTAACCTGAACTCTAAATACCAAGTGGCGCCAAAAGTAAATGTGGACCTAGTAGCGACATACATCAGTGAGAAGGTCACTAACCGTCCTTGGATGGTGGACAGGATGAGCAATAACTACAGTGGTTTTTTGAATCCTGCCACTGATATCAGATGGTTTGAAGAAAAATATAAGACCAGCAAAGGATATAAATATATTCCTGCCAATGGAAACTTGTATGATCCTGACGAAGCATTTGCTTTGGTGACTGCGGGTACACCGTATATGGATTATTATTGGACACAGAGAGCTCGCCAATTTACAGAAAACACCAATCGCTTGATGGGTGCGATGACCGTTACCTATGACATTTTGGATAACTTGACTGTAAGAGGACGTGTAGGAACAGACTATACAGGATATGCTACCGAAAATAAGGAGCCTAACACTGTGCCATTATCCATAGATAACTCCGGTGTTTATGGTACTAGTCAAGATCAATATCGTATTTTCTATGGTGATGTACTGGTAAGTTATAATGCTTCTTTGGGAAATGGATATGACCTCAACCTGAGAGCAGGTTATCAGGCGAGAGAAGAAAACTACCGATACACTTCCCAAAACACCCAGGGTGGGTTGACAGAGGAAAACTGGTTTAGCTTAAATGCGTCTAGACAAAATTCTCGAGGGTATTCCACAAGATCTTATTTGGTGAAGGATGGTCTCTTTGCGATGGCTTCATTGGATGTGAAAGACTTCCTCTTTATCGAATCGTCCCTGAGACAGGAGCGTACTTCTACGCTGTATTTTGATAATAATAAATTCATATACCCTTCCATAAGTGCTGCATTTGAGTTGAGCCAGGTGGCTACACTTCCTGAGTTTATCACTTACAGTAAAATCAGAAGTTCTTACGGTGTGGTGGGGAACCCTGCTCCAGCATATCAGGCCAACGTGGTTTACAATGCAGCCAGTATTGATGGAAGACCAGCACTTTATCCATTGGCGCAGTATGGTAACAATGGCCTTCAGAACGAATTGAAGCATGAGGCAGAGATTGGCTGGGAAAACAGGTTTGCGAACAACCGATTGGGATTGAACTTGACTTACTACCAAAATACTATCAAGGATATGATCCTTCCGCTTCAAATTCCTACTTCTACAGGGGCCAATACCATTTTGTCCAACGTAGGTAATATGCAGAACTATGGTCTTGAAGTAGGCATTTCTGCGACACCTGTACAGACCTCGGACTGGGTTTGGGATATCCAGATCAATACCGGTTTCAACAGGAATAAAGTGACTACGTTGATGCCAGGCTTGGAGACATTGATCCATAGCCGTCCAGACAACGGTTCTCTTCAGATCGTTTCCCAAATCGGAGAACCAGCTGGTGATATCATGGGCTATACCCTTACCCGAGACAATAAGGGTGAATTGCTAGTGGGTGATGACGGGTATTATATTCCGGATTATGACAATTTAGTGAAGCTGGGCAATGTTCAGCCAAAAGCAGCAGGTGGCTTTATTAACAATATCGGCTATAAAAACTTTAATCTTAATGCTGTAATTGACTACAAGTGGGGAGGCCAGGTATATTCTCCTTCTATCCAGTATATGAGAAGTGCGGGTATGCTTGAAGAAACCCTATTTGGTAGAAGTGAGGAATACGGAGGATTACCATACTATGTAAATGGAGAAGGCGCTTTTGTCAGTGCTGAAGGAATGGCTGAAGGTCCAAATGGAGAAAGTATTTACCATGATGGTATGATCATGGACGGTGTGACTTCAGACGGTTCCCAAAACACCACAATAGTGGATGCTCCAAATTATTACTTGAATACCTATTATTGGGGATCCTATCCAGGATCAGGTCTAGCAGGTACGTATGAATCCGCCGTTTTTGACAATAACTATATTAAGCTTCGTGAATTAGTCGTTTCCTACACGTTGCCTAAGGCGGTGGGTAAGAAGTTTAAAGTGCAGAACATGACCATTTCTGCTTACGGTAGAAACTTGTTTTATCTCTACAAGTCTCTGCCTCACCTAGATCCTGAAGCAGCGGTAGGGACTAATTACCTCACTAGGGGTGGTATCGGTAATGGAGGTGCAGCGTCACGTTCTTACGGAATGTCCATTAGAGCTTCTTTCTAATCCATAATTCACGAAAAAGCGATGAAAAATATGAAAATTAATTTTAGATATATTGGCCTTGCCCTCTTGGTTTCTTTCGGGGTAATGAGCTGTTCAGAGGCTGATTTTGAGGATAATTACTATGATCCTGAAAAGTCTGTCTCTGCTAGTGTTGAAAAACTGTATACCGGTTTATTGTACAACAATAACTTAGAGAATAGAAATACCACTTTCCCAAGGTACTGGAATCTTTTTACTTTCCAGATCCCGATGCTAGGCACTTATTCACAGACCAATGGCTACTCCAATGGCCAAAAGATCTACGAACAGGCCACTGCGTATAATCAAGATAGATGGGACTATTATTACACTGCTTTCATTTCAAACTACAGAGAAATGGAAAACCACTATAATAGTATTGAGGATGCAGAGAAGAAGGAACAGTTCCGTCTGTTTATGGAGACAGGTAAGGTTCACCTTTATGATCAGACATCTCAAATGGTGGATATTTGGGGGGATATCCCGTTCAGCGAAGCAGGTGGACTGATCACTACTGGTGGTGATATCGTAAGACCAAAATACGACAAGGCAGAGGATATCTATACTATGATGATAGATGATTTGAAAAACATTGCCGATTTCCTTAACTCCTATGAGCCGATTGCTTTTTATAAAGGTGCGTTTGACAATGCCGATATCCTGAATCAAGGAGACATCGAAAAGTGGAAAATATATACCAATTCCTTGAGGTTAAGATTGGCAATGAGATTTTCTTACTATGATGAGGCAAAAGCACAAACGGTAGTCGGTGAAATACTGAATAACCCTGGAACGTATCCTGTGGTCTCCAATGTGGATGAGACAGTACAGTTTGTCGCTAGGGGGGAACAACTAAACTCTGTCCTTACCCACCATGGTGGAGGGATCAAGGATGCTACAATTGGGCTTACCGCACCGGGTTATATGGTCAATGACCTGATGGTCCCTAGTGTGGATCCCCGATTGAGAGTGATGTTTGCCGAAAACAAAAATGGTGATTATGTAGGTGTACCAAATGATTGGGCTGGTAGTAGGGTGACCGATTCCACTCAGGCGAATTATTTCTCACGAATAGATACTGCGACTTACAGTAGAAATGACAAATTCCCAGGGATTATCATTACTGCCGCAGAGGTTAGTTTGTTTAAAGCTGAGGCTGCTGAAAGATGGGCGATAGGTGGCGATCCTGCTGCCAATTATGAAACAGGGATTCGCCAATCCATTGAATTCCTATTCCATATTAACAGCCTGAATGACAATGCTGACGGAACTAACTTCGTACCTGAAGAAGCACCAACAGAGGAGGAAATCACAGCTTTCTTAAACAGTGATATGATTGCCTATACAGGTCCGTCAGACCAAAAATTAGCCAAGATTGGTACTCAACAATGGCTGAACCATGGGTTAATGTATGCCTATCATGCTTGGGCTGAATATCGAAGAACAGGATATCCAGTACTGGAATTTGTAGAAGATCCTAGCTCTACGCAGTCAACTTTGCCTCCATCGAGATTGTTTTATCCAGAGACTGAGCGAACGCTCAATACGGAAAATTATAATGAAGTGGCAGCAGAAGATAAAGTAGATGTGCCAATCTTCTGGGATGTAAACTAATATGGAAAATATTAATTTGCTTGAATAGCAATGGAGGTCCTGGAGCTTTTGATTTCAGGACCTCTTTTGTTTGTCTTGGTTTTACGGTTGATTATTTGCTAATAATGCGCCTTGTTTATTATGTTGAATTATCTAATTTGTTAGTTTTTATAGTTTTTAATATTGATAATGTAAAAATTAATTATTTTTATTAATAAAATTTGAATTTATTGTTCCTGTTATTAACTTTGTATCATAAAGAAAGACAAAAGGGTCTTTCAATACTGTAGGGTGATGAAATTGGCAGACATGCCCCCCTGTCTCGGGGGTGGGGATCTGGGATAAAGCAAATATCGAGCTCGTGTTTTGCCTAACTGCCCCGTGGAGGTTCGAGTCCTTCCCCTACAGCAGGTTATTTTGGGTTTATTGTTAATTGACTAAAGCTATGAGATTGTTTTCATAGCTTTTTTTGTTTTATGCGCTGAAAGTAGATTAGTCACGAATGCGGATCAAGTAATATCGGATCAAGCGGAAAAGTTGGGGGATTAGGGTTGGTTTCGATAGCACGCAGATGATGCAGATTAATAAGGTTTACGCTGATTTTTTATAATAAACGCGATTTAAAATACCGTCCTTGCGAATGCAGAGCAACGGAGTGAAGCAATCTCGTTTTCTTAATACGGGATTGCCACGTTCCCGATAGGTCGGGACAGGCTATACTTCCTCGCAATGACGGATTTATACTGATTTTATAATCTACACATTACTATTGCTAAATCAAAGAGAAATATGCTTACCAAAACCACCTGGAAATCTCTCATCTTCCAGAAATATTGCGTGGTCCTCAAAATGTGCTAAAAAGGAGGCAAGCGAAAAAGGTGAGGGCATGAATCCCTTTATTTTAATAGGATTTCTTTTTTTTTTTTGCCACAAAGATTCTAAGACCCAAAGCTGTTTGTTTTCCATGAAATTTGGAATCCGCCTACAAAACACTTCGTGTCTTGGCGACTTCGTGGCGACATACCAAATGAATATAAATCTTCTCCCGCCCCCAGAAATATTGATTGATCCGAAAAAGTTGGGGGATTAGGGTTGGTTTCGATAGCACGCAGATGATGCAGATTAATAAGATTTACGCTGATTTTTTATACTGAAGCACGCATTCCTATTGCTCAATAAGAGAGAAATATGCTTACCAAAATCGCCTAAAAATCTCTCATCCCCGAGAAATATTGCTTGCTCCGTAATATTTCTGGAGCCAGATAAATTTCATTATGCTTTTTCGAGAATCTCATTTCCTTGCAATTTTTCGGAATAATGCCGTATTCCTGTGAATTGGGTTTAAGGTGAATTTGTGGGCTTTGGTGAGGTGATTGCTGTTAAAATCGTAATCATTTTATTCGACTATTTGCCATGGGCGTTGTCCATAGCTATGAATATACCGTTCTATGCGGCTCCAGACAAGCCTGTTTTCCCCCAGACAGGCCTGCTTGGCTCCAGACAAGCCTGCTTGGCTCCAGACAAGCCTGTTTTGCACCAGACAAGCCTGCTTGGCTCCAGACAAGCCTGTTTTGCACCAGACAGGCCTGCTTGGCTCCAGATAGTCCTGTTTTCCCCCAGACAAGCCTGTTTTCCCCCAGACAAGCCTGCTTGGCTCCAGATAACCCTATTTTCTCCCAGACAAGCCTGCTTGGCTCCAAATAACCCTGTTTTCCCCTAGACAAGCCTGTTTTCTCCCAGACAGGCCTGCTTGGCACCAGACAAGCCTTTCAGGGCTTGGTTTGTGTTCACTTTTCATTTCCAAACCTGCCTGTTTTTCAGTAGCGCAGCTGTCGGGAAAACACAGGAATCCAAAAAATCAGCGAAAATCTGCCCTGTCAGCATCATCAGTGTTCTATCTAAAACAACTACACCCAGCCATCTACCCACTTTTCCACTTGATCGCACAAATTAATAGCCGAATAACGCAATCAACACAACAGCTTTATTTTCCCTAATATTTTTCTGTATTGGTTCTTACTTTGAGTTATAATCTGTTTGTATTTTAGTGGCAAAACGAAGAAAATTAGTTTTGATTCGCTATTTTTAATTTTGTAGCGAAAAATGAATTACTATGCGAAACCAAATTTTTGTAGGTTGTTTTTTGGCACCTTTAATTATGGTGGGATGCCAGTCTGCGGAAAAACAAACAAACTCTAAAGGGGATAAGCCCAATATCATTTACATTTATGCGGATGATATGGGTTATGGGGAAGTTGGTGTGAACGGGCAAGAAAAGATTAAAACTCCCAATTTGGACAAGATGGCAGCCGAAGGAATGGTTTTTACACAGCACTATACTTCATCGCCCGTCTGTGCTCCGGCACGTTGTGGGCTGATGACTGGCCTGCATACAGGACATGCTTATATTCGAGGAAATAAGCCTGTATTGCCCGCTAGTTTTACAGATGCAGTCGAAAATGGCCAGCAACCTCTCCCAGATGGCACAGTTACTATCGGTAAAATGCTTCAGAAAGCTGGATATGTGACCGGGGCAATAGGTAAATGGGGACTGGGAATGACAGGTAATTCAGGTGCGCCCAACCGGCAAGGCTTCGACTATTTTTACGGGTATCTTGATCAGCGACAGGCCCATAATTTTTACCCTACCCACCTTTGGGAAAACGACCAATGGGACAGCTTGGCCAATCCCTATATTTTTGTTCACACTCCCTCTTCCCGTGGAAGCGAAGGCAACGCACAGGCAATGGAGCGTTTTGCAAAAAGTGACTTGGATTATGGTGATGAAGGATTTTTTGAAGCATACAAAGGAGAAGAATATGCCGTGGACAAAATGACCGAGAAGGCTACGCAGTTTATTCAGGGCAATAAAGATCGGCCTTTCTTTCTTTACTTACCCTATACCATTCCACATGTTTCCCTTCAGGTGCCAGATGCCGCTTTGGAGCCGTATATGGGCAATTTTGAAGAGGAGCCTTATTTAGGCCAGCAAGGCTATGCTCCCCATGAGTTTCCTAAATCTGCCTATGCAGCGATGATCAGCTACCTTGATCAGGAAGTAGGAAAGATCCTTCAATTGTTAAAAGCCGAAGGGCTTGATGAAAATACTTTGGTGATATTTACCAGTGACAATGGGCCTACCTTTAATGGAGGAGTGGATGCAGCGTATTTTAATAGCACAGCCGGATTACGTGGACTTAAAATGGATGTTTATGAAGGAGGAATTCGTATGCCGATGGTTGCCCGATGGCCAGGTAAAGTACCTGCCAACAGTAAAACCGATCATGTCTCAGCCCAGTACGATGTGATGGCTACTTTTGCTGATCTTGCTGGAATAGAAGCACCAATAGGCACGGATGGAATCAGTTTTCTGCCTGCACTGATGGGGAAGATAATAAAGCAGGAACACCATGAGTTTCTCTACTTTGAATACCCGGAAAAAGGTGGACAATTGGCCATTCGAATGGGCAAATGGAAAGGTGTTAAAACTGGACTAAGGCAGCAGCCTCATGCAGATTGGGAACTGTATGACCTGCAGAAAGATATTAATGAAGTCAATAATGTAGCGAAACAGCATGCCGATATTATTAAACAACTGGAAGTGATTGCCAAAAGGGAGCATGGTGAACCAGTTTTTGAGGAATGGGACTTTATGGATAAAGTACTTTCAGAATAGTAGCTTAATTTGATAGCGTATAATCCAAACGATTACCATTCCAATGAGTAAATAACAAGCTAATCGAAGACCATGAAAAGTCATCCCAAAAGCGTCCTTTTTATTTGTTTGCAAGCGATTGTCCTCTTGTTAGCTTCCTGCACTGAAAAGCATGTAGCCAGAAGACCTAATGTCATCCTGATCAATGTGGATGATTTGGGCTGGAAGGATTTAGGGTTTATGGGCAGCCACTATTATGAGACCCCCCACTTGGATCAATTTAGCAAGGAAGGCCTGGTCTTTACCAATGCCTATGCCGGCGCTTCCAATTGTGCGCCCTCACGGGCTTGCATGATCAGTGGACAGTATGGTCCAAGACATGGAGTTTATACGGTAAGCCCATCCGATAGAGGAGATCCAAGAACCCGTCGTGTCACTGCGGTGAAGAATGAGGATACGCTGGCTGATTCGCTATATACCCTTGGGGAGATGTTTCAAGATAATGGGTATGCCACTGCTACTATTGGAAAGTGGCACTTGAGTGATGATCCTACCAAGATGGGATTTGATCTTAACGTGGCCGGGAACCATCGAGGAAACCCCGGTAAAGACGGCTATTTCAGTCCTTATAAGGTGTCCAATTTAGTCAACGGCCCGGAAGGAGAGTACCTGACAGACAGGCTGACCAATGAAGCTATTGGTTTTGTGAAGCATCATAAAGAAGATCCTTTTTTCTTGTATTTGCCATTTTATACGGTGCATAGTCCACTTATGGGGAAGCATGATTTGATAGATAAATACAAGGCCAAGTCAGGTTCGGATGGACAAGAGCATCCTGTATATGCCGCCATGGTAGAGGCGATGGATCAAAATGTAGGGCGGCTATTGAAGGTGTTGGGGGAATTGGGATTGGAAGAAAATACGATGGTGGTTTTTACCTCTGATAATGGCGGTATCCGTAAGATTTCCCGTCAAGATCCCCTTCGTGCAGGAAAGGGAAGTTACTATGAAGGAGGGATCAGGGTACCGATGGTTATCCGTTTTCCGGGAAAAATTCCTGCTGGTAAGAAAGTGGTTGATCCGGTGTTGCAAATGGATTTATTCCCCACGTTTCAATCGCTTATTCAGGCAGAGAAAAGAAGCTCTCGGGTGGATGGTGTAGATCTAGCACCGTTGTTGTTTGAAGGGAAAGAACTTCCTCAGCGTGAGTTATACTGGCATTTTCCAATCTATTTGGAGGCTTATTCGCCAAAAGATGACCAGGCACAGGACCCATTGTTCAGAACCCGGCCGGGGTCAGTGATCAGATATGGTAAATGGAAGTTGCATGAGTATTTTGAAGATGGTAGTTTAGCACTGTACAACTTAGAAGAAGATCTTGGTGAGAAGCACAATGTAATCGAAAAATACCCAGAAGTAGTTATTGATTTATGTGAGAGGCTTAAGGCATGGCGGGGCTCTACACATGCCCCGGTTCCCATTAAGCAAAATCCTGCTTTTGACCAAGCCTTCGAGACAATGAAAATTAAACAAGTGATGCAAAAATGAAGAAATTCTTAACGGTTGTTTTCAGCTTTATCATCATGCATGCTTCTGTAAAAGCCCAGGAGCTAGCTTGGTATGATCCCTTATCGGAGGATTTTGGGGTGGTGGAAGGTCAGGGCTGGCAAAATATAGCCTTCAATCGGCTCCCTGACACCGCGAAAGAAGTGGTCAGAGAGCCTGTTTGGGGACTTTCTCGCAACGCTGCCGGGTTACTGCTAAGGTTTACCACTGGAGCGAATGAGATCAAGGTAGAATTTACACCAGGTCCAAGATTATCCATGCCTCATATGCCTTCTACAGGCGTCTCTGGTCTGGATCTTTACGCCAGGGACGGTGCAGGAGCGTGGATGTGGGTCAGGGGCAAGTATCATTTTGGCAAGGATAAAGTCAGCTATTCATTCATCACACCAGATAATCCCGCGGGAGGCAAGGAATACCTGCTTTATCTTCCGCTATATAACAGTTTGAGTGATCTTAAAATTGGGGTAGAGGAGAGCAAGGATTTTGGTTTTATGCCGAAAAGAGAAGCTCCGCCAATCGTAGTTTATGGTACCTCTATTGCCCAAGGAGCTTGTGCCAGTCGACCCGGAATGGCTTGGACCAATATCGTTGGAAGAGCCCTTGAGGTACCCATGGTCAATTTGGCTTTTTCTGGAAATGGACGGTTGGAACCAGAAGTATTGGATTATGTAAAGGCCATCGATGCAAGTGTGTTTGTGTTGGATTGTCTGCCAAACCTTGGCCCTTGGGGAGGATATACGGAAAAGGTGGTAAAAGACAAAATCCTCCAGTCTGTCAAGATGCTAAAGACAGCCCATCCAGCTACTCCTGTCCTCTTGGTAGAGCATGCAGGATATTCGGATGGATGGATTGATGCAGATAGGAAAAGCGCCTATACAAATCTGAACAAATGGACAGAAAGTTGTTTTCAGGAACTGAAGGAGGCTGGGGTGCAAGGATTGTTTCTGCTTTCCCATGGGGAGATTGGCATGGGAAACGATGATTTTGTGGACGGTACCCATCCTACGGATTTGGGTATGCAGCGGTATGCGGATGCGTATATCAAGAAACTCAGTGAAATATTAAAAGAGCAATAAATAGATCGCTTTACCAGTGAAACTGTTTCTCCCCAATGGGGTCACATGGCCCCGCCCAAAGCCAGGTATAAGTTTACCCGTTGTATGATTTTTTCAGTTTGTACCCGAAGGAGACTGATTCTCGAGGAGAAAAGATCCATTTGCTGAATGGTAACATCTCGCAAATCAGATTTGCCTACTTTATAGGCGATTTGCTCCAGCTCAAAGGCCTTTCGATTATGTTTGACTTCTTGGGAAAGGATTTTTTCTCGTCCATCGATATTTTGGACCGTTTCCAGAGCAGTTTCTACATCATTGATTGCAGCAAGGACTGCTTGGGCGTAAATGGTGGTGGCCTGTTCTTGCTCTAAGGTTTTGATTTCTATATTCTCCTTGAGCATTCCACCTTGGTAAATAGGAGCCACCAAGGATCCTCCAATGCTTCTGATGGGATTGGAAAATTCAGGTACCAGGGAAATGACTTGACTGTTGATGGCGCCAAAATTACCTGTCAGGCTCAGCTGAGGAAGTCTTGCTGCTTTGGCAGACCGGACCCGGTGAAAGCTGGCATTGAAGCGATGCTGTGCTGCCATTACATCCGGTCTGCGCTCCAACAACTGCAAGGGAATACCAGCAGGAATGGTGCTGCTGATGGTTAGCAGAGAATCGGAGACGCCTACTTCTGCATGGGGATATCTACCTAAAATCAACTCCAATGCCCTTAACTGATTATGATGTGCCAATTCCAGCATCTGACGCCCATCTTTTGCGGTACTAAGGTTTGCTTGGGCTACAGCCAAGTCCTTTTCGTTTCCAATACCTACTTCAAATCGCTTTTCGGCAAGCTCAACCAGGGTCTTTGAAAGCGTAACCATCTCCTCGGCGAGTTTCATTTCAAGGAATAACTCAGTGGCCAGATAATAATTTTTCACCACTGTAGCAGCTAATGAGAGCCTTGCATAACTGACTTCCATTCCCAAGGCTTTATACTCTTCTATTTGCGCCTGTTTGGTGTTTCTGAGCTTTCCCCAAATGTCTAGTTCCCATGAAGCCGAAAAGACCGCTCCATTCAGTCCACCAGCGAAACTTCCTCCCAACTTACTGTTTTCCCTGGCCAAAATATTAATGGCAGGTCTTAGGGCTCCTTGGGCCATTTTCACATACCCTTTGGCTTGGGCAAGCCTTGATTCACTGATTTTTAGATCGGAATTGTAGACCAAAGCCTCCTTGACCAACGTGTCCAAGATAGGATCTGAAAATTCCACTAGCCAGTTTTCTGTAAATTCCGTGGAGTCTGACTGTCCATTTCGGGCTTCTTGCCAAGAGGAAGGAAGGATAAAATGGGCAAACGCTTGCTCTTGGAGTTCCTCCGAGGTAGGTGGAGATTTTACCTTGCAGCCAATTGGCAGGCTGGTGACGATGAGCGTGAGGATGCAAATACCAAGATGAAAATGTCGCCTCATAGCATTAATGTAGTTTAATAATCAGCCAATCCAGTTTGGTTCCCACCCGTATTATAACCTTTCTTATTAAATGGATTAATTTTCCGTGTTCCGTATAAATGGCGCCTTGCCCTACTGCTCCTGGTGCCAAGAAAACATCCTCGTTTTCGTCTATTTTTAATCGTACGGCAAATCTTCCTTCGTGATGTCCCTCCTCACGGGTGTCGGGGATTCTGCCGCTAGTGGTGAGCTGTCCCTGCGCATTGGCCCAGACGATGTGGTCTACTGTGCATTTAATGATCGTGTTTGGGTGGGTCTTGATGGCAATTTCGGCTTCGTTTCCGTCTTCCACCAGCCGCAGCTCATTTTGTGCATAGAGGGCTACGACCCATTGCTCATCTTCCACAAATGTCATCACAGGTTTTATGGGGAATTGGACAGCCATAGCACCTGTCCTCAATTGCAGATTGACTACTCTTCCATCAGCTGGGGCACGATAAACGGTCTGATCCAGTTCCCACCTTGCCAGTGCCAGGTCAGATTTGGCCTGCTCAAGGACAGCACGGGCTTCGGAAATTTCCGCTAGTTCACCTTCACTGGATTGAGCGGAGAGTTTTTGGATTATTTGGGATTTTTCAGATTCGGCCACGGCAAGTTGGGCTTCCAGATTTTTGAGGTTGGTTTCTGCCTCTTCAAAATCGAAACGGGATCCTGCTCCGCTTTGGGCCAATTCGCGGGTTTGGTCCAGGCGCTTTAAGGCCAGATCTATTTGGGTATTGATGACCCTGATGTGGTTATTGGCCGTGGTAAGTTGAGATTCCAACTCCCGATCGAAAGCCTCTGCACTGACCAATTTAGCCTCTAATCCCGGAAGTTTTGCTTCCAAGGTGTTTACTTTTAGTTGAAAGGGTGTAGGATCTATCAGGAAAAGCGTATCGTCTTTTTTTACATGTTCGTTGGGCTCTACAGGTACGTCCACGACCAGTCCAGTGACACGTGGGACTACTTCGACATTATAGTTCATCACCCTGACATCATGCGATGAAGGCGCTACGATATTAAGGAAAAGGATGAGTAACGTGATGGCCACGACAGGTATAGTAATGACAGTAACCTGGGTAATGGTGTTCCAAGGCAGGAGCTTAAATTTAAAAAATATCAACCAGATGATACCGGCATATATCAGTAGTAATAATATCTCCATGATGCAAAGGTGGAATTAAGGGTACTAATGGATCGTTTAGGTATTCTATTTTCAGGAATCGCCCTGATCTTTATTTTTGCTTTGGTTAAATTCTTTCAGTGTCTCTTCATGGTAATCCCCTTTGTCGGTGCCATAGGCCATTTTGTAGAAAACGGGTTTGGAATAGGCCCATAGCCAGGCCAATGGCCAAAGCAGCCCTCCAAAAACTAGCGATAAGATGCAGAGGGTCTTGATAGCCTGGGCTTGTGGATGCTGTCGCTTTTCGGCAATTTTTTCTGGAAGGACATGGACCATAAGGAAGACTCCGATTCCCACTATAGGGGCTACGATAAGTGCAATCCAGCTCACTATGTCAGCTAATTTGTCTTCGAAAGTAGAGGCATAGAGCAATGATGGCGAGGATGCAATGCTAATTGTCAACATCAATAGCTTGTTAAATAGTGAACTGCTTTTCATACTTAATTGCTGTTTAAGAACTCTTGTGGTTGGTATAGCCCAATAACTTAATAGTTGGTGAAGGATTCTCCTTGGGGATTAGATGATCAGAAAAGTTGATTTCCTCAAAGGTAAACTGATGATAGTTAAAGTTAGTGGATTTAAAAGATGAGAAGGGATGTTGATACCGCTGTCTTGTGAAAAATTATAAATCCATGCAATATAATTCCTGACCAATATAGGGCTGTCACATCTCGGTATGAATGGCTTCGTCTGCTAAAGGAGAAACAGCATAGTTCCACTTTGGCAAATTAAGAAAGTGCCTTAAAAAGAACCCTTCCCAATGTATCGGGACAGGTTTTCTCGTCGCTTCAAGGAATCTCATTAAATAACCGTAACATGACAAAGTAGGAATAGTAATTGTTGATCAGGTTTTGGCCATCATTCCAAAAGGTGCGGGACGAATTAACAATAGTTCTCCAGATTTGCCGGGTTTCCCAGATCCGTCCATGTGCCGAATTATTCCGAAAACCAATAATGAACGAGACAGCTGTACCGATTAGCGCAATTGGGGTAAATGGGACTTGTATCAAACGGTCACTCAGTGTATAAATCAATACTTCAATCAGCCCAGTTCCAACAAGTTGCTAGGTTTCGACATGCGTCCAAATGGCCATGTCTTTGATGCTAAATACTGTTTTTGTAATGATATTGTTGCGAAAATAATGACTTCTGAATAAGATCACCTATAGGGTGTTTCATCACGAGAAATAGGATGCTCTTCTACGATTTGCCATTGAAAGTTTAGCGTCAAACGACTATGTCCCCGGAAAGGTGTTTTAGTGCGAAGGAATTTTCTCTTTTTAGTTAGGAGTGCTTCGTTTACAGTGGTATTACGAATCAAGGAATGGTGGCTTTCTCTTGGCAACTCTTTGTGCTCCTTTACAGATACATAATGACGTCTAAAAGTCTTGAATTTGGTTTTTAGTGCTTTTTGCAATTCTATAAAGTAAATGTCCTCATAACCATAATGTCCACAGAACTCCTCGTCCACGCCAAGTGACTTGTAGAACGTTGATTTGCTACAGAAAAAAGTGTTTGGGTGCGGATGGTGAGGCTTTCCATTTTTTAATCTTTTGAAATTGTAAATGCCCTTAGGTATCGGCTGATCTAGTAAAAGCCGCAATGTTTCTACTGGAAATGTATGGTCAAGGTCGGTAAGAACGAGTTTGGCCGATTTGGCGATAAGTACTCCTAGGTTCCGGGCTCCACCTTGGTTCCAAGGGATATTGTCAGAAATACGCGCTAGGGTGAAACTGAGCTTTTGGGAGGTGATTTCTACTTTTACCGGGGAGCAATCATCTACGAAAACAAAATGGACCTTCCCTAGTATTTCCTGGTCATACTCTTCACATTTCGAAATAAAGTCGTCCATAATCTTAACATCGGAGTTTTCGATGTAAACAGGTACGACGTAAGTTAATTCAATAGCTGAAAATGATGAGCGTACCATGGGGTCAACGTGATTTTTGATGCCCTGAAAGTAGTATAATGTTCGTTGACTTGCAAGGGAGGTAAAAGAATGTCTTATATGTCATTTCCTTTGGAAAGTTAATATAGCTAATGTGACCGCTTCAAAGATTCTTAACTGAGCATTACGGTTCCTTTGGGGTATAAGGAAGCTTTGATGCCTTTCTTTTCCCTGGTTTTTCCTGTGTCGCCATCTTTGATCCTTACAGTAAACGTCCCTTTGCTAAATACCTTTGGCGTAAAGGTGTTCCCATTTAGCGAAATGCAATAGACCCTTTCTCCTGTTGCTTCTTCGATCACTTCCATAATAGGGTTGGTCATACCATTGACCTTTATCTCAGGTAGCCAAGCGGCCGCTTTTCTGCCATAATTGTCTTCTTGCTGGATAGTGATTGGCCAGCCTGCATACTGTCCGTTAGGATACTTTGATGGATCCACATATTTTGGCCAGCATTCGGTGGTGATGGTGCGGGCCTTCTTGTCAAAGGTGATAATGCCGTAGCCTGTGGCCCGGTCATATACGATGGCAGGCTCTACTCCTGTTTTTCGTGGATTGGCCACTGCTTTTACGGTCATCTTATTGCCAAAACCATCTTCATAGTTTCCATTATAGAGCGGAGTGTCCAAAGAGTGTTCCTGAGGATTGGAGATGGGAGGCCACCACCTTCTTGGCCAGATATTGTTGAGTGCCGGTCCGGCAAATGCGAAACCGCCGTCACCGTATTCGTCCACACCATATTGGGTAAAGCTGGCGAGGTGCTGATCTCCTGCAATGTGGAAGGCGAAGCATTTTCTGATCTTTTCGATGGCCTTGTCCCTTCCTACTTGTGGCCAGCCATTGCTGTCCATATCACCATTGATTTTATCACCGGATACGTATTTGCCCAGTTGAGGGATTTCCATTTTTGGAACAACAGAGTCGTCCATGGCTTCGGCCGGAAGAGTAGAGACGGTATTGAAGATAGTTTGGCTCACCAACGCTTTCATCTGTACCTCTCCGGTCCAATCCCCAGCCCAGTGGTCCAGGAAAGCCAACTGGCGGTTACCGAGTAATGTTGCTTTTTTGACCCGGTGCTTTTTGATGTCAAAGTCAGGGTTTCTGATCCAGCCGTTCCAGATGTCTGCCTCCTCGGGAAGCACATGTTTTGGGGCTGATTTCCATTTTCTGTCTTCCAATATCGCAAAGCTGATACCTCCAAAAACCCAATCGGTATAATATACCTCAATGCCGTGCTGGACAGGAGTGGGGTCATAGGGATCCGGAAGGTGTGATGTTTGGCATTTTTGTACCATATTGACCCAGCGGGGTTCCATTTTATAGCCACCGGAATCTTGGGCAGGAGCACCCCAGCCTTTAGTGATATCGGCAGCTTTTCCGGCTTCACCCCAGATATTGCCATGATAGACATCATGGTCATCAGGGATGATTGCGCAGGGAATATGACGGTACGTTTCACGGTAAGACCAGCCAAACATCATCCATTTACGAAGGTAATCTAGCGCTGCCTTATCCACAGGGGACTTTTGGATGCCAAAGCCCCCGGTACTTTCATAAAATTGGTCACCAACAAAAAACGCCAGATCGGGATGGTGGTGACGTACATATTCGGGAACTTCCACATCGGGAAAGCCATAGTCGCAATTACAGCTGAAAACAGCCGCCTTTACTTTTTGCTGCTCCTCAGGCAGTGGGCTGATGCTTCCATCATAGTGGTATTCCTGTTGGCCTTCGCTAAGTGGAAGGGTCAGTTTTATCCGGTAAGGAACGGCTGTTTTATAGATCCACTGCTCATGGCGAAAATGAACCGTCCTGGAAAGCGGGTCAATAGTGGAATTCCCCACATCTTTCCATTGTCCATCAATTTTCAATTGCAAGACCACCTGATAACCATTTATCTTTTCCACTGGAGCAAGCTGCCCTGTGAGTTTCAGGATTCCTTTGTGTAGCGTATACTGCGCAAAACAAATGGGGCCGTATTCGTGTTCGCTACATGAGGCGAGCTTTGATCCAGCAATTTTCCAATTGGAAAAGGCAGCAGAAATGGCTTCTGCTTTACTTGTTTCTTGGAAGGAGGATACCAATGCTACGTTTCCGGCTAAATTGGTGGGGGAGATAATGTTTTTGGGAATGTTGACTTCCTGGAGTTTCCCATCAGGAGAAGTCAGGAGAACTTTGCTCTTGGTACCGTCAGCAATTTGGATGGCCAACGTGACATCGTCAGTTAACAGGTCTTTGTCAATGGTGACAAATTGATCTGCTATTTTTAGCTTCCCAGAAGTGGTAATGGCGATGTCTGTACCTTTGCCATGTACTGCAGCCGATCTGTAATCATCAAATTTACCTTTTATGCCCAATCGGATACCAATATAATTGTCATCTGAAGATGGAAGATCTTGAGCTATTTTTATATCCACGGACGTTTTTAAGGTGCCTTGGGCCGGTTTTACCTGGGTGGTTAGACAGTGAAGGGTCCGGTTGGGTGCACTTAGCTGACAAACAGCATTACCTGCTTCTATCTTCCAGTCCTGAAGGCGGTTGCCCCAATATTCAGGACCCACCCAATCCATGTCCGGCCATTTTTGCCAATCACTTTCGAAATGAAGGTTGGTAGTTTTATCCAATAAGTGTACAGTTTCTGAAAGGGGAGAGAGGATGCCCGCTCCAGGCGTCAAAGCACCCAATGCCATTATTTTTAGTGATTTCCGTCTTTTCATTTATTCCGTTTGCTGATAGAGGTGGTGATCAAATTAGTCCAAAGCACCTATGAATTAAGCCATAAATGAGCTGAAAAGAAAGGGAAATGAAGAGTTATTTTATTGATAGGAAATAAAATGAAAACTTATGGCTTGATAAAATTTTGCATTTAGCTTTATAAATTCCAATATGAACATTAGACAAAAGATTAAGTTGCTTGTTAAGTTCAGTGAAAGGAGGTGGTATAAAAAAAGGAAGGTTAGCCTTAAAAAGACTGACCTTCCTTATAATAAACCCCTTGTTGATTAAATTCGTTTAAAGTCCCTCTTCAATACTATTACGTGGTGGGATATTGTTTTCATATCCAGCATAACCTTTGTTTTGATTGATCTTTCCTCTTGTATTGGAGTTTATAGCATCAGCAGGCACCGGCCAAAGCACATGATAAGGGCTTAGCGTATAGGTGTCCCCGTGAATGGTGTATACGCCCTTATTGTAATAATCCGTTTTTTCCATCATGCGGTCAAAATAGAAGTTTTCATCAGAGAAGTTCTCCTCATTATAGGATTTCCCATTATAGGCTACTTTTCCAGTTAGGGCAAATATGTAGGAGACCCTGGTGAGTTCAGTTTTTCTTGGTTCCTCATAAAACAACTCCCTAGCTCTTTCGTCCAAAATGGATCCTATATTTATTTCCGCTGCTGTATAGGGATCACAGTGCGCCCTTGTCCTGACGGCATTTATATCGGCAGCTGCGTTTTGTAAATCTCCTTTCCAGTAGTAGGCTTCTGCACGTAAAAGATAGGATTCGGCAAGTCGGAAAATATACCAATCACTATTTCCCCCTCTTGGTTGATTGTTTTCGGGATCAGGAATAAAAACCTTGTAATGTGGCCAATCAAACCAACATCTAATGGTATCATTTAGGAGTACAACACCGTCATCATTTCTCATTTGTAAAGGTTCGCCATAGTAAGGATCACTGTCTTTGATATCTGGGTTGTTATACACCAAGTCTTCCATAGTCATCCAATTTCCTGGAGCATGTCTAAGGTCTTTTTCGTCATCCCAGATCATGCTTTGATGGTACCATGTTCCCCTTAATCTGCCTATTCCTCTCCCATAAGTGTTAACCAAATCAATATCGATCCCCGGCTGGTCAGATGTACCTTTATTGCCGGTTGGAGTATTTATATTGCGTGAGTAAAAAGGAACAGCTTGCCTCATGGAGCTTATGCCACCAGAATTTCCTTCAACGTTGATTCTGTCCATGACCATTAGGATGGCTTCTTTATTGGCAGAAATGGATTTGTTTTCAGGTCGATGTAAGTCCCAGATTACATCCCGTTCAGGGTAGCTGTCCACCGCACCAAACCGCTCGGTCATGAGTTCATAAGTGCCTCCATCTATGAGTCTGTTGGCTACGGCGATGGCATCATCGAATTCCCCTAGTGCAAGATTAACCTTGATCAATAAGTGCTGGACGGCACCCTTGGGGACCCGGCCGCGATCCATGTATTCAGGGACCCATTGCTCGGCAAACTCCAGGTCCTCTTTCAGTTTTCTGAGAATGACCTTTCTGTCGGTGGAATAGAAGTCTAATTTAGGACTATTGATTTCTTCCAAAATCAATGGGACATCACCAAACTGGTGGGTAAGACGATAGTAACGCATTGCCCGGTGAAAATATGCCGTGCCGAGGATATGGTTCCTTTCTTCCTCGGATTCGTAGTCTTGTGGTTCATCAATTCGGGACACTACTACATTGGCGTATTTGATGCCTTTAAATCCCTCATACCAATACCATCCAATCCTGTTGGTGTTAACGCTGTTGAGGTTGGCGTCAGGAGTGATGAGTTTGTTCATGTCTTGGGCAGGGCCGGACTTGTCTGTGGTTCCTTCCACCGCCACTTCTGAAAAGATGTGTTCTGTCAAAATTGGAGCCCCATCTCCAGTGAGTTCATGACGAAGATTCCGTTCACAGGCGACCATGGCTCCCCAAAGACCACTTGCTTGATTGAAGGTGTTTTCAGGGGCGTAAAAGGATAGAGGTTTTGGCTCTAACCATTCTTCACTGCAGCTGGAGAATATCAACACTCCAGAAGCCATGATTGCTAAAGCTAAGCTGATCGGTTTATATATTTTATTATGCATAATAGTTCGATTTTGAAAATTAGGTTTCATTTACAGCGTCAGGTCTATTCCCAGTGTCATATATCTTGGAGTGACTCCATTGTTTTCAGGATCAAACCAATCCCATTCAGGAGCATAGTAACCAATGTTTCTGACATTGAAGTAAATACGAAGATTTTCTACTTTTGCTTTTTCCACGAGTGATTTAGGCATGGTATAGGCAAAGGAGATGTTTTCAAATCTTATAAAGGATTTTTTCCTGTAAACGTCAAAGGGTACTCCTGCATCATCGGATGCCAGTCTGGCCCATTCCTTATTTGGGTTTTCCTCTGTCCAGTAGGGAGTGACATAAGAATTTCTTCTGTCAAGGAAGCTGGCTCTATTTTTCAAATTGTTAAAAGCACCATCATGTCCCCAGTAAGAGTAAAGCATAAAGGAAAGATCAAAATTTTTATATTTAAATTCATTTCTCAAACTCCATCTGAACCTTGGTTCGGAGTAGCCTAAAAATTGCTTGTCGTCGATCTCCGTAAATTGGCCATCTTGGTTTACATCTACTAATCTATAATCGCCCGGCTGGAGATTGTATTCTTCTGCCCGATCTTCCTCCCCCAACTGCCATATACCGTCTGTTTTGTAATTCCAGTAACGGTCAATGGCTTGTCCGATAAACCAGCCATTTTCATAATCATCAAGCTCATTGCCGTTTTCATCCAAGTCTCCGTATAGACTTACGATTTCGTTGCGGTTTAATTGGAAGTTGACATGAGTTCTCCATGTGAAGTTTTCTCGCTGCATGTTCGTGCTGGAGAGGGAAAGTTCAAACCCCTTGTTATCCACCTGACCCAGGTTTGAATATACCCAGTTAAACCCAACAATATCTGGAAGACTACGCTCTACGAGCAGGTCTTTAGTATACATTTTGTACATTTCTAGTGTACCGTCGACAATTCCATTGAACATGGAAAAGTCTAGTCCTACGTTTATGGAATTGGTTCTTTCCCATTTCAGGTTCGGATTGCTCATTCTGTTTACATATAGCTGGTTTACAAGGTAAATCTCTCCACTTTCATTCTGGTAGAAGTATTTTCCCGTATTTAAGTCAGACAGGGCTACATATCGGCCAATATCCCTGTTGCCATTGCTGCCATAGGACAATCTGAGTTTGCCATAATCCAGCCAATTTAGGTCGTCAAAATTCTCATCCGTAAAAGTCCAGGCAACAGCTGCAGAATAGAAGGTAGCTCTTGGGTTACTCTGACCAAAGGCTGAGTAACCATCCCTTCTTATGGAAAGTGTAGTGGAATATCTGTTGTCATAGGTATATAATAACCGGCCCATTAAGGCATCTCCTGTAGAATATTCATCATTGCTGGAGATGGTGGGTAGAATGCCTGAGTCGATTTTATGGTAGCCTAGTCTGTCATGTGGTTGGAAGCCTTCGTTGTTCATGGTATTGTCCCAACTTTGGTATTTTTCGGCGTTGACCAGGAAGGTGGCATTAAAGTCATGTACTTCATTAAAGGTCTTTTTCCAGGTTAGGATATTGTCTATTTGCCAGTAATGTGTTTTCATTTGCCTCCTAGAGGCTAGGCCGCCTTCACGTCCCCAGTCCTCATGTTCAGCCGATTGGTGATTGTATCTTTCGTAATATGTATATCTGGGAGAGAAGTTTGTTCTGAAATTAAAGCCAAATGGTAGGGTGACTGACGCATATAATGTGGAGTTTAAAGTGAAGTCCTTATCTAATCTGTTAGTGAATTCCCTGTTATATAACGGGTGTCTGCCACCGCTTTGCTCTTCGTTTGGCCGGAACTTTAATGAACCATCTTCATTGTATTCGCTTCCCCAAGGTGATAGCTCAGTATAATATCCACTTCCAGCAGCGACAGAGCTTTCGTCTTGAATAGCAATTTGAGTATTCATACCTATTGTAAGGAAATTGTTTATTTTTCCCTCTAGGTTTAACCTACTTCTTATCGTTTCAAACTCGTCTCCAATGACCACGCCTTCATTATTAAGGTATCCCAGGGACCAATAGTAAGTGATGTCATCTCCTTGCCCAGACATGCTGACCGTATAATCTTGTCTTAGACCTTTTTGGTATATTTTGTCGTACCAATCTACAGATTTACCTGCCTTGTAATTTTCAATTTCGATGGGCTGTAGTCCAATTCTTTGTAACCAAACCGTTTCTGGATCACCGGTGGATCCATCATAAGCCATCCATTCCTCGACAGATATGTCAGAAGGAAGGGTGTTTGGGTTTGAAAATTCGTAGGGGTCAAAGCCCCCCGCATTGGTACTTTCGAATACATCCGTTCTCCAGTCTAGGAAGGCTTGAGGGCCATATGCTTTTTCCTCGGCAGCAATAGATGCGATTCCCACATTGGAATTGATTTTGATTCGTGGCTTTCCTTTTTTTCCTCTTTTTGTGGTAATCATGATGACACCATTTGCGGCCTTGGCCCCATATACCGCAGCAGAGCTGGCATCTTTCAGTACTTCCATGGATTGGATGTCATTCGGATTGATATCTGCCAATTCACCGTAATAGATAGCTCCATCCAATACCAATAGAGGGCTCGTTCCGGCATTAAGGGATGTCCTTCCCCTTACTTGTAAGCTTCCTCCGCCTTTGGCGGTAGTGCTGAGTCCCACATTTAATCCAGCTATATTTCCGCGGAGGATGTCTTGGACAGAATTAGGGTTTTCATTTTCGAGCTTGTCTGCAACGACAGAGGACACTGCACCAGTAATATCTCGTTTTTTGGCTGTACCATAGCCAATAACAACTACTTCCTCCAGGTCTGATACAGTAGAGGTAAGGGTGACGTTTAAGGTGCTTTGATTTTTAATTGGGATTTCTTGCGTCTCGTATCCAATAAAAGAGAATACCAAGGTTCCTTCCTGGGGTATATCCAGTGCGTACTGTCCATCAAGGTCTGCCGATGTGCCTATCGTTGTGCCTTTTACCAAAACAGTAGCGCCAGGAATAGGCTCGCCGTCTTCGCTATTTATTTGGCCGGATACCTGCACATTTTGTGCTTTAGCTGACCAGATAAGAAGTGTAAGTAGTAGAAAAACTACCGATTTTTTGTGAAAATTGTCTTTCATTCTTTTGGGGTTATTGATTGAAAATAAAAGGTTTATGTAAATATCAGGCTGATATATTTACGATTAGGGGTGTTTTAAAATTGGTTTTTTATTCTGCTTTGATCAACATAAGTAGAATAAAAAGTTACGGAATCGATTTCGGTGAAATAAAATGTATTAAAAAATTAGTTTTGTAGTATTGTTAATATTTTACCTGATTGAATAATTCTTTTAAAATGAAAGTAAAATACTTTCGCATTTATGTAAAAATGTACACGATTGATTAATGAGCTGGTAAATGATAATTAGTAATAAATACTTATTTTTTAAAGCGGGAGTAAATCGTCAGATGTCTGAAGCTTCAGGAGTTGTAAAGGCTCAATAGGGGCAAAGGAGAAAATAAAAATATTGCCATAAGATCACCTAGGTGCTTGTAGGGAGTCGTACCTATAGTGGTAGACATACAAGAAACTATTGGATCAAGCGAAAAAGTTGGGGGGATTGGATTGGTTCCGATAGCACGCAGATGGCGCAGATTAATAAGATTTATGCTGATTTTTTATAATGGAGCATGCATTCCTATTGCTACATTAATGAGAAATATGCTTACCATAACCACTTGGAAATCTCTCATCCCCCCATAAATATTGCTTGGTCCAAACTTTTTGGGTATGGCGCCCGAAATAAAGAGCGACAAGGCTACCAAGGAGTAAGATTTTATAGAGGAGTACAACCAATGTGAATCACGACAATAAAAAAAATGTGATTTTCTGTATGCTTTTTAGGGATCAAGCCATACTTCTGTGGACGGGGTAAGGTATCCGTTCATGTGGTATGTCGCCACGAATTTACCAAGACACGAAGTGTTTTGCAGACGGATTCCAAATTTCATGGAAAACAAACAGCTTTGGGTTTTGGAGACTTGTGGAAAAAGAACAAAAAAGAAACCATATAAAAATAAAGGGATTCACGCTCTCAACTTTTCCGCTTGCCCTATTTTGATTCTTATTGAATTTACAGGCTGAAAACAAAAAAGCCTGATGAATAATCACCAGGCTTAATCTGTACGCGCGGAAGGATTCGAACCCTCAACCCTCGGAGCCGAAATCCGATATTCTATCCAGTTGAACTACGCGCGCTTGAAACCGATTTGAGATCGGTTGCTCTCAAATCGGTCACAAATATAAACTATTTTTATGCGTTTTTAAGCACTTCCTGAACTTTTTCTGCAGCTTCTTTTAGCGTAATTGCAGAGGATACTTTCAGTCCAGATTCGTCGATGATCTTGGCACCTTCTTCGGCATTGGTGCCTTGAAGCCTTACGATGATCGGTACGCGGATGTCACCAATTGATTTATAGGCTTCTACCACACCGCTGGCGATTCTGTCGCATCTTACGATACCGCCGAATACGTTGATCAGGATAGCTTTTACATTAGGATCTTTCAGGATGATTCTAAAACCAGCTTCTACGGTAGTAGCATTGGCTCCACCACCTACATCAAGGAAGTTGGCAGGTTCACCACCGGAAAGCTTGATCATGTCCATGGTGGCCATGGCAAGTCCGGCACCGTTTACCATACAGCCTACGTTACCGTCTAGCTTGACATAATTTAGATCGGATTTGCCAGCTTCCACTTCCAAAGGATCTTCTTCAGCTAGATCACGTAACTCAGCTAGGTCACGGTGCCTGTAGAGAGCATTGTCATCTAAGTTTACCTTGGCATCTACTGCCAGGATCTGGTCATCAGAAGTCTTCAACACAGGATTGATCTCAAACTGAGAGGAATCGGTCGAATCATATGCTTTATAAAGGGAAGAGATGAATTTGACCATTTCCTTCAAGGCATTTCCTGAAAGCCCAAGGGCAAAGGCTACTTTTCTAGCTTGGAAAGCCTGAAGTCCTACTTTAGGATCGATCCATTCTTTGATGATCTTTTCAGGGGTCTTTTCTGCTACCTCTTCGATATCCATACCGCCTTCTGTGGAGGCCATGATGACATTGCACCCTTTGGCCCTGTCCAGTAGGATGGAAAGGTAATATTCTTTTGGCTCAGAGTCACCTGGATAGTAAACATCCTGAGCTACCAATACTTTGTTTACGGCTTTTCCTTCAGGGCCAGTTTGGTGTGTAACCAAGGTGCCTCCTAGGATGTTTTTGGCTTTTTCAGTCACTTCGTCCAACTTCTTGGCCAATACCACACCATTGGAACCGGTTTGCTGAATTTTACCTTTACCACGTCCACCGGCATGGATCTGTGCTTTGATCACATACCAAGAGGTACCTGTTTCTGCGTTGAGTTGCTTGGCTGCTTCGAGTGCTGCTTCAGGAGTTTCGGCTACAATGCCCTCCTGAATTTTCACTCCGTATCCTTTAAGAACTTCTTTTGCTTGATATTCGTGTATATTCATCCTAGCGAAAATTTTTGCCCGAAGTTAATGACCAAAGGCCGATAATTCAAGGATTAAACAGGTCTTTTTCCCAAAAATATAGAAGTTATGATAGCCATGGTTTTGAAGGTTTATGGATAATGGAGTTCTCCAAAATTTCAATTGAAGCTTTAACCCTTTGATGCTGGGGATATTGGTAGAAAGGAGGCTGTTATGATTTTATGGCTAGAGGTGACGGACATTGTGAGGACAGACGAATTAAAATCGATTCTTAAGCCCGGCACAATGTGTCGATGTCTTTAACATTTAAAACACGTCCAATATAGGACGATTCTATTAAGAAGTTTTATCTTTGAAATCGTTTAATTTTATTACTATGCTAAGAGCTAAAGGCATTCATAAATATTACGGAGACCTCCATGTGTTAAAAGGAGTGGATGTGGACATCGCCGCAGGCGAAATTGTTTCTATTGTAGGTGCTTCTGGTGCTGGAAAAAGTACATTATTGCATATTCTGGGCACGTTGGATGATGCTGATAACGGCCATGTGTCGGTGGATGATAGATCACTGACCACGCTAAAAGGTGATAAACTGGCTGCATACCGAAATCAGGAAGTAGGGTTTATTTTTCAATTTCATAATCTTCTTCCGGAATTTACAGCAGCCGAAAATATCATCATTCCCGGATTGATAGCAAAAAAAAGTGAGACGGAGTTAAAAGAGAAAGCTAAGGAATTGGCGAGGCTTTTGGGAATAGAGGACAGGTTAGCGCATAAACCTTCCGAGCTTAGTGGGGGAGAGCAACAGCGGGTGGCGGTCGCCCGGGCACTGATAAATGATCCGAAAATAATTTTTGCAGATGAACCCAGCGGAAACTTGGATACACAAAGTGCAGAATCACTGCACGAGCTTTTCTTTACCCTTAGGGATCGGTTTGGGCAGTCTTTTGTCATCGTTACACATAATAAGCAACTGGCACAAATGGCAGATCGCATGCTTACCATGCAGGATGGAATGATCGTTTCGGAGTAGGGATATTAGAGAAGTATTTAGTATCAGGATGGGGATGGAAAAGTGTAAAGCAAAAAAACAAACGGCTGTTTCTGATTTGAAAGCAGGAATTTTAGATAAAGGGAATTTGAAATGCTAACATTGTGCCAGGACTCCGCCCAGATGCTGGAGACATTAAGTTGATGACCTAATAAATGAAACCTATTGTTTATTCCGATAAACTAATTGAAAATCTGTAGTTTGTTTAGAACATTCAATTCTCCAACCCTTTCACCTCCTCCATCATGGTCTTGACATGCCCGGGGCCGTCAAAGAGCCCTTCGTGGACGGCTATGATTTCATGGGCTGAATTAAGCAAATAGGTGATTCTCTTTGGTATTTTGATCAAAGGCATGAGGGCTTTATACTGCTTGCAGACACTTCCATCTTCGTCCGAAAGCAATTCGAATGGCAGACGGTGCATTTGTTTAAATTCCTGATGACTGGCAATGCTGTCCCTGCTAATGCCAACAATAGGGATGTCGAGGGATTTAAACGTTTGGAAATTATCACGAAAACTGCAGACCTCTTGGGTGCATCCCTTGGTTTGATCCTTTGGATAGAAGAAAATCAAGGCTGCTTTTCCCTTAAAATTTTCCGATAGCCGAAAAATTAGCCCAGCTGTAGAGGGGAGGGAAAAGTCTGGTGCTTTGGTGTTTTTTTGAAGAACCATATTAGAAATTGATTTTGAGATTGTTAAAGTTACTTAATGTATAAAATACTAAACAGGGGATTAAACAAAAATCAAAGAAAGATGTTTGGAAGCTAACAGGTTTTTGACTGAATGAAGTTCAGAAATATAAAGTTTTGGTTTATTATTACGGGAAGATTTGAAGAATTTGTGCTTATTGGAGATTATATTTAGTGCGTAGCCCTAAGAGGGAAGGATAAAGTTTGAAAATCAAGGATGATTATTTTAGCACCGGCATTGGATAAGTTACGGTGAAATTATTGAATTAAAAGACAACGAATGACAACTACTATTATCATAACGCTTTGTTCACTTTTGCTGATAGCGTACCTTTTTGATTACAGTTTCAAGAAAACCAAAATCCCTTCAGTGATTCTTTTGTTGTTGTTGGGATGGTTGGTACGGCAGGCTACGATGCTTTTCGAGCTTCAGTTGCCAGACCTTTCGGCTATTTTACCGATTCTCGGTACTACGGGGTTGATTTTAATTGTATTGGAAGGTGCACTGGAGTTGGAATTGAACAAGTCGAAGATCAAACTGATCCAGAAATCATTTCTGGGCGCATTGGCACCACTGCTGGCCCTGTCGTTTTTATTGACCTATATTTTTGAACACTATGGAGGGTATACCTTTAGGGACAGTCTGATCAATGCTATTCCACTCTGTGTCATCAGTAGTGCTATCGCTATTCCCAGTGTCCGTAATCTTTCCAAATCAAACAGAGAGTTTGTAATCTATGAAAGTAGCCTTTCCGATATTTTGGGCGTGGTATTCTTTAATTTTATGCTCCGCAATGAAACAGTAGGATTGGATTCCTTTGGGGTTTTTGGTCTCCAGCTGATAGTGATTTGTGTCATCTCCTTTGTGGCCACGATTGGACTTTCATTCTTGCTCAGCAAGCTGGAGCATCACATAAAATTCGTTCCGATCATTCTGCTTACCATTTTGATCTACGCGATATCGTATGTTTACCATCTTCCAGCACTGATCTTTATCCTGATATTCGGACTTTCTATCGGGAACCTGAACGAATTGCATAACCTGAAGTTTTTTGATATTATCAGAACAGATATCCTGAATAAGGAGGTGAACAAATTTAAGGAGCTGACAGTAGAAGCTACCTTTTTGATCAGGTCACTATTTTTCTTGCTTTTCGGATACCTTCTGGAGACTTCAGAAATACTCAATACGTCCACTTTAATATGGGCCGTGGGCATTGTTATCCTCACATTTAGTATTCGGGCGATACAATTAAAACTGAGTAAAATTCCTCTGAAACCCTTGCTATTTGTGGCTCCAAGGGGATTGATTACCATTTTGCTATTCTTGTACATCAGTCCGGAAAATATGATTGGGTTGGTCAATAAATCCCTGATCATCCAGGTCATTGTGCTTACCGTATTGGTCATGATGGTGGGCATGATCACCAATACCAATAATGCTGATGAAGAAGAGGGAAAACAGGGTGAGGACAATGTCTTAACAGAAAATTCAGAACAGTCTTCAGCTGAAGGAACAAAACCAATAGAAAATGAGGACGATGAGAACGTGTCAGGTGAAGGAGCATCCAAATAATCTTTGGGAATAGGGAACCATTTGGGCAGGTAATTGATTTGAATTTAAATTCATTGATTACGCTGGAAATACACCCTTTCAGTATAAGGGGGGTAAGGTGAGATGCTTCCGGCGATTTCCGTAAAAGAAAAGAAGATTTGAATCAAAAAAGTGTCCAACATATGTTATTGGCGGGGATATTTTTTGCCATTATGCAAGTAATGGTGAAGTATGTCCCCCACCTGCCTGCTGTAGAAGTGGTGTTTTTTAGGTCCTTGTTTAGCTTGGTGGCGAGTTATATCATTCTGAAGAAACAAAAGATCCCTCTTCTCGGAAACAATAAAAAGCTCCTTATTCTGCGTGGCGCTTCAGGTGCACTTGGGCTGATCACCTTCTTTTATACCTTGCAGAATATCCCGCTGGCCAGTGCGGTGACGCTTCAATATCTATCTCCGATTTTCACCACCATTTTAGGGATATTTATTGTTCGTGAAAAAGTCAATCCCATCAGGTTTCTGTATTTCGCCATTGCGTTTGGTGGGGTATTGGTCATAGAAGGGTTTGACCCACGGATATCTCTCCAGTATACGTTGATAGGGGTGTCGTCAGGTTTTTTTGCGGGATTGGCGTATAATATTATCCGCAAGCTTAAAGGATCCGAGCATCCGCTGGTGATCGTATTCTATTTTCCACTGGTGACCTTGCCGATTGTCGGAATATGGAGTTACTTTAATTGGGTAATGCCTTCTGGCTGGGATTGGCTACTTTTGTTGGGGATTGGTATTTTTACTCAAATGGCCCAATATTTTATGACCATGGCGTATCAGCATGCCAATCTAGCTAAGATTACCAGCTTAAATTATATCGGAATTCTATACGCATTGGTTTTTGGTTTTATCTTTTTCGGGGAAACCTTTAACTTGCTAACCTATTTGGGAATGGGGTTGGTGCTGATCGGAGTGATTTTAAATATTAGATCAAATAAATGAAAATTACCAGGGATTTATATCAGGGCTCATTAGCACTGTTGACGGATTTTTATCAATTGACCATGGCTTATGCTTACTGGAAATCCGGCAAAGCTGAGCAGGAAGCGGTCTTTAACTTGTTTTTCAGGAAAAATCCATTCCAAAGTGGCTTTACGATTGCTGCAGGGCTGGATTATGTAATTGATTATTGCCGTAATTTTAAGTTTGATGAGAACGACCTATCCTACTTGGGAGCGATGGAGCAGGCGGACGGTACTCCCACGTTTGATCCGGCTTTTATCCAATACCTTCGCGAGTTAACATTTAGCTGTGACATCGATGCTGTCGAAGAAGGATCCGTGATATTTCCCAATACACCGATGATCCGCGTAAAAGGCCCGCTACTGCAATGTCAACTCTTGGAAACACCAATGCTGAATATCATTAATTTTCAGACCTTGGTCGCGACGAAGGCCGCACGAATTACGTTGGAAGCCAAAGGAGACCCTGTATTGGAATTTGGACTGAGAAGGGCACAGGGAATCGACGGGGCTTTGGCAGCCAGTAGGGCCAGCTATATAGGGGGCTGCTCGTCTACCAGTAATGTGATGGCTGGGAAGCTTTTTGGCATACCGGTTTCGGGTACCCATGCACACAGTTGGATAATGGCTTTTGAAAGTGAAATGGCCGCTTTTGAGGCATATGCAGCTGCTTTTCCAGATAATTGCATCTTTTTGGTAGATACCTATGACACGATAAAAGGGGTGAAGAATGCCATAAAAGTGGGCAATGCGCTAAAAGCAAACGGCAAAAAATTACTCGGAGTGCGTATCGATTCTGGTGATTTGGCATATTACAGTAATATGGCCAGGGAGCTTTTGGATGAAGCCGGCTTCACAGACACCAAAGTTGTGGCCAGTAATGACCTGGACGAACATATTTTATCTTCCCTTAAGATGCAGGAAGCATCCATTGACATTTGGGGAATCGGTACCAAATTGGTGACCGCATACGATCAACCTGCTTTAGGGGCTGTTTATAAAATGGCAGCACTTAAGGATGAAAATGGGAATTGGGTGCCCAAAGTGAAGGTGTCCCAACAATCCATCAAGATTAATATTCCTGGCTATCATAACGTAAAGCGTTTTTATAAAAACGATAAGGCCATTTCAGATATGATATACCTTGAGGATGGGAAGGAATTATCGAAAGAATTAACCATCATCGACCCTTATGACCCCACGAAAAGGAAAAAGATCAACCCAGACTCCATAGAGAGTAAGGATTTATTAGTTCCAATTTTCAAAAATGGTCAGAAGGTCTATTCAAGGCCTAAGTTGGAGGAAATCCGTAATAGAACCTTGACTAACCTGGGCAGGTTTGACAAAGCCCATAAACGCTTGATCAACCCGCATATTTATCCTGTGGGACTTGAAGAAAGCCTTTATCATCTACGGACTGATCTGGTTTTGAAAGCCAAAAACTATAGTTAATTTAGCTTTTAGTAGACAGTAGTCAAGGACAACCCTTAAGCTGGAATTAACTTGTAAGTAGGCAGTTACCAATAACCCAATAACTAACTATAAATGGGGAATCATCAATTAATGGAAGAGGTTGCGATCTGTGGACCGTTGACCTTGGGCATTATATCGGTAGTATTGTCCAGTAACCAATAACCAAGTAACTCATTGACCAAACCATGAAAGCATTATTGATTGTGGATGTGCAGAAAGACTTTTTACCTGGAGGGGCCTTAGCGGTAAAGGATGGCGATAAGATCATTCCCGTAATCAACAAACTTCAGGAAAAGTTTGATTTTATTTTGGCTACACAAGATTGGCATCCTGCCAATCATAAAAGTTTCGCAGCCAACCACCCTGGGAAAAAAACGGGTGAGGTAATAAAACTGGGCGGTACGGATCAGATGCTCTGGCCAGTACATTGTGTACAGGAGAGTGAAGGCGCCCAATTTGCAAAAGACCTAAAGCGGGACAAATGGAATAAGGTGTTCAAAAAGGGGCTTAATCCACTCGTGGATTCATATAGCGGTTTCTTTGACAATAAAAAAAAGGAAGATACAGGGCTTACGGCTTATTTGCATGAGCATAATATTTCAGATGTTTACGTGACAGGGTTGGCAGCTGATTATTGCGTGAAATTCACCGTCTTGGATGCGTTGAAAGAGGGGTTTGATGCTTATTTGATTTCCGATGCCACCAGGGCAGTTAACTTATCTCCGGATGACTATGATGAATCATTAAAAGAAATGAGTAAATCAGGAGCAGAAGTGATCAGTAGCGCGGCGGTCTCTTTTTGAGATGTGGGCGTAAATGCTTATTTTGAGATTAAATCCAATCCACTTTTACTATGCAACTTCCCATTGTCACTGTTGATGCGTTTACCGATACGCCATTTTCGGGTAATCCTGCTGCTATTTGTTTACTTCCAGGACCGTTGGCTGAGGAAGGTATGCAACTTATCGCTGCGGAAATGAACCTTAGTGAAACCGCCTTTTTAGAGCAGAAGGGGCCAGCTTCTTTTGATCTGAGGTGGTTTACTCCAAAACGAGAAGTGGACTTGTGTGGACACGCGACCCTGGCAAGTGCTTATATGCTGTACGTGGAGGAAGTGGTAGAAAAAGACCAGGAAATTACCTTTTCTACCAAAAGTGGAACACTAAAGGTACATATGGAAGGAGCGGAAATTGTGATGGATTTTCCATTGATCACTACCCAACCAGGTCAGCATCCCTATTTTATGGATGATTTTTTTGGACAAAAAGTGATCGGAGCAGCTTCTTTAAAGGAGAATTGGATATTGGAACTTGAAAATTATCATACGTTGGAATATGTAGAACCAGCGTTTCAGGTGCTGGCTTTACATAGTGAACAGGGGATTATCATTACAGCAAAGGGAAATGAAGACTATGATATATATTCCCGCTATTTTGCACCCAATCTGGGGATCAATGAAGACCCTGTTACTGGCTTTGCGCATTGTGCCTTAATGGATTACTGGCATAAGAAAGAAGGAAAGGACCAATTAAATGCCTACCAAGCAAGCAACAGGGAAGGGGAGATGAGGCTGGAAAAACATGGAGAGCGAGTGACGATTTATGGTAAGGCAGTTAAGATTTTTGAAGGCTTTCTTGAAGTTTGAAAAGTTGCTTTTTAGTACTTTATTTTGGAAGGGGCGTTAGTTTTTTATAATCAGTGGATTTATTATCCAATTGCGATTATATCTACAATATTGCTAACATTTGGCGAAATTTGGCAATGCCATTAGAGAAAAACATCTGTTGAGATTTTCATTATTAGTATCTTGCATTTATATTTTAACTTTGAATAGTTAAAAAATGGTTTGAATTTTTAAAATAAAGTTAACAACGATGAAAAAGTTATTACTTGTATTTTCCGTGTTTTTGATTTCCTATGGCCTGCAGGCTCAGGAAATTGGTGTTCGCTTTGGAGAGGGGGCTAATAATGTGGCTATTGATGGGATCTTCTCTGTGGGAGAGTTTAGCCGTGTCCATGGTGATATTAGCTTTGGTAATGGGGTTGGTCTTGATCTACTCTATGATTTTCTGTATAGGCCGTTCCCGGATGCTGAGGGGCTGGATTGGTATGTGGGTGTTGGACCATCCTTTTATTTTAATGACCCCTTCTTTTTTGGTGTGTCTGGTGAAATAGGGTTAGAATATCACTTTGATTTTCCACTGGCGGTAGGACTGGATTGGCGGCCGACCTTGTGGATAGTCGATGAGACCGATTTTAATGCCAATTACTTTGGCCTCAATGTCAGGTACGTTATAGGTAGGTGAAGGTAACAATAATATTTATATGAAGGCTGTACCATGGTTAAGTACTTATAAAAGAGTGCATTGGGTCGTGGTACGGTTTTTTTATTTGGCCCTTAGGATCAAAAAGGATCAGGCGAAAAAGTTTGGGGGATAGGGGCGTAGTCGTTTTGGATAGAACACTGATGACGCTGATAGGGAAGATTTTTACTGATTTTTTTGATTCCTGTGTAACTCCGACAGCTGCGCTGCGGAACCATAAGCACTGAGTTTTCAACTCAACACCACCAACTGAAGTTATTTTTTCGGACATGATATGACATTAAGCACAGAGGAGCATAGAACATGATTGGTGTGAATATATTTAACCTTCACTATTTTAATGGTGGATTAATAATAAGCCACCAAGCCACCAAGGCACTAAGTTTTTTTGGGAAACAAAGGTGCAGACTGCACGACACTTCCCAACCCATTGACTTGGTGACTTCGAGCCTTCGTGGCAAAAAAAAGCAGGCCACCTGTTGCTCCTAGAACCATAAGCACTGAGTTTTCAACTCAACACCACCAACTGAAGTTATTTTTTCGGACATGATATGACATTAAGCACAGAGGAGCATAGAACATGATTGGTATGAATATATTTAACCTTCACTATTTTAATGGTGGATTAATAATAAGTCACCAAGCCACCAAGTCACTAAGTTTTTTTTTGGGGAAACAAAGGTGCAGACTGCACGACGCTTCCCAACCCATTGACTTTGTGACATCGAGCCTTCGTGGCAAAAAAAGCAGGCCACCTGTTGCTCCTAGAACCATAAGCACTGAGTTTTCAACTCAACACCACCAACTGAAGTTATTTTTTCGGACATGATATGACATTAAGCACAGAGGAGCATAGAACATGATTGGTATGAATATATTTAACCTTCACTATTTTAATGGTGGATTAATAATAAGTCACCAAGCCACCAAGTCACTAAGTTTTTTTTTGGGGAAACAAAGGTGCAGACTGCACGACGCTTCCCAACCCATTGACTTTGTGACATCGAGCCTTCGTGGCAAAAAAAGCAGGCCACCTGTTGCTCCTAGAACCATAAGTACTGAGTTTTCAACTCAACACCACCAACTGAAGTTATTTTTTCGGACATGATATGACATTAAGCACAGAGGAGCATAGAACATGATTGGTGTGAATATATTTAACCTTCACTATTTTAATGGTGGATTAATAATAAGCCACCAAGCCACCAAGTCACTAAGTTTTTTTTGGGAAACAAAGGTGCAGACTGCACGACACTTCCCAACCAATTTACTTTGTGACTTCGAGCCTTCGTGGCAAAAAAAAGCAGGCCACCTGTAACTCCGACAGCTGCGCTGCGGAACCATAAGCACTGAGTTTTCAACTCAACACCACCAACTGAAGTTATTTTTTCGGACATGATATGACATTAAGCACAGAGGAGCATAGAACACGATTGGTGTGAGTATATTTAACCTTCACTATTTTAATGGTGGATTAATAATAAGCCATCAAGCCACCAAGTCACTAAGTTTTTTTTTGGGGGAAACAAAGGTGCAGACTGCACGACACTTCCCAACCCATTGACTTTGTGACTTCGAGCCTTCGTGGCAAAAAAAGCAGGCCACCTGTAACTCCCACAGCTGCGCTGCGGAACCATAAGCACTGAGTTTTCAACTCAACACTCGTTAAAGTACGGGCAGCATAGAGCGTTAGTTCTTTTCTACTAATTGGTATATCAACGCCAATTTGCCTGCCCCGCCGTTAAGTGGGCTAGCTTAGTAACAAATACGATACGGGTAAGCCACAGAGGCTCTAGGGCACAAAGAGGTTTCGTTGAGTGCTGGGTTCAACGGAAAAGCTGAGACAAACACATGCCAAATGATCAAGGCCTAAGGTACAGAAAGCACGGATAACCCAATTTGGAATTCACCTCTATTGTGTCCTATGCGGTTAACCCGAAAACATTCCGCATAAATATTGTCTGATCCCTCTCAAGTCATGGAGTATAAAGCAAAAAGCCCGGATTTACTGGCAAATCCGGGCTTTTAATACAAGGGGTTATCCCTATTTCTTAATCAATATTAGGCTGAGGAGTGGTCCTTAAATAAGGCTTGATTTCCTTGTGTCCTTTAGGGAATTTGGCAGGAATCTCCTCATTGGTGATAGCTGGTGCAATCACCACATCTTCACCATGCTGCCAATTGGCAGGCGTGGCCACAGAATAATTTGCGGTCAACTGAAGGGAGTCAATTACTCTGAGCAGCTCATTGAAATTTCTCCCAGTACTAGCCGGGTAAGTAATGATCAGCTTGATTTTTTTGTCTGGTCCTATGATAAAAACAGACCGTACCGTGAGCTTTTCATTGGCATTGGGATGGATCATGTCATAGAGCTCTGAAACTTTTCGGTCTTCATCAGCTATGATGGGGTAATTGACCTCTGTCTGCTGGGTTTCGTTGATGTCTTTGACCCAGCCGTGGTGGCTGTCGATGCCATCTACACTCAAGGCGATCATTTTGACATTCCTTTTTTCGAATTCACCTTTCAGTTTGGCAGCCGTTCCTAATTCGGTGGTGCAAACAGGGGTGTAATCTGCCGGGTGGGAAAATAAAATACCCCATGCATCGCCTAAATATTCGTATAGATTGATTTTTCCTGCTGTACTTTCAGCGGTAAAATCCGGCGCGGTGTCTCCTAATCTTAATGACATAGTGATAAAATTTTTTTATGGTTATAAATAAACTCTATAGGTTTTGTAGGAAAACGTGTTTTCCCTGAATAAAGTTTACCAAACTCCGATAAAATACCAAAAGAGTGTTGATTTTTCAATTCTCTTCGATTGACTTTAAAATGACACCACAAGCTTTTTTGATCTCTTCTTCAGTGATAGTCAGTGGTGGAGCGATGCGCATACTGTCCTCACAGAATAGGAACCAGTCCGTGATGATGCCGAGCTCGATCGCCTTGTCTATGATGGGTTTAAGTACTTCGAAGGATTCAAACTCCACGGCCATCATCAGGCCTTTGTTTCGAATGCCTTTGATCTTAGGATGCTTTAAGTATTCTTTGAAGAGGTTGGCTTTGCTTTCCACTTGCTTGATGAGTTGTTCGTTCTTTAAAACATCAATGGTGGCAAGAGCTGCAACGCAGCTTACCGGATGGCCGCCAAAAGTCGTGATATGTCCAAGCAATGGATTGTTTTTGAATACCTCCATGATGGACTGTGAAGCGATAAATGCCCCTATAGGCATGCCACCGCCCATGCCTTTTGCACATACCACAATGTCAGGAACAATACCATAATGCTCAAATGCCCAGAATTTGCCGGTCCTGCCAAACCCTGCTTGGATTTCATCGAGGATAAGCAAGGCACCCGTTTCATCGCAGCGCTGGCGTAAGGCTTGGAAGTAATCTTTTGATCCTATCCTGATGCCAGCTTCTCCCTGTACTGTTTCCACGATAATAGCGGCGGTTTCCTCTGTGATTAGGTCCAATTGGTCAAGCTGGTTAAAATCCACGTGTCGAATCCCAGGCAGTAGTGGGCGATAAGCTCTTTTGAAAATTTCATTTCCACCCACAGAAAGTGCGCCGTGTGAAGAACCGTGATAGGCATTTACACAACTGATGACCTCCCTTCTTCCGGTGTATCTCTTGGCGAGTTTCAGGGCTCCTTCTACGGCTTCACTGCCGCTATTGACCAAATAGACATTGTTCAGTTTTTTTGGAAGGGTATCTGTGAGGGTTTTGGCCAGCTGGGTTTGGGGAGATTGTACATATTCACCATAGACCATAAGGTGCATGTACTTGTCCAGTTGCTCTTGTATGGCAGCGATTACCTTGGGGTGACGGTGTCCGACATTACTTACCCCGATCCCCGATATCAAGTCAAGGTATTTTTCACCCTTTGGACCATACATATATATGCCATCCGCCTTTTCGATTTCAATGAGCAGTGGGAAGTCCGTAGTTTGTGCAAGATTGGATAAAAAGAGCTGACGGTTATTCATCTGATCGTTTTGTTGATTACTGCCCCAAAATTAAGGGCTTTTATCTGAAAATGGCCAAAATCCACCAAGTAATCCATGAGTTTTGGAGGATAATAAGGATTCATTCAATTATAAAAAGTGCTATTTATAGTACCTAAAAAGGTATATGGACGGATAATAAGATGAAATGTGTGGTAATATCTACATAATGTGTTTTATTTGGGGAAGTTTTACACACTAACTTGCTATCCCGACATGAGTCATTTTGATGTAGCTATCATTGGTAGTGGTCCAGCAGGCGCTTCTGCGGCATACCAACTGGCAGAACAGGACATTTCTACCGTTTTAATAGAAAAAGAAGTACTTCCTCGTTATAAAACCTGTGGGGGTGGCTTTGTTTATCGTGGGAGACGCAGATTACCTTTCGATATCTCTGAAGTGGTGGAGCGAGAGTTTAGGCAGATCAGTCTTTATTTTGAGCATGAATCTTTGATGCTCACCACCAAAAGGGATGTGCCTGTGATCAGCATGGTCATGCGGGATGACTTTGACAGCTTTATCATCAAAAAGGCCCAAGAAAAGGGAGTTGTCGTCAAGGACGGCCATAAACTTACGGGGATCACATTTGGAAATATTCCCGTGCTTCACACTAATAAAGGAGATATAAAGACAAAACTGATCATTGCTGCTGATGGAGCGTTGAGCCCTACAGCTAAAATGGCCGGGTGGAAGGAAACCAGAACATTGATTCCTGCACTGGAATATGAAGTGAAAGTAACTCCGGCGGATTTTGAGCGACTTTCCAAGGAGGTTCGTTTTGATGTGGATGCCGTTCCGTATGGGTACGCCTGGAGCTTCCCTAAGAAGGATCACCTTTCACTGGGGGTGGCTTCCGCAAGGAAGGTGAGAATTGACCTGAAGGCACACTATAGGAAATACCTTGATAAGCTCGGGATCAAAGAAGTGATCAGCGAAAAAGCCCATGGCTTCCAAATTCCAGTAGCGCCACGTACCGATGGTTTTTATCGAAATAATGTCTTTTTGATCGGTGATGCAGCAGGGTTTGCTGATCCTATTACGGCAGAAGGGATTTCCAATGCACTGCTGAGTGGAGAGATGGTGGTGGATGCGATCATTAAAGCAAACTTGGATCCGGCTAAAGCTGGAGAACTTTATGAAGGTAAGTTAGCTGACGAGCTGCTTCCCGAAATTCAAACTGGGGTAAGGGTTTCCAAGTGGTTTTATAGTCAACGGAAAATCCGTAATTTCTTAATGAAGCGATATGGAGACTATTTTATTTCGGCCATGACAGATGTGTTTATCGGAGAAAGAAGCTATCCAAAAGATCTAATGAAAAGTCTGAAAAGGAAAGTCAGGGAAATGGTTTAGCGCTATATTGACCAAAGGTATTTTTCGTAATAGAAGAATGGGGGGGATTTTTTTATAGTTTGAAAGGGTTGGTCAAACCAAAATACAACCAGTGACCCATTAAATTCGCTAGGCAATCATTTAGCCTTTTCATTTTAGACCAAAAACCTTAACTTCCGTTTTTATACAAATAATAAAACCCAATCATACAATGAAATTGAACCTATTGTTTCCTGTATTGGCAGGAAGTATGCTGGCTTTGCCGGTACTGGCGCAACAAGAACCAATGCAATTACCCCCAGAAGCCACCGAAGTATGGGAGCCAGAACCACCGGTCGTAACCCCTGGAGATGAAAACCATTTGCCACCCTCGGATGCCATTGTGCTTTTTGATGGCAGTGATTTGGATGCTTGGAAAAGTGTCAAAACGGGCGGAGAAGCCGAATGGACCGTGGATAATGGGATATTTACCGTAAAGCCAGGTACTGGTGAAATTGCTACCAAGGAAAAATTTGGTGATGTCCAGGTGCATATTGAGTGGAAAGCCCCGGATGTGGTCAAAGGTGAAGGGCAAGGAAGAGGTAATAGTGGGTTGTTTTTTTGTGAGCGCTATGAAGTCCAAATTTTGGATTCTTACAACAACCGTACCTATTCTAATGGTCAGGCAGCATCACTTTATAAAGAAGGCATCCCCTTGGCCAATGCCATGCGCTCCCCACAAGAGTGGAATACGTACGATGTTTTTTTTACCGCTCCGAGGTTTAATAAGGACGGGATAGTGATCTCGCCTGCCTACGTGACCGTAATCCACAATGGTATTTTAGTACAGAATCACTATGAAGTAAAAGGTTCTACAGCATATATTGGCGTTCACAAATATGAAGCCCATGAATCCGAATTACCGATCAAGCTACAGGATCACGGCAATTTGGTGAACTTTAGAAATATCTGGGTGCGGAAGCTTTGATTTCTCGATCCGTTTGGGTTTAATTAGACGATGGGAAATCATAATCACTAAGTAGATTTGTTAGCTCGATGCTGAGCAAAGCTGGCCGGGATTCATAATCCCGGTCTATACAGAATTTATAGTCCCATTGATCCATAGGTGTTCCACCCCATTTAGACCCTGTCTCCCCGATTGTTAAATAACTCAATAACCAAATAACCTAACCATGTCTTCAAGAAGAAAATTTTTACAAAATTCCCTGTTGGCTTCAGCAGGTCTTGCTTTGCCTGCCATGATGTCTGCCAAAGATTTTGGGCAGTTTACCCGGACTATTTCAGCCAGTGACCAGATTAATGTTGGCCTGGTCGGTGCCAACGGTATGGGATGGTCCAATATGAACTCTTTCCTAAAAATGCCTCAGGTCAATTGTGTCGCCATAGCTGACATCGACCAAAGCGTGTTGGATAGGAGGGCTGCTGATGTGGAAAAGCAAAGGGGCAAAAAACCTGTATTGTACAAGGACTACAGGAAACTGCTTGAGAATAAGGATGTGGATGTGGTGATCATTGGTACGCCCGATCATTGGCACTGTTTGACACTAGTGGACAGCTTGTCCGCTGGTAAACATGCCTATGTAGAGAAGCCGCTGGCCAATTCTATCGAAGAATGCAACTTAATGGTGAATGCTGCTCAGCGGTACGGGAAACTCGTGCAGGTGGGGCAGTGGCAACGGAGCGGTAACCAATATGATGATGCTATTTCATTTGTGAAATCCGGCCAGTTAGGAAATATCCGCTTGGTGAAATGCTGGGCTTATCAAGGGTGGATGAATCCCGTGCCCGTAAAACCGGACAGCACACCACCTCCAGGCGTGGATTACAAAATGTGGCTCGGCCCAGCACCTGAACGGCCATTTAATGAAAACCGTTTTCACTTCAATTTCCGCTGGTTTTGGGATTATGCCGGTGGGTTGATGACTGACTGGGGCGTGCATGAAATCGACATTGCGCTGTATGCCATGGGGGTGAGCGCTCCTAAATCGGTAATGGCTTCTGGGGGGAAATTGGCTTATCCTGATGATGCATCCGAAACGCCCGATACCTTGCAGACCGTTTATGAATATGATGGCTTCAATATGCTTTGGGAACATGCGACAGGCATCGACGGGGGAAACTATGGTTATACGGAAGGGATAGCGTTTATTGGCAATAATGCCACTTTAGTGGTCAATCGAGGGGGGTGGGAAATCATCGCAGAGAAGAAAGACGGTAAATCACTGATAGAAGGAATGGCCAGGGTGAAACCAGAAGGCAATGCCCTGGATAAACATACCGTAAATTTCGTGGATGCCATCAAGGCAAACGATGCATCACAGCTGCGCTGTGGTATCGAGACCGGCAGTGTGGCAGCGATCAATGCCCACATGGGAAATATCGCCTATAAAACGGGCAAGAAAATCTATTGGGATGCCGATAAGGGCTTGTTTACGGACAAAGATGCCAATAAACTGGTCACGGCCAATTACCATAATGGATGGGAGCTTCCCAACGTTTAGATTTGAGCATTGAAGCAATGATTCATGCTATGGAGTAGTTTTAAGGCATGAATCATTGCTTGACTCATATGGCCTCATTTTCCCCAAATTCTCTATCATCCGGGAGGTTAATTTGCTTAAACAATCTTTTATAATTTGCTACACACGACTTTATTGCCCAGTACTGCTTTTGAATAGTTGATAATAGCCATCAATTTTCTCCGTACTTAGTTTCTTATGTACCAAAATCATGTTTCTAAAGTGAAGGGGGACACCTTTTGGTAAAGCGATAGGTTCATTCCCAGGAAAAGCCATATTCTGCATGCTATTGGCGTTTCGTAGGATCCAGCCTTGGTAAGAGGGGAGTTGGTCGGGTTCTCCCATGATGGTGACATTGGATTGGCTTTTACCGTCAAAAGTCCCCTTGAGATTCATCCAAGGGCCAGCCTGGACGGGGAGATTTTGTGGCGTTACTTCCTGCCCTGCTGAGTGGAAAGTAACATCTCCAGGAAGCTTGATTCTGGGCGAAAATCCTCCATAGCCTTTGGCATCTTCCGATCCACCGATTTCCAACCCTTCTACCAATGCAGTCATGGAGATGTCAAAAGTGAGTGAGAAAACATCCGCTTCCAGTCGCTCGAAGGTAATCTTGACCTTCTCTTTCAAGACAGGTGTGTTTTGCAAGCTGTCCGACAGCCAAAGAACAGTTGACCAGAGCGATGCTTGATGGCCTTGGATGGATTCTTCTGTGTTGGTAATATCCCACGAAATGCCCTCACAAAACCAAGGATCAGCGATTCGTTTTCCTTTTATGTAGAGCTGGTGCCATGTCCAGAAAATACCGCGGTGGTGTAAATGATCATCAGGAAAGTCCTCCGTAAGCAATTCTCCTTCCAGTCCATAAAGTGGGTGCACATAGTTTGCCCTGGGGTAGTTGCCATCTTGGGATTTGGTGGTGGTTTGGTAGTGAAAACGAGTAAGGTTATCCTCCGTTAACGTGATGCCTTCAGTATTCTCTTTAAATTGAAGCTTTTGGGCAGAAAGGGAAAAAGAAGCAAATACAGATATGATGAGAAAGATATACTGGATGGCCTGTTTCATTTTATAATTTAAGTGATTATGTCATAACAAAGCACGCAATGTATAAAAAAGACCAGTTTAGCAACAAGTAAATGAAGCAAAACTGGTCATAAAAGGTGAGCTGATTTGTTACCTTGCTATGCGTACATTACCAAAATAAACAGCAGCATCCACATCATACTTGTATGGAGCACTAATATAAAAGTACTTATTGGTACCTTTGGCAAACATTTTGGTTTCCAGTATTTTTTTATTGTCGATGTATAAAACCATAAATTGACCCTCTACTGAAATGGCTACAGGTATAGTGCTATTGCTATAGCTTGCCAAGGGGAAATTGGTATTGTTTCTTATATCTGAGTCGCTGCTGGAATTGATAATGTCTTGATTATGAAAATGCAACTTTGTGCAAGTAATGGCATTATCATTATAGGCATCTTGTATATAATCCTTGGCGGAATTGTCACGGCTAAAGCCAAACTGCATTGCACCAATATCATCAGCACTTTCGCTGCGTGTAATAAGCTCAAATTCCATGGTGAAATTTTCCGGTAACTGTAACAGGGAGTCTATTCGATAAATTGCATGAGCGCTTAATTTAAGCCACTTGCCTCGTTCACCAGGGACTTCCACGATGTTTCCGCCCAAGTTGCTTTTCCAGTGGGACGGCATTCGGCCATTTCTTTCCAGGGCAAAATTTTCATAAAAGATCAACGAATCCAAGGCCACAAAATCATAGATTTCCTCAATTGGTGAGGTGCCCTTGCCGATACCTTCTTGGCTTTTTTTGGATGAACTGGAGTCCTCGTCCAATACATTATCCACTGTTTTTTCTACTTTGTTTTCTACTTTTTTCTGAAGCTTTTTAAGGAATTGGGCATTTGAAACAAATGGTGCAAAACAAAGAAAAAGCAAAACACCCTTAATACTAAAAGATCTCATTTAGATAAGTCTGGTTTAATTGGTTCGTTAAACAATAATTTTTGGTAAAGTTAAAAAAGGACTAGTAGAAAAAATAGTTTATATGGTAATAATCGATTGTTTTAATAAATAAATAACACCAATGCATTGTGGCATTGGTGCTAAATGTTATAAAGTTATCTTGTTTATTTTCTGCTGATGGCCTTTTTAGCAGCCTTTACGATATTATTGGCATCCAGTCCATATTTGTCCAGGAGTTCCATTGGCTTGCCTGATTCACCGAAAGAATCGTCGACACCGATAAACTCTTGTGGGGCAGGATTGTTCCTTACCAATGTTTGGGCCACGCTGTCTCCAAGACCACCGTTGTACTGGTGCTCTTCAGCGGTCACGCAGCAGCCTGTTTTGGCTACCGATTCCAAGATAGCCTTGGTGTCCAATGGCTTGATGGTGTGGATGTTGATAACCTCCGCATTGATACCTTCTTCTCTCAGTTTGGCTTCTGCTACTACCGCTTCCCATACCAAGTGGCCAGTGGCAAAAATAGTAACATCTTTACCTTCGATCATTTTCCATGCTTTACCAATTTCAAATTTCTGGTCAGCAGGAGTGAAAATAGGCCATTTTGGGCGACCAAACCTTAGGTAAACAGGGCCATGGTAATCAGCGATGGCCATGGTGGCTGCTTTTGTTTGGTTATAGTCGCAAGGGTTGATGACAGTCATGTTTGGCAACATCTTCATCATGCCCAGGTCTTCCAGTATCTGGTGTGTAGCTCCATCTTCACCAAGGGTCAGTCCTGCGTGAGAAGCACAGATTTTCACATTTTTTTCTGAATAAGCAATGGATTGGCGGATTTGGTCATAAACCCGGCCAGTGGAGAAATTGGCAAAAGTGCCAGTGAAAGGAATTTTTCCATTAATGCTCATACCGGCTGCAAGGCCCATCATATTGGCCTCCGCAATCCCTACCTGAAAGAATCTCTCTGGGAATTCCTTCTGGAAGGCGCCCATTTTCAGTGATCCAATAAGGTCAGCACATAGCCCTACGACGTTAGGGTTTTTACGACCAGCTTCTAATAGCCCGTCACCAAAACCGGAGCGGGTGTCGCTTTTTTCTGTATAGGTGAATTTTGTATCTAAAGTCTTTTCCATGATCGGTCAAATGTTGAATTGTATAATTGTTGAAGGATACTAAATACCAGATATTATATAACTCAATACTGATACTTAATAATCGCCAAGGGTTTCTTCCAATTGGCCGAGAGCATTCTCCAGCTGCTCATCATTAGGCGCTACACCGTGCCATTTGTGTGTGCCCACCATGAAGTCTACGCCATAGCCCATTTCGGTATGGAGAAGGTTCAGTACAGGCTTGCCTTTACCGAGTAGGGTACGGGCATATTCCAAACTGGAAACCACCGATTCCATATCATTACCTTTCAGGGTGTCGATTACTTCCCATCCAAAGGCTTCCCATTTGGCTTTCAGGTCTTTCAAGTTCATTACTGCGTCAGTAGGACCATCTATTTGCTGACCATTAAAGTCAATGGTAGCGATCAGGTTGTCCACTTTGTGGTGTGGAGCGTACATAGCTGCTTCCCAAATCTGGCCTTCCTGCTGTTCACCATCTCCCATCAAGGCATAGACGATGCCATCATCACCATCGATCTTTTTGGCTTGTGCCGCTCCGATAGCTACCGATAGCCCTTGGCCCAAAGAACCGGACGCAATGCGGATGCCTGGTAATCCTTCTTCGGTAGCCGGGTGGCCCTGAAGACGGCTGTTGATTTTACGGAACGTCTTAAGCTCATCAAGGTTAAAATATCCGCTTCTGGCCAGTACACTGTACCATACCGGAGAAATATGTCCGTTTGAAAGAAAGAAGAGGTCTTCTCCTTTTCCTTCTATAGAGAAATCTTTATTGTGGTTTAATTGGTTAAAGTATAGTGCCACAAAGAATTCAGTACATCCCAGAGAGGCTCCCGGGTGTCCTGATTGTACATCATGCACCATACGCACAATGTCCCGTCTCACTTGTGAGGCGGTATTTTTCAGTTGTTCGGTTGATAGTTTTTCCATTTTAAAGGAATTATTTAAGTATTTGATTTGAATGTTCCTTGGTCTTGACCTTCTCGATGATATCGGCAATATTCCCTTCCTCATCGATGACAAAAGTGGTCCGAACAGTGCCCATATAGGTTCTGCCGTAATTTTTCTTTTCTCTCCAGGTGTTATAAAGCTCATGTACCGCCTTGTCCTCATCAGCAATCAATGGAAAAGGCAGCTCATGCTTCTCAATAAATTTTTTATGCGATTTTTCGGAATCTGTACTGATGCCGAGCACTACATATCCTGCATCCAATAGGGCTTTATAATTGTCCCTGAGATCGCAAGCTTGGGCAGTACATCCAGGGGTGTTATCTTTAGGATAAAAATAGAGCACCACTTTTTTGCCTTTGAAATCTGACAGTTTTATCGTGTTGCCATCTTGGTCTGTTGCCTCAAAATCAGGGGCTTTGTTTCCTGTTTCCAGTGACATAAATTAGCGTTTTATAGGTTTAAGTGTTTTTTTGACATTTAAAGTTCTGAAATATTTTCCAAAAACCTAAAGTTTCCGGCTAAAAACTGCAGTGTTACCTGCATTGTCTATGACTTTTAGCTCAAACTGGCCTTTGAAAGGTGCGTTGTCCTGCTTCTGAGTCCAAATTACACCATTTTTGTGTTCAAACCTCAAGATCACCCATTTTCCGTCAATTCTAGCTTCGAAGCGCTTGATGCCGGAGAGATTGTCCCTGATCGTAAAGCGCAATTGGGAAGAGTTGACCCGAATGGGGCGAATACTTGGGGGAGTGTCATCCTTGACCAATACAAAAGTACCAAAATATTTCGTTTTGAAGGTGATCTGGCCGTCATTCCATTGACCTCCAAGAAAGCGTTTGTAGCCATTGTTATACAACTGGTATACATCCACATGGTCTTTAGCACCATCGTATTCACTGACGTCCATGCTTACTTCTATTTCATTCCTTAAGTAGTCGCCTCGGTCGTCATTGATTTTAACAGAAGGACGATTATAATAGGTACTTCTTTCTGTATGGAGAAATAGGGTTTCCAAAAGGGCGTCTTTTGGAAAATGGATGGCTGTATGGCCATCATTGAAGTAATATTCTTTGTCAAATGGGATTTTGGCCTGTAGCTCAGGCTTGATCATTTCCGAGCAGACATCTACCGAATCAGGAAGCCCAAAATCCAAGTCCCAAATGTAGGTTCTAAATCGCGGATCTTCATAAGCCATCATGACATCCATCATCATGCCATTGACGTAAAACTTGGCCAATTTGTGCCCATCTGTCTTATCCGCTCTAATGATCATCCAGTTTCGAATGAACTCAACCTTTTTTCGGCTGGCGCTGTAACTGCTGACATCATGTGTTTCCTTTTCCCCTTTGAAACTCAGCTGCAGCAAGCTTTCGTTGCCAAAAACATCCTCTAAACGAACAGTGACATCTTTTACACTGTCGGCAGCCACTTCGATGGCACCGCTGAATAGACTATCTGGGCTATAGTAATCGAATTGGTTATAGGGAGTGGTATACAGCTTAGTGTACCTGTTTTCATGGGTGTGGCTCAGCAGGAATCTGCCCAGGTTAAAATCGATTTTATCCACATTGATATCAAATGTCTTCTGGCCTTCCTCATAGATTTCAAAATGGGGAAAGCCATTGGGATTGTAAGCGCCATCCAGCTTATCGTATCCACTGACTTCGATGCCTACTTTTCCGGTTATGGAGATATTGCCGTCCACTACGAATTTATGGTCACGGTAATTTAACTTGAGTACTGTCCGTTCAAATTTCCCGTTGATCCTGCTTTCCAGCGTAAGTGGGGTGATGGCCACCGCTCTAACGGTGGGAGAGGTGCTGTCCTTCACTTCGCTAAAGTCAAATTTCAGCGGATCAAGTGCCCGATCCAGCGAATCCCTGATCTCAAAATGCAGGTGCGGGCCTCCAGAACTGCCCGTATTTCCAGAATAGGCGATGATTTCACCTTTTTTGACAGGTACGGCCATGGAGTCGGGATAGATCTGCAAGTCATTTTCCTCTGCTTCTGCCATTTCCTGCCACATGTATTTGGCGATACGGGAATTAAAGTCCTTTAGGTGGCCATAGAGGGTATACTGACCGTTTGGGTGCTTGAGGTAAAGGACATTTCCATAGCCATATGAGGAGACTTTCATGCGATAGACATAGCCGTCAGCTGCAGCATATACGGGCAGGCCTTGTCTTCCATCCGTTTTGATATCTATCCCACTGTGAAAGTGGTTAGGACGGATTTCGCTCATATTACCCGAGAGGTAATTGCGCTCTCCAGGCTTGATGGGGAATTGGTAATACCCTTTTTCTACTTGGGCAAATACAGTATTGCCTGCCGAGGTACAGAAAAATAGCAGTAGGAGTAAACTACTTAATCTCAAAATCCATTAGTTTTTGGTCTTCGATATAGGCTTCAAGTCGGTCACCCGCGGTTACTTTTCCCACTCCAGCTGGAGTGCCGGTAAAGATGAGGTCACCCTTCTTTAACGTAAAAAACCTGGAAACATATTCGAGAATGACACCAAAATCAAATAGCATCATGGAAGTGTTGCCTTTTTGCTTTTGTTCACCATTGATATCCAAGTGGAAGTTGATATCCTTGATATCTTTGAAATCACTCACCGGAAGAAAACCGCCAATCGGTGCAGATCCATTGAATGCTTTGGCAATTTCCCAAGGCAGCCCCTTTTCCTTGCACTTTTGTTGAATATCCCTGGCGGTGAAGTCAATGCCGATTCCTATCTCGCCAAAATAGCGATGGGCAAACTCCTTCTTGATAAACTTACCTTCCTTGTTGATTTTCAATACCAATTCCACTTCATGATGGACGTCATTGGAAAATTCAGGCAGATAAAAAGGGAGGTTGTTTTTTATGAGCGCCGTGTCTGGCTTGAGGAAAACTACTGGATTATCAGGTCTTTCGTTTTCTAATTCCTCAATGTGTTTGGCGTAATTTCGCCCTATAGCTATAATCTTCATGAAGAGACAGTATTGGATTTTTTAAGTTTTCACAAAGAAACAGTATAAGGGCGGATTATTAAAATGTTTGGGATGGATAATGGCAGATTAAGCGAGGAATAAAGCCGTATATAGGGAAATTCGTTTATATAAAAGGCCTACCAAGCTTATGGCCACGGAATATAAGACTCATCTCCTTTGACCATTGGCCAGTCCCTGGCTTTCCACTTTTCCTTGGCTGCTTGGATGGTGGATTTGTCACTGGCTACAAAATTCCACTCAATAAAGCGTTCTTCAGGAAATGCAGGGCCACCAAATAGGATGATGTGGCTATCCTTTTTGATCTTAAGGGCGCACTGGTTATCGATTTTGGAGACCAGGAGATTGTCTTTTTCCACTACTTTGTCACAAGCATTGACTTCACCAGTGACGATACAAATGCCGATCTCTCCCTCCAAGTGCCCAACGATCTCCAGGTCATAGTCAGCAGAGGTTTTGATATCGATCATAAAAAGATCAGAATGCACGGGAACCGGAGAGGTTTTGCCATAGCCTTTGCCTGCCACCAAGGTGAAAGCAGCACCTTGGTCTTTCCACTGTGGTAGGTCTTTAGCATCTATATGATGAAACTGCGGTTCGATGAATTCCTTTTCCTTCGGGAGTGCTACCCATATTTGGTAGCCGTGAATGGGGTAGGTGCCGCCATCCCTCATTTTTGGAGGTGTCCGTTCGGTGTGTGTGACACCACGACCAGCTGTCATCCAGTTGACCGATCCGGGAGCGATGCGCTGTTTGGTGCCTAAGCTATCTTCATGAACCATTTCTCCTTCCAGCAGAAAAGTAAGCGTGGAAAGTCCGATATGAGGATGTTGGCCGATGTCCATGTAATGACCAGGCTTTACCTCGGAAGGCCCCATATGGTCAATGAATACAAAGGGTCCCACCATTCTTTTGGATCTAAATGGTAATAGACGGCCTACTAAAAAGTCGCCAATGTCCCGACTTCTTTCGGGTATAATAAGGTCTGTATTGGACATGTTACGTTAAGTTGGAATATGGACTATAATTTAGCCAGATTCCACTTAAGTACCAATGGTTGGGGAAAGAGAAAGTTCCTAAAGGCTGAAAAAAAGAAGCGCTTGCCTTTTCGTTCGAATTGCTCGCTTTGTTGTCTTTCTTGACGTGCCTTGGCTTTGTCCAAGTTGTTTAGGGAATATAATTTTAGCGTAAAAATGCCTTGGAATACTTCTACCTCATTGATATCCAGTTCCGTACGTTCTATTTCTTGATTACCATAAATGACCGTAATCTCCATATCCCTGACGTTTTCAGCTCTTCCAACAGATTGGATCAGCGGAGTCAGGAGGTCATTAGTATGGACGTTATTGTTGGAAGCCACGTTATCGGTAAGATGAACCTGTACGGCCTTATCTTTTTTGACAGTAACTTTAGCTATAGCAAAGCCATCATGGATGAACAATCCAGGAAGGTATTCTACTTTGACGGGCATTTTGGGTGTCAGCTTTAGAAGCTGTATAAAGTCTTTTGCCAGCATATAATTATATGGTTCTGTTTACTAATAGGTTACGGTAATTTTAACCCTATGGACACAAAGATGACTAAAAAAGTGTACGATGTAAAATTTAAAAGTTAGAATAATTATACGATTTATACCTAAATTAATAAATAAGTACTCTTTCGAATACTATAAAAAGAACTTTATATAGTGTAAAGTGTTTTATGAGGTTGGTTTTAGAATTGATCAAATTTTATATTTAAATCTTAATTATTTCAAATTAGTAGGTTAGTGTGCTTTATAGAAATGCAGGCCTAAAAAAACTACTGGTTTTCTCTTTTGTAGATTGAAAGTGATAAATTATTGTGATTATACGGAATTGTGCAAGTAATCAAATTCATTAGAAGAAAGTCCACCAATTAAACGGATTGCCACGAATTTTTTTATGTTAATCATTGATTGATATAAGGCAGTTTGCTGAATATGCTCAAACTGGTAGAAAATCGTATAATCATATAAATTATATTGACTATCGGTAATTTTACACGTAGTGGTAGCATTCCAAAATGCGATTTCGAAAGTTAAGGAAGTCCCTTGGTGAGACCGGTTTAAGAAAAATGAGCAGGCCGTTAAGAAAATGAATTAGCTCGCGTCGTGGAACAGCGAGATCCATTCATTTTCAGGCCGGAGCAGTTTTCATAAATTAAATTGGGTAACGTATTGTCCTCACTGGAAAACTTGTCCTTCCCAATTTAAAGGGCTCACCACCGGACTGGATTTTTGGTCCTTTTCATCAATGGAAATGCGTAGCATTCATGAAGACCTATTGAAAGCAATTTTGGCTCTATATGGAATATTGTGGGTAAATTATTCACGGGATTGTCCAACTTGTGCGGAAAGTGCAGGGAAATAGTTTTGTTCCTACGGCACAAAGTCCCCTGGAGGCATCCTGATCTTACCAAGCTTAAATGCCCAGCGGCATTGGCCAGGACTCTCTCCTCACGGTTTTAGCCGACAGAAATGTCAGCAAGGATGCTCCTTGGGCATTAGCTTGGTAACAGAAATTGGAGACAGCATCCTAACAGTGCCGTAGGTACTGACCATAGGCAAGGAAAACATATATCATTATCGACTGCATCAGGAGCATAGACACCCAATTCATCCGTCCGCGCAATTCTTCGATCTTCAGAGCCCGCTAGCGCTCAGTTTACCCATAGTAAATCATAAATAACCTTAATTTTACACCTGAATAAAAGGACGGAAACACAATTTATTCAATTATGCTTGGCTACGTGTATGATTGCGGAGACTCATATAAATTATTGTTCAAATGTAGATTAGGTGGTTATTTTTAATACCCTGTTTAGCAGGGAAAATGCATTTACCAAGTGAGCAAAATTAATGGAATTATGACTAACAGGCCTAATTGCCGATCCTCAAGGGTTGGACAGCTGACCATTGGTTGTACATATTAACCCTTTCTGCGGTTATAGGAATATATCAACTTACTGAAAAGGATCAGGGAAATTGTTTTTGGATTATTCCCAGAAAGTGGTGCTTAATCCAGCCCAATGAAACGCATTGGGCCAATAGGTGATGATGAGACTACCTGCGGCCTGTAAGGCCAGCTAAAAATCTTCCTGTGCATATTGTTTGACTAGATGGAAGAACTGAGCTAGACTTTCAGCCTGCGTTAGCAGAATTTTTTTGGGCTTATGCCCCCAAGGCCTTGCCTTGGGTTAATGTCAGGAAGGCTTTCAGCCTGAGCGGCTACAAGCGATTTTCAGGTAATAGGGCTCATTAACAGGGGGGTTAGGGTGGGTTTAACCATTCATCGTCCCAGGATCGATCGTTGGACGAGGAAAACACGGCTAGATTTAGCAACCCCAAAGAGACTGAATTTATTAAAAGCCTTTGCCCTGCCCTGTTTAAAGTAATACGATAAATTAATTTCTTTGACACCTATTTTCAGGAATTTTCGTAAAACATAATAAGTGTGTTAATTAATTGTTAATCAGTAAAAAATGTTTAATTTATGACAAAAGAAATTCCTTGAAGGATGATTTTTCTTTTCATATATGGAACATTAGGAGGGTAAGTTATGAAATGGATTTATAGTATAAAAAGTAGAGTGACCATCGCAGTGTTATTGATGGTTTTATTCGTTTCGGTGTTCGTCAAGAATATGCTTGATGAAGAAAATGTATCCGACCTCACCACTTCCTGCTCGACTATTTACCAGGACAGGCTGTTGCCGGAAAGTTATATTTATCACTTATCGGATTTTCTTAACAAGAAGCAACGACTCATTGATAAGTGTAATCGTCAATCGGATTTTAATGCGTTAAAAACATTAAATGAGGGTTTTAATGCTGAAATAGACAGTATAATAGTGGATTTTGAAGCTACTTATCTCACCGCTGAAGAAGCCAAGTCCCTTTCAGCGCTCAATGATAATATTCAGGCTTTATATGCTGCAGAAAATACTATGCAGGAGAAAGGGAATGCAGGCGAAGATTTTCAAATAGCCAAGGAAAGATCCAGCGAGTTGATTGGAAAAGCATCGGCAGAACTTCTAACGCTGTCGAATATTCAGTTGATGGTAGGCAAACAGGTAAATGATGATTCTAAGCGAATCATGGCCGGAAGTTCTATTCTCACACGCTTTGAAACGGCCATTCTAGTGGTGCTGGGATTGGTGATCAATGCCCTGATTTTTGGTGTGATCTCAAGTAGGAGTAAAGTAAAGCAGCGACCACATTTAAATTAAATAGTTTTACATAGAACTTAAAAGGGGCAGTTTTCGTTGAAAATTGCCCCTATTTTTATGAGCAATATGTCAACGAAGAAGAGCGAAAGAAAAGTTACGATAGGCCACGTCTTTAAAACCATTATTTGGCCAAGGCGAAAACAATTGTTTATAGGCCTGTTTTTGATAATCATCAGTAGACTGGCAGGGTTGGTTTTGCCCGGGGCCAGTAAATACTTGATGGATGAGGTCATCCCAAACAATAATATGGAGTTGCTGAAGTGGTTGGTCATTGCCGTAGGGGTGGCGGTCACCATTCAGGCTGTTACTAGCTTTGCACTTACCCAAATTCTCAGCGTAGAAGCCCAACACCTTATCGCCAAGTTAAGGTCAAAGGTACAACGTCACATCATCCGCCTGCCGCTTCGGTTCTTTGACAATGCCAAAACGGGGGAGTTGGTTTCCAGGATCATGACAGATGTCGAAGGGGTACGTAATCTTGTAGGTACCGGTCTTGCCCAAATGATCGGCGGAGTGCTGACCTCTGTGATTTGCTTGGGACTGTTGATTTATATCAGTCCGATGATGACCCTCTATGTGCTGGTTCCGGTGGTGATCTTTGGATTGATCTCACTGAAGGCTTTTGAGAAAATAAGGCCTATTTTTAGGGAAAGGGGTAAAATCAATGCTGATGTAACGGGAAGACTCACGGAAACTTTGGGAGGTATCCGCGTCATCAAAGGCTTTAACGCAGAAGCCCAAGAAGTAAAGACTTTTGAAGAGGGAGTGCTTCGGCTTTACCTGAACATCAAGTCTAGTTTGACGACTACCAGCATGGTCACGAGTGCGGCTACCTTACTGCTGGGACTTGCTTCGGCCGGGATTATGGGGGTAGGAGGCTATATGATTATGAATGAAGAGCTTACCTTTGGTGATTTTTTAGCCTTTACACTCTATTTAGGCTTTATGATTGCGCCGATCGTACAGATGAGCAATATCGGAAGTCAGCTTACGGAAGCTTTTGCAGGTTTGGACAGGACGGAGGAAATCATGAACATTCCCCTGGAGGAGGATGAAAAGGAAAGAAATATTCAGCTTCCGGCTATCAATGGAGACGTGGAGTTTACCTCGGTTAGTTTTGCATATGAAGACGGAAAAGATGTAGTCAAGGATGTAAGTTTCAAAGCTCCCGAAGGCACCATGACCGCCTTGGTAGGTACTTCAGGTTCTGGAAAAACGACCTTGGCAGGGCTGGTGGCGTCTTTTCTAAGCCCCAATAGTGGTTTGGTGACCGTTGATGGCCAAGACATTCAGCAGGTCAGTTTGTCCAGTTTTAGGAGCCAACTTGGTGTGGTGTTGCAGGATGATTTTCTATTTGAAGGGACTATCCGTGAAAACATCCGTTTCCCACGCCCAGATGCTACTACAGAGCAGCTTATGCAAGCGGTCTTTGCAGCCCATGTCCATGAATTTACAGACAGGTTTGAGGATGGTTTGGATACCATGATAGGGGAGCGCGGAGTGAAGCTTTCAGGAGGGCAGAAGCAACGAATAGCGATCGCCAGGGCTATTTTGGCTGATCCGCGCATTTTGATCCTGGATGAAGCGACTTCTAACCTCGATACCGAGAGCGAGACTTTGATCCAAGAGAGTCTCCGGAAGCTAATGAAAGGGAGGACCTCATTTGTAATTGCTCACCGGCTGAGTACGATTCGCCAGGCTGATCAGATTCTGGTAGTCGAGAAAGGCGAGATCGTAGAGCGTGGCCAACATGATGAGCTGATGGAGAAAAAGGGCAGGTATTATGAGCTTTACACGTATCAGGCAAGGATATAAATTAGAAAAAAGTATCAAGTAGCTAGATGCAAGTATCCAGTGGACCAATGCAATCACTGATCATTTAGTTGTGCTGAGGCCTCGCCCCAGCACTGCAGGGTATTAAGTATCCCGCTCAATAAGTTGGGCATGAAGTGGATGCCAACGGATTTACTGGTTAGCCAGTACTTCAGATGGTGGCTTTATATTGTACTTTTCCTTTTTCCATTGGGGGATATTACTATAAACCTGCTGTAATTCGCTGAGTTTTCCTCCCAATTGACCTGCGTACTTTTTTGGGTGCTTTTGATGTTCATTATAGATTTCTATGGCTTTTTTATAGACAGAAATTCCATCATATCCTGTTTTATTAAGGAAGTAGACCCAGTAAAATTCATTATTGGTCATTAGCCGAACCTCAATTTCAAGATCGTGTTTTCCTCCGGTGGTTTTCGTGTAGTTTCTTCTGTAATTCCACCAAGCGATGTCTTCCTTTGTGTACTTTTTTAATTGGCTTTTTGATATGCGCTTCCTGTCCACCCAAACGGTGTATTCTGGGTTATTTCTCCATTCCTTCAATTGGAAGTTTGTGGGATGTTTTTTATCGGGGACTGGAGGTGCAGGAATACTGTTCAATTTAGGGGCTTTATCTCTCTGTTCAGTGGACATTAAGTCCCATAACTGTCTCATGCGGTCAATGTCTATTTCTCGGTGGTCGACACTACCGTTTTTATCCATAATAGCTTGAAAACGCTGATAGTGCTTTTTATACTCTTCCAAATGATCATTTTGTGCACCAACTGGCTGTTGGGTGATGATGGGAGGTTGAGAAACTGGTTTGGATTTCTCTGTCTGCGGCTTCATGCTGAAAAGAACAGTTAGTCCCAAGGCCAAAGGAATGGCCATAAGAGTTTTCAATATGATGCTTGTTGTGTTTTTCGTTTTGCACATCATTTTCAGTCTGTTTTTGGTAAGTGAATATTTTGAATAGCTCGCAAAACGGTTTTGCTGTTGGTGGCCAGCGTAGGAAAGTAAAAGGGCCTGATATCCTTTGATATCGCCAAAGTGCCGGTTTACGGATTCATCGGCTAAATATTCGTGATTGAGCTGGATGGATTTTTTGTAAAAATATAGAATGGGATTGAACCAAAATATGGTTTTAATTAGCTCTATGAATAATATATCAAGGCTATGCCATTGTTTGGCATGAGCAATCTCATGATGGAATAACCGTGCATCCAATCGATTTTTTCTAAATTCTGCGGCGTTCACAAAAACATAATTCAAAAATGTAAATGGCGTATCTTTATCGGTATCCATCACTACTTTGATCCCATCTTGATTATAGATTTGACGGATTTTGATCCGTTTACAAAAACTCCAAATACCCCGGATAAAACGTGATAGGAACATCACAAGGCAAAAACCATAAATGAAGATGAACATTTGATCAATGGAGATGGCGGGCGCAATAGCTGATTGGTCAGCTAGTATAGGTTCCTGATCGGGAACTTCCACTTCTATAGGATCAAGTGAGCTGGTTTCAGCAAAGACAGGAAGATGCTTCAGCTCGGGGGAGGATTGAAAAGGAGAATGAAAAAGTGGGGCCAGCAAGGAAAAGACCAAACTGCCGATCAGGTAAAACCTATTGAACCTGTATATTTTTTCCCTGGAGAGGAAAAGGTGGTAAGCTGAATAGAAGACCAATAGACTAAAGGCCGACTTTATGAGGTAAACAATCATGACTTTTTGTTTTTAAGTTGCTGGTCGATGAGCTTTTTGAGCTGCTGCAGCTCTTCCTCCGTCATATCTGTTTCTGATGTAAAGAAGGATGCAAACTGAGAAGGGGAGTTGTCAAAGAAGTTCTTGATCATTCCCTTTACCTGGTGGCCGAAATAGGTGCTTTTTTTGATTAGCGGATAATATTCCCGCGAATTGCCGAATGTTCTATATGCGACGAATTTTTTATCTGCCATTCTTTTGAGCAAGGTGGCTACAGTAGTGGGGGCCGGCTTGGGATCAGGATAAGCATGGAGCAAATCCTTCATAAATGCCGTCTCCATTTTCCAGAGGTAATTCATCAATTGTTCTTCACTTGCGGATAGCTTCATTTCTATGTTTTTAGAGAGTATTCTATAAATGTAGAAATAAAGAACGAAAAAGTCAACTACTCGATTAGTTGTTTGTGTTTTCTAAGGGTATTGGCCCCTTGGAGGGATAAAATGGCCTACAATTCAAAAACCTTCTTCATGACTTGCCATTTTTCACCTTCCGATATCCCAGGCAGACCTTGCTGATAAGTCCACATCAGGTCTTCCCATTCCTTTACCTTTGGATTGATAGCGTCCATGGCGGCCTTTTTCTCAAATGAAAAATCCTTATCTGTTTCCATGATCATAAAGAGCCTGTTTTCCCAGCGATAGATTTCCATCACGTGGATGCCGGCATCCTTGATGCTTTTTTGGATTTCTGGCCATACTGCTTGATGGTATTTTTCGTATTCAGCGATTAGCGTTGGATCATTTTTCAGGTCCAATGCCATGGTGTATCTCTTTGACATTTATAAGTGGGTTATTTAATGTTATAAAATAATGCAGCTGTGTTTCCCATGATATCGGCTTGTTCGTCTTGGCTTAACTGTTTGATGTAATCTTGAACAATGGAAACATTCAAAGGATAATCTGCAGCCACTTTAGCTACCGGCCAGTCACTACCAAACATCAATCTTTTGGTGCCAAAAGCTCCAAAAACCACATCCAAGTATGGTTTCAAGCCCTCTTTTGTCCAATTGCTCCAATCAGCTTCTGTGACCATACCGGAGACTTTACAGAAAACATTCTCCCTTTCCGCCAGCACATTCATCTTTGTTGCCCATTTGTCTATTTTACCATCTTTGATATATGGTTTGGCCAGATGGTCGATCACAAAGGGCTGATGGGGGAATTGGCTCACCAGATCGATAGCCTCGTCTAGGTGATGGGGGAAAATAAGGATGTCGTAGGTGAAGCCGAATTTTTCGAGATTGCTGATTCCGTTTCTGAAGGATGATGCTGCCATTAGCTCAGGAGGTTGTCCTTGGAGGATCATCCTGAATCCCGTCATATTTTGTTCTTGGGCGTATTTTTCGAGGTCTGTCAAGATATTTTCTGAGCACAGATCCACCCAGCCCACTACTTTTTTGATCCATGGGTTTTGGGCTGCCAGGTCGAGCAAAAATGTATTTTCCTCCAATGATTCGTCAGCCTGTACCACCACGGTCCCATCAAATCCTTCCTTATCCAAAAGTGGCTTCAGGTCTATTGGCAAAAAGTCCCGTTGGATGACCTTCATGCTGTCATCTATCCAAGCATGTTTATGAGGGTGATATTGCCAAAAATGCTGATGTGAGTCGATTCTCATTTGGTATTATTGGTTTTTGGGTTTGATTGATAAAACCTGCCAATCCAATGATTGGCAGGTGAGGTAATTTCCAAAATTATCCTTCTTTACCCCTAAATCCCCCCAAAAGAGACTGTGATGGAATATCTTTCAGACAAGGGGTGATTTTAGTGGATATGTGAAAATTCTTTCTGTTTTCTCAAAATAGGTTGATTCCAAATTGAATTGCAAAAGCAATGAATTATCCTTTGTAATTCACGGCTTTTTGGCTGGAAGTACCCAGCCCATCTATGCCCAATTCTACCACATCACCTTCTTTCAGGTAAGTAGGAGGATTGAGGCCAAGGCCTACTCCTGCTGGGGTTCCGGTAGAAATGATATCTCCGGGAAGTAATGTCATATAGTTGCTCAGGTGACTCACCAAGGTGGGGATGTCAAAAACCAAGTCGGACGTATTGCTGTCCTGAAGCATTTTACCATTGCGTTTTAGCCAAAGTCTCAGGTTGTGCGGATCTTTGATTTCGTCTTTGGTAACCAAGTATGGGCCAAGCGGAGAGAAGTGGTCATTGCTCTTTCCTTTTACCCATTGTCCACCGTGATTCAGCTGAAAGTCACGTTCCGAGACATCGTTAAGCAGACAGTATCCAGCGACATAATCCATGGCTTTTTCCTTGTCTACATAACTGGCTTTTTTCCCGATCATCACGGCTAGTTCTACTTCCCAGTCAGTCTTTTCTGAGTTGCGTGGGATAATGATATCGTCATTTGGACCACATAGGGAGGACGTGGCCTTCATAAAGATCACCGGCTGCTTAGGTACATCCATGCCACTTTCTTTGGCGTGAAGGGAGTAATTCAGTCCGATGCAGATAATTTTGGATGGACGCTTGATGGGTGGGCCGAGACGGACATCACTGCCTACTTTTGGACAACTTGCTTCGTTGCTTTCAAGCCAAATTGCCAGCCTTTTAAGACCATCTTTGTCCAAAAAGTCTTCTGTCCAATCTTCTCCAAAAGCACTACAGTCTATTCGTGTTCCATTGGCTTTTTCAATACCTGGCTTCTCTTCCCCAGGATTTCCAAATCGTAATAATTTCATGTGTAGTTATTAGGTTACTTAGTTGCTTGTTTATTTGCAGGGGATTGCTAGTCCCCATTATTTGGGCTAGGGATTATCCTTCGAAAGCCTCAGGACAAGGATCCCCAACAGCAAAGACCAGTCGGTAGCTGATCGAATCTGCCTTTACGCTAGTTAGAGCCGAAGTTACATCTTCAGGTTGACAAAACCTCCATCGATGGGATAGTTTCCACCAGTAAGGAAGGATGCTTCGTCAGAGCTGAGGTAAAGTGCCATTGCGGCAATTTCCGCTGGTTTGCCCATTCTGCCGATGGGTTGGGTGGCGGCTAGTTTGTCAAACATTTCCTTTTCTTTTCCAGGGTAGTTTTTTGCCAAAAAACCATCTACGAATGGTGTATGGACCCGTCCGGGAGCGATGCTGTTTACCCGGATATTGTATTCTACGTAATCCCGTGCCATAGAAAGGGTCATGGCGAAGACTGCTCCTTTGGTCATAGAGTAGGCAAAGCGGTCAGGAAGTCCCATTGTAGAGGCCACAGAGGCCATGTTGATGATGGCTCCACCTTTCTGTTTCATCTTAGGAAGTGCACCAAGACTACAGTTGTAGATGCCTTTGACATTGACTTGATAGAGTCTATCAAAATCTTCTTCTGCGGTATTTTCCAGATTGCCCACATGCGAAATTCCGGCATTGTTGACCAATACGTCAATGTCTCCGGGAATGGAGGAAATGGTCTGCTGCATTTCGGCCGTTTGGGACACGTCTCCTTGAAGGAAAGAGACGTTAAGACCTTTTTCTGTCAGTTCATAGGCGGCCTTTTCTCCTGCTTTTTGGTCATAGTCAATAAAGTAAACGTTTCCGCCTTCCTCGGCAAAACGTGTGGTGATGGCCAGGCCAATTCCACTGGCGCCGCCAGTAATTAAAATGGTTTTATTTTTCATAATAGTCATGTTTCCATTATTAAGTGGGAAAACTAATCAGTTTCTCCTTGATACCTGTCCTGTGGAATGCTGAAAAATATTTCAGCATTGTCATTTAGTTAAGCTTTGGTTGGTTCTTCGTTCCAGACAGGGCCAGTCGCAAAGTCATATTCTTCCAGGGATTCAGCTTTGATTTCGATGCTGTAGCCAGGGAGCTTTGGAGCTTGATAGCGACCCTTTTTGATGATCACTGGATCTATGAAGTGCTCATGCAGGTGATCGACATATTCGATGACGCGACCTTCCATGCTGCCACTGATGGAAATGTAGTCCACCATGGACAAGTGTTGCACATATTCACAGAGGCCGACCCCGCCGGCATGTGGACATACTGGAATGTTGAATTTCTTGGCTATGAGCATGATGGCCAGGTTTTCGTTGACGCCACCAACCCGGCAACTATCGATTTGGCAGATTTGGAGTGCTCCTGCTTGCATCAACTGTTTGAAAATCACCCTGTTTTGGCAATGTTCGCCTGTGGCTACTAAAATAGGGTGAACTGCATCGGCAATTGCCTTATGGCCTAAAATATCATCCGGGCTTGTAGGCTCTTCTATCCAAAGCGGATTAAATTTAGCCAATTCTTTCATGTTTTCAATGGCTTCGGATACTTCCCACCGCTGGTTGGCATCCATCATCAGGAACATATCATCCCCGATTTCTTCCCGGATGATGCCAGCACGGCGGATATCGTCCTGAAGGTTGGCGCCGACTTTCATTTTGATGTGTTTCCAGCCTTCTTGTTTGGCCTCACGGCAGAGCCTTCTGATTTTTTCGTCAGAATAACCCAACCATCCAGCTGATGTGGTGTAGCCAGGATAGCCGTTTTCTTCCAAGTAGCTGATACGTTCTTTTTTACCTTTTCCCGTTTCTTTAAGGATGGCGAGAGCTTCGTCCTTGGTGAGCACATCAGTGATGTATGTGAAATCAATGCATGCAAGCAGTTCCTCGGGTGTCATCTCTCCCAGCAGTTTCCAGAGCGGTTTTTTTTCTGCCTTGGCATATAAGTCCCAGACGGCATTCACCAATGCTCCAGTGGCCAAATGCACAACGCCCTTTTCCGGCCCTAGCCATCTGATTTGGCTGTCACTGTTTACTTCTCGCCAGAATGCTCCCATATCAGCGGTGATCGCTGCCAGGTCCTTACCTATTACATGATGGGCAATGGCTTCCAGTGCTGCACAGCAAATTTCATTGCCACGGCCAATCGTAAAAGTGAGTCCGTGGCCCTCCAAATCAGCTTGGTTGGTTTTTAGAATGATATAGGCAGCAGAATAATCCGGGTCTGGATTCATGGCGTCTGAGCCGTGTTTTTCCCTGCTTGTAGGGAAGCGAATGTCTTTGACTTGGTAGTCTGTGATCTTAATGGTCATGTATAAAAACGTAGATAAGTTTAATCCGGATAATTCATTGGAATACCGCTGTATTGTCCGGGATCGATTTTCTTCTAATTAGCTATGCAAGTTGGACTTTTGCACTGTTTATTGCTACATGAATATTGGTTATATGTAGTACTATTTTTGCGTTTATTTAGTTTTTATTGTTTCTGATAGATAATATTTGTATTATTGAATACCCCTTAATCATTCAGAAATAGCCTACTTCCCTAGTGTATGAAAGCCAAATTATTAGAAAGAAAAAGCCCATTTGACCGTTCCTTTATGGTAGCCAAACATTCCTATGCCTATTTTCTGGATGTGTGGCATTACCATAGTGAACTGGAATTGGTATACATAACCAAAAGTAGCGGTACCAGGTTTATTGGCGACAATATTGAGCAATTTAAAGAAGGCGATCTGATCTTGATAGGGGAAAACCTTCCCCACCTTTGGCAAAATGACCCGGAGTATTTTACTGCTAAGAATGAGGGGAGTGCCGAGGCGTATAGCATCCATTTCAATAAGCATTTTGCTGGTGCCGATTTTATGATGTTACCTGAAATGAAAGGAGTGAAAAACCTACTTGATCGGGCAAATCAAGGTATTAAATTTATTGGAAATATCAAGAGTCGGGCTTTGGGGATTTTCGAGGAACTACTAGTACTGGAAGGCATACACAAGTTAGTGAAGTTGATGGATTTTTTAGCGCAGCTTTCAGAAGAAAAGGACTATGAAGTCCTCAGTACGGATGGATTTAGCTTTCCGCTTCACATCACGGGTGATGATCGCGTGGACAAGGTATTTTCCTTTACGTTCAATAATTTTAAGCGGAATATTTCTCTTGAGGAAGTGGCGGAATTGGTACATCTCAATCCAACGGCCTTTTGCAGGTATTTTAAAAAATCCACCAAAAAGACTTATTCAAAGTTCCTAAATGAAATCAGGGTGGGGTATGCATGTAAATTACTGATAGAGGAGCGCTTAAATATCTCGGAGGTTGGTTATGAGTGTGGTTTTAATAACTTGTCCAACTTTAACCGACAATTCAAAAATGTGATGGATATTTCTCCTTCAGAATACCTTAAAAAGCACAAAAGACACCGATAGTACTATGCGGAACGCATCACAGATTTCCCGTTTGGATTTTAGCCATGAGGTTACTTTTAAGACCGCCAAAAGCGGTGGTCCAGGTGGGCAAAATGTCAATAAGGTAAATACCAAGGTTCAGTTGGTTTTTGACGTCAGAAGTTCCCAAATCCTTACAGAAGATGAGAAAGACAAGGTGCTGGGGCATTTGGCTACCAAACTCAATGCCGATGGGCATATCCAGGTGGTGGTGCAGGAAAGTCGGTCACAGCGACAAAATAAAGCTTTGGCACTACAAAAGTTCAGTCTTTTGATCAGCAAGGTATTTGTAAGAAAGAAAAAGCGAAAACCCACCAAGCCGACCAAAGCCGCTGTCAAAAAGCGACTTGAGAACAAAAAGCGGAAAGGGGAGAAGAAGCAGTGGAGAAGGAAGCTGTAGAAAGGCAGTAGTCAGAAGCAAACAGCATGAAATTCAGGTTTAAATCTATTTTTTTTCTTCTTCAAAAGGTTCCATGGCACATTCTTCTTCAGGGAGTTCTATTTCAATGGTATGGTGGGAAAAAGGGTAAGCCTTGAGGAGCTTTTTAAGGGCCTTTTTTAAGGTAAGCACATCCCCAAATCCTTGTACTTCTTTGAGCTTTATATGGGCAGTAAAGACGTGTTTTTCACCATCCAGTGACCAGATGTGTACATGGTGAAGTGATTGTACGTGGGGTAGTTGAAGTAATTTTTCATTGATTTCTTTTTCATTGATTTCGCTTGGACTGGCCTGTAAAAAAATCATCAACGTTTCCTTAAGTCTTTTGACGACATTCCAAAGGATGTACAAGGTAATCAGTAGTGAAAGCACCGGGTCGATATACGGTGTGTCCACAAAAAGCATAATGATGGATGCTACCAGCACTGCCGCCCAGCCAAGTACATCTTCAATCAAGTGCCAAGAAATCACTTTTTCGTTGAGGGTTTTGCCATGGCTCAGACGATAAGCAGCAAACCCATTGACCAGTACACCGATAATGGCAAAGATCATCATACCCTGTGCATCGGAGGGTTCTGGGTAAATGATCCTGGTGACAGCTTCTTTGATGATAAAGAGTGATCCCGCGAACAGGATTAGCCCGTTGCTCAGTGCACCCAGCAATGAGAACCTTTTGTAGCCAAAGGTAAAGGTATTGGTAGCTTTTTTATTTGATTTGTTTGCGAGGTACCAAGAAAGTCCCAAGGAAAGGCTATCGCCTAAATCGTGAAGGGCGTCTGATATGATCGCAATACTGTTGACATATAGCCCTCCGAAAAACTCCAAAATGGTAAAGCCAAGGTTAAGAAAAAAAGCCAGCTTTATGTTCTGGTGCCCATGGTGATGGTGGTGATGCGACATAGGGTGTTTCATTCATTGATGCTGTACAAAACTAGCAGGAAAATGAATTAACACAGTTGCAGGACGTAAATTTGTAAAATAATAGAGCCGAAAACTACTGGCGTCCGACTAAATTTCAAATATGATCAAAAACTGTCTTTAAATAGAAATTTGAGGGTTTTTATTCCAATCCCTGAAATGCCCCTAAATCTCCTAAAGGGGAGCTTTAGAAAGTCTCCTTTAGGAGATTTAGGGGTGAAAACAGTTGATTTTTTCAATTTGACGATTGTTTTCTCGGACTCCAGTAGCCGAAAACCAATAATTTTCCTCATGCTTGGCAAATACGTTTGCTCTGCCATTACATTCCCAAGTTGTTGTAAAATTTGATCTTTTCGTTGAGCATTTTAAAATCCAGGACACCATTTACCTCCTTGAGATGCTCCACAATGGCCAAGGCTTTGTTTAATCGGCTGTTGCTGTTTTTTACTTTGGTGACGATATAGACCAGGCTTCTTTGCTTGCCTATGGTCAGGGAGCGAAAATACCTGTTCCCCTCTTCATCTTGGTCAAGGAGCACCTGAAGCTCTTCGGGCATATCATGACCAAATTCGGAGCGGTCTTTTTCAAGCCGGATGGTTACCTTTTCTCCCCCTTGGAACCCCAATTTCTCCCTCAAGGAGGTATTGAATAAGATAAACCAGTAGGCTTTGCTTTTCATTAGTGCTGCATGAAAGCTAATGGTACCAATTTTACAGATTACCCTACGGTCTTCTCCTTCTATAAAAGTGATTGCAATATCATCTGGTACGGGCAAATGATACTGCCAAAGATTGGAATCGAATTTTTCCAAATGGGTACTGAATACTTTCATAGCATTTATGTATGGTCAAAACGGCTGATTTTACCAATTAGATCAACTACTCGGTTCGCATATCCAGATTCATTGTCATACCATCCGATGATTTTGACCAGAGAGCCATTGGCTTCGGTGAGGCTGGCATCGAAAATACAGGAATGGGGATTCCCGATGATGTCTACAGACACCAATGGGTCTTCCGTGTATTCAATATAACCCTTCATGCTCGTATTAGCAGCCTCAAGCATGATTTTATTGATTTCTTCTTTGGTGGTTTCTCTCTTTAGCACCACATTCATTTCGGTAAGAGATCCGTCTGGAACCGGCACCCGGTAGGCCATGGCATGCAATTTTCCTTTGATGTGTGGAAGGACCAGTTCCACGGCTTTTGCGGCATTTGTAGTGGTCGGAATAATGGAACAGGCAGCAGCGCGAGCCCTTCTCAGATCACGGTGAGGAGCATCTTGTAGGTTTTGGTCAGCCGTGTAAGAATGGACCGTAGAGACAAAGCCTTTTTCGATGCCGAAATGGTCTTCCAAGACTTTTACCATAGGAGCCAGGCAATTGGTCGTGCACGAGGCATTGGAGACGATGACTTCGTTCCCTGCGAGCATGGCATCGTTCACGCCAAGTACTATCGTGGGCACATTCCCCAAAGCAGGAGCGGAGATGACCACTCGTCTGGCGCCGGCTTTTAAGTGACCTTCTGCTTTCTCTTTTTCAACAAATCTCCCCGTACATTCGATGACGATGTCTACATCCAATGCTTTCCAAGGAAGCTTTTTGGGAGATTTCTCTCCATAGATGCGAATGGTTTTACCGTTTACAAGGAGTGAATTGGGCTGGGGAATAATCTCGGCCAGAAATTTTCCATGAACGGAGTCGTACTTGAGCAAGTGCGCAAGGTTTGTGATGTCCATCAGGTCATTGATGGCCACTACATTTATGTCTGGATGTTGCTGAAGTAGCTTAAATACATAGCGTCCGATCCGCCCGAAGCCATTAATGGCCACATTGACTTTGGTCATGCTCTTAATCCTATTTGGGTTCTATACAGTTTGGAAAGGTGAAATTACAAAAGAACGGACAAATTGACTACAAACCATGGTCAATTTGAAAGTGGTATTTTTTACTTACCCTATTTGTCATGTTACGATTATTTAATGATATTCCGACGAAGGAGGAATAGCCTGTCCTGATATACCTGGAAGGAATCTCTTTAAAGTACTTTCTTAATGTGACAAAGGAGCACTAATTAGGGTTAATTTATCCATTTATAGTTGGAATTAAGACCGTGATTGGTAATGTTTGTTTGCAACTTGCTGACCGTAAGAATTTTAGAGAGGTGTTGATAACGAGGTGCATAAAATGTTTAAAATGTTTGGTGTAAAGCCATTACATTTGTTACTATGGCAGAAAGAAATACCGCAGGAAGGGAGCGTAATCCAATCAGAAGAAAAAATAACTTAGAGCAAAGTTTGACAGGAGGCGTGGGCAAGATTCCGCCACAGGCCACCGATTTGGAAGAGGCAGTGCTTGGCGCATTGATGTTGGAAAAAGAAGCCATTACCGCCGTAGTGGATATTCTGAAACCAGATAGTTTTTATAAAGATGCCCATAGGGAAATCTATGATGCGATTTTGCAGCTTTTTAACGAGAGTGAACCAATAGACCTGTTAACGGTAACCAACAAGCTCAGGAAGAATGGGAAGCTGGAAGTAGCGGGAGGAGCCTACTATATCACTGAACTTACTTCTAAGATATCTTCTGCTGCCAATATAGAGTATCACGCTCGGATCATTACAGAAATGGCCATGAAGCGCCAAATGATCCGAATTTGCTCCGAGATTCAGAAAGATGCCTATGAGGAAACGACCGATGTGTTTGAGCTATTGGACACCATGGAGCAATCGCTATTTGAAATATCCGAAAACAATATCCGAAAAAATTATGCCGACATGAAATCCATTATGCGGGAGGCCATTACGGAGCTGGAAGGAAAGAAAGATTTGGCTGATGGGCTTACCGGTGTACCAAGTGGATTTACGGCATTGGATAGGGTGACCTCGGGCTGGCAAAAATCCGATTTGGTGATTATTGCTGCCCGTCCTGCGATGGGTAAAACGGCCTTTGTGCTTTCTGTACTTCGAAATGCCTCGGTGGATCACAGTAGGCCAGTGGCTATATTTTCCCTGGAGATGTCAGCCGTCCAGTTGGTAAACCGTCTCATTTCATCCGAGGCGGAATTGGACTCAGAGAAGATCAAGAAAGGAAACTTGGCAGATTATGAGTGGGAGCAGCTGATCCATAAGACCAGTAAACTTTCCTCTGCGCCGCTATTTGTGGATGATACGCCTGCCTTGTCCATTTTGGAACTTCGCGCAAAATGTCGCCGATTAAAGGCACAGAGTGATATCCAGATGATCGTAATTGATTACCTTCAGCTGATGTCTGGTGATTCCAAAGCCAGTGCAAGTGGTAACCGTGAGCAGGAGATTTCCAGTATTTCCAGGGCACTTAAGAAAATTGCCAAGGAGCTTGAAGTACCGGTGATCGCACTTTCCCAGTTGTCAAGGGCGGTAGAAACACGGGGTGGAGATAAACGTCCACAGCTGTCCGATTTGAGGGAATCCGGAGCCATCGAGCAGGATGCGGATATCGTTATGTTCCTTTATCGACCAGAATACTATGGTATCAACGAGGATGAGGAAGGCAATAGTACCATGGGCACTGGAGAGGTGATTATTGCTAAGCATAGGAGTGGTTCATTGGAGACGGTCAAGCTGCGATTTATCGGTAAATATACCAAGTTTACGGACCTGGACTTGAATGTCCCTTATCAGCCGCAAGGTCAGGAAGCCATGTATGGCAATAAATTCCCAAGTGCCGCTGGTGGTAAAGGATTTGACGATTCGAATATGATCAGGATCCAGAGCAAAGCCAATGGGCCTGACGAAGAGGAAGGTTTCCCGGGAGGACTGGGCAGCAATGATCCTGCACCGTTCTAGTCCTTCGACACTTCGACCGGCGGGAGGTAGAGAGATGGATCATCTGCTAATCACGAGTAACCAATAACCATTAACGATTAACCAATATACCAACTATGCTAGGACTTGTTTTAGATCAGGATAACCCTTCAGGAATCACTGTCAAGGAGGTGGAATTGTCAAGCCTAAAACCCAATGAGGTCAAAGTGAAAGTAAAAGCCGCCGCTTTGAACCACCGTGATGAGTGGTGCCGGCAAGGGAAATATCCCAATATCAAAAATGGGGTCATTTTGGGATCCGATGGTGCCGGAGTGGTGGAAGAAGTAGGAGACAAGGTGGACAAAAAGTGGTTAGGCGAGGAAGTCATTATCAATGCTGCTAATTTTTGGGGGGATAAGCAAGAAGTCCAATCGGGAGATTTTCAGATTTTGGGAATGCCCGGCAATGGGACCCTCGCAGAATATGTACAAGTGGATGCCTCCAGGTTATGTAAAAAACCGGCTCATTTATCATTTGAAGCAGCGGCGGTATTGCCATTGGCAGGTTTGACAGCATATCGAGCGGCTTTTTATCACGGAAAGGTGAAGCAGGGAATGAAAATGTTAGTTACCGGTTTTGGAGGAGGCGTGGCCCAGTTTGCCGCCCAATATGGTATCGCTGCAGGTGCTGAAGTCTATGTGAATAGTGGGCATGAGGAAAAGTTAAAAAAGGCAAAGGAGCTGGGTGTGTCCGGTGGCTTCAATTACAATGATGAAAATTGGGTCCAGCATGCGCTGGATCAAACGGGTGGGGTTGAATTGATCATCGATTCGGCCATGGGAGCTACTTTTGCTGATTCGATCAAAGCATTGCGACCTGGCGGCAAACTGGTTTTTTATGGTGCTACCCTCGGCAATCCACCGATGCTGGATGCCAGAAGGGTTTTTTGGAACCAATTGACCATTCAGGGCACTACTATGGGAAGTGACAAGGATTTTGATGAAATGGTGGAGTATGTAACTGAACAAGGGATCACTCCCCTGGTGGATTCCGTTTTTGATTTTTCGAATGCCGTGGAGGCATTTGAGCGAATGGCGGCTGGAGAGCAGACAGGAAAAATCGTGGTGAAAATATAATGTTTAGAGGCCTGTCAAGCCCAGTCAATGCCACCTTTTTCTTTAGGATTGATTATTCATCCAAATCGTTTTCGAACAGGAAGTTTTGGAAAGCGTTTTTGAGCTCCTTTAAGGCGTGCTGATCATTTTTGGTTTTGGCAAGTTCGATGCCTGATTTGTAGATGGAAAGTGCTTTTTCGATCTCTTCTATCTCTGCATTCAAAGCAGCCGCATGAAAGTAGGTGGGGAGGTATGCTGGATGTTTGTCTAGCAATTCATCAAAATAGCTTACAGCTTTCTTCAAGTCGCTGTTTTGATATTCTAGCGCCAGGGCATAAAGGTTAAAAGGATTATCAGGTTCATCTTTCGCAAATTGCTGTAACAATTCAATTCTCGATAAATTATTCATTGGGATCGACCTTTTAGGCTTTTTGATTTATAGTTCTTGGGCAAATATACTGTAAAAATGTGCCTCGGAAAGAGTGGTGTTTTTAATTGATAAAAGTAAAAGATAAATTATCCTTTGACCAAATTGAAAAGGATTTAAAAAATTCCCTCATTGGTCGGTTGGGTTACTTGTTAAATTGATATAGGTACTGCTATTTACCGTGGCCACACTATAACCATAAATTATTGTCCATAGCCAAAATCAATTCATTCAGGATAGGTATTGAACGCCCTTTTTTTTATTTTTGGGCAATTCAAATAAGAATGCCAGGCGATAGCTAGATAAATACACACTAAGTTTATGGACTAGGTACACTTTTCATGAAGCTTTCCTATGAAATTACACCTATCATTGGCACGTTATATCCATATGGGAAGAAGGTGGAATAACCTATTGGCATTTTGGAAGAAGCCGTTTTTTAGCGGGATTAAAACAGTAAAATCAGATTTCTGCGAAGGAACTTTATTGACAACTTATAAAATAAAAATATATGAAAATTCTGGTTTGTATTACACACGTGCCGGATACTACATCCAAAATTCAATTTACTGAGAATAACACCAAGTTTGACAAGACAGGTGTCCAATTTATTATAGGCCCATACGATGATTATGCTTTGGCCAGAGCGGTGGAACTACGAGACCAATCAGAAGGAAGCCTCACCGTACTGAATGTGGGAGAGGCAGAGACAGAACCTACTTTGCGTAAGGCGCTGGCCATTGGTGCTGACGAGGCAATAAGAATAAATGGATTCCCTTCCGATTCACTTTTTGTGGCCACCCAAATTGCCCATTATGCTAAAGAAGGTGGATATGATCTTATCCTGATGGGAAGGGAATCCATCGACTTTAACGGCGGTATGGTGCATGGAATGGTAGCAGAAATGCTGGGCATGCCTTCCGTCTCACCAGTGATGAAACTGGATCTGGAAGGTGATGTGGCCAAGATCGCCAGGGAAATAGAAGGAGGGAAGGAATATTTAGAAGTGAAACTTCCTTTTGTGGCAGGCTGTCAAGAGCCTATAGCAGAGTGGAAAATTCCGAATATGCGTGGGATCATGTCTGCTCGGAGCAAGCCGCTGAATGTGGTAGAACCTGTCAGCGATGAAGCAGCTACCGAAACGGTCGGTTATGAGCTTCCACCTGCGAAAGGAGCCGTTAAACTTATCGATAAGGATAATGTGGAAGAACTGGTGAATTTGCTGCAAAACGAAGCCAAGATCCTTTAAATAGTCCCTTTAATTTAAATTAGAATAATATGTCCATTTTAGTATATATAGAGCACGCTGAAGGTGCGATCAAGAAAACATCATTAGAGGCGGTATCCTATGCCAGTGCCCTTGGCGAAAAAGAAGGGAAAGAAGTGGTAGCAGTGGCCCTTGGAGCCATCGAAGAAAGTGCCCTGGCAAAGGCAGGTTCTGCGGGAGCGCAAAAAGTCCTGCATGTAGCTGACAAAAAACTCAATGATGGAGTGATTCAGGCACATGCCAGTGCCGTAGGCCAAGCTTTTGAGCAATCAGGTGCCGATACTTTGGTACTTGCAAAGTCTTCCTTGGGAGACGCTGTGGCTGCGCGGTTGTCAGTGAAACTGAAAGCAGGATTGGCTTCCAACGTAGTGGCACTGCCGGAAGAAAACGGTGGCTATAAAGTAAGAAGGAGTATTTACACCGGAAAAGCCTTTACTGACACGGTGATTACAACTGCAAATAAGATTTTGGCCGTTAAGAAAAACGCTGTGCCCTTAAAATCGGATGGAGCAGATGCCGGAGTAGAAGCTTTGGAGGTAGCATTGGCAGAAAGTGATTTTGCTGCAAAGATCACTTCTACAGATAAAGCATCCGACGAGATTTCATTGCCCGAAGCGGATATCGTTGTTTCAGGAGGCCGTGGGATGAAGGGGCCAGAAAACTGGAGCCTAATCGAAGATCTCGCAAAAGCGATGGGAGCGGCCACAGGGTGTTCTAAGCCCGTTTCTGACAGCGGATGGAGGCCACACCATGAGCACGTAGGGCAGACAGGTGTAAAAGTAGCACCAAGTTTGTACGTGGCAGTTGGAATTTCAGGTGCTATTCAACATCTTGCAGGTGTAAATGCATCCAAATACATTTTGGTGATTAATAAAGACCCAGAGGCGCCATTTTTCAAGGCTGCTGATTATGGTATTGTAGGCGATGCTTTTGAGATTTTGCCAAAACTTACGGAGGCTGTAAAAGCAATAAAATAAAAACGAGTGGAGAACACAGTTGAACTAGAAATATTAGGTTTATCATCAAATCATTCACAATCTGGATCATTCACACTGGTGATGGGAGAAACCACCGGAACGAGGAGGCTTCCTATTGTGATAGGGATGTTTGAGGCACAAGCTATTGCCATTGAGATAGAGAAGATTGTTCCTAATCGTCCCATGACCCATGATCTGTTTAAGTCTTTTGCCAGTAATTTTGGGTTTTCGGTAGACTACATTCTTGTTTCAGATATGAGAGAGGGTGTTTTTTATGCTAAAATCGTTTGTAAAGATGGAAAGAAGACTGTGGAAATCGATGCGAGACCTTCGGATGCCATTGCCATAGCGGTTCGTTTTGAGGCTCCTATATTTTGTGAGAAAAAGGTGATGTCTGAAGCTGCGATTGAATTTAATGAGGAAGAAGAAGAGAAAAGTGGAAGAAAAACCAAAGCAGAAGAGAAGAAAGTCACTTCGGACAAACCCAGAAATCAAGAGCCCCTGAAGGATTATAGCCTCGAAAAGCTTAACCAGTTACTTGATAAAGCTATCAATAGTGAGGACTATGAGCAGGCTGCTCGCATCAGAGATGAAATAAACCGTAGAAATTAATGATACTCAAAGCCTGGGACTATCAAGTTCCAGGCTTTTTTGTTTCCATTCATGCCCCAAAATAGATTATATTTACTTTTCTTATTTTCTTTTGATAGGATCAAATATGAAGGTGGTCTATAAATTTAAAATATGGATTATTTAAGAGGTATGATAGGAATAGTGGCGCTACTTGGCGTAGCTTTTCTATTTTCAGCAAGCAGAAAATCAGTAGACTGGAAGTTAGTGGGGATAGGGGTAATCTTACAAGTTGTTTTTGGTTTTTTGATTACGAAGGTAGCTTTTGTAGAATCTATTTTTGCAAGCATCAGTGGAGCCTTTGTGAAATTATTGAGCTTTGCCCAGGCTGGAGCGATATTTTTGTTTGGTGATCTGGCGACAGATTCGTTTGGGACCATATTTGCCTTTCAGGTGTTGCCTACCATCATTTTCTTTTCGACAGTTTCTGCAGGCTTGTACTACCTGGGAATATTACAGAAAATTGTATTTGGAATTGCTTGGGTGATGGCCCGGACCATGAAGCTTTCTGGTGCGGAAAGCCTTTCCGCCGCTGGGAATATATTTTTAGGTCAGACGGAGGCACCACTGCTGGTAAGACCTTTTATTTCTACAATGACCCGTTCTGAGTTGATGTGTCTGATGACTGGAGGCATGGCTACCATTGCTGGAGGAGTTTTGGCCGCTTATGTAGCTTTTTTGGGAGGAGATGATCCTGCTGAACAAAGTAGATTTGCCTCTTATCTATTGGGGGCTAGTATCATGAATGCCCCCGCTGCGATCGTAATGTCGAAGTTGATCATCCCAGAGACCAATAAGGAAGGCCTGAATGATAAGTTAGAAGTGAACAGCGAAGGTTTGGGCGTGAACTTGATCGATGCCATGTCGATAGGGGCTGCAGATGGACTAAAGTTGGCATTAAATGTAGGAGGGATGTTACTTGCATTCATCGCGGTTATAGCCATGCTGAATTATCTATTGTCGGGCGTATTGGGTGATATAACTGGATTGAATCAGTTTGTGGTTAACTCTACTAATGGTAGGTTTGAAGGTTTTTCTCTGGAATATATTCTTGGACAAGTCTTTAGGGTATTTGCATGGCTGATGGGAGTGGAGTGGCAAGACACCCTTCAGGTGGGCTCTCTTTTGGGGCAGAAAACGGTGATCAATGAGTTTGTGGCTTATGCAGATCTTTCTTCCATGAAAGCAGAAGGAGACCTCTCACCAAAATCTATCATTATTGCAACGTATGCCCTTTGTGGGTTTTCCAATTTTAGCTCTATAGCGATACAGGTGGGAGGAATTGGAAGCATTGCACCAGGGCAACAGGGGAACCTTTCAAAACTGGGGATGCATGCGCTTTTAGCAGCAACACTTGCTTGTATGATGACTGCGACGATTGCAGGAATGTTATTTAGCTAGAAAAAAAATAAGAGGCTGTTTATAAGTAGTCACTTCCCATTCTGGATGTCAATGGCATTGCTTACCACGGCAGTCATGTAAGAGAAGAATTCCCGGAATCAATTATTTTGAATTCGTATTTGAGATTCTTTCTTACGTCAGAATGACGGTCACATAAACTTATGAAAAGCCTCTTATGTGAAACAAGGTTATTAAGCTTCAGAAATAATGATTTTTTCGATTTTGTCTCCTTGACGGATTTGGTCGATTACGTCCAAACCTTCTACCACTTTTCCGAAACACGTATGATTCCTGTCCAAATGGGATGTATTGTCCCTGCTGTGACAAACGAAAAATTGTGAACCACCGGTATTTCTACCAGCATGGGCCATAGATAGGACGCCACGTTCATGGTGTTGATTGTCCCCATTCAGCTCACAATCAATGGTATATCCAGGCCCACCAGCGCCATTCCCTATGGGACATCCACCTTGGATAACGAAGTTTGGAATTACCCGATGAAAGGTAAGCCCATCATAAAATCCCTTCTGAGATAGGTCTACAAAATTCTTAACCGTGTTGGGAGCGTCTTTTTCATAAAACTCCACTTTCATGGTTCCTTTTTCAGTTACTATTTCTGCTGTTTTCATTTAAATGATTATTTGAAGCAAATATAGTAAAACTTACTTTTATCTTGACGAAATAGTTCGCTTGGGAGATGTTGGTTTGGTATTGCTTTTTGTTGAATGAGTTAAAAATGTTCCATTTGGTCTGTTTTTTGATTATCTTATAATAACCAAACTTATTTAATCATGAATAACAGAGAAAAGTTAGAGAAAATGGACAGAGCTTTGAGGTTACTTGCAGACCTGAAAAATAGCCAAGTGGCTTTGATAGAAAAGGCTTCCCAGCTCCAACTTGACGCCATGGAGTTTAATTTTTCGAACATGGAAAAGAATATGGGGGATTTGTACTCTAGATACAATGAATCCTTGGATATGCTTGGCGAGGAGCTCGAGCGGTTCGAGATAAGAAGGAACAAGTTTGAACAAGAGCATGGTTTAGATAAACCTGAAGAATAAAAAAAGCCCTCCGCAAATGCGGAGGGCTTTTTTTAGGTGTTTGGCGCACCGGCCATTATATCCTCAGAAGCAAAATCCTCATATTTTTTGAAGTTCTCTACAAACGATTTGGCCAGTTGATGTGATTTTTGATCATATTCTCCCGGATTTTCCCAGGTCGATTTAGGATTTAGGATTTCTTCGGGGACATTTGGGCAGTGCTGGGGAACGGCTACATTGAAAACCTCGTGGGTTTTAAATGGGACACTATCCAATTTCCCTTCCAGAACCGCAGCGATCATCGCCCTTGTATATGGGAGCTTCATCCGTGATCCAATACCATAAGAGCCTCCTGTCCATCCAGTATTTATCAGCCAAACGTTCACATTGTGGTCTTTCATTTTTTTACCAAACAAGGATGCATAGACGGTCGGGTGAAGGGGCAAGAATGCAGCGCCAAAACAGGCCGAAAAAGTTTTTTGTGGTTCGGATATTCCCATTTCTGTGCCAGCTACCTTTGCGGTGTATCCCGATATATAGTGGTACATTGCCTGACTGGTGTTCAGCTTGGAAATGGGGGGGATTACACCGAATGCATCTGCCGTAAGAAAGAAAATGTTTTTTGGCAACGTGCCTAGCGGAGGCATAATGGCCTTTTGTATGTGATACAGTGGATACGCTGTTCTGGTATTTTCAGTGACGCTGGTATCGGTATAATCGATGGTTCTGGAATTTTGAGCAAACCGTGTGTTTTCCACTACGGCTCCATATCTGATCGCTTCCCATATTTCGGGTTCTTTTTCCCTGGAAAGGTCAACTACTTTGGCATAACAGCCCCCTTCGAAGTTAAAGACCCCATTATTCGTCCAGCCATGTTCATCATCTCCGATGAGGTTTCTTGCTGGATCTGCGGATAGTGTGGTTTTGCCTGTTCCAGAAAGTCCAAAAAACAATGCAGTATCCCCATTCTTACCAATATTGGCTGAGCAGTGCATGGAGAGAACCTTTTCCTTCAATGGCAAGAGGTAGTTTAATACAGAGAATATTCCCTTTTTTATTTCGCCAGCATAGCCGGTTCCTCCTAACAAGATGATTCTTTTGGTCAGGTTAATGATGGTGAAGTTTTTTCCTCTGGTACCGTCTAAAACCGGGTCAGCTTCAAACTCGGGGGCACAGATGATCGTGAAATCGGTGCCTTGGTCTATGGTTTCATCCTTTTCAGGTCTTAAAAACATATTGTGACAAAAAAGATTGTGCCAAGCCAAGGTGTTGTATACCCTGATATTCAAACGGTATCTGTTGTCTGCACCTGCATAGACATCCCTGGCAAAGACACTTCTGTGCTTAAGGTGTGAGAGCATTTTTTCTAAAAGCCGATCGAAATGTGCTTCCAAAAATGGGATATTGACATCTCCCCACCAGATATTTCCCTTTGTTTCATAATCAGATACAATATATCGGTCTTTCGGTGACCTACCAGTGAATTTACCTGTATGAGCCATGAGGGCTCCAGTGTCGGTAAGCCAGCCTTCCTGTCTTGAAAGAGCATGTTCGATGAGCTCAGCTGGTGTGAGGTTGAGTTTTACCTGACCATTATCCAATTGTTCATGGAGTTCTAGCTGGTCAGTAACTGGGCGTGTTTTACTGATCATAAATCTCTAAAGTTATTTGGGTATTACTTAAAAGGTACTAATGCAAAGATATAAGAATTGGGGATTATTATTCTTAAAAAGACACGAAAATATCGTTTTTCAAACGATTTCGAAGGGTTTTTTAGGGAGTAAGTAGGTGATTTAAGGGATCGCAAAAGTGCCAGAAAATCTACGGAGAAAGGAGCTAATGTTCGAAATGCCAAAGGGGAACAAAATGGGACATTTTTCATGGTTTAAGAAAAAATCTCTTATCATTGTAAATTGTTAAGCTTAATTTAGGAACTATTTACCCAAATGTTACAAAACGAAGAATCCAATAATCAACAACTTGACAGGGGGTTTGATGGTCCATCGATGTTTGGACACCCGAGAGGTTTAATGACACTCTTTTTTACAGAAATGTGGGAGCGTTTCAGCTACTATGGCATGAGAGCCCTGCTTATCCTTTTTATGACCACAGCCGTCATTGACGGTGGGCTGGGATTTGATGACAAGACTTCAGGAGCTATTTATGGACTTTACACGATGGGCGTTTACCTGCTTGCCCTTCCTGGTGGATGGCTGGCGGATAGGCTGTTTGGATTGAAGAAATCTGTATGGTACGGTGGGATTATAATTGCTTTGGGGCATTTCACTATGGGATTACCAGGGATAATGGCCATGCTAGAAAGTGGTCATGAAGCAAAAGCGGCACTATCTCCGTTGGATACTACTTCTTTCTTTTTAGGATTGATCCTTATCGTGGTCGGAACAGGATTGCTCAAACCCAATATCAGTTCGATTGTTGGACAGCTTTATCATGAAGGAAGTTCCAAACGGGATGCAGGATTTAGTATCTTTTACATGGGGATTAATATTGGAGGATTTATTGCGCCGATTATCTGTAGTACGTTTGCTGAGGTAGATTGGCATTTAGGATTTGGAGTGGCTGGTTTTGGTATGATCCTGGGATTGATCCAGTACCGGTTGACCTCAGGTACCCTTAAGGGTAAAGGCGAACTGTCCGATCCAGAATCTGATGCGGAAGTAGCCCACCGACGTCGCTTAAGGATGTTTACTTTTCTTACGATTATTGTGCTTTCGATGGTACTCTTTTTGATGTTTCAGGGAGTAATTGCCATTGATGCCGCAGTGATAGCTGATGCTTCATATAAAGTAATTGCAATAGTGGCGGCGGCTTTCTTTATATATGTGTTGCTTTTTGGTGGATTAAATACAGATGAGAAAAAGAAGGTAGGAGTGATCGCTATATTGCTTTGTTTTGGCGCATTATTTTGGTCCGGTTTTGAGCAGGCAGGTTCTACATTAAATCTTTTTGCGGATAGGTTTACCAATCGCGAAGTGTTTGGATGGGAAATTCCGGCTGGTTATTTCCAATCTGCAAACTCCATGTTTATCATTATTTTTGCACCAATCTTTGCTGCGCTATGGGTATGGTTGGCAAAGAGGCACCTAGAACCGAGTTCTCCGATAAAATTTGCTTTTGGGCTGATCTTGTTGGGGATAGGGTTTTTAGTAATGTATTTTGCTGCCAAAGTGGCTGCAGCTGGAAATATGGCCGCACCTACTTGGTTAATGTTTACCTATTTGTTTCATACGTTTGGAGAATTGAGCTTGAGCCCAGTGGGCTTGAGTCTGACCACTAAGCTGGCGCCTAAGAAATTCCAAGGACAGATGATGGGGATGTGGTTTCTGTCAGTAGCCCTGGGGAATTTAGTAGCGGGAATCATTGCAGGTGAAGCAAGTGGAGGAACGAAGGAGTCTGTTGCTGAAATGCCGGATCAATATATGCTGATAGTAATGGTGTCGGTAGGGGCTGGATTAGTGCTGATGATGATCACCAAACCTATAAGAAAGCTGATGGGGAATGTAAGGTAAAATAAAAAAGGGAGCGATCAACGCTCCCTTTTTTATTTACTATATGATGACTATAGTTATTTTTCTTTTTTGTTTCCTTTAAATAGGTTGTTTCTAATGTCCGCGTTAGAAAGACCAGCACCTAAACCAATTAGGATACAAACAATCAGTATAAATAATTGGGCTCCGGAGCCTAATGGGGAATTGAATATTTCCAGTAACATGTTTAACAATGTTTTAGTGATGTCTTAAATTTCCTGCAATTTAATAGCTCCGAGCCATTGGACAAAATTAAATAATAAAAACTGGGCTGTCTTTCATCAAAGACAGCCCAGTTTAATGTTAATTAGTCCAAATCGTCATCTAGATCATCATCAAAATCTCCAAAATCATCATCATCAAAATCGATGAGGTTATCCTCTAGTCTTTCATCATCGTCGTCATCGAGGTCATATATATCCTCGTCGAGATCCTCTGAAGTGAATTCGTCGTCTTCCTCGAAGTCGTCAAATTCGTCGTAATACAGTTCTGTTCCTCTTGCCATAATGTGACATGTTTAAATAAAATTAATAGGCAGGATTTTACGCTATTTACAACAAAAAACAGTTTATGTCAATAGGAGATTTTTGTTTTCTCTGGATTTTAAAGATCATAACTTAAAGCCAAAAAGATAAGAGGCCTTAATGTTTCTGCTAATTTAAAGGCGTTGGTTTAGTTGTGTGTTCAAATGATGATGTTTTTAATGATTTTTTCTGTTTTTGGCAGGAATGACATGGTTATTTTGTTAAATTTTTAACAGTTATGGTTTTGTGTTGTAAGTTTTGTATGCTGTTAAATTAAACTGGTAGCACTAATATTTAAATGTTAAGGAGAACATTTTCATACATTGATGTAAATGTCCCATATGTTTACGTTTTTTTCAAGTACCTGTACGTAAATGTGTTTTACTTATTTGTTTTTCAAACCATTAAAAATGTTTTTTAAATAAATTTTAATGTATTTTGTTTGTTTTCTTCTAGCCATTGATATAAATTAGTGGCATGTAATAGGGTACTGGAAACCAGTTAAATCAGCTTTATAAGAAACTTGTATTTGGATAAGCATTAGAGCTTGTAAAATGAAAAATTGACTACTGTTATAATTTACTGATAAAATGATGCTTCACCGGTTCATAAACCTTTATAGGGTTGATTTACAGATGTTTGTCTAGTTAATAACGATTGTTTTGAATTTTTATTAGAGATACTATGAATAATGTTAACAAACTTGTCGCAGGTTTTTTCTTTATTTGGGACACCGTCATATTGGGAATTACTTTCCTTGTTTCGCTATATATCTTTAAGGATACAGGTGTTCAGGGGATTGATTGGGTACTTTTCATAGGGTTAATATCCATATGGCTGGTGATAGTGAAATGGAGAAAACTTTATTTCTTTGATCTTAATGGAGATTTTTCCAACAGGATTTTGAATTATGTGAAATCCAGTGCCATTTTGGTGGTGATTCTTGGTTTGTCATATTTAATTTTCACCTTTCCGCCGACATTTAGGAAAGTGGTTTTATCATTCTCTATTGGATTTCCATTGATTGGAATAGTTACCAATTTTGTCATCTTGAGTATTATTAACCGATTGAAAAATAGTGGAGGAGTTGGAAAAAATGTATTGGTTACGGGACAAGGGGAGATGGTAAATAGGGTGAACTCCTACTTTAAGGATAATCCAAAGAATGGTTATCAGGTGAAAGGGATGGTGAAGTATCATAATGTAGCCGAACCGGAACTGGCCGTAGAAGGTGGTGAATATGTGAGTGATTTAGACAATATGGGTAACTATCTTAGGGATAATCCAGTAGACGAAGTTATTGTGGCCTTACCGATCCAATATTCCGAAGAAATAAAGAAGATTCTCAACACGGCTGATTATTACGGTACTCGTGTCAGATTTATCCCGGATTATCAGAAATTACTTGGGGAAGATTGTAAAGTGATCAGGCAAGGAAACATGGATATGGTTAACGTAAGGCAGATGCCCCTTGATGATAAGATTTCTTCTTTTCTAAAAGAGTGCTTTGATTGGTGTTTTTCCAGTTTGATTCTTTTAATGCTGTCCCCATTGTTTTTCTTGATTGTGATATTGATAAAACTTGATAGTCCAGGGCCCGCCTTTTATTGTCCCGAACGGATCGGTAAAGGGGGCAAGCCGTTTCGTGTGTTTAAGTTTAGGACTATGAGGGAGAATGATAGTACCGGAAAAGCTTCAACAGTTGAAAACGATCCACGTATTACCAAAGTTGGTAAGTTTTTGAGAAAATACAGTATAGATGAGCTTCCACAATTTGCCAATGTATTTATGGGCGATATGAGTGTGGTAGGACCAAGGCCGCACAGGACTTACCTCAATGAAGAATTCCAACGTAGCGTTGATAAGGCCATGGTTAGACATTATTTCAAACCGGGGGTTACTGGATGGGCTCAAGTAAATGGCTGGAGGGGGCCTACAGAGACTGCTGAGCAAAAGGAACAGCGAATAGCTCACGACCTGTGGTATATGAAAAACTGGTCAATGAAACTCGATATAAAAATAATATACTTAACGATTTTTGGACGGAAAACACACGGGACTGCTTTTTGATAATGACTACTTGGCATGGAGAAACTTGATTTCTCCATGCTTATCTTGATTTTTTTGTTATTCGAGCCTATAAGTGGTTTTCGAACTTTTTTTATTATTTAATTTTATTTTGCTGCTAAAATCACAAAGAAAACGCTGAAATATTTTTTAAACTAATAGCTGAATCATCATGTTATAAATGAAAAATACTATTAAAAATTGGGTAATAAATAATCATATTGTGGATATATTCTACAATTATTAATTAAACAAACAATAGGGTTGTTTTTTAAAATTCAATTTTACGCATATAATTTTTGATTATTTAAATGGTGATAATTGTTTTTTGTCGAAATGGAAAAAACATCATTTCTTATAATATGATTAATATGTATTTTAGTATGAAAAAATATAGTTATAAATATTAAAATTTAATTATACCTATTAAAAATTTACATAGAAAGTTTTTTCTTTTTTTATTTACGTTTTTACACTGTTTATATCATATCACAAGTTGTTTGTTTCGTTTTATTAACTCGTTCGTTTTCAGTTAGGTTACGTGGTATGGATATTGGAAAGCTGTTGGGAACAAGTAGTTAATCACCCTAATGATTATACTGTTTGAATCTTATTTACCAACCAACAACCACACTAATGAAAACTAATATAAGAGAAGGACCATCGATGCACTTTAGCTAGATCTGGAAAACACTTAAAAGTAATTATCACCTAACTTATTTATTAATGAAATCTATCACCAATTTAACTTGCAAGAGTTTTCTTGCAGGGCTTACTACGGTCTTTTTCGCAAGTTCTTGTCAGCTAGATGAATCGCAACAACTGGATGAGCAAGAAAGTACTGAGGTAGCAGATGTTACAACTAAATTATCAGGATTATTGTTTTCAGAAGATTTTGAGGGGGATGACCCACTGAAAGGAATCCATACTCAAGGGTCTGAAGATTATAGCCTAAGAATTGTTTCATGGCGGTCATTTGAAGGGGATAAATCTGCTATGTTCAGGCTGACATCATCTGATGAAATGGCTGCAAACGGTACGCGTTCTGAAGTACTGGTTAATTCTAAAGCTCCTTCCCAGGATATGTGGTACAGTTTTGCTGTTTATTTTCCTGAGGATGGATACGAGTACGATAAATCTAACGAATCCATTTCACAGTGGAGACAAAGTTCTGGAGGACCAGCCTTGTCCCTAAGAACGTCTAAGGATGAATTGTACCTTCGTGTAGTGTCTCCTAAGGATGAAAAAAAATGGGAACACCTTAATTTGGGACCGATCATAAAAGATAAATGGACAGAATTTGCGTTTCGTGTTCATCATTCCTCTGGGAGTGACGGATCTGTAGAGATTTGGAGAGACGGAAATAAAGTTTTGAATTATAATGGACCGAATTTATACAAGGGAATAGGGCTCCCTCATTGGAAAGTAGGGATTTATAAATCAATATGGAATTATACGAAAACGGATACGGATGTAAGAACACTTTATATGGATAATATCCGGTACGGTGACGAAAATGTATCTTTATCTGACCTTGTAACTGGAAGTGCGTTGAACTTAGCAGATGGAGTAATCAATGATGCTAAAGAACCCAAGCTAATCATCGCAAATGCTGATACAGAATCCCTGTGGGAAGATTTACATCCTGGCAAGATCATTTATTTCTCCAGGTTAGGTACAAAAAAGTTTAGTTTGTACGCAGACGTAGATAAAAGAATTAAAAGTGTACGATTCGATCTCTATCAACAGGAAGGTGATGGGTATAAATTGATCCACTCCATGTTGGATGGCGGATACCCATTTCTATTATTTGGAGATGATGGCAGAGGTAATTTCTATTATGGTAATCGATTCCTAAAGTCTGGAAAGTATCGAGTGGAAATGGCTGCTTTTGCTGATGAAAAAGGCATCATTCCAGTAGGGGATAAAATGTCCTCGACCTTTAAGATTTATTGACTTTATAAAAATAAAAATCGGCTCAACCTTTTAAGATTGAGCCGATTTTTATTTTATAGCTTAATTTCTATGCCTTTATAAGAGTGATTGGTGAATTTTGTAGTAAATCAGGATGAAATATTTTTTGATCAAATGGCTGGTGAGACCGGACTTGAGTGGTTTTTACTTCTTAGAATTTTGGCTGGAACTCCTCCAATGATGCAATTATCCGGTACATCGTGTGTAACTACGCTACCGGCTGCAATAGTTACATTATTCCCTATTTTTACCGGTCCTAAGATTGTAACACTTGTGCCTATATAACAATTGTCCCCAATAACCACTTCGGGATTTCCTATACCCGGTTTTTTTTTGCCTATCAGGACCCGTGGAAGTACTGTACAGTTTTTGCCAATTTTAGCAAACACAGCAATACGGACAAATCCGGAATGTACTAAGTGAAAGCCTTCTCCTAGCGTGTTTGGATGAATGTAGAAGCTGTATTTTAGCTTCATCCTTCTGTGGTTCCAATATCTCCATGCCAAGGGGACATAGTCCCAAGGTTTTTTCTTTTTGTTGAGATAGTATTCTAAGTAACGTAAGTTTTTGAAAAACCGGTATACCCTGTATCCTTCAGAGTAGGTGATCCACATGATGAAAGGCCTTTTGATGTTAAGTTTTGCCCTCTCGATTCCTATAAACCTGTTCAGGTCTTTTTTACTTTTAATAAGATCCATGGGTGAAAAGAACTTTTAATATCATTGGGGAAAATGGTTTATCAAAGTTACATGCAATCGGACGTTTTATAAATGATCCATATTTCACTAAAGGAATATAGATCACTGGCTTTGACTAGAGACCTTAAGCAAAGTTTTAGTATGTTGTGTCTTTTTTTGGGCAAACTGTTTTGCTGGAGCATATTCCATAACTTTTTCGATCATATATGCAGTGGTGTCAATGCAATTATTTATGAGGTCCATTCTCCTTTCTTTAAATATTTGGTCGTTCTTTTGATCAGATAATATATCAATGGCCTTGTTAATGGCTTCTTCTTGATCTTGCTGAGCTTCAGTAAAATTATAGACCAGTTGATATTTTTTTTCCTGTTCATCTGTATAGCCCCGGCCATCATTGTCCAGGAATATAGCGGGTGTTCCTAAAACAGCAGCCTCTGATGCCATAGTGGCACTTTCTCCAAATAGCAAGGAGCTATAGTACAAGGCATGGTGAATTTTATCGATGGGAATTTTGATCCTATATTTTTCGAGATCTTCCGGGAGTTCTCTCTCTGAAGTTATTAGTACCTGAGCATATTTTGAAATTTCCCTAATCGCTTTACGTTTATTGTCCAATGACATCCCTGAATGACCAAAGTCATGGACTGAGCCCCAAGCTACAAATCGTACAATAACAAACCGCTCTTGAGGTTTTATACCGATAAGGTCCAATATTTTAGGGTCTGGGGTGAAATAATGAGGATGCAAATACGATAATTCCATATACCCATTGAATCGATGATGTTTTTGGCCTAGGTCTGTTCTGTAGCAGGTGGGGGTATGGATAGATGTGGCATAAGGAACTGTTAGCTTGGCATGTAGTGTGGCATGCTCTGTATCGCTAAAAACAATGGAAGGCTTGTTCATGAGTTTTGCAATGTGCGAAGGATAGGGGTGTAAAAAGTTCAAAAATACATCTGGTTTAAACTTTCTGGCTATTCTATATAACTTTAAATCAGCATAAATAAGGTATAAGAATTTTCCAATGGGGCCGTTTTGTCCCTTACCTCTATTAATGAACGGGATATTATAGGCTTCTAAAAGTCGGTGCTCAATTTCTTTGTTTCGTGAAACAAATAATATTTCGTGCCCCATGTCAGTCATTATTTTAAATAAATTTTTAAAATAGTGGACGTGAGCCGGATGATTAATGTCAATTAAAATTTTCATTTGGAGGAATAGCGTTTACTAGTGGGCTTATTTAATTGATGTATCAATATTGGATAACTGATTACTTTGATTAGGTATTCTATTATATAGTTGGTCTATTGGTTTTATAAATATGTGTGACTGGTAGTATAAAAATTTACCATTGACTTATTAATTGTCAATTCCTAACGCAATACAGACAAGCAAATACTCTTCAATTTAGAGACTATTTTTTTTATGAGAGTCGAAATTCAAATAAAATTATAAGAAATACAAATTTATATAAATATACTGCTTTTATTGTTTTTTCTAAAAGGTATTCTGAAGTAAAATCACAAATAAAATAACCTTCAGTATTATCAATCAATACTTTACGTCTCCTAAATCAGTAAATAAACCTTTACACTTGCAGGCCATTGTTTTTTTACCACATTGAGTGAGCCTACTTGAAAAGAACACATGATCAAAGCGTCTAAAGAATTGAGGTATTTGAAGATAGACTATGGCTTACTGGATAGGATGCTATAGTTTCAATATCTTTTCCACCAACTGCTCCATCGAAAGTTAAGGAAGTCTCACCATCGTACTAAATTTTTGGTCCTTTAGATCAATGAAAATGCGTAGCATTCATGAAGACCTATTGAAAGCAATTTTACACCTGAATAAAAGGGCGGAAACACAATTTATTCAATTATGCTTGGCTACGTGTATGATTGCGGAGACTCATGTTGATTTTTCTATAGTATAATTAAAGTGCTATTTTTTTTTAAATGTTTAAGGCATCCAGGTAAATTGCCTTTAACTTTAACGCTATATTTTTAGTATCTAATTTCTTTTCGATGAGACGTTCTCTTCCTTTGCAAACTGTCATTGCATCAACTTTCAAGATATTGTCCAATAGATCCTCTTTTTTAAATGACGTTATAGCATATCCCGGGGTATTACCTACTACTTCCCTAATGTCGCCTACGTCTGTAAATACTCCTTTGCAATTTGAAGCCATGGCTTCTTTAACTACATTCGGAGATCCTTCTTGGAGTGAACATACCACCACCATTTCCACGGTACTCAGGTATTTAATGATCGTAGGATGGCTGACAGGGTAGGGGGCGATAAGTTGGAAATTAAGCTTGGCAAGGTCACTTTCAATTTCCTTGAGGAACTGAAAGTTTTTGTTTTTATCGTCTCTTTTGCCCAAAAATAGAATGTACTTCTTATCATGATCTAAATTTAAGTCTTCGCTATAATCGGTTCGTTTTCCGTCAAATTTAGATAAGTCTACCCCATTGGGTAGGATATGGGATTTGCTTTTGATCCATACGTGCCTGTCAATATTTGGTGATTTGGCGATGATTTTCTTCACAAAAGGCTGGATAAGGTATGTGAGCATTGTAAGGTAATTGAATACCTTTGCTATTTTCCATTGACTTTTTACTCGTCCCAGGGCATCAGTGCCCATAAGAGAGAGGATGAGCGGTTGTTTGGGGAAAGAGAGGGCAGCTACCCAACCCGATAGCGTAAAGTGAGCATGAATGAGGTCAAAATGATTGTTTTTAATAAAATTCCTGAGATTCTCTATGTTGTTGATATATCCTTTGGACCCTTTGCCCTTGACCTTAAAATAGGTCACATTAATGCCCACTTGGACCAGTGATTCTCCTTGCACTTTAATGAATGGCGCTAGATCAAAGTTTTTTAAATTCCCTGATGAAACAAACAGCACCTTAATAGCTTTTTCTGTAGGATAGGCAGCTGAATTTTTGTTTTTACTGAATTCAATGGCATAGTTTCCATCACCTGTGCCTTCTGTTATCGTATTATCTATCTGATTGCTTTTTCTCATTTGGTGGTTATTAAGTGCTTTAGTAGGGAATAATCGTTGTAGTATATTTCTTTAGTTAGTTTTGAAGGTCGATCTGGAATACCAAATGCCCATTATCCGACATAGGTTTTCCTCTCGGGATGCTCCTTCCAGAAACCCCAATCTTGGAAGGGCCAGCGGATTTTTTAAATCTTCTTTTTTTAGGGTAGTCGCTTTAGTGGAAAAGGCCACCTTAAACCCATTTTCCTTCAATATATTCCTTTCCCTTTCACCAAAATCCCCATTAGGGTAGGCAAAAGTATCTACTTCCATACCGGACCAGGTGGTTACTTTTTCTTTACTAATTTGAACTTCCTTGGCGGCTTCCTCATTTGTACAGTTTGGCAGGATTGGATGGGAATGGGTATGAGCACCAAAACTCACAAAATCATTTTCTTTTAAGGACTTTATGTCTTCGATCGTCATGGCCTCACGTTCGCCAAGGGAGGTTTGTTGCTTTAGCTTTTGGTAGAGCTTTGTCCTTTCAGAGTTGCTGAGCTTTTTCATTTCCTCTGAATTCGGATATCCTAGTTTTTGTTTATACGCCTTTTTTGTGGCAGAAAACCAGTAGTATCCCTCTTCAATGGCTTCTGTGGCAAGGAATATAGTGATGGGAACTTGGTACTGCTTGGCTACTTTGGCCATGTTTTCTACATTGGAAGCCCATCCATCATCTACGGTGATCAGTACAGCTCCTTTGGGAAAAGGTGCTTTTTTATAGATGATGTCCTTTAATATGTCGACACTGATAAATTTGAAGCCATTATCCTTTAGCCAAACAATCATTTCTTCAAATTCATCTTTAGTGGGATTGTGAAAGTAAATGGATAAAATATGATCTTTGTTTAATGCCCTGTTTTTTGCGAGTTTTAAAAATCCAAGATTAATAAAAGCTTTTGCTATTTTTTGCGCGTATATGTTTCGAAGTTTCTTATTCATAATTAGGTAGTCGGAGCTTTCAGAAATAAATGGAATCGGTACTGTAATAGGATAAGGCCTATTCCAATAAAGACGATTTGAAATGCACCAATTCCAATTTTGAAACTAGGTCTCTTGATAATCCTTGGTCTTTGATGATTCCATTTAATATTGATTGAGGGTTTTCCAGATTAGGTGCTAAATAGGAAAACTCCAGATGGTTATGAGCTCTATTATTTCCTTCTGGATCTTTGGTTCCTGTTGGAATATACCATAATGTCGCGAAAAGCTGATCACCTCCTGTGATGGCATAGAAGACCTGGCCATTTTCAATTCTGTACATAGCGTCAGATAGAAAATCGGTTCTTTTGGTGCTCAGTGGAAAATTGAGAAGGTCTGCGATATCATTCTTTTTATAAGTAATAGGTGGTATTGCTTTCACCAAACTACTTTTGTCAGCATTTACACTAAATTGATGACCTTTTATGTTCAAGTAAATCTCTGTATTTGTTCCCCCGGGATTTATTGAACCGATCCCCATAGAAGGTGTACTGAACAGATTGGACAGTACCGATGCTTTTTTTGAGTGCTTTCCAATTAGCGTTTTGGCTTTTCTTTTTAGGGCATCCTTGACTTTATTTTTCTTGGTAGCGTATACCGAATCCATTTGCATCTCATGAGCGGTGTAGTAGCTGGTGGCCAGATTTGATTTATAACCATCTGCACCACCTGGTGTTAGGTCAAAATAGCGGTAATTTTCTTTTTTAAGATGGATTCCCAGCATTAGGAAGTGAAGGATTCCCGGAGAGTATTTGGCATAAAACGGGGAGTGAGTATTAAGCCCTTGTAGATGGACTGTTTCACTCGTGATAAAACCCACATTAGAAGCAATAATTTTATTGTCTAGTTTTAAAATACTGGCATGCAGTAATTTTTTTTCAAATACTCTGGAAAGAAAATCAACTCTTCTGGGATCTTCAAGAAAGGCCAGTTTTCCATATATGGCTCCTTTTCTAAATTCGTTCTGTTCGACAAGATTCGGAAGTATGGTATTGAAATCATTCGTAGAGATTACCCGTTCGAAAGACAATTCCCCCTGACGTTTCAGCCGGTTTATTTTCTCTTTTTTGTTTTTCTTTCTTAGCTCTTTTTCCAAGTGTTCTTCATCGCACTGCATGACAGGCTGGGGATATTCTTTTAGGAAGATGGAGTTCTTGAGTTGCCCATTACTGCTAACCCAATCCAGAGGAGTTCCCGATGGGATGTATTTGAGGGATAAAGTGTATTCCTTCTGGATCAATTCCAACGCCTCTTTAATGAATGAAGTGTTGGACTCTGGAGTAGATATCCATACCTGGTATTCTGCGAGATTATTACCGGGATAGGAGAGCTGTCCATCTTTTTCAATTAGGCTAAATAGTCCGGTCATGGAGTCTCCATTCCAATCAGTAATCATAAATGGTGTCTGATCACTGAATAGTTCATACCAGGTCAGTACGAATTCCTTCTGCTGAAAGACAGTGGCCCATGGACAGTCTTTAACCAGCTGATTCCAGCATCCGATAAAACCAGAATGCTTCGCCAGTTCGAGGACTTCCATGCCTTTATGAATTTTCATGATGCTGATTTGATTTATCTGAAGGAGAGGGGGTGGATTCACATTCGATCACATACCTTTCAAATGCCGATTTATTATTCTTGAAGGCTTTGTGGAAATAACTTTCTGCGATTTGCGGAGAAGTTTCATCCGTTCCTGTTTGTTGCTCGTTAGATGCTATCCAGATACTTGCCAATAGCTGGACTCCATCCGTCACTGAATAAAATTCAGCACCTTTACTGACAAGCGTAAATGCTTTTTCGAGAAATTCCCATCTCGATTGAGTAGTGTTTTGGTCAGTGTACTTGAGCAAATCCGTGATGCAGTTTTTATGAACGGATAGGTTAACGGTGTCTGAAGGAAATGACCATGTAGCCTTTGGCTTGTCAGATGAGAAGATTGATCTGGTAATTCCATTTACTTTTTCCTTGATAAGATATATTTTTTTCTTCAAGTTAAGTTCAAAAGTCATCGGCCGGACATCAAACTTAATGAGTGTATTGTGTAGGTTTTTTCTCAAGAATTTTTTTATGCCATACTTGATGTTTTTGCTTAAATGAAGTTCTATGACTTCATCTCCACTGGTTGATACCCGTTCCTTATATCCGTCATAACCAGGGGTAAGATCGAACTTCTGATAACCTTCTTCTTGGAGCATTCTTCCCAGCATATATAAATGAACCAATCCAGGGGAATGCTTCGAATGAAATGGAGAATAGCTAATCAATCCAGCTAAATGCATCCATCCTTTTCCTTTCATGCCAATGATGGACGAAATTGTTTCCCCATCCAGTTTTAAGGCAGTCACGTGTAGGAGATCTTTTCGGAATAGATCGACTAAAAATTTATTACGGTTTGGGTTGGATTTTGAAGGGAGTTTATTGAACATCGCTGCCTGCCTGAAGTCCAAGTAGACAAGTATTTCGTTTAATACTTGTATAAATTCATCTGTATCAGTGACGTTGATGAATTCCACATTTCCAGCGCGATGGATACGGTTGTACTTAGCTTTGAGATGTCTCTTTCGAAATAGTTTTTGTTCTTCCACCAATGCAAAATCCATTAAAGGACGATGGTGTTTATGTAAAACCGTATGTTTCTCCCTGATCGATGTCAGGGATTTTAGTGGCTCGATTATGGAAGGGTCAGGAATAAACCTTAGGCTTAGTTTGCATTGTGGAAATTCCTTGAAAAGTGCTTCAAAGCCATTTTTGACAAATGTCTCATTATGACCCTCTTTAACTAACCAAGCTTGGTATTCGGCATCGAATTTCCCAGCACCTGTGATCTTTAATGAGCCGTTTTTCTTTAATTCTCCATTTTGTTTAGCTGTAGTCAGTGCTAAAAGGCCGATCAATTCGCTGCCTTCAAAGACAGTAAGTAGGATTGGGGTAATGTATTCTTGGTTAACTGTATACCAAGTTTCTACAAACTCTCTTTTCTGAAAGACAGTGGCCCAACTTGTGTTTTCGTAAAGTTTATCCCATTCTTGTTGGAAGTTGTTGTCTTTAAGAATGTCAAAAACGCAATTTCCAATGAATGTCTTCGAAATTGTTGATGTTGTCATCTTGTTAAAAATGTATCCTAGCATAAATAGTTTGATTGGGCCAATGGGAAGTGAACTGACAACTGGCTCTTAGTTTCTTTCTGATTTTCAGGAATTATTCGGATTAAATTTACAAGTAGGTACCCGATAATTTTCAATAGTTTGTCATCCGGTTCATACCAACTGGCCTGGTGGAGGTTAGTTGTTTTTTTGCTAAATAGCGTTTATGGCACATATGAACTATTTAGTTAATTAATGAAAATCAAGTGACTTGAAATCTCACCTGTACAGATGGCAAGTATTTTAAGTAACATAAGCTAATTGGTTTGAGGAGGATATGGGGCCAAAATTGTTGGAATATGGATAGTGCTATCTTTTACGATAGCACTAATTTAAGCAAGTGCTTTTTGGCTTTGTAGAATTTCACTTACAATAAAATTTATCTGGTCTTCTACTAATCCGGTGCATTCTTCGATTTTGTTGTCTATTTTCTTTGTCAACTCTGGATAGTGGTTTTCTACATAAGTGATCTTTTTGTCTACTTCTTTCAGTAGTGGAGACTGGTCTCCCCAGGTTTGATTTCTAGATTCGACGATTAAATCCGGTAGGCCCAGGCCTCTGCCTATAACACCTGCATATTTTTCACTATATGCTAAGGAAATAGCTGGCTTTTTCATGAAGAATGTAGAAACGGCAGCATGCATTCGACCGGTAATGACCATCAAGCTTCCTCCAAGGATTTGTCTGGCTTCAGCTGGCTGGATTGCATTCGTAATGAAAATAAGATTTTCTAACTCATTTGGTTCCATGTTTTTTTCAATTTCTTTGATAACAAAGCGATCATCGGATTTTGCTGGGGCCAAAACGTGTCCTAGGATTACAAATTTGAAATCAGGGAATCGTTTGGTAAGATTGAGAATTAATTTTTTCCAGGTTTTAATGTAGCCTTCTTTATCATCTGTATATTTATGCCATAATCCTGAAGGAACCATGGTGATATACTTATTGGGATGTAGGCTGGGGTAGTTTTCTACGATTTTTCCAAATTCCTTTTGGTATGGCAAAGGCATCATGGCGAGATCCCTGCTTTTTACCAATTTCTTAATGCCCAGGCTTTTGGAAAACTCATAGCTGTTATCATCTCGAGTAATGATACTAATATCTTTGTAGAAGTTTTTAATCATTACCCGTGTGCTACCAAAGAACGGCCCGAAGGATTGACCAGCTAGAATCACCTTACATTTCTTGTTAATGGATTTATAAACCGATCCCTTTAGCAGAGCTCCTTTTTTGTAAGTTTCAGAGAGATCATCACCACCCAATACAATGAGGATATCAAAGTTGTCTGTGATTTTTTTGATAGACTCATCACTGCCGAAAATATAGCGTTTCACTTTGGTGATAGGGGTTAATGTAGTATTGAATAGGGCATCGAATTTTTTCAGATCCTGCACACCCGTTCCTATCTTAAGCCTATCCAAGTTATAATCGTCGCATTCACAGTAAATTTCCGCTTCGGGAAGTAATGGCTTCATCCTACTAATTAAATTCAGTGCCATCATAGCACTACCATAATTTAATGTTTGGGAAATGTGGGTAATAAGTATTCTTGTCTTCATAGTTTATTAAATAATGTCAATGGATCAGTCGTAAAAGGTTATTGGGTCTAAGGGGGTAAGAATAAATGAGGCTTATTGATAATATCAGGTCGGTACAGTCCTGAATGGATATTTGGATGGTCGATTGACTAAAGTCTTTTTGATTGGAATAGGCCTTTTTATTTTTTTTGGTCTACTTGCTTTTACAGCAGATAATAGGAAAATAATTAGTGGAGCAAAGGTAAACGTACCAATAAACCTTCCCGGCACTAATACGATCAGTAGCATGACTAGGAGCGGGTAGAATACCTGCTGGTTTTCCGCATTCATTTTATTATTTCCAATAACGAAGTAATGAAGGAAGAAGACTAGAAACAGAAGCATTCCGACGAGTCCTGTGCTATAAAATAGCATGTTTATGTCACTGTGGATACTCCTTCCATGTCCAAAGTTCTTGATCCCGAAGTCAATGGTGTCAAACAGCTGGATTCCAAAAAATAACTCGAGAGGATCCTCACTGTTTTTAAAGTGTTGGTAGAGAAAAATTGTTTCTAAATACCTAGGTTCAGTTTCTGCATAATTATCCACCTCTGTAATTCGTTCTCTTTCTGCTAATTGTGCGTTTAGTTGCTGCTGGTATAATGGATATGTTAGGATCATAATAGCTAATAGGGCCACTACCACCATTGCAAGTTTAAAGACTACCTTTCTGTTGAGTATGGCATAGGCAATGATGGCAAATGCTAACATGCCTACAGAAGTCCTTCTGGTAATCACTACCAAAAATATGATGTTTAGCGTGATGAAAGAAATATCTATGGTACGCAGAAATAGTGAACTACTTTTACTTTCAAGAACATAATGAATAGAAATAAAAATTATGATTGGCGCAATATACATTCTGGAAGTACCCAAAAAACCGGTTGTAAAACTTCCTCCATACACAGCTTCTCCAATATGAAGCACATTGGCCATAATGAGGTACAGAGGGATAGCAATAAGCATAAATCTGTTATACGGCTCAAACTCCTTTATAAAGTCTCTTTTTGATCCGAAAAAATTTCCGACCATTACCATGCTCAATGAAATAATGAGGGCAAAGGCAGTTTTGGCTGATAAAATTAAGTTTCCCGGATTGAAGATTAAAAGTGCAGTAATATATAATGTTATGAGCATAAACACCCAATCTCCCTTTCTAAAAGCTTTGTTGGCTACGATGTATGCTATTACCATGACTAACGGTAGAATGTACCGGATGGCGGCAAATATCTTTAAATCTTTGTAAAAGCCATCGAACATATCAAATACCAAGTAGAAAACCATCAAGGCATAGATGAAATTCTTCTGGTCAAAGATGAAATAGCCGATAAGGATGAGGGATAAAAGAATAAGGATCATGATGCTGACTTGTTTGACTGGGCGACTGCTTGTTTATAGCCTAAAATCAATTTCTTTATGAAATTGGGTGTTCTGTTCAGGAGGTAAAGTTTTTTCCATGAATGTTCAACTTCTGGATAATCATTGATATACCTAAAGTCTTTTTCTATTTTCCTGCTTTCTGATAAATGACCTCCCCAAGCATACCGTTTGCCTTTCAGAATGGCTTTCATGGCTATATACTTGTTTGCATCATTATTGTTTTTTTGATAAAGATCCTGCCAAGCTTCCTTACAATTGTCTTTTTTATTGCTTCTGTGTACAATAGACTGGTCCTGTTTAATGTAGATGGTAAGCGCATCTGGGTGGAAGGCTACAGGGTATTGAAGGGCGATTTTTGCCCATGTGTACACGTCTTCTCCTGATATCATCCCGACTGGAAATCCCCCAACTTTATCAAAGACATCTTTCCGTACAATTGTTGCACTGGTCCAAGCGATGACATATTTGAGAGATGTTTTGAAATAATTCTCTATAATGCCTCTTTTGATATCATGGTTCATATCATAGGATTTTCCTCTATAAATAGTCGAGTGGGCGCAATTATACATTCCAGCTTCAGGAAACTCTTTTATGAGTTGGGCCATTACTTTAAGATAATTTGGCTTCCATAAGTCATCGGCATCCATAAAGGCGATATATGCATTGGTGGATTTATCGATTCCGTAATTTCTGGCATCAGAAACGCCGCCATTTTTTTTGTGAAATAGCTTGATCCTTTCGTCTTTAATTTCCTCTACTTTTTCGACACTATTGTCGGTAGAACCATCGTTTACAATTACTATTTCAAAATCCGTATAGGTCTGTCCCTGGACAGAGGCTAAGGTTTGGATGATGTTTTCTGCTTTGTTATATAAAGGAATGACTACACTGAACATGGATAAGTTCGAATTAGAATGAAGGATATAAAGTTCTTATTGAAGGTCTTCCCTAGATAGAGCTTCGCCCCGTCAGTCCCATCTCGTAGAACCTAGTAGGGATGTTTGGTTTGATTTTTTTTAAGGAGCTGCATTCAGAAGTGCAGCTCCTTGGTATTTAATTTGAAAAAGGACGAACACCATTGGGGGGGTAGGACTGCGGTTATACTGCAGCTCTCCCACTTCCTCCTTTGAGTATTTTATTGATCATACTGGACTTATTCTTGTCATCAGAATAATATCCATAGCCATACCCACCGTAGTTAAGTTCTCTAGACGGTACATCATTGAACACCGTGTATATATTTCTAAAACCTTTCTTATCCTTTAGGCTATTAATGTCTTCTATAAAACCGTAATTGCTATAGTTATGTCTGATTACACATAATGTGACATTGACCAATTTTAATACCGCCAGTGTCTCGCTGGTGAGCCCTATTGGAGGAGTGTCGAAAATAATCACATCATATTTTTCTTTCAGTTCGCTGATCATGGCCTCAAACTGGCTTCCAATGAGCAGTTCGGCAGGATTGGGAGGTGTAGGTCCTGCTACCATCAAGTCTAAATTTGGGTAAGGGGATTTTTGTATGACAGCATTTACGTCATGTACCTGCTTACTGAGGTAGGTAGAAAGTCCCACGGAATTACTTACGTTAAAGTCATTGTAAAGCTTTGGTTTGTGCATGTCACAGCCTACAAGTATGGTTTTCTTTTCAGCAATGGAATATGCAGAAGCCAAGTTTATAGACGTGAAACTTTTTCCTTCCCCAGCGATGGATGACGTGATCGCAATGGTGATCTTTTCATCCTTCGGAACGATAAATGTCAGGTTGGTTCGTAACGACCTGAACGCCTCGGCAATGGAAGACTTATTCTTGTTAAGTACTACTAAGTTGTTTTTATTCCTGTTATGGCCAACAGAGGTTAAAACCGGATTGTTGAGTTTTGCTTCCAGTTCTTTTCTGTCTTTTACATTTACATTGGTGAAAATAAATATACTGATGATTAACACAGGAAGAATAAAACCCAAGGCAATTCCTATGATATAATTAGTTAGCGGTTTAAGTGGAAGAGGTATATATGAAGGCTTGGCACTTTCCATGATTTTGTCAGGAGCCGTGGTAGAAACCATTGATATGGCCGCTTCAGCCCTTCTTTGCATCAGAAAGGTATAGATATTTTCATTTAGTGTAAATGACCGCTGAATTCTCAAGAGGTCTTGCTCTGTAGATGGAAGCTTTTTAAACTCACCTTCCAGTTTGTAAAGCCTGTTTTGTAAACTAGATACCAGTCTATCGGAATTGCTGATCGTGTTTTTTAACACTTCATTGATAGACTTATTGAGGTCTTCTATCTTTTTGCTGACTTCCCTTACATTTGGAGAAGAGGCCGTTTGGGTGGCCAAGTACTGAGAGCGTTCTGACTGAAGAAGGATGAGATCTTGAATTAATTTGTTCAATATCGGGTCTTCTATTCCTATACCAGACGGGAGGATAATATCACTGTAGTCCTCTTTCGAGAGGTAGCTCTGTAGATTTTTATAATATTCGTTTTTGAAATTTTCCTGATTCAATTCAGATTCGAGTTCTGTGATCTTTTGGAATATGGAGCTTCCTTCTGTGCCGATATTATAGGTTTTGTTTTGACTTCTGAAAGACTGGAGCCGGTTCTCTATGGTCGATAAAGTGTCCGATACGCCATTGATTTGGTTATCGATAAAGTCCACCGTCTTCCTTGCTTGATGGTTTTTCTCCTCTAGCGAATTGTCCAGAAAAGTCTCCAACAGCTTGTTTACATAGTCGCTGCCTTTTTCTGGTACCGTAGTGATCAGGGATATGTTAAGGATGGAACTCATGGCATCCATAGGTGCGATGGTGAGGTTTTCCCCTGTATATTGCGCTAGTAAGCTTTTTCTGTTTCTAAGCGTTACTTTGATTGATCCCGGGGTGTTAGTTTCTATTGGGATTACTTTGATTCTGGCATGTGCCGTTTCTATCCACCTATTGAAGGGAAATGCCTTAGGTGTTGTATTAATTTCGATTGGAGTTAATTTCCCATCACTTGGAGTTTCTAAGATATATTCAGGACTGATATAACTAAGCACAAAATTTTCGGAGTTTTTCCACTCGATTTTGAACTTGTTTTCAGTCAACTGAGGGTGGTTCCAGTCCACCTCTACTTTAACTGGAGCGGATTGATAGATTTCTTGATCCTTGAAAGTCTCCTCTTCGAAGTATTCTACATCGAAATCCATCATGTTGAGAACTTCATTGGCCAAGTTATAGGACTTTAGTTGGTGTCCGTCATTGGCCATTTTGTTTATCAAGGAGTTGCTGTATTCCTGAGGTAGGTTGGTCAGATTGAGTATATTGCCTCTTTGTGCATCTTCCTCAATCAGCAATTTTCCACTAACCTTATATTCTGAAGGCTGGGTTTGATTATAGAAATAGGCTGCTGTGCCAAATAAAACCATCGATAAAACGATGATAGGCCAGAATCTCAAGTACTTTGAGAACAGTCCCTTGAAGTCAAAAGTATCATTACTTCCCTCAGTATAGTATTCGAAATCGTTGTTGCTCATGGTGATAATAATTTAGTTGTTATTGGAGGCATTATATATCAACACGCCAAGAGTAAGGGTGGTGACTAGTAACTGGAAGGTTTGGACGAATGTAGCCCCGGTTCCAAGCTCCCTGACTTTCATTGGCTCTGCGTATATGAGGTCATTTGGGTGTAAAAAATATAAATCAGACTCCATGATCCGTTCATCCAAGAGGTTGATTTTGTATACCTTGGATCCTTCGGGATACTGTCTTATAAGCGTGACTTTATGTCTGTTTGCTACTGTAGTCATTTCTCCGGCATTTGCAATGGCCTCGAATATGGTTACTCTGTTTTGCAGAATGGTGTACTTGCCAGGATTATTAAATTCCCCCAAAGCGCTGTATCGCATGCCGCCTAACCGAACCCTAACGAAGTAATCGGCTTCTGAATTGACATACTTTTTTACTTCGTTTTCCACTAATGTTTTTGCTTGTTCTGCTGATAGCCCTACCACTTTTAGTTTACCGATGACAGGTAATTCGATGAAGCCATTGTCATCGATGGTGTAACCAGTCATAAAGTAGACATCTCCACCGTTTGCGACTCCTCCTCGCATGGCATTGTTATTGGAAGCGGCGTCGTTATCATTAAACAGCAAATTCAGCTCTGGACTCGTCGTTCTGACATTCACGTCCAGCACGTCGTTTAATTGCAGTTTATAGTCCGCATATTTGTGGACTTTTAAGTCACCTCCAGTGGCGACAAGCTGATCTGAATTCTGCTCCTGCATATAAATTAGTTTCTTATTGGATATACAACTAAAGGATAGCAGGGTGATCAAGCAGAAAATCGTAAAATTTCTTATTTGTTTCATTGTATTTAGGTTGGATAGTATCTGTAAAAGTTTTGTCCGTTAACAATGCTTAAAGGTAAAAAAAAAATATTCGATAAAGCAATTTTAAATTAAAAAAAATGATGTTTATATACATAAAAAAGTTGAAGGCTGTTTATAAGTGTGCTTTAACGTAGTTTTTTTGCATTTTGTAACTGAGAGAAAAGTGCCTTTGAAATGTATTTAAAAGCGAATATTTCGTGGCATTTTTTAATTCTTATGTACTTTTGAGGAACGTAAACGGGAAACCTGATGAGCAAACCTGATTTTGATGATATTTTTATGGAATTGGCCGTTAATTTGGCTAAAAGATCACATTGTATTAAGAAACATGTAGGGGCTGTATTGACCAAGGAGACGAGGATTATATCAATCGGGTATAATGGACCACCGTCGGGCACGCATAATTGTGACGAGGAATTTCCCGAAAGTGGATGTAGCAGGGATAGTAAGGGGAGCTGTTCCCTGGCCATTCATGCCGAGCAGAATGCTATTCTCTATGCCGTGAAAAATAATGCTTCCGTAGAAGGATCTACTTTATATGTGACGTTGGCGCCCTGTCTGGCCTGTGCCAGGATCATATACAGCATGGGAGTGGCCAAAGTAGTCTACATGTATTCCTATGCCGAATATAAGGGCTTGCCTTTTGATGAAGGAGTAGAATTCCTGAAGAAATTTGGTGTAGAGGTAGAGCATTACGAAAAGGAGATTATCCACGAAGACCATCTGATCTAGATAAAATTGACCTCTGGATGTAGATCAATGTCAAATCGATCCTTGACGTCTCTTTGGATTTTTTCTGCCAGGGCTTTGATTGCTGCTCCATCACCATCACCATAGTTTACCAGTACGAGCGGTTGGTTTTTATGGACACCTATATTGCCAAAGGTTTTGCCTTTCCATCCTGCTTTTTCCAGCAGCCAAGCGGCAGGAACTTTTACCCCGTTTTCCTGGGGATATGAGGGCACCAAGGGATAGTGATCTTTCAGCTGCTCAAATTGTGATACGGATAGCACGGGATTTTTGAAGAAGCTGCCGGCGTTGCCCAGTTTTAGAGGATCTGGAAGCTTTTCCTGTCTGATTTGGATGACGGCATCACTGACATCCTTAAGTGTATAGGCTCCATTTGCCAATCCCTTGGCCTCCAATATAGACTGGATGGCACCATAACTTACATTGAACGTTGGTTTTTTGTTGAGCTTATAGACTACATGGGTGATAATGTATTGGTCACGGGCTAGATTCTTAAAAATGCTTTCCCGGTACCCAAACTTACATGCTTCCTTTTCGATAGTAACGGTATCTAGGCTGGACCTGTGGACTGCTTTCAAGTAGTCAAAGACTTCTTTGATTTCTACACCGTAAGCACCGATGTTTTGCATAGGTGAAGCACCCACTGTGCCAGGGATAAGGGAAAGGTTCTCGATACCAGCCCATTGCTTATTGATGGCATGGATTACAAAATCATGCCAAACCTCACCGGCTCCGACCTTCACCCAGATTTGTGCATCATTTTCCTTGATGACTTCGATACCTTTGATATTGATTTTTATAACAAGCGCGAAGATGTCTTTTGTCAATAGAACATTACTTCCACCTCCAAGGATAAAGACGGGAATGTTTTGGTCATGGGCGGCTCGAAGCGCTTCTTTTATTTCTTCTATTGAATTTACTTCTACAAAAAACCTGGCCTTTTTATCAATTTGAAAAGTGTTGTATGGCTTTAAAGAAATGTTTTCTTGTATATTCATGGATGATAGTTACTTGTTCAATTTGGTAAGATAACACGATTATTGGTGTAACGAACAAAATTGAATATTGATTTGGTATTGCAATTGCTTTTGCGAAATAAATAATATTTTAAAAATAAAGAAACGAGATTCCAAACAAAGATTACAGTTAGTATGAAAGAAATGATTATAAATGGCATTCGAATCAGACCTGGACAATCCATCAACATCGAAATTGCCATTGCTAGATTGCCTACCCATACCTTGATTGATTTGCCGGTGTTTATCCGCAGGGCAAAGGAGGATGGACCAGTAGTATTGATAAGTGGAGGGGTCCATGGGGATGAAATCAACGGAATCGTAGCAGTAAAGCGGATGCTAGAAGAGGAACTTTTGCAGCCAGTGAGGGGCACGATCATTTATATACCGCTAGTCAACGTGTATGGTTTCCTGAGCAATAGCAGGACGTTTCCCGACGGAAGAGACCTGAACAGGAGCTTTCCGGGCAATAACAAAGGATCCCTTGCTTCGCAGATCGCTTATATTCTTACCAATGAGATTATCCCGGTCATAGATTATGGAATTGATATCCATACTGGTGGACGTATGCTGGGAAATCACCCTCAGGTAAGAGTGGATTTTAAGGATAAGGTAGGGATGGAAATGGCCAAGGCTTTTGGTGCCAGGTTTGTGTTAAATTCTTCCCATATCGATAAATCGTTCCGGAAGGAGGCCTTTAAGCGAAAGAAGCATATATTGGTATATGAAGGAGGGGAGTCGATGCGATTGGATGAATTTTCAATTGAAGAAGCCATTAAGGGAACTAAAAGAATGCTTAATTACCTAAGAGTGATCGATGAGGATATTCCCATGGACGAGCCGGTTATCATTAAGGAGAGCTCCTGGACCAGGGCCAAGATCTCTGGTATTTTTACGCCTGTTGTTCAGATTGGAGATGAAGTGAAGAAGCGTCAGGTTTTGGCACGTATTTCGGACCCTTATGGTCAGGTGAAGGTTCCCGTAAAGAGTAGTTCCAATGGTTATATAGTAGGCTTGAATAATTCACCGGTAGTAAATGCCGGGGATGCATTGTTTCACATAGGAAAAGATTAATTTGGGGATCATTGCATAAATACATTTAAACGCAATAGGCACCATTTTTGTAAACATAAGAAGATGACTTTTAAAGACTATATTCAGATTCGAGAAAGAAGTGAGCACCTTTGTTCCCATCTGGAAACAGAGGATTTTGTGATTCAGGCAGCAGAAGAGGTAAGCCCCGCCAAATGGCACCTTGCACACACGAGTTGGTTTTTTGAAACATTTGTACTCAAGCCTTACCTTCCGGATTATAAGGAATTTCATCCTGATTTCAGTTTCTTTTTTAATAGCTATTATAATGCTGTCGGAGCGCGGACTGTCAGGAACCAGCGTGGACTGATGACCCGTCCTACCACTAAGGAAGTGTTTGACTATCGAGCGTATATTGACCAACAGATGAAAATGGTTATTGAGCGAGATTTGACTGCGGGAGTAGAAGAGACTATCCTGCTTGGCCTTAATCATGAACAGCAGCACCAAGAGCTTTTGCTTACGGATCTGAAATACAATCTTTGGTTAAATCCATTACTGCCGGCAGTGGTGAACATCAAGGAGTATCCCAAACAAGATGAAAGAGGCTGGGTAAAAGTAAAAGAGGCCATCTATGAAATTGGGCATGAAGGAAAAGGCTTTTGTTATGACAATGAGTGTGCACGACACAAGGTGTATCTTGAAGATTTTGAAATCGCTTCACAGCTCGTATCCAATAAGGAATATTTGGATTTTGTAAATGCTGGAGGTTATGAAAAGCCTGATTATTGGCATTCTGATGGATGGGCTTGGGTACAGCAAGAGGGAGTCACCACTCCATTGTATTGGCTACTTGAGGATGAAGCAGCATATTATTATACACTGGATGGGAAAAAGGAGCTCGACTTGGATGCTCCTTTGGCGCATGTGTCCTTTTATGAAGCAGCAGCCTATGCAGAATGGGCTGGATGCCGGTTACCAACAGAAGCAGAGTGGGAGGTGGGCAGCAAGAAGTTTTCTTGGGGAGAACGGTGGGAATGGACCAATTCAGCTTATCTGCCCTACCCACGGTATCAGAAAGCTCCTGGTGCCATAGGAGAGTATAATGGTAAGTTTATGATCAATCAGATGGTGCTCCGTGGCGCATCCGTGGCCACTTCACCGGGGCATTCCAGAAGTACTTACCGTAATTTTTTCCATCCGCAATACCAATGGCAGTTTACCGGAATCAGATTGTGTAAGAAATAAAACCCCGACCTTTTATGGAATATACCCTTAAGACTGAAACTGAGTTTGCCAAGGATGTTCTGACCGGGCTCAGTGCCTCCCAGAAACACCTTTCCTCCAAATACTTTTATGACCAACGTGGGGACAAGTTATTCCAAAAAATCATGCATCTACCCGAGTACTATCTTACCAGAAAGGAATTCGCTATTTTGGACAGGTATAAGGATGATATACTGGCCAGGGCCATGATGGCACCGTGTTTTAATCTCGTGGAGATGGGAGCAGGGGATGGGCTGAAAACAAAAATATTGATCAACCACTTGCAGCAGGAAGGAGCTGATTTTACTTATTTTCCAATTGATATTTCAGGGACGGTGCTGGATGAGCTTAAGGCTGATCTTCAGCAGTCTTCTACTTCCCTGGATGTACAGCCTATTGTAGGTACCTACAAGCGTGCGTTGGAGGTGAAAAAGTGGGAAAATGATCATCCTACACTATTACTTTTTTTGGGAGGGAATATCGGAAACTTTAATTACGAACAAGCAGTCACCATACTTCGCAACATCGCCGAGTCACTGAAATCTGGAGACTATCTTTTGATTGGCTTTGATTTAAAGAAGGATCCGGACATTATCTTGCAGGCATATAATGATGCTGACGGTGTTACCAGGGATTTTAACCTTAATGTACTTGCCAGGATCAATAAAGAACTTGGAGGAGATTTTGACCTGACCAAATTTAAACACTGGCCGATGTATGACCCCGCCACTGGAGAATGCAGAAGCTATTTGGTGAGCACGCAAAGCCAAAAGGTATGCATTAAAGGACTGAATAGGGAGTTTTATTTTGACAAAGCTGAGGCCATTCATACAGAGATTTCTAAAAAATACAGCCATCATGAACTGGAGGTATTGGCAGGACAAAGCGGTTTTGTCGTGGTCCAAGATTTTGAAGATCAGGATCATTACTTTACCGATAGCCTGTGGCAGAAGCGATAGGGGACGTTGCTTCTTGTATTCATGATGGTTACCTTCGCGATTCGATAAAAAAAATCACCTCATGAAAAGCAAGCCTTTTACCTATTTATTCCAAGTGCAGTATCTTGGTTTCCGATATCACGGTTGGCAGAAACAACCGGGGGTTAAGACCATCCAGGAAATGCTTGAAAGGAGTTTTAAAGGTTGGTTGGGGCATGGGGAATTTAAGCTTCTAGGTGCAGGTAGAACAGACGCAGGTGTTTCCTGTATCCAAGGTGCCTTCGAGCTTTTTTCTGCCTATGATGAGCAGCTGGAGGGGATGGTAAAAGGAGTGAATGCCTTTCTTCCTGATGATATCCGGTTATTGTCTGCAGCACCCATTGGGCCGGATTTTAACATCATCCAAGATGTTAAAGAAAAGGAATACCGTTATTATTTTTCTTTTGGGGCTAAGCCTCACCCTTTTTCAGCTCCCTATGTAGTGGTATTTCCTGAAGTCCTTGATATTCCATTGATCCAGGATACTGCCAAACTTTTTGAAGGCCTGAACGATTTCAGGAATTTTTGTACCAAACCAAAAGCTGAAGCGGTTTTTAGTAGAGAAATCGTTGCATCATCGGTGACGGCATTTAAGCAGGCAGCATCGGAATGGGAGATTCAGCCAGCAATATATTGCTTTAGTGTGAAAGGCAAAGGATTTATGAGAAACCAAGTGCGGTTAATGATGGGAACACTCTATGATCTGGGGCGTGGAAGGTTACATAGGGATGAATTGCAGGAAGCGTTGGACGGAAAAAGGGGTGTCTTTCCCCTAAGTGAAAAAGCTCCGGCCCGAGGATTGGTATTGCAGAAGGTACTGTTTTAAACCCGGAATATGCATTAGCCTATCTATTGCGACCCGATATTGCTTCAAAATCAGCCGCTACGCTTTAGTTTTCGGTTTTACCTGGTGGCCAGACAGGGTACACTGTAGTGGTGCTACGCTCACACCTCCGAACCAACTGATTTTCTTATACTTTCAGTTCTTCCTGACATCCGACAGCCTGTCCCGAAGGATTTCGGGAGGACAGACTACGACGATTCCAAATGCATAAACCGGGTTAAAAAAAGAGGAAATCGCATAAGCCAGTTTAATTGACATGCTGACGGTAGAAAGAAGCTTATAACTGGATTTGACGAAAATGATTGTTAGATTTCTTCTTTGGTCGAAATGGCAACTCATCCCAAAGGGATTCCTATGGGATGAGATCACCTGTCAAGTTATTGGGAAGTGACTTATTCAAAGAACTTTTTAAGCCCCTCGATTTTCTCAGCCAAGGAAGCTTCTACTTTTCTGTAGGCTTCTCGGTTTGGAAGGCTCTCGTTCACTGAAATATAGTATTTGATTTTTGGCTCCGTCCCAGATGGACGAGCAGAAATCTTACTGCCATCTTCCAGATAGAATTGGATGACATTGCTTTTGTCCAAGTCGAGGTCCTCTTCTGTTCCTTCTGCGATATTGTATAGTTTGCTTTCTTTTACATCGACTACTTTGACCACTTTGATGCCATTGATGGCTTCCGGCCTGTTGGTCCTAAAACCGTGCATCAGCTGTTGGATCTGCTCGGCACCGTCCTTGCCTTTCTTGGTGACTGAAATCAGCGACTCTTTGTAGAAACTGTATTCTTGGTAGATTTCGGCAAGGACGTCAAAGAGTGTCATGCCTTTTTCTTTATAGTAAGCTACTGCTTCTGCTAGCATGGCACAGGCAGAAACGCCGTCTTTGTCCCTTACGGCATCGCCCACTAAGAAACCATAACTTTCTTCTCCACCGCCTACAAACTGCTTTTTGCCTTCAAGTTCACGGATGATGGCCGCGATGTTTTTAAAACCTGTCAATACTCTGTAACAAGGGATATTGAATCCATGACAAATTTCCTCAATCAGCTCGGTGGTAACAATGGTATTTACCATGAATTGCTCTCCGGTAAAGAGGCCATGTTCTCTCCATTGGTTCAGTAGGTAATAGGTAAGGATGCTGCCTGTTTGGTTGCCATTGAGCAGTTCATATTCACCTTTTTCATTGGGAATGGCAGCGGCATAGCGGTCACCATCAGGGTCACAGGCAAGGACCAGTTCAGCATTGACTTCTTTTGCAAGCTTCAGCGATAAGCTAAGGGCTTCAGCCTCTTCGGGGTTAGGGTAGACCACTGTGGGGAAAGTCCCGTCTGGCTGCTCTTGTTCTTTTACGACATGAATGTTCTCAAAACCGAACGTTTTAAGGGCAGCGGGGACCATTTTTCCTGAAGCGCCATGGATAGGGGAAAACACGATGCACATGTCCCGCTGGTTAAGAATCGCTTTGGGGGAAAGGCTGAGTTTTTTGATATCATTCAGATAGGTCAGGTCCATCTCTCTACCAATGTACTCGATAAGCGCATCATTCTTGTCCCATTTTACATCATCTATGGATTTGATTTTCTGTACTTCCATGATGATGTTTTTGTCATGAGGCGCCACGATCTGTCCGCCATCTTCCCAGTAAGCTTTATATCCATTATATTCCTTTGGATTATGGGAAGCAGTGATCATCACACCGCTTTTACAACCATAGTGTCTGATCGCGTATGACAGCATGGGCGTAGGACGCATCTCTTCAAAATACTTTACCTTGATGCCATTGGCGGTAAGGACATTGGCCGTAGTCTCTGCAAAAAGCGTGTTGTTAATCCTGGAATCATGGGTGATGGCTACTTTGATTTCTTCATCAGGAAAACAGGCTAGCAAGTAATTGGCCAAACCCTGTGTGGCCATTCCTATCGTGTACACATTCATACGGTTTGAACCAATCCCCATTACACCGCGAAGACCGCCGGTTCCGAACTCTAGGTCCTTATAAAAGGAATCTATAAGTTCTGACGAATCTGATGCGTCTAATAACTGTTGGATTTTGGTTTTGCTGTCTTGGTCAATGTTGCTGTTTAGCCACGATTGGGCTTTGCTAATAATGGATGTGTCTGTCATGTTTAATAAAAAGCTTAAAATGAAATTCTAATTTAAGCATTATTGCGTTTAATGCCACTTCAGGTGATTGGAGATAGTGAAAAAGTAAAAAAACTTTTACTTTTTGTACATCACTGGTCATTCTTTAATGGTAAATCTACAGATTACCTCTTAATTCTTGTTCTCGCTCGATGGCTTCAAATAGTGCCTTGAAGTTGCCTTTCCCAAAGGATTTAGCTCCTTTTCGTTGAATGATCTCATAGAAAAGGGTGGGGCGATCTTGGACAGGCCTTGTGAAGATTTGAAGTAAATATCCCTCTTCATCACGATCTACAAGGATGTTCAGTTCTTTTAACGGTTCAACTGACTCATCTATTTTGCCAACGCGGTCAATTAAGTTTTCATAGTAGTTTTCAGGAACTTTCAGGAATTCCACCCCACGCTTGCGCAGTTCACTTACGGTGGAGATGATATCATCGGTGGAGATGGCAATATGCTGCACGCCTGGGCCATTGTAGAAATCAAGGTATTCTTCGATTTGGGATTTCTTTTTGCCTTTTGCTGGTTCGTTGATGGGGAATTTGATATATCCATTCCCATTGGAAACGACTTTGGACATTAAGGCAGAGTATTCTGTGGAGATGTCTTTGTCGTCAAATGTTACCAGAAGGTTGAACCCCATAACTTTTTCATAAAAGGCTACCCATTCGTCCATTTCCCCCCAGCCTACATTTCCTACGCAGTGATCGATGTACTGGAGCCCTACTGGAGGAGTGCGGATGCCCGTTACTGCCTTATAGCCTGGCAAAAATGGCCCATTGTATTCTTTACGTTCCACAAAGGTGTGGAGTGTTTCGCCATACGTGCATATGGAGGATAGTTTTACGGCCCCATTGGCGTCTTGGATGACCTTAGGAAGTTCGCGGCTGACGGCTCCCCTTGAAGTGGTTTCTTCCCAGGCTTTTTCCGCATCGTCCACGCACAGCGCTAAGACTTTGACTCCATCTCCATGTTTGGAGACATGTTTCGCAATTGGATGGTCTTGGGTTAATGCAGTGGTAAGCACTAGCCTGATCTTGCCTTGTTGGAGCACATAGGATGCACGGTCCCTCACTCCCGTTTCTGGACCAGCATATGCTGCAAGTTGGTATCCAAAAGCAGTCTGATAGTACATGGCAGATTGCTTGGCGTTTCCCACGTAAAACTCCACATGGTCAGTACCGTTTATCGGAAGAAAGTCAGCATTCATAATTTTAAGGGTTTTGGGTTTATATATTGTTCACTATAAACAAATATAACGTTTTAAAGATGTAATTAACAGTGGAAAAGGTGTTTGAAAAAAGGCTGTCTATCGATTTTAATTTGGTGTTTTTGTGGCAAGCATTCTGGAATTTTGAAATTTAGTATTGGGTGGTGAGAATTTGTAAAAATAAAATCATGAAGATGTTTTTTAAGATTATAAGAAATACTTTTTAAGGGAAATAAGAATCGCGCTTTCTTTTTGGAAACTCTCAGTGGATTATCTAATTTCATGTTTCATTTGAAAATCAAGTAACATAATAATGGATTTAAATAAGTTAGACAAGGACCTAACCGCTATTGTAGAGAAGAGGATCGAGCTCAGTAAGTTGACCTATGCAGATGAGGATTATGATGATATCGAAGAAGCGATGCATGATCTGGAAGATGACTTTAACGAGGAGTATGGTGACGAATTAGAGGGAGAACTGGAGAAAATTTATGATAAGCTAGACTCAGATACAGATATTTTGCTTCCTTCTGCCTATCTGGCCAATAAATACACCCCTATGCTGCCTGATGCGAAGGGAGTTATTTCTTATGAGGTAAAAGGAAAAGAGGGCGTGCCGATAGAATCGGAGCAATTTGATGGTCAAGATGTGCGTATCATCATCATTCCGAATCCTACGCGCTTCGTGATGCAGATCAATGGTGTTCCGATGAAGGACTTGTGGCGATCTCGATAAAAAAAAACAAAAAAAAGCCGAACAGCACTAACCGCTGTTCGGCTTTTTTATGCATGCTAAAGTGGTAAAAGGGCCCCATTTAGGAAATCATTTTCAATTTGGTGACGCTTGCCATTTACTGTTATTGCAAAACTTTTATGTGTTGGATTTGGCGAGGTCAGGGTAAGTCCAGAAGAGGATTTTATGAAGTATACGGGCACGTCAACTGAAATGGTCATTTGGTCTATGGTGAAATTTTTATTGGGAGACCAGATAACCCCTGCCAAAGCACCGTCTTCGAATTTGATCACTTGTAAGTCTTCCGAATTGCTTATTACTGACCAAAAAGGTTGGTGGTGTAGTTGTTCCGCTGCTTCCAAGGATGGTACATCCGCAACATAATAATCGAAATTGCCTTTTTGCTGCTTGATATAGGGGAGAAATACTTTTTTGCTATAAGAATCTTCTCCTTTATACTTAATGTTGATGTCTCCCCAAGAACCTTTGTTTTCGGTTAATTTTACCCCTAGTGTTTGAGCGGAAGATGAGCCGTAGCACAATCCGTCATGGTAAACCCATCCTGTGGCGGTGATGTCATAATCACCGCTAGCAGGGAAAATTTTCTCGCCTGATTTTACCCATCCAGTCCAAAGGGATTGATCAAGGGAAGTTATGGATTCTTTTTGTGATGATTGGAGGTTTGTTACTAGTGCTACCATGACGTTTTTATACGTAAACCACGCTTTTCGAGCAGAAAGCGCGGGGTTGCCGTCTTTATCTTCCAATTCATAATCCATGACCGCCACGCCCATACCATTTGCAGAAAGGCTTCCTGTAAATGGTTTTCTGTGGTATCCTTCTGTTCCTTCCACATAGGTAAATCCCGGTATTAAATTCCAATCCCAAAATGGCATTAGGTTAAAATATTCCATTCCATTTTTCAGGAAATAAGTATTGCCATAGTTCATAAATTCCCCTTTACGGTTTTCTCCATTGATGCTTTCAGCTGGTAGGTTTCGATCGGAGAGCATTTTGATGAAAAAACTACCGTTTTCAGAATGATGGGTGAGGATATCCGATTTATAAAAAGCCCTGGATCCTTTGGGAGTAATGGGCAGAGGACCGGTAAGGCTCTTCGAAATGGACTCGTATGGAGTAGGGTTTTCAGAATCGAGATCTTTTAGAAAATTGACTGTTTCTATGGATACGGTTTCTTTCAAAGCATTTTTTCTGCTACAAGCCCTGTCAATAGTAGGAGGGACAGTGTATTCTCCCCTAGCCATCCACCACATTCCTTCTGTAAGGAATTTTCGCAAGATGTCGACTTTTTCTTGTGGGAATGCCAGAGATGTGCCATCCATCTCCCAGGCTAATCTGGCACTAATCTGCAGGTATGCACCACCATAACTGAATTGCTGGAGACGTTCCTTATGGTGGTAAAAACTAAAATCTTCCTGAATACCTGAAGGTGCACCAATTTGGATTTCATTCACAATTCGGGAAATAGCATCTTTGGCCTTTTCTTCATCATCGACAAGAAGGGCATAGTGGAGGACATTGTCTGCGAGCCATATCAAGTTAGCACCTGCTTTATAAATTTTGATCTTCGAAGTGTATTCTAAAATATTCTGATAATTGGCAGTGGTGAGCTTATTGCCAAGAAGAATGGTTGTGTTGAGCAGTGATCTAGGAATGGACACTTGCATGGGAAACCAATTTCTGTTAACATAATTTTGGTTCAGCCAATGATCCAATGAAAGGTTGATGATATGTATGAGTTCATTATCTTCAAAGTAATCAGAGTTTTGATCGAAATATGCGTAACTGAGGTAAGAGGTGCGATAAATATGGGAAGTGGGATCCCAGCCCGTTTTATCAGTGTCCTGATAATTTAGGTCCTTCCATTTTCCAGTACTTTTATCAAATCTATTGATAATATTAGACACATTATTGTCCTTAACGGTGTTTCGGAGTAGGATTGACCGATATTTTTCCAGTATGAGATCTCCTTCTTTGGATCTATTGGCATCCGCAAAAAAAGAGAACAGGCACAAAAGAGAGAGTAGGGTGAAGTGTTTCCAAGTTAAAAGCATAGTTAATATGTGAAATTCATGCAAACCTATTTAGTACTACTAAGATAGTTTGTTTGTGACTTGATTTTACTGGCTATTTCCGCTGAGAAGGCAATGGCTCCCCTTCGATTTAGGTGATTAGGATCATTATAGTAGTCCTTGTTTTCTGTAAATTCATCAACATTCAAGTAATCTAGGAAGACAATGTCATCCCTACTTTTGATATATGTTATCGATTTAGATGCAATAACCTTTTCTTTATAGTTAGGAGAAGCGACAATATAAACTTGGGTTCCTTTTTTCTTCAGTGAAGTGATAAGTTCGTCAAGAAGCTTGACGTATTCAGGGTTTAGTTCTTGGGTTTCGCTAATAATCCGTTGATTATAGTTCTGGGGTCCTAATTTACCATTTTTAGGTTTCCAGCCGTTTTCTTCAACTTTTCCATCCACACCTTTTATAGCATAAGGCCTGAGTAGGTAGTAATATGATGAGTTGTAGGCATAGAGATTAGAGTAATTTAGGTATTGTTCTGCATAAGATTTATTATCTACCACACTTCTTATGGCTGGGTGCTCCGTGTAAAATGGTCGTAATAAACCTGCAGCTCTGTCAAAGAACGGGACTTGGTCCTCTCTATTTTCCAAAAACAGGCCTTCTATATTAATGATGGCTATCTTAGGAGCATGTCTTTGGGTAATGGCCTTGTTCATGGCGTACATAAATGGCAGGCTCTGCCCTCCTCTTCCTGCGTTCCAGCAGGTAAGGCCTAGAGAATCTTCAAAAACCTGTGGACAATAGTTGCTTTCTCCTCTGGAGCTCCCATAAATGATAATATCTTCATTACATTCGTTAAGCGTATAATCAATTTTATAGAATCTTCCATCTGGACTGTTTTTTAAAGTAGCATCCAAAATCATCCCTGCTAAAACGTCTACAATGAGGAAGCTTGCTATAATGATGGCCATGTTTTTAATTAATTTTTTCATCGCACCAATTTTAAAATTGAAAGTAGATAAACTGACTATTGTCAAATACACCGAAGGTGGTGATAAACATCATTAGAACCACTATGGTCGCATACCGGACGATAGGGCTTCGATGGTAAAGAAATTGGTAATCGGGTTTGAATTCCATGACATAATCATGAAGCATTAGAAGGGAGAGTCCCATGAGTCCAAATATGAAAATTCCTTTGTCTCCAAAATAAAGTCCTGATCCTTGAAAGGTGATGATCCTTTCAAGTACGGTCATGGCATCAGTGACTGAAGGTGCCCTGAAAAACACCCATGCCAGACATGTAAGTGAAAAGACAACTATCCAATTGACCGCTTTTGGAAGCTTAAACTTAAGTACGTATTTTTCCATTATCTGATAAAAACCGTGGAGTGCTCCCCAAATGATATAGGTCCAGTTGGCACCATGCCAAAAGCCACTGATGATAAAGGTAGCCATGAGATTTAATCCTGAATGAAAACGGCCTTTCCGGTTCCCTCCCAATGGAATGTAAACATAGTCCCTGAACCAAGTAGAAAGGGAAATGTGCCACCTGCTCCAAAAAGACTTAAAGGATGTCGCAAAGTAGGGGCGTTGGAAGTTGTCCATCAAGTGGAAGTCAAATAGTTTGGCACAACCAATGGCTATCAGGGAATATCCTGCAAAATCGCAGTAAATCTGGAATGCAAAGAATGCGTGGGCAGTGAAAAGCGTCAACCAGGAGTGCTGGTCTAACAGAACATAAACATCGTCCACGTAGATCGCCAGACGGTCCGCAACAACTACTTTCATAAATAGTCCCCAAAGCATTAGCTTACCACCTTGTGATACCATGTCATAGGAGAAATTCCGCTTTCTTGAAAATTGGGGCAGCAAGTGACTCGCCCTTTCTATCGGACCTGCGACAAGCTGGGGAAAGAAGCTGACAAAGGTAAAAAAGGCCACAATGTCCTTTGTGGGTTCTAATTTCCTCTTGTAAATGTCTATGGTGTAACTTAGGGTCTGAAAGGTATAAAAACTGATTCCTACCGGCAATATGATGTTAAGCCTGCTGGATTCCAATGGTTTCCCTAAAAGGGTAAAGGCTTCATTTAAACTATCAAGGAAGAAATTGAAGTATTTGAAATAGCATAGAAAGCCGATGTTGATTAAAATGCTTAGAAAGAGAAGCGCTTTTCGCCTAGATTCATTTTGACTTTTATGTAGGTTTAACCCAATGGTATAATCTACAATTGAGCTGAAGAAAATCAAAGACAAAAACCTCCAATCCCACCACCCATAGAAAAAGTAGCTGGCCAGAAGTAACCAGATGTTTTGGCCTTTTACTGTGTTTTTAAGAACTAGCCAGTAAATGAAAAACACAATTGGCAGGAAGAATGCAAATTCAATGGAGTTAAAAAGCATTTTGTTGATGGCTTTAAACGGAGAACAAATATGTTACAACAAATATATAAAAAATGTATTTTAAAATAAAAAAAATGTATTTTAAATAATTATAAAAGTATTAATGCTACCGCAACGGTATATTAGTGGACGTTTAAATGACGAAGGGCGTATTGCAACTTGGCCAGTACCAGAGGTTGGGAGGTTACACCTGCCTGCCTTTTCCAGATAGGTAAGCAACTACTGATTCTTGATTTGAGACAATCAGGGGAGTCCGCAGAAATTTATTTTGGAAAAGAAAGTGGGTAATCAATTAAAAAAAAGACCGGGGTTTTAAGCCCGGTCTAAAGACCTAATTTATAAAGTAACTCATTTGAAGTATCCATTTAACCCAGCTTTAATGCCGTTTAGTTAAGAGCAGACAGTAACAAAGCTGAATAGCCTGTCCCGCATGACTATCGGTGACACACGTAATCTAAACGGCATTGATTTCAGGTTTAAAGTTGATCATGGAGTGAATGATATTGAAAGAATAGAAAAAGCTAATCCCACACAGGCTATGGCTACGACTAAGCTTCAGGATAGGCATAGGCTTTAATGTCACTTCTTACTTGTACCCCAGTTTTTCCCTGACCCGGTTTAGTGTATTTTGCGCTATTTCCCGGGCTTTGGCTTCTCCTTCTGCCAGCTTGGCATCTAGTTCATCGAGGTTGTTCATATAGTAATCGAAGATTTCGCGCTCCTGCTTATATTTCTCCATGATCAATTCCAGAAACTCTTTTTTTGCATGTCCATAACCAAAGTTTCCGCCGAGGTACTTTTGACGAAGAGCCTTGGTCTGTTCTGCTGTTGCGACCAAACTGTAGAGCCTGAAGACATTACAGGTGTCAGGGTCTTTGGGTTCTTCGAGGGGAGTGCTGTCTGTAACGATACTGTTGACATTTTTCTTTAGCTGTTTGGCCGGTAAAAAGATGTCGATATAATTATTATAGGATTTGCTCATCTTTTGGCCATCTGTCCCTGGGATGATCATGACATTTTCATTTACCCTGGATTCTGGCAAGGCTAAGATTTCCTCTTCCATCCTGTGATTAAATGCGCTGGCAATATCCCGCGTCATTTCCAGGTGTTGGAGTTGGTCTTTGCCGACAGGCACAATGTCTGCATCAAAGATCAAAATATCCGAAGCCATCAGCACAGGATAGGTGAAAAGACCTGCATTTATATCAGAGAGCTTGTCGGACTTATCCTTAAAACTATGGGCATTTGCCAGCATGGGAAAAGGAGTAAAGCAGCTCAGGTACCAGGTCAATTCGGCTATTTCCGGAATCCTGGACTGACGGTAAAAGGTGGTCTTACCAATGTCCAGCCCAAAAGCTAGCCAGGCAGCAGCCACCGCATGGATATTTTCTTTTCGTTTTACACCATCCTTAATGGTGGTAAGCGAGTGAAAGTCTGCAATAAAAATAAATGAATCGTTATCGTCCCTTTTCGTAAGTTCAATCGCCGGAATGATCGCACCTAGGATGTTTCCCAAATGAGGTCTTCCAGAGCTTTGAATTCCAGTTAATACTCTTGCCATCGATTAATTTTTTGTTGCAAATTAAAGAAAATAGGACACAATTCGCCTGAATTTTACCGTTATTTGTGTGTATGAAAAATATCCTGTTCATACCCATTTATTTACTTATTTCTGTTGGTTTCTCCTTACCTGTTCATGCTCAGTCGGTTGTGGACTCTCCGCTGATATGGGAAAGACAAAAAGCCTCACTAGGTTCTGTCATGGAAGAATATGGAAAAGTTACCACCGAGTTTTTTGTGGTCAATGACGGGACATCACCAGTGATCATTGAGGGAGTGGAGACGGATTGTGGCTGCACCACCGTGGATTTTATCACCGATACATTGCTGCATAACCAAATTGGAGCCATCAAAGTTGATTATCAGCCTACTGGTTTTGGTGGAGCCTTCGAGAAAAAGGTGGTAGTGAAAACCAACATCAATCCTGCAGGTGATACCCTCCATCTGGAAGGGTTCAATATACCTTACCCAGAGAATGTGGCGTCCTATTACGATTATAAAGTGGGAAATCTTGGCTTTAGGTTTAGTTCTATCAATATGGGAAACGTCTTTACCGATGCGCCAAAGGTGAAATATGTGGACTTTTATAACTTTAAAGACCTTCCAATTACCTTGGATGAAGCCCATAGTGGGTTACCCTCACATGTGAAAATCAATATGATCCCTGCCATCGTTCCTGCAAAATCACGAGGCTTGCTGGCCATTCAGTATGATGGGACAGAGAAAAATGACCTTGGATTCTTTGATGAAGAGGTTGCTTTTCAGATAGAATCCAGCGGTAATGAGGGAGTTGCGCTGAGACTGCTGACAACAGTACAGGAGTACTTTGCGCCGGTCGCAAAAAGTGAGGTTAATCAGGTACCGCGGCTTGGTGTCTCAGAAGTGGAGGTAGACCTGGGGAAAATTTCCAGTAAAGAGCTGGTCCACCATGAAATTACACTTAGCAACATGAGCCCAGAGCCAGTTAATATCCGTAAGGTCGTGACCAATTGTGAATGTATGCAGTTCGACTTGCCCACCTATGACTTGGCACCAAGAGAAAAGACCACTTTGAAGTTGACTTTTGATCCGTCAGACAGGCTTGGTATAGACCATAAAATGGTGACGATATTTAGCAACGATCCCTTGAATCCCACCCGGACCATAGTAGTGAAAAGTAGGATTGACTAGCCCTTTTACTTAAAAGCCGGGATTCCTGTAATCTCATTTCCCAATATCAATAAGTGAATGTCGTGCGTGCCCTCATAGGTAATAACCGATTCCAGGTTCATCATGTGACGCATGATGGGATATTCTCCGGTGATTCCCATTCCTCCATGGATCTGCCGCGCCTCACGAGCGATGTTCAGGGCCATGTCCACATTATTTCGTTTGGCCATGGAGATTTGTGCGGAAGTGGCTTTGCCTAGTGTCTTTAATGTGCCTAATCGCCATACCAACAGCTGGGCCTTAGTGATTTCAGTAAGCATTTCGGCCAGTTTTTTCTGAACTAACTGAAAAGAAGCAATCGGCTTGTCAAACTGAATACGTTCTAAGGAATATCGCTTAGCAGATTCATAGCAGTCCATAGCTGCTCCAATGGCCCCCCAGGCGATTCCATACCTGGCAGAGTCCAGGCACATCAGTGGTGCACTGAGTCCTGATTTTCCCGGCAAGAGATTTTCCTTTGGGATTTTTACATTGTCGAAAACCAGTTCACCGGTACAGCTAGCACGAAGCGACCATTTGTGGTGGGTTTCGGGAGTGGAGAAACCTTCCATACCCCTTTCTACGATAAGTCCATGGATCCGATCATTTACATCTTTGGCCCAAACTACAGCGATATCTGCATCAGGCGCATTTGAAATCCACATTTTGGCGCCATTCAGCAAATAGTGATCGCCATTGTCTTTAAAGTGTGTTTGCATGCCGCCGGGATTGGAGCCGTGGTCTGGTTCGGTAAGGCCAAAACACCCTAGCCATTCGCCGGAAGCCAATTTAGGTAAATATTTCTTGCGCTGTTCTTCACTTCCCATGGCATAGATAGGGTACATGACCAGAGAGCCTTGAACCGAAGCAGTGGAACGCATACCTGAATCGCCACGTTCGATTTCTTGCATGATCAGTCCGTAGGATATATAGTCCAAGCCTCCGCCTCCATATTCGACAGGGATTTGTGGTCCAAAAGCACCAACATCACCAAATTTTGGTACAATTTCGGAAGGGAAATGGGCGTTTTGGGACCAATCTTCGATGTAAGGGGATATTTCTTTTTTGACAAAGTCCCTTATGGATTGCCGGATCAGTAAGTGTTCCTCTGTCAGCAGTTCATCGATGCCGTAAAAGTCCACACCTTCAAAGAGATCTTGTTTTGCAGAAGTGTTTTGATCTTGAAATGACGACATATAATTTTGGTTTATTGGGTTTTTAGATGGAATTTTGCACTTTATACTTTGGTAATTATTTCTCTAAAGCTTCTAAAAGATAGCCAAGAAGTTTGAAAAAAAGACAGCGAAGCTGTAAAAAATAAATCCATGAACAAGGAGCAACCATCTAAAGAGATCATCGAGAAAATCCAGTTGTTACATGAAAAGTATAAGGCTTCTGGTCAAGACATGCTTTCTTACTTAGAGGGGTTATTGTATGCAGATTACCTTACTTACTGGGACTATATCAATCTCGACACACTACTGACCTTACAGCAGCCAAGAACCTCCTTTAAGGACGAAAAAATCTTTATCATTTACCATCAGATTACGGAGCTTTACTTTAACCTGATCATATGGGAGCTTGAGCAAATATGTGAAAAAGATGATATGAATGCTGCCTTATTGAAACAGCGTTTGGAGCGGATTATCATGTATTTTGACCAGTTGATCTCTTCTTTTTCGGTCATGTGGAAGGGGATGGAAAAGGATCAGTTCCTTAAATTCAGGATGTCACTATTGCCATCCAGTGGGTTTCAGAGTGCCCAATATCGTATAATTGAAATCATGTCTACCGAGATACAGTATCTGGTGAACCTCCAGGAAAGAGAAGATTACAGCGATATTAACCTCACTAATGTAGACAGTCTTTTTGATATCCTATATTGGCAGTTTGGTGCCAAGGAGCTTGCAACTGGTGAGAAAACCCTTACCTTGAAGACATTTGAAGAAAAATATGGAAAGCAGCTAAAGGAACTGATCCTAAAGTATAGAAAGAAAAACTTGTGGAAGATCTATCAGCACTGTCCTGAAATTGATGATGAGCTGACCGACCTGATGAGGATGTTAGACCTGAAGGCAAATGTCTATTGGCCTTTGGCACATTATAAATCGGCTGTACGTTATCTTCATCGGGCACCTGCTGACATTGCTGCCACTGGAGGGACCAATTGGCAGAAGTACCTTCCCCCACGTTTCCAAAAAGTGGTATTCTATCCTGAGCTTTGGACCGAGAAGGAAATTGAGGAGTGGGGAAAAGGATGGGTGGTCAAAGAAATCTTTGGTCAGGAAGAAGCATGATGATTTGCCTGGGTGGTTTATCTCTGGCCGGACTGCCCAGCAGGTTAATAGTAGCTAGAACAAAATTCAAGGATAATAACCTTACACGATGAGAAAAGAAATACAGCTCAGGCTAAGCCCTGAAGAGGCCTTTGACGAGCGGCGGTTTGAAGCGGCAGTGTGTGAATTTGCGGGTTTGGATGCTGTGAATGATGATGTAAAAATAAGGGCGATAAAGCGTTCGATAGATGCCAGGGGACGAAAGGTAAAGGTCAATGTAACAGCCGAAATTTTCGTAGACGAAACCCCTCCATCCAGGATTACCGCCACTACTGATTATCCCAGTGTAAGTAAAGGAGCTTCTGTGATCATCGTGGGAGCGGGACCAGCGGGGCTTTTTGCAGCGCTTCGCATAATTGAGCTAGGAGGAAAGCCCATTGTGCTGGAGCGAGGGAAGGATGTGAGGGCACGTCGCCGGGACTTGGCGGCCATCAACAAGGAGCATTATGTCAACCCTGAATCCAATTACTGTTTCGGTGAGGGCGGTGCAGGGACTTATTCTGATGGAAAACTCTATACCCGATCAAAAAAGAGAGGTGATGTCAGAAGAATTCTGGAAATCATGGTGGCCCATGGGGCACGCGAAGATATTTTGGTGGATGCCCATCCCCACATTGGTACAAACAAACTTCCGCTACTGGTAAGTAAGCTTCGTGAGAGTATATTACAGGCCGGGGGAGAGATACTCTTTGATACCAAGGTCACGGACTTTATACTGGAAAACGGGGAAATGACCGGAGTGGTAACGGCCGATGGGGAGCGCATCCTTGGTATCGGAGTGATTTTGGCCACTGGACATTCTGCGAGGGATATTTTTCATTTGCTTCACCAGAAGTCAATTCTTGTGGAGGCAAAACCATTTGCATTGGGGGTAAGGGTAGAGCATGACCAGCAGTTGATCGATCAGATACAGTATCATTGCTCCACAGAAAGAGGGGCATACTTACCCGCCTCTTCCTATGCCTTGGTGCAGCAAACTGAGTATGAGGGAAAGCAGCGTGGTGTTTTTTCTTTTTGCATGTGTCCTGGCGGATTTATAGTGCCGGCGGCCACATCTCCAGGTGAGTTGGTGGTGAATGGCATGAGCCCTAGCAGAAGGGACAGTAAATATGCCAACTCAGGTATTGTGGTGGCCGTGGAGCTGGAAGATATTCCCTCGCAATATCAGATACATGGACCATTGTCAGCGATGATGTTTCAGGCCGATGTAGAAAAAGCTGCGTGGAAATCAGCAGGCAGCACCCAGGTAGCGCCTGCTCAGCGTCTGACGGATTTTGTAAATGGCAAGGTGAGCCAATCCCTTCTTGATACTTCTTATCAACCGGGACTGGCAGCTGTTAATCTGGCCGAAGAAGTGTTGCCACCGTTTATTTCAGCGCGATTGAGGCAGGCATTTAAGGGATTTGAGCGGAAAATGAAAGGGTATTTGACCAGTAAAGCCCAAATCGTAGGAGTGGAGAGCAGGACATCCTCGCCAGTCCGGGTCCCCAGGGACAGACAAAGCTTCGAGCATACGGAGGTAAGTCGGCTTTATCCCTGCGGCGAAGGTGCTGGATATGCAGGTGGCATTGTTTCTGCTGCCATGGATGGGGAACGTTGTGCAGAAAAACTAATGGAAAAGTATGGCAAATGATGCAAATAAGAAAACCGTAATAATTGGGGCGACAGGAAACCCTCAGAAATATGCTTTTTTAGCAGCGAAGATGCTCAAGGAGCATGGGCATCGTTATGTCCCATTGAGCATTCATGGTGGAGAAGTCCTGGGGGAAGATATTCTAGACCTCAAGGAGCAGCCGGCGGTACCTGATGTGCATACGGTGACCATGTATATCAATCCAAGTCATCAACCGGAGTGGGAAAAGTATATCTTTTCGTTGAAGCCAACGCGTGTGATATTTAATCCTGGCACTGAATATCAGGCATTTAAAGTCCGTTTGGAGCAGGAAGGAATTGAGGCTGTAGAGGCTTGTACTTTGGTGATGTTAAGGACCGGACAATTTTAGCGGTTCCAGTCAATTATGAGTGTTGATTTTTTGGGGTTTTATCGCTGTTTTGTGGCAAAAATGTCGTATTATTAAAGGCTGAAACTGAAATTGAAGAGAGAGGATAAAATCCTCTTTATTCTTTTATAAATCCAATTATGAGTAAAGAACAAGCGTCGAATTTAGGGGAATATTCCGCAGGGAATATTCAAATTTTAGAAGGATTAGAAGCGGTAAGGAAAAGACCTGCCATGTACATTGGTGATATAGGGGTAAAAGGCCTCCATCACCTGATTTGGGAAGTGGTCGATAACTCCATTGATGAGGCCCTTGCCGGGCATTGTGATACGATACACGTCACTGTCCACGAGGATAATTCAGTAGAGGTGCAGGATAATGGCCGTGGGATTCCTACCGATATGCACGAAAAGGAAAAGCGTTCTGCGCTGGAAGTGGTCATGACCGTCCTGCATGCCGGAGGTAAGTTTGATAAGGACACTTACAAAGTGTCAGGTGGTCTTCACGGAGTGGGGGTTTCCTGTGTGAATGCCCTTTCTATCCATTTGAAGGCTACTGTTTACAGAAATGGGAAGATATTTGAGCAGGAATACTCTAAAGGGGTTCCGCAGACTCAAGTGAAAGAAATCGGGGTGACTGATAAACGTGGGACAAGTATTCACTTTGTTCCTGATACAGAAATATTCAATGTCACCGAATATAAGTATGAGACCATCGCTAACCGTTTGAGGGAAATGGCTTTCCTAAATGCAGGAGTAAGGATTTTCCTTAAGGATATGCGCGAATTGGATGATGATGGCAATCCCAAGTCAGATGAGTTTTTCTCTGAGGGCGGCTTGGTAGAATTTGTGGAGTATTTGGACGAAACCAGAGAGAAAATCATCCAAGAGCCCATTTACATAGAGTCAGAGAAAAATGCTGTCCCTGTGCAAGTGGCCATGAGCTATAACTCCTCGTTCTCTGAAAATGTGGTTTCTTATGTAAATACCATTAATACCTATGAAGGGGGAACGCACGTTTCGGGGTTTAGAAGAGCATTGACGCGAACGCTGAAAGGCTATGCTGATAAATCCGGGATGCTGGACAAAGTGAAGATTGATGTGTCAGGAGATGATTTTAGGGAAGGGCTTACTGCGGTGATTTCCGTAAAAGTGGCTGAGCCGCAGTTTGAAGGCCAGACCAAGACCAAGCTAGGTAACTCCGATGTGGTCAGCGCAGTGGACAGTGCGGTATCAGAGGTGCTTCAGTATTGGCTCGAAGAGCATCCAAAAGAAGCTAAAATCATCGTTGGAAAGGTCGTTCTTGCCGCTCAAGCGCGTCATGCTGCAAGAAAAGCCAGAGAGATGGTGCAGCGAAAGAACGTCCTCGGAGGAGGCGGGCTTCCAGGAAAACTGGCTGATTGTGCCAATACTAATCCTGAGGTATGTGAGCTTTATCTGGTGGAAGGGGACTCTGCAGGCGGATCTGCTAAGCAAGGCAGGGATCGCGATTTCCAAGCAATTTTGCCCTTAAAAGGTAAAATTCTAAACGTGGAGAAGGCGCATGAACATAAAATTTATGATAATGAAGAAATTAAAAACATTCTTACTGCTTTAGGCGTTAAGTTTGGAACGGCTGAAGATGAGAAGGAGCTTGACCTTACCCATTTGCGTTATCATAAAATTGTCATCATGACTGATGCCGATATTGATGGGTCTCACATTAGGACGTTGATTTTGACACTGTTCTTTAGGTATATGAGATCCCTGATCGAAAATGGTTATGTATACATCGCATTGCCTCCATTGTACTTGCTGAAAAAAGGCAAGGATGAGCGTTACTGCTGGAGTGAGGATGAACGCGTAAAGCTTACTAAGGAAATGGCCGGTGATGGCAAGGTGGACAATGTGGGAATCCAGCGTTATAAAGGGCTTGGAGAGATGAACCCTGAGCAACTATGGACCACAACGATGGATCCGGCAAGCCGTACATTGAAACAAGTAACCATTGATTCTGCTGCGGAAGCAGATCATTTGTTTAGCATGCTGATGGGTGATGAGGTGGCTCCGAGAAGGGAGTTTATAGAAAAGAATGCTAAATATGCTAAAATTGATACCTGATTTTAAAGGTTAATATAAATTTAATTTTCAGGGGCTATATGCCCCTTTTTACTTATATTATTTTCGCATTTTTATCAGTATTTTTCCAGTGCCACATAGATGTAAGATGACAACACTAAAGCGGGAAGTTTTAGGAAGCTTGCGTTACGGGGCATTGGTCATTAAAGAGAAAAAATTATGGAGCAGCATACAATGGAGACGTCTGAGAGAGATAAAATTGATATCAAAATCCAAAGTAGTGATTTGATCAGCAGGGATCTTAGCTGGATCAAATTTAACTACAGGGTGCTCGACCAGTCTCAGAAATTATCGAGGACCATTTTCGAGAAGTTGAAATTTTTGGCGATCACTGCTTCTAATCTTGATGAGTTTTTTATGATTAGGGTAGGGTCACTGTACAACTACTTGGATTATGACAAAGAGCGAATTGATTATTCAGGTTTGAGAGAAGATCCTTTTAAGGCCAAATTAATGGATGATGCCCAAGGGTTTCACTTTGCGCAGCATGATCATTTTCTGCATGAAATATTGCCAAAAACAAAAGAATCGGGATTTGAGCTCAGCAATGTTCAAAATCTCAACGGTGATGAGCAGGAAATCATCAAGGAGTATTTCTACAAGGCGGTTTATCCTATGTTGACACCAATGGTGTTTGACGGATATCATACGTTTCCTATTTTGATGAACAAGCTGTTGATCTTTGGAGTGGTGACCATCAATCCGGGTGATAAAAAAGACAATAGAAAACTCTCTTTCGTACAGATTCCTTCTAACATTCCGCGATTCTACGAGATCGAACGTGAGGACGAAATGGTGTATATTCCCATCGAAGAAGTTATCCGCGAGCACATCGTTTCCTTGTTCAGAAATGTGATTATTGAAAGCATAAACCTCTTTAGAATCATTAGAAACGGGGATTTTACCCTGGAGGAGACAGAGGATATGGATTCCAATTTCCTGGAGGAAGTAAAGCGAAAGCTCAACGAGCGAAAAACTGGACGTGTGGTAAGGGTAGAGGTGGAAGAAGGCTATAGCAGATGGATGATGAACTTACTGAAAGACCGGTGGAATCTCCAAAATGACTCTGTCTTTAAGATCAAAAAAGAGAGCATGCTTGATTTTACTTGTTTTTGGCAGATTATCGGTGACAAGCGCTTTAAAGACCGTATTCCCCAGCCACCAATGCAAGTGCCGCCATTGAGTTATCCGCTTACTGGGAGCCAGGATATATTCCAGGTGCTAAAGCAAAAAGATGTGCTGCTGCATCATCCCTATAACAGCATGGAACCCATCATGGACTTGCTGCACAAGGCTGCTGAAGACCCTAGTGTAATGGCGATCAAGATGACCATTTATAGGCTGGCCAAGAATTCCGGGATCACACAGGCATTGCTTAGGGCAGTAGAAAACGGCAAACACGTGTCGGTACTGTTTGAGGTGAAGGCGCGGTTTGACGAGGAAAATAACATGCAGGAAGCCAAGCGACTGCAGAAGGCAGGTTGTTTCGTGATCTATGGTGTGAGTAATTTTAAAACCCATACCAAGCTGTTGCTTATTGTAAAGAAGGATGAAAACAAGGTAACAAGATTCGTACACCTTGGCTCTGGAAATTACAATGAAGATACCTCGAAACTTTATACGGATTTGGGCTTGTTGACGACCAACGAAGTGCTGGCCAATGATGTGTCTGAGTTTTTTAATGTAATTACAGGTCATTCAATGCCTTCCAATTATAAAAACCTGATTACAGCACCCCAGGGAATGCGGAGGCAGCTGATCGAGTTTGTGGAGCATGAAGCAGAGAATGCCAAAAGGGGACTGCCATGTGGAATTGTCATCAAGGTAAACAGCTTGGAAGACAGTGAGATTATTTATGCACTTTATCGTGCCAGTCAGAGTGGCGTACCTGTCAAGTTGATTATTCGTGGGATTTGCTGCTTGAGACCGGGAAGAAAAGGGTTAAGCGAGAACATTGAGGTTTACTCCATCGTCGGGGATTTCTTGGAGCACAGTAGGATATACCATTTCCATAATAACGGCGATTCCAGGACGTATGTGGGAAGTGCAGATATGATGGTAAGAAGTTTCGAGAAGAGACTGGAGTCACTATTCCGTGTGCAAGATCCATTCCTTGAAAAACAGCTGATGAACATTTTGGCGTATAACCTAAAGGATAATGTCAATGCCTATATTATGCAAGAGGACGGTTCATATCTGGCCAAATCACCAGAAGAAGGTGAGTCTGAGTTTAATATCCATAAGGAGTTTTACCGAGTGACACAGGATATTGTCGAAAATGTATCGTTAGTATAAAACAAAAGCCGGAAACTTCCGGCTTTTGTTTTATACTTTATTCTTATTTCGCTCATAGAGTACATTCATGACACCATCTTTTAGTCCTACATCAGGAACGATCATTCTTCTCGAATGGGCGGCCTCCATTGCGGTAAGGTAAATGGTAGTCGCGGGGATGACCACATCAGCGCGGTCAGGATTTAGGTTAAGAACATTTATACGTTCTTCAAAAGTAAAAGAAGCCAAGTAAGCCTGAACCTCTTTGATTTTATCGAAATCCAGGTAGCGCTTGTTTTTCCTCGGTTTTGATAGTTCAAATACCTTGTTGATATTGCCACCTGTACCGATACAGGTAATGGCATGTTTTTTATCGATGTTTTCTTGGATAAAGGTCTTCATGGCTTTCCAAACCTTGGGAGATTCTTTATGGTCTAAGGACCTTACAGAGCCAATTTTAAATGATCTGGAAGCTGTCTTTTGGCGGTTTCGATAAATGTTTAGTTCTGTGCTTCCCCCGCCAACATCGATGTGTAAATATGGTTTTTGGTCGATATAGTTCCAGAGCGCGATGTTGATCAGGTCTGCTTCTCTGTTACCATCGATGATTTGGATTTTTAGCCCGATATCTTTCTTTACTTCTTGGGCGATCGTTCGACCATTTTCTGATTCCCTCATTGCCGATGTGGCGCATACCATGTAATCGTCCACTTCATACAGGTCAATGAGCAATTTGTAAGCTTTCATCAGTTTGATGAATTTCTCCCTACTTTCCTCGCTAATCTTTTTGGTATGAAATACATCCTTACCCAGACGAAGGGGAAAACGGACATATTCCAATTTTTTGAAATTAATCTGCTCTTGGTGGTGGGTGACATGGGTGATTTGGAGCCTAATGGCATTAGACCCAATATCTACTGCTGCTAACTTCAAATTTTTCTGGATTAGTGGTTTTGTTAAAGTTAAAATCAATAAAATTTCTATCCCAAAATTAGAAATTTTAAAGGAATTACGTTAATGAATTTTTGATTTGAAGTTATTTTTTACGAGATATTGCCAATAATATAATACCTCCCGCGATAGCGATGCCTCCTGCATAGGGCGGCCAGCCAATGTTGTTTTCTTCGGTTTTGTTTAATTTTAAAGGCCCTGCGTCAATGACGGTTTCTTCCGTTTTGAATGAAAATCCAGTAAAAATAAACATGGCAATGCCAATGATGATGAGAATTATTCCTGTTAATTTCATGACAAACAATTTGAATACACGCTTACCATAACAAAAAACTTACCAAACCAACTTATCATGTCATTAATTACTGGGTGATGAGGATTGTTTTTTGACCCTGTACCTGTAAAGCGAAAGGATGATGCAAAAAGCTAAAATTAGTCCTACTACCATTAGAGATAGAACACTAGGAAAATGATAAATGGGGGCAATGACCATTTTGATGCCAATAAAAACCAGTATAAAGGCCAGCCCGTGTTTCAGGTAATGGAACATGTCAAATGCTCCCGCCAGTAGAAAGTACAAAGCCCTTAAGCCAAGAATGGCAAAAATATTAGAGGTATAGAGAATAACAGGATCTTTGGACACGGCAAAGATCGCAGGGATGCTGTCCACTGCAAATAACAGGTCTGTAAATTCAATGACTGCCACTACCACAAGCAATTGCGTTGCATAGCGCTTTCCATTGATCCGGGTAAAGAATCGGTCACCGTGAAAATTAGGATCCACCTTGAATAGCTTATGGATAAGCTGTGTGCCTATAGAATTGGAATAGTCATCAGATTCTTCTTTCTCCGGTTGCCAGGATTTCCAGCCTGCATAGATGAGGAAACCTCCAAAAAGGGTCATGACCACGTTAATTTCTACAGTTTGGCCGGCCAATTGAATAGGAGGAAGGTAGCTGAGCTCAATAAGCGTGACCCCGAAGAAAATGAAAATAGCCCGCATGAAAATAGCACCCAATATACCGTAAAATAGGACTTTGTGCTGGTAAGCATCCGGGACTTTGAAAAACCTGAACACCATGATAAAGACAAAAAGATTGTCGACACTCAGTGCTTTCTCGATGAGGAAGGCCGTATAATATTGGGAGGCTTTTTCCATCCCCATATCGAAATAGATATACCCTCCAAAAAGTACTCCCAGGCCAATCCACATCACCGACCATTTGAGAGCTTCTTTGATGGTGACCTTATGTGATTTTTTATTGAATATAAAGAGGTCTACCAGTAGCAGTCCAATGATCAGAATGCCAAAAATGATTAAAGTAGTGCTTTCTTGTTGGATGTATTTCACAAGTTTATAGGGATTTGAACTGCAAAAATAGCTGATTTTCCCGTATGTCAATATACTTTTCCTTACTTATCAAAAGGAAAAAATATTGGAATGCAAAATGTTGCAATAATCCAGAATAGGATGTTTAGCGGTGTTCCTACCTTCAAATAATCAGTGAACTTGTAATTGCCCGGCGTATAGATCATAGTGTTGGTCTGATAGCCCATTGGGGTCATAAAACTCAATGAAGCGGCGAAGGTCACCGCCATCAGGAAAGGACGGTCACTGACGTCCAGTGCTGAGGCAATACTGATAGCAATAGGAGCCAATAAGGCAGCGGTGGCGTTATTTGACATGATATTGGTCGAAAGAAAAGTCACCAAGAAAACCACGCTCATGATAGTTCTAGGGCCAAAATTCCCTAATTGTTCCACTAGAGTAGTGGCGAGGAGATTGGCAGCTCCTGTTTTTTCCAATGCTGTTCCCATGGATAAAATACCAGCCAGCATAAAGAGCACTTTCCAGTCCACAGAGCGGTATGCGTCCTCAGCACTGATTGATTTAAACAAGATGAGCAAAACCACCCCGAAAATCGCCGCAATCGGAATGGGCAACAGCTTAAATGCCGCTACCGTAATGACTGCTGCTACAATGAAAATTGTAAAGGCGATTTTTTTCCAGACCATTCGGGGCGAGGTATCCTCAGAAATAATCAACAGACTGTCATTTCCTTTGAGCTGATCGACCATTTCTTCATCTCCGCGGACGAGTAAGACGTCACCCGCAGATATTTTGGTGTTTTTTAGCTTTGTGTGCAGGATGTCATTACGGTGCCTGATGGCCAAAACAGTGAGACCTGGGTACGTCCTTCTAAAATCAATGGATTTCACCGTATTGTTGATCAGGCTGGAATTGGGAGGGACCACCATTTCGTAAAGTTTATGGCCTTGCGAACGGAAATCCTCATCCTTTAGCTTAAGGTCTATTTTAAGTTCGATTCCCTGGATATTTCTGATTTGGGTGAGCGTGTCTTTATCACATCGAACCCGGATGGTGTCCTCCTCCCGGATCACGGTATATTTATAAGCATTGATTACTTCACCGGTCTTCCGGATGACTTGGATAGGATCCATATTGTAGTCAGTGAATAACCTTGACATTTTGATGGATTTGCCTGTATCTTCAAATTTTTTGGTGACAAATATCTCGGTGATATAATCTCCCATGTCAAATGTCTCAGAAATATTGCGTGAGGGCTGCCTTTTTGGGATTAGCCATTGGCCTATGATCATCATATAGGCAATCCCTGTGGCCAGAAAGATGAGGCCCATTCCACTCATTTCGAAAATCCCGAAAGGTTTGGCGCCATGGCTTTGTGCAATGCCGCTTACAAGGATATTCGTACTTGTCCCCAGCAGGGTGCAGACGCCTCCCATTAGTGCTCCAAAAGAAAGTGGCATTAGGAGTTTGGAGGGAGCGATTCCGGTATCTTTAGCGATTTTTAGCACAGTAGGCATCAGAAGGGCAACGACAGCAGTGTCATTTATGAAAGCTGATAAAACCCCCGAAAAGACCATTAGCGTAAACATAAATGCGTATTCATTCTTTCTTCCCATCCGGAGAAATAGAATATTGATGGTGTTCAGGGAGCCTGTCCTGAATACCGCTGCGCTGATCACAAACATGGCACCAACAGTAATGGTGGCCGGATTACTAAATCCCGCCACTCCTTCTTCAAAAGTAAGGATACCGGTGACCATAAAAGCCAACATGACCATGATCGAAACCGTGTCAATAGACCATTTTTCAGAAAGAAACAAGACCATTGCGACACCAATGATCGAGAGTACTGTTATGATTTCGGGTGTCATAAATTACATTTTAGCATAATGGCCCCTTTTAATTTTTCTTCTGATTGTGAAAAAATTAATGAACCCAACAATTAAAAATACGACACTAATTCCAAATGAAATATAACCAAGGCCTTTTATATTTTGTAGGTCCTCGACCTTGACCAAGGCTGTGCCACTGACCAAAAAATACAAGCTGGTTCGAATATAGGAAAGAAGTGTTCGGTTATTTGCCAATTTAGTTCGCTGGCGCGCCAGATAATCTCTTACTATTAATTCATTTTCAGATTCTTTTTCCATAATTTTGGAGCGTATATTTATATTAATATCATAATAAATCTATCAAAAATGTTTTTTTCGAAGAAGAAATTTATTGCTGTTTTGTCCTTCTCTGCCTTACTATCCATAGGAACGTACGCACAGGGTGTATCTGACAGTGTTTCCCAGGTGGCTACAGATACCACTTATTGGACAAAAGAATTTTCGGCCGGACTTAATTTTAATCAGGGTGCTTTCAGCAGCAACTGGTCTGCCGGTGGTGTAAACTCCGTAGCGCTGGGTGCCATACTCAAAGGTAAGGCAAATTACCTCAAAGGAAAGTGGAGCTGGGATAACCAAATGGAAATGCTTTATGGTATGGTGAAGAATGAAGGTGAAGATGGGAGAAAGTCCAATGATAGAATATTTTTGGATTCTAAAGTCGGATATAGTTTATCGGAACATTGGGGGGCTTATTTTTCCGCAAACTTCCTTTCGCAGTTTGCCAATGGCTACAATTACGATGAAGATCCCAGGACGTTGATCTCTGGATTTATGTCTCCGGGGTACCTGACCACCTCGTTGGGTTTCGAATATAAGCCTAATGAGGAATTTGTGTTAAGGATCGGCCCATTTTCTCCCAGATGGACATTTGTGACGGATTTATCCATTGCAGATAACATAGAAGAAAATTATGGAGTGCCTGTAGGTGAGAAAGTAAGAACGGAATGGCTGGCACTACAGCTCTATGCCGAGTGGGACAAGGATATCAACGAAAACTTCAATATCCTATCAAGGTATCAAATGTACGCCAACTACGAAACATTGTCTTTTAAGAAGATCGATCATCGGTTGGATGTAACCCTTACAGCAAAAATAACAGAGATCATTAGCGTGACATTTACAAGCATTAACCTATATGATTATGATCAGGATCCAGGTATTCAATATAGTCAGGGATTGGCACTTGGGTTACTGTACAAGGTGAGTAACAAAAAAGAGTAGACAACATTCCTTTTTAGATAAATATTTTGTTTGTTCACGGAATTTATTATTTTTGTTTAACTGTGGTAGTTAAATAATAGTTGGTTTAGTTTTCAAAGTAAAGAGCAGGGAATTTTTCCCTGCTTTTTTCTTTTTTATTGATTACCGATGGTGATATTTACTATAGGCAAAGGTCAAATAGTGATTTTTGATTGGAGGAAGGAGGAGTAGGTTAAAGGTTTTTTATCAATCCTAAGAAATTTAAAGTCTATTGATAAACAATAGGAATGACCTAATACTGAAACATTTTCGTGCGTTAGGTATTTGCTTGTGGAAATTTAGACTTTTCCATTTTCGGTTTGTTCAAGGCATTTGCAGATAGGGGAGGTCTGTTTGGCAAAATCATACCCCTCCTGCCACCATCTGCGCATTTGATTGGGGTCAAAGATCAGTGAGTTTTCAGTGAGTTCTTTTGGGGGATAGTAAAAGTTCAATTTGACTTTTTTCTGGGAACCTTGGAGCTTACCAATGGTGATATCGTCATTGGAGATTTGATTGAGCATAAAGTCAAAAGTCCTCGTGGTGAGCTCCAGGGCGTTTTTGACAGGATTTTGGGGCGAAGTGGGTTTGTTTGTTTTGAGGACAATTATGTCTATTTCAGTAGCTCCTCTTCGGATGGATTCTGAAATAGGTACCAGATCGGCCATTCCTCCATCAGCATACTCCATATTGTTCTTTTCGACCAGGCTCATAAACGGGACCATATTGGCAGATGCCCAGATCCAGTCACAAAAATCGGTGTAATTACATTCTTTAAGAGATTTGTATTCCACCTGGTTAGTGCTGAGGTTGGATACCGTAATGACCACATCGGCACTGTTTGCCTGCATTTTTTTATAATCCTCTTTACGGATGCTTCTTCCGATGAGTTTGCGCAGGCTGCTGGTGTCACCAAAGGTTTTCTTTTGCTGGATAAACATTTTCATGATCCCCAAGTGGTTAATGCGGCTCCTGAAAGTCCCGTTCTCTTTTGTGATGATAAAGGGGCAAATGGTGAAAATATCCTTTTGTTTTACGGTGGTATAGACATTTTTGATTTTTTCGACATTGTCGATAGATAGATGGGGGATAAGCAGGCTTCCTGTAGAGGTACCCATAAACAAGTCATACTCAAGTTTGCATTCCCTTATTAAAAACTCTGCTATACCTCCAGCGTAAGCACCCTTGCTTCCACCACCTGATATTACCAATGCCCTCATAGATTCACTATTCCATAAAATTATAAACCGAAATAACTTACGCGGGCCATTGGCTATCTGCCAATTTCCCACGCTAGTATAGTTTATAAATTTACTGTTTTGTGGCTAAAAGCCAAATATCAAGATTGATGTTGCTCCCTGAGGAGGTCATTGATGGTCTTAACAGGATTAAAAGTGCCCAATGGAACCTCAACAAATATGGAGTTCCAGTCAGCCATTGACCCATTCCACAGTCCTGGGAGCTCTTGCGCTTTTAGGTCTTTCCCGTTTTTGGATTTTTGTGTGATAAATCCCGTTTCTGGATCGCGGTACTTGAGCAGGTCGAATTTATCTCCTTTATAATCTTTTACACCACATACCAGATCAGTTGGGTTAAAGTGAGAGGAGCTTCTAAAGATCTTTGCCACTTTATTATCGTTCAGGTCAAGTTGTGCTGTTTCACCAATCTGTAAGGAGAATGATCCATCTTTGTCTTTTACCCAGAAAGGTCCGCCCCCTGGTTCTCCTGTATTTTCCACCATGCCACATACACGCAGCGGTCTATTGAGTTTGCCCTTAAGGAAGACTGTTTTTTCACTGTCAGATAGGCTGTTGAATTGGGATGAAAGTCTTAATCCCAGCTTGTTTTCCAAAAGTTCAGCTGCTGTACTGATGGTCTTCTTGCTTGGATTGTCGTCCAATTTTTCAAGCAAGTCAAAAAGCTCCGTTTGGGTTTCCAAAAGGATGGAAGCAATAACGATTTTATATTTTTTAGTGGCTTCTTTAAGCCGGTCAGGGACTACATTATCGATGTTTTTAATAAAAATAAGGTCTGCATCGATTTCATTTAAATTTTCCAACAGTGCACCATGCCCGGCAGGTCTAAATAGGATTTCTCCATTTTCTTCCAAAAATGGTGTGTTATCCATATTGACCGCAATGGTGTCTGTAGAAGGCTTTTGTTGGGAAAAAGTTACTTCAAAATTCACCTTGAACTGATTATTCAATTTTTCCTTGAGCTGGTTTACATGTTCTTCAAAACGTGCTTGATGTTCTGGTGATACGGTGAAATGTAGTCTTACGGTGTTGTCTTTACCAAGCCCATACTGCAGGCCTTCAATAAAATGCTCATGGACAGGGGTACGGTTTAGATCATTATAAGTGTGAAATTTCAGTAGTCCTTTTGGCAATTTTCCATATCCAAGTCCTTCGTCATTTAGCAGGTAAGAAACAATGGTGGGAAATTCTTCCCTTTCCAGCAGCTCTTTGATATCCAATCCGTTTTCAGAGAGCATTTCCTCTAGGTCTTTGTAAAAAGCAAATGATTTTAGGTTGGAAATAAAGGTCCTTACGAAAGGGTTGGCGTCTAAACTCTGATCCTCAGCTTCTAAATATGCGAAGAGGTTTTTGAACATTCGCGTGGCAGCACCACTGGCCGGTACAAATTTCACGATTTCTTTATTCAAAGTCACGGAGCCATAGTTTTTCTCAAATGCGGAAATCTGCGCATCGGTGATTTCTTCTATCCCATTACCAATGGTTGCTGGCTCATCTATGGCTAAAAAGGGAAAGCCATTTTTGAAATTGGAAATCTGTTTTTCAATCTTTTTTGGATCCCTCCCTTGTAAGGTGATTTTTTCTTTTACTACTTCCTCAATCATGTCTCTATTACTTATAATTAAAAACTATAACTAAAATGGTAATTGTGTCCTAATAATTGGGTTTACGTACTACTATAAAAGCACTTGTTAAATCTCTTAAACAATTTACTGTGTCAATTTTATATAAAAAAATGTATTTTAACTAATTTTTTATGCTTTTTGTGATCAAACAGCCTTAAAGTAGATGGGGTAGTTCCAGGTGGTAATTTTAATATTGGTGAAAGGCTTGTGTAACATACTGCAATACTAAAGGTAAAGATTTTCTCCAATAAGTCCAAGTATGTCCTCCATCTCTTATTCTGAATTCATGGGGGATTTCATGCTTTCTCATGGCAATATGGACCAAACTATTTCCTTCATAAAGAAAGTCATCATCACCACAGTCAATATACCATCTGATGGCTTTCTTATCCTCTTCTGGGATTTGTGCAATTAGGGAGAGCGCATTATGATTTTCATAATACGCTTGGAGTTGCTGGTCTGTATAGTTCTTCGTATCCATTCTCCTTTTCATTTCATCTAAGGATAATGGGCCTACATAGGCACTTAACGGAGCTGCAGATGAAAATAATTCAGGATGATGTAAAGCGTAAATCATGCTTCCTCCGCCTCCCATCGATAGGCCTGCGACGGCGCGATACTGCTTTTCACCCTTAATACGGTATTTCCCTTCTACATGTGGAATAAACTCCTCAAAAAAGAAGTCTTCATAATTCCAGTCACCATCGATCTGGTTAAAATATCCTCGTCTGCCCGTATCGGCATCAGGCATCACAATGATCATAGGAGTAGCTTTTCCTTCATGGATGGCTCGGTCGGCAATATGAAGTACTTCTCCAAACTGCACCCATCCAGTCTGATCATCTCCTGCTCCGTGAAGCAGGTATAGCACTGGATAGCTTCGTTCAGATGTTTCATAATCAGGAGGGAGGTAGATCGCATATTTTCTTTCACTTCCCAAAATCTCACTTTGCAGCGTGAGCTCATCATATACTTTTCCGGTTTGGGCATAAGAAAGGGAAGAGGCAAGCAGCGATACCAATCCAATGAATAGACTTAGCATAATTTTCATGATGGGGTAAATTGGGTTTGGTTAAATATAAGGTTTATCCCGTTTTATCAAGCGGTTTGGAGGCGAAATTGTTTTAGCTGATCATCTATTGTTTTCACAAAAGTGATTTGATGACATCTTTCGCTTTGTCGAGCTGTCCCCTGAAAACCACCTTTCCTTCTGTATTAAGCACCACGACTGTTGGGTAGACGTACACCCCAAAATCATCCATGACTTTTTGGGTTCCTTGTAGGACATTGAAATCATAGCCTTTTTTACGGATGGACTCAAAAGCCTGGCCGGGATGGTCACTGTTCATAGGGCGATTAACAGCATAAATAGCGATTTCCGGTTGATCACGGTATTGCTCGTGGAGTTGCTGTAGGTCGGGAAATTTCTTCCAGCAGGGGGCACAGCCTATAAACCAAAAATCCAATAGGACAATTTTACCTTTAAGGTGTTCATTAATGATTTCTCGTCCCGCTTCATCAGTCACCTTAAATGTAACCGAGGTTTCTTCTGCCACCTGCCCTGAAGTATTGCCAAATTCTATATAATGAACCCATGTATCGTATATCTTAAGGTTTAACATAAAAGGGAAAAGAAACAGTAAGAAGGTGTAGTGGTAGCGTTTATTGATGTTACCCGCAGTGAAAATAGCAGCGGCCAATACTCCCAATACCAAACAGAGAATCGTGGGAAATACTTTCATGGCAAACTTTAAGCTAGGAAGACTGATAAAAGCAAAAAGAATGACGGCAAAGAGAGAAGCGGAAATCACCCACTTCGAAGGAAAAAGTTTCGAGAGCTTTTGGATGCAAAGTGCGTCAATCAAAAAAATCAACGTAAAGCCAAGCAGGGCACCAAATCCCCACAGGGTATAGTCCCTTGACAAGGATAAAATGTGAGCGCTAATAAAAAAAGTGACGATGAATAGGATGACTGACAGAAAAATCCTGATAATGGTTGTTTTCATGAATATATAAGGAATAGATGGTTAATGTTATAGAACGTTAGTTGGTTGAGCTAGGTTTAATCACCATTCGTCGATAAGTTTAAAACTGACTTTATCACCTTGTTTTTTTTGCGATAGGCAAGAGATTGCCTGAGGGGAAAGCTGAAGGACACGAGGATAGCCGCCTGTCACTTGGGCATCTCGCATGAGGATCATTAATTGCCCCCCAGGGGTCAATTGGACAGTCCCGGGATAGACGGGTGAGGTAAGGATTTCGCTGAGATTGTTGTCAACTTTTTCTTCCAGCTGTATGCCCATTCTGTTCTGTTTGGCAGAAAGGTGAAAATCCCTTGTCAAGAGCTGCTCGAAAAGTGCTTCATCCATCTCAGCTGCTTCAGCCCCTGGGTATACTTCTAACACCTCATCTTCAAACAGCGCATCATCCATGGCTACTTTGGCATGCGCAGCTGGTCGTTCATTTGTAGCGGCTTGATAGGAGAGCCGCATGCCTTTTTCCAGTTTGTTACTTTTGGTAATTCCCGCATACCAGCTTTTACTGCCCAGGACTTCTTCGGTTTGGAAACCGCCATCGATGCCTAGGTAAATCCTACAGCCTTTTTTTGCTGGAGAGAGTTTGAGAAAGTCGTCTGCTGCGATGTCGATGACGTGGTTGATGGGATAGGTGTGGCCGTTTACCTGAATTTTTATAGGGGCACCGGTGACTATGATGGTTGTGGGATGGAGAAAGCGAAATTCCCCACCGATCATGGTGAGTTCCAAACAAGCATCATTTGGAGCGTTTTTGAGTAAGTGATTGGCCAGTAGGAAGGACTGCTCGTCCATGGCTCCAGCCGCAGGAATTCCCCAATGCGCATATCCAAATCTGCCATGATCTTGAATGGATCCATAAAATCCCGGTTTGATGACTTCCAAAATTCCCTCAGATTTTTTCATGTTGCAGTTGGTAGTTTCCTTCTTTTATTTCCGAAATAATATCTTGATAACTTTCCTCCGTGACTGCCTCAAATTTGATTTTATCACCGGGTTGAGGTTTTAGCGGAGGATCCGATTTGACGTCAAATAATTGAACAGGAGTTCTTCCAATCACATTCCATCCTCCAGGGCTGTTCATGGGGTAAATACCCGTTTGTTTTCCGCCGATAGCCACTGCTCCCTTTTCGATCAATGGATCAGGCTGCTTTTTTCTGGGTACAAAGAGCTGGTTATCCAGACCACCCAGATACATAAACCCAGGCATAAACCCATAAAAATGTAAGAGATAATTAGGTGTTTGATGAAGTGTAATGATCTTGTCGGGAGCCATGCCGGTGTGTTTGGCTACTTTCTCTAGATCTTTTCCTGAGTACCAAACGGGGATCATCCATTTTTTCCTGGTGAAATCTACAGGCGAACCGCCATTTTTTTCAGCAATGTGCTCCAGTTCATTAAGGACATCATTGAGCCGAAAAGGTGATTTAAAGTGAAGACTTAAGCAATGATATCCCATGCTGACTTCCAGCAACTCATCCTGCCAAATCTTCTGGATATGTGTTTTCATGGACATCATTTCCATCAGCGTGGACTCATCGATTGAAGCAGGCCAATACAGTTCCAGTATCATTGGGGAGATATGCTTGTATTTGAATTGATGTGACATGGATTGGTTCGCTTTAATAGTGGTCGGAATAATGTCGTTTTTAATTTTTCAAGGCCTTATGAATGGCCTTGGTCAGCGCTAAAGCTCCGGGATTATCTCCATGGACACATACGGTATCAGCTACGATTTGGAGCGTTTTTCCTGATATGGTCTGCACCTTTCCTGTAACCATTTTTTTTAAGTGCTTGATGGCATCTTCAGGGGCGTGGAGCAGTGCATTGGGTTTGTTTCTGGAAACAAGGCTCAAGTCATCATTATAGTTTCTGTCTGCAAATACTTCATACCAGACTTCCAGTCCATTTTCTTTGGCTACTTTAGCCATGAAAGATCCGTAAGGGGCGTAAACGATGGCTTCAGGATAGTGGGTTTTAATAAGAGCGACGAGTAAACTGGCTGTATCCAAATCCTTAGCGGCCAAGTTATACAGGGCACCATGGGGCTTGATATGGTGCAGTGTGGCGTCAGTTTGAGAAAGGGCCTCTTGAAAATCCCTTAGCTGTGAAAGAATAGTCTCCAGCAATTGTTCGGCTGGAATATCCATGGTTTTTCGTCCAAAATGTTCACGATCTGGAAAGGAGGGATGAGCACCGATTTTTACATGGTGCTTTTGTGCCAATTTGATAGTGTTGGCCATCGTTTTTTGATCTCCGGCATGTCCACCACAGGCGATATTGCAACTGGTAATGTAGGGCATCACATCAGCATCGGATGACATTCCTTCCCCGAGATCGCAATTGATATCTATCGTCATAAGCTCCAGTTTTGTATCACACTTAAAATACTTTTACATCCCAATATCAAGGTGATGGCCCAAATGGCAAAGCCTAAAATATTGGCCAAAAGATTATTTTTGTAGGCGCCCATTATCTTGGGCTTATTGACCATCCATAGAATAAAGGTACTTAAAACAGGTAATAAAATCCCGTTTGCAAGTTGGGCCATTGCAATCAACTCGATTGGTTTGATTCCCAGAGAAGCAAAAATCACACCGAGTAGAAGAATGGCACTGAAGGTCCAGCGCATGGGCTTTGCCGAGAGGTTATTATTCCATCCGAAGCAGCTGCAGATCACAAGCCCACCTGCCAACGGTGCAGTGATGGATGATGTTATACCAGCCGAGAACAGACCAATGCCCAAAAAATATGGGGCAAAGGATCCTAACAGAGGGACAAGGCTTTCACTCAAATCAGTGATGACTTCCACTTGTTTGGCATTTCCCATAGTGCCGGTCACCAAAATGGCCATGGATACCAATCCCCCTAAAATAACAGCGATAAAAATGTCAACTCTTACGTAGCAAAGTGCTATTGGATTTTTCCATTTTCGTGAAACTAATGATGAATGGAGAAAGAGGTTATATGGAACCACTGTTGTTCCGATCAAAGCGACGATGGTGATAATATTATCTCTACGCACACTGGGGACAAAACCCGCCAGTAGTGTAGTTAAATGGGGCTTTCCCGCCACCGCTGTAACCAGAAACACCATACTCATCATCAATACCACCCCAATCATAAACCTCTCGATTTGTCTATAATTTCCGCACATCAAGAGTCCCCAAGCCACCAATCCCGTAAGCATGGGCATTGGCCGAAAATACCCTCCAAAAGTTGAGGTTGCCTTATTGGGTAGAAATACTTCCAAGCCCATCACTGCCCCACTAAGATTCCCTGCTTCATAGGCTGCATTTCCCATCACAATAGCTGTGATGACCAATCCCAAAGCGATTGTTCTAACAGCCTTGGTCGGAATTTCGGCTCTCATGACTTCAGGCAATCCCTTCTGGGTGATCAGACCGATTCTTGCGGCCATTTCTTGCAGGACGATAGTAGCGATCACTGACAATAACAGGGCCCATAACAGCTCATAACCGAAATTTACCCCAGCCATACTACATACCGCTACGGTTCCTGGCCCTATAAAGGCAGCCGCGACCAATGGTCCTGGCCCCAAGTATTTAGTCCAGTTTTTAATCATCCGTCATTTTCACTTACTGGAATTTGCATGATAGCAATCTAATAAAATCTGTGAATTTAAACCTAAAATACTTTTGTTGCGGAGGTTCCGATGCTGTTGTGTGTTATGTTTTGAGACGGAAATTGTCTCAGTATTGTGATGGCGTTTTAGTTTTAATCCCGAGTGTCCGTTAATTTGCATTAAAAAATAGCATGACATGGAATTGATCGTAGTAGGGCTTATTGCAGTGAACGTGTTACTTAGCAGTTGGATATTGGTGAAGCATGGAGGCAATAGGTCGAATAGTAAAGCGATAGATGAGAAATTTGGGGCAATTAAGCAGGATTTAAATGCACAAATGGCAGAAAACCGCAAGGAAATGGCCTTACAAATGAATCAGCAATTTAAGTTGATAATGGACATGGTACGTGAATCCGGAAAGGATCAGAACGAAACACTCAGGGATTTCGGTAAGCTTTTCAGGGAAAATGTCCGTGACTTCAATGAATTGCAACGAGAGAAATTTTCTGATTTAGAGCGGCGCCAAGAGAAGATGTTGATTTCCACCGAAGCCCGCCTTGAAAAAATGCGTGAAACGGTGGATGAAAAACTTCAAAAAACTTTGGAAACACGTCTGGGACAATCCTTTGAAGCAGTCAGTAAACAGCTACAAGCTGTGCAAAAAGGATTGGGCGAAATGCAACACCTGGCCACTGGAGTGGGGGACCTGAAACGTGTACTTACCAATGTGAAAAGCCGCGGGATTTTGGGCGAATATCAGCTTCAGAGCATTTTGGAAAATATCCTTTCTCCCGATCAATACATTGCAAATGCGGTGATGAAAAAGGGAAGTTCCGAGCGGGTGGAGTTTGCCGTCAAGCTGCCTGGCAATAAAGAGGAGCCTGTCTATCTTCCTGTGGATGCTAAGTTTCCGCAAGAAGCATATCACCGACTATTGGAAGCTTATGAGGTGGGGGATAAAAGTGTTATGGAAGCTGCCAAGACAGCGCTTTACAGGGCGGTAAGGAAATCTGCCCAGGATATCAGCCAAAAGTACATCCATCCGCCCTATACCACTGATTTTGCGGTGATGTTTTTGCCTATGGAAAGTCTTTATGCCGAGGTTATTCGTGACGGGGGATTGGCACAGCAGCTCCAACAGGAGTTTAAAGTGGTTGTGGCAGGTCCTACCACCTTTGCAGCGATGCTAAACAGCCTGCAGATGGGCTTCAAAACCCTGGCGATCCAAAAGCGGAGCAGCGAAGTGTGGAAAGTTCTTGGAGCGGTAAAATCAGAGTTTGGCAAGTTCGGTGATTTGATCGAGAAGGCACAGAAAAAGCTCAATGAGGCCAATAATGAACTTGATACATTAGTGGGTACGCGGACCCGTGTGATTCAGAGAAGATTAAGGGATGTGGAAGCATTGCCAGAGGATGAAAAAGATAAGTTCTTGGATAGCTGATCCTGGACCGCTGATGAAATTTTCATATTTCTCCATGCAACTTTGTCGTTTAGCACTCGTTTTTTCTAGTAAAAGGAAGAAACTATGAAATGGAAAATGGTAATGGGTCTGTTGGCAATGGTTTTGGTGACTGCTGCCTGTAATCCAGTAAAAGTTTACTTAGAGAAAGAAGAGGTCAAAGCCGAGCGGAGCTACAGGACCTTCGCCATCATCAACCAGTATCAGGGAAAGGAGGCATGGAACTCGCCGACGTTGGACAAGAATTTAAGGGATGGATTAATCAAAGGAATGCAAGAGCGCGGTTATGAAGAGAATATCCAGCAACCAGACCTTATCCTTAGGTATAATACATTGCTTAGCGAAGGAGAGAAGGAAGTGAGGGACAATGATTATTATGGTATGTCGCCTTATGGTCCGTATGGAATGTACAATCCCTACATGTACCGCTATCCCTACGGGATGCCTTATTGGCCTAGCAGAACAGAAATAGAGAAGTATAATTTGGGGGAAGTGGTGATTGATTTTATAGACCCCAAAGCCGATGAGGTGATATTACGAATCAGTGCAGTAGGTGAAGTTAATAATGTGAAGCAAAAGTATAAGAATATTGACATATCTGTGAGCAAGATTTTGAGTGAATTCTCAAGGAATATATCCTCTTAAAATGCTAGTATTTCCTGAAATATGCTATTAAAGTAGATGGTTGCTGTTTTTTTGCTTATTTTTTCTATCCCAGTATTTTATGTAGGGGTGTTTGGCCTTTAAACAATTCAACATTTCTATATTGTGGGGAATTATCCAACATAGCAAGTTTATTTATGAATTATAACAACAAATCTTTTAAAACTGTAAGTAATAGCGATAATGGCGAAGTTTCAGGAGAAACCATCTTTGATTATAAACAGGAAGGGAATGTGCTATCGGGATATTATTCAGGAGGAGGAGTGACGAAAGGGAATTTGATCGGAACCGTAGATGAAAAAGGTACCATAAAAATGAGGTATTGTCATATCAATACCAAAGGGGAGATCAAGACCGGCAAATGTATATCGAAACCGAGTCAGGCAGCAAATGGAAAAATCAGGCTTCACGAGCTGTGGCAGTGGACTTCTGGTGATTTTTCCAAAGGAGAGTCGATTATTGAGGAGGTTTAGGGAAATACTGCTTGGGATAAAAAAGTTATATCGAAATTTACTATGATATAAGCAAAATAGGGCTACTTTTAGCAGGTACATCCTATGGGATGTGCCAGAAAAATTGATTTACAATTTTGTCATTGAGGTTTAAAACAACTTATCTTTACGCCCATGGCTATGAATATCGTTATTGCGGGGGCTGGTGATATGGGATTTCATCTTGCAGAATCACTCAGCTATGAGAACAAGGACATTACGTTAATTGATACAGACAAGGATATTTTGGAGCATGTGGCTTCCAGATTGGATGTGCTGACTGTGATAGGGGACTCGGCGTCCATCGATGTCCTGAAAAATGCAAACGTGAAGGATGCCAATATGGTCATGGCGGTCACTACCTCTGAGAAAACCAACATCGTGACGGCGATGCTGGCGAAACAGTTAGGTGCCAAGCGGGTGATTGCCCGAGTGAGAAATCACGATTATTTATTGGAAGACAATGTAGCTTACTTTCATAACTTAGGTATCGATGATATCATTTCTCCTACCATGCTTTGTTCTGGCGAGATACACCGTATGGTCAAAAATTCCACTTTTTCGGATATTTTTGAATTTGAAGAGGGTAAAATCAATGTGATGGGAGTGATCTTGGACCAGTACTCTTCATTGGTCAATAAAAGACTTGCGGATACCCGTACCATGTCCATTTTTGAGGATGTTCGGATCATTGCTATAGTGAGAGACCAAATGACCATTATTCCAGGAGGAAATACCATGCTCCGAAATAATGACCATGTTTATTTTGTGTCCAACAAAAAAGCTAGTGAATCCATCGCTCAGCTGACCGCCCAACGTGAAATAGATATTAAGAATGTGATGATCATCGGTGGTGATGATTTGGCTTTTACATCGGCGTTAAAGCTGGAACCGGAATATAAGGTAACCCTCATCCATAATAATAAGGAACGGTGCAAGTGGTTATCAGAACGTCTGAACTCTACTCTGGTCATTAATGGAGATTATAAAAATATCGAACTGTTGATCGAAGAGGGTTTGGAAGAAATGCAAGCTTTTTTGGCATTGACAGAAAGCTCCGAGACCAATATTATCACCAGTCTGAGTGCGAAGAATCATGGCGTATACAAAACAATCGCCCATGTGGATACGAGAGAATATATTCATATTTCCCATAGTATCGGGGTGGATTCATTGATCAACAAGAAATTAGTAGCTGCCAATCAAATTGCACGGCACCTGAGAAAGGGCAAAGTAGAAGCGATTTCAGGCATTTATGGAGTGGATGCAGAATTTATCCAATACGTCATTTCAAAAAACAACCGGCTTACCAAAAAACAATTAAGGGATCTGCATTTTCCTGAGACAGCCATTGTGGCGGGAGTGATTCGTGGAGAAGAGGTTTTTATTCCCGATGGGGATTTTAAATTGCAGCTGAACGATAAGGCCATCGTATTGGCTCTTCCATCTGCTAAGTCCAGTTTGGAGAAATTATTTAATTAGCATATGATCCATTATAAGGCGATTGCAAAAGTCATGGGGGGCTTACTGATGCTATTGGGGTTATTAATGCTCCCTGGGATCGGTTTTAGTTTCTACTATAAAAGTGGTGACCAAATGCCATTGATTTATTCGGCCTTTGTGTCCATGGCAATAGGTGGACTGCTGTTCTTTTCCTTTTCCAAAGAAGATCAAAATATCCGAAAGCGAGAAGGGTACCTGATTGTGGCATTAAGCTGGATTTTCATGTCCATATTTGGAATGCTGCCTTATTTGGTGAGTGGTACGCTTACCAATTTATCCGATGCCATTTTTGAGACCGTGTCAGGATTGACCACTACGGGAGCTTCTGTTTTAAATGATATAGAGGCATTGCCTAAGGGAATTCTGTTTTGGAGAAGCATGACCCAGTGGATCGGCGGTTTGGGGATTATTGTACTGACTGTGGCCATTTTTCCACTTTTGGGAATAGGCGGGATTGAATTGTTTGTGGCTGAATCCCCAGGGCCTACCTCAGATAAACTGCACCCCAGAATTAGGGAAACGGCCAAGCGATTATGGTATGTATATGTGGGGCTGACGGTACTTTGCACCGGTTTATATTATATAGGGGGAATGGATTTTTATGATGCTATAAACCATGCGCTTACTACATTGGCTACGGGTGGGTTTTCGACAAAGAATGCAAGTATGGCTTTTTTCGATGTTCCTTTTATCCAGTATGTCGCTATTATCTTTATGTTTTTGGCAGGTACCAACTTTACGGTGATCTATTTTGGGATCATGGGTAAGTTTGACCGGGTATGGAAAAGTGATGAGTTTAAGGCATATGTTCTGGTGGTCGGTTTGATCATTATTGGTTTGACTATTCCGGTGTTCTTTATCGGTGGACTGGAGTTCGAAAAAGCATTTAGGGATACGGCCTTCCAAGTGGTGTCACTGATTACGACAACAGGATATGTGACGGCTGATTACACTAGCTTTGGTCATGGCCTTACCATTTTATTCTTTCTTTTGCTCTTTGTAGGGGGATGTGCAGGCTCTACGGCCGGAGGGATCAAGTTTATCCGCCACCTCACGTTCTTTAAAAACACCCTTTTGGAGTTTAAGCGAATAGTCCACCCTAGAGCGATCGTGACGCTGAAAATTAACAGTGATCGCGTATCGGGTAAAATCATTACCCATATCATGATATTTTTACTGATTTATTTGATGGTGTTTGTCATCGGAAGCGTGATGCTGTCCATTTTAGGGTATGATATGCTGACCAGCTTTGGGGCTGTGGCAACTTGTCTCGGAAATGTAGGACCCGCTATCGGCAATGTAGGGCCACTGGATAATTTTTCCTTTTTCGATCCTTTCACGAAAGTTCTTCTGTCTGCTATTATGCTGTTGGGCCGTTTGGAGCTGTTTACCATTTTGGTTTTATTTACCCCTTATTTTTGGAGAGCAAATTAATGGTGAATTGAACTTGTTATTGCTAAAATTGCTTTTACTAGAAATGACTATCGGTAATTTTACACGTAGTGGTACCATTACAAAATGTGATTTGGAAAGTTAAGGAAGTCCCTTGGTGAGAACGGTTTAAGAAAAATGAGCAGGCCGTTAAGAAAATGAATTAGCTCGCGTCGTGGAACAGCGAGATCCATTCATTTTCAGGCCGGAGCAGTTTTCATAAATTAAATTGGGTAACGTATTTTCCTCACTGGAAAACTTGTTTTTCCCGTTTTAAAGGGCTCACCACCGGACTGGATTTTCCGTCCTTTTCATCAATGGAAATGCGTAGCATTCATGAAGACCTATTGAAAGCAATTTTACACCTGAATAAAAGGATGGAAACACAATTTATTCAATTATGCTTGGCTACGTGTATGATTGCGGAGACTCATATTACTGGAAACACTATTATTTAACAAAATTATTTTTCAACATATGGAAATAGATTATCAAATCATTTCAGTTTTTACCGACCAAAATCGGGGATTTACCGGAAACCCTGCTGCCGTGATCCTTTTGGACAAACTTCCCGCTGAAAAGGACATGCAAAATATTGCCAAGGAACTCAATCAACCTGCCACTACCTTTTTGGTCGAGGAGCCGGGTGATGACCGATTTGCAATTAGGTGGTTTGCACCGGATGCCGAGATTGGACTATGTGGACACGGTACAGCAGCAGCCACTGCTTTCTTGGGACAAAAAAAGAGTGGTGAGAGGACATTTACATTCATTTATCCAGAAGGGAAACTAGAAGGGAAATTGCATGCAGATCAAACCATTTCGATCATTACTCAGTCGATTGAAGTTTTGGATGAAGTAAAGGAAATTCCTGAGCAAATTGTAGAGGGGCTGGGGATCCCTTTATTGGCGATGTATCGAACCGAGAATAAATATATCATTCTGGCCAAAGACGGGGAGGACATTAAGAAAATGAACCCTGACTTTGAGCGCTTATCCCAATGTGAAGTCTTTGGCTATGCGGTCACCGCCCAAGGAGCGGATGTGGATTTTATAAGTCGGACTTTGGTTCCCCATACTTTGCAAAAGGAAGATTATGCGACGGGGTCTTCGCATGCGATGTTGGTGCCATTTTGGGCAAAACGATTTGAGAAGAACCATCTACAGTCATTGCAGCTTAGCAAAAGGGGAGGGGCATTCTCATGTGAGTTGGACGATAATGGCTTAGTCACACTTTCGGGAGCATTCTTGATGGAAAGAGCAGGTAGAATATCCTTGTAAATCGCAGGTTCCAAGCAATGTTGATGGTCAAGAACAAAAAGAGAGCTATAATGAGATATAGCTCTCTTTTTGGAAGAAGGGAAATTTAATCCTTCAAATATCATGAAAGATGCGAAGAGAAAATTAAGGTGTGGGGATGATTTTGACGATGCCCGTTCCTTGAATGGCCACATAGATATGGTTATCAGGACCAATTTTGACATTTCTCATTCTTCCGGCCCCATCCATCAATTTGGTTCTTTTGGTCACCTGCTTGCCTTCCAGGCTGAGCATTTCCAAGTATTGGAATTTTAATGAGCCTACAAGCATATTTCCTCCCCAATCAGGATAAGTTTCTTCTGGCACCAGCGCAAATCCACATGGTGCAATGGAAGGCACCCAATAATAAAGTGGCTGTTCCATACCTTCCCGGCTGGTTTCATCTGTCAACTTGGAATCGTCATAATTGATCCCATAGGATACTTCTGGCCATCCGAAATTGGCGCCTTTTTTTACAATATTGATTTCATCGCCTCCTTGGGGGCCATGCTCATTGACCCATATTTCATTATAAAGTGGGTGGAAGATCATTCCTTGCGGATTTCTATGGCCATAGGAATAGATAGCTTTTTTAGCATTTTCATCGTTGTAAAATGGATTGTCCTCAGGAATTGATCCATCGTCATTTAGACGATAGACTTTACCACCATCACGGGAGATGTCCTGAGGATTTACATCCCTTTCTCCCCTTTCACCTATTGAAAAATAGAGATAGCCCTCTTCATCAAATGCCATTCTTGAGCCAAAGTGCTGACCCTTTTCGGTATTAGGAGTCGCCTTATAAAGGACCTCTTGGTCAGTAAGGCCATTACCGTTAAATTTCGCCCTCATGACAGCTGTATGTGCCCCTTCACCTTCTCCTTCTCCTGAAGAATAGGTGAGATAAATCCATCCATTGGTATTATAATCAGGGTGTAGGATGATGTCCAATAATCCACCTTGTCCTTTGGACACGACATCTGGTGTGCCGGGGATAATTCTCTTATTGCCATCTTTGGCGTATATCAGTTCACCATCTTTTTCGGTAACCAATATCCCCCCGTCCGGGAGAAATGCCATACCCCAAGGATTATTGATGTCTTCTACAACCGTTTCAGTGGTGTAATTTTTTGGGTCGTCTTCTATCGGGGGAGTGTTTTCCATGACCCCCGGACGTTTGTCTTGTGCGCATGAAACGCTGCCCACTAATATCAGGGCAGAAATGACGAGCGGCTGGAGTAAGGAAAAGCTTGTAATTGGATTTTTCATTTCAATAGGTTTGTTTATAGGTTTTCTATATTTCATAAATATAATTACTGGCATCCGACTAAATTTCAAATATGATTAAAGACTGTCTTTAAACAGAAATTTGAGGGTTTTTATTCCAACCCCTAAAATGACACCTATCCCCTAAAGGGGAGTTCTAGAAAGTCCTCTTTAGGGGATTTAGGGGTGTAAACAGTTGATTTTTCAATTTGACGATTGTTTTCTCGGACGCCAGTAAATATAATCAATATTATGAGGAAAAGTTTTTAGAAAATAAAGATGATGCTGTAAAATACATAAGTGGTGCGATCAGGTTGGAAAAGCGTTTGTCGTATACGTTAAAAAATCGCAGCCCACTCGTCATCCATAACTCCATAAACTGTATCTTTAACCCAGATTGGTGCGATTACATTAAGAAACTGACTATATATGAAAAGGAAACTAGGCGTATTGATATTGGTTATTTTCTCTTTTTCATCCTGCAAAGATTTGACGGATTCGCTTTACGAGGATAATATTCTAACCTACGATCTTCATACGGTCAGTACAGAATATGGATACACTGGTGAAGCTATTTTTAAGGAGTTTTCCAATGGTACAGGCATTGAAGTGACCATTCAGCTTTATGGTGATGCCTCAGAAGATGAGTATTATTTCCCGGCTCATTTGCACTATGGAGCTTATGAAGCTGGCGCTCATGCAGGCATGGCTGATATGCTGAATAATGTCGATATCAGGCCCTTGCGCAGTGTGACTGTTCTGGAGGGACATAGTCTTGCTGATCTAATGGAAGATGATTACCATATCAAAGTACATTTGGCAGCCTCAGGGCCAGAATATGACGTGATTTTGGTAGCCGGAAACGTAGGTCGGGCTGCAGGACAATGACCCTGGTCGAATCCATGAAAAAAGCCCTGGATTCCAAGTAGAAAACAGGGCTTTGAAATGCTTGTTTAAGGCGGTTTAGAAGATTACATCAAAGTCAATATCCAGATCGCTTTCTCCGCCTGCCTGTACAAAATTCTCCCAACTTGGATTATCGGCGCCTTCAAAATTCTTGTCTAAATCATGGCGTAATACCAAGTTGAATACACTTGTGCCGTTGCCCGTATTTTCATTAACGGTAACAAAGCCACGAAGCCCTATTGGGTTTCTATCTTCGTCTTCATCATCATAGGCATATTCCAGTATGGTGCTTTCTCCTGTGAAAGCACTACCTAGAAAAAAGAACTGGTGTTCGTCTCCTTCTTCTTTGATTTCCTCTGTGATGTCCTCGTTGGCAATTCCATTATAGGCAGTAATCTCCACTAGGTACCTTTTGCCAGGTTCCAGACCATCGATATCGTCTATAATAACATTTCCTCCTAATCCTATACCTTCGTCAGAGGAGGCATTATACTCCATGGCAGTTCCAATGATGTCATCATTTCCATCCACCTCTGTAAAGGTAAGGGTGACGTCAGTAATCACTTCTTGATCCAGCTCGGGAACAGGATCATCTTTACCACAGGACAGCAAAGCTACTGATAAGATGGTCATTACGGCCAAGGCTGATAGTTTTTTCATATTGATCATAGTCTTTTGGTTAAAATTCATATTTGAGTCTTAGGGTGATATTTCGACCCATTTCATGGGTAAAATACCGGAATCGGTTCATATAATCTTTGTATTCGGTATTGAATATATTGTTTACAGTGAGGCTTCCTTTTAGATTGGACTTTTCTTTCTCCAATAGTGTTCTGTTGATACTGGCACTCCACAGGTTGTAGCCTACAGGTGCAGGAGCCAGGTCAAAGTCCGGTTCCCTTCTTTGTTTGAATACAGAAAGGTTACTAAGTTCCAGTTTTCCGATTTTATCTGTTTGGTAAACCAAGCCTGTTTCCAGTCTGTCGGCAGGGATAAATGGAAGATAAGTTTGCTCCGTAAGATTTTTAGCCCTGATCATACTGCCTTTAATGAACCATGATAGCGAGGGCAGTAGCCTGTAATCTGTACTCAAATCTATCCCCCAGAAAGAGGCATCTGTCTGGAGGTATTCATAGACATTGAAGGTGCCTCTGAGCGATACATATTCCTCACCCGTTGGGTTGAGATATATATAATTATTGATTTTATGGTAGTAACCCGATAGTTCTGCATTTACCTTATCATTGCTGAAATTCACCGTGTTTACCCATTTTATGGCCTGTTCACTGACAAGATTAGGATCTCCTATTTCAACTGCCGCAGCACCATGGTGTAGACCTTGGCTAAACTGCTCATTTATATTTGGTGGCCTCCAGGCAGAGCCCAAGTTGGTGGTAAGGAGCAAGTTTTTATCCAGGCTGTATCCAGCGCCTAGAAATGCGGTGAAGTTTCTGAAAGTGAAATCCTGCTCGTTCAACTCTCCCTGATTATAGCGGGCTGCATCCACATAGCGATAATCGTAGCGTGCGCCCCCCTCGAGTTCTAGTGGCCCATTGGTATATTTCTCGATCAAGAATGCTCCCAGGTTAACCATATCATAGTTTGGGATGAGCGGTGTCACCCCTGTGCCCGGGATATTGTTATTGGCTTGCTGGAGTGCACTGACGCCGATGGACCCATTCCAGTTTTTGCTTGAGGGATGTTCATAGCTCAAGTCAAGCGTATTGGTAAATAGCTCCAAATCCAGCGCAGCGCGGTCATTTAACGCACCTCTTCGGACATCGTATTCTTGGCGGTTATTTTGTTGGAAAGCATATTTGATGTTAATGACACCATCGTTGTTAAGATGGTAGTGACCTTTGGCTTTTAGGAGTTGGTGGACTACTTCCTGCCTGGGGTTTTCGATGGTATAAGTGAAGTCCGGGTTTGAAAAGGGCCTGCCGTTGGCAATCAATTCTGCCAAGTCGGAGGAGTTACCCGTATGACTATCGCTCAAAATCCCAATGGTCGTGGCAAATCGGCTATAGAAGAGTTCCATTCCCAATTCCTTGGTGTTATAGCCTATTGCTCCAGAGAAATTTAGTTCCCGCATGCCGGTATTATCCTGATAATATTCCGGCGTTTTGATATTTCCCCCGTTCCTTGAGGATGCCTGGACACGGTAGCCAAACCCGTGAAGGTTTTTTAAACCGCTTTCAAGGCTAAAAGCAGCCGCTCCATTCCACCCATTTGTGCCTCCTACCAACGTAGCAGATCCAGTGGTGCCTGCAGACACGGGAAGTTTAGGAGGGCTAACCAAAATGACACCACCCATGGCCTCTGGCCCAAAGCGTACTGTCTCGGCTCCCTTAACCACGGAAATATCCTCTGCCAAAAAAGGATCCACTTCCGGGGCATGTTCGCCTCCCCATTGCTGGCCCTCTTGCCTCACTTCATTGTTAAGAATCATGATGCGATTACTGTGCATGCCGTGGATGACAGGCTTACTGATATTGGCACCTGTGGTGAATGTGGTTACCCCGGGAAGTTCCTTGAGCGTTTCACCAAGGTTTTTGCCGCGGTTTTCATCCAATATATCTTTGCCCAAGTGGGTGATGCCGTTCAGGGTATTGACCGCGTTTTTATGCCCGATAATTTCCACTCCATCGATCAAATACTCCTTGGAAACCAGACGAATGGTCATGTTGACATGATCGTGCACATTAAGTTGGAGAAGTTGACTGGAATACCCTAAAAATTCAACGCTTATGCCATAGTGTCCTTCACAGACATCCTCTAGATGGAAGTTGCCATTTTGATTGGTAATGGCGCCCTTTTCCAGTTCCTTTATCCAGATATATGCGCCTTCAATAGGTTCTTGACTTTCTCGGTCTACTACTTTTCCTTTTACATCGAATGCACACTTATCTTGCGAAAAAGCAGGGTGGCAGATTGCTAAGAAGAATAAGATGAAAGCTTGTAGCTGTAGCATTTTGATCATGAGAGCACAAATATAGTGCAATAACGTTGCTAAATGCAATTAGGTTTCATGAAAAGTATTAATTGCTCTCTTGGATCTTAAATAAAGAATTCTTTTAGTTTGGAGAGAACAGCAGTTAATAGCTATAAACTCTTGCGCTAGTTTCCAAACTTGCTCAAATTAAGCTTATTACGGTATTAATTATTGTTTTTTGTTGTTGGCTCTTTATTTTTTTGAAAGGAGAAATGGAAATTTATCGGCCTTCATGAACTCGCTGCATTTCGTTAGTGGGAAAAAGACCCCGCCATTACGTTACACTTGTATTGACAGCAGATTGAAATTACTTCTATGCTGCAGTGCGTAATGACGGGAATCTATGTGATAGCCTTTTGGCTTAGTTAAATGCTATTAATTCTCATAAACTGGCTTATCTCCTCCAAAAGCCCTCAAATTATAGGTAAGGGTGAGCATAAAGAACTGTCTGAGGACATCGGTTCTTTCTGTCTCGATATAAACGTCTGTAACACTCCTGTTGATACTGGTGTTTTGGTTTAGCAGGTCGAATACGGTCATTTTAAGTTCAAGGTTCTGGGTAGGAGGAAAACGATACCCAAAGTCAGCGTTCATTAGCCAAACTGACTGGTCATAGGCTTCTCCCAAGCCGACATAGAATTGGTTGTTTACATTGGAGCTGATGAAGAACCCTTTCCAAAAATTCCAGTATAGATCCAATCGGGTTTCATGGGAGTAATACTCCGTATTTCTGTTTTCCTGGATAGAGCTCTTTACTAGGTTATAGTTTCCTGATGTGCTGATATTAAAGTCAAGATCTTCCCCTACATTACTGCTGATGCCTACCCCTTGGCCAAGTCCAAGGTTATGGTTGTTATTGAGTTGGTCATTGATTAGCCCTGGAGTATTGGAGTAACTGATCCGTGTGTCCAAGTTTAGATTGCTTTTCATGAAACTCAAGGGAAAGCCAAACGAGATGCTGGTATTTGCGTTCCAGGCCCTGCTCAGATTGACCGGCATGCTGAGCTGCCCGCCTTGCCTCAGGAGTACATCATCTTGGATCAGGGTATCCCGTGAGGCGATGTAGGTGCTGGTTCCCATGAAGTTGTTGCGCAACCCTGCGGAGAACCACATAAAGAAAGATTTGGAGTTTTCAAGGTTGATTTTCCGAATCCTGGAAAAGATTCTGTGCTCATATTCCTGCTCCAGTTCTGGGTTACCCATGGAAATCTGCAGTGGGTTACTGTTGTTGATCACATCCTGTAACTGCCTTACGGAAGGCGCTTCAGTATCTGTCCTGTAGCCAACTCGCACACTCAGGGATTTGTTGGGCTCGTAGTCTACAAATAACCGGGGTACAAAGTTCTTGAAAGTCCTTTTCGTGTTTTCATATCCGGGAAATAGGCGATCACTATTGAGTTTGGAGACTTCGTAATTCATGGATGAAAATATTCTCCAGATTTCACCAGAATAGCGGTAGCCCAAACTGATTTCATGTCTCTGGTAATTGTTTTCAAATTTATTACTCAAAGTACTGTCTTTTTCAAAGGTAGTAGATTCCATTTCCCGTTGGGACACGTCTTGTATGTTGTCGCTTTTGTCATTCCCTATTTCATATTCCACTCTTAATTGGGAATTTTCACCAATGGGTTCGGTGTATTCAATTTCTGCTTCATACTCGAAAGACCCGTTTTCATTGTTGGTCCTTTGAATTAAGCTGTCCAAGTTACCACTTTGATAATTTTGGTTGACAGAAATCAGCATTGATTCACTCTTATTATCCCTGTAGCCTGTCTCTATACTCGTGGAGATGGTTCTTCCAGGTTTGTTGAATTTGTAACGATAAGTGAAGTCATTATCAAACCTCAATCCTTCATTAGTGCTTTCTGTGGCGTTTACGGTCTCACTTATGGGAGTCGACTGATCAAAGAGGTTAACAGCAGCAAGTCTATTGGTGGAATTTCCTTTTTCATAGGAAAGACGTGGCCTCCAAATGATGGCGTGTTTTTCCGTAATATCATATTCTAACTTCATATTTATACGATGTAGTTGGCTGTTGCTTTCCTCATGCCTTTCTTCATCATAAAACTGCAAACTGTCACTTGGAAGAATATATTCCCTGGTAGACATTCTACTTAGCGTGTTTTGACTGTCATTAAAGAAGTAATTTCCCGAAAAACGCGCCTTGCCATCGTCAAATTTGTCTGTAAAGTTGGTGCCCAGGGCATTGGTTTTGGTAATGCCGGGTTGTTCGCGGACGGTAATGTCATCACTGTCCCTTCGTCCCCATCCACGGCTGTTCCCAGACCCAAAGGCCCCGGTAAGGTCGTCTGCAGAGAAGTTTTGTTGGTTGATGTTATTGCTGAGGCCAAGCAAGGAAAGGCGCTGGGCACCTTCAAAAAAGTGGACCGCACCACCTGCGAGGTAATTGTCATCCGTCCCATAGCCGGCAAATAGCTGCCCAAATTTCCCGCCACGGGTTTCTTTTTTGGTGATGATATTAATGGTCTTAATGGTCTCTCCATCGTCAAATCCTGTCAAACGAGCCTGATCACTCTTTTGATCAAGAAATTCAATCTTATCGATAACGGCCACTGGTAGGTTTTGCATGGCCATTGCAGGGTCATCCCCAAAAAACGGTTCTCCATCCACCAACACCCTGCCGACGGTTTCTCCCTGAACCTCAATGGTTCCACCGTTCATTCTGACACCGGGCATTTTTCTGACCAGTTCACCTGCACTGGCCTGAGAGCGTGTTTTGTAGGCGTTGGCATTAAAGGATACTGTGTCTCCCTTTACCTCTCCAGTCATTGCCTGTCCCTGGATTTCTACTTCCTGTAGCTGGTTGGCATCTTCCTCTAGGGTTATTGTCCCAAAATTGCTTATACTATTACCTTCAATACTTCTTCGCAGGGTCTTGTAGCCGATGAAACTGACTTCCAAAACGAACGTGCTTGCCTTAGGTTTAGTGATCTTAAATTCACCGTTCTCGTCTGTGTAGGTATTGGCCAGGTTATTATTCTCAGCATCCTTCAAAAAAATGTAAGCTCCAGGGAGCGTTTCCTTGGATTCCTTGTCCACTACCTTCCCTCGGAGCATATTTTGCCCTATGAGGTCTCCACATAGTAACAAGCAGAAAAAAAGTAGGAGGTAAATCTTACGCATAATGTTGTTTTTGAGTTAGTTGTGTTTGTTTTTTACTGGTGATCGTTACTTTATTAGACTCCTAAATTACGTAAAGGTTTACCTTAGGATTGCTTTATTGTATGAGTGGAGTGTATTTAAGGTGAGTGGGGTAAATAGATGGTGGGAATTTGGGCGGGGCAGCCTAAAAAAAACATCAAATGCGGCTTCCTTAGGTGCTAAGAAAGTCGGGATCATTGATCCTTAAATTATTTAAGTGGTTTTGATCCCCTATACAAGAGACCAACTACTCGTTTTCAGGGCGATGAGAGCTCGAAAAAAAGGGGCTGTGTTTACCAAAATAGACTGGTTTTGAAATGGTTTGTATAATATTGATATATGGTGTGTTTTTATGGTTGATATTGTGTTGTTCGTTTATATTTTTGGCTTTTTTGTTGATTTAATTTTGCGTATTTATTATTGAATTAATTTTTATTTATATGTTTGTTTATGATTTATAAGAAAAAAACAGGGGTCTGAAATGCGATTATTTATATTTAAACGTTTGGTTGCGTTTTGTCTATTGTTTGTGGTGATATGGGCTTGTCATTCGGATTTGCCAATTCCCGCTGACAGTTCCCATATGGGACATAATGGAGAGGTTTTGCAAATTCTTGAAAACCGGTATATCATTATTTTGAAGGAAGAAAATGCAGGGCTGTTGTTGACACAGGACAGAGAATCGATTAAGCAGCAAATAACTGACTTTGCAGATGATATGTTGAATGGGCTGTCCATACAAAAAGATCGGATAGACCATGTTTATAGTGGCGGGATTTATGGGTTTTCAGCTTATTTGAACGAGCAGGAATATAAGAAATTGAGCAGGATGCCTGATGTGGCGATGATAGAAAAAGACCGTGAAATTAGTTTTAAGGATATTGGCCCTGAAATAAGCCAGGATTTTTACGGGGGGGCAGCTGGAAGGGTGTCAGGAGACTTGGTGCCCTATGGTGTAGAGCGGGTGGGAGGCCCCAAAGCCTATACAGGCAATAATGTGGTGTATATAGTGGACAGTGGCATTGATCTGAATAACGATGAACTGAACGTAAATGAATCCCGAGGATTTAATGCCATATATACCGGGGAAGAAAGTAGGACCTTCCAGGATTTTAATGGGCATGGAACACATGTGGCAGGGATCGTAGGGGCAAAAATGGACGGTAAAGGCATTGCAGGGGTCGCTGCAGGTGCCCAGGTAGTTCCTGTTAAAATTGTCGATCAAGATGGACGTGGTACCTATTCTGGAATTTTAGCGGCTTTAGATCATATAATGGAAGATGGCTGTAAGGGTGATGTGGTCAATGTCAGTTTGACCGGTCCTATCACGCCTACACTGGAAACGTCAATACTTAAAGCGACTGAAAAGGGAATATATTTTGTTTTTGCTGCTGGAAATGATAGTGATGATGCTAACAACTATTCCCCTGGAAGGCTAAATGGTAAATATTTCTCTACTGTGTCGGCGATGGATGAAAATGATGTGTTTGCCGAGTTTTCCAATTATGGCAATCCACCTATCGATTGGTGTGCTCCCGGGGTTGGGATTCTTTCCACATGGATAGATGGGCAATTTAATTTTAGAAGTGGTACATCCTATGCCGCCCCACATGTGGCAGCCTTGATTTTATTGGGCGGTCCGGCAAAGGGAGGTCTGGTAAAAAATGATCCCGATGGCATTTGCGATCCTATTGCAGTATGGAAGTGTCCTTGATGTAGGGGCCGAGGATTGGCAGTGGAGAATTCGATCGCTACTTTTACTTTATCCTCTTTTTAAGCTCAACAAGTAAGTATTCCAGTCCATTGACCCTAATTTCATACATGGTGTGAAGCCACATGCCGAGTTTGCCTTCTGGAAATCCTTTCCCATGCATCCAAACGAGATAATGTTCAGGAATATCACAGATCAATTTGCCCTTGTATTTCCCAAATGGCATCTTTTTAGTAACTAGATCTACAAGTATTTCTTTTTGCATACGCGAAGATATTCTAAATTCCTTTTAACTTTAAAAAGAAATGGAAATACTCCTTCCATTTTCACCAGCGGCAATGTGTAAGGAGTCTGATTTTGGTTATATGCGATTATTTAGATCAATAGGTTTTTTAATTCTCCTATTCATGGTGATGGGTAAATCTCCCGTAAAGGCCCAAAGTAAAGCGGAGGGAGATTGGAAGGGTGTTTTGGAAGTAATGGGGCAAAAGTTGCCATTGGTCTTTCATTTGAATAAGACGGATGAAAAGTGGGAGGGTACCATGGACAGTCCAAAACAAGGGGCCACAGGCATTTCCTTGAATGAGGTTTCAGTTGACTCTTCGAACGTTTCCTTGGGTATCAGTAGACTAAATATCAGCTATAATGGTAAGGTGGAACAGGATACCATTCGGGGTACGTTTTCCCAGGGTGGCATGGAGTTTCCCCTTGTGCTGGCGAGGTTACCAGAGGGGGATCAGGGCATGGGGAAAAGGCCACAGGAACCGAAAGGGCCTTTTGATTATGAAGAAATCGAGACTTCCTTTACGAATGTTGCAGCAGGGATAACCCTTAAAGGTACCATCACAAAGCCTAAAGGCATGGGGCCGTTTCCTGCAGTAATATTGGTCAGTGGCTCTGGGCCTCAGGATCGAAACGAAGAAATGTTTGGCCATAAGCCGTTTTTGGTTTTAGCAGATTATTTTACACAAAATGGGATTGCCGTGCTACGATATGATGAGCGTGGAGTAGGGGGATCTGAAGGGGATTTTGATGGTGCATCTACTTTTGATTTTGCCGATGATGCAGAAGCTGCCATGACACATCTCAGGAAGTTCCCTTTTGTCAATCAGCTCAAAGTGGGGGTGATAGGTCACAGTGAAGGAGGCATGATCGCTTGGATGATGGCAGCCAAGCACAACGGGCTATGTTTTGCGGTTACTATTGCCGGGCTCACGGTTCCCGTGCCCCAATTGATGAAACAGCAAGTCAGGGACCTTTTAGCGTCAGTAGAAGCTCCGGAGGAACAGAAGAAAAGAGAGGAAGAAGTTATCGGTATTTTTTATGAAGTATTGGCCCAAACCAACGATTATGATAGTCTGGAGATAGTGCTTCCTGCCAGGTTGGAGGAGTATCTTGTGGGGGCAGGGGAGCATTATACTGAGGATGAACTTGAGGATTTTGTGTCGAAATATGCCAATATTCTAAATCCGTGGTTCTTTGCATTTGCTAAAATAAATCCTCAGGAATATATCCGGAAAACTGAAATTCCCGTATTAGCGCTTTTTGGCGATAAAGACATCCAGGTAAATGGCAGCATTAATTATGAGGTTTTGGAAGTGATGAAAGAAGAAAATGGAAAAGGGAATTTCACGATAAAATTGTATCCTGATCTCAATCACCTTTTTCAACATAGCAGTACCGGGTCAATGGCTGAATATGGTGCCATTGAAGAGACCTTTAGCGATGAAGTGATGGAAGATATTGCCCAGTGGGTATTAAGTCAATAAAGAAGAGGTTTTATATGCAACGTATATGAAAATAGAAACAATTTGGAATTGTTTTACGGAATTTGCACCAAATTTCGGTTTTCAATGGAAATATGCTCAAGACAAGGACTAAACACAGAGAAATATGCTGGATTATTATGGGCTTAATTTCTTTACTAAATTTTAATTCAATAAATTTGGCCTAGCAAAAAATCACCATCCTATACGAGGTTGCAAGATGTTTTTAGCATACGAACCACTTTTTTGTTTGGAATGTTAAGAAGTGGGGAGTGAGAAGATGGATTTAAAATAACAACATAATTTTACCTATTAACCTTAATTAAAAATGACAAAGATTAAAGTAGGAATTAACGGATTCGGAAGAATAGGAAGACTGGTGTTCCGAGCAGCCCAGGAAAGAGATGACGTTCAGATCGTAGGGATCAATGACCTGGTAGATGTGGACTATATGGCTTATATGTTGAAATATGACTCTACCCACGGCCAATTTAAAGGTGAGGTAGCAGTGAAAGACGGCCAATTGGTTGTTGACGGAAATGTTATCCGTGTAACAGCTGAAAAGAATCCTGCTGATCTTAAATGGTCTGATATCGGAGCAGAATACGTTGTAGAATCTACTGGTCTCTTCCTTACCAAGGAAAAGGCACAAGGACATATCCAAGCGGGTGCCAAGAAAGTAATCATGTCTGCCCCTTCCAAAGACGATACTCCAATGATCGTGATGGGTGTAAATGAATCTTCTTACACTACTGATATGCAGTTTGTATCCAATGCATCATGTACTACCAACTGTCTCGCTCCACTTGCCAAAGTGGTAAATGACAATTGGGGAATTGAAGAAGGCTTGATGACGACTGTTCACGCCACTACAGCAACTCAGAAAACGGTAGATGGTCCTTCCATGAAAGATTGGAGAGGTGGCCGTGGCGCCGGACAAAATATCATCCCATCTTCTACAGGTGCTGCTAAGGCGGTAGGGAAAGTAATTCCTGAGCTGAATGGCAAGCTGACGGGTATGGCTTTCCGTGTACCAACTCCTGATGTGTCTGTAGTAGACCTTACGGTAAGACTTAAAAATGCCGCTACTTACGAAGAGATCTGTGCTAAAATGAAAGAAGCCTCTGAAGGTGATCTCAAAGGTGTATTGGGATATACTGAAGATGCTGTGGTTTCCAATGACTTCATTGGTGACGCCAGAACATCCATCTTCGATGCAGGTGCAGGTATCCAGTTGAGTGACAAATTCGTGAAACTGGTCTCTTGGTATGACAATGAGTGGGGTTACTCTAACAAAGTAGTAGACCTACTTACTTATATAGCTAAGAAAGGTTAATTACTGACCTAACCATATAAAAAGGACCCGACAGGATGTTTTCTGTCGGGTTTTTTTGTGTAATGGTTGATGGTCCGGAGAGGTGGTTTTTTGCAGGGTCTTCCTACCTTAATCCCAAATGCCATTTGATCTGGTAAGGATCTCTGGAGTGCTATCTGTTATCAAAATGGTATGTTCATGTTGGGTCACAAAACCGCCTTTGTTTCCCACAAGTGTCCAACCATCGTCCAGGGTATCGGCGTAAGTGGATTTAGTGGCAATGAACGTTTCCACCGCCACAGTGGTATTTTTCTTAAACCGTTCACGATTGCTTTTTACCCTGTAGTTTAAGATGTCCTCTGGTTGTTCATGTAGACTTTTGCCCACCCCATGTCCTGCAAGGTTTTTGATCACTTTATAGCCTCTTTTCTTGGCTTCACTTTCTATCAAAAAGCCGATATCTGCAATTTTGATACCGCCCTTAATACTTGAAATAGCTTTTTTAAGAATTTCCTTGGATGCGTTGACAAGGGGCTGGTGATGATGAATGTCTTTGCCGAGGACAAATGATCCACCATTATCCGACCAAAAACCGTCCAATTCAGCGGATACATCTATATTGATCAAATCCCCTTCTTTTAGCACCCTGGCATTTTTAGGAATCCCATGGGCTACTTCCTTATTTACGCTGATGCAGGTATATCCCGGAAATCCATACGTTTCATAAGGTGCTGATTTGGCACCATATTCTTTCAAAATAGCACCGCCATACTCGTCGAGTTCTTTTGTAGTCATCCCAGGTTGGGCGTATTGGCTCATTAATTTAAGCGTTTGTCCTACGGCTTCACTGACGCGCTGCATTCCAAGTAATTCTGATTCTTGTGTGATCGACATGGTTTGATTTTTTTGCTGGCTTTGAGTAAAGAAAACCAAATTTAACTAAAAGGAGTGCATTTCCATGCCTTTTACCATTGCATTCAGGGCACATTAAAACACTAAATTTTCTTCATGTATCCCTAAGCGAAAAAGAGGTTGCACCATTGGTTTTTGGATGCAACCTCTTAGGAAGGTGAAATAATTCCTGACTACTTAATCCATGACGATTTTATAGCTCGGATCATTGTCGGCATAGTTGACATTGATGATTTTTTCAGCCTTCTCCAGTAAGGTTTTTGAGCTGGTGCTCAGGTGACGGATATAGACGGTCTTTCCGGCCTTGTAATACCTTTCGGTAACTTTGTGCACTGCATCTATTCCAGAGTGATCTACAATCCTACTTTCTGCAAAATCAATAATAATTTCTTCGGGATCATTAATAGGATCAAATTTTTCACTAAAGGCCAGCGCAGAGGCAAAGAACAGCGGGCCATAGATTTCATAGTGCTTCACACCGTTTTCATCTACGCGCTTTCTTGCACGGATCATTTTGGAGTTTTCCCAAGCAAATACCAATGCGGCGATCACCACCCCAATAAGCACGGCCAAAGCCAGGTTATGAAGGAATACGGTAATCAGGGTTACGACGACCATTAGGATGACATCAGAAGTAGGTACTTTTTTGAAGATTTTAAGGGAAGCCCATTCAAATGTACCAATGGCTACCATGAACATCAGCCCAACCAATGCAGCCATGGGAATCATTTCGATATAGTTGGATAAGAAGAGAATAAAGGTCAACAAACCGAGCGAGGCTACTATTCCAGAGATTCTGTTCCTACCTCCGGCATTCACGTTGATTAGGCTTTGTCCAAGCATGGCGCAACCGCCCATTCCTCCAAAGAAACCGGTAGTTGTATTGGCAATTCCCTGCGCAATGCATTCTTTGTTACCATTGCCGCGGGTTTCGGTGATTTCATCTACCAACGTAAGGGTCAGAAGGCTTTCAATCAATCCCACACCAGCCATAATCACGGAATAAGGAAGGATAATCATAAAAGTTTCCCAGTTTAAGGTAACCATTGGCAGATGGAATTCTGGTAGGCCTCCTGATATGGATGCCATATCCCCGACTGTTTTGGTGTCTACATTGCCAAAAATCACAATCCCGGAGATCACCAGTATTGCGGCCAAGGCAGAAGGGATCACTTTGGTGAGTTTTGGAAGGAATTTGATGATGACCATGGTCAGGATTACCAGGGCAAGCATAATCCAAAGAGGAGGGCCGGTGATCCACTCTTTTACGCCCGGGCTTGTTTCGATCTTAAACTGCTCGAACTGGGAAGTGAAGATAATAACTGCAAGTCCGTTTACAAATCCATATATGACAGGATGAGGCACTAGCCTGATGAGTTTTCCGAGTTTCAAAACCCCTATCAGTACCTGGATTATACCCATTAATACAACTGCGGCGAAAAGAAATTCTATGCCATGGGATTGGACCAAAGCCACGACGACAACTGCAATGGCTCCAGTAGCTCCTGAGATCATGCCCGGTCGTCCTCCGAAAATAGAGGTGATCAGAGAAATAATGAATGCCGAATAGAGTCCTACCAATGGCGATACCTGTGCTATGAGAGCAAAGGCCACTGCTTCAGGCACCAAGGCCAAGGCTACAGTAAAGCCAGAAAGTACTTCATCCTTTAAGCTGGATTGCTTGGGACGAAATAGATTAAAGAACATTTGTGTCATGTCTTTTGCTATTTATAGATAGTATGAAATGTGATTGTACAAGAAATCTGGACAGCCAATCGGTTTGGCTACCATGACATAAATGGTGTCAAAAAAAAATCTACTCAGGGTGGAGTAGGGGTGGACTTTATGATAATATTGTTTTCCATCAGAATCGTAAAGGTAACGTTTTTTGCAGGATACCAAATAATCTTTTAGGTTTTAACTAAGTTGGTTCAACTTAGTGATTATTTGGAAAAGCCCTATTGCTACCAGAAATTTCTAAATTGTTTATTTTGAAACAAAATTAGCGTTTTGTTATGGATAATTCAAATTTAGTGTGGCTTATTAATTGTTGGATAAATAAGATTTACTTTATTTATTCATTCGTAAACCTCTATGGGTAAGTGAGTTTTGGTATTGTAAATAATACTAATTACAGGTATTTATAATTTCGTAACATTTTAATAAATTAAGGTAATGTTGGTCTAAAATTAGAATGACAACAGTTTTTTGAATTTAGCAACCTAAATGACACACTAATGGACTCCTACAAAAAGACCATAGCTGAGTTGTTGGAATTTGCGGGTATTCAGCTGAATGGGTCGGCTCCCTATGACCCTAGGATACACCATGATCAATTTTACAGACGCGTGATGAGAGAGGGCTCGCTAGGCCTTGGAGAAGCCTATATGGAAGGATGGTGGGATTGTGAGCGGCTTGATGAATTTTTTTACAGGATTCTACGTGCAAATCTCGATCAGAAAGTAAAGGGAAACCTAAAGTTGCTCTGGCAGGGTGTGAAAGCACGGTTGTTCAACCTACAGACCAAGGGCCATTCCAAAGACATCATTGTCCAGCACTATAATGTAGGAAATGACCTCTATGAAAAGATGTTGGATGAATACATGATGTATAGTTGTGGCTATTGGCAAGGTGCTGATAACCTGGGTGAGGCGCAAGAGAATAAGCTGGAGTTGATATGCCAGAAATTGAAACTTAAACCTGGTTTACGTGTACTTGACATTGGCTGTGGCTGGGGTGGTTTTGCGGAGTATGCAGCAAAAAATTACCATGTGGAAGTCGTGGGGATCACCTTGTCAGTAGAACAGGCCAAGCTCGCTAAAGAGCGATGTAAAGGACTTAATGTGGAAATAAGGATCCAAGACTACCGGGATGTGGACGAACCCTTTGATCGCATTTTGTCCATCGGGATGATGGAACACGTAGGTGCTAAAAACCACCGGGAATACATGAAGGTGGTAAGCCATAACCTAAAGGACAACGGTATTACCTTGGTCCATACTATCGGCAATAATGCATCTTATCAATATACAGATCCATGGATAGATAAATATATTTTCCCAAACAGTCTGATCCCTTCGGCAGCTCAATTGACCAATGCCATGGAGGGCTATCTTTTGTTGGAGGATTGGCATAATTTCGGATTGCATTACGACTATACTTTGATGGCCTGGCTGGAGCGTTTTCGCATGGCCTGGAGTGGTTTAAAAAAAGAATATGATAATACTTTTTGCCGGATGTGGGAATATTATCTTACCTGCTGTGCAGGCTCTTTCAGGGCACGTAAAAACCAACTTTGGCAGCTGGTGATGGTAAAAGATACTTTTAAGGGAGATTATAAAGCTGTCCGCTCTGTCAATCAAACCCATTCGGTTTAATTATAGGACTGTTTTGTTCAAGTTACCTGACATTCCACAATGATTTCATGTAGGTTTATGTAAGTTTGTGAAGATCAATTTAGATGCGTTATTCATCATTAACCAACTGCTTATGCCTGACGGAAGAAATAGAAAGGATATTCAAATAGGAGACTTGGTAGAAGTGGTCCAAAAACATCACCAACGTACCGGAGAACTTACGGAAGGATTGGTGAAGAGGATATTGACCAAATCACCCCAGCATCCCCATGGAATAAAAGTGCAACTCGATACCGGTGAAGTAGGAAGAGTGAAAAATATCATGGAGGAAGAATAAAAAAAGGAGCGTTTAACGCTCCTTTTTTAAATATTTACATCCAAGCACTCCAAGGAATTCTTGAAAGGATCAAAAGCAAAGCAATTCCATAAAACATATACAGGCTTCTGAATCTGGCCCTGTCTTGCGTCAATTTTTTGGCACGGCTATAACCTACAGTTACCAAGACCACCGCAATAATATTCATGAGTGGATGCTCAAGGGCGTACAATCTACTTACAGCATCCCCCATGGCATTTCCGCTGGATAGATTGCTGAATCCCAAGGGGCTAATAAAATAGATGATGATGCCTACCAATAACTGAATGTGGAGCGGAATAAGGCCTATAAGCCCAAATTTACGGTCCTTATCAGTAAAGTTCCTGTTGCCCAAAGCACCGATCAGCGCATAAATAAAAACGGCTATCAAACCGGCCAGGACCAAATAGGCCATTCCGGAGTGAAGATGTTGAATTCCTGTTTGCATGTTGTCTCTTATTTTTGATACTCAAATTAACGCAAAACTTAGGAGATTTAAACGGATTTTAATCACTTTGTGTTGAGCGGACAGGGGGATTTATTGCTATGGGTTGGTTTATTTTATGGTATCTGCTTGAAGATTATCGGCATAACTGCTGCCGATTGGAACTGTGTGTTTGTTTACGGTGACTTGATGTCGTTCTATTTTGTCAATTTTTGACTTGTTGACAATGAACGAACGATGAATGCGGCAAAAGTAGCTTGGCAACAACTTTTCAGCTTCTGAAAAGGTCATTCTTGTTAAAATCTTGCTTTCGTTTGTCTGGAAGGTGACATAATTTCCCGATGCCTCCAAGAAGAGAATGTCTTCCAGCTGGACCTTTACCTGTTCATAGCCGGTTTTGAGAAAAATGGAGGTGTTTTCGGGATGTTGTTGGTTTTTTAGCATCCAGAGCTCGTTTGCTTTGGTGCAGGCCTTGATGAAGCGGGGGAGGGAAAAGGGCTTAAGGAGGTAATCGACTGCATCGAGCTCAAAGCTCTTGACGGCATGTTCCGAGTATGCTGTGCTGAATATGATCATCGGGTTATGCTGGGGAAGCTCAGCAAATTCTATCCCTGAAATGTCAGGCATTTTGATATCCAAAAAGATCAGGTCCACAGGATTTTCCTGTAAGTAGTCCAGTGCCTTGAAGGCATTGGTAAAGGTGTCCTTCAGGTCCACAAAGGAGACCTTGGAAGTATGGCTTTTGATTACTTCCAAGGCCATAGGTTCATCATCGATGGCAATTGCGTTGAGCATGGATCAGGATTTGTTCATTTGTATGGATAAATGTACAAAATATTCCATATCATTTTCCCGGATCACCAGTTCGTGGCGCTCTGGGTAGAGCAGCTGGAGCCGTTGCCTGACATTGGGAAGGCCGATACCAGAGTGCTTTTCTGGGTCATCGTCATTTTTAAGATGGATGCTATTGTGGATGTCCATGTGCAGCGAGCCTTCCAGGCACCTGAGGTTGATCCGTACCCAGGATTTTTTCTGGAGGCTGATGCCATGTTTAAATGCATTTTCGATAAAAGGGATCAGCAGCATTGGGGCGATGTTGCCCTTGCAGTGCTCATCTTTTCTGCTGAATTCAATGCTGATATTTTCCTGTGCTTCGATCCGTAGCTGTTGAAGGTCCACATAATTGATCAGGTAGTCAATCTCCCTGTTCAGCGGAATGGTTTCTTGGGTGTTTTCGTGGAGCATGAACCGCATCATATCGCCCAGCTTTTGGATGCTTTCTGCCGTTTTTTCCGCATTTTCCTGAAGCGAAATCCCATAAATGGTATTGAGCGCATTGAAGAGGAAATGGGGATTGATCTGGTTGCGGAGTTGTTTGAGGTCTGTGGTTTTTTCCACTAGCTGCACATTGAGTTCATCCATTTTTTCGATATATCCCTGGTATTTGTGGAACAGTGCATTGGAGATGGGATTGATTACCAAAACCAATAATGCGATGGCTACCAAACCGACCAGGATGGCTTCTTCATCTCCGGAACCAGCAGCGATTGTTAAAAATAACGCAGCCATAAATCCGATCAACAGCCAATAATAGATTTTTGAAGCCTTGTTTTGGCCTGTTTGCTTTTTACGATAGACCAAGAAGTAATTATAAATGAAAATGACAATAAGTGAAGGGACTACAAAAGCATAGATAATCAGGATCAGTTCGTGGAAAAAGCGATGAAATTTGAACAAAAATGTCAATAGAAATACATACAGCACTACCAACCTGGAAATATTGTATCCCAGATAGTTTGGTGTTGTTTGTGCTATAGTGGCCTTTTTTAAAAAAGATACCACAAACATGTACCCCACATAGAGCGCCACTGCGGCAAAGTAAAAGGGGATGAACATGTCTTTACCCCATTCTGCCCCCATATAAAAAGCACCTGTAGCCAGCCATGAAAGGATGAAAATTAACAGGCTAAAAAGAATGAGTTTCCATGTTTTGCCGTCAGTTTGATAAATAGGGACTACTTTCATGTGCATAAAATAAAAGGCAGCGAAAAGGATGGCGGGAATGAAAATGGTAGAAAAATACCGTGCCATTTGATCGGGATTTTCCCCTCCGATATAACCTATACTGATTTTACCACCCAGGATATTGGTCAGGATGATCAGGAAGAATACACCTGATACCATCCACCACTCTGTTTGTTTAAATTGTAAAGCTCTTTCTTTCATGTTCAAATTTGGTAAATAATGATGAAGCAATGATAGTCTTTGCCCAAACGGTTCCCAAAAAAATGTGACCAATGACGGGGTTTATGGGATGAAGCGGCAATTTAGAGAAAAGTATCAAGTAGCAAGACGCAAGTATCAAGATGGAACAAAGGATCAAGCGGAAAAGTTGGGGGGATTAGGGTTGGTTTCGATAGCACGCAGATGATGCGGATTAATAAGATTTACGCTGATTTTTTTATACAGGAGCAGGCCATTCCTATTGCTAAATTAAAGGGAAATATGCTTACCAAAATCACCTGGAAATCGCTCATCCCCCAGAAATATTGCTGGGTCCGTTATATGCCCAGTTGATTTCCGATTGCTCCCCAAACCTTCCAACCTCATAACCTTGTATAGCAAAAAAAAAGGTGACACGAGGGCCACCAGTTTAGGGTTTTATAGGTATTGATAGGATGTTTTATTTTTGATTGTTTAAAGTAGTTTAAAATATCATTCCGCTCCAAACACAAAGTTTCCGCAAACGGTTGTGCAATCAATTTCGGAACGATAATTTATATGATTTCTAAATAATAGCATTAAAATATTGGGCATGTGATGGGGTTTATGTAGGTTCATGTTCTTAATTTTGGAATGGATAAGTAAGTACAGAAAATGTCCGAAAAGCATCAATTAACATTAAAAGACATTGCCAAAGAATTGGGCTTGGCGGTCTCCACCGTTTCCAGAGCACTGAAGTCACATCCTGACATCAGCGAGGAGACGATCAAGCTGGTGAAAGACTATGCCGAAAAGCATCATTATGTGCCCAATTTGCTTGCGGTGAATTTCAGAAAGAGCAAAACGTTTAATATAGGGCTGATCATCCCGGAGCTGGTCCACCAGTTTTTTTCGTCCATCATTAGCGGGGTGCTCAGCGAATCCAATGCATATGGCTATAATGTCATGATCTGCCAATCCAATGAGCATGTAGAGGATGAAAAGAAAGTAGCCAAGGCACTGCTAAACAGTAGGGTGGATGGTGTGATCATTTCACTTTCCAATGAAACGACAGAAGTGGCCCATTTGGAGGAGTTTTTAGCAGCAGAGATTCCTGTGGTGCAAGTGGATAAGATCATTGAGACATTTGATACACCCAAGGTTATCGTCAATGATTACAGCGGAGCGCATCAGGCGGTGACCGAATTGATCAAAAAAGGTTATCAAAAAATCGCCCATATCCGGGGAAGGCTAAACGTCCATCATTCCAATGAGCGTTTTAGAGGGTATGCGGAAGCATTGGCCGAAAATGGGGTGAAGTATCCTAATGATTATATTAAGGTATGTGAGCACCTTACCCAAGAGGAAGGATATGAGTTTGCCAAATCTCTGATGGAAACCGAAAATCCTCCTGATGCCATTTTTTGCGTGACAGATCTGGTGGCATTGGGTGTAATGCAGTACCTTAAGCAGCATAACATCCACGTGCCCGATCAAGTGGGAGTGATCGGATTTAGCAACTGGCAGCTAGGGGAAATTATCAGCCCAACACTAAGTACTGTACACCAGCCAGGCTTTGAATTGGGGGAAAAAGCAACAGCCCTGTTAATCGATAAAATCACAAATGGACTGGAAAGCCCCAATGAACAAGTCGTGCTGGATGCTGACCTGATCGTAAGAGAATCGGTTAGATCATGAGTTTTCTAGGTTTGTTAACAATTTGGATATCCTAGGGTAATATAGCGTTAATTTTTAGGGAAAAATGTAGGCAGTTGCTTAAAAGAAAATTAACTTTGATCAAATTACACATGCGATGGAGACTGGCCTTACCTTCTTGATGTTTACACTTGCCTATGGCTTGTGTTTTCTATCATTTTACCCCGAAAGATATTTGAAAAAATTCAGCTATAAGTATTCCCATAAAAACATACCGGAATACAAGAAATTTAGGTTAGCTGAACCAATGTTTTTTAGTTTTTTGGCAGGTTACGTAGTGGCCTTCGCCGTCTTGTTCCTGATGCCTTGAATTTTTCGAGCTACCTGTATAAGTGGGAAGTTTTCAGTGAAATGTGCGGTTCGAACAAGCCATATTTCTGGGGGAATGTTTTTAGGTCAACCAAATAGAAACAATAGGACTATACTTCCCCGATCGCCTTAGCTGCACAGCCTATGCTTTAGGTGATGACCATTTGAATTGTAATTTACCCCAAATTTATTTGCATGCCATCCAACAAAAGGTAGTGGCTTCGTCAAGCCTCCTTTATTATAAAAAATCAGCGGATATATTTTCTATAGGCGTCATCAGCGAGCCATCAAAATGGTTCCTCAGCCCCACCTTTTCCGCTTTATCCGTTCCGAATACCTCACAATCACTTAATACCCCAATAATGATTAGCCACCAAGGCTCAAAGGTACAATTTTCCTTTTAAGCAGTGGACAGTCGATCAATATCAAGAAAGTGATTGATTTTCCTTGGATGCAAGTTCGAGTATTTTATCAAACTCACTAGGCTCTAGATCTTTGAAGAAGTAATGGACAGGATTAATGGTGCGTCCGTCCTTGATGACTTCGTAGTGTATGTGAGGAGCCGTGGACGAACCCGTGTTCCCGACTGTTCCGATTTGGTCACCTCTTTTTATTCTTTGGCCCCTTCGCACATTGAATTCATTCATGTGCCCATACCTGGTCTCAAAACCAAAACCATGGTCTATGGTTACGGATTTTCCATAACCGCCAAATTCAGTTTTGACTTCTACCACCTTGCCATCTCCAGTCGCATAAATTGGCGTGCCTTTTGGAGCGGAGAAATCAATTCCCGTATGCATTTTTCGGACTTTCAGGATAGGGTGGATCCGCATGCCATAACCGGAAGCCAATCTTTTGAGGTCTTCGTTATGAATGGGTTGTATGGCGGGAATAGAGGCCCAGTATTCTTCTTTATTGAGGGCTTTGTCCGCTAATTCATCGTAGGAAAGTGATTGGATGTACATTTGCTTTTTGAGCTTGCCCACTTTGCTCATGACATCCATGATCAGGTCTTCTTGTTGGAGCCCTTTTTCTTTTAGCTCCCTAAAGCGATCAGATCCGCCATAGCCTGCATCTCTAATGGAGGAGGGGATGGGCTCGGATTCGAAGATGACACGATAAAGGTTGTCATCGCGATCCTTTAGGTCGGTCATCATCTCGTTAAGATGAGAGACTTCTTTTTCCATCATCTCGTAATATAGCTTTAGCTCTTCGTTTTCTTGTTTTAGCATCAGCTCCTTTGGGCTGTCGAAGTAATAGCTAAAGATCATAAGGATCCCCACTGCAAAAATCGAAGATAAGGACAGGAAGCCAAGGACCCCTAATAAAATGTCCCATTTGCTCTTTGTGTATCGTTCGTATTTACAGGTTTTGGGATCGTAGTAATATTTTATTCTACTCATTATTAATTAAATGGTATTTCTCCTATTTTTGTACCCCTATGAATGGGTTTCTCGTGGAATGTCTCGCTTGAAACATGCCAATATAGGCATATCAGTTGTATAATCCGAATAATTTAAGCATATAACATCTTACATGGACGCTAAAAGAATCAGAAGTACTTTTATCGAGTATTTCCAATCCAAGCAACATCAATTTGTACCTTCTGCACCTATCGTGGTCAAAAATGACCCGACACTTATGTTTACTAATGCAGGAATGAACCAGTTTAAGGACTATTTCCTTGGAAATGAGACTCCTGCGAGCACTCGTGCCACTAACAGCCAAAAGTGCCTAAGAGTTTCCGGCAAGCATAATGACCTGGAAGAAGTAGGCGTAGACACCTATCACCATACAATGTTTGAGATGCTGGGGAATTGGTCTTTTGGTGATTACTTTAAGAAAGAAGCCATTGCCTGGTCTTGGGAGTTATTGACCGAAATTTATAAGCTGCCCGTGGACAGACTTTATGTGACCGTCTTCGAAGGTAATGAAGGAGATGGCCTGGAGCGGGACATGGAAGCATTCGACATGTGGACCGAGCATGTGGACAAGGAAAAGATCCTGTTTGGGAACAAAACGGATAACTTTTGGGAAATGGGAGATGTAGGGCCTTGTGGCCCATGTTCGGAAATTCACATTGACCTGCGGTCTGAAGAAGAAATCAAGGCAAAGCCAGGCAAAGAGCTGGTCAATGCAGACCATCCACAGGTAATAGAAGTCTGGAACCTGGTATTTATTCAGTTTAACAGACAGGCCAATGGCAGTCTTTCAGAGCTTCCAGCTAAGCATATCGATACAGGAATGGGTTTTGAAAGGCTGGTACGTGCCATCCAGAACAAGACTTCCAATTATGACACAGATGTCTTTACACCTTTTATCGCTGCTGTGGAGAAGAAATCGGGAAAGAAATATGGCGAAGACGAGACGATCGACATTGCTATCCGTGTGATCGTCGACCACATCCGTGCCATTTCCTTTACCATCGCAGATGGACAGTTGCCTTCCAACAACAAAGCTGGCTATGTCATCAGGAGGATTTTGAGAAGAGCGGTAAGGTATGGTTATACCTTCCTTGGCTTTCATGAACCTTTTCTGCATGAACTTTTGCCGCTATTGTCAGCCCATTTTGGAGAGATGTTTCCGGAAATTGCCTCACAGCAAGATTTTATTGCCAAAGTCATTTATGAAGAAGAGGCTGCTTTCTTGCGTACCTTGGACAATGGCCTGAAGCGGCTCGACCAGATCAAGACAGATTTGGCAGGAAAGGGGGAGCGTGTGATTTCCGGTAAGGTGGCCTTTGAACTATACGATACCTTTGGTTTTCCGCTGGACCTGACTTCCTTGATCGCAAGGGAAAATGGTATTTCTGTGGATGAAAAAGGCTTTGATGCAGAAATGGCCAAGCAGAAAAAGCGCTCAAGAGCTGCGGCAGAACAGGAAACCGGTGACTGGGTGCCGGTCAGTGAGGAGGCAGGTGTGCAATTTGTAGGATATGACCGCCTGGAGACGACCAGTAATATTATCAAATACAGGGAAATAAAAGAGAAAAAAGGCACCAAGTACCAATTGGTGCTTGAAGAAACACCGTTCTATGCCGAAAGTGGTGGACAGGTAGGCGATAAGGGTGTGTTGATAGGGAAGGATGAAACCATCATGGTCCTGGACACCAAAAAGGAAAATGACCTTATTGTGCACTTTGTGGAAAAACTTCCTCAAGACCCTGAGGCTACTTTTACGGCGAAAGTGGATGGAGCAAAGAGGGCGCTGACCATGAATAACCATACGGCTACGCACTTACTTCATGCGGCACTTAAGGAAGTGTTGGGAGACCATGTGCAGCAGAAGGGGTCACTGGTAAATGAGCAATTATTGCGCTTTGATTTTTCTCACTTCAGCAAATTGAGTGATGAGGAAATTGCGCAGGTGGAGCGTATCGTCAATCAAAAGGTGCGTGAGAACATCCCATTGCTCGAGCAAAGAAATGTGCCTATAGAAGAGGCGAAGAAAATGGGCGCCACAGCACTGTTTGGCGAAAAATACGGGGAGTTTGTCCGTGTAATCACCTTTGGTAAAGACTATTCGGTCGAGCTTTGTGGAGGAACCCATGTCCCGTACACGGGCCAAATCGGTTTATTCAAGATCGTTTCGGAAGGATCGATTTCCTCCGGCGTGAGAAGAATAGAAGCAATTACAGCAGATGCTGCCGAGCAATATGTCCATGAGCAGGTTGATGTGGTAAAGTCACTTCAGGAATTGCTGAAAAGTCCTAAGGATATCACCAAGGCCGTGGAAGCATTGGTACAAGAGCGAAATGAGTTGAAAAAGGAAATTGAGTCCTTTCACTTGAAGCAGGCCGGAACCTTAAAGAATGAGCTTATCCAGGCTGTTCAACAGGTCAGCGGAACCAATCAAATCATCTCCAAGGTAACCCTTCCTTCCGCAGATGCCCTCAAAAAACTGGCATTTGAATTGAAGAACGAGGTGGATCAAGTTATTGCTGTCATTGCAGCCGATATCGGTGGCAAGCCGCAGATTGCCGTGGTCATCGCTGATGAATTGGTAAAGGAAAAATCCCTTAATGCCGGCAATGCCGTCCGCGAACTGGCCAAGGAAATCCAAGGTGGAGGAGGTGGACAGCCATTCTTTGCTACAGCGGGAGGACAGAAGGTAGAAGGGCTGGATCAGGTGGTCATAAAGGCCAAGGAGATGTTTTCTGCCATCTAATCATGTAATAGCCAGTTATGAATTTGGTTTTGGGGTAAAACTCTGCCATTTTTGGTTAATTTAACTATAGAACACACTATTCATTAAGTAAAATGCCTTCACAGGAGATAAAAGATAAATACGAGTTGGTAGTTGGACTGGAAGTCCACGTTCAGTTGCTGACCAAAAGTAAAATGTACGCTTCGGATTCCACAGAATTCGGAAACTTGCCAAATTCTAATATTTCAGTCATCACACTTGGCCATCCAGGTACACTTCCAAAAGTGAACAAACGGGCGGTGGAATTTGCGATGAAACTTGGTTTGGCCTGTAAAAGTGAAATCACACGGAACAATATTTTTGCCCGTAAGAACTATTTCTATCCGGACCTTCCAAAAGGGTATCAGTTGACCCAGGATAAAAATCCTGTTTGTGTAGGAGGTACTGTGGCCATTACACTAGAAAAGTCAGGAGTCACGCGTGATATCGAGCTTACCCGAATTCACATGGAGGAAGATGCTGGTAAATCCATGCACCTTGCCGGCGAAGTGGACACCCTGGTGGATTATAACCGGGCAGGAGTGCCTTTATTGGAGATTGTGACGGAGCCATGTATCAGGGCATCTGAAGAAGCGTATCAGTTTATGTCAGAAATCAGGAAGCTGGTACGTTATTTGGATATCTGTGATGGAAATATGGAAGAAGGATCCATGCGGTGTGATGCCAATATCTCCATCCGGTTGAAAGGGGAGACCGAATTGGGTAAGAAGGTGGAAGTGAAAAACATGAACTCCTTCCGAAATGTCGCCAGGGCCATTGAGCATGAGTTTGATCGTCAGATTGACATGATGGAAAAAGGGGAGACGATCATCAGCGAAACGAGAACCTTTGATGCCACCACTGGACTTACAGCAGGTATGCGGACCAAGGAGGACCTCAATGACTACAGGTATTTTCCAGAGCCGGACCTTAGTCCTGTGGTGATTTCAGAAGATTGGCTGGAAAGCATCAAGGCGTCCATGCCTTCATTGCCTCGTGAACTGCATGAACGATTCGTGACGGTTTTTGGTCTACCGGAGTATGATGCCAATGTGTTGACCGACAGCAAGGAAATCGCTTTGTATTTTGAAGAACTATGTAGTGAAACCAATAACTACAAAGCTGCATCCAACTGGATGATGGGGCCTGTGAAATCTTATTTGAATGAGCTGACCCTTCATATTGAGGATTTTCCTGTCCGGCCAAAACAATTGGCCAGTTTGATAGCGTTAATTGATGAAGGAAAAGTGAATTTCTCTGTGGCTTCCCAGAAGGTATATCCTGAGATGATCAAGAACCCTTCGCAGACACCACTGGAGATCGCGCAGAAGCTCAATCTGATCCAGGAAAGCGATGAAGGTTCGCTAAAGCCAATCGTAGAAAGCGTGCTGGCTGAAAACGAAGCAAAGGTAGCAGAATATAAGTCCGGTAAGAAAGGACTACTCGGGATGTTTATGGGACAAGTAATGAAAAAGTCCAAAGGAAAGGCCGACCCTAAAGTGGCCAATAAAATTTTAACAGAACTCTTAGAAAACTAATTTCATGACTAAGTTTAATTATATGTTTTTGCTTGCTGCCTTATTAATGGTGGCAGCCTGTTCCAATGAAGTGAAAGAAGAGGCTTTCGATGGTGAAGTAGTTATCAGTGGGAAGTTGGAAAACACTCCGGAGGGCGTATTGATTCTTTCCAGATATACCGATAACAGCGTCGAGCCCATCGATACGCTGACCTTAAAAGATAATGGCAAATTTGAATATAATCTCAGCCTGGAAGGGCCGACATTTTATGAGCTTGATCTTTATGGTGTAAAGCAGATTAGACTGGCACTTTTCAATGAAGACGTGGCGGTAAATTATGATTTTGATAATGAAGAAAGCCTTGCTGTATCCGGTTCATTTGACACCGAACAGGTAGGGAAAGTGGATCAATTGGCGGATGATTATCAAGAGCAGATCAACCAATTAAACAATGATTATTACGAAGCACTTTCTGCAAAAGACGAAGCGGCCGTAAAAAGCATTCAGGAAAAAGCACTGACATTGGAATCTGATCATTCGACCAAAGTTAAAAATACCATAGATGGCATGAAGGGAAGTTTCGCGGCATTGGCAGCAGTGGGAATGCTTAATCCCCGAAACGATTTCTCTTATATCGATAGCCTGGTGGTGGAGCTGGACAAGAAATATCCTGAAACCAAAATGATTGTGGCACTCAAGCAGCAACTTGATGAAATGCGGGCACTGAGCATCGGTCAGCCGGCTCCCGAGATAGCACTCCCTAATCCAGAAGGAGAGGAAGTGAAGCTTTCCGATTTTAAAGGAAAATATGTGTTGATAGACTTTTGGGCTGCTTGGTGTAAGCCTTGTAGGGAAGAAAACCCCAATGTGGTCAGATTGTACAATGAATACAACGAGAAAGGATTTGAAGTATTCGGAGTGTCTTTGGATAGGAGTAGAGATGCATGGTTAAAGGCCATAGAAGAGGATAACTTAACCTGGACGCACGTTTCCGATTTAAAATACTTTAATTCTGAAGCTGCAGCTACTTATAAAATAAATGCTATTCCTGCGACATACATGGTTGATCCTGAGGGTAAAATCATAGCAAAGGACCTGAGAGGGCCAGCTTTGGAAAATAAATTAAAAGAAATTTTCGAATAATGGAATGCTTTTTGTTCAATAGCATTAGCCGGAATTTTAAATAACCATCGTATTTAATTATTAATCTATCTAACATGAAAAAAAGTAGTTTTAAATCACCACTAAGCAGGTTAGTCACCCTAGTTCTTTTTGGGTTGTTAGCCATGGGTGCTTGTAAGAGTAAGAAGAAAGTAGTAGAAGCTGCTCCAGAACCGGCACCAGTAGAAGAGCAGGCACCTGCTCCTGCTCCCGATCCAGAACCCACTGCAGAAGAAGTAGCTGTAGGTAAGTTGGAGGGATATTTCTCTACAATCGCATCCGCCAGCAGTGTACAAAGTGCCAATAGCTCTATTCAGGAAGCTTTGAGTATGTTTTCGAATCAAAATACACCCGTTTTGATCGTTATTCATGAGGAAAATGGTATCAAGGATTATGATGAGCCCACGAACATCGCCAAATACCTCAATTACCTTAAGGATACCAAGAAGAACCTAAACTTCATCAGTGATGTGAGATTGGATGGTAGCGGAAAAATCACTGAACTGGAACTTCGTCGTAGATAAAATAAGGAACACTGAAAAAAATAACCATGAAAAAACATATTCAAGCATTCATTCTACTGTTTTTTGCGACTGGCCTCATCGCGGCGGCGCAATCTGATAACATCAGCCCTCAAAGGAAGCAGGCCATTGATTCATTGGCACTGGAAAAGGTAAAAGACCTTAGTAAGTATATCAGCATCATCGGGAGTAAGGATACCCAATTTTCTGAAGCAAACAGGGTAATGGACCGTGCTGAGGAACTCTTTTCACCAGGGTCTGAGATGGGCGTTTCTTCTTTGAGCTCTCAAGATGTAGCATATTATCCTGTAAGAAGGTATTTTGAGCGTCTGATGGCCCTTAACTATGATAATGTGACCATTAGCTGGTACGATATCCATTATATCTCTGATCTGGAAAGACAGCCTGACGGAAGATATGTAGGTGTTGTGACGATTTATCAGCGATTTGAGGGTACATCTGTAGAAACAGGCCTAAACTATAAAGACACCACCAAGAAAGACATCACTATTTATGTAGAGAAAAAACAAACTCAGGTAGCCGGAAGAACTATCGAGTTTTGGGATGTGATGCTAGGTGATATTAGAGTGACTGAAACTTCCGCATGAAGAAATTAAGCTTATTAGCAATTATCATAATTTCATCCATACAATTTGTCTCGGGGCAGGGCTTAGGCGGCCCCGGGCAAATTAAGGATGACGGCAGATTCGCTGCCTCTACCAAACAACTAAACCAATTCTTTCGAAGATTTAATGCTGAAGAAAGCGAGGATGGACTGACACGGTACCACAATGGTGATGAGATGTACCATAATCGTGAGCTCCGAATAAAATACGTCAATTTACTTTTTGATAATGAGACTTCTAATATCACCAAGAGCCTCAAGCAAGAATTTATAGATCATGTTACTGCTGAAAATTACCCGCAATACCTGAGCTTCCACAGGGAAAACTGGTTTGCCGAAGTGTCGTCAGTGTTTACCTTCAAAGGTAAAAGAACCAATGTGACATTGTTTATGGAAATTCAGCAGGAAGGACTTGGGTTTGAGTGGGTCATAAAGGAAGTGGCTTTTGATGGATTCAAACCTTATTTCGATAAAAAAGAGGGCAAGGAAAAACCGTTCCTGCATCCGTTGAGTCATGAGCTGGGCTTTATGAACCTTAGAAAAGCCCTTCAGGATAATGATACCCCTGAATCATATACTTCCGATGGTTATAAACCCGACTATCTAACACTTTTTCTTTACGAGATCAAAAGTGGCAATATGAAATTTGAAACGGTAAATGGAGTTAAATTTCATTTTTTCCAGATTGGAGACTGGTATTTTGAAGTTTCTCAGTTTAACCGTCCCGGTTTCAATACCGGCTGGCTTATTAGTAACCTTACTAAAGTGGCCGATGCAGAAGAAAAGGAGGCTATTTTAAATTATATCTATGATCAGAAGTAGGCTATATATCGTCTTATTGGGATTGGTCCTTGTGCCCGGAATGGTATTTTCCCAGGATTTGGGAGATTATTCGAAACAGGAAGTAAAAGATTTTTCCCAGAAAGTAGAGGATCAGATACAATTTCTTGAGTATTTCCTCAATACTGTAGGAAACGCCGAGACATCGGCGAGGGACAAGGATGTGATCATTACCGAAAGTTACAAGAAAATTTTCCGTGATGATAAGGTACAAGTAGAAGATGATCTCCTGCTGGACCGTCAGGTGATCACTAATAAGGATGTGCCCGCTTACTTGAAAGATGTAGAGTTTTTCTTTAAAGATGCCAGTTTTAAGTTTAAAGTAAGGGATGTTAAGCCCTTTCTCAGGGATAATGACGAGCTGTCCTTTTTGGTTTCCATGGATAGGACGCTCAAAGCGACCGGTTTGGATGATGAAGCTATTGAGAATACCAAGCCTCGTTTTGTTGAAGTGAATTTGGATCCACAATCCAATGAATTGAAAATTGCCAGTATCTATACCACTAAGCTGAGCCGTGATGAAGAATTGACCGAATGGTGGCGTAACCTTTCATTGGAGTGGGAAACGTATTTTAGAGAGCATTTTGGGCTGATCGAAGATTCTATCACTGTGGATCACCTTAACCGGATAAGTGCCATTGACAGTTTGGATCTGTCCGGTAATAAGCTTATCCAAGACCTGAATCCTTTGGAATCCCTAAGGGATCTTAAATATATCGATATCAGTAATACGATGATCAGGGAACTGGGCCCTATCAGTAACGTAACCTATTTGGCTTATTTAGATGTTTCCAATACACCTACATCTGATATTCAGTTTGTGAAATATTCCGATAATTTGCAGTACCTGAACATTTCCAGTACACTGATCGAGAATATTGACGACCTCACTTCCTTGACCAATCTTAAGGTGCTGATCGCCGAGAATACTCCTTTGATGAGCTTTGCGGGCCTAAGTTCATTTACCGGATTGGAGGAGCTTAATCTGGAAAAAAGTGGCCTCAATAATGTGGAAAATATCCATCAGCTGACCAACTTGAAGCGATTGAATATCAGCGGAAACTATTTGATCAACTTTGAATTTCTGGCAGACCTTAAAAACCTCGAAGAGATCAACCTGTCCAAGACCAATATAGGGAGTTTGGATCCGTTGAAAGATCTTGAGCATCTGGCAGTGGTAAAGATCAATGAAACTTCCGTGAACAACCTTGGGCCACTGGCCCAAAAAGAGAGTCTTGCAACCGTATATGCGGACAGGACCGAAATAGCGGAGGAACAGGCCAATGCCTTTGCGGTAAGCAACAGAAAGGTGTTATTGATCCATAATGTAGAGAATTTACAATCTTGGTGGACGACATTGCCCGAAGGGTGGGAAGTGGTCCTCAGAAAGTATATTCCAGGCAATAGTGGCAGGATGCCATCAGTGGAAGAAATCAGTAGGATTGTAGGGGTGGACTCCCTGGATCTATCCGGCAGTGAAATTATTAATCTGCGCCCTGTCATCAAGTTTAAAAAACTCATTTCCCTGAAGTTTGATGATACCAAAATCCATGAGTTGAGCCCTGTCAGGGAGCTTCAAACCCTAAAACAGCTTTCAGCCAACTATGCGCCTATTGCAAATGTGGAGGATATTGGCAAAATAGAGGGCTTAGAAAGGTTATCCTTAAAGGAAACACTGGTTTCCAGTGTAGAGCCGTTGCAGAAGCTTCGTAGTCTAGAATATCTTGATGTGGATGGCACTGAGGTGCCCAAGTGGGAGGTGCAGGCCCTGCTTCAAGTCGTTCCTGATGCCAATATCATTTTCAGATCAGACGAGCTTAAAGGCTGGTGGAACAGCTTGGATGGTGTTTGGAAAACGCTCTTTGTGGAAGAATTTAATATTTCTACAGAACCAAATTCCCGTGAATTGCACAAACTTACTTCTAGCAGGGAATTGAAAATCCAGCGAAAAAGCATTCAGAATTTGAGGCCTTTGGTGGATTTTATCAACCTGCATACTTTACAAATCCATGATGTGCCGTTAAATGACATTGCTGATCTGGCGAGTTTCGAACTGATTAAAAATCTAAGTATAACCCAAGCGCCGATTACCACGGTGGAGCCCTTGGCACGATTACAGACGCTAGAGCACCTTAACCTGTCCAATACCGGTGTGGAAGACCTTCGTCCGCTGGAGGGATTGACGAATTTGAAAACATTGATTTTGTCGGGAACCAGCGTAAGGAGATTAAGAGGGCTGGATACGTTGCATAAGCTAGAGGAACTGGATATAGCCAGTACTGATGTTCGTAGCATCAGGGATATTGAAGACCTTCATGGACTGAAAAAGCTAAGCTGCTTTAACACCCGAATCAACAGCAGGCAGATCGATAGATTTAAAGAGTCCAACCCTGAGTGTGAAGTAAGGTATTATTAGGAGAAAGAAATTAATATGGTATTATTAAAAGGCCGTGGCAGGATAGACTGTCACGGTTTTTTTATTAATCCAATATAAGGATTTATACGAGTTTTATTCTTTTCCAGTGACCATAAGCAATTGGTCTCAGGGATAGATTTTAATCTTACAGACCAGTGAAACCGCTTTTAGATGAGCGACTGCGTATTCCACTAGCTATGCCATTCTAACAATGCCTTTGTCCCCGATACCATGGGCAGGCTATTCCGATCCCGATACATCGGGAAGGAATCTCTTAACCTCAGTTCGATTATAAAACCGTCACCGCGAGCCTGTCTACAGCCAAAGGCAGGCTTGTCTGGTGCCAAACAGAGCTTAGAGGAAGATTTGAGGGGAGGAAGCCGCGGCAGCTCGCAACGTAGGAAAAACCGTCATCGCGAACGGAGTGAAGCGATCCCGTATCTGAAAACGAGATTGCCGCGTCGCAAGCTCCTCGCAATGACGTTTTTGATGCTAATTATGAGTCGAACTCAGGTTCTTATTAAAAATTGAGATCCCTCCTCAAGTCGGGATGACAACGAATTAGAAATTGTGATTTATATAACATTTTTTTTAAACGCGATTGCCCTGTCTTACAGACCCAATTGTCTAATAAAGAGAGTGTTTAATCAAAAAAATGGAAAACGTTCTTGCCCGCAGCTGCATTGGGGCAATAAACAAACCGGAATAGCCATTGGGCTTTTCCGGTTTGGCTTATAGTTGTTTGATGGTTTACTTCATTCCAAGTGTTTCGGCAGGAGCATCCTGCACACATCTAAAGCCTACATTGGAGGAGCCACTGTCATAGGCATGTCCTTGACGGGCACTGGGTCGGTAGTTGATGCAGTAGTTGTCAGAGCATAGGTAAGAGCCGCCTTTGATCACCCTTTCTTTGGCATAAGGGTTGGTAGGGTTGTAGCATTGGTTCATATTGGCGTCCAGTTTAGGAGCATTTCCAGTAAGTCGCTGGAATTTGATGGCGTCAAACCAGTCATCAGTCAGCTCCCATACATTACCAATGATGTCATAAAGCCCGTATGAGTTGGAAGGGTAGTTCTTTACGGGGGCTGTTCCCATAAAGCCATCTTTGCCTTGGTTTCCATTGGGGAATCGTCCCTGAAAGGTATTTGCCATAAACTTCCCTTGTGGTCTTAGCTCATCACCCCAGGAATATCTTTTTGCTTTCAAACCACCTCTAGCTGCAAATTCCCATTCTGCTTCAGTGGGTAATCTTTTACCAGCCCATTCTGCATAAGCAAGAGCATCATCATAGGCGATATGAACAACGGGGTGATTCATTCTTCCCGTGAGATCAGAGCCTGGACCTTCAGGATGCTTCCAGCTGGCACCAGGGGTCCACTTCCACCAATTGGAGATGTCTCTCGTATCCACTGGTTGGTCAGGTGCTACGAAGACCAACGATCCCGCTTGGAGCAGTGAATCATCCGGTTTAGGTGTGTCAGGGGGAAGTTGCTTTTTCATTTCTTCCCATTCGGGTTTTTTTTCTGCAACGGTCACATAGCCTGTTTCATCAACGAACTGTTTAAATTCAGCATTGGTCACCTCCGTTTCATCCATATAGAATCCGTCCACATGGCGTTTGACAGCAGGTCTTTCCACTGGATAGGCCTCCTCTTCATCCGTCCCCATCATGAAGTCTCCCCCGGGAATCCATACCATGCCTTTTTGTTTAGCTTGTTTTTGATTAGAGACTTGTTGAGTTGGTTTAGATTTTTTGTCAGAAGAGACTTCTTCTGTGCTTTTTCCTTCACTACAAGCCCAAAGCAATCCTGCTGTTGCAGCTAGAAGTAAGGTGCTGCTAAAGGGCTTTCGATAGATAGGTATATTCATAACAGTAAATATTATCGCTGTGTAGCTAGTTTAGGTTTCATGGACAAGTTATGTGCTTGATTTTTAAATGAAAAGCATATTGTGTAAAGATTGCACCAAAATAGGCAATAATTTGTGCTTTGATGGCCTCTTGGCCTTATGAATAGGCTAAATGTCGATAAAAATCATCGAGTGATGATATAAAGGGTGAGTTTGATAAAAGTCTGGAGAAATAGTTTAAGAAAAGGGGACAGTTCAGGAATTTTTAATTCTTCCCTCATATAGGTCAATAAAATCCTGTACACTTATCTTCTTTACCAATTCACCAATAAGCTCAAAAGGGATAAAATCCGGCTTTTTGAACCTGATGCAGCTTTTCCCCATGTCCAACTTGTAATTACTATGTTTAGGAAATTCCTCAATAAACCATCGCATGATCTGATCATCTGCATAGATTCCGCAGTGATATAGTGCTATGAAATTTTTCTGGTTGGCAATGGACATATAGGGTAGAGGAAGCTTTGGGTCGCAGTGATATCCGCTGGGGTAGATGGAGCGGGGTACGACATAGCCAATCATCCCATAGCTCATGGTTTCCTCAAATCCATCGGGAAGATTAGTGGCAATGGTGGCTCTTAATTTTGTAAGTGCGGCCCTTCGATCTTCTGGGACTTTGGAGAGGTAGTCATCTGGGTTTTGGGCGATTGTTTTCATGGCTAGGCAAATCTGTTAAGCTTTGGGGAAAGGTTGTGTAATGCGTTCCCTGACCATTTCTTTGACAGATTCTCCCAAAAGCACCACAGAAGATATGACCAATAACAGGTAATTCAGGATAATGGTCAGGTTAAAAGGGAGGGCCTTGATGCAATAGATGGTGACAGCGATGAATATCAAGGCGCTTAAGCCCCCTCCGGCGATTCCCATTCTAGGAGACTTGAAATGGGCAACCAGCAAAATAGCGGTTAATATTGCTGGAACAGACCAGGATAGTTTACCGGAAAACACCAGGTAGGTTGCTTCTTCTCCGAAAATAGCGTAGCAACAAACTGCAATCCAAAAAGCCGCCATTACAATTCTGAGGGTCTTTTGACCTATTTTTTCTATTTGTAGGAGTTGATTGACCATAGCTTTTTTCAGGATTATGTGTTGAAAACGAAGGGGTATTATCGAATGCAATAATATACATTTCAGGTTTAAGCTAAGAAATTATGGGAAATAAAAAAAGCGACCTGATCGTTCAGGTCGCTTCGAGTATAATTCTTTTTAGAATGGCCTACTGTGCATCGTTCGTATTGTCATGGAGCTTACCAAGCTCTTGGTCGATGGTCCACAGTCCAATACCTTCTTCTCCAATGATATCGAACAACTCCAGGGCTCTACGTGCCAGTGTTTCTTCTTCACGTTGTTCAGTCACATACCATTGCATAAAGCTGAACGTGGCAAAATCCTTCACCCCAAAGCAGTGATCCACAATGATATTGATAGACTTGGTGACTTGGATTTCATGCTCCAAGGTAAGCTGGAAGATCTCTTTGAGAGAATTAAAATGATGCTTGATACCAGAGATCTCTGGCTGTACCGCTAGACCACCAGCTTCGTTGATATAATGGAAAAGCTTCAACATATGGTGTCTTTCTTCTTCGGCATGTTCGTAAAGTAGTTTGGCTGCGTTGTTATAGCCCATCATATCACACCAAGATGCCATGCTTAAATAGGAAGCGGAAGATTTACCTTCCATTTCTATCTGTTTGTTTAACATCTTTTCAGTATCATGTAATAATGAACGTTGTAGCGTTACTATTTCTTTTTCTTTCGTCTTCATAATCACTTATGTTTAAGTTCTTAATACAAACATAACCAAATTATCAGAGTTTAGTTCAATGTATTACCTGTGTTTTCGGAATTTAGAATTGGTATAATTAAAGTTCTAAAGAATAATATTCTGTCTAAGTTAATTTGAATTAAATATAAATAAAGATGAAAAATGGGCTTTAGCGTAATATGAGCATGGTTGATTTATGAGGTGGGCTCTTTCATATGACCTTTCCCACCGGAGAATTGACAGGAAGCGATTTGAAAGGCTACTTGGAAATAGTACCGTCGGTATGGAATATTAGGTAACCCGCGATTTTATCTGCAGGATTCTAAGTATTACCAATCTTCAAATAATTAATTTCTTGGCGGTCCATATATGCTTGGAGGATCTGTATATGCATTTCATGATTTATCCAAGGTGTTTTGGTTCTTTTAGCCATATTCTTCAATTGGTAGAAAAGCATATCATTATAAAATCTCCTATAATCAAAGGGGGGAATGACTTGTGAGATGCGACCTTTGCGTGTATACTCAGATATAAGTTTAGCTCTATGTAATACTATGGGTAAGGTATTTCACCGAAAACCCTTAAAAAAAATCGGACTGGACTATAAAACTTGTATTAATGGATCCGCCTTGCAGGTATTGGGTGTTAAGAAATTAAATAAGGGGTTGGGCAAGAAGACAGGAGGATTTTGTCTGCATGAGGGAGGGGGTTAATTTTAGCGTAATAGATGCACCGCAGCGGGTTTTCCTCCTCAGGCGGACGGGTTTTGGCCACTTTTTTCACTTGTAGGAAAAAAGTGGCAAAGGATGAGCTGATGACAAAGCTTAAATGATACCATTACAAATTAATTCAGCACCCACAGTCAATCATATAGAACCATAAGTTTTTGTCTAAAATGTCTAGTATGGATTTATTTTCATCATTTTTTTTTAAAATTGCCGTATGAAAATAGTTGCAATGATTCCAGCACGCTATGGTGCTACACGCTTTCCAGGAAAGCTGACTTCTGATTTATGTGGTAAACCCGTTATTGTCAGGACTTATCTGAGTACGATGGCCACGGGTTTATTTGATAAGGTGATAGTAGTGACGGATCATAGACAGATAGCGGAACAGATCGAGCAGGAGGGAGGAGAAGTGTTTTTCAGTCAGAAAGCACATGAGAGTGGATCAGACCGTATAGCTGAAGCAGTAGCCGATGTGGAAGCCGATGTGGTGGTGAATGTACAGGGGGATGAGCCCTTTCAAGATAAGGAATCATTGTCAGGATTGGTACAGGCATTCGAAGATAAGTCTGTAAAGGTAGCTTCTCTCATGAGGAAAATTGAAGATGATGTAGATGTCATCAATCCCAATTCGGTCAAGGTGGTAGTGGACAAGGAAAATTTTGCCCTTTATTTTAGCCGCTGTCCTATCCCTTTCGTCCGGGATAAGTACCAACCTGATTACTATAGACATATTGGTGTTTATGCCTATACCAAGCAACTGCTGTTGGCATATACCAATTGGGAAAAGACCATGCTTGAAAAGGCAGAGATGCTTGAACAGTTACGGTTATTGGAAAATGGCATTCGTATTAAGATGGTAGAAACCACTCATGAGGCCGTGGCGATAGACACCAAGGCGGATCTGGACCGTGCGATTGCATTTTACCAGCGTAATTCCCAATAGCCTCTCATACCTGCAATTAGGCAACGGCCTTGAGCCCAATGATAGAACTTATTAGCAACATCAGAAAGCCTATTCTAAGCCAATTGGAGGGTTCTTGGAAAAAGAAAATCCCCACCAGTACAGTTCCTGCTGCACCAATGCCTGTCCAAACAGCATAGGCTGTGCCCATGGGGATGGTCTTGATGGCATGATTGAGCAGGTAGAAGCTTAAACTGATGCTGATGAAAAATGCAACTGACCATTTAAAATTGGTAAAGTTGTTGGCCATTTTCAGTGAAGTGGTGAAGGCTACTTCGAAAAGCCCTGCCAGGATCAATATTAACCAAGCCATAAACTAACGGTTTTTTAAGCTAAATGTGTGTACAGCCGCCAATCCTGCAGTTTCAGTCCGAAGCCTACTATTTCCTAAGCTACAGGGAGCAAAACCATTCTTGGTGGCGAGGTTGATTTCTTCAGGTGAAAAGTCTCCTTCTGGACCGATAAGAATCAAATAGGAAGTATTCTTTTCTGCCAGGTCAAATAGGTGATGAGTATGCGCTTCATCCACGTAGGCAATAAACTTTTGATGGTCAGCAAACGCGTCATTTTTCAGCAGGTCATGGAAGGAGATTAGAGGGTTAATAACGGGGAAATGTGTTTTGAGACTCTGTTTACAGGCGGCAACCATTTTCTTCTCAAGCCGATCTGGCTTCAAGAAGCTTCGCTCAGAATTAGTAGTCTTTAAAAATGTCAATTCCTGAAAACCAATCTCCGTAATCTTTTCCAACATCCATTCCATCCTGTCCGTGTTTTTGGTAGGGGCAATGGCCAGATGAATGCGATGGTCTGGAAGAGGTGTCTCTTTCTTTTCAATTATACTTAATTCGGTTCTTTTCAGATCACTTTTGGTGATCGTACAGGTGAACAAGTGACCTTTTCCATCTGTTAGCAAAACTTCATCGCCAATAACTTTTCTCAGCACTTTGACCAAATGCTTTGATTCCTCATGATTGAGGATGATGTTACCGGTATCAGGAATGTCTTTTTGATAGAATAGCTGCATGTATCACGTAATTTCTTACAAAGATAACAAGTAGTGGGGAAATGGTATGGGACCAAGCAAAATTTCCGGGGGATGAGAGATTTATATTCATTTGGTATGTCGCCACGAAGTCGCCAAGACACGAAGTTTTTTGTAGGCGGATTCCAAATTTCACGGAAAACAAACAGCTTTGGGTCTTAGAATTTTTGTGGAAAAAAACAAAAAAGAAATCCTTTTAAAATAAAGGGATTCATGCCCTCAACTTTTTCGCTTGCCTCCTTTTTAGCACATTTTGAGGACCAAGCAAAATTTCCGGGGGATGAGAGATTTACAAGTGGCTATGGTAAGCATATTTCCCTTTAATTTAGCAATAGTAATGCGTGCTCCAGTATAAAAAAATCAGTGCAAATCTTAGTAATCTGCATGCTATCGAAATCAACCCTAATCCCCCCCCCAACTTTTCCGCTTGATCCCAATTTTACACCTGAATAAAAGGACGGAAACACAATTTATTCAATTATGCTTGGCTACATGCATGATTGCGGAGACTCAAAAATAAAAAAGCGCAAATCGAATGATTTGCGCTTTTCCTAACCTTTATTAACCTTTATATAATTTAATCTTTTGAGAGTTCCATGTTGACAGATTTACCTTTAATGGTATTCCTTTTCATGACACTAATGACATGACTTGCATCTTTGGTAGGTACGTCCACAAAAGAGAAATTATCAAAGATGTCTATACCACCGATCAGACGACCAGAAATTCCTGCTTCACCAGCTATGGCTCCTACGATATCATTCGGTCTGATTCTGTCTTTTTTACCCAGATTAAGGAAAAGCCTGGCCATATTTGCTTCTCTTTTTCCTCTTTCACGGCCACCTTTTCGGGCACCTGGACGTTCTCCTCGACCTTTTTTAGCACCTCTTTCGAAGCGGTCTCTTCCTCGGCTTCCTCTTTCTCCTCTATCCCTTTCACGGCCTAGGTTTAGGTCGAAGTTCATGTCGGAAAGTTCCTGAATTGATTTGCCCATTTGCAGTTTTACCAACCCAAGAGCGATTTGATCCATGCTTAATCCTTCGGCAAGTAGCTGACCTAATGCTGCTTCAAAAAACTGGTTGTCTTCCTCTTTGGAAAGTTCTTTTGTAACATCTTTTACCAATTGATCTTTTTTCTGGTCAACCATTTCAGCGACAGAAGGCGGATTCATTTTGGTCAGGGATGTTTTGATGTATTTTTCCAGATCTTTAAGCCTGAAAATATCCTTTCTTCCTGTAATGAAAGAGATTGCCATACCTGAACGGCCAGCTCTGCCTGTTCTACCGATACGGTGAACATAGTACTCTTCATCCAGCGGGAGGTCATAATTAAATACCACTTCCACATTGTCTACATCGATTCCTCTCGCGGCTACATCAGTAGCTACCAACATTGCGCAGTGACCTTTTCTGAATTTGTTCATCACCTTGTCACGCTGTGCCTGGGACAAGTCTCCGTGTAGTGCTTCAGCAGAGATTCCTCTAGCGATCAAGCCTTCGGTAACTTCGTCTGTAGCCCTTTTGGTATTACAGAAAACCACGCCAAGATTAAATTGATGTACATTGACCAGTCTCGTGATCAGTTCCATCTTCAATGGAGGCTTGACTTCGTAATAAACCTGTGAAATGTTCTCAACAGTCAGTTCCTTACGGAGGATCTTGACGATTTCAGGATTGGTTTGATATTTTCTGGTCAAGTCCATGATAGGCTTGGCCATAGTTGCTGAGAAGAAGATCGTCTGTCTAATCTCAGGCATTTGGCTAAGAACCATTTCAATGTCTTCCCTGAAGCCCATGTCAAGCATTTCGTCTGCTTCATCCAGTACAATGGTTTGAACAGTATCAAGTTTCAGGGTGCCACGTTTCATGTGGTCCATAATTCTACCTGGTGTACCTACGACGATCTGTACACCTTTTTTAAGTGTCCGGATTTGACGGTCGATAGCTTCACCACCATAGATTGCTGTACTGAAAACACCCTTTTTGTGCTTGGCAAGTTTGGTGATTTCACCTTCTACCTGTACTGCGAGTTCCCTGGTAGGGCATAAGATCAATGCCTGTGGGTGCCTGCTGCTGCTGTCTACGCGATCGATGATCGGAATCCCGAAAGAAGCAGTTTTTCCAGTTCCTGTTTGTGCCTGGCCAATGACATCACGGCCATCTAGCATCAAAGGAATTGATTGTGCTTGAATTTCAGAAGGTTGGGTATAGCCCATACCTTCCACTGCTTGAAGAATTTCGTCTGAAATTCCCAAGTCTGCGAATAAAATCTCGTTTTCCATGAATTTTTCCTTACTCCTGCGCCCTGATTTTCCTTGATATAACCCAACACTACGGAGTAAGGAACCTCATGACTCAGAAAAGTTCTTTTCTTAATTGTGCTGCAAAGATATGTGTAATTATTTGCTTTTACAAATAAGGATAAAGTATTATTGAAATAAATAGTAAATAAATGTTCTTGGAAGGAAAAAATATTTGGTATGATAGATAAGGGCTTAAGATGTATTTCACTAAAAAACAGGAATATGAAAAAAGCGGAATCCAAGGATCCCGCTTTAGTTATTAGTTACAGTTACTGTTTAGATTATATTTTTATCTATCACCCATAGTGACATAAGAACGCTCATTGGCACCAGTGTAAACTTGTCTTGGTCGACCAATAGGTTCGTTGTTTTCTCTCATTTCTTTCCACTGTGCGATCCAGCCTGGTAGACGTCCCAGGGCAAACATGACAGTAAACATGTCAGTTGGGATACCTAGTGCCCTGTAGATGATGCCAGAATAGAAGTCCACATTTGGATATAATTTTCTGTCTACGAAGTACTGGTCATTGAGGGCCGCTTCTTCCAGTTCTTTGGCAATTTCCAATACAGGATCATTGACCCCCAGTTTACCAAGGACATCATCGGCGGCTTTCTTGATGATTTTAGCTCTTGGGTCAAAGTTTTTATAAACCCTGTGGCCAAAGCCCATAAGTCTAAACGGATCATTTTTGTCCTTAGCTTTGTCAAGGTATTTTTTCGTGTCACCACCATCTTCTTTGATCGCTTCCAGCATTTCGATCACCGATTGGTTAGCGCCGCCATGAAGTGGTCCCCACAGGGCATTGATGCCTGCTGAGATGGAAGCATAGATGCTGGCTTGGGAAGAGCCCACGATCCTTACAGTAGAAGTAGAGCAGTTTTGCTCGTGATCTGCATGAAGAATAAGAAGCTTGTCCAATGCTTTGGCAATGATAGGATCTACCTCGTACTTCTCCGCTGGTAGCGCAAACATCATTTTCATGAAGTTAGAGCAATAGTCCAGCCTATTGTCTGGGTAATTGGCCGGGTGCCCCATTTTATTTTTATACGCCCAAGCTGCAAAAGTAGGTAGCTTGGCCATTAATCTTACGATGCTCAATTTGATTTCTTCCTCAGTCCTGTTTGGATCCAATGAAGTAGGGTAGAAGGCTGTCAATGAACAGATCAAAGAAGACAATACGCCCATCGGATGGGCTACAGATGGGAAACCATCAAGAATCTTCTTGATATCTTCATGCACTAAGGTATGATAGGTGATTTCATTTGCAAACTGGTCATATTGCTCTTGAGTAGGAAGCTCACCATAAATTAATAGATAAGAAACCTCCAAAAAGTTAGACTTTTCAGCCAGGTCTTCGATGTTATACCCACGATATCTGAGGATACCTTGTTCTCCATCCAAGAAAGTAATGGCACTTTTTGTAGATCCTGTGTTTTTGAATCCTGGGTCTAATGTTATTAATCCAGATTCGCCTCTTAATTTGGCAATTTCTATTGCCTTCTCATTTTCAGTTCCTTCCGTTACTGGTAATTCATATTCGGTACCATTGAAGGATAACTTAGCTATTTCAGACATAAGTTTTACGTTTATCTATTTATGGTTTTGTTCAATCATGAAACCGTATTTGGCGGCCTTAAGTTAATAAAAAACCGCCTTATTTTCATAATAAACAGTATATATTACACGAATAAAATTAAGTAATTTTACTTAATTTTTTGTTGAGGTTATTTGTTGCATCCCATTTGCGCAATAATCAGAAAAACATACCTGATTGGGTTCATGTCTTATGGGGCAAATGCTCGAAAATACAAAATAAAATCCTGAGCCTGATATGTGGGATGTAATGGGGATAAAAAAAAGTAGTCTACCATGGTAGACTACTTTTAATGATTACTTGCAGAAATGCTCAAAAACTTCTACTAAATGTTCTCCAATAATTTGGGCATTTCTTCCTTCGATGTGGTGTCTCTCGATAAAGTGCACCAACTCTCCGTCCTTAAAGAGGGCCATGGCAGGAGATGATGGTGGATAAGGAAGACAAAGTTCCCTAACCTTGTTTACCGCTTCTGTATCGTTACCCGCAAATACCGTGGACAATGTCCCCGGTCTTGCATCGGTTTTGTCCAAGGCATACTTTACGCCTGGCCTTGCAGCACCTGCAGCACACCCACATACGGAGTTAACGACAATAAAGGTGGTTCCTTTATCATTTTTTAAGTGATTTTCTACATCTTCGGCAGTTTTAAATTCTTTAAAACCTACATCTGTTAATTCAGCACGCATTGGTGCTACTAATTCTTCAGGGTACATAATATCTTCAATTTAAATTAGTGCTTTTACATAAATCCTAGTTCCAACTTAGCTGCTTCGGACATCATGTCCTGCGAGTAGGGTGGATCAAAGGTAAGTTCTACTTCTACGTCGTTAATTCCTTGGATCTGCTGGATCCGGTCTTTTACTTCAGCAGGAATAGATTCTGCAGCAGGACAGTTGGGTGATGTCAGGGTCATTAATACATAAACGTTGTTCACAGGGAAGACACTGATTTCATAGATCAGTCCCAGTTCATAAACGTCCACAGGAATCTCTGGATCATATACCAATTTGATTGCCTGGACCACCTTGTCCCTAAGCTCAGGGATATTGGCAGGTTGTGCAGTTTGATTTTCTTCAGCCATAAATCTACACGTTTAGTTTTGATTGGTAAGCTATTGCGTATAACTTCATTTGTTTGATCATGGAAGCTAGACCATTGGATCGTTGGGAACCAATGATATTGCCCATGCCTATTTTTTCGATAAAGTAAAGATCCTCGTCTATGATTTCTTTTGGAGACCTACCTGAAAGTACCCTGATCAGTAAACTGATCAAACCTTTGGTAATGTCTGTATTGGAATCGGCTTTGAAGATGATTTTTTGGTCTTTTACTTCGGTGGTTAGCCATACTTTTGACTGGCAGCCTTTGATCAGGTTTTCGTCCAGTCTGGCTTCTTCGGGAAACTCATCCAATTGGTTTCCCAATTCCATGATGTAAAATATGGTCGACTCTCTGTCGCCTTCCAGAATAGAAAATTCGTCTATGATTTCTTCCTGAACTTGCTTGATGTCACTCATTTATTTTTCAATTTCGCAATTTTGCGGACACTTTCACAGAGCTTGTCCACTTCTTCTTTGGTGTTATAAACAGAAAAGGAAGCCCTTACAGTTCCCTCGATATCAAATCGATTCATCAGCGGCTGGGTACAATGGTGTCCTGTCCTTACGGCAATTCCAGCTGCATCTAACATCACACCCACATCAAACGGGTGCATGTCCTTGATCAAAAAAGAAAGTACACTTACTTTTTTATCCGCAGTACCTACAGGTATAAAGCCTTTAATGTCTTTAAGTTGTCTTTCTGCATGGTGAAGTAAGTCCTCTTCATGCTTTCTGATGTTTTCTTTACCCAGTTCTTTGACAAACTCCAAAGCCTTCTGAAAGGCAATGACATCGGCAATATTAGGTGTCCCCGCTTCAAATTTAAAGGGGATTTCATTGTAAGTGGTCTTTTCGAAGGTTACTTCCTTAATCATTTCACCGCCACCTTGGTATGGGGGCATGGCTTCCAGTATCTCCCTTTTTCCATAAAGGACACCCAGGCCGGTAGGGCCGTAGATTTTATGGGCAGACATGACGAAAAAGTCACAGTCTAGCGCCTGTACATCTATAGCTAAGTGTGCAGAAGATTGGGCACCGTCTATTAGCACCTTTGCACCGACTTCGTGGGATTTGTCAATGATTTTTTTGACAGGATTGATAGTGCCGAGTGCGTTGGAAGCATGTACTACTGCAACCAATTTGGTCTTTTCGCTTAGCAGTTTATCAAATTCCTCCATGATCAGTTCTCCCTTATCATTGATTGGGATGACCTTTAGCTTTGCACCCGTTTCTTCACATAGCATCTGCCAAGGTACGATATTGGAATGATGCTCCAGTGTACTGATGATGATTTCATCGCCCGGTTCAATGAATTTTCTACCAAAAGTAGCGGCCACGAGGTTAATGCCTTCTGTGGTTCCCTTGGTAAAGATGATCTCTTCTTCTTCAGAGGCATTGATAAACTCCTTGATGAGCGTTCGGGTTTTCTCAAATGATCTGGTCGCACGGTCTGCTAATGTATGGGCACCACGGTGGATATTGGAATTATCATGGGTGTAATAAGCAGACAAAGCCTCCAACACCCTTTTTGGCTTTTGGGTAGTGGCCGCATTGTCCATATATATGAGCGGTTTTCCGTTTACTTCTTGGTCAAGTACCGGAAATTCTTCTCGGATATGTTGGATATTCAGCGTCATGAATGGCGTTTATTGATTGTTTGATGGTTTTATCCGAAATACGTATTAGCCTATGAGTTGTGACCTGAAATGGTTTCAACATCAGTTGATTTTCAGCCTTCTCTACGATTCCTCCTGCATAGTCCGTGTTTCAGGCCTGATATTCCGAAAGTAGAAAGCAAGCTTCATCATCGGAATAAAAGAGCATGGGGCCAAAAAAGCCCCATTTCTATCATTCAATTCTTTAGGAACTTATAGATTCCCCAATCGTTCTTGTACTAGGGCTATGCAGAATTCCCGCAATGGCTCGATTTTGATATGGTCAAGAATTTCTCCTGCAAAAGCATAAAGCAGTAGGTTTTTGGCTTCTACTTTACCGATTCCTCTCGCTTGAAGGTAAAACAAGGCTTCATCATCTAGCTGACCAGTGGTACAGCCGTGGGAGCATTTTACATCGTCAGCCCATATTTCCAATTGTGGTTTGGTGTTGATGATGGCATCTTCGGACAAGAGGATGTTATTGTTTTGCTGGAAAGCATTGGTTTTCTGTGCATCTTGGCGCACAAAGATTTTTCCGTTAAACACACCTCTTGACTTATCTGCAAGCACGCCCTTATAGAGCTCATTGGACTCCGCATGCGGCATGGTATGATCCACATTGGTGTGGTTGTCCACATGGGTATTGCCGTTAAGCAAATACAGACCGTACATATTACCCTCACAGCCGCTGTCTCTTAGGTTAAGGGTTAGATTGTTTCGGATAAGGTCACCTTTAAGGGAGAGTGTCACTGTCGAAAGCGTGGCATCACGATGGATATCGGCTTCGAAGTTATTTACTTCTATCGCTGCTTCACTTTCGTTCTGTATTTTGTTAAAGTAAAGGTGTGCATTTTCATTGACCTTCACCTCCGTCAAGCTATTTAGAAAATAGGGATCATCATCTACGCTGATGATCCGTTCGATAAAGGTAGCCTCAGCATTGGCTTCTCCCTGGATAAATACCCTTGGTGCGATGACTTGGCCATCATTTGCCTGGCAAAAGTGCAGCAATAGGATAGGCTTTTCCACCACTTTATTTTTAGCGATGTGGATATGTAGCCCATCTTCAAATAACACCGTGTTCAAGGCATTAAACGGCTCCTTTTCGGGTTTTGCAATGGTGCCGATTTTGCTGGATGCATCAGCATCAAGATCCTGGAAAGCGGAGATGGTATAATTTTCTTCCGTAAAGGTAGAGAGAGTGGCATCAAAATGACCATTGTTAAATACCAAGATATCTGCCTCCAGCTCTGGGATCAATGCTGCCTTTACCTGTTCAGCTGTCAATGAAAACTTACTGGCCACTTGAAGATTGGAAATTCCATTCTCCAGTTTTTTACTGATCGGAGTAAATTTGTACTCCTCTGCTTTGGGGGCTGGCAATCCTTCTTTTTCCAGGATATCGGCGGCGGTTTGCTTTAGTGTAGGCAAAATGCCAACTGAAGCATTGCGGGCGATATCCAAGAAGGAATCCGTTAGTTTATTTTTAGCTATTGTAGTCATGAATATTCAAGAAATGTGTGGTTTGACAATTGGACGAGTCGAGGATTAGACAGAAGCTCCGTCTACATCCGCTTTGATCCAGTCATATCCATTTTCTTCAAGATCCAATGCCAGTTCCTTAGCACCTGATTTTACGATTCTACCTTTATAAAGTACGTGTACATAATCAGGAACAATGTAATCCAGTAGTCGCTGGTAATGCGTTACGACGATGGTGGCATTGTCTTTTGACTTGAGTTGATTGACGCCATTGGAAACGACTTTGAGGGCATCGATATCCAAGCCTGAATCGGTTTCATCCAAAATGGATAGGGTAGGCTCCAGCATGGCCATTTGGAAGATTTCATTTCTTTTCTTCTCACCACCGGAAAAACCTTCGTTCAGGGCACGGCTCATTAATTTTTGGTCCATTTCGACCAATTTCATTTTTTCCTTCATCAGTGAAAGGAATTTTACAGCATCCAGTGCTTCTTGGCCTCTGTATTCCCTCACTTGGTTTACAGCAGTTCTCAGGAAGTTGGTAGTGCTTACACCTGGGATTTCCACTGGGTATTGGAAAGCCAAGAACACGCCTTCTCTGGCCCTGTCTTCAGGATTCATGTCTAGTAAATCCTTGCCTTTGAATGTCACTTCTCCATCTGTAACTTCATATTCTTCCCTTCCTGCCAATACTGAAGCCAATGTCGATTTTCCGGAACCATTTGGGCCCATGATGGCATGGATTTCACCTGCTTTGATTTCGAGGTTAATTCCTTTCAGGATTGGTGTTCCTTCAATAGATGCGTGTAAATTTTTTATGGATAACATGATTTGAACTGATTTCTTTCTGAAAATTTGGTAATAAAGAAGCATAGGGGAACATGTATGGTTCCCCAGCTTTTGCATAGAATGTCTGGTGGATTATCCCACGCTTCCTTCCAAGGTCAAGGCCAGAAGCTTTTGGGCTTCCACCGCAAATTCCATTGGAAGTTGGTTCAATACCTCTTTGGCGTAGCCATTTACGATGAGGGCTACTGCATCTTCGCTGTCAATCCCACGTTGGTTACAGTAGAAAATCTGATCTTCTCCGATTTTGGATGTAGTGGCTTCGTGCTCTACCTTGGCAGTAGGGTTTTGGATGTCAATGTACGGGAACGTGTGCGCTCCACATCGGTCACCCATCAGCAGGGAATCACACTGCGAGAAATTTCGCGAATTGACTGCTCTTTTCATGACTTGTACCTGCCCTCTGTAGGAGTTTTGGCTATGGCCTGCAGAGATACCCTTTGATACGATCCTCGATTTGGTGTTTTTCCCAATGTGAATCATTTTGGTACCGGTATCAGCTTGCTGATAATTATTTGTTACTGCTACCGAGTAAAATTCACCTACGGAATTGTCTCCCTTAAGAATACATGAAGGATACTTCCAGGTTACTGCAGAACCAGTTTCTACCTGTGTCCAAGAAATCTTGGAGTTGTCACCGGCACAGATACCTCTTTTGGTCACAAAGTTGTATATACCGCCTTTGCCATTTTTATCCCCTGGATACCAGTTCTGGACAGTGGAATATTTGACTTCGGCGTCTTTGGCAGCGTAGATTTCTACTACTGCTGCGTGCAATTGATTCTCGTCTCTTTGTGGTGCTGTACAGCCTTCCAGGTAGGATACATACGACTCATCCTCAGCCACGATCAAGGTTCTTTCAAACTGACCAGTGTTCGCTGCATTGATCCTGAAATAAGTAGAAAGCTCCATGGGGCATCTGACTCCTTTTGGAATATAGCAGAAAGAGCCGTCCGAGAATACGGCAGAGTTTAGTGCTGCGTAGTAATTGTCGGTCATTGGGACCACAGAACCAAGGTACTGCTTCACCAATTCAGGGTGCTCATGTACTGCTTCACTGAAAGAGCAAAATACAATTCCCAATTTGCTGAGTGTTTCCTTAAACGTAGTGCCTACCGACACAGAGTCCAATACGGCGTCGACCGCTATGCCCTGAAGTTTCTTTTGCTCATTGAGACTGATGCCCAACCGTTCGTAAATTTGCAAAAGTTCCGGGTCTATCTCGTCCAAACTTTTAGGTTTGCTTTTCTGCTTTGGAGCAGAATAATACTTCAAAGCTTGGAAGTCTACTTTGGGGTAATTGACGTTGGCCCAATCAGGCTCAGTCATATTTTGCCATGTACGGAAAGCCTTAAGCCTCCATTCGAGAAGCCATGTAGGTTCCTCTTTCTTGGCAGAAATCCAACGGATAATTTCTTCATTCAAACCGGCAGGAGCCTCATCAGCTTCAAAATCAACAGACCAGCCGTGTTCATATTCTTTCGAGGTGAATTCCTCTAAAATTTCGTTGTCTTTGCTCATAAAGCGAGTTATTTAGACTAATTACATTTTGTACCGCAAAGATATAACATTAATCTAAAATTATATGTTCAATGACAATGAAAATTCTTTATGGGAAATAGAAAAAAACTATGTGCAGGGTATGAAAAACAAAAGTTTTCGCAACCAAAAGCACTAAATCCGTGCTTTTGGTTGCGTGGAAAAAAGTCAATTAAAACTCTAAATATTTATTTGATTTTTTAATTTAGATTTAATCTAAATAATTATTTTTTCTAAGCAAAACTACTTAGCATCTTGCTCAAAAAGCTGTATCGGTCGATTTATACTTTCTTCTAGTACAATAAGTGTTTCTGTTCTGTCGATTCCGTCCACTTTTTGGATTTTGTTCAGTACGTCTCTCAGATGGTTGGTGTCCTTACAGATTATCTTCGCAAAAATGCTATAATTACCAGTAGTGTAATATGCATTAACCACTTCGGAAATTTCTTTCAGCTTTTCGATAACATTATCATAAAGTGAACTTTTTTCAAGGTAAATGCCTAGATACGCTGAAATGTCATACCCCAATTTTGAAAAATCAATGTTGAGCGTAGCACTTTTGACAATTCCCATATCTTCCAGCTTACGCATTCTCACGTGAACAGTACCAGAAGAAACGTAAACCTTCTTTGCGATCTCCGTATAGGGGGTTTTTGCGTCTTCATTAAGTAATGAGATGATTTTCAAATCAACATTGTCAATATCTAAATTTTTATCCATTATTTAATTATTTGGTTACCTTTATTTGAATAAAGATGCATTCAAATTGTTGAATTGTCAAAATTTACACGAAGATTTTTTTTGATTTGCAAAATAACAAAAAATGTATTTACTTTGGGATTACATTGTTAAGGAGGGTGAAAATTTTGAGAACAATCGATTAATTTAAAATTAACTATTGTTTTGTGATGAATTCCTTACTGAAACAATGGTTTTTGTATTGAAACTTTTAATCTCTAAAGTTATATTTGGGTTTATATTCTGAAAAGGGTCTTGCTACTGGCAAGACTTTTTTGTTTTAGTGCTAGCCACATCCAAATCCTACCACTGATCTAACAATTGATGAATAGTTTGTGGATATATCCTTAAATTTTGACCTTCATTTGATATATACTTATATTTTCTAAAAAGCCCTTTTATAAATGAACAGATTGAAAGTTGTTTTGTTATTGATGCTGGTAAGTTGGAGTGCATATGGCCAGCAGAAAAGACCCCTTGTACATGATGATTACGACGGTTGGGAATCCGTATCATCTACCACAGTCAGTCGTAATGGCCAATGGGTAGGTTTTGAAATCAACCCTCAAGATGGTGACGGCCACTTGGAAGTAAGCCTTCATGATGGTACGGGAACCAATTTTTCGATAGCAAGAGGCGATCACTATTCCTTTTCACATGACAGTCATTGGGTAGTAGGGAAAATCCTTCCGGAAAAGGATACTGTCCGCATGCTCAAACTAGAGGATAAAAAGGACATGCCAAAAGACAGCTTGTTCATCCTTTCTTTAGAGAAAGGAGGCTTGGAAAAGCTTTCACGCGTGAAATCCTATAAAATACCAGAAAAGGAAGGCAACTGGCTTGCTGTGCATTATGAAAAGGAGGAAGAGGATAAAGATGAAACCGAAAAGGACAGCACTGAGAAAGAAGCATCCAAAAAGGAAAAACAGCCCAAAACTGATGGGACACTTTTGCAGGTGAGGAATTTTGATGGTTCCATTACCTATGAAATCCAGCGAGTAGCCCAATATGGTTTTTCTGAAAAGGGGGCATATCTCTATTTTGTCCAAGCGGAAGAAGATACCCTGGATAATGCGGCCATTGGTCTGCTGGACTTAGAAGTAGGCCAACGGACAGTTATTGACACGGGAATGGCCAAGTACACAGATGTGGCTTTTTCGAAGGATCTTAGACATTTTGCCTATTTGGCCTCGGGGGACTCTGCCAAAGCAGAAAAGCCTTATTACCAGCTGTTTTTGCATACTATCGGTAAGGAGGGCTGTGAGCCAATTGTAACCAAGGATACGGAGGGACTTTTGGCAGAAGGTAAAGTAGCTAAAAGCGGTAACCTGAAGTTTTCAGAAAATGGAAACAGGTTGTTTTTTGGGGTCAGTGAAGATTATAAAGCCTATGCATATGAAGATGACACCACCATTCTCGATGAGGAGCGGGTGTCGCTGGATATCTGGAGTTGGAAGGATGATGAAATCCAGCCAATGCAATTGGAAGATAAGGAAAAAGAAGCCAATAAATCATTTTTGGCGGTCTATGATCTAAAAGACAAAGCAGTAGTCCAGCTTGGTGATCGAGCAGTGGACAATGTGAATCTCGACAAAGATGCCAAGTTTGACTTGGTAATTGCTACGGACGATAGCCCTTACCGGATCAATTACAGCTGGGATATCCAGATCGGAAGGGATATCTATTTGATCGATGTGAAAACAGGAAGTAAAAAAATGGTCATCAAAGGTGCCAAAGGCTATCCAAGCCTGTCTCCTTCAGCGAAATATGTGAATTGGTACAGTTATCCAGATAGTGCATGGTTGGCGTACGATATTGCGCAAGAGAAGACCATTGATCTTACCGCAAGTATTGATGATGATTTTTATGATCAACTCCACGACAGCCCCAGCTTGCCACGATCATATGGAGCGGCTGGATGGACTGAGGATGATAAAGCGTTTATCGTTTACTCCCGTTATGATATTTGGAAAATAGATCCAAGTGGCAAAAAGGCACCCGTAAATATCACTAAAGGAACCGGGAAAGCGCAACAGACCCGTTACAGAAGGGAAGTGCTGGATAGAGAGGAGGAATTTATTGATCCCAAGGCTCCCTTGATCCTACATGCCTTCCATGAAAAAAACAAAAGGAGCGGGTATTTTAAGGGTGATATCAATGGAGACCAAGCTCCTGAGCAAATGATTTTTACTGATCATCGTTATTATGGTTTGGAAAAAGCCAAGGAATCAGACCAAGTCATTGTGAGACGCTCCACCTTTCAAGATTACCCAGACGTTTATGCCACGGATTTAGACATGGAAGACTTGACACAACTTTCCCATGCCAATCCGCAGCAAAAGGATATCAATTGGGGAACAGTAGAGCTGACAGAATATATGACACTTAAAGGCGATAGCCTGCAGGGGATGATCTATAAACCAGAGGATTTTGATCCAAATAGAAAATATCCTTTGATGGTATATTTTTACGAAAGAAGATCTGACAGCTTTCACAATTATATCAGTCCTGCACCGAGTGCTTCCATTATTAATATTTCCTACTTTGTGAGCAATGGCTACGTGGTTTTTGTGCCGGATATCAAATACGATATCGGACATCCCGGCAAAAGTGCCTATGACTGTGTGGTGCCAGGGGTAATGTCTGTAGTAGAAAAAGGCTATGTGGATACCGACAATATGGCCATTCAGGGACAGAGCTGGGGAGGATATCAGGTGGCTTACCTTATCACACAGACGGACATGTTCAAGGCAGCAGGTGCCGGAGCTCCTGTGGCCAATATGACTTCTGCATACGGTGGCATCCGCTGGGGATCTGGCATGAGCAGGATGTTCCAGTACGAGCAGACACAGTCCCGGATAGGAGGGACGCTTTGGGAAAAGCCGATGGAATATATCGAAAATTCCCCGTTGTTCTTTGCCGATCAGGTCAATACTCCCGTGCTGATCATGCACAATGATAAGGATGGGGCCGTACCATGGTATCAGGGCATAGAGTTTTTTATGTCCCTTAAGCGGAACAGGACGCCTGCGTGGCTGTTGGTTTACAATGGAGAAGACCACAACCTTCGCAAGAGGAAAAATAGAAAGGACTTGTCCATCAGGCTAAGCCAGTTCTTTGACCATTACCTGAAAGGAGCACCTGCGCCGTTATGGATGACAGAGGGGTTGCCTGCAGTGGAAAAAGGGCGAACACTGAAATATGAGTTGTCTCAATAGCTCGCTGATGACGCTGATTTAGCGGATAATCACTGATTCAGTTATAGAATGGGCCACTGATGCATGGATGATCGGTTATGGTATCCGTGCATCAGTGGCATTATTACGTTCATCGACTAGTGAATAATACTTTTTATATATTTTTATTACGTAAATATTGTTTTTTTAATAATAAATTTCAATAAATATTAATTTTCACTTTATTATTTCGTTTTTTTTCTTGAATAAGAAGTTGCTGGTAAGCAGCTTTTTTAAACTCAGCATTGTTTCATTTAAACTGATTTTCACAATGAAAAGAACCTATTACTCAGTGTATTGATTGTCATGGTTTATCTGGCGGGATGCCAGACGGTCAATGAAGAAGAGATTGCCCCACAGTCAGCAGAAGGAGATAAAGAAGCACCCGAGCAGCAAGTCGCACAGGTAAAAGACTGGTTTGAGCAGAACGAAGCAGACCTCAACCAGCGAAGTAAAAGGGGAAATACCAATGCCCGAGAGGCAAATCCGGATGCATTTTTTGCACCCTTTACCGAGAAATTGCCGGACTGGGAGGACATGCACAGCTATCGGTTTCCCGATGGGAGACAGGTCTATGAGGTGTCCCTGAAGAACAGGCAGTATGTCATTCCCCGGCCGGTGCGGGAGACACTTGGAGAGGAGGACATCGATAAAAAGGTACTCCAGAACATGTTGTTCATCGAGCGACAGGGTGGTGGCTATGATATCCTAATCGCCCGCTACTACCCGGCCAGTGAAGCCGATGTAAAGGCCTTTGACGAAATCAACTACGGCATGCTGGCAGATGGATGGAGCGGAACGGTGGATGTGTACGGGTATGACGAGGGGCATGCGAACGGTTTCAAAATAGAAAACGGTATGGTGTTGAAAAAGTCGGAATACAGGATAGCCAAGGATAACTCAAGCAAAATAGCATCTTCATGGGGTAATTGTACAGGCTACTGGATAGAATACCCATACCATTCACAACTTTATTATGATCAATGGGTTTTATATGGAGGTTTAGCTGAAGGGCCACCATCAACATATGTGGAATCGTGCTGGTTTCCAACAACAGCTCCGGCTGGGCCACCACCAAACGGAGGGAGTACTTCAGGACAAAATCCATCCCATAATAATATTTCCCAAATCGAGGATCAGTTGAAGAATCCTTGTATGAATTCTTTTCACGATATTTGTTTTCCACAGCCTGGGTCCTATTCTCAGCCCACAGATGCCCAGCTTAAAAATCAGATTAAGGACAAGCCATTTGTCTTATTGAAAGATGTACCCTGTGAAACATTAAAAAAATGGATAGCGACGGCAAAACATACCGTTGGGCAGGTACAGATCGATAAACTCAAGAAAATTGCCAACAATTCCACGATAAAGATAAATGGAAAACCGACCTATTCCGATATAGCTCATATACAGAAGCTGGATGACGCTTATAGCACGGTAGTGAATATGGATTATTTTCCGGTGACGGTGACACAGCTCCCACTGATCAATGGAAAGCGAGCCACCCCGGCGCAGTTTCTCAGCCATATCAGGAAGAATATCAATAGCTTTGTGAATACTTACTATAGCAAATTCGCCCCTTATAACGCCTATGGGGCGGATGACACTAAATTATGGAATTCCTCCAATCCATTTGGGGCTGTGGTGGGAATTGATATCAAGGGGCCGGATAATGGCTCGGTGATTGTGAGCGGGTACACCAGCAGCAAATGGACCTTTACTACGGTACATGATCCTAAGTACAGTAACCATCCGGTAAGCGGCAACAGGGATTTTGGTTATATTAAGAACGCCAATGGCTCCTATACCTTCTATACCCGGGGCGTGGACAGGTTGACCAGTTGGGAAGGGACTTTCGCTCAGTGGATGTCGGATAAGATATCTGAAGAAAACAAAGTGCCCAGTCCCTTTGGACAGGCAGACAAATTATGGAAATCTTTCCAATCAAAATTAACGGATTATGTCAACGGGCATGGAGGGAAAGCCAAGACATCAAGTCCTCAGGTAGAAAGGCCCGACTGGAAGGATGTAAAAGATGTGATGGAAGGCAAAAAGTCTCTAAGTACTCTAAGCAAAGATTGTGAATAGACATGGAAATTATAATTATGAGGAACATCTTAAAATATAGCTATTACATCCTATTTTCCATAAGCCTTTTTTGGATTCTTTTTTATACATTTATGCCTTTTGGAGGCTACGGTGGGGCGGTGTGGGGGATTCTCCAAGAGGGATTATATAGCTTTGAATATGACGACTTTGAGGGGCTTGAATGGCTAGGTCGGACATATCAAGTCCTGAATATCATTACGGCTTATATCTATTTTACTTCAATTTTGCTTTGTTTTATTTCTATTTTCCTATTTAGGAAGAATAAGCTAAAAAGATATAGGTTTGGCGTATTTTTTGGGCTGATGATGATTTTGATGATAGTAATATAATTAGTGCCACTAAGAAAAAGGCTCTAAATGTTTAGTATGGCTAAACGTGCTAAACACTGTGGCTACTTGTTTATGTTTGTAGGATGAATAGTACACAGATTTTTGAGATGGCATTAGGGCTTGAGAAGCCTTGGTACGTAAAGGAGATTAAAATGGACCAAGCCGAAGGTGCTGGGCATGGCCAGATAGATATTTACCTTGATTTTGAAAAGGGCCATAGGTTTGCGGGTGGCAAGGTGTATGATACGATGGAGCGTACGTGGCAGCACCTCAATTTCTTCCAACACACCTGCTTTCTCCATGCCCGGGTTCCTCGGGTTGAAAATTCTACAGGAAAGGTGGAGACCGTACAGGTTCCCTGGGCACGTCCTGGGAGCGGTTTTACCCTTTTGTTCGAGGCATTTGGGATGTTGCTTATAGAGTCTGAGATGCCGGTCAACAAAGCTGCCGGTGTGCTGGATATTTATCCCAGCGTCTTTGGAACATCTTTTCCTACTGGATCAAAAAAGCCTACAATGCGGACGAGCAATCAGGGGTAAAGGTGCTTGGCATTGACGAGACCTCTTCAAAGAAGGGCCACCGTTATGTGACCGTAGCGGTCGATATGGAGGAAAGACGGGTTGTCCATGCATACCTTTCTTATGAACAACGTACAAATCCTTTTGAGGATCCGTATGATGCCATACGGCAATATAGTATGGCCCATGGGGTGACTGATGGCAATGCGCTCCATCACGAGTTTATGCCGGCTTATGTCAGTGCGGTGGCCTCTTCACTGCAGCGATGGGATGCTAATAATGGCGGCGGCAATCTGGATTGGTCATACTACGAGGCGATGGCCTGGGGCGGTCTGACCCATCACGGAGAAGGCGGTCCAATGACGGAGGCATTTAAGGCGAATTTCCCGAATAAATGGGATAGAGATAGGATACTGAAAATTTTAGCAAATGAAGCGACAGGAAATGGCCAGGCAAAAGGGGATAAGTGTGATTAGTGTTTTGTTGGTGATAGTAGCGGCAATGGGCTGTGCTTCGGCGCCCTTGACCACGGAGATCGGAGAAGATCATAAAATGGCGTATGAAGTGATCAATCTTCTTCCGCTCTCTGAGCGAGGGCTTTACTATAAAACGCTGGATAGGGATGATCCTTCTATTTATGGAATGCTGGACTATGCAACGATCAACCAAAACAACCGCAAGGAAAGCTTTGTCCTGGAACTGGAGCGGTATATGGACCTGGACACCGTGTTCACCGAGCGACAGCGTATCGAACTGGACCGCAAGCTAAAGAGTGTGGAAAGCGTGGAATTGGACAAAAGACGGCTAAACGTAAAGCAGTTAAGATATGATCATAAGGAAACGGGCAAACTGGAGAAAATTACTTTTCCGGTATTCCAGAAAGACGCCAAAGGCAGCCTATATGCTATTTTGTATTATAGCTGGGCCACTCCCCAGTGGTTCAATGGCGCCTCGAAAATATACATCTATAAGAGGAAGAACGGCAAATGGGAAAAGTTCGCGATGGTATTCGTTTCCATAACTTAGTTGACATTGGTCTGGAGGTAAGGTCACGGATGCACTGATTAAAATATTCCCCGAAGGGTCGGGGCAGGCTATGCATCCGTGGCCCGCTTTTGTAATGCAAAGGTAGTAAAATACACGTTCATGATATCGGCTTCTTTTTTCTCGAAAAGTACGTCAATCTTTGAGGAAAATTCATCGGTCAGCTTTTGGACTTTATCTTCTGCTCTTTTGACATCATCTTCCGAAAGACCTTCTATTTGGAGTTTTTTCAGTGAATCATGGGGCTCTTTCCGGGCACTCCGGATGCTGATCTTGCCGTTTTCGCATTCGAAACTGCTGTTTATCAAGCGCGCCGGAGGGGGCTAAGATGTGCTGATCGCCCGCTACTACCCGGCCAGTGAAGCCGATGTAAAGGCCTTTGACGAAATCAACTACGGCATGCTGGCAGATGGATGGAGCGGAACGGTGGACGTGTATGGGTATGACGAAGGGCATGCGAAGAGCTTTGTCATAGAAGGGGGAAGGGTAGTGAGTGCAGCTAAATATTGAACAGGGCAAAGTGACAGCAAAAGGTCAGGAGCTAATGCTATGATGTGCACAGGTATGTGGGTCCATTTTCCATCATATCATGTTTGGATGGGTGTAGGAGCTAACCAGTCACAATATGTGACAGTCTGCGATGATTATTTTCATACCAACGATGATGGAGCTCATACTATTTTAGAGCCATCCAACCAAATGGGGTATACAGGAAGTAGCGGAGGCCCAGGATCCAAATGGGGATCAGATCCAGCAATGCCCGATCCTACTTGTCCGAAATATTATGGTTCCCAGTGTTACCATCAGCCGGGATCCACTTATGAGGCTTTAGTTAAAGGATATACCGAAACTTTAACACCTGATGATGGTTATACATTTTATGGCGAAACTGATTATATACCGAGTTCCATTACTCTAAAAAATGGTAATACTGTCAAAGTCACTTTTGGAGTTACTAATAGTGATGACAAGAGTGCTAATCAAAAAGTAGCGCAACTTCTTATTAAGGGTATAGAGTTTGCGCTTAATGAGGCAAATAACAACTTGCCAGCATCTGGGAAATTAACAGAATAGAGGTCAGAGTTTAGCTACATATGATTTGAGCTTGGTAAACCTTGCCTCTATCGACCATTCTCTTGATGAGGTTATGGAACACTCTTAGTTTGGACTGTGACCTGTTCAGCCTGTAGCAGAATTCGTTGAAATACCTTCCGATGCGTTTCCTGCTTACCCATGAATAGGTTGTTTTTATCCAGTACTTTACCTGGTGAATCATGGTGTGCATGGCCTTGAAGTTTTGCCCATGAAGACTTGGGACCTGTTCTATATGGTAATCTTTGGCGATGGGCCTGTACCCCCGCCATTCATCTGTGGTGACACTCGCCCCTTTGCTGATATGCCCTTCAAAGATGCCTTTGAGCGATTTGGAGGAGAAGTCATCAATGGGCAGGGCATAAAAACGCCTGACCTTGCCCTGATCGGTCAGCTGGACTGCGCACACGGCTTTTTCTTCTTGCTGTCATAACTCCTACCGGGCTTGCCATCCTCTTTTCCGCCCACAACAAACTCATCCACATGCACTTCCCCGTCCATAGGGGAGTTGCCGCTGGATTTCATTGCTTCCCTGACCTTGTGCATGAACAGTCGTGCGGTGTTCTCGGCTACCCCATAACGGACAGCCATATAGCTGGCAGACAGGCTCTTTGTGCTCGTGGACATCTCAAAGCAGATAAAGAACGCCTTTCGGAGACCGAATTTCACTTTGTGGAAAAGCGTACCGGCACTGGCCGTTTCCGTGTCACTGCACCTGTTGCACGTCCGGGAATAATCCTTGCGCACTTGGCTGCCGGAATGACCGCATTTCCTACAGGTATAGCCCGGATCCCATTTGACTTCCGACAGGTATTTCTTGCAATCTACATCGCTTTTGAACCGATCAGAGAACTCCAGAAGGTTCTGTCCTTTAAAAATATCGATATTAATGCTCATTGAGTGGATAAATATATGAATTTACCTGATGGCCTCAATGAAATTATTTATTGTTATTATTTTGACAAGCGCATGTCTGTTAAACTTCAAAGCACAATCTTCCGTAGTTCAGGATATTTCTGATGAATTATCCCTGAATTATGTCCTGTCCAATATCGATAAGGTGGATTATTCCTTTTATGGTCTCTATGAGCGTAGTTTCTTTGTAAGTGTCTATACTATTTTTGATACTAAGGCTACACCAAAAGGCTATTTTGAAGGCCATGATAGTGTCCTTTCCAGTGTTTTGGTATCGGTAATGCCTGATGGGGATTATTATACCAAGAGCAATCTCTATAAAATAGAAGGGCTGTTAGACCCCAAGGTTCAGGGTATTGCGGAAACCACTTATCCAGATTTTGAGCTATTGGTAGAGCATGGAAAGTATGGTAATAGAAAAACTGAAAAGTATAAACTTCACTTCAAAGAGTAATGAGGAATAGCACGCTGATGACACTGATTTAGTGGATAATTGCTGGGATGCCTGTCCGGGGCATGAGTCGAAGGGTGCAATCCTGAACCGGAATAATGGGGATTTGTAATCCCCACATGGATTTCCCGGTGTTGTGTTTTATTCTGCGAAGTAAAATCAGGTTCCGAAACGAAAAAAAGGAAACCAAAATAGCTTCCTTTTTCTTTCTAAATCTAATATTAGGGGTTTATTGATTATACTTTTTCCTTGTCCATTAGTTGGCTTAATTGTTCCGCCACAGCTGCTTGGAGGCCTTCGACTTTGGTGAGGTCCGTGTCCCAAAAATTGATGTTTTTCAGGACTTCGTTCGCCACTTGGTCGAGATCATGGCTTTCCCAAATAGTCTTGAAGTAATTGATGATTTCTTCATCGTCCTGTACTGGGGTGGCTTCACCATTATAGCTGCCTTTATAGAAAACGATCAGAGCAGCGAGTGAGCGTACCAGATTTGGTGGCAATTGGCCTTTTCGGTCCACATATTCCAAAAGGGAAGGCAATAGCCTTACCTTAAACTTAGAGATGGAGTTCAAGGCGATGGAACTCAAAAGGTGTTTCACAAATGGATTCTTGAAGCGGTCCATCACGTCATTGGCAAACTGCTCCAGCTCTTCCTTGGGAAGGTCCAGGGTAGGGATGATTTCACCTTGGATGGTTTCGTTCAGGAATGGCCCTATGACCGGATCTTCGACGGATTCCCTTACGGTTCTCAGACCATGGAGATAGGCTACAGGTACCAAAGAGGTGTGGGCGCCGTTTAGTATCCTTACTTTTCTGGTCCTGTATGGGGATTGGTCTTTGACGAATTTCACTTCCAGTCCAGCTTCTTCTGCGGGGAATTCCGCTTTGACGGTATCTGGCCCTTCGATCACCCACAAGTGGAAAGGCTCTGCTTTTACCACCAAATTGTCCTCAAAACCAATGTTTTCTTGGATCTCCTTGATGGTCTCTTTGGGGAATCCAGGGACGATCCTGTCCACCAAGGTGTTGGAGAAGGTGTTTGCCTCATTGATCCATTGGATAAAGCCATTTGGCAGCCGCCATAGGGACGCGTATTGAAGAATGATCTCTTTTAGCTTGGCACCGTTTTTATCGATCAGCTCACAAGGAATGATATGAAGTCCTTTGGACTTGTCACCGTTAAACGTATCAAAACGCCTGTAAAGTAGAGCGGTCAGTTTACCGGGGAATGAACCGGGAAGTTTCTCCCTGTCATCATCTTCCGGATTATAAGCGATGCCTGCTTCCGTGGTGTTGGAAACGACAAATCTCAAATCTGGATTTTCGGCCAGCTTCAGGTACACTTCATAACTTTCATAAGGGTTGACCGCTCCTCTCACACAAGTGATCAGGCGGGTTTCCTCTTTGGCTTCACCTTTTTGGATGCCGCTGAGCTGTACATGATAGAGACCTTCTTGATCATTGATCATTTTGCCCAGGCCATGTTGGATAGGCTGTACCAACTGCACGTCACCGTTGAAGTCGGTTTTTTCGTTCATGGTGTCGATGATCCAGTCCACAAAGCCTCTTAAAAAGTTGCCTTCCCCAAACTGGAGGACTTTTACGGGCCTTTCTGTAAGCCCTTCGACATGTTGTCTGTTAAGTGTTTTCATGTGTTTATAATTGTTTTTTCAGCGATCATCCCTATGACTTTGGGACATGCTATGGAACCTTTGACGACCAATCCAATCTTTCTCCAAGAGGTCTAATGATGGTATTGGCCGTATCGGTTTCATGGTTTATCGTGAATTTCTATTGTTCAAACTCAAAGTAGTTTTTGGCATTGTGATAGCAAATATCACTGACAATCTTGCCGAGCCACTTCTCATCGGCAGGTAGTTCGCCATTTTCGACATCCTTGCCGATCAAGTTACAAAGCGTTCTTCGGAAATACTCGTGTCTTGGGAAGGAAAGGAAGCTTCTGGAGTCGGTAAGCATTCCCACGAAGCAACTTAACAGTCCCATATTGGAAAGTGCATTCATCTGTTTTTCCATACCATCCTTTTGGTCAAGAAACCACCAGCCAGAGCCGAACTGAACTTTGCCACGGATGGAGCCATCGTTGAAGTTGCCGATCATGGTCGCCAATACTTCATTGTCTCTTGGGTTGAGGTTATAAAGGATTGTTTTGGTCAGCTGGTCAGTGCTGTCCAGTTGGTTGAGGAATTTGGAAATGGCCTTGGCCTGAGAGAAATCGCCAATGGAGTCAAAGCCCGTGTCCGGCCCCAAAATACGGAGCATCCGTTCATTGGTATTTCTTAGTGCTCCCAAATGATATTGCTGTGTCCAGCCTTTTGCATGGTACATGTGGCTGAGGTGAAGCAATGTCTCAAACTTGAAGTATTGGATTTCCTCTATAGTGAGTGGCTTTTGTTCCGATAGTTTTTTGAACAGGTCTTCTGCGCTATAATGGCCCATATTGAAGAAGTAAAGCTGCTCCAGCCCGTGATCAGAAAGCCTGCCCCCATGGTCATGGAAAAATGCTATTCGGTTTTCCAACGCTGCCAAAAGGTCCCCGTATTTGTTGATGGACACCCCACTGGCTTCTTGGAGTTTTTCCAAGTAGGCCATGTAATCGGCAGGGTTTTCTACCGCATATGCCTTGTCAGGTCTGAAAGCAGGGAAGAGATTAGGTTTGGTTCCGTCTTTTTTGGCTTTTACATGGTATTCCAAGCTATCGATAGGATCGTCGGTGGAGCAAACCGTTTCCACATTCATTTGACTTAATAGTCCCTGGGTATGGTGAGAAGGTTGCTGGAGCAAATCGGTGGCTTTTTGATAAATACTATCAGCGGTATCAGGACTGAGTAGTTCCTCGATGCCAAAGTATCTTTTCAGCTCAAGATGTGTCCAGTGATAAAGTGGATTTCTTAAGGTATACGGAACGGTTTCGGCCCACTTTTGGAATTTCTCCTTGTCGGTAGATGCTTTTCCGGTAATGTACTTTTCATCAATGCCAAGTGTTCGCATGGCACGCCACTTATAGTGGTCTCCGGCAAGCCAGATTTCGGTGAGATTTTTAAATATTCTATTTTCAGCAATGTCCTTGGGAGACAAATGGCAGTGATAATCTATGATAGGCAGTTTTTTGGCATAGTCATGATAAAGAACCTGTGCAAATTCACTTTGCAATAGAAAATCATCTGACAGGAAAGTTTTGTTTGATTTGCGCAATCGATTGCTCACTTGGTCCAACATATACTTTTTTTTGGTTTTTTTATTTTCAAAAGATCTAAATTATTTATCTACAGGTTGATTTACTTTCCGCATAGATGATTCTCTGATGATCAGCTCAGGCTTGAGTACGGTTTTTTGCGGAACGTATTTTTTTGGATCGGCTTTGAGAAGTTCGAAGAATAATTCAGCCGCGACATTTCCCATCGGGATACTCACCTGATCCACCGTGGTCAGGGAAGGGGTGGTGAAAGACGTAAAGGGTTCATTTCCAAAGCCTGCCAAGCCCACTTCTTCTGGAACGTTGATGTTCTTTTCTTTGAGCATTTGCAAGGCGCCCATGGCCGCGTAGTCACTGGAAGAAAAAATGGCATCAAAATCCAGGTGCTTATCGAGCATCTTCAATACGGACTTCTGTCCATCTTCCAATTGCATATTACTTTCTATTACCAAGTTTTTGTCGAAGGGAATCCCATTATCACGAAGTGCATCGGTATAGCCTCGAAGCCTTTCGCTATAGATATTGATTTTTCGCGGGTTGGTAAAATGGGCAATTTTTTTGTACCCACTTTCTATGAGATGCTCCACTGTTTTGTATGCACCCATGTAGTCATCAATGACCACTTGGTTAACTTCCACATCATCAGTGATCCTATCAAATAATACCAAGGGGATACTCTTTTCCACTATGCGCTCCAAGTGTTCGAAATCTTCCGTGTTTTTCCCGATGGACATGATGATACCGTCTACACGAGCACTGAGAAGGGTGTCTACGATCTGGACTTCTTGCTCAAAGTTTTCGTAAGATTGGCTGATGATCACTTTATAGTTTAACTGATTGGCGATTTCCTCGATTCCCCTGACCACGGAAGAAAAGAAATTTCTGTTGGCCGTAGGGACGATTATCCCGATCAATCTGCTCCTTCCATTTCTGAGAGCCGCAGCAATATTGTTTGGTTGATAATTAATATCCTTCGCAGTTTTGTTGACCAGCTTTTTGGTGGCATCACTTATCCTCGGATGGTTGTTCAGCGCACGAGAAACCGTACTGGCTGTAATGCCTAACTTGGAAGCTATATCATGGATCGTCGCTTTCTTTCTCTTATTCATTTTTTCCGAACTGGTTGCCAAAACCTCAAATTTAAGACAATTCTTTCAATTTTATGGCAAATGTCTAAACCGGGTGATAATCACCTGTTTTTGGCATGTTTTGGTTATTAAGGGTTGTTGTTTTAGTACGTATTTGTCCTAAAATATAATGTAATCGTTTGCGCAATATAGTTTTTTATTTGAACTATAGCCAAGTAATATCTGTAATATTTTTTTATTGGAGAATGGTCGTTTTAAAGTATAATGATGGTTAATTATATTTATTTCCTACTTTTTAAAATAATTTTATCGATTATTTAGGATAAAGTTTTAATGTGTGAAAAAAAATAATTAAATATGCAATCGATTGCTCAAAGTAGTGAAGATGATGATTTGGTAGAGGAGGCGGATCACACTAAGTGACTGAGCAATCGTGAATTTGTTTTGAATGTAATTAGTTTAGGGTTAATGATGTGAAATGTCCCCTTCGCTTGAGGGGGACTTTTCAAATTACTCCCAAGACGAAAGCGCAAGAAGATAAATCAATTGACTATAAAACCCCAGAATGATGAAAAACCTAAGAAATAGTTTTAGCACCAGCTGTCTGCAATTTTTTAAGGTGTTGTTTAAGCTGCCAACAGCGACCGTTGTACCCGTCCCAGTAAGATCAGTGCGTAATAATTTCGACCGATTCTCTTAACCGATCGAAACCCTTGTTTTCTTACATTTTCCATTCATTTAACCTTTTGCCTCATGATTAAGCGCAATCAAAATCTACTGAGTAAAGCTCTTCCCGTAGTATTAGCATCCATTGTATTATTGTCCTGTTCCTCTAAAAAATCTTCCGAAACAGAAGAAACTGTTCAAATCACGGAAGAACAACAGGCTTATTCTACATGGATGGCAGATGCTGAAATTAAGAGAAATCCCGAAGGCTGGACATTAGACTTTAATGAGAAGCCAAAATGGGAATACACGCATGGATTGGTCATGACCGCCATGGAGGAAGTGTACGAAAAGACAAATGATCAAAAATACCTCGATTATATAGTGAATTTTGCAGACTTTATGGTAGAAAAGGATGGTGCCATCAAGACTTATAAAAAAAGTGATTATAACATTGATAGGGTCAATGGAGGCCGTTTTTTGATTGGACTATATGATGAGACGAAAGTGGAGAAGTATAAGCTTGCCATCGAGGAGCTGCGTGATCAGATGCGTGATCATCCCAGAACTTCCGAAGGCGGATTTTGGCACAAAAAGCGCTATCCGCACCAAATGTGGTTGGACGGTCTGTATATGGGCTCACCCTTTCTGGCGCGTTATGCAGCAGAATTTGATGAACCGGCACTGTTTGATGATGTAGCCAACCAGATTTACCTGATGGACAAATATGGCTACAGTGAAGAAACAGGCTTATATCACCATGCCTGGGACGAAAGCAAAGAACAGAAGTGGGCTGATCCAGAAACTGGACTCTCCACGAACTATTGGGGGAGAAGCATTGGGTGGTTTAGCATGGCCGTGGTAGATGTGCTGGATTATCTTCCTGTAGATCATCCCAAAAGGGACATGATCATCGGGGTAGCCCAAAAAATAGCCGCTGGTATCATTCGATACCAAGATGAGACGGGTGTTTGGTATCAAGTGTTAGATCAGGGTGAACGTAAAGGAAATTATTTGGAATCATCTTGCTCAAGCATGTTTACCTATTTTCTTTTGAAAGGGGTGGACAAAGGGTACCTGGACAAAAAATACTTGGCGTATGGTCAAAAGGCGTATCAAGGACTGCTGGATGAATTTATCCGTGAAGATGCAGATGGTGGCATCAGTATCACCAATGTCTGCGCAGTAGCCGGCCTCGGAGGAGATCCTTATCGTGATGGTTCTTACGAGTACTACATCAGTGAGCCCCAAAGGGACAATGACCCTAAAGGGGTCGGGCCTTTTATCTTGGCTTCCTTACAACATGAAGCATTAAAATGACCAAGGTTACTGAATATTTATTAATTTCCATGCTTTACCAAACCATAACCGCAATTCTTATCGCATGTCAAATAAAGAAGTAACCTATATTAAGTACCTATTAATTTTGTCCTTTTGCCTGATGGCTCCGCTTGCGCAGGCACAGGGATATGATATTACAGTAGCCAAAGATGGTTCCGGCGACTTTGCTACCATTCAAGAGGCATTTAATAGTGTCCCTGATTTTAGAAAATCCGTAACGCGAATATTCCTGGAGCCAGGAAAGTACAAAGAGAAGTTAACCTTGGCTTCGACAAAGACAAATGTACATTTGATAGGAAGTGATGCTTCCAACACGATCGTTACATACGACGATTATGCTTCCAAGGAAAATAAATATGGCGAAGAAATGGGAACCACTGGTTCAAGTTCCTTTTTTGTTTTTGGAGACGGGTTCTTAGCCAAGGATATCACCTTCGAAAACGCATCCGGTCCTGTAGGCCAAGCTGTAGCCGTGAGGGTCGATGGTGATAAGGTGATATTTGAAAATTGCAGGTTTTTAGGCTATCAGGACACGCTTTATCCTCATGGAAAGAACAGTAGACAGTACTATAAAAATTGCTACATCGAAGGGACAACAGATTTTATCTTCGGGTGGTCTACGGCCGTTTTTGAAGAATGTGAAATTTTCTCCAAGGATGGCGGAAGTTACATTACAGCAGCTTCCACAGATAAGGGGAGCCTCCATGGTTTTGTGTTTATCAAATGTAAGCTGACCAGTGACGCACCCGAGAAGAGTGTTTATCTAGGACGACCATGGCGCGATTATGCCCAGACGGTGTTTATCAGCTGTGAAATGGGTGCGCATGTTAAGCCTGAAGGGTGGCATAATTGGGGGAAGCCTTCAGCAGAGGAAAACTGTTTTTATGCAGAGTTTCGTTCTTACGGCCCCGGGGCGGCTCCTGATGACAGGGTAATGTGGTCATGGCAGCTTACTCCCGATATAGGCAAAGCCTACACGGTCGAAAATATCCTTAGCGGAGATGATGACTGGAATCCTCAAGAGGTCCTCCAAGCTGAAAAGGAAGATTAGGGATGATTGAAGACCAGAGAACAGAGAATTAACAGAACCAAAATAAATAACCCATTCATGAAATTATTCAGACCAATTTTGGCCGGATTAGCTTTCGGTATAGGAAGTACCATGTCTGTTTTTGCACAGGATAGCAGCCCTTCGGGAGTATGGGTGGCAGACCAGGGAGATGGCACTTATATCAATCCTATCATTCATGCAGATTATTCAGATCCAGACCTTTGCAGGGTAGGAGACGATTTTTATATGACCGCTTCGAGCTTTAATGTGGCTCCTGGACTTCCGATTTTACATTCTAAAGATTTGGTAAACTGGGAATTGGTGGGGCATGCACTGGATCGTCAAGTGCCATTGGATCATTTCAGTAAACCTCAGCACGGCAACGGTATATGGGCTCCGGCGATCAGGTATCATGAAGGCGAATATTATATCTATTGGGGTGATCCTGATTTTGGAATTTATATGGTGAAGACCAAGGATCCCGCAGGCGAATGGGAAGCCCCCGTTTTGGTGGAAGCCGGAAAGGGACTGATTGACCCGTGCCCGTTATGGGATGAAGATGGCAATGCCTATCTGTCCCATGCTTTTGCAGGAAGCCGTGCAGGTATCAAAAGTGTCTTGGTCGTAAAACCATTGAGTGCTGACGGTACCGAAACCACAGGGGAAGGTAAGATTGTCTTCGATGGCCATGAGGACCAACCTACTGTAGAAGGCACTAAATTCTACAAGCGTAACGGCTACTATTATATTTTTGCACCAGCAGGTGGTGTATCGACAGGCTGGCAATTGATCCTACGTTCAAAGAATCCTTACGGCCCCTATCAAGAGCACATTTCACTGGAACAAGGAGCTACGGACATCAATGGTCCCCACCAAGGTGGCTGGGTGAGCCTCGAAAGTGGAGAAGACTGGTTTGTTCATTTTCAGGATAAGGAAGCTTACGGCCGGATCGTCCACATGCAGCCGATGACCTGGGAAAATGACTGGCCCACCATGGGAGAAGACGAAGATGGTGACGGTACAGGAGAGCCGGTGATGCGTTATAAGAAGCCAGATGTTGGCAAAAGTCACCCTGTCGCCACAGTAGATGATTCGGATGAATTTGAAGGAAATGACATCGGACTGCAGTGGCAATGGCATGCCAATCCAAAGGCAACATGGGCTTTTGCCAATCCGGCTAAAGGGATGCTCCGACTGTACACCGATCAGCTTCCCGAAGATGCAGAAAACCTTTGGGCAGCATCAAATTTACTTTTGCAGAAATTTCCAGCCGAAGAATTTACCACGACAACCGAATTAACATTCCATCCAAATGAAAAGCTCCAAAATGAAAAAGTTGGCTTTATCGTCATGGGAATGAGCTATGCTTACCTGGCCTTAGAGAGTGCCGAAGATGGCGTCTATTTGAAATACGTAGAATGCGATGACGCCGAGCATGGTAAAGCTGAAAAGGAAACCATCATTAAGAAGTTATCCGATCATACGGTGCAGCTTCGGGTGACGGTAAAAGAAGGAGCGGTTTGCCAATTTGCCTTCAGTGAGGATGGTGAGACGTTCACCGCCATTGATGATACTTTTACAGCTGTCCCAGGAAAATGGATAGGTGCTAAAGTGGGGCTTTTTGCTGTCAGAGATGAAAAAATTAATGACTCAGGATACGCGGATGTAGACTGGTTTAGGTTTTCGAAGTGATGGTGAAAATGGAAAAACATGCGCGCCGGGGTGTAATGGACTAGTATAGAATTGAAAAAATAACGTTAGCGACTTCTTCCGGTAATTCTTAAAGTGGAAAGATATTAAGTATTGAACGTTGATATGGAGCTAGCAATAATAAACCCATGAATAATGAAAAAACAGTATAAAAGTATATTTCTGATTTCAGCCTTGGCAGTACTCACAAGTTTGGTGCAGGCAAGGCAGATCGACCCCGTGCTAGATGATATTTATGAAGGGGTGGAGATTAAGATGCCCAAAGTACAGCTTCCGTCTTTCCCAGACCGTGCAGTAAGTATTGCTGATTTTGGAGCAAAAGGAGATGGTATGGTGAAAAATACCGAGGCTTTTGCCAAAGCCATCGACGAAGTAGTACAAGCAGGCGGCGGGAGAGTGATCGTTCCGAGGGGAATTTGGCTTACCGGTCCCATCACGCTTAAGAGCAATACGAACTTGCATCTTGAAGATGGTGCATTGGTGCTATTTAGTAGGGATTTTGATGACTATCCATTGGTAAAGACCAGTTTTGAAGGCTTGAACACGGTGCGGTGCATTTCGCCCATCAATGCCCTTGAAGCTGAAAATATTGCCATTACCGGCACTGGAGTGATCGATGGAAATGGTGATGCTTGGCGTCCAGTAAAAAAAGGCAAGATGACCGCTGGCCAGTGGGATAAGCTCGTTAGATCAGGAGGTGTGCTTTCTGATGATAAAAAAATGTGGTTTCCCACCGCCAAGTCAAAGAAAGGATATACAAGCAGTACCAATTTTAATGTGCCTGATTTGATCAGCGAAAATGAACTGGCTTCCGTAAAAGATTTCCTGCGCCCCGTGATGGTCAGTTTAGTGAAGTGTAATAAGGTACTTTTGGATGGCCCGACCTTCCAGAATTCCCCAGCATGGAACATTCATCCGCTGATGAGTGAAAATGTGGTCATTCGTAACCTTAATGTTAGGAATCCTTGGTACAGCCAAAATGGTGATGGACTGGACCTTGAGTCTTGCAAGAACGCTCTGATTTATAATAATACATTCGATGTGGGAGATGATGCCATTTGCTTTAAGTCTGGAAAGAATGAAGATGGACGTGATAGAGGGATGCCTACGGAAAATGTCATTGTTAAAAACAATACTGTTTACCATGCCCATGGTGGGTTCGTAGTAGGCAGCGAAATGTCAGGAGGGGTGAAAAATATACATGTATCCCATTGCACCTTCATCGGTACGGATGTTGGGCTGAGGTTTAAAAGTACCCGTGGCAGAGGGGGAGTAGTGGAAAATATCCATATTTCTGATATTGACATGATCAATATTCCCACAGATGCGATACGTTTTAACATGTTTTATGGTGGCAACTCACCTGTACTAGAGGAAGACCAGGATGCAGAAGATGAAGCTAGGAATGAGGCCATTGTGCCTGTGACCGAAGAGACACCTGCTTTTAGAAATATTTACATGAAAAACATTAGAGCCACAGGTTCAGGAACTGCTGCTTTTTTCATGGGATTGCCGGAGAAGAGTTTGGAAAATGTGCGCCTTGAAAATGCACTGTTGGAAGCAAAAAACGGTATCACAGTGATTGATACTGATGGGTTGATATTGAAAAATGTCCAAGTGAAAGCCGAGAGAACTTCTGCATTGACCGTTTACAACAGCAAGAATGTCAATGTCAGTGGATTTACCTTTGAAGAAAATGGCAAGACCCCTGTCAGGATATTAGGAAAACTTACCAATGCAATTCAGCTTGACAAGGCTGATTTTTCAACTATAAATGAACAGGTATCAAAAGGTAATGATTTACCTGCCAACGCACTAAAAATTAAATAAAGATGAATAAAAAAATCGGTTTTATACTGTCTTTTGTTACTATCGCAGGTTTTCTCTTTTCTTTTGTGCCAAAGGACGGAGAGATTACCATATTTATGATTGGCGATAGTACGATGGCCAATAAACCCTATTCTGGCAGTAATCCAGAAAAGGGTTGGGGGCAGGTTTTTGGCTTATATTTTACAGCGGGTGTTCAGGTAGAAAACCATGCCCTCAATGGCAGAAGCACCAAGAGCTTTAGAGACGAAGGACATTGGGATAAGGTATATCAGTCCATACAGCCAGGCGATTATGTGATTATTGAATTTGGTCATAATGACCAAAAGTCCAAATCTCCAGAAAGGTATGCAGCACCCAATACAGATTACAGGAATAATTTGATTCGCTATATAGAAGAGACGTATGAAAAAGGTGGTAAGCCTGTATTGGCCACGCCCATCTCCAGAAGGAGTTATGAAAATGGTATCCTGGTGGATACTCATGGACGATATTCGGAAGTGGTAAGGGAAGTGGCTGAAGAGTACCATATCCCTCTTTTTGATTTGCATAAGAAAACGGTGGAAGTGATTGAGCAGTTTGGTGAGGAAAAATCCAAGGAACTCTTCCTGCATTATAAGCCTGGCGATTATGAACGGTTCAAAGATGGACAAGATGATAATACCCACCTCAGCCCAACAGGGGCATTTAAGGTATGTGACCTTGCAGTGGCTGAGCTGAAAAAGGAATTACCTGAATTGGTGATGTTTCTGAAAGATTGAAGTATCAAGATAAGAGTCCTCTGTTCCCGATTTGGGTTGTGAGCATCCCTTTTGGGTGATATGGAAATAATGATAAAGTAGGATTAGTCCTATTTTGCCAGCTTTTGGGTTGAAGATGAAAAAACACTAATAAAATGAGAAATACAATGAAGCTCCTTTTATGCCTACTGCCGCTTATGCTTGGATTTCAGCCTAGGGAAACAATTACAACCGTGTACTTGATTGGAGATTCTACCATGGCGGATTATCGTGATAATTATGATCATGGAAAGGATTATATGAAAACCCGTTATCCAGTAACTGGATGGGGGCAGGTATTTCAGCCATTTATGGAAAAGGGGAATTTACCCCATCTAAGTGGGCTGATAACTGGAGATTCCGTTGTGGTGGATGATAGAGCGAGAGGTGGACGGAGCACCCGCACCTTCTTCGAAGAAGGAAGGTGGCGTAAAATTTATGAAAACCTGCGACCAGGCGATCTGGTGCTGATGCAGTTTGGGCATAATGATGCTGCTGAAAATAAACCGGAGCGATATGTGACTACGGAAGGATACAAGGAATATATACGTCTTTTTGTTTCTCAGGCCAGAGAGAAAGGCGGAATTCCCATAATCATAACCCCAGTTAACAGGAATTACCCTTGGAAGGATGGCATTCTCCAAAATGTACATGGTGAATATTATAAGGCTGCTGTAGAAGTTGCTGAAGAGAAGGATGCATTGCTGATTGATTTGACCCGGTTATCCATGGAGCATTTTACAGAGATGGGTAAGGATTATGTTACTGAAAATTACTTTATGAATTTTGGTCCGGGACTGTATGAGGCCTATCCAGAAGGAAGTAATGATAACACCCATTTTCAGCCGGAAGGGGCTAAGGCAGTAGCACGTTTGGTCTATGAGGCCATGACTTCACTTGAAAGATAGGTTTACTGACCTATCGAATTGGGTTTACCACTACAAAAGAAATAATGATGGCTCATTTTAAATCGATTTTTGTTTTATTCCTCTTATGTTGGTGTTTTACTTCTGTAAACGCCCAGCATGTAAATTCGTATCCCAAGGATGGAAAAGTGCGTGACCTCAAGGGGAAAGTCCAAGAAGATATTGTGGTCGCAAAGGATGGTACAGGTGACTTTTTGTATATAGCCGACGCACTGGAGGCCATTAGAGTTTACTTGCCTAAACCCATTACAGTCTACATTAAAGAGGGGGTATACAAGGAAAAACTGGAAATTCCCGGCACCATTACCAATGTAACATTCAGGGGTGATGGACCTGAAAAAACCATCATCACCTATGATGATCATACGGGAAAAAATTACATGGATACATTTGATTCCTACACATTGCTTGTATGGGGGAATAGCCTGAGGTTTCAGGATCTGACCATTCAGAATACTGCAGGATCCGTGGGGCAGGCAGTAGCCCTTCATGCAGAGGGAGACCGATTGGTGTTCGAAAATTGCCATTTTAGAGGTGATCAAGATACCATGTTTGCCTCAGGTGAAAATAGCCGGCAATACTATAAAGACTGCTATATCGAAGGGACTACTGATTTTATCTTTGGATCAGCTACTGCGCTTTTTGATAATTGTGAAATTCATTCTAAGTCAAATTCCTACATTACAGCCGCTTCCACTCCAGAATGGGTGAATTATGGATATGTGTTTAAGGACTGTAAGTTAACTGCTGCAGCGGGAGTGGACAAGGTTTTCTTGGGCAGGCCATGGCGGGATTATGCCAAAACGGTGTTTATCAATTGTAAAATGGAGGATCATGTCGTGGCTGAAGGCTGGAATGACTGGGGGCGTCCTCAAGTAAAGGAGACTACCTATTATGGAGAATTTGGCTCTACAGGCCCTGGTGCCAACAGCTCCCAACGAGTAGATTGGGCTCATCAACTTTCAGCGGAAGAAGCAAAACAATATACTGCTGAGAATATCTTCACTGGACAAACATCGCAAACCAATGCGTACGGCTTTCCTTGGTATGGCTATCAAATAGACAGTTCATTTAACCTTGAAGATTCCTATAACCAACTACAGAAGCATTTTCCTGACATCCAACCTGTCCGGAATACAGCCGTGGCTGGTGTGATAGAAGACAATGTAGACTATAAGGATTTAGGGTACAGGCGGTTGAAAATGGATGTTTTTTACCCTGAGCACAGACAGAAGGATAGACTTCCTGGCATCCTCATGGTACATGGAGGAGGGTGGCGTTCTGGTCATCGTTCGTTACAGGCACCGATGGCCAAAGCACTGGCAAAGAAAGGTTATGTGACGGCTGTAATGGATTACAGACTTTCTTTAGAGGCGCCATATCCTGCTGGCGTATATGATGTGAAAGATGCTATCAAATGGTTAAAATCGCATGCCGAAAAATTTGGACTGGATACCAATAGAGTGGCCATTTCAGGTGGATCAGCAGGAGGACAGCTGGCCGCCTTGGTTGCCATGACCAACGGAAGAGAAGCATATGAATCTCCTTCCTCTGGCCTAACGGCTTCTGCCAGCGTCCATGCACTGATCGATATGGATGGTGTTTTGGCATTTCATCATCCGGAATCTTCCGAGGGGACAGTAGCCGCAGAGTGGCTGGGCGGTACTTATGAGGAAGTTCCAGAGATTTGGGACCAAGCATCTGCTTTACATCAACTAGGAGAAGTGGCCGTCCCTTCACTATTCCTTAACAGTCAATACCCTCGGTTTCATGCAGGGCAAGATGATATGATCAAGAAGCTGGACAAACTTGGTGTGTATAGTGAAGTCCATACTTTTGAGGCATGTCCACATCCCTTTTGGCTGTTCCGGCCGTGGTTCGGAACTACTGTGAATTTCGTAGATGGATTTTTACAAAAGGTGTGGTAAAAGTGCCTTTTTTTTCGAATTTACGGAATCGATTCCGTAAAAGGTAATCGATTGCACTACATTGAATCGATTTAGTATTTATCAAACTGTCGAATGATATACTTATGATCTATTATATCACTGTTTATGGTCAAATTAGATTTTTATATGGTAATTTGTAATAATTGTGAAATTAATTTGTATGTATAAAAATTATTAATTAATATGCAATCGATTGCGCATAGTTAGTGTAATAACACTTGAGCATAGTCAATTAGATTAATAAACCCTTAATTAAGATAACCATGATAAATCCTCATTTATTTCCCTTCCCCGAGGTAAGATCAACACGCTGTACACCTAGATTTCAATTCAGGAATTACCTAATGCCGGTAGGCCATCGCTTGCTGGAATTCATACATATTTATTAACAAAACCCAATCAATATCGAAATGATGTTTACCAAAAATCTATCGGGTTTTTCCCGATGCATCTCCTTGCTTTTGATGCTGATGGTAATCGGTGTGATGGACCTGCAGGCCCAGACATTGGAAGTTACCGGAGTAGTCCGAAGCTCAGAAGGTGAGACCGTACCGGGTGTCACCGTATTGTTAAAAGGTACAAGTACAGGCACCAGTACCGACATGGACGGTGCCTATAAGCTGACCGTCAATGATCCCAATGGTACCTTGATGTTTACATCCATTGGTATGATCAAACAGGAAATCCCTATAAATGGACGTTCTACAATTGATGTGACCATGGAAATGGATGTGGCACAACTGGACATGGTAGAAGTAGTGGATTACGGTTATGGCACCGTTAAGAAAAGCGATATGACAGGGTCCGTGGCATCCATGTCCGGTAAGGAGCTGGCCAAGATCCCCGTAGCCAGTGCCGCCCAAGCCATTACTGGTAGGCTTCCCGGCGTACGGGTATTGACCACAGATGGCTCTCCAGGTGCGGATGTCGTTATTCGTGTGAGGGGCGGTGGATCAGTGACACAGGACAATTCCCCGCTTTATGTGGTAGATGGATTTATCGTGGGAAGTATCAGGGATATTCCACCGACAGACATTGAATCCATTACCGTATTGAAAGATGCGGCGGCTACCGCCATTTACGGTGCCCAAGCAGCAAATGGAGTGATCGTGGTAACCACCAAAACACCGAAGGCAGGTAAAACCTCTATTTCCTATAATAATTTCTTCCAATGGAAAAGTCTTCCGGAAGACAGAAGGTACAATGTCTTGGACTCTTATGAATTTGCGCTTGCCAATTATGAATATGCCAAGCTTCAGTCCAATGCAGCTGTTAGAAATTTCGAAAAGTTTTATGGTGTTTACGATGACTTGGAACTATATAAGCAAAAACCATCAACCGATTGGCAAGATGAGCTTTTCGGTGATCCTAAGCTTAGCCAGTACCATAACTTGAGTATTAGCGGGGGGACCGAAAAAACCAAGTTTATGCTTAGCCTTACCAATAACACAGATGAAGGCCTGATGCTCAATTCCGGATATAAAAGGAATGTGATCAACTTCAAATTAAACCATAAACTGGCAGATCGCCTTACGATGGATGTGGGGGCAAGGGTAACCCATACCGTGATCGATGGTGCAGGTACTTCCGGTAATGCTCAGATAAATATTAAGGATGCTGTGCAAACACGACCTACCAACGGAATTGCCGATGAACTGGACATTGATATGAACCAGATCAATTCAGAAGATGATTTTCAATCTTTCTTGCTGAGCCTTGTTAGCCCTGTGGAGCTGGCAAAACAGGACTGGAGAAAAAGAACAGAGTATGATTATGTCTTCAATGCGGGATTGACTTGGGAAATAATCGACGACCTGAACTTTAAATCTACCTTTAACGGCTCCAAGGACTTTAGAGAAGATTTGAGGTTTTATGGCCCTCTAACGGGCGAGTCTTTCAATAATGGCAACAATATGCCTCTGGGCCAAAGGGATGATAGGTCTACTTTCTCCTACAGATGGCTAAACAGTGTTTCCTATAAATTTGACAATTTAGGAACCGACCATGCCCTTGATTTCCTAGTGGGGCAAGAAGTATATTCCAGCGGAGGTAAGCGAAACTTTCTTAGAGCAGAGGACTTTAGGCTGTCCATTACTCCTGAGGAACTGTTTGCAAATATGACTTTTGGACGGGCAGATCGACATGAAACCGAGGATTATACAAACTCAAACCGTTTTTCTCTGTTTGGTAGGGCCAATTACCAATTCATGGGAAAATACCTCTTCACCGCAACGGTAAGATCTGATGCTTCCAGTAAGTTTTCCAAAGCGAATAGAGTAGGTGTATTTCCTGCAGTGGCTGTGGGATGGAAAATCTCGGAGGAAGACTTCTTGAAGGCATCCTCTTGGATAGATGAGTTGAAGTTACGTTTAAGCTGGGGCGAAACGGGTAACGACCGAATAGAGACCACTGCCACACAGTTTCTGTTCAGTGCTTCCACCAATAGAGGTCCCGGATTTGGTAATACCGATAATGTATTTTACCAACCATCCAGCAGTACGCTTTATAATCCAGACCTGAAGTGGGAAACCACGATTACCAAAAATATTGGCTTGGACTTTACCCTTTTCAAGGCCAAGGTGGAAGGTAGCTTGGATTTTTACAGAAATGTTACAAGGGACTTATTACTTAGATCAGCCATTCCTCCAAATACTGGATTTCCTTTTCAATGGGATAATGTGGGCAGCACCTCCAATCAAGGGGTGGAATTGGGTATTAATGCCTTTATCATCGACAAACCGGATTTCTCACTTTCCGTAAATTTCAATACGGGGCTTAACCAAGCCAGGGTAGAGGAGCTGGATGGCACTAATGAGCGATTCTTTCAGTCCAACTGGGCCAGTACCGACTTGAATAATATCAATGATTTTTACCTTCGAGTGGGAGGCAAGATCGGTGATGTCTATGGTTATGTCACCGATGGATACTATACCGAGGATGATTTTGAAGGTTATGATGCTGCAGCTGGGGAGTATATCTTGAAAGCTGATGTGCCAAACTCCACTTCTGTAGTCGGCAATACCAATATCAGACCGGGATTTTTGAAGCTAAAAGATCTCAACGATGATGGCCAAATCGATGCGGATGATAGAAAAGTCATCGGCAATACCCTTCCTAAAAACCAAGGTGGATTTGGTGTAAATGCACGGTGGAAAGGTTTTGATGCTTCGGTCTTCTTCAATTATCAGTTTGGAAATGATGTCTATAATACGGGTAAGATCCAATACAACCAGTTCAGAAGAGTCACTTATGGTAACATGCTGACGACCATGTCTTCTGATAATCGCTACACTTATTTGGATGTAGACGGTACGTATACAGGAACTCCCGGTGAGATCGTAACGGATCTTACGCAATTAGAGGAAATGAACGCGGGCAAGAATATATGGTCCCATAACAGCTATGGTATCGCCGGGGCAGTGATTCACTCTTGGGCGATAGAAGATGGTTCATTCATCAGACTCAATAACCTAACGGTGGGCTATTCCCTGCCGACCGAATTGATTTCTCGTATAGGACTGTCCCAGTTCAGGGTTTACGCGACAGGAAACAACTTAAAGTTGTGGACAGATTACTCTGGCTATGATCCGGAAGTAAGTACCAGCAGAAGCAGCAGCTACTCTGCTTTGACACCAGGTGTGGATTATTCTTCTTTCCCAAGAAGCCGGTCCTATACAGTAGGTGTTAATGTGACATTCTAAACGCGAAACGTATCATGAAATTGAGCAAAACGAAAGCTTCACAATGCTTGTCCGTGACTTATTCCGGGGGAGGAATGCTTTTAGATATTGCGAGATTACATGTGTCCTTTGAAAGAAAATTATAAACAGATGAAACTAAAACATATAATTATAGCAGCGGCTACGGCGACATTTATGGGATCCTGTCAGGACTTCCTGGAGCCAGAATCGCTTTCTACTTTTGATTTAAATTATATTTATTCAAATGTGGATGATGCCAGAAAAGGGGTCAATGCCATCTATTCTCATTTTGGCCAGGATGCCTTCCGGTCCAGGTTATCCAATAACATGACCGGCAATACAGATATAGAACATTCCAGTGGATGGGGAAATAACGGTGACCGATATCAAATTTGGAATTTGGAAGCATTGGAGAGTAACCGTGACTTGCAGATCGTGTGGACCTATGCATATCGTGCCATCAGGGATGCCAATATTGCGATAGAAGGCTTAGAAACCAGTGGCATGCTGGAATCTACCGATGCAGCAACCTCTCAGACGATGAACCAGCTTTTGGGCGAAGCTTATACGCTAAGAGCCTATTGGTACAGCATGTTGACCTATTATTTTGGTGATGTGCCATATATGGTCGAAGCACCCAAGGCCGGCCTTGATTTTAACCTTCCCAAAAAGGACAGGAATGAAATCCTTACAGAGGAGATCAATCACCTGATCAATGTGGAAGAAAAAATGCTTTGGGCCGATCAGGTACCCAATGGTATTGAGCAGGTAAATAGAGAGTATACCTTGGGAATGATTGCCCGTCTTTCATTGCAAAGAGGGGGATATTTCTTAAATCCGGACTTGACGATGGCACGGGAAAGTGACTACCTGGACTATTATCAAATCGCCAAGGATTATTCGCAAAAGCTTATTAGTCTAAAGGATCGTGAGCTTAACCCCAGCTTCCGTCAGGTTTTTATGAACCAATGTACCTTCCAGACTCCAGTAAATAACGATATGTTATTCGAGGTACCTTTTTCCCTGGGGAATGGAGATGTTGGATGGAACATTGGCGTAAGGGTAGACGGTGGCAATACCGCTTCCCATGATTATGGTTCTGGAAACAACTACATGGCGATCCCGCCTACGTATTACCTTTCTTTTGATACATTGGATACAAGAAGGGATGTGACGTGTTCACTATATAAGGTGACTACGGAGTTCACCTATGAATTTGTCAATGGTGGACTGGATATCGGTCAAGGAAAATGGAGCCGTCACTTTCTGCCAACACCTCCCGGTAAATCCACTGCAAAAGGTACCGGTATCAACTGGCCAATGATGCGTTATTCAGATGTTTTACTGATGTTTGCCGAGGCTGAGAATGAATTGAACGGACCGACAGCAGAAGCTCAGGAAGCACTGAAGCGTGTACGTAGGAGAGCCTTTGATGCTGCCCATTGGGGACAGAAGGTGGATGCCTATGTAGGCCAAGTTTCTGGTGGAAAAGATACCTTTTTCGAAGCGATCGTGGATGAGCGTGCTTGGGAATTCGGTGGAGAGATGATCCGTAAGTATGAATTGATCCGCTGGGGGATATATTCCGAAAAGATGGCCGAGACGGTGGAAGGATTAAAGGAATTGGCTGACGCAGCTTTTAACGGTACCACACAGTATCCTGATTACATGTATTGGAAAGTGGATGAAAATGGCGATTTCACCATTTTGAACCCTAATAAGCGAGTGGTCGCTCCACCAGATGATACGTGGACGCAGCAGTCATTTTTGTTAGCACTTCATAGTGATGAATTTGGGTACCAGGAATGGGTGACCAATGACTGGGAAAACTACATTAACGGCCCCCAACCGGGCGTGGTGCGGTACATTTTCCCTATTCCTACTGAAGCTATCGCCAATAGCCAAGGGACGCTGACAAACGACGGTTATGGATTTTAAGGATTGACCTCTAATGCTAAAAATGGAACCAATGAAATTAATAAAGAACAATATATATCAAAACATCTGCATTCTTATGCTAGGCCTGATCGTGATCAGTGCCTGTAAGGAAGATGATGAAATGTTTGAAAGGACAAGGCTTTTCAGGCCTGTACTGATTGAGGATCTCTTTTCAGAAGAAAATACGATCATCGTCAATATGGGGAAAATGAACGAGGCAGTATCCTATACCTTGGAAGTGAGCAGGGATTCCTTTGCTACAGCTCCAGAGTATGTGATCGAGACAGACACAAATTATGTAGAACTGAACGAAGAACTGCTTGGGCAATCGTTATTTTGGGATATGCTCTATCAGGTAAGGGCCACCGCCCACGCCGATGAACAGGAATATGACAGTAAGGTATCTGATCTTGGATCAGTCCGTACCCAGCGATTTCCTACGATCCTTAACGATCCAGAAAGCTATGATGTGATCGATGTGGCTGCCCATGTGACCTGGCAAACCATCGGTGCAGCTGTGACAGAAGTGAAGGCTTATAGTGCAGAAGACTTGTACCTGGAAACACCACTGATCGAGCAAGAAGTGTCTGCTGAGGAGCAAGAAATTGGTGACATGGTCCTTAACGGTCTAGAACCAGAAACGGAATATCAAGTAGCCATATACAGCGAAGATGTCCTTCGTGGTTGGGTAAACTACACCACATTACCGCAAGATATTGATCCTACTGCACCCGGGGTAATTGACATAAGGGCAAATACCAGCCCTTCGGCGGTGTCTGACGCCGTGGCCATGGCTCCTGATGGCGCCATCATTTTGGTGCAGCGCGGGGTGACCTATGATTTCCCTGAGGATAACCTGAACAAATCCATCACTATTCGCGCGGCTTATGGTTTTGGTGAGCAAAAAGCCAAACTGTATACGACCGGCAACTGGGACATTGATGATAATTCTGATATCGATCATATCCGGTTTATTGGCCTGGAGCTGAGAGGGGAGGATTATGGTGGAGACTATGTCTTTAATCCTAATCGTGAGAATGTCCACGTAGGTGAACTGAGCTTTGACAATTGTGAAATAGGTACCTTTAGAGGTATTATCAGGGCTCGTACCAGCACGGTAATAGATAATTATATCATCAAAAATTCCGTAGTGGACAGCATCGGAGGCTATGGTATCTTTACGGTAGACACAGAGGCTACTGCAATGATCAAAAACATTCGATTGGAAAACTCCACCTTTAATAAGATCCAATTCGGGGTGACCTCCCGTAGTAATTCAGAGTCATTTGTCATCGAGAGTTGCACCTTTGCCAATTTCGTAAGTGGAGGTTCAGGCTTCTTCCGCTACAGAGGCGGAGATGGAAACAACAACGTGGCTCAAGGCATCGTGATCCATAACAGTATTTTTGGACATGGATGGGATGAAGCCATGGAAGACAACTATGCTATTAGAGGGATTTACGACGGATTGGAAAATACCAACTTTGACATTGTGAATGTCTATAGTACCAATGATTTCAGTTTCTCCAGTGGTGAAATACCTGGATTCCCCGTTGGAAACTATAAGGGTTCCCAAGCAGACCTTTGGGTAGATCCTGCCAATAATGACTTCAACTTCCAGGACAGAGGTTTTGCTGGTCGATATGACAGCGGTGATCCTCAATGGAGAGCTCGGCTTTAACAGAGACTTAAATTTTATTTGTAACCAATAAAAGGTGTGGCTTGGAAGCCACACCTTTTCAATAAACCCCAACTGACCATGAAAATCAACTATTTACTTTTTCGGCTTATTGGCGTGATGCTGCTGATGGCTTTTTATCAATCCTGTAGTAGTACAGAACCCGATCCAGATCCAGTGGACGAGGAGGAAGAAGAGCCTTATGATGGGCCTGTTTATGCTTTCCCAGGAGCAGAAGGATATGGACAGTATGCTACTGGTGGGCGTGGCGGAAATGTGTATTATGTGACCAAACTGGATGATGATAATAGCCAAGGCACGCTTCGGCATGCCTTGAACCAAAGTGGGCCTCGTACCATTGTTTTCAATGTGGGAGGGACGATCGAGTTAAAGTCCCGATTGAATATTTCCCGAGGAGATCTAACAATAGCTGGACAGTCCGCACCTGGTGGCGGAATCACCCTTCGCAACTACCCAGTGACCATTGACGCAGACAATGTGATCATTCGGTATTTGCGCTTTCGGATGGGAGATACAGCTCAGCAGGAAGGTGATGCCTTGGGAGGGCGGTTTCATAAGGATATAATTATTGACCACTGTTCAATGAGTTGGTCAACAGACGAATGCGTATCTTTTTATGCCAATGAAAATTTCACCTTACAATGGTGCATTATCTCGGAGAGCCTCAAAACCTCTGTCCATGAAAAAGGCTCTCATGGCTATGGAGGGATCTGGGGAGGAAAATATGCTTCTTTTCATCACAATCTCTTAGCACACCATGACAGCAGGAACCCACGACTGGGAGAGGAAGCAGGTAAAGCGTTTGCCTTGACAGATCTGGTAGACCTCAGGAACAATGTGATCTATAACTGGGGCGGTAATGCTGCCTACGGTGGTGAAGCCATGAATGTCAATATCGTGAATTGTTACTACAAACCAGGACCTGCTACTCCATCCGGCAGCAAGAGGAACAGGATCATGTCCATTGATAAGAATAAAAATGAAGGGACTGAGGTCTACGACATTTGGGGCAAGTTCTATATCGACGGTAATGTTGTAGAGGGCAGCAGCCAGACATCTGAAGATAACTGGACTTATGGCGTTTATAATCAATTTCACAGCAGCTATGGCACTGTGGGCGAAGCAGACAAAGCAGCTATGAAGATGGATCAAGCGCATGAGCTGGATGGCTTTACTGTAAGTACCCACCAAGCAGAGGAGGGGTACGATTTGGTACTCGATTATGCCGGGGCCAATCTTAAGCGGGATGAGGTAGATGCCCGGATTATTGCCAACGTCAAAAACGGAAATTATGATCATGAAGGTTCGAATGGTAGCACCAATGGCATCATCGATACGCAAAGTGATGTCGGAGGATGGCCGATACTGGATGCGGGAACACCTGTCACAGATTCGGATGGAGATGGTATGCCCGACAATTGGGAAACGGCCAATAAACTGGATCCCAATGATCCTGATGATGGCCATAAAATCCAAGCAGGTACACCTTACACCTTTTTGGAAGTATACCTTAATAGTTTGATCAAGGATTTTCCGCTTGAATAGTAAGATAAATTAACCCCCCGACAAGAATGAAGACGTTTTTTAAACCTTATAGATTGGTTCTTTTATGGATGGTATTGGTGAGCTGTTCCAGTTCGGAAGAGGCAGAACCGGATGAAATGGAAGAGAAAGAAGAGATCAGCATTGACTTTATGGTGGATCAAAATGGAGAAGGGGATTTTACCACCGTCCAAGCCGCTATCGATGCAGCGAGGCCCAACTTATTTGCAAATCAGTTTATATACATTAAAAATGGGATTTACAAAGAAGAGATAGTCGTTCCGAAGGGTAAAAATAACCTGGTACTCGTGGGAGAAAGTAAAGAAGAAGTTATCCTGACTTTTGATAATGCAGCCGATAAAGTCAATGAAGAAACCGGAGAGAAGTACGGAACCAGCGGTTCTAGTAGTACTTTTGTTCACGGCGAAGGTTTTGTGGCAATTAATATTACATTCGAGAACAGCGCCGGGACAGAAAACGGTCCGGCATTGGCGCTGTATGTAAATAGTGATAAGTCCATATTTTATAATTGTAGGTTTTTGGGCAGACAGGATACTTTTTATGGTAACCGGAAGCGAATATTTCTTAAAAACTGCTACATTGAAGGCACGGTAGATTTTATATTTGGACCTGCTACAGCGGTGTTTGAAAATTGTAAAATCCACTCTTATGGTGGGACTTCCATAACAGCTGCCTCTACCGAGGAGTATGTTGATTTTGGGTTTGTCTTTCGGGATTGTGAGCTTACGGCTGAGGAAGGAATTTCTACGGATCTTGGCAGGCCTTGGAGACCCCATGCTGCAGTGGCCTACATCAACTGCAAAATGGGGGATCTTATCAAACCATCAGGATGGAACAATTGGGGGAATACAGACAATGAGCTTACTGCGCGATTTGTCGAATACGGTAATACCGGAGCAGGTGCCGTCACCTCCAAAAGGGTCGATTGGGCTGTTCAGTTGAGTGAAAGTGAAGCCGAAGCCTATAATCCCCTCAATGTCCTTAAAACTACCTATGCGGAAAATCAAGTGACGGATAACTGGGATCCTTATGAATTTTTGGAAACCATATCTGAGTTAATTAAATAGATAATTAGTATGAAATTTGAGCATTTTGCGATCAATGTAGCCCAGCCACGAGCGATGTCTGATTGGTATGAAAAACATGTGGGACTCAGTGTTGTCAGTAAACAAGCCTCCAGTCCCTACATGACATTTTTGGCCGATGACAGTGATACCATTATGTTGGAGATTTATAATAATCCCAATGCTCCCGTGCTGGACTTTAAAAACCAACATCCCTTGGTCCTTCATTTAGCCTTGGTTTCTGAAGATCCTGCCGATGACCGTGATAGGTTAGTGGCGGCAGGAGCAGAGGTGATCAGTGATGATATCTTGGATGATGGCTCTCATTTGGTCATGTTAAAGGATCCCTGGGGTTTGGCACTTCAGCTCTGTAAGCGAGCCAAACCGATGCTAAAATAATATGAAATGGTCATGAAAATGCTCTCTAGGGTATGTTCATTTCTTTGATTTGAATTTTAGTCAAAAATATTGACTTATCGTAAATAACTGATTTATAAAGATAAAGGAACTATGACTTACCGATATCAATATCATTTTCTCATTGTGACCCTATTAGGTTTGATCCTAATGGTCGGCTGTAAACAGGAGCAGCAAAAGGAAGAAAAAGTCCAACCAAGTGCTTGGGATCAGGTTTCTGAAATATTGAAATCTATCCAAGCACCTGAGTTTCCTGACCAAACTTTTTCGATTACCGATTACGGAGCTGTGGGAGATGGAAATACAGATGCCAGTGAGGCCATTAAATCGGCTATCGAGGCCTGTGCAGAGGCTGGAGGGGGCAAGGTGCTTGTTCCGGCAGGTGATTTTGCCACAGGGCCCATTTATTTGGAAAGTAATGTGAATTTGCATTTGGAAAAGAATGCCAGGTTACTGTTTTCCACTGATCCTAAAGATTACTTACCACTGGTCTATACCCGATGGGAAGGAGTAGAGCTGATGAATTATTCCCCATTGGTATATGCATTGGAAGAGGAAAATATCGCCATCACCGGAGAAGGTGTTTTGGACGGACAGGCCGATGAAAGCAACTGGTGGCCATGGAAAGGAAAAACGCAATACGGCTATACAGAAGGAAATCCACAACAGGAAGATCCGGATAAAAGGCATGCGCTCTTCCAAATGGCAGAAGACAACGTTCCCGTGGAGGAAAGAAAGTTTGGAGAGGGATTTTACCTTCGTCCTCAGTTTGTGCAGCCTTACCGGTGTAAGAATGTATTGATAGAAGGGGTGAAGATCGTTAATTCGCCCATGTGGATATTAAATCCAGTGCTGTGTGAAAATGTGACCATTGAGGGAGTGACAGTAGAAAGTCACGGTCCCAACTCTGATGGCTGTGATCCAGAATCGAGTAAAAATGTCCTGATAAAAGATTGTTACTTTAATACCGGGGATGATTGTATAGCGATCAAGTCTGGCCGAAATGCAGATGGTAGGAGGATCAATGTTCCCAGTGAAAATATTATTATCCAAAACTGCAAGATGGCCGATGGACATGGCGGTGTTGTTATAGGAAGTGAGATATCAGGCGGTGTACGGAATGTTTTTGCGGAAAATTGTGAGATGAACAGTCCACATCTGGACAGGGCACTCCGTATCAAAACCAGTTCCATGAGAGGTGGTGTGATTGAAGATATTTATTTGAGAAATATTGACGTTGGCCAGATTGCCCAGCAAGTGATCCGTGTAAATATGTTTTATGAAGATAGCGGTGCATATGTCCCCACGGTAAGAAATATCCATGTGGAAAATATGACGGTAGAAAATGGGGGGGAAGTCGGTGTGCTATTGGAAGGCTATAAAAGCTCTCCGGTAGAAAATATTAGACTTGAAAATGTGACGATCAAGCAGGTAAAGGAAGCTTTTAAGTTTTCCAATGTAAAGGATGTGCACTTCGAAAATGTCACCATTAACGGTAAATCGGTTAGTTATGATCAAGAGTAAGATGTATCTTTTCTGCTTATTATTGCTGTGCATGCAGCTTTCGTTTTGGTCTTATGGGCAGGATAATGGCCAAAATGAAAACGAAAGAGCATTGGCATTTCCTGGTGCAGATGGTTTTGGCAAATATACGTCAGGTGGACGTGGAGGAAAAGTCTATGTAGTCACCAATCTCCAAGACGAAGGACCTGGGAGTTTGCGCGAAGCGATCAGGAAAAAAGAGCCGCGGATCATCGTATTTGCTGTTTCAGGTAATATCAAGTTGAAATCAAGTTTGGACATTAACCATGGTGATCTTACCATTGCCGGCCAAAGTGCACCAGGTGGTGGGATTACCTTGCAGAATTATCCCATAAAGATCAAAGGGGACAATGTCATCATCAGGTATATCAGAAGCCGGATGGGAGATGAAGAAGGCGTTCAGGATGATGCGATGAGCTGTCTGCGCAATAAAGATGTCATCATTGACCATTGTTCATTGAGCTGGGGCACGGATGAGTGTGGCTCGTTTTATGATAATGAGAACTTTACACTACAATGGTGTATCGTCTCAGAAAGCCTGAATGTTTCTGTGCATGAAAAGGGCAATCACGGCTATGGAGGAATATGGGGTGGAAATAAGGCCACTTTTCACCATAACCTGATCGCAAACCATGCCAGTAGATTGCCCCGCTTCAATGGTGCCAGGACTAGCAAGGAGCCTGAAAAGGAGATGGTGGATTTCAGAAATAACGTGATCTACAATTGGAAAAACAACAACGCTTATGGAGGGGAACAAGGGCATTATAACATGGTAGGAAATTTTTACCAACCAGGCCCGGCGACCACGTCCAATGAAGATCGCATCATAGAACCCTATGAACCCTATGGCCAGTTTTACTTGGCTGGAAACACCAATTCCCATGACTGTGAAGTGTCCCAGGATAATCGTTTAGGAGTAGATGGTGTGGAGGCTGTCGATAAGGTACTGGTGGATAATCCTTTCCCTTTTTTGATGGGACAGGAAACAGAGAGAGCTTCCATCGCATGTTTGCGTGTGCTTAGTAACGCTGGTGCCAGCTATAGCCGGGACCAGGTAGACAAGCGATTGCTAATGGAGGTGAAAAAGGGTAAAAGTACTGCTGGAAAAGACCGCAATGGAATTATTGACAGTCAGCAGGATGTGGGGGGATGGCCAAAACTGAAATCAAAAAAGGCACCCGAGGACAAAGATCGCGATGGCATGCCTGATAAATGGGAAGAAGAAATGGGCTTGGATAGCAATGATCCTTTTGATGCAGCAGGAAGTACACTTCACCGGTTTTACACCAACGTCGAGGTCTATCTGAATGATTTGGTGGATGGTTATTAATCGTTGTTAGTAGTGTTGAAGTAGGATTAGCATCCATGACTTTTTCAAAATTAAACAACTCCTTTTGCATGAGGTCATATAATCGGTAAATTTAACTGAATTATATGCTATGGAAAAAAGAGTTGATTTTTCAGCACTTCAAGAAACCTTAAAGCAGGTGCTTCTGCACTATCACTTTCCTGAAGAAAGGGCGTCACTGAGTGCCCAATTGTTTGCCCAGGCCAGTTTGGACGGAGTACCATCTCATGGGGTGAACCGGTTTTTGAGTTATTTGTCCTCTATCGAAAAAGGCCTGATCGTGCCTTCTGCCCAACCTGAGGCAGTGGCTAAGTTTGGTGGTTTTGAACGCTGGAACGGCCACTTGGGGCCAGGTAATCTCAATGCTCACGCTGCCATGAAAGGAGCCATTTCAATGGCCAAATCTACCGGGTTTGGCTGCGTGGCCTTACAAAATACCAATCATTGGATGAGAGCGGGTAATTATGGTTGGCAGGCTGTAGAAGCCGGATGCATCGGTATTTGCTTCACCAATACCAAGCCCAATATGCCAGGCTGGGGAGGAAGCGAACCAAAATTGGGAAACAATCCCCTGGTGGTGGCCATACCCCGGCAAAATGGCCCAATCGTCTTGGATACAGCAATGTCACAGTTTGCCTATGGAAAGATGGCCATTTATGCCAAAGAAGGTAAGGAGATGCCTTATGCTGCTGGATTTGATGGGGAAGGAAAACTTAGTCGGTCGCCCGCTGAGATCATCCAAAAGGAATTGGCACTGCCCATCGGATTATGGAAAGGTGCTGGCCTGTCATTGGTGTTGGACATGCTTGCAATGCTGCTTTCCGGCGGCCAGGCTACTTTTGAGGTGGGCAAACAGGATGATGAAAGTGGGCTCTCTCAGGTGTTTTTAGCGGTGAACCCTGAGAATTTTGGATTGGATGAATGGATGGAAGAGCGCTTGGATGCGGTGGTCAGTGACCTAAAAGAAAGTGGTGTTTTTGGTAAAGGCAATTCACTACGCTATCCTGGTGAGCAGACCTTAAAAGTAAGGGCTGAGAATATTAGAAGCGGTGTGCCCGTGGATGAAGATATCTGGATCGAGATCAATAATATACTTACATGAAAAAAATCAAAGATGATGAAGTAAGGTGGGGCATCGTAGGAGTAGGCGATGTGTGTGAGGTAAAGAGTGCTCCCGCCATGAATTTGGTGGAGAACAGTCGATTGGTAGCGGTGATGAGGAGAAATGAGGAAAAGGTAAAGGACTACGCCAAGCGGCACCAAGTTCCCAAGTGGTACACCGATGCCGATGCGCTGATAAATGACCCTGAGGTCAATGCGATATACATAGCTACTCCACCTTATGCGCATAAGGAGCTGACATTAAAAGCAGCAGCGGCAGGTAAACCAGTATATGTGGAGAAACCTATGGCCAAAACGTATGCAGCATGTCGAGAAATGATTGCTGCCTGTGACAAAGCTGGAGTACCGCTGTATGTGGCTTATTACCGAAGGGCGTTGCCCCATTTTCTAAAGATCAAATCCTTGATAGAGGAGGGGGCGATCGGAGAGGTACGCCATGTATCCATCCAGATGAACCAAGTGCCCAAGCCCGAAGTGGTAAGGAACCTTGATCATAATTGGCGGGTAAATCCTGATATTGCTGGGGGAGGTTATTTCTATGACCTTGCTTCCCATCAATTGGACTTTTTGGACTTTGCCTTGGGACCGATAAAAACTGCAAAGGGAATTAGTGCAAATCAAGCTGGACTGTATGAGGCCGAAGATATGGTCGTGGCTGCTTTTGAATTTGAGTCGGGTGTATTGGGGAGTGGCAGTTGGTGTTTTTCTTCCAGCAAAATAGATGTGATGGACAAGACTGTTATATTTGGGAGTAAAGGCCATATCAGTTATGAAACCTTTGGTGGGGGAAATGTGTCGCTTGAAACTGATGGTGAAGGAAAAGAAGTGTTTGAATTTTCTTTGCCTAAGCATATACAAATGCCTTTGATTCAGTTAGTAGTGGGTGATTTGTTAGGACTGGCTTTAAGTCCTTCTGATGGCTTGTCAGGAAGCAGAACCAATCGCATTATGGAAGAGATTGCGGTAAAATGAGTGGTTATAAGTGGAGAAACATATAATTATATTATATAAGCTTAAAAACTTATAAATATATTTTATATGTAAATTGACTTATAAATTGTGTTTATAAGTCTAAAATGCTATATTTAGTACGGTTATAAGCTAGATGTATGGGAAAAGTAGCAGTCATATCCGGAGATATTGTATCTTCTACCAGTCTGGTCAAAGAAGATCGGCTGATGCTAAATGATCGTTTGAAAGACCTTATCTTTCACCTTTCAGTAAAATTCGATACGTATGGAAGGGTACTGAAAGGAGATTATGTGGAGTGTGTGTGCAGAAAGCCCCAAGAGTCGCTTGCGGTGGCTTTGGCCATAAAGAGCTTTGTGAAATCCATTGAGGTAAGTACTGGAGAGAAAAGCAGCGACAAAAACCGTATTAAATTGTTTAAGACACATGGTATCCGGTTGGCCATAGGCTATGGTGAGTTACCGACCTTCGATACGACAAATGGCGTGATAGACGGAGAGGCGATTTACTTGGCAGGAAGAAAGATAAATGAGCAATCCGGCCGCAAGAAAAAAAGGGTAGTGATCAAACAAACGTTGTTTTTCGAATCGCATGAAGAGCTGCTAAAGGAACAATTTGATCCTGTGATGGGGCTCTTGGATGTGCTGATCAGCAAGGCCACAGCCCGTCAATCCGAGGTGCTGTACTGGAAGTTGATGGGGCTGAATGAAGATGAAATAGCAGAAAAATTTGGGGTCAGCCAGTCTGTGGTCAATCAGCACAGTACCAGTGTAGGTTGGAATGCCATCGAAGATACCGTAGCATATTATAATCATACCGTAAAGCGACATCAATCATGAATGCAGCCCAGTTTTTTATCCTACAGCTGATTGCCCATATGTTGGCGGATTTTTATTTCCAAAATGATCGATTGGCAGCGCAAAAGAACACACATGGATTTAGAAGTCCATTTTTAAAATGGCATATATTGATCGTGTTTTTATTGTCTTGGGGCTTGTCCTTTCAGCTGTATTTCGTTTATGGGGCGTTGGTGATTGCCCTGACACATTATATCATTGACGGCTTAAAAGTGTACTTAAACAGGAGCAAGTGGCTGGGAAACTATGCCTTTTTTATTGATCAAGTTTTACATTTGGCGGTGATCATTGCAGTAGCCGTATCGTACACGCTTTATTTGGGGCTGCACCCTTGGTGGCAAGTGGAGTTATCATCCAAATTACTTATGGCAATATTTGCCTATTTAGCCTGTTTGAAGCCTTCTAATATCCTCATTAAAGAAGTACTAAAAGCCTATGAAATCAAGGTGCCAGGTACCAATGACCTCCCCAATGCAGGAAAATTGATCGGGGTATTGGAGCGTATGCTGGTACTTACATTTATCCTATTGGGAGAATTTCAGGCTGTTGGATTTTTGATTGCAGCCAAGTCCATTTTAAGATTTAAAAATGACGATATTCTCAAAGCCGAATATGTATTGATCGGTACATTACTCAGCTTTGGCATAGCCATATTATTGGGAACTTGTGTGGGATTGGTATAAGGGATGAACCCATCCGATAAAACTATTCAACTCATTTCTGAATGGTAATGTAGAACCTTATTAAATTTATCAAAAACTAAAGTGACTTTCGTAAAGATATATAAAAAGGCAGGGTTGATATACTAGGTCTTTTTCCCTAAGTTTATACTTTAATAACCCAATAATATTTAAGTTTCATGTATCCCAAAACTAATTCAGTAGGAAAAAATACTGCTCTGGCATTGATGGCCATTGGCATCATTGCTTTCCTGTTTTCCTGCAAGCCCCCAAAGGAGGAAGAGGAGGCGACTGCCAATAAGCGTCCCAATATCATCTTCATCATGTCCGATGACCACGCGTACCAGGCGATCAGTGCTTATAGCGACAAGCTGATCAATACTCCGAATATTGACAGGATAGCCAAGGAGGGAATGCTTTTCGAGAAGGCTTTTGTCAGTAATTCGATATGTGCACCAAGTAGAGCCGTGATTCTGACGGGTAAGCACAGTCATGTAAATGGCCTGGTGGACAATGCAGTGAAGTTTGACAGTACACAGGTGACTTTTCCGAAAATTCTGAGAGAGAAAGGCTATCAAACCGCTATGATCGGAAAATGGCACCTGAAAACGGAACCTACTGGCTTTGATTATTGGAAAGTACTGCCCGGTCAGGGCCATTATTACAATCCTGAATTCCGTACTAAAAATGGTGTGGAGCTGGATTCTGGTTACGTGACGGATCTGATCACGGACTTTGCCATTGACTGGTTGGATGAAGCAAAGGAGAGCGAAGAACCGTTTATGCTGATGTACCAGCACAAAGCACCTCATCGGGAGTGGCTTCCTACGGAAGAAAATTTCCGTAAATATACAAAAAAAGAATTCCCTGAGCCTGAGAGTTTGCTTGATGATTATAGCGGACGGGGCAGCGCAGCCAGGGAAGCAGAAATGCGAATTGATACGCATATGGGGGTGACAAGCGATAACAAGATCCATCCGGATATCGCAGAAAAAATGGGTTATGAGAATTTTCTCACTTGGTATCCATATGCATACCATAACAATCTGGACCGCATGAGCCCATCGGAGCGCGCTGCTTGGGAAGAGGTGTACGGCCCGATCAATGCAGAATTTGAGAAAGCCAATCTTCAAGGAGATGAGCTGACCAAATGGAAGTACCAGCGTTATATGCAGGATTATTTGGCAAGCATTGAGTCAGTGGATGAAAATGTCGGAAGGCTGCTGGATTATTTGGAAAAGAATGGGTTAGCTGAAAACACCATTATCGTTTATACCTCTGATCAAGGTTTTTACCTTGGAGAGCACGGATGGTTTGACAAGCGGTTTATGTATGAGGAATCTTTCAGGACACCGTTGATGATCAAATGGCCAGGCGTGATCAAGGAAGGCAGTAGAAATACAGATTTAGTTCAGAACCTGGACTTTGCGGAAACTTTCTTGGATGCAGCAGGGGTGGCGATTCCAAAAGAAATGCAAGGTAAAAGTATGCTACCACTGCTGAAGGGGGAGGAAGTCGAATGGAGGGATGCACTTTATTATCACTATTATGAGTATCCGGGCATTCATGCTGTGAAGCGTCATAACGGCGTAAGGACAGACCGGTATAAATTGATCCATTTCTATTATGATGTGGATGAATGGGAGCTGTATGACCTTGAAAAAGATCCTCACGAAATGAACAATATATATGAAGATCCAGCTTATGCAGAGGTGAAAAAGGAGATGCATAATAAGCTGGATGAGCTCATGAGCCAATACAAAGATGAAGTGGTGATGCCCACTGAAAAATAGAGAATAACATAAATGTTTACATCCCCTGGCAATGTATTGTGCAGGGGATTTTTATGTCCAATGGTTCTTTTAGTGGTCTGATTCGTACATAACTGCCTTACAGCAGGGGAGAACACAATGATTTTGTGCACAAAATTATAATCTTTTACCGATAGGGATTCTTTTTTTACACGTATCGACGATGATTTGAGTAACTATGCATCAAGTATAGGGAAGCTGTTTCCGTTATTCGGTATTCCTTCAAATTCTGTATAGAACTTAAATGCTATAGTTAATATGAAAAAGCTCTTTTGTGTCCTTGCGATTTTGTGTTTGTTTTCCCTGGAAGGGTTTTCCCAGGATGTGCGGCTAAATGTTTACGGCTCTTATGTTTTCGCCGATAAGTTTGATTCCTATTGGGATGTAGGTAATAACTATTATTATGAGGGAAGGATTGAAGATGGCTTTCAGTGGGGTGGCGGTATCGAATATGTTGTCAATGACATGATAGGCGTGGAAGTGTTGTACCTGAGACAGGATACCAATAGTCCAACACGCTACAGCTATTCAGGTTTTGTGGATCGTCGCACGAATTTTGACTTAGGGATAAACTATATTTTGGTAGCACCATCACGCTATTTTAAAGCTCCTAGTGGAAATCTAGAAGGTTTTTTTGGGGTAATGGCCGGTGTGGTGATAGCCGACTTGTATAATCCTGATAATGGAAATGAGAACAATGCCACCAAAATGGCTTGGGGTGTAAAAGGTGGTGGAATTATGTGGGGTTCTGAACGCGTCGGACTGAAGGTCCAGGCACAATTGCTGTCTGCTGTCCAATCTGTTGGTGGCGGTTTTTATTTTGGAACCGGCGGCGCTGGAGCAGGCGTAAACAGTTACTCTTCCATTTACCAATTTAGCTTGGGAGGCGGATTGGTGTTTAAGCTGAACTAGACCACCAACCATTTTGTGTCGTTATATAAAAGAGGCTGTCTCCTTGTCAAAATGTCAAGGAGACAGCCTTTTCTTTTTAATGCCCTAATAATTAGGGATTAACTTTTACGACGGGACAGTTGGCCAATCCTGCTCCAGCAACCAAAAGATTGGCTGTTTTTGCACTTTCCCAGTCCATTACCGTTTCGAAGTCATTGTTGTCGTATACGTTAATGTACCAAAGTGGTGAGTATTCATCATCATTCGGTAGGGTCTCCACGGTGTTATGTGTTTGCATTGAGCCATTTTCAGTTACAAATCCAGAAGCCGGTCCGCCACCTTCCATGCCAGGGTTGATATTGAACGTGACATAGATGTCCGACAGCGGAACCGAAGTTTCATCGTTCACGTATTCTGCCGTGAGTATTTTTTCGAAGAAGTTGAAGTAATAGATCACTTGGTCGTGATACCATCCTTGATGTAGCTCAGTGTCTTCATCAGGGCTAAACCTTTTGCTAGCCGTACTTCCATCAGGTACTACGGGACAGTTGACGATGGTCTCTGTAGCCTCCACGGTATATCCTCTGGCATTAATTTCATCAAGGCTCGTAACGGAATTTGCAATATAGTAGTCCGGTACAATGACATGGTGTACATGCCAAAAATCACTATAGCCTTCATCCCCAGGAATGACGTCCAAGACATTGAGTTGGCCTTCCACCGGGCTGTCTTCGCCTTCGCGGAAGAACAAGTAAATAGGAGCAGGCTTGGTCGGCATGATATCAAAATTGTAATATTCCACCATTTCACCATTGGGTCCTAAACCTTTGGTGATAAAAGGCTCTTCATCAAAGTTTACCGGCATATTTGGGCCTGGGAAATTATTCTTTCCATTTCTTACAAATAGTGTGGCTGCAGCATCACTAAATCTGTCTACGGAAGATTTAGCGGCCATATCTGGATCCATTGGTGGATTTCCATCATCCACCGACACGACCGGGCAGTTTACCAAGGCTACATTAGCTCCCAAGACAGTAGCTTCCATAGCAGAAGGCCAATCATATACCGAATTAAAGAAAGCATTGTCATAAGCGCTTACACTCCAAAGAGGGCTGTACGCATCATCTGTAGGTAGGGTTTCTATCACATTATGGGTCTGCAAGGTACTGCCTTCCGTTGCAAAACCAGAAGTCGGTCCCCCTCCGGCCATATCCGGATTGACGTTAAAGGTAACCAGAATGCCGGATACCGGTACTGCTGCTTGGCTGCCCATGGAAGTGGACACCAGTGATTTCTCCGAAAAGGTAAAATAATACACTAACATGTCCTTATACCATCCTTGGATAAGGCCTGGCTCTTCACCGTTGCCGAATCGCTTGCTTGCAGTGGATCCATCTGGAACCACTGGGCAGTTAACGATGGTTTCTGTTGGCTCTATAGCGTAGTCTTCTGCCATGATTCCTTCGACACTGGTTACAGTGTTTGCGACATAATTTGAGGGAACCGTAACCCGGTTTACTAACCAGAAGTCGTTGTATCCCTCATCTCCCGGAATCACATCAATAATATTCAATTGATCTGCCACAGGTGTACTTTCGCCTTCCTTAAACAGGATATAAATAGGGGCAGGAGTGATTGGCTGCACGTCAAAATTGTAATACTCTACCATTTCACCATCAGGCCCTAAACCCGTGGTGATAAATGGACCTTCATCAAAATTGATAGCTTGATTGGCAGCTGGTAAGTTATTGCTGCTATTTCTGACAAATAAATTCCCCGCATCCTCACTAAAGCGATCGATAAATGCTTTTTCAGCATTGTTTGGATTCAGGGGCGTTACCGGTTCATCATCTTTGTTACAGGCGGTAAAGATAACGCCCGATACCAACAAAATGAGAAATATTTTTATTTTCATAACACTAAACAGTTTTGGTTCGGTGCTAAATTCCCATTTAAATGTCACAGAAAAGTCACAAGAAAGTCAATCTTTTATAATGGTTTTCCAATGAGTGTAGTTATTGACCAATATGAAGTGTTTTTTCACTTTTATTGGTTTTTTTTAATAACCCTTTAAGTTTTTATTTGGTTAGGATGCTTGCTCCACGGGCAGCATGAACGAAAATGAGGTGCCTTTTCCTGGGTGACTGACGACGTTGATTTCGGATTGGTGCAGTTCAATGATTTTTTTGACAATGGCCAGTCCTAGGCCTGTATTGTCTTCAGAAGAAGTTTGGTTACTCTTTTTGTAGTATCGTTCAAATATGAAGGGCAAATCCTCTTTTTGGATGCCTGTTCCATCGTCCGTTATGCTGACTTTTACTTTCTGGTCACTCTTCAGGTCTACTTCAAGAGTGATGGTACCACCTTCTGGAGTGAACTTGATGGCGTTGTCAATTAGATTCTGGAGGGCTCTTTCGATGAGGGAAATGTCGGCATCTACCAATAGAAGTTCTTTTGGGAAGACGGTATTGAAAGAAATGTGCTTCTGTTTGGCCAAAACCCTGTACTTATTGGTGATATCCTGAACCAGTTCAGAAATACCAAAACGCTCAATTGAAGGTTTAATCTGCTTGGCCTCTAGTTTGGACAATTCAAAAAGCGACGCTACTTGGCCTTTGAGTTTCTCACTGCTTTTCACGATGATATCCAAGTAGTGCAGCTGGTCACTTTGGGACAATGAATTGATTTTTAGAAGCAAGGTTTCCGCATACCCTTGGATGGAGGCAATCGGAGTACGTAGGTCATGGGAAATATTACTGATCAATTCCCTTCTCAAACTATCCAAGCTCTTCAATTCTTCAATATTCCTTTCGATGGTTTCGGCCATTTGATTGAATGTAACGCTGATTTTGTCCAACTCGTTTTGATTTTGTAGCGGAATGCGAGTTTCATACCGGCCAGATTTGAAAGCACTTATTCCTGAGATGATTGTATTGAGTTTCTTGGTCAAAAACCAAAGGGCTACCAGTCCCATGATGGCTGTTATGACCAATATGATCATCACCGATCTGATGGACAGTCCTAGGATGTAGCTGCCTTCCACCATATGGGCAGTGGAAATATATTCCTGGCTGGACAAAACAATGTAAAGATAACCCGCCAACTCTTTGTCATGCTTTATTTTACTCGCGGAAAAGATCTTCTTTTCGCCTGGATTCCGGGGATCATCTCCATAGATGATACTTTTGTCCGTGTTGTTCAAAAAAGTTTTGACAGGCTCTAGGTTTACATGGTCCAGCTGAACTACTTTGTCAGGTGCCACAAAACTTCTGATCTTGCCATCAGGAGCCAAAATGTAAATTTCTAGCGTTGGATTAATAACCATCATGGAATGCAAAAGATCCTCAATAGCTCCTTGGTTAATACTGTCCTTTACCACTAGAGGCTCTATAACACCCAGAACATTATTGGCTAGGTTATAGTTGAGCTTTTGGTTGACTTCTTCAGCATAATCCCTCGCAGATTTAATAGAGATGACCAAGGTGATGGCCGAAAAGACCAGTAAAACTGTGAGGAAAATAGCAGATACTTCCCAAAAGAGACGGTTAAAGAGTTTGAAAGGTTTTTTGGGTTGCGAATGATCCATTATAATGGGATTAATTTTCTCGGAATTTGTAGCCCACGCCCCAAGTAGTAAGTATGTACTCTGGGGTGTTCATATTGGCTTCTATTTTGGATCGTAGGCGATTGATGTGTGAATTGACGGTATGTTCAAACCCTTCAAATTCATATCCCCAGACTTGGTTGAGAAGATTGGGACGGGAGAAAGTCCGGCCGGGGTTAGAGGCCAGCAATACCAATAGGTCAAACTCTTTCGGGGAAAGTTCTATTCGGTTGCCGTTGAGCTCTACTATCCTTTTTCCTACATTGATAAAAAGTTGATGAGCCAGGATTTCCTTTTCTTCCATCACCTCCTGAACCGCCGGAGCACTGCTTCTTCTTAATACTGCTTTGAAGCGAGCGATCAGTTCCCTGATGCTGAAAGGTTTGGTGATGTAATCATCCGCTCCGATTTCCAGTCCGAGTACTTTGTCTATTTCTTCCGATTTGGAAGTTAACATTAGGATAGGGGTATAGATTTTTTCTTGCCTGATTCGCTTACAAATTTCAAATCCATCCATGGATGGTAGTCTGATGTCCAATAAGATGCATGTGTAAGTATAATTTAATGCTTTTAGCAATCCTTCTTTTCCATCAAAAGCGCATGCTACTTCAAAACCCATGTCAGAAATATGAATCGTGAGTAATTCTGAGATGTTATGATCATCTTCGATGATTAGTACTTTTTCCATTGTTGTATTTTGCGCTTATAAAAAGATTCTATCAGTGTAGGATTTGAACGTTTTTTTCAGTGGTAGGTGTCGTTTATCAAGTAACATTTTTTTATCTTCTGAGCCTACAATAGGCCAAATATACTAATATTATAAAGGCAGGTTGATCTTAATTTAAAAAACTCGATTTTTATGCGAAACAGATTAGCTTTTGTATCTTAAATTCTTTCCCCTATAAAATCATATTTCAATATGTCATATCCCATCAAATTTGGAATTATCGGAACCGGAGCCATTGCCGAAAAGCATGCTTCAGCCATCAATGAACTGGATTCCACAGCACTGGTGGCGGTGTGCAGTTCTTCAGCTGAGAGGGCAAAACAAGCTGAACTTCAGTTTCAGGTCAAAGGATATGATGATTTGAAGGACTTTTTGACTCATCCTGGATTGGAGGTGGTGTGTATTTGTACGGCGAGTGGGGAGCATTTGGAACCTACGGTAATGGCAGCACAGGCAGGAAAGCATGTTTTGGTGGAAAAGCCTATTGAGATCAGCATAGAGAGGGCAAATGCAATGATACAGGCTTGCAAGGAGAATGACGTAAAGCTGGGTGTGATTTTTCAAAACCGCTTTAATGAAGGTTATCTCTTGCTCAGGGCTGCTGTCAAAAGTGGACAATTGGGGAGCTTGTTGATGGGGAATGCTTATATAAAATGGTTTCGGGGCAGGGAGTATTATGAAAGTAGTCACTGGAAAGGAACCATTAGTGGTGACGGGGGAGGTGCTTTTATCAATCAAGGAATTCATACCATTGATCTGTTGCTGGACATTATGGGCGATGCAAACACTGTCTTTGGCAAGGTGAAAACAGCTTTATATGACATTGAAGGGGAAGATATAGGAACTTCGTTGGTCACTTTTAAAAATGGCGCTTTGGGGAATATTACCGCAGGAACATCACTCTATCCAGGCTATCCTGAGCGACTGGAAATTTATGGGACAGAAGGCAGCGTGATTCTGGAAGCTGGTAAAATAGTTGCCTGGAGCGTTAAGGATCAAGAGTCAAAAGCGGAAAACGCAGCTCAAGAGCCTAGTAGTGGTGCTGCTGATCCCATGGCGATCGGTCATGCACTTCATTTGATGCAGATCGAGGATATGGTCATGTCCATACAAGAGAATAAACCGCCATTGGTGACGGGAGAAATAGCAAAGAAGTCCCTTGCGATGATTTTGGGGATTTATGAAAGCTCCAAAACTGGAAAGGAAATTTCTTTCTGACTATTTCTTAAACCCGCATTATACATTGGGATTCCGACTACTGTTGGGATGGTTTTAAATAGCATATAATCAGTAGTTCATGGTTTAATGCAGAGCGCCGTTATAGTGGGTCAAGCGGAAAAGTTGGTGGATTAGGGTTGGTTTCGATAGCACGAAGATGGCGCTGATTTTTTTTACTGGAGCACGCATTCCTATTGCTAAATTAAAGAGAAATATGCTTACCAAAATCACCTGGAAATCTCTCATCTTCCAGAAATATTGCTTGGTCCGTTATAGTGAACCTGTCTGCCGGTCAGGTAGAATCATAAAACTCATGCAACGACTGATTCAAAGGGAACTAAGACCACAGTAGATTTTCTAATCTGGCGAAGATGGTTTGACTAGAAGGAAGTGTTGAGCTGGGCTTTCGGCCTGCGATAGAGGAATGAGGGAGGGCTTATGGCCCGAGTCCTTGCCTCGGGTTAAGGTCAGGAAAGGTTTTCAGCCTTCGGTTCTCGATAGAGGTAAGGGCTAAAAATCACACTTGAAGTTGTTATAAGCCAAATTTCAGGTTTAAAATGGCAATGAAGGATCCTCATCGACAGCTAAGATGTTTTAAATCGAATTGAGATTAAAAAGAAGTGGGTGTGTCATAATAGATGTAAAAGCCGGCGGAAGCAAATGAGCTCCCTCCGACATAAAATAATTATTGGGTGGGACAATTGATAAATCCATTATCCTAAACCATGGATCAATCCCATTTCCAAACCTCTCAGCTCTGCCAATCCTTTGAGCCTTCCGATCCCTGTATAGCCAGGGTTGGTGATTTTCTTAAGGTCATCGAGCATTTGATGGCCATGATCAGGACGCATAGGAAGTGATTTCCCCCTTTTTGCCTGTACTTTTATGAGTTCTTTGATTACTTCTACGATCGGGACATCTCCTTCCAGGTGATTAGCTTCATGGAAGTTGCCATCGGCATCCCGCTGGGTACTGCGCAGGTGGATAAAGTGGATATGGTCTCCGTGCTCCCTGATGATCTGTGGAAGATCATTGTCTGCACGCACCCCAAAGGATCCTGTGCAGAAGGTGATGCCATTATATTCACTGGAGTTATCCGTTAGCAGGCGTTTTACGTCCTGGATCGTGCTCATGACCCTGGGAAGTCCAAACATCGGAAAGGGAGGGTCATCGGGATGGATGGCCATGAAGACACGATTTTTTTCTGCGACGGGAATGATTTCATCCAGGAACAGCCTCAAGTTGTCGGCAAGTTTATCGGCGTTGATATCCTTATATGTGTCCAGTACTTTTTGAAAAGCCTCCAGTGAATAACCTTCCTCTGCTCCAGGCAATCCTGCAATGATATTGTTCGTGAGCAATTGCTTGGCTTCATCTGACATCTGCTTGAAATAAGCTTCGGCCCTTTTGATCACTCCATCGCTATAAGCATCCGCGGCATTTGGACGCTGCAGGATGAATAGGTCGAAAGCTGCCAGCGCTTGTAATTCAAAGCGCAGTGCCTTAGCTCCATTGGGGAGTTCATAGGCTAGGTCTGTCCTGGTCCAATCCAGCACAGGCATGAAATTATAACAAACCGTATGAATGCCTTCAGCAGCTAGGTTTTCGATAGAGGTTTTATAGTGGGTAATGTATTCTTGGTAATGGCCACTTCTGGTTTTGATGCTTTCATGGACAGGAATACTCTCGACTACTGACCAGGTAAGCCCTGCAGCTTCAATAGTGTCTTTTCTTTTTTTGATTTCTTCGCGGGACCATACTACACCATTAGGCAAATGGTGCAGGGCAGATACGATGCCAGTGGCACCGGCCTGTCGGATGTCCGCTAAGGTTACCGGGTCTTGGGGACCATACCAGCGCATGGTCTGTTCCATTTTTTTTATTGGTTTCATAGCTTCATCTTTCCCAATGCAGGTATGCTATTGGGCTAATCGAATTTCGGTTCACAAAATTTTTAATCCTTAACTGCTCACACCCCACCATAGGCACTGAAACCTCCATCCACGGGGATTATGGTTCCAGTTACAAATTTGGAAGCAGCACTACAAAAGAAACTTACTGCACCGAAGAGGTCTTCCGGATCCCCAAAGCGATCCATGGGCGTGTGACTTATGATCTGATTGCCCCGGGCAGTCAAGCTTCCATCATCTTGGGTAAGCAATGTCCTGTTCTGTTCCGTAAGGAAAAACCCTGGAGCGATGGCATTGACCCGATACTGTTTGCCGTATTTTTGACAGAATTCCACGGATAGCCATTTGGTAAGGTTATCGATTGCCGCTTTGGCAGATGCGTAGCCCATTACTCTGGTGAGCGGTCTCGAAGCTGCCATAGACGAGATATTGATGATGCTTGCAGCTGGGTTTTTTAATAACAGAGGAGTGAATACCTGAATAGGCATTAAGGTTCCCAGGTAGTTAAGTTCCATGACTTTCTTAACTTCTTCAATCTCCAAGTCTGTAATGTTCTGGTCTGGAGTGACGATGGCACCGGGCATATTTCCGCCTGCGGCATTGATGAGCACATCTACTTTTCCAAATTCTTTTTCCACTTGCTGTGCGGCAGTTTGGAGAGCGTCTTTATTGGTGACATCAGCAATCAGGGCAGAGGCTTTTCCTCCGTTCGTAGTAATGGCGGTTACCAGTTCTTTAACCTTATTGGGATTTCTTCCCAAGATAATCACTTGGGCACCTTCTTTGGCCAAATATTGAGTAATTTGGCTCCCCAGTACACCTGTGGCGCCACTGATAAGGATAATGTTGTCTTTTACAGAAAATAGTGCAGACATATTTAATGCTTTTATTTATTGGAAGTTAAAGTAGTTTTTAGCGTTGTGATAGCAGATGTCCTGAACCATTTTTCCAAGCCATTTTTCATCTGCAGGTAGTTCTCCATTGGCCACGTCATTGCCGATTAGGTTACATAGTGTTCTGCGGAAGTACTCATGGCGTGGAAAGGATAGGAAGCTTCGGGAATCCGTAAGCATTCCCACAAAGCAGCTGAGCAGTCCCATGTTTGAGAGGGTGTTCATTTGTTTTTCCATTCCGTCTTTTTGATCCAGAAACCACCATCCCGAGCCAAATTGCACTTTGCCCCTAATTGATCCATCATTGAAATTTCCCGTCATTGTGGCCATAACTTCATTGTCCCGTGGGTTGAGGTTATAGAGAATGGTTTTGCAGAGTTGATCTGTTTTATCCAGTTCATTAAGAAACTGGGAAAGGGCTTTTGCCTGGGTGAAATCACCAATGCTATCAAAACCTGTATCAGGCCCTAGCGTATCTAGCATACGTTCGTTCGTATTTCGAAGTGCCCCCAAGTGAAACTGCTGAGTCCAGCCTTTGGCGTGGTAGAGGCGACATAGCTCTAATAGGGTGACATATTTATAATAGGCAGTTTCTTCTTGATCCAGAGGCTTGCCTGTGGAGACCTTTTTGAATAGTATTTCTATATCAAAAGTTCCGATTGGAAAGTAGTAAAGCTGCTCCAGTCCATGGTCAGCTAGACGGCCACCGTTTTCGTGAAAGAAAGCGATACGGTTTTCCAGTGCAGCCATTAGTTTTTCGTGGCTGTCAATGGATACATTACTGGCATCGGACAATTTATTAAGGTAAGCCATATAGGTGGACGGTTGTTCCACAGCAAAGGACTTATCTGGACGGAAGGTAGGGTAGAGTCCAATTGGCATACCATTGTCAGCTGCCATTTTGTGGTATTCCAAGCTATCTGTAGGATCGTCGGTAGTGCAGACCGTTTCTACATTCATACCGGCCAGCAATGACTGTGTACTATGGGAATCCTTTTGTAACTGGGCTGTTGTTTCCTGGTAAACTATGTCGGCATTATCAGCGGACAGTAATTCTCCCATATCAAAATACCTTAATAGCTCGAGATGGGTCCAGTGATACAGGGGATTTCTCATGGTATAGGGAACTGTATAAGCCCATTTCTGAAATTTCTCTTGGTCAGAGGCGTTCCCAGTGATGTATTTCTCCTGAATACCCAAGGTCCTCATGGCCCTCCATTTATAGTGGTCACCTGCAAGCCACACTTGAGCGATGTTTTCGAATTTTCGGTTTTCGGCAAGGTCTTTAGGAGATAAGTGACAGTGGTAATCGATGATCGGCATCTTCCTGGCATAATCGTGATAAAGCACATTAGCCATTTCCGTTTGCAGCAAAAAATCCTCTTGGATAAAAGTGGATTTTACTTTGGGTTCAGGAGTACTCATATAATTTTAGGTTTTTGAGTGAAAGGCACAATTGATGGATGTGAGAATAGCGTTTTATAAAAGTGCGTTTCGCCCAATTAAAATAGGTTTTGATTTATAATATCCCTTCATATAAAATAATATTTGACTTGGGATGTTGACATTACCTACTTGCTTTAGTTACAAGTCGAGATGTTAGTTAACATCAAGTAATAATAGCCATTGTTTGCTGCATTTTTAAGGAAAAAGTCCACTTTAATCACGGAATCGTTTTCGTATGATTCAGGAAAGATCAGTACAGCGAGTGCAATAATATGCAGTACGTAGCAGGAGATTGGCGAAATCCCTTAAATTTGATTTGCAATAACCTGAAGAGCGTGTTTTTATGAATGGTGTAAACATTAAAAAATTGGCTGAAGTATTGAATCTGGCACCTTCTACGGTTTCCAGGGCACTGAATGACAGCTATGAAATCAGCGATAAGACCAAAAAGCGGGTCTTGGATATGGCCAGGCAAATGAATTATCAGCCAAATCCTTTTGCCCGCAGTCTGAGGGAACACAAAAGCAAGACCATTGCCATGATTATTCCTGATCTGGTCAATAACTTTTTTGCCCAAGTGATCGAGGGTGTAGAGGAAATTACCCAGCAGTTTGGTTACCATCTATTGGTGTACCATACACATGAAAACTTGGAGAAGGAGAAAGAAATTGTTACCCATTTGCTCAATGGCCGAGTGGATGGCATCATGATGTCCGTTTCCCACCAGACCAAAGAAACCGAACACCTGCTCAATGTGCATCAAAGAGGCATTCCCATTATTTTTTTTGATCGGATTTGTGAGACGATCCCCACTACTAAGTTTGTGACCAATGGGTATGAAAGTGGCTACGAACTGACCAGTCACATGATAAAGGAAGGTTGTCAACGAATTGCTTTTTTATTGCTGTCCAGGGAGATATCCATTAGCCAACAGCGTCTTAGGGGATATTTGGATGCGTTGAAGGACCATGGAATAGGAGAGGATGATACGCTTGTGCTTAAGTGTGAGAATTCTGATGAGGAAAACCACTGTATAATTAAAAACTTCTTATGTAGTGAAGCTAAACCAGATGGTGTTTTGGCGGCGGTGGAAAAACTGGCCATTAGTACATACTATGTGGCGCATGATCTGGAAATGGATATTCCTCATGAGCTGAAGGTAGCCTGTTTTTCGAACATGAAAATCGCCGATCTTTTAAATCCCAGCCTTACTACAGTGTCACAGCCAACCCATGAGTTTGGCCGTAAGGCCGCCAGCTTGCTGATGAATAAACTAACTAAAAAGAATGCTCCTGATTTTGAGGATGAGGTGATTGTTTTACCTTCTACCTTGCATATCAGAAAATCATCTCAGATGCAATAAAAAGCGCCAACTGAATTTGGTTCAGCTGGCGCCCATGGTGTTGGTGGTCAATGATTCGATTAATACCCGGGGTTTTGCGGGAAGGCTTCTTTACCTCCAGCTACTCTGTCTATTTGATTTTGAGGAATGGGTCTGAGGATATGGGTGGCTTTGATGTTTGGAGCCCCGGCTTCGTTGTACATTTTAACTCTTTCCACAAGTGCTCCCCATCTTACCAGGTCCATCCATCTCTTTTGTTCACCTAATAGTTCCCTGGCACGTTCGTCCATGATAAATTCGAGGTTCAGCTCGGCGGATGAAATTTCCATAGCTGCTTCCATCCCTGGCCAAGCTGCTCTCCGTCGGATGGCGTTTATGTTTTCGACGGCATCATCTATTTTGTCTTGCTGAAATTGGGCTTCTGCCAGCATCAGGTAAGTATCCGCCAGCCGAAATACAATATAATCCCTTCCTCCGGCAGCTTGGGTCTTGTCCTGTCTTCCCGGATCCAAGTGCTTGGTCAGCGTAGGGAATAGCTTGTCGGTGTACATACTTGGTGTCAGGATTTGATATGGCTTTGAAGCCCTTTCTGCTTCAGGTATTTCGTATCCAGGTACATAGATAGCGGTATCCCCTTCTGCAAATGAAACCGTACTTTTGCTGAGGTCGAAGGTCGTATTGTATTCTCCTGGACTGTTGGTGTAAAATACATCCTTGAAGGATTTGTGGTAACGCGCATCCACATCCCGGTTTACAAATGCATTATTTAAGGTGTAGTCAGTGGGGCGGTATCGCTTCCATGGCCTGCCATTTGCGACATCCCGTTGCATCCCTGGTTGGATATCATATTCCATTAAGAAATAAAGGTGTGCATTGTTTCCGTCTCCATTGGTGAGTGGATCACGGGTATATTGCACACTGAAAATGACCTCATCATTGATTTCATTTCCAAAAGCGTATACATCTGCAAAATCCGGGAGCAATTGGAAACCATAATCATCGATTACCTTTTTGAGATAGGATTCCGCATTGGCAAAATCATTTCCTTCTGCGGCTTCCGAGTAGCCTTTGGTCAAATAAACCAATCCCAGTAAATGTTCTGCAGCAGGCTTAGTGGCCCTTCCGTATTCTGTCGAGCGCATAGTGGCTTCCAGGTCGGGAATGGAGGCCTCCAAGTCAGCAATGATAGCTGCATACATGTCTGCTAATGTAGCACGGGTCACCTCATTAGTAGATACGACCGTTTCGGTGAGCTGCAGATCTACTCCTCCAAAATGCTGCGTCAACACAAAATAATGGTGGGCGCGGATAAACTTGGCTTCTGCTACGTACCGTGCCTTTAATCCTTCATCCATTCCGCTTACTTCCGGAGCTCTGTCAATTACGGCATTACAAGTATTGATTCCCGCATAAAAGTTGTTCCACACTTCCCTTACATGGCCCGTTCTTGGGTCAAACTGGGAAGTGTACTGATTCATGAATTTCCAGCTACCATCCGCACCATTGGTGTAGGTGTCTGTTCCGAAAATCGTGAAGTTATTTCCCCTTTCGGTGCCATAAAAGGATCTAAGGGTACTGTAGGCGGCATTGACACCATCATGGAGTCCACTTGGTGTGTTCATATATTCATCGCCGATATTGGCAATAACCTCTTCTTCCAAGATTCCTTCACATGAAGGCAGTGCAAGGATACCTACTCCTAGTGAACAAGCTAGGAGAACTTGTGATAATTTGTTCTTATATATATTGATTCGCATGAGTTCGTTTTTTATAATCCTACATTAAAACTTTGCATTGATGCCGAAGGTGAACGAGGTAACTGCGGGCGAGATGTTGGCATTTACCTCTCCGGCGCCGGCGCCTTGATCACCATCCAGATAAACTTCCGGATCTATCCCTTTGTGTTTGGTCCTGTACTCGGCAAAAATGAACGGTTGCTGGATACTACTATAGACCCTCAGGCTGCCCATGCCGATCTTAGCGGCAATTTTTTCAGGAAAATTATACCCTACATTGATGTTACGCACCTTTATGAAGGTGCCATCAAAGTAAGACATGGAACTGGCATACTTGGGGCTTTCTTGGTTTTGGTTTGGTCGAGGAAATTCATTGGTCGGGTTATTTGGTGTCCAATAATCCACAGCCAAGTTATTGTATCGACCGTATAGTCCGTTAAATTGATCATGAAAGCGGCTTCTGATCATGGATCCAAAGCGGCCATAAATGAAAAAGGACAGGTCAATGTTTTTATAGGAGAACCTATTGGTCATGCCCAGTACAAAATCAGGAACGGCAGAACCAAGAATCTGACGGTCATCGGCATTGATTTGTCCATCATTGTTGATGTCTTCTACCCTGATTTCCCCGACATTGTCTTCGTAGGATTCAGCCAGGTCAGCTTGGTCTGTTTGCCATATCCCGATTTTCTTGTAATCATAAAAGACCGTCAATGCCTCCCCGACAAAACGTCCTGCTGAAATATCATCGCCACTTGGAAGTTCAAGGATTTCTTCTCTGTTTCTGTTAAAAATCAGGTCAGTAGTCCAAGTGAAATTGGTGTTATCTATGTTGACACTGTTTACAGTCAGCTCTATACCCCTGTTTTGGGTTTTTCCAACATTGGTGGTGTAGCCTCCAAAACCGATGGAATTGGGTAGTGGCTGTGGTGCCAAAAGATCCTTGGTGGTGGTGATGTAGTACTCAAAACTACCACTTATCCTTCCGGCTATTAGGGAAAAATCCAAACCAGCGTTCAGCGTAGTGGATGTTTCCCACCTCAGGTCTGGATTCCCAATGGTACTTGGTCCGTACCCAAACGCCGGATTGTTTTCAAAGGCATACGTGCTTCTGCCCAATAACGCCTGCGTTTGATAAGGATCAATAGCCTGGTTACCAATGGACCCATAACTTACCCTTAACTTCATTTGGTCAAACGTCTCATTTGCTTTGAAGAAGGGTTCGTCACTGATATTCCAGCCCAATGCCACTGAAGGGAAATAGGAAAACTTGTTGTTTTCGCCAAACTTGGACGAACCATCAGCCCTCAAGGTACCGGTCACCAAGTATTTGCCTTTGTAATTGTAATTAAGCCGTCCCATATAGGAAAAAAGCGTCCACTGTACCAGGTTGGTGTTCGCTCCGGTGATCTGGCTGGCATCACCAAGCCTGTTATAGCTTTGGTTTTCAGCAGGAATGCCTTGAACACTTAAAAAAGTTTCTTCCAGATTATCCTTTTGGAAGGATTGAAGACCAGTAAATTTAAAGACATGGTCTTCCCCAAAAGTCCGGTCATAGGTGATGATGTTTTCCAAGGTGTAATTAAACCTGAAATCTTCTTCTACACTTCCTATTGGGTCACCGCCTCTTCTGGAGTTGGTTTGTGAACCTGTAAACCTACCGTTTCGGTCAATGGTAATGTCCGGGCCGAAATTTACACGGTAGGTCAGTCCATCAACGATTTTCCACTCGGCATAAATGCTGTTAAATATTCTGTACCTTTTGGTTAGGTCGATATTGGCACCGGGGACGATTTCTGCCAGAGGATTGGTCCTGAGACCGTCTGAGGTGGGAAGAAAAATAAGGCTGCCATCTTCATCATAGGGCTTACCAAGTGGATTCTCCTGCATGGCACCACCGATCGGGTTAAAGTTCTCCCCATTTCTTTCGCTGTACGACACCAATGTGGACGTCCCAAACCTGATCTTGTCATTGATTTTATGGTCAATATTTGCGCGAAAATTATACCGGGTATAGTCCTGATTGATCACCACGCCCTTATCCTGGAAAAATCCTCCGGAAACAAAAAACTGTGTTTTTTCACTTCCACCGGATACGGATACCTGATGGCTTTGGATAGCTCCCGTTCGGGTTAGTGCTCCCACATAATCGGTGGTTCTTCCCGCTGCAATTCCTTCGAGTTCCACGGGTTCAAACAGGGCTTCGTCGGCTTCCGCAGTGGCAGGACCTTCAGGGTAATTTCCGGTCGCCCTACGGGACTCACGCTTGTATTCTGCAAACTCAGGTCCATTGAACACCTCTATTGTACCCAAGGATTTATTGAATCCATAATAGGAATTCAGGGATACGACCGTTTTGCCGGTAGTTCCTCGCTTGGTGGTGACCAATACGACACCATTGGCACCTCTGGAACCATAGATGGCTGTGGCGGAAGCATCCTTTAGGATTTCCATGGAGGTAATGTCATTAGGGTTAATGTCATTGATTCCTCCAGTGATGGGAATTCCATCTACTACATAGAGCGGTTCGTTACTGGCATTGAATGATCTCCTACCACGGATTCGTACTTGTGGTGCTGCACCCGGCTTACTGCCAGGGGAGGTCACATCCACACCTGAAGATCGCCCTTGTAACGCCTGACGTGCATCAGTGATAGGTTGGTCAGTGATTTCTTTTGCACTGACCGACGAGATGGCTCCAGTGAGCTGGCTCTTTTTTACCGATCCATATCCCACGACTACCACTTCATCCAAGTCCGATACGTCCGGCTCTAGGGAAACATCTATGGTCGTCTGGTTACCGACGATCACTTCTTTTATCTTGTAACCGATAAAGGAAAATTGAAGGGTTTGGTCAGCACTGGCAGCTATGGTGTATTTACCATCGATATCCGCGGCAGTTCCGTTACTGGTGCCTTTGATAAGGGCGGCAGCGCCCGGTATGGGCATGCCATTTTCATCTGAAATGGTTCCGGTGACTTGTACATTTTGGCCCATCGAGGGACCGGAAAAGAATAGCAGGAACAGTATTATCCCTGTCCAAAAGTAATTTTTGGTTTGCATAGTTATTTGGTTTATTGTTAATCATTAAAGGGTTTAATGGCACTTGAAAATTCCTTGTTGTTTTATAAGGCATGTTTCAAATTAGATACACTATTGAATAAATTCAAGGTTGAATTATAATTTATTTACGGAATCGTTTTCGTAAATAATAATTCCTAATGTCAAAATTTAACGGTAATAAATTAATGTAATTGGAGTATTTTAGTGATTAATAATTTTTGAAACGCTTATTTTAGAGCTTCAAAACATGGCGGACAGAAAGTTTAATAGTATTATTAGAGGATATAGGTGGCGGATCGTAGCGTTGCTTTTTTTGGCTACCGCCGTCAAATATATTGACAGGAATGTCCTTTCATTTACCATGATCGATGAGGGATTCCGGAGGGAGATGTTGAATGTTTCCGAGTCATCCCCACTTTCCGCTGACCTGATTGGACGGTTTAAGATCCTGATGGGCTATGTGGACGCCAGTTTCAAATTTGCCTATGCTATCGGCTTTGTGTTGATGGGCTATTTTATCGATCGGGTGCTGGTCAAAAAAGGATATAGCATTGCCATTGCCATCTGGAGTTTTGCAGGTATTGTTACTGCCTTTGTCAGTAGTTTTAGGGGACTTAGCATTACCCGGTTTGCTTTTGGTTTTGGTGAGTCAGCCAATTTTCCGGCAGCGATTAAAACGATAGCAGAGTGGTTCCCGAAAAAGGAACGATCTTTTGCCACCGGGATCTATAATGCTGGAGCCAATGTCGGGATCATGGCCACAGCCTTGATTGTGCCTGCCCTAATTATCAATTTGGGATGGCGATGGTCGTTTTTGTGTACAGGACTGTTAGGCGTGATTTTGCTGATTTGCTGGCGGATGATTTACAGGCCTCTGAAGGCACATCCTAAGGTAAACGCCGAAGAGCAGGAATATATCAATTCAGATAAGGAAATTGAGTCCGATAATGCCAAGGTGCCATGGAAAAGCCTTATGAAAACCAGGGGTGCTTGGGCAATAGCACTGGGGAAGTTCTTTACAGATCCTGTATGGTGGTTTTATCTTACCTGGTTGCCGGACTTTTTCAATAGTAATGAAGCACTGGAAACCAAGCTGAATTTATCTGGGTTGGCTTTGCCGTTTATCTTTATCTATTTTACTTCAGACTTAGGGAGTGTATTTTTTGGTTGGCTCTCGGGTAAATTTATCAGCATGGGTTGGTCTGTAAATAAAAGCAGGAAATTGACATTGTTGCTTTGTGCACTGTTGGTGGTACCGCTGATGTTTGCAGCTAAAGTATCTAATGTATATCTGGCAATGGTATTGGTGGCACTGGCTGCAGCTGCACACCAAGGTTGGTCTGCTAATTTGTTCACCCTTTCTTCCGATATTTTTCCTAAACGAGTAGTGGGATCGGTAGTAGGATTGGCGGGAATGGTCGGAGGGATCGGCGGGACGATCTTTGCGGCCTTTGCGGGGATCATTCTGGTGAATTGGGGGTATTTCCCCATCTTTATAATGGCATCGGCGTCTTATTTGATAGCACTATTGATCATCCATCTCCTGGTGCCCAGGATAAGGTGATGCTGTCACTAATATCAAATCTAGGGGAGTAGAATACGTTTCAGATTATTTTCTTGAAGTGAATTGATTGAAAAATGGTAAAAAAGAGGCTGACTCATAAACCGGGACAAATGGAAGATGCCATCCCGATAGCCATCTGGGCGGGCTCTCACGATCCCGCCCAGGCAAAGAAGTGATTTCGACATAGACTCAATTTCAAGTATTTTGCCATCACTACGATCGTGACATAGCTATCCCGCGTGGCCATGGGGTAGATTTATGGAACAGCCTCTTTATGGTTCATTTAAATGCATCAGCCTTATGATATGCGTCTATTAAGGCCTTTTCTCCATCTTTTCCGGGTAAGGCATTGCCATGCTCCATGCCACAAATCCCTTTGAATCCTTTATTATCAATCCATTTGAATATATTTTGATAGTTTATTTCTCCCGTTCCAGGCTCCTTTCGGCCAGGATTATCACCAATCTGAATATAGGCGATTTCCTCCCAGCAAAGCTCCATATTGGGGATTAGATTACCTTCATTTCGTTGCATGTGGTAAATGTCATAGAGGATTTTGACAGCAGGGCTGTCCACGGCTTTGCAGATCATATAAGCCTGATTGGAATGTCTAAGGAAGAGGTGGGGATTATCGCTTAGTGGCTCCATTACCATGGTCAGTCCATGGGGTTCAAATACCTCCGCTCCCATTCTATAAGCATCGATGATATGTGCGGTTTGCTGGTCAAGAGGCAGGTTTCTTTCAAAATAGCCGGGCACTACGGTCATCCATTTTGCATGGACGATTTTGGCTACTTCCACTGCTTTTTCGCATTCTTTCACAAAAGCCTCTTTATACTCTTTCTTACCAGTGGTAAGCGCTACTTCCCAGTTGAATCCAGGATCAATCACGAAAACCCCCATAGTCATGCCGTTCTTTTCGAGGGCAGCACCAATGCGTTTTTGATCTTCCAGTGAGCGGTTCATCAGGCCATTATCTTCCAAGGCGGAAAAGCCCTGTTCTGCCATAAAATCAATTTGATCCACCAGATCATTGCCTGCATGGTTTTTGAACATGCCAAAATGGGGGGCATAATTTAAATTGAAATTTTGCCGAGTGTATTGCTTCGTTCTGGTATTAGCCAGGGAAACTCCGCTTGTAAAGGTAGCCAAAGCACTGCCCAATGCAGCATTTTTTAAAAAAGTCCTTCTAGGGTTATGGTGGTTTTTCATTTTGGTTATTGTGTTTTAGTTTTTTTAAAAGCTAACTAATATAAGGGATGAAGCATATGTTGACAAATAATTTTTTACTAATGGTACAGATAATGGTTATTTCATTCTATGAAAAAAGGTTCTGTGAAGAATACTGTGGGTAAATTATCCCCGGACCCGGCTCTCTTGTGCGGGTAGTCCTGAGAAACAGGATTGTACCGGCCTGGAGCGAGGCAGGCCTACAGCACAAAGCAACCTAGCGGCAACCTGATTTTACCAGGCTTTAATGCCTGGCGGCATTAGTCAGGACAGCTACTTCACTGTTTTAAACGGTCGGAAGGGGGCAGCAGCGATGCTCCATTAAGAGCTTTAGCTTGGTAACAGAAAGTGGATAGAGTATCCTAACAATGCCGTAGGTACTGACCACCGGCAATGAAGGAATGTATGATTATCGACTGCATCAGGAGCATGAGTACCAAAATCAACCGTCCACCTGTTTCTTCGATTCCAATAGTGCGGTATCGATTTACTTACGCTCAGTAAATCAATTAGAACCGACAATAGGAAGTTTATGATAGGTTTACCTTTATTGGGATTATTTGGGACAATTGGTGTCAAACTAAAAAAATCAAAACTTAGGATACCTGTAAGAAGTTGGAAAAAATGGTAAATTTAGAACGAACTATGGACAAGAAAAGCGATGAATAGAATTGACCGATTGACCGCTATACTGACCCACCTCCAGTCCAAAAGGCTCGTAAAGGCGCAGCAATTAGCCGATCGATTTGATATTAGCCTACGGACCGTGTATCGGGATGTGCGTGCCTTGGAAGAAGCCGGTGTTCCGATCATTGGAGAAGCGGGAACAGGCTATTCGCTATTGGAGGGGTACAGATTACCGCCTGTGATGTTTACGCAAGAGGAAGCAATCTCCTTTGTGATGGCCGAAAAGATGGTTGAAAAACTCACCGATAAGGAAAGTGCAGGTCATTTTAAAGAAGCCATGTACAAGATAAGATCGGTACTGAAAAGTGGACAAAAGGATATCTATGAATTGGCCGAGTCGCATATCGCTATTCGTAAACGGCCTAACAGCCTTTTGGAGAATCATCGGCCAAGGACGATTCCCACAATCCTCTCTGGTGTGGTTAAGAAGGAAATATTGCGCATGGAATACCAAGCTTCAGGAAAGGATGAACCATCAACCAGGGATATAGAACCTGTAGGCATTTATTATTACTTTGATCAATGGTATATGATTGCCTATTGCAGGCTCCGTTCAGCTTACAGGACCTTTCGCATAGATAGGATTATAGGATTGAAGGAGTTGGGTGAACATTTTGAGGATAAGCATCCTACATTACAGGCTTACTTAAAGAAACTGGAAAACCAGAAAGAGCTGACAAAGATCGTGGTACAGGTGGATAATGGTGTAGTACCCTATTTGAGCGGAGATAAATACGACTATGGATTAGTGTACCAGGCCGATAAAGGGGGTAAGACTGAAATGATCTTTATGCTTCCTTACGAAGATGATTTTATTAGGTGGTTCTTTATGTTTGCGGAGTACGCGGACATCATTTCACCAGATCATGTCAAGGAAAAAGTCGTGAAGCGACTCCAGCAGAAGTGGAGTAGATTAAAAATAACTCCGGCACTGCTGACATAGGGTTGTCATTATTGATGCGTTAATTTGTCTAACTGTTCATTTTGACCCTTAAAATAAGCCATATGATTTTGGTTTTTAGAACATCAATCGGAGATGAGTCGGAAGTTGAAAAAATAGCGCCAGCATTGGACCACCTTATAGGGAATACTGGTTCCTGGAACGTAGATCTTGAAGATTGTGACAATATTCTTCGGGTCGTGACCGATCAAGTGAATGTCAATGAAATAGCATTAGCCCTTATATCAAAAGGATATTTTTGTGAAGAACTGGAAGATTGATTTTTTTTGACTAATAATTTTCCGGGTTAGTCCCACCTTGTCAAATCCATAGTTGGCCACTATGGATTTATAAATCTCATAGTCAATAAATGACATTTAAAATCCCATAAATATAATCAATATTTATTTATTTGGATTAAGTCTAAATAGTTATACATTTGTGATGTTATCTATAATTAATCTAAATAATGAGAAAGAATATAGTTCTATTTTTCGTCATGGTTTTAGCAGTGTCATGCGGCACTAAAAGGAGCCAAGAGCAAGAAGAAACGGCAACAGCTGAAGCTACTCCCAAGATCATCACCGCAGGTGGCACCATAACCGAAATTGTGTATGCCCTCGGTCATGGTGATGCAATAGTGGCAACAGACCTGACCAGTACATATCCTGCTAAGATGCAGGAATTACCCTCCATTGGCTATAGAAATCAAATCCAGGCAGAGGGAATTTTATCCCTTAATCCGGACTGGATCCTAGTGGAAGAGAATTACCTCAATAATGATGTGGTGGCCCAACTAGAAAACAGTGGTAAGAAGGTCTTTGTACTGGATAAGCCTCAATCTGAAGAAGCGGCTGAATTGCTCATTACAGAGATAGGAGAAATTTTCGAAGAAAAAGAGAAGGCAGATGAGTTAATCCGTCAGTTAAATAAGGATTTGGAAGCTCTAAGGATGCTTAAAGAGCGGAATGATGAGCACCCAAGAGTAGCCTTCATCATGTCCCGAGGGCCTGAAATGGTCTTTCTAGCAGGCAAAAATACCTTTGCAGAGGCTATGATAACATTATCTGGTGCCCAACCTGTAGCAGTGGACTTTGAAGGATTGAAACCACTTACTCCCGAGGCTTTACCGGCACTTAATCCTGACTATATTCTTTTATTTGAGTCAGGGTTCCGAGCCGCGGGAGGCAAGGAGGGTCTTCGGGCGATTCAGGGGATAACCGCTACGACTGCTTGGAAAAAAGATCAGCTCATTGCAATGGATGGTCATTACCTGTCCAGTTTTGGTCCCCGAATGGGACAGGCTGCTATTGACCTATTTGAAGAGACCCACCCTTGATCATTGAAGAAAAACCATCATTATGCAATTATCGCTCAGCTATAAAACAGTAAGTGCCCATCGGCCAATGATCATATCGAGTACTTTGATATTCTTGGTGGTGTGTGTGTTGCTTTCACTGGTGACCGGTGCCTATGCCATTTCTGTACCAGAGGTGTGGAGTATTTTGGGTACCAAGATCGGCCTGCCGATGCAGCATGTTGCCGAAGAGAAAATGGCCGTTTTCTGGACAATTAGGTTTCCCCGAGTGTTGTTGGGCGTGTTGGTAGGGGGGAGTTTGGCCGTGGCGGGAGCTTGTCTGCAAGGATTATTTAGAAATCCTTTGGTAGAGCCTGCCATCATTGGTGTCAGCTCTGGAAGTGCCTTATTTGCCGTTATTATTATTGTCTTTTCTAGTTCCATCGGTTGGCAATTACGTTCACTATTTGGTGCATTTGCATTGCCTTTGGCGGCGTTTTTTGGTGGCCTGTTAAATACCTTTTTGGCTTACAGGCTTGCCAGCAAATCCGGCAAAACCGATATCTCCATCCTGATCCTTGCCGGGGTAGCAATCAATGCGCTATCCGCGGCACTGATCGGGTTAGTAATCTATTATGGAGATGATAATGCCATAAGGAATTTTACTTTCTGGAGCCTCGGTAGCCTCGGAGGAGCGAGTTGGAATAAGCTTTATATCGTTGGGAGCTTTATCATCATTTCCACCATAGTGATGATGTCTTTTCCCAAATTCCTTAATGCCTTGGCAGTGGGAGAATCAGAAGCCTTCCACATGGGCATCCATGTACAGAAAGTGAAATATCTAGTGCTTTTTTTTAGTGCATTGGCAGTAGGTGCAGGGGTCTCAGTGACAGGAGCCATTGGTTTTGTAGGACTGGTAGTACCGCATTTGGTAAGAATGATGTTGGGTTCGGACCATCGGACGCTCTTGCCCGTGGCCTTTCTCCTTGGCGCCATATTGATGTTGGTTTCCGATATTATTTCCCGGTTGATAGTCGCGCCTGCTGAGCTGTCCATAGGGATTATTACGGCGCTGATTGGAGCACCGTTCTTTATATCGATACTCTTGAATTTTAAACGTCAACGAATCCTATGATGGTCAGTGCCATAAATATCCATTTCTGCATCAGGAAAAAACCAATCTTGGACCACGTGAGCATTGATCTGTTACCGGGTGAAGTGGTGAGCATATTGGGGCCAAATGGAGCAGGGAAATCCACCTTGCTAAAAATATTGAGTGGTGAAAAAAACTGTGAAAAAGGGGCTGTTTCCATTAATCAAGTACCGCTGGCATCAATAAATCCGCAGCGATTGGCAAAATACAGGGCAGTGATGCCACAGCATTCGACAGTTAATTTTCCCTATACGGTAGAAGAGATCGTGGCATTGGGAATACTGTCTCATGATACCAATGCTCCTTCTGGGCGATTAATGGAAGAAGTGTTGGAGCTTACAGGGATAAAACACCTGAAGGAGAGAATGATAGATGACCTTTCTGGAGGAGAAAAACAGCGAGTACAGCTGGCCAGGGTGCTATTGCAGATTTGGGAAGATAAGCCTTACGCGAGGTACCTGTTTCTGGATGAGCCTACTTCCAGTATGGATATCGCCCAGCAGCACCAAGTGCTACGACTGGTGAGGCATTTACGAAAGAAAAATATAGGCGTTCTGGCCATTTTACATGATTTAAATCTGGCAGCACAATATTCCGATAAGGTCATGTTGATGAAAAACGGTTCGGTAAAAGCTTTTGGTTCCGCCAGAACCATTATGACTGCCGAAAACTTGTCGATGGTGTATGGCCATCCCATATCCGTGATGACTCATCCCCTGAACGATGAGCAGGTCATCATTACCTCAGAAAGTACTGAATACTCAACATTAGCATCCATCAAAACAGCATAAATAATGACTACGATTATCAATACCGTACAAAAGCTAAAAGAACGATATAAATCCCTCAGAGAAGGACAGCCCAATATAAGGATTCGTGAGGCTGCCAAACTTCTGGGTGTTTCTGAAGCCGAATTACTGGCCACTTCTATTGGAGAAGGTGTTGTAAGGCTGGAGGGAAATTGGGCCGACTTTATCCTTCACTGCCGTGATTTGGGGAGGGTTATGGCACTCACCAGATCAGAAGGATGTGTGCTCGAGCACAAAGGAACCTTCCAAAAAATCAGCATTCATGGTTCGGATCCACACCAAGTGGCCACGGTGATTGGGCCGATAGAGCAACGTATTTTCTTTAGCAACTGTAAATTTGGTTTTGCCGCTGAAATCCAAGGTGCGAGGGGCCTGATGAAAAGCTTCCAGTTTTTTGATCAGGCAGGAGAAGCGATCATGAAAATCTACCTTCAAAGGGAAAGCAATGAAGATGTTTATGAGCAGCTAAAAAATGAATACAAAGCGATAGACCAAATGGCTGATCTTGATATTGAAACGATCAAAACTCCTGAATATGCTAGTGAGATAGATGAAGCAGGTTTCAGGAAGGAATGGGAGGAAATGAAAGATACACATGACTTCTTTGGTATGCTAAAGCGGTACAGACTCCACCGTCAGGAAGCCCTGCGAAAGATCGGAGATAAGTGGGCCTATCGTGTAGATCGATTAGTGATTAGGGAAGTGTTGGAAAAAGCTGCCGAGCAAGAGCTGCCTATTATGATTTTTGCCGGTAACCGAGGCAATATTCAGATACACCAAGGAAAGGTGAAAAACCTTCGCCAAATCGATAACTGGTTTAATGTAATGGATCCGGACTTTGTGATGCACTTAAATGAAGATTCGATCGATGAAGCTTGGGTAGTGCATAAGAATACAGAGGACGGCTTGGTCTCTTCCATTGAGCTATTTGACCATTCAGGTGAATTGGTTGCACAATATTTTGGTCTCCGGAAGCCGGGCATCCCGCAAAATGTCGCCTGGAAAAAACTGGTGGATACCTTAAAGAGAATTTAGTTTGAAAGCATTTTTTGTGATTGTCTCTTTACTTTTTGAGTTGTTTTGATACCTCCGGGCACATGGCCCGGGGGCTCAAAAACCGATGACGATAAAAGGATTGGTCAATAAGCAAAATAAAATTTTAAAACATCCAGCTCCCCTTTGATTTGGGGTGATGGAGAATCTAAAACAGCAGCTTTTTACAAATGGCTGTTGAGTGAAATTTATGAATAAAAGGCTAATACATACTCTTCTACTCTGTTTGATCTGCATGGTTTCCTATGCAGTAAATGAACCTGTGGATATTTTGATCCAAGACACCAAGGGCAGTCCTATAGACCATGGAATTGTCCGATTGGATGGTGGAAAGGTGCTGTCTGTAGATAGCAAGGGACAGGTGAGAATCGATCTTTCAGCCTATGCATCATCCATGGAGTTGGAGGTTTATGCTATGGGATTCGAACAGTTAAAACTGACAGTAGGAGAGTTGATGAACAATCCACGTATAGTCCTTCGGGAGTCTTTAGGACAGCTAGATGAATATGTGCTTTCCGCAACGAGGACTGACCGTAGCGTAGAAGATTTACCAATGCCGGTAACAGTGCTGACACAGGAGAGAATTCGTGAAACAGGTGCCTTTCGCTTGTCGGATGTGTTGGCAGAACAAACTGGGCTCCAACTGGTAGCTGACCATGGTACAGGACTGCAAATGCAAGGTTTGGATGCCGAGTATATTTTGATTTTGCTGGATGGAGAACCTCTGATAGGAAGGACGGCGGGCACATTTGATCTGGATCGGATTAGTGTCGGCAATATCGACCGAATTGAGATTCTTCGGGGACCGTCCAGTGCCATTTATGGCAGTGAAGCCATGGCCGGAGTGATCAATATCATTACCAAAAAACAAAGCAATGGACTCAGTGCAAACCTCATCGCCCAATACGGATCATTCAATTCCTTGGACATGGGTGCCGAAGTAGGGCTGAATACCAACGGCTGGAATGTTTATGGATACTACGATTACTATAATACGGATGGGTATGATTTGAATACTGAAACCCTTGGAAACACCAAGGCTCCTCACGAAGCCCAGACAGCCCAGTTAAAGCTGGGTAAGGCAATGGGAGATAAATGGAAAGTTAACTTAAGTGGTAGATTTTATCAAGATGGGTATAAGGATGTAGTCGGCGTGAGTTCCGGAGGAGAGACATTGGTCGCTGATATGGCGGGAGACAGTAGGGATATCAATTTCAATCCGTCCATTCGCTTTAAGCCCAATACCGACTGGACTTTTACACTTCGAAATATGACCACGCTGTACGATACCCATTCCAGCACGGTTTTTTCCGAAACGGGTGAAGTGGTGGACCAAGAGGATTTTAGTCAGCGCTATCACCGGACCGAGCTGCAGACCGATTATCGATTGGATGAAAAGCAGCTATTGAGCGTAGGCATCGGTCACCAATTGGAAACGGTGGATGCCACACGCTATGATGACAATAACCGCTTCAACTCGGGCTATCTCTACCTCCAACATCAGTGGAGCCCTACGGAAAAATGGAATGTGGTGACCGGGGCGAGGGGAGACCTCCACAGTGAATACGGTGGGAGGATAAGTCCGAAAATTTCTGCCATGCACAAGTTTTCCGACCGCTTTAGCTGGCAAGGCTCCATCGGGGCGGGCTTCAAATCGCCCGATTTCCGACAGCTACTACTGAACTTCAATAACGCAGTCGTAGGCTATTATGTGTACGGTTCTGTACTTGTGGAAGAAGGTGTTCGACAACTGGAAGCGCAAGGCCATGTGCAACAGCTGCTGATGGATCCAAGCACATTTGGTGACCTGAAACCAGAAAACAGCTGGGCAGTCAATACTGGTTTCCGGTGGAAACTCACAGATGACCTGTTGCTAAATACCAATTACTTCCGAAATCAAATTTCCAATCTGATCGAAACGGCTGCAGTGGCCCGCCTGACGAACGGTAGAAATGTTTACAGCTACATTAACCTCAATGCAGTGATCACACAGGGAGCAGAAGTAGAAGCGAATTATAGACTGGGCAGCCAATGGAGGTTTTCGCTTGGATACGTGTATCTGGATAGCCGTGATAAGGAAGTAATCGAAGGCATCGAAAACGGCGAATACTTCAAAAGGGACAGTCAAAATCGCACCAGAAGGGTAGAACGACCAGACTACGGAGGACTGTTTAACCGCAGCAGGCACAGTGGAAATGTGAAAGTCAATTATTGGGAAAGGCATTCTGGAGTGAACGTGGCATTGCGTGGAATCTACCGTGGTAAATACGGTTTTGGTGATACCAATGGCAATCAGATTTTGGATGATCCTTCTGAATATGCCGAAGGGATCATGCAGGTGCACTTGACCTTGAACAAGCAATTTGACAATGGAATGACACTGGAGACGGGCGTAAGGAATATTGCTGGTGCTATCAACGAATACGACAGCACCAATCCAGGCAGGACCTACTTTATCCGTGCCAATGTTTCGCTGGATCAATTGTTTGGGAATTGAGAACGGACAATTAAGTATCAAGTATTGAAACTTGAGACAGTTGTTCCTCCCCGCCGCGGCGGGGAGGAACATACGAATAGGGCATAAGGATTTCCTGCAGGCTGTGGCTTCCCTCATAGGGGACAGAGAGGTTGCGGAAGGGAAGTAGGAAAGGTGAGCATAAAGAATCAGGAACTAGTATCAAGAAAGAGTAAAGAACCAAGAAGAAAGACAAAAGAAGATGTTGCTATTGATTTTCGTGATTGCGAGGAGGTGACGACGACGTGGCAATCCCGAATCATAAAAGTGAGATTGCTTCACTCCGTTTACAATGACGTCCTTTTTCGTTGAGCATGAATCGGTAGTGAAAATAAAAATGATCAATATATTCTAATAAATTTTAAAAACTGAAAAACCTTTAAACATTATAAAAAAACATGAAAAAAGTAAACTTTATTGCCCTAGCGATGCTGGCATTGCCTGTATTTTCCGCTTGTACCAATGGTGGTGACACGGAACCAAAAGTAAAAGAAGAACTAAATGCGGTGTTGGTAGAGGATCTTTATGCACCGGGAGCTCACTCTGGGGGACAAGATACAATTTATTATAGTTTTGAGAGTAATGAAAAGATAGCATCCCAGGAAGGGGATTGGGATATTGGTTTTTTTGGGGCAAAGATATTCGTAAACGGAGGGAACTCTGGAGATGGAAAAGCGGAAGTAGCCTTATTAAAAGAAACCATATTTGATGATTTGAATGCAGTGCCTGAAAATGCTGAATTTAAAGTAGATACAAAGGAAGAGGGACTTGCTATTCCTGCACAATCTGGAGCCGGATGGTATAATTATGATAGTTCCACTCATTTTGTTACCCCAATAGCTGGCCGGGTAATTTTGGTGAAAACAAATGCTGGAAATTATGTGAAAATGGAAATTTTAAGTTTCTTCAAAGGTAATCCTCCCGCAGATGAGTATGAGCTCAAAGATATGTACAACTATACATTCCGGTACGTCCTCCAACCCAATGGAACAAAGAATTTCTAAAGATAACTTGATTTGACATATGTTTTCGCTGAAAAGGTAGGGCTACTGGCTCTACCTTTTTTTTTGTACAACAAGTGCACATAATCACTGATATAAGTATCTGTTCCTATGGGATACTATAGGGCAAGTTGAAAAGTTGGGGGCATGAATCCCTTTATTTTAATATGCTTTCTTTTTGGTTTTTTGCCACAAAGTCACCAAGTTTTTTGGGAAACAATGGTGCAGACTGCACGACACTTCCCAATAAATCTACTTTGTGACTTCGAGCCTTCGTGGCAAAAAAAGCAGGCCACCTGTTGTTCCGACAGCTGTGCTGCGGAACCGCGAGCAGTGAGTTTTTAACTCAACATTTGTTAAAGTACGGGCGGCATGGAGCGTTATTTCTTTTCTATTAAGAGGTATATTCAACGCCAATTGGTCAGCCCTGCCTTTAGGTGGGCTGGCTTGGTAACGAATAAGATACGGTAAAGCACAAAGCTCTAAGCCCCAAAGCTGTTTGTTTTCTACTGGCGTCCGACTAAATTTCAAATATGATCAAAAACTGTCTTTAAATAGATATTTGAAGGTTTTTATTCCAATCCCTAAATCCCCTAAAGGGGAGCTTTAGAAAGTCTCCTTTAGGGGATTTAGAGGTGAAAACAGGTGGTTTTTTTAATTTGACGATTGTTTTCTCGGACTCCAGTAATTGTTTTATGATTATACGCTTTTCTGCCAGTTTGAGCATATTCAGCAAACTGCCTTATATCAATCAATGATTAACATAAAAAAATTCGTGACAATCCGTGTAATTCGTGGACTTTCTTCTAATGAATTTGATTACTTGCACAATTCCGTATAATCACATTTGTTTTCCATGAAATTTGGGATTCTCCTTCATAACACTTTGTGTCTTGGCGACTTACCAAATGAATGGAACTTTCCCCTACCCCCAGAAATATTGCTTTAATGGTCATGTTGGGTAAGTGTGAATGCAAATTTCCATTATCAATTAATCAGTGACAATTTAACTATCTCCCCTTCATTTTTTTTAACGATCACAAATCCGTACCAATCGATTTAAGGTCAGGGGGATTGAACAATAGGACTTTTGAAGTGATAAATATAGATTATCGTAAAAAGACAGTTTTTGGTAATATTTAAATGTAATTGTTATTTTTTATTATACGAATAAATAATTATTAAAATATTAGATTGTAAATTTTAATATTATGTGTTAAAAATTTTGAATTAGTGATTGTTAGATATAGTTTTGGGACTACATTGTTTTGATGAGTTTAAAACAGTACAGTCATAATCTTTTCTTCGTCAATTAAGTATGGCGAATCTAAAACAAGATCATTTTAATAAAATTATGAACAAGTTAATTTGCTTTTTGATTATTACGGGACTAATGGTAGCTTCTGTCCAGTCGGTTTTAGCCCAAAAAAAGGTGGGCAGCAGGATTTACAAGTATGGGATATTAAAAGACCAGTTTGAAAATAAAGTACTTGTGTCTTTTGAAGAAGCTGATCCAAAGCTTAAAAACAAAACCGTAAAGTATTTTGAAAAAAAGGACTTAGTCTCGCTGTCTTGGGATGACCTGTTTATTCCTGGATCGGGTGAATATTCCGAGGAGGAATTCCTCAATGCGCTTGAGAAAAATAAGGTTAAAACATTGGTAGTTATTAAAGTGGTGGATTCCCATGAAGTTGGGTACAATTATACCAGTACAAGTGCATATAATAGTATAAGTCGATTTGGTAATTTGGAATTCAATGAAGGATCGAGGGAAACTTACTCAAAGGATGTAACCTATACAACAGATGTTTCTCTCACCATGTCCGTATTTACCGCAAAAGATGATTATATGAAACCTGTAGGGGTCTTGGAAGGCAAGGCGTATAATAGCTGGGGTGAGTACGGGAGTTTTGCCCATGTTGCCAGAAAAGTGATAAGAAGAATGTTGAGAAGTTTAGATAAAATGGAGGCATTATAAATAAAGCCGGTTAATTAATTGATTATTTTTCGAAAAGTAAGACTGATCCTTGGTCGGGTGACTTTTTTGGTGGGCGGCAAGCGATGGAGCCAGTGTTTTTGGGAACCCTCTCGCATGACGAGCAAGCTACCGTTTTCGAGTACCAAACTGACAGTTTGTTTGGTGGTTTTGTGCTTGAAGGAGAATTTGCGCTCTGCACCAAAAGAGAGGGAGGTCACGATAGGATCATCGCCAAGCATTTTTTCACCATCGCTGTGCCAGGCCATGCCTTCGCCGCCATCATGGTAGAGGTTTAGGAGGCAAGAATTAAAAAAATTTCCGGATTTCTCTTCCACGATGGCTTTGAGCACTTTTAATTCAGTGGTCCAAGGGAGTGCTTGTTTTGTGGTTCCGGAATAGCGGTACTCATAAGCCTCATCTCCATACCAAGCCACTTTGCGCTTGGTGACATAATGCTTCCCATAGAGCAGCGCCTCATCATGCCTCCATTCGATGTTTTGTAGCAGCTTTTCAAAATAGGAAGCGGATTGGTCGGCACTAAAGATTTTCCCATAATAATGCACCGTGCCATCAAAGGGCAAAATGTTTGGCAGACGATCTTGACTAAATAAATCCATGGATATTGCGAAGGTAAGGGTTTGAACCCAAAAATGGAATATTGGCACCAGTCGTCATTTCGATCTGCCGTGATCAAGCAAAGGAGAAATTTTATTACTGGGTCCGACTAAATTTCAAATATGATCAAAAGCGGTCTTTAAATAGAAATTTGAGGGTTTTTATTCCAATCCCTAAAATGACCCCCATCCCCAAAAGGGGGGCTTTAGAAAGTCCCCTTTTGAGGATTTAGGGGTGAAAGCAGTTGATTTTTTCAATCTGACGAATGTTTCCTCGGACACCAGTAAAATTTTATGGTTCTATATGATTTACTATGGGCAAACTGAGCGCTAGCGGGCTATGGAGATCGAAGCATCGCGTGGACGGATGAATTTGGGTGCCCATTCTCCTGATGCAGTCGATAATGATATATGTTTTCCTTGCCCATGGTCAGTACCTACGGCACTGTTAGGATGCTGTATCCAATTTCTGTTACCAAGCCAATGCTCCTAATGGAGCATCCTTGCTGACACTTCTGGCGGCTAAAATAGTGAGAAGGGAGTCCTGGCCAATCCCACTAGGCATTTAAGCCTGGTAAAATCAGGTTGCCTCCAGGGGGCTTTGTGCCGTAGGAACAAAACTATTTCCCTGATCTATCCGCACAAGTGGGACAGTCCCGTGAATAATTTACCCACAGTATTCCACATAGAGCCAATTTTATCGTCTTTATTATACCATTCCCTGATGGAGTTTCTTCCTGCCGTCAGAAAGAGAGTAAAATTGGTTAATTGAAGTTATTTAACTACATACAAGCAGGGAAATCTCTTTTAGATGACTGCATATTCCATTAGCTATGCCATTCTAACAATGGCTTTGTCATTTCGACGAATAGCCTGTCTCGATACATCGGGAAGGAATCTCTTACTTAAAATTGAGATCCCTCTCCATGTCCGGATGACCACGAATTAGAATTTATAAGCGGTTTCCCTGCACAAACTAGTAATTCCATTATTCCAAGATGATGAAAAGCTTAGTTAAATTCAGCATTCCCATGGCTTTTTTACTTTACTACACCTTCAGCGTCACAGCGGATGATTTTACTGGAAATATAGTAGCTCTTTCCGCCTGGACTGGTAAAATGGTAAGCAAGGTAGAAGGTCTTCTGGCCATTTTTCGGCAGTTTTACCTTCGCTTGGTAGTGCTTTACTGTTTTGGATTTCCATTTTTCATCCCTGAAATCCATGTCCTCTGGTGATGATGCCTCCCAGAGCAGCACCTTGTCGGGTTTATGGTCATTGAAGCTGCATGAAACGGCCAAATGCTTATTTCCTGATTTTTCGACATCCATCTTTACCTGTGGCAGGGCTTGCCGGAGGCATTGGTATTCCAAGAAGGCGCTGAGGTTTTGGAGGGCGACTTCCCCATTTCCCAGTCCATGTTCCACATTTGGAATGTACACCAAATCATTGTCTCCCGGGATTTCAGCCCAATAGTTTTTGGCCGCATCGATGGGCCAATAGGGGTCATTGGTGCCCATGAAAACCAGCTTGGGCATATCCAACTGGTCACGATAAGCATAAGGGTCTACCATGGAAATAGTGGCGGTTCCTTCTGGGGTGTTGGAGGTCTGTGGGATGCCGAGATCCACGTAATCTTGAATTTCAGGACTATAATCCTGCCACATTTCTATTTGATATTGCAAGCTGACGGGCATGTTCAGCACATCGATCACCATCGGTGCGATGGCATTGACACGGCTATCTTGACTTCCGGTCAGCCATGTGGTCCAGCCTCTTTTGGATAAGCCTGTCAGTAGAAAATGGTTAAGGATATGGCCGGTTTCATCTTTTGAAAATGCCGTGATGGCGTCCATAGCGCGTTGGACGGATTTTACCATGGGAAAGAGCAGCGGCCACGTTTCATCACCCGTTTCTTGGTATTGGTGCAGGGTATAAGAGATGATTTCATCTTCTACTTTTCCATCAAAAATCGGTTGGTTGGGCACTTGGAAGATGGCAGCGACGATGGCTTTGTTATCGATTGCCAAATTTTCAAGGCCCTTAACGACGGCATCATCACGGTCCCGTTGCTTTGGCAGGTTATTTTCCAGCCGGCCGCCACCGATATAAAGCATGGCCTGATCATACCTAACTTGGTCAGGCACCAGAATCACCAATCGGTGATTCCAGATATAGTCCTTCCACTTTTGGGAGGTGAGCAACAGCTCGTATTGTGTTTGGTGAGCGGATTTGATTTTATCCACTAGCTCCACCGCAAATTCTGGCGAAGGCGATGATAGAAAATTGGTGATGGCTTCGTTTTTTTCCTGAGCAAAGGCAGAAATTACGAAGGCTCCAGTCATCAACATGACCAGTATACTGTGACGTAAGTGATGCATCTTCATATAAAATTAACAACAAACAATAGCCCATAAGGGCTGATCCAAAGTTTAACTAGTGTAAAGTGTTTAAAAAGAAGAAGACAACTAAAATTACTTAAAAAAATATAAACCACAAGTGAAAAATATAAATATGATTAACTCCAAATCATTGGTTTTGAGTGTGTTACTGCTATGTCTTTTATGTGGATTCAAACTAGAGGTATCCGGTAAGTCCATCCTGGATCAAGATTCAGTTAGTTTTCCAGATAAGGTCCATTTGATGCCTACAGCAAAGCCAGACAGGATTATTCTCAATTTGGCAGCCAATCCATTGGAAGCAGTAGGCATCAACTGGCGCACGGCTGCCTCTGAATCGACCTCTTTCCTTCAGTTTGCTGTGGCTACAGCAGGGCCAGCATTCAGTAAAAAAGCTGAAACTGTGACTGCTACAACGAGTTACCTGGAAACACAACAAGACGATGAACCTGTGATCAGGGCCCATTACCACGAGGTGGATCTGACAGGGCTGACTCCAGGTCAAACTTACGTGTACCGAGTGGGATCAGATAAGGTCTGGAGTGAATGGTTTCAATTTAAAATGCCCAAGAAAGACGGTCCCGTTAGCTTGTTCTACTTTGGAGATGCCCAAAATGACGTTTCCTCCAAATGGAGCCGGGTCATTCGAGAAGCCTGTTTCCAATTTCCTCGGGTAGACTTTATGCTGTATGCGGGAGACCTGATCAATTATGAAGACGCGGACTTTGAGTGGGGAGGATGGTTTGAAGCTGGAAGTTTTGTCCATGCATCTGTACCGGTCATGATGACTCCCGGAAATCATGAATATGCCAAAGGTGTGATCCTGTCCAAGCACTGGAAACCTCAGTTTAACTTGCCTGAAAACGGGCCGGAAGGCTTGGAAGAAATGGCCTATGAAGTGAATTATCCAGATTTAAAGGTGATTTCATTGGATGCGGAACAAATAGATGAAATCCCAGCTCAAAAGATGGCTCAAGTAAAATGGCTAAGGGAAATCCTGGAAAAGAATCCAAAAAAGTGGACGATCATTACGTTTCATTATCCGATTTACTCCACCAAACCCAATCGCATCAATGAAGATATGCTAGCGTATATCAAACCCGTGCTCGAGGAATATAAAGTGGATATGGTGCTCCAAGGCCATGACCATGCCTATGCCCGTGGTCGTGTGACTTCTAAAAATGGAAAGGAATTATTGGGTGAAGGGCCAATGTATGTGGTATCAGTAAGTGGTCCTAAAATGTATGATATAGGAGATGACCCTTGGATGGACAGAAGGGCCTATATGACCCAGCTTTTCCAATGGATCAATATCGGTGGAGACCAACTGGAGTATCAGGCACTTACGGCCACTGGTGAACTGTATGATGCCTTTATCCTCCAAAAAGATGAGCAAGGGAAAAATACGCTAATAAATCACATTCCTGCCACCAAAGAGCGGGTTGGGGATAATAATCCCTGAATTTTAGGAAAAGGCTATAAGTACAACGTTTTTGTCTTTCGCTGGTTCTGGCCAGTTTGTTTTTCAGGAAAATGGTTTTTAGATGAGCGACTGTGTATTCTACTAGCTACGCTATTCTAACAATGCCTTTGTCATCCCGACGAAAGGAGGAATCTCTTAGTTAAAATTGAGATTCCTCCTCAAGTCGGAATGACATCGAATTAAAAATTGTGATTTATACAACATTTCTTTTAAAAGCGATTACCCTGGCCTGTTTTTGGGTTCGGTATGCCAAGCCCAGGTAGCCGACATCCTAGCAAACCATCCCTATACTAAAAGATGCTCTGATTGCCTTCAAGGACAAGGTGATGGTAGATATGGACATGAAGACAGACCAGGCAGATACCGTACTCCCAGTGGTGGAAGAACTGGGTACAGCTGTTAATATTACTGAGGATTTACAGGGCGAGTGAATGGGTGCCAGGACAACTGGCTATTGAATCCTATCCGAAACTACAAGAGCTGTTTTGTGGTGAGTGTTGAAGAATTTTACGACGATTGGGTATCGTTTTTTTCAGCTTTTTTGATAGTTGGGATACTATATTCTGCCCTTATTTCCGGACTGTCCTGATAGCAGACGGGCGAGGAGGGAGCTGCTTTTGGGCTAGGTGGTGGAGCATCTTTATTTTTACGCTGTTTGGACATGTTGGTTTAAGTAATTTTAATGTTAAATAAGTGATATCAAGTGATTTAAGCAAGTTTAATCCTAATTTTATTCATTACTTACCAAATGGTAATAGAGGTCTTCCGCTGCTTTTCGATTTTTGGAGAAAAGAATAAAACAGATGAAAAAAGTATTGCTAACAGGAGTGACAGGTTTTTTGGGTGCTCATACGGCCATTCGACTTTTGGAAAAGGGTTATGCCGTTACAGGGACATTTCGGAGCCAGAACAGAGCCAATGCCATCAGAAAGTTGATTGCTTCCCATACTGATAAGACTGCTTACCTAACATTAGAAGAAGCCGACCTGAATGATCCGATAGTTTGGAAGACCCTGACCAAGGAAGTGGATTTCGTTCAACATATAGCATCTCCATTTCCCAGGAACATGCCAAAACATGAGGAGGAACTCATCCATCCGGCCAAAGAAGGCACCCTGAACGTTTTGCGTGCTGCCCAAGGCAATGGGGTGAAGCGGGTAGTGGTGACCTCATCCATTGCAGCGGTAGTCTATGGTAAATCCTCTGATACGCTAACCAAAACCATGGATGAGGCAGATTGGACAGATCCTTCTAACCGAAAAGACACCACGCCTTATTTCCGAAGCAAGGCCATTGCCGAAAAGGCCGCTTGGGATTTTGCTTTTAAGCACCCTGAAATGGAATTGGTGACTGTATTGCCGGGGGCGATTCTTGGGCCGGTGTTGGAAGCTGATTTTGGAACATCGGCAAATATCGTGATCAAGCTACTGGATGGTAGCACCCCTGCTTTACCAAAGATTGGTTTTGATATCATCGATGTAAGATCAGTGGCAGATTTGCTTATATTGGCAATGGAAAAGAAACAAGCTGCCCATAACCGTTACCTGGCTTCTTCCGGATATCGAATGTTTAGTGAAATTGCTAAAGTGCTAAAGGAGAATTTCCCCGACCGGAAGCTGCCATCTTGGGAAATGCCCAATTTTTTGGTGAGGGTGTTTGCCAAAATTGATCCTTCAGTAGGTCCGATATTAGTGGATTTGGGAATAAAAAGGAAAGTCAATAATCAAAAAGCTGTTCGGGAGTTGGGTTGGAAGCCTAAATCCGTTGAGGAAGCGATTGTTTCTTGCGCCGAAAGTGTTATTGAAAAGGGAATTGTGAAATAAAATGGAAAAACTTACACGTGCATTGGAATTTGGAGGCATCCTTTCTGAGGGGGACATTGGTGCCGTAGCAGGTTCCTTCCGACAGAAAATGCTTAATTCTGGTGATCATTTTCACCGTATTGGAAAGGTTGCCAAAGAAATAGCCTTTGTAAACCATGGAGCGATACGGGTGTATGCCGCCGAAGCCAACGGAACTGAGGTCACCAAATATTTTGTCAGGCCAAACCAGTTTGCAGTGGAGCTTGAAAGTTATTATTCCGGACAGGTAGGGAAGGACGGTATTCAGGCAGTGATACCTACCGAAGTGTTTATTATCCACCAGAATACCTTTCAGCAGTTGTTGGAGAAAATTCCTAATTTGTTTATTTATTTTAAGGCAGTATCAGAAGCGCACTTGTTAAATAAAATCACAGACGGTGATTTTTTGAATTACGGTAGTTCGAAGACCAAATATGTGGAGTTTCTGCGTAGGTATCCTGATTTGGCCCATCAGGTTCCTTTGCAGTATATTGCTTCATATCTAAAAATTACGCCGCAATCTCTGAGCAGGATCAGGCGACAGTTGATGGAGGATAGGGTTTGATATGCTTCGCCACATGCGAGGGACTTGATGTGGTAACCTCCTTAATTTAAGTTGTTAGTACCTGTCCCCATTTTTAATATTCAATCGTCATAAGGGTGAATCAAAAATAATAAAACGATGAAAGAATTTGCATTGATTTTCAGACTTAAGGACATGGCGGATTTCAAGCCATCTCCAGAACAAATGCAGGAGCGCATGAATTGGCTTGGGGGAATTGCCGCCCAAAACAAGCTGGTGGATAAAGGAAACACCTTACTTCCAATCCCGGGTAGTGCCAAAACGGTCAAGCCAGACAATGTGATCACTGATGGCCCCTATACCGAAATAAAGGAATTTATCAGTGGTTATATTGTGGTCAAGGCAGCGGATATTGACGAAGCTGTGGAAATGGCGCAAGGAAACCCAATCTTTAAGATTGGCGGGAACATAGAAGTGAGGGAAGTATTGAAAAGGGATTAGTTTTGGCAAAAACGAATAGCTATCCTGAGCTTTTGCCTCACCTGTTCAGAGAGGAATATTCCAAGATGACGGCCGTGCTGTGCCGTCATTTTGGCTTAAAGCATATAGAGATAGCTGAGGATATCGTAAGCGATGCATTTTTAAAGGCCTCAGAAATATGGGCACTTGAAGGAGTTCCTGAAAACCCTAGAGCATGGCTCTATAAAGTGGCCAAAAATAAAACCAAGGACTATTTTAAGCACTTATATGTATTTGAGGAAAAGGTAAAAACTGATTTGCCGAAAACAATGATGGCCGAGACGCAAGTAGCCTTTGACGAGGAAAACATCAGAGATAGCCAGCTAGCCATGATATTTGTGGTTTGCTCACCGATTAACGCTCAAGAAAGCCAGATATCCCTGGCGCTGCAAATTCTATGTGGCTTCAGTGTAGAAGAGATTGCCAATGCTTTTTTGTCCAAAAGGGAAACCATCAAAAAGAGACTGCTCCGTGCGCGAAAGAACCTTCGAAAAGCCAATTTTGATATCCAATTACTCTCTGACAATGCCATTCAAGAGCGGCTTTCGCCAGTATTAAGAACCATATATTTATTGTTCAACGAAGGTTATTCTTCCAATCATCCCGAGCATCCCATTCGCAAAGAACTTTGTTCAGAGGCAATGAGGCTGGCGGTTGTTTTAACAGAAAATGACATTACCAATTTACCAGTGACCAACGCTTTGTTGGCATTAATGTGTTTTCAGGCTTCGCGATTGGAGGCCAGACAGGAGGAGAATGGCGAGGTCATCCTTTTTGAAGAGCAGGACAAGTCCAAGTGGGATCAATCCCTTATCCAAAGAGGAAATTATTTTTTGATCGAAGCCTGCAAGGGAGAGCAGCTTTCAAAGTACCATTTGGAGGCAGCTATTGCATACTGGCATTCCGCTGCAGTGGGAGAAGAAAAATGGCCACATATCTTGCAAAGGTACAACCAGCTTATCCTTATTGAATATTCACCGATCACTGCTATGAATAGGGTATTTGCATATTCCAAAGTATATGGAGCAAAGAGCGCATTGATGGAGGCTGAAAAATTAGATTTGGCTGATAATAGCCATTACCATGCCTTGATGGGATATTTGTTTGCTAACGAAATTCCCGAAAAGGCAGTGGCATATTATACAAGTGCTATCCAACTGAGCAACTCAAAAAGTGAAAAATTGACCTTACAGAAACAACTCGATCGGATGAAGTCGAAAAAGCAATGAAAGATGATGATTCTGCATACTTCCAGAAAAAAACACCCAATGCTTATTCTTACTTGTTGGGGCAGGTTTTGAAAAGGGAAATTTTAAGAGATGCCCAATACGCTCCACTTTGGGGTGTGTGAAGAAATCATCAGATCAGGGGGTCAACTGTTTTTCTTCCCTATTGATAGAAAAAACAAACAATCGCCCCCAAAAATAATGACTTTACAATTCCTTTCCATTGATCTTGACATTTTTCATGATCAAGTTGTCGATATATTCCGGCTTGGTTTCTTGGTCCGGTGAGGTAGACAGCTTAACGTTTTCCATGGTCACATTGGAGACTTTATATTGATCAGAAGCCCTGGAATTAAAGATCCGATCACAATCTAGATCGATATTACGGAAAGTAATGTGATTACCTTTTGAGAACTTGATGCCCGTTTCGCCCTTGAGGTCAAAGAATTGCGTCCATGGACTGAAGTTAAACATGTTTTTGGCACTGCCCGTGATATCTTCAAGAGTGATGTACTCATAGTTTTGTGGTGTATCAGGGCGCATTTTTAGCAGAAATAGGCGCTTGGCATCCGTAACTTTTATCCTTCTTAAAATGATGTTCCTATTGTGAATAGATTCACTGCCGCAGGTCAATGCACTATGGCAAAATCCAAATTCGCAGTCTTCCACAATGATATTATAATTTCCTCCATTGTTGGGGTCAGTATCGGCTTTAGGGCCTTTACCTCCCTTGAGTGCAATCGCATCGTCATTGACAGACATAAAGCAATTTTTTACCAATACGTTTTTACAGGCATCTAAGTCGATGGCATCTGAGCTCGGTGCTTTTTCAGTGGTGTGGGGAGCAAAAATATGGAGGTTCAGAATTTTCACATTTTCACATTTGTAATAGTGCGATGTCCAGAAAGGGGAGTTGATCAGGCGGATGCCAGATACTTGGATATTTTTACTGTTAGAAATATAAAGCACACGTGGACGCATTTCGTCCATGTTGGTACAGTTTTTATTAAACTGACGGCGGATCCAGAAATGACGCCAGTAGCGGTGGCCATTGCCATTAAGGGTGCCTTTCCCGGAAATGGTAAAACCGTCCATTCCATCGGCATTTACCAAAGCGGCAAAGTACTTCAGCGTTTGTCCTTCCATTCTAGTTTCCAATAATTTGAAATGGGTAATGTCATCGCTTCCTTTCAGGACCGCGTTTCTTTCGAGGTGTAGGTGAGTGCCTGGTTTGAAAAACAGGGATCCACTTAGGAAGGTGCCCGCTGGAACGATAATCACGCCACCACCTTGCTCATGTGCTTGGTCAATGACTGCTTGGATCTTTTCGGTCTGTAAAACCGTGCTGTCACTGACCACGCCATAATCTGTGATCCGGTAGTGTTTTCCCAATTTATCGATATCGGTGGGTTCGATTTCCCTAAACCAATCGGGGATGGGCGTGCCATCCGGAAATACGTCGTCCTGAGCCATTACCGGGCCTAAACTGGTCATTAACATAAAAAAAAGGAAGAGGAAACTTTTCATGGATGAATCTTGGATTTATACGTTTTAGTTGTGTTTAAATGCGGGCTAATTACTTATGGTTGGAAATTAATTGATTGGGTTTACATATCAATCCTGTATCGTTATGGTTTCCTGTAAGAAAGTGGGAGACAGGGTAGGTTTTCTGCCATTTGGGTGCCTCAATTTAGAAAGGCCTTACACTGAAAAGGAGCAGAAGATAGATCAAGGAATATTGCTGGGGAGCCTGCTATCAATCAATAAAAACACTTATTTGTATCAATGGGGAGGGCAAAGGTGCAGAGGCAATAAGGAAAGTCCCCTCACTGCCTCTGTGATGATTTGGCCTTGTAGACTGGTATTCCATGATTTATGGAGAAGGCCTTTGGGCTTTGGAAAACCGTGCCTTCTAGGAGTGGTTTTGCCGGTCATATCTTTCTATTTCACTGATTCACTAATTAGCCTCACCATCAAGTCATTAAGGTATTCGACCTCATATTCTCCGATGGAGGGTTCCAAGTGGTCATGACCGATGCCGCTGTGGTTGGTAATGAAAACATAGGTGCCATTGGTGATGATGCCTAAGAATCGCATTAGAAATTCGGTTTCCTTATCTATTCCACTAGCGGTAACAGGGATGATTTTGATGCCTTTGGCGGCAGCCAATTTGGTAAGGTCATGGATTTCATCTATGATTTGGTCGTCATGATGTGGCGGGGCATCCAGCAATAAAAAGAGTAGCCTCGTCTTGGCTTGAGTGGACCATTGCAAGTCGTTCATGGCTTTGGAAAGTGCCGTATGGACGGCCTCAGGAAAATCACCGCCTCCATTGGCTTCTTGGTCTTTTATAAATGACAGCGTAGTTTCTATAGTGGAAGTGAAGGGAGATTGGCGGGTCAAGTATTCATCGCCAGTATCCCGGTAAAATACCGTTCCAGTTAAAAATTCCGTTCTAGGGTTTTCTGATTTTGCCCTTTGGATTACATCGAGCAGCTCAGTCTTTAAATATTTCAATTCATCCCCCATGGATCCGGTCGCATCCACTACAAAGGCGATTTCTGCTTGATTTGAAGGGTAGTTACTCGGCGTATAGGCGATTTGAAGGGGGTGTTGGGAATTGGTTTGGGAGACATTGATAATTTTATTGCCACCATCGATAGCAATGGTCAGGTTTTCTGCCTTTACTCTTGCCAATGCATTAGTGAAGACATCTCCCCATAATTCTACTCGGCCTTTATTGTCTGTCCTTGCCTGCCAAATGGTTTCATTACCAGCCTTCAATGAGACAGGAACATCTACAACAGGTTGTCCATTGGGTCGATTGATGTGAATAGGAATCCGGTGTTGGAAGTCCATTCCCCAATATTCGGGCATGTGCTCAAAATCCTTTTCGTTAAATAGGTTTTGCCAAAATTCCCATTGGCTCAGGTCATGCCATTCCCCGGCGGTAATCACTCCGGGCTGTGGTGCCTGGCCCTGGCCATTTCCACTTCCTGAAGAAGCTCCTTCACCTGAAAATGAACCATCAAGCTTGCCGTAACTGGCATCGGATTCAGGGTCTGAATTACCCAAGTGACTTTCACAGCCCAAAAGACTTATTATGCCAGCCAAAAATAAAAAAGAAGGTAGTAATGATCTTTTCATAATAAAATAGATTTAGGTCTTAATGTCCTGACGAAATTTAATCTGTTTTTGTCTCACCGAATAGGGAAATATTTCGTCTATTGGTTTTTAACCTTATCAATAGTGTTCTGGCTCCCTTGTTTTTCATGAGTGGCTGCCAGGGCCCTTCCAAAGAAGGACAGGAAGGGCCAAAACGATCCAATATAATTCTGATCATGTCAGATGATATGTAACATTCGGACATAAACATTCCTGAATCAGGAATATTATCTGGCGGCTTGTCAGTGAAATGTTTATTGTGGATAAAACGTTGTTTTTATGCTCTCAAAATATATGGAAAGGCGCTGGATATTCGTCTTTTGACGCTTCTATTATTTGAATCTATGCATTTGGAAGTGGTTGGAACTATGGGGTTTAATGGTTTCCTGTTTAATAACCATCAATTAAATAACAAATTTCTGTCACGACTTAAAAACTCAGATCATTTTTACTTCGTGATTTTATGGAATGAATTTTTTATTTGGGGAATTATCGTTAAGTTTAAATGTTTAAACATATAAGCTTTTCAATAACCCAAAAAACTATGAAAACACATTTATGCTTACACACAAAGTATGAAGTGATGTGGAAGGTCCCCGTGGCCTGTATCGCTTTTATGCTTTTGTTGTTGTTCCAGATGACGGGTTATGCCCAAGAGCAGGGCAAAACCTACAATGGTGTGGTGTATGACAATGCCACCAAAGAACCACTCCCGGGAGTGAACATCCTTGTAAAGGGTACAGGACAAGGGGTTGTCAGTGATATTGACGGTAAGTTTAGCATTACCATTGACACCCCGGATCCGGTTTTGATCTTCAGTTTTATCGGTATGGAATCACTGGAATATCCCCTTACAGGACAGACCGAGCTCGAGATCAATATGGATCCCAGCGAGGATAGCCTCGATGAGGTAGTCGTAGTGGGGTATGGTACCCAGAAAAAATCTGACCTGACCGGTTCGGTAGGTGTGGTCGGAGGGGATGAAATCCTCAAAGCGCCAGTGGCAAATGCCCTACAGGGTATGAAGGGAAAAGTAGCCGGCGTAAATGTATTTTTGAACTCAGGGTCACCATCCTCCAGTCCCAGGGTACTTATACGCGGATTAGGAACCATTAACTCGTCATCTCAGCCGCTCTATGTGGTAGATGGCGTGGTCATGGAGAACATAGAATTTTTAAATCCCAATGACATTGAGAGCATGGAAGTCTTGAAAGATGCTTCTTCCACCGCAATCTATGGTGCACGTGGGGCCAACGGTGTGGTAATGGTCACCACCAAAAGAGGGGCCAAAAACACCGGCACCACTATTGGATATGATGGCTATTTCAGTGTAGGGGTACTGCCAAAAAAAATGGATGTGCTCAATGCGGAGGAATTTATGGAAGTCCTGGAACAGGGATTTGCCAACCACAATAAATATCGACCGGATTCGCCCATTCCGGATTTTACCAAAAACGATCCTAATCTTTTTGATGAAAATGGCAATCCGTTATATGATACCGATTGGCAGGAGGAAGCTACCAGGACTGCCCTTTCCCATAACCATCAATTGTCCTATCGTTCCAAGGCGGAGAAATCCTCTTTTGGTGCCTTTGTCAATTATACCGACATGCAGGGCATTATGCTGAACAACTATCTAAAACGTGTAAATGGCAAGTTTGCATTCGATGCCGATCCAAAAGAATGGCTTTCGGTTGGGCTGAACCTGTTGGCCAACAGTACAACCGAGAACGTATTTGAGGAAAGTGGGGGTCACCAGATGCCAAGACGTTCCATGATCGAGATGCCTGCCATTTTCCCTGTCAAGTTTCCCGACGGCACTTGGAGCAATTCCAGTATGGTCGAAGATCCCTATGGATTAGAAGCCATTCCCAATCCTGTACACGTGCTGACCACACAGGACAGGCTTAGAAAAAGGACCAAACTGTTCGGGAACATCTATACGACTTTCCATATCCTTCCCGGACTTGATCTTAGAACACAGTTTGGTTTTGATAAAAATGACTTTAATGAGCAGATTTACAGTCCAACTGACCTGATCAATATCTCCTCGCCAAACGGTTACGCTTATTTGGCCAATGAAAGAGTGTTGTATTGGCAGCAAGAAAACTATTTGACCTATACCAAGGATTTTGGGGATCATGGGTTAAATGCAATGGCCGGGCTTAGTTGGCAAAAAAGAACTTCAGAATACTTTAATGTAAGTGCCACGGGATTTTCCGATGATACCTTTAAGTTTAACAGGATGCAGTCGGCCAGTCAGCCGGGAACACCCAATTCAGGATATGATGAATGGAGCATGAATTCCTATTTTTTACGAGGCAATTACAATTATAAAAGCAAATACCTGCTGACCTTTACCGGAAGAGTGGACGGTTCATCCAGGTTTGGTGAAAACAACAAGTATGGGGTGTTCCCATCCGTTGGTGTGGGCTATGTGCTTTCAAAAGAACCTTTTATGCAAGGCCTGTCCGGTACCGTGGATGAGTTCAAGATCAGGTCAAGTTATGGGATTACGGGAAATACCGAAATCCCTACCTACCAATCCCTGGGTACAGTTTCGACCGGTACCACGCTGATCAACGGATCCAGGGCTCCCATCAGCTATGTCAACAGGCTTCCCAACCCGGACCTGGAATGGGAAAAGACACGCCAGTTTGATATAGGGATGGACCTGACACTCATGGAAAGGGCATTGGTATTCAGTTTTGATTATTACCATAAACTGACCACTGACCTGTTGCTGGACAGACCAGTTCCTTCTTCCACCGGTTTTGCCGCTGTCAGGGACAATATTGGATCGGTATCCAATAAAGGAATTGAAGTGTTGGTGCGGGCCTTTCCAGTTACCAATGCCGATTTCAGCTGGGAGTCTACCCTGAATTTTTCCTATAACAAGAACCAAATCGAACAGCTTGGAGAAAATGACGAGGACATCTTTCCCGGCCCCAACTGGGTTTCTGGTAGCCAGACCATTTTGCGTGTGGGCGAGTCCCTGAGTTCTTTCTGGGGTTACGAACGATTGGGCACCTGGGGTACGGACGAAGCAACGGAAGCGGCTGAAGTCGGAGCCATCCCCGGAGAAGCGAAGCGGAGTGCTGAAAGAAAGATCATAGGAAACGGACTTCCGCATTGGACAGGGAGTTTTATCAATAATTTCTATTATGGTAATTTTGACCTTACCCTGGACGTGCAGTTTGTGGCAGGCGTGGATATCCTGCAGCAATTTTTCCATTCTACCCAAGATCGTACCGGTTATGCCAGCGGCCTGAAGGACGTGCTCTATGATGCATGGACAGAGACCAATCAGAACACCATGGTACAACAGATCAGAAACGGGCCATATTCGGGACAGAACAGTGAAGTAGACAGCCATTGGGTTGCAGATGGTTCTTATATCAGGGGTAACTTGATCTCGCTGGGTTACTCATTTGACCAGTCTTTATTGGACAGGATCGGCATGAATAAGCTGAGGGTATATGCCAGTGTGCAGAATGCCTTCCTTATACATTCCGATGAATTTAAAGGATATGACCCTGAGGCTTCTTCTTGGGAAGGCAACCAATGGGGCCAGAACATCTTCTTTTTCCAATATCCTCGGCCAAGGACCTTTACCCTTGGATTGAGCCTGCAGTTTTAACCAAAAAATTAATCTCATGAAAAAGTTATCGATTATATACTTGGTGGCAGTGGTGCTTTTATCTTCCTGTGAGGGCTTTTTGGAAGAAAAGCCCAAGGATGAAGTGTCCTCCACCCAATATTTTGCGCGGCCGGAACATGCCCGGGACGCAGTAAACGCATTGTACAGGACTGGGGCCATGCAGCTTTATGAGGCCAATGGCTCCTATGCCGGGGCAAGGATCATGTTCGGTCCTTATTTGTCCGGATTTGTGGACAATGAATACAAAGGCCAGGAAGTACACGTACAACGGGGACAGACCATGACCTACGATGGCTTGAACCTGTCGAGTTACTTTAATTCCATGTGGTCCGACATGTACGTGGGGATATCCAGGGCAAACAATGCCATTAAATATATTCCAGAGACTCCCGGACTTTCGGAAAGCGAAATGAACAAATACATGGCAGAAGCCCGGTTTTTTAGGGCGTTCAACTATTATTATCTGGTAAGGATGTTTGGGGCGGTTCCCTTGATTACAGAACCCTATGAGAGTTTGGAAGAACTGTTTCCCGAGCGGACAGCTCCATCTCAGGTCTATGCCCTGATCACCGAGGATCTGGAAGCAGCCATTTCAAGTGGGGGATTGGCCGATGTTTCCATGACATCAAACAGCGGCAGGATTTCCGCATCAGTAGCCCAGACAGTGTTAGCTGAAGTATACTTGACCATGAGCGGTGAAGCGGTAGGGCAGGATAACTATGCCAATGCGGCACAGGTCGCCAGGGAGATAGTGGATTCCGGACAATATTCCCTGGTCCAGCATTCTAAGAATGGACAGGGGCAACTCACTGAAAACGGGTCTGCCTATAACAAATTAAAGGACAGTGAACAGGTGCCCGGGGAATATATCTATTATTACGAATATGAGATAGGGATTGCCAACAATATCTATCCAAGTTGGTGCTATCCTTCCACTATTTCGCCCTTACTGGCCTATGCCATTGCAAACAATGCTTATGGCCCGACCAATGACCTGATCGCCTCCTATGATCCGGAAAATGACCTTCGTGTGCAGGAAAAACAGTATTTCCATTCTTCCATAGAATTGGATGGGGAAACTGTTGAATTCCAACGGGCTCCCTTCATGTGGGAGAATAAGGAAGCTGCCTACGAAACGGCACTTTCGGGACGTGAAATGCCGATCTATACCTATGCCGATGTGCTATTGATCGGTGCTGAGGCAATAGCCCGGTCAGAAGGGGTGACCAGTGAAGCGGTGGACTACCTTGCCCAAATCCGGGAAAGGGCTTACTGGAACAGTTCTTCGGCAGCCATTCGAAGTGAGCTGGCCACCATGTCGACTGATCAGTTTGTAGAAGAGGTTTGGAAAGAAAGGGTGAGGGAGCTTGTATTTGAGTTTCCTATTTGGTTTGATGTCATGCGAACAGGCAAATTTCCAAGGCCGGTAGGAGATGGTTCGGGAGAAATAACGTTTGTCGATGCGGTCGGTGCCACCAACTATTTTAATGGTACCATTAAAGCACAAAACATGCTATATCCTTTGCCCGAGCAGGAATTGCAGCGCAATCCTTCGCTGGAACAAAACCCTGGGTATGCCAATTGATCCTTGAGAAATAATGCTAAGGCTGTTCCGAGCCATGTTGATGTTGGCTCGGAACAGCCGTTTTTTCAAGAACCCTTTTCAGCGCAGGGAGCAATGATAAGGTCATCTTGTTACTTTTTGTTGGCAACTGATATGGAATAAAGCACCCGGCCCAGAGGGAAGATGTCCCCGGGGTATACAATCGAAATTCGCAAAAATTATTATAACAATGAACAGATTGAGCAATCAGCCACAGGTACCCGTTTACGATACGGATCAACCATTGAATTCCTACACCTTATTTCCATCCTTTGACTTGGGATCCTCAAGGATTAGTTATGGTTACGAGAGCCTCTTCGACCAGGTATTTGCCGGGCAGGTGGTCCTAATGGACGGCTATGTTGGAGTGGACTGGCGGGAAATCAGCACTAAACTAAAGCATTACTTGGCCAACAAGGACTTTACGTTTACACTGGTAAATATGGCCGATTTCTATAAGCCAACCAATGAGATTCTAGAAATGATTGCCCCGGATCTTGGAGGGGACGATCCGGTTTTCGGAAAAAAGACCCAACGAAATATGGCCGATTACATTGATTGGGGAAAACTGGAGACCTTACAGCTTTCAACGGATCATATTACGGTCATTTACGGTTGTGGTGCCGCCCAAACGGGGATTAAGGGAAAACTGGTCTATTTTGATCTTCCTAAAAACGAACTGCAATATCGTATGCGTGCGGGCAGTGTCCAAAACCTCGGTTGTAGCGGACAGCAAAAGAATGCCAAGCAAATGTACAAGCATTTTTTCTTTGTGGACTGGGAAATCTGCAACAGGGAGAAGAAGGCCTTATTGGCCAAGTTGGATTATGTGGTGGACCAACAACGTCCTGACCATCCTACCTGGATGAGCGGGGAGGATTTTCGGCAAGGGCTGGAAGCCATGTCCCACGCTTATTTCAGGGTCCGTCCGTGGTTTGAGCCGGGTGTTTGGGGCGGGCAATGGCTTCGTGAGCATATCCCGGAGCTTCCACAGAATGAGCCCAACTATGCCTGGTCCTTTGAGATGATTGTTCCCGAGAACGGTTTGATCTTTTCTTCCGAAGGCCTTCTCTTGGAGGTGTCCTTTGATTGGTTGATGTATCAGGCTGGGGAAAATATCTTGGGCAAGGCCCATCATCGGTTTGGCGATGATTTTCCCATCCGATTTGACTTTTTGGATACCTTCGACGGGGGAAACCTATCCCTACAGTGTCATCCAACCGATGCGTATGCAAAAGCCCATTTTGGCGAAAAATTCACCCAAGATGAGACCTATTATATTATGGATAACCGACCTGGTGCCAATGTTTACCTGGGCTTCCAAAAGGACATTGAACCGGAGAGATTCAAAAAGGAACTGGAAAAATCCATTCATGAGAAATCAGTCCTGGAAGTAGAGCGCTTTGTTCAAAAACTTCCCAGCCAAAAGCATGGGCTTTACCTAATCCCCAATGGCACCGTTCATTGCTCAGGAGTGGACAACCTGGTATTGGAGATCAGTGCTACCCCTTATATCTACACCTTTAAAATGTACGATTGGCAACGATTGGACCTAAATGGAGAACCTCGGCCTTTAAATGTGGAACGGGCCTTTGACAATTTGGATTTTGAAAGAAAAGGGGAAGAAGTCCAACGTACCCTGGTGTCACGTCCTGAAGTGATTGCCTCCGGATCGGATTGGCAATTGGTGGAATTGCCTACCCATGAACAACATTTTTACAAAGTCATGCGCTATGAATTTGATACCGAAATTTCTGTTCCCACAGATGGGCAATGCCATTTGTTGATGTTGGTCGAAGGAGAAACCATTTCCCTGTCCACCGAAAATGGAGGGCAAGCCAAGTTTCATTATGCAGAAACATTTGCTGTTCCTGCCGCTGCCGGTAGCTACAAATTGAAAAACCATGGAGCCTCCCGGGCGATGGTGATCATTTCCTTCGTCAAGGATTCCGCCTGTTAGATTGGGCTGATCAATACAATATGGAATGGTAACGAAAGCCTTATTTTATGCATCAGATAATTAGAAGTGTTTTTTTGGTAGTTATGGCCTTAGCGGTACACTGCCCGATCCTATTGGCACAGCAATATAAGGTCTTCCAACTAGGAAGTTCCTCAGACAATGGTGATGGCTTTGCGCTTTATCCCGGCGGTTATGCGGATTTTATTGCCCGTGATTTTGGTTTCGAGGACCGGATGTTTTGGATCGGAAGAGACGATCCGCAAATAGACTTCCCGTACATCCTCCCAGGGCCAAAGGACGCTTGGGGCGGAACAGGACATACCGCAGGAATCCGCTCTCATTTTCTGAACCTCGCCTTTGAACTTGAAAGGGTCCAAGGAGCAACGGGTCAGCTTACGATAGACCTTGCAGATGCCGATTCGTTGCATGCAGTCCTATTGAAGGTCTCTGTCAATGGTAAAGGGTACCATTACCAATTAAAGCCAGGAAAGGGAGCAGCCCTTGGAAATAAAGGATCAGCAAAAGGGGAGGAACAGCTGGTCATCATTGATCTGCCCCAAGGGCTCTTGAAGAGTGGAATGAACAAAATTACGTTAACCAGCCTTGAAGGTAGTTGGTTGGCCTTTGATCAAGTGGCTCTTTTTGCTTCCAGGCCTTTGAGGGTGAAAAAAACGAAAATGGCAGTAGTGGGGGATATAAGTCCGGCTAACTATCAAACCAAAGGGGATTCTGGACTGAACCAACCGCTGTTGGTGCCCGCTTATCACCTTGAAGGATCTCCGAAGATTGCTGTTGAACTGGATGGTTCTGTAATCCTTCACCAACGTTTGGTGAAGGGGGAGTACTTGCTGGAAGCCCCCATGCCCGCTGTCCAAAAGGAGAAGGAAAGCCATTATAAGATCAAACTGGATGGAAGAACGGTAAAGGAGGGCACTGTCAAAAGAATGCCCCAAGTTACCGGAAAATGGAGTCAATACGTCAATACGCTCATCGGAGCAGGACATTCCAGGTGGATGATTGCACCTGGCCCTTGGATGCCTTTTGGAATGGTAAAGCTAAGCCCGGACAACCAGAACTCAGGTTGGCAGGCAGGCTATGATCCTACTTTCGAATCGATCGGTACCTTTAGCCATATCCACGAATGGACCATGGCCGGCTTGGGGACCTTTCCGACTACCGCAGGGCCTGTACAGACCGCCGTTGGTGACCAAAGCGATGTCCAGACGGGATACCGGTCCTCATTTGACAAACAAACAGAGCAGGCAGGAATTGGCATGTACAAAGTCCATTTGACTGACACTGATATCTGGGCTTCCCTGACAGCTACAGAAAGGGCGACGATGCAACTATATGAATACCGAAAAGGTGATCGCGGGCGGATCATGATCGACCTGGCCATTCCCTCTGAATACCGCTACCAGATAGAATCCTGCGAGATTACCCGTGTTTCCCCTACACGGATAGAAGGCAAAAGCCATCAGCTTACGCCAAATGCATGGTCCAAGGGAGTGGGACAGGACTATATCGTCCATTTTGTTATTGAATTTGACCGTCCTTTTGCCCGGTTTTCCCATTGGAAGGACGGTGAGATCCTTCATGGCACCGACCTGGTGGCCGAGGAGCCGAAGAATGCAGGTGCCTTTGTGGAATTTGACCTGCAAGATTCCCGTAGTGTGAAAATGAGAACGGGAATATCCTATGTGAGCATCGAGAATGCTGCTGAAAACCTATCAACGGAGATTTCCACGCCTTTCGGATGGGACTTTGACGCGGTAGTGGCCCATCAACGGGACACTTGGGACAACCTGCTCGGAAGACTCAAGGTGACCAGTAACGATGCAAGGGAAAAGGAACGCTTTTATACCAATATGTACAGGGCTTTGGCCAGCAGGAATACCTTTTCGGACGTAAACGGACAATGGAGGGATGCTGATGAGAAGGTCCAACAACTGGAGCGCCCGGATGACCTTGCCCTGGGCTGTGATGCCTTTTGGAATACGTTTTGGAACCTTAACCAGTTTTGGAACCTGGTCACACCCGACTGGAGCAATCGCTGGGTGCGGTCTCAGCTTGCTATGTACGACAATGCCGGGTGGCTGGCCAAAGGCCCTGCGGGAATGGAGTACATCCCCGTCATGGTGGCCGAGCATGAAATTCCCTTGATCGTAGGGGCCTACCAGATGGGGATCAGGGATTATGATGTGGAAAAAGCGTTGGAAGCTGTAGTGAAGATGCAGACCACAGAAGCTACAGAAGTGGGCGGAGGGTTTGCCGGAAACAGGGATTTGGAGCACTATCTTGAACATGGTTATGTGCCGTATGATCTGGGAAGGTTTTCCAATTCCCTGGAATACAGTTTTGATGACTGGACCGTTGGACAGTTTGCCAAATCCCTCGGGAAGGCCTCCATCTTTGAAGCGTTTGACAAAAGAGGGGCTTGGTGGAAGCATGTTATTGATCCCGAATCAGGCTATGCAAGGATGAAAAATGCCAAAGGAGAATGGCTGGAAGATTTTGATCCGTTTCGCTCAGGTGCCAACCACCATTATGTGGAAGGAAATGCCTGGCAGCTCACCTTTTTTGTTCCCCAGGATGTACCAGGGCTAATGGACGCCGTAGGAAAACAGAAATTCCTCGAAAGACTGGAATGGGGTTTTTCGGAAAGCGATAGATGGCGGTTTAACGGCCCCAATGACCAATACTGGGATTATCCCGTGGTGCAGGGAAACCAACAGTCCATGCATTTTGCCTTTCTTTTCAATTATGCTGGCAAGCCTTGGCTGACCCAGAAATGGAGCAGGGCCATCATGGAACGGTATTATGGCCATGGCGTTACCAATGCCTATTTGGGAGATGAGGATCAGGGCCAGATGAGTGCCTGGTTTATCATGGCCTCCCTTGGTCTTTTCCAAGTGGACGGAGGAACAAGAGCAGCCCCTATCTACGAAATAGGCAGTCCACTTTTCCGACAAGTGGAAATTGATCTTGGCAATCGGTTTGGCAGAGGGGAGACCTTTACCATCAGGGCCATCAATGCCGACAGGAAGAATATTTACGTACAAAAAGCCACCCTCAACGGCAAACCGCTCAACCGTTTTTGGTTTGATGCGGCAGCGCTTCTCAAGGGAGGGGAATTGGTACTGGAGATGGGAGATGCCCCGAACAAGGAATGGGGAAATACTATTCTGCCCTATTGAGGGCGGCAAAGTACCCACAAATTTGTAATCAACGTTGAACAACAATAACCCAAAATTTTCATGAAAAACTACCTGGCATTGGCCGTATTCCTAATATTTGCACTAAAGGTCCATGGGCAAAACAGTGGGGGGGATGATGACAACCTTTCGAATAATATTGCAAACAATGAAAAATTCGAGGAAGTAAAGAAAATGGCCTTAAAAGTAGTCTCCGAAGGATTCAATGCCGGCGATGGATACCGGGAGGTCTGGATCAGGGATTACAATACTTTTATTAATATTGCCACCAAGGTATACCCAAAGGAAACACTAAGGGAAAACCTGTTGGTTTTTTTCAGGATGCAGGGAGATGATGGGAATATCATAGATGGCTTTACCCCAGTGGCATCCATAGGGGAAGACGACTCAGATTTTAGTTATTCGGAACTGGAACCAAGGTATGCAGGCCACAAAAATACCGTGGAGACCGACCAAGAGACTTCTTTGGTGCAAACAGTCTACAAGTACATCAAGGCCACGGGTGATTTCTCACTGCTTTCAGAAAAGGTGGGGGACAAAACGGTGGCCGAACGGTTGGAATGGTCCATGGATTATTTGATGGATTACCGCTTTGATCGGGAGCATGGCCTGCTTTGGGGAGCGACCACTGCCGATTGGGGAGATGTACAGCCAGAGCATGGATGGGGAGTGGATATTGATGAAAGCACCCATAGGGCCATTGATATTTATGATAATGCCATGATGGTCATTGCTTTGGCTAACCTGATGGATATAATGCCCGAAAGCAGTAAAAAGTGGGCTCCCATTAAGGTGCAATTGGAAAAAAATATCAGAAAGCACCTTTGGGACACTGAAGGACAAAAGTTCATTCCCCATATCTATCTGGAAGGTTCCCCGTTTCCAGAGGACTTCAAGGAGAATGAGATTTTTTATTTCGGGGGCACAGCGATAGCCATCGAAGCGGGATTGCTGTCACAAGAGGAAATCGAACATTCCCTGGATCATATGGTTTCGAGGGTAAAACAGGCAGGTGCACCTTCCATAGGATTGACACTATATCCTCCGTATCCAGCGGGCTTTTTTGCCAATAAGATCATGAATCCGGAGTATAGTTACCAAAACGGAGGCGACTGGACTTGGTTTGGAGGGAGGATGATCCTGGAACTGGTGAAAAATGGATTCGTTGAGGAAGCCTACAGGGAAATACAGCCAATGGTGGACAGGGTGATTGACAACAATGGCTTTTACGAGTGGTATTCGGTCGATAACCAGCCACGGGGGTCAGGAACTTTCAGGGGAAGTGCAGGGGTGCTCTATGATGCCATAGTGGCCTTACAGCAATCCATCAAAATAAAAAAATAGGGCAATGGAAAGACCGATAATATTGCCTGATACGGAGAAATCGCTGCAGGTTGGAGTGGACATTGGTGGAAGCCATATTAGCACTTGCCTTTTTGATGGTCAGCGTGCGGAGCTACTGCTGGAGTCAATGACCACACGACATCCCGATCCAAATGGAACAGCCAACGAACTCATAGGCGTATGGGCCGAGGCCATTGAGTGTACCATAAAACAATCCAATAGACCGATAGGAGGGATTGGGATTGCCGTTCCAGGGCCATTTGATTATGCACAAGGGATCAGCCTGATCACCGGGGTAAATAAATTCGAATGTATATATGGAGTCAATATCAAAGAGGAACTTTCCCATCGGCTTAAGCTGGAAAAATCCCAAATAAGATTTGTGAATGATGCAGCGGCATTTGGTATTGCAGTGACCAAGGTTGGCCTTGCCAAAAACGTGGATCGCTGTGTGGCCTTGACTTTGGGAACAGGGTTGGGATCTTCATTTTTGGTTGCTGGGGTACCGGTAATATCAGGCGATGAGGTACCGGAAAATGGATGGCTATATAATGGTGAATTTCAAGGGGAAATGGCAGATGACCATTTTTCAGCCCGTGGTTTGGTGAAGTGCTACCAGTCCCTGGGAGGCAGGGAAGCTTCTACTGCTCTGGACGTTTTTAACCTTGCCAAGTCTGATCGATTGGCCCAAAAAGCCTTTGAATTGTTTGGAAGTAGATTGGGCAGTTTCCTGGATCCATATATCCAAAAGTTCGGTGCCCATATACTTGTATTGGGGGGAAATCTATCACGGTCTTTCCCTCTCTTTGAGCAGTATTTGCGCAAGGAATTGTCTATAGACAGCGTGGTGGTTTCCGCCATCATAGATCACGCTCCGTTGATCGGTGGAGCCATGCTTTTTGAAGAGGAATATTATGAGGATTTAGCTAGGGTAATAAATAAGATGAAATGAAAGATATTAGTTCACAAACACTGCCATATGGTAAAATTGTACCGGTGCTGCTGAGTTTTGTGGTAATGGGATTTGTTGATATTGTCGGGGTTTCGACAGGGTACGCCCAGAAGGAGTTTGACCTCAGCCCAGAAATGGCTCAATTGATCCCTTCCATGGTATTCGTCTGGTTTTTTGTGCTGTCGGTTCCCATTAGCATACTCCAGAACAGGGTGGGGAAACGAAAGGTACTGCTTGCCGGAATTGGTGCTACAGCAATTGGAATGGCCATACCATTTGTCAGTTTTAGTTACGGGGTATTCCTTTGCTCTTTTGTGTTACTTGGAATTGGAAATACCTTAATCCAGGTTTCTTCCAATCCGTTGTTGAGGGAGGTGGTGACGGCAGAGAAGTATCCCAGTATCCTAAGCGTGTCCCAATTTATGAAGGCCATTAGCTCCTTGTTGGGCCCTGTGCTAGTGGCTATTTTGGTAGCAAGGACCGGCAATTGGAAGAATGTGTTTTTGGTATATGGTGTGGTGGCAATCTGTGCCGGGGCATGGCTGGCAAGAACCCCCATAAAGGAAACCCATGAGCAAGCTTCGGCGGGATTTAAGGATTGTTTTCGGCTGTTGAAAGATCCAGTGATTGCCTTTATGGTGTTTGCCATATTTTTGACCGTTGGGATTGATGTGGGAATGAACACCAATATCCAGGGACTCTTGGTTTCCAAATATGAACTTACGCTGGAGGATGCCTCCCTGGGAATCAGCCTATATTTCTTCTCCTTGCTGGTCAGCCGTTTACTGGGAGCGGTGATCTTGGGCAAAATGAGCCATATAAAGTTTCTCAAATGGTCTGGATGGCTTACCGTGGTCGCATTTGTATGCCTGATGGTGTCTCCCAGCCTTGAAACGACCTTGGCTTCCATCATCCTGGTGGGACTGGCTTCGGCTAATCTTTTTCCACTGATCTTTGCCTTGACCATCAACAGGACCCCTGAAAGGAGCAATGAAATATCAGGGCTGATGACCATGGCGATTGTTGGTGGGGCGGTCGTTCCGTTCATCATGGGACTGATCCAGAAATCAGCAGGAGTGGACCTGGTATTTCTCGTTCCCGCAATGGCGGCAGTGGTACTGTCGTTTTCCTACCGGAAATTCGTTAAATAATGTAGCAAGAAGTGACTCCTTCCATTAAACCTGAGCTTGATTTAAAAACCGTCATCGCGAACGGAGTGAAGCGATCCCGTATCTGAAAACGAGATTGCCGCGTCGCAAGCTCCTCGCTATGACGTTTAACTAGCCGGGATTGCTTCACTCCGCTACCGCTGCGTTCGCAATGATGGATTGATATCTATTTTATGGTCGAACTCCGGTATTGATTTTGGCTTACCGGTGGGATGACCAGATGAATCAATAAGTGGATTTAATGACAATTTGATTAATTTTGTTTTTGGTTGCAGTCCCAAGGACGGCGGATAATTTAAATTAAACAGCATCAAGAAGCCTATGGAGGTAAGGGGATTTAAACTGGAACATAAAAGTGCTATTCCATATCATGTGCAGCTGGAGAAATATTTGCGGGAGCTGATCAAATTGAAGGAGTATGCATCGGGAGAGTCTTTTCTTCCCAAGGAAGAAAGTTTGGCCAAACGATTCGGTATTTCCCGTAACACAGTCAGACAAGCAATCGACAAGCTGGTCCAGGACGGATTGATCGAAAGAAAAAGGGGGGTTGGCTCAAAAGTGGTTGCCCAAAATATAGCCACAAGACTGGACCAATGGATATCCTTTACCAAAGAGATGAAGGATAAGGGGATCGAGGTGGTTGAATATGCTGTAAAGGTCGGGTTTGTTTTGCCGGATAAGGAAATTGCCAAGGCGCTTAACCTTTCGTCTGAGGCAGAAGTTTGCCGGTTGGAAAGAATAAGGGGAGCAAAAGACGCCAAGTATCTATTCAGTATTTCCTATTTTCATCCAAGAATAGGCTTGACCGGAAAAGAGAATTTTTACCAACCGCTCTACGAAATGCTGGAGAGGGAATGCCATGTTATTGTTGCGGTTTCCAAAGAGAAATTAAAGGCCATCGCCGCTCCACAACCCATAGCAAAAGCGCTGGATATTAAGAAAGGCGATCCGGTTTTGAAACGTGAAAGGGTAGTCCTTGACCAGGGTGACCGGCCTGTAGAATATAATTTGGTTTATTATTCCACCGATTATTTTTCCTATGACATTGATATTAAAAGGGAGCTGTAGTAATCTTTCTATTCGCTGAATGGTCTTTAAGAAGGCCAGGGCAAACGCATTTACCAAGCATAAGGAGAATTAATGGTTTTATGAATAACAGGGCTAATTGCCGATCCTCAAGGCAGGGAATCGCTTTTGGATGAGCGATTGCGTATTCCACTAGCTACGCCATTCTGACAATGCCTTTGTCCCCGATATCCACCGGGGCAGGCTATTCCGATCCCGATACATCGGGAAGGAATCTCTTATTTAAAATCATTGGCATACGAGTAAAGAATTTACTTTCGAACGAAATTCGTCAAAATCTACCCCCTAAATCCCCTAAAGGGGACTTTCTGATCATTCATTCAGAGGACGGGGTAGATTTAGGAAATCCAAAAAATCTTTTCTCTTTCCGTTTAAACCTACCTTTCAGCGTATGTGAAATTTAGTCGGACGATAGTAATTTAAAATTGAGATCCCTCCTCAAGTCGGGATGACAACGAATTATAAATTGTGATTTATACAACATTGTTTTTAGATCATTCCTCTGAAAGGGGTGTTTAATCCAGCCCAATAGGTAATAGAGGGACTACCTGTGGCCTGTAATCCCAGCTAAAAACCTTCCCGTGCATATGTTTGGTAGATAGAAGAACTAAGTTGGGCTTTCAGCCTTAATGGCTACAAGCAACTTTCTGATAATAGAGCTCACTAACAGGGGATTAGGTGGTTGGTGACTATTCCTCGTCCAAGGATCAATCCTTGGACGAGGAAAACACGGCTAGATTTAGCAACCCCAAAAGGATCGATTTTTATATATGTGTATTCGTAATGTTGCACGTAACCAAATTCAATACTGTTTTTGCTATATTAATCTTTCCTACTTTTTATTCAGGTATTGGACTGACTTTCAAATATGATCAAAAGCTTTCTTTAAATAGAAATTTGAGGGTTTTATTCCAATCCCTAAAATGACCCCTAAAGGGGAGCTTTAGAAAATCCCCTTTAGGGGTGTAAACAGTTGATTTTTTCAATTTTACCATTGTTTTCTCGGACGCCAGTATTTAATAATTGTAAAACACTATAATATTATTAAATTTGTTTAAACATATGCACATATATAATATCGCTTGGTGTATCTATAATTAGATCATATACTATTACAGGACAATAAACCATTGTAAGAATGAAAAATACAATAAATTTTGGGGTTTTGCTGTTGGCATACATGCTGTTTGGTACGGCTTGTAATTCATCTACAGATGTACAGGAAGGGGAGCAACCTGATGGAGATTCATTGCTAGAATTAGTAGACCCTAACATAGGATCAGTACATAGTCGTTGGTTTTTTTATACACCCGGAGCCTTGCCATTTGGGATGGCTAAACTCGGACCGTCCACCAATGGAAGTTATGGGAATAAAAGTGGCTGGGAAGCGGTAGGCTATGATGGCAGGCATGAGAGTATTGAAGGGTTTGCCAATTTGCATGAATTTCAGATCGGTGGGTTTCTTTTTACAGCCACGACAGGTAAGTTGTATACAGTTCCAGGGACCCTGGAAAAACCCGATGAAGGGTACCGTTCCCGGTTTGATAAAGAAGATGAGGTGGCCACTCCCGGCTATTATAGGGTTAAGCTAAAGGACTATGATGTCACCGCTGAATTGACCGCGACCGAAAGAGTAGGATTTCATAAATATACGTTCCCAAAAACTGACAGTGCTCACATCATTCTGGACATCGGGAATCAACTCGGGGAAAGTGGTAAAGTAAAAGATGCCGCTGTTACTTTTAATGATGACAATACCATCGAAGGATGGGTGATTACCTATCCTGAATATGTGAAAAAGTACCAGCCCGATGGTGAAGTGAAAATTTATTTTTCAGCTGTAATAAACAAAACACCCAAATCGGTAGGTGCTTTTAATGGTAATGACAGAAAGGAAAATCAACAGAGCACGACTGGAATAGGGTCCGGGCTGTATATGGCCTTCGATACCCAGGAGGGAGAGTCCATAGAAATGAAAGCCGGGTTTTCTTACACCTCTCTGGAAAACGCAAAAAAGAACTTGCTTGCTGAAGCAAAGGACCTTGATTTCGAACAAGCCAAAACACTGGCCCAGAAAAAATGGAAGGAGGAACTTGGTAAAATCAAGATATCCGATCCTTCTAAGGAGAACAAAGTTAAGTTTTATACCGGACTGTACCATGCGCTTTTGGGAAGGGGACTGGCCAGCGATGTAAACGGTCAATTCCCCGAAAATGACGGGTCTATCGGACAAATACCGCTGGATGAAAATGGCGATCCGGAATTTAAATTTTACAATACAGATTCTGTTTGGGGTGCATTTTGGAACCTTACCCAATTGTGGACCCTGGTTTGGCCGGAATATTACAACGATTTTGTGCAGAGCCATTTGGCCGTTTACAAAAACTCGGGATGGATGAGTGACGGGTTGGCCAATAGTAAATATGTTTCCGGTGTGGGGACCAACTTTGTAGGACTCGTCATTGCAGCGGCTTACCAAGCCAATATCAGGGACTATGATGTGGAATTGGCCTTTAAAGCAGCTTATGAAAATGAAGTAAAATATGAAAACAGAAATGAGGGAGCGGGTAAAACAGATCTTCAGCCTTTTGTCGAAAATGGTTTTATTCCCTATCAGCCAGGTTGGGATACTTCACCGGAAGGTTCTGCATTTTCTGTTTCACATGCTCTGGAGTATAGCTTTAGCAGTTACGCCGTTGCCCAATTTGCAAAAGCCCTGGGGAAGGATGCAGCGTATGAAGAGTTGATGAAATTATCCCGGAACTGGGAAAAAGTGTATGATGAAGAAATAGATTTTGTACGACCAAGATTGGCCTCCGGAGATTTTATTCAGGATTTTGACCCTTTTGCTCCCTGGGTTGGATTTCAGGAGGGCAATGCGTGGCAATATACTTTTTACGTTCCCCATACCCCTGAAGCATTGGTGGAAAAAATGGGAGATGAAAAATTTGTCAGCAGGTTGGATTCTATTTTTACCGTTTCCGAAAAAACAGGATTCGGGGGGGAAGATATCGATGCTTTTGCCGGCTTAAGCTATTTATATAACCAAGGTAACCAGCCCAATTTGCATATTCCCTGGCTCTTTAATTTCACGAGTCAACCCTGGTTAACCCAGAAATGGGTGAGACGCATCTGTGATGTGTTTTATGGTGTGGAAGAAATACATGGTTATGGTTTAGGTCAGGATGAAGATCAGGGGCAGTTGGGTGCTTGGTATGTAATGTCTTCCATAGGCCTGTTTGATGTCAAAGGTTTGGTAGAAACGCAGCCCTCCTTTCAATTTGGCAGTCCCTTATTTGATGAAGTGGAAATTACGACTGCCAGTGGCAAGACCATTCGGATTACTACCAAAAATAACCAGGAAGGCAATGTTTTCATTCAATCCATAAATTTAAACGGCAAGCCTTACACTCAATCCCATATAGGACTCGATAAATTAAGGGCTGGAGCTCACCTGGAAATAGGCTTGGGCAATACTCCCAACAAAACCCTTTTTGAAGATTTATAGCCAATATTAATAACCTGAGCTCGATTTATAATACCGTCACTGCAAGCCTGCTTGGCATCTGAACAAGCTTGCTTGGCATCTGAACAAGCTTGCTTGGCATCTGAACAAGCTTGCTTGGCATCTGAACAAGCTTGCTTGGCATCTGAACAAGCTTGCTTGGCATCTGAACAAGCTTGCTTGGCATCTGAACAAGCTTGCTTGGCATCTGAACAAGCCTGCTTGGCATCTGACAAGCTTGCTTGGTGCCAAACAGTGTGTAAGAGGGGAGGTGCGGAAGGAGACGCATCTCCTTCCGCACTATCCATTACAAAAGGGTCTGCCTAGTACAGACAAGGGGCAAGTGGTATTTCTGGGGGCGGGGTAAGGTTTTTATTTATTTGGTATGTCGCCACGAAGTCGCCAAGGCACGAAGTGTTTTGTAGGAGTATCCCAAATTTCTTGGAAAACAAACAGCTTTGGAGCTTTGTGGTTTACCATATCGTATTCGTCACCAAGCTGCCCCACCTAACGGCGGGACAGACCAATTGGCGTTGATATACCACTTAATAGAAAAGAACTAACGCTCTATGCCGCCCGTACTTTAACGAGTGTCGAGTTAAAAACTCACTGCTCATGGTTCCGCAGCACAGCTGTCGGAACAACAGGTGGCCTGTTTTTTTGCCATCAAGGCTCGAAGTCACGGTCCAAGCAATATTTCTGGGGGATGAGCGATTTCCAGGTGATTTTGGTAAGCATAATTCTCTTTAATTAAGCAATAGGAATGCGTGCTCCAGTATAAAAAAATCAGCGCAAATCTTATTAATCAGCGCCATCTGCGTGCTATCGAAACCAACCCTAATCCCCCAACTTTTCCGCTTGACCGACTATTTGACCAACTGCGATGGAGGAGGCTTGAAATTGTTCCTGAGGTTGCCCGTGAATTTTAACAGTATCCAAGAGCCCAGTTTGGGAAGGGTACGTTTTGTATGTACAACAAAACGTACACCCATTGGAACGATCAACTTTTTGAACAATATCCACGATTTATCATGTTCTGTGACATTGGTTTTGGCGGGAATAATGTGGAGTTGAATATAAGGTCATATTATTCTAATAGAGGATAAGATTATTTAATTCTGATCGCTTAATAGTAATGGTTTTACTTATTCTAAACTCCTTTTAAGCGGATCATAAGACATCCAGTCTACCTCCATTTCGTAAGGTTGTAAGGGTTTTTCAATAGCTTGTGGATTCGTTTCAACTGGCCATTTGTCTGTATGCCAAAAATTCATCCGGTAATGCGTTCGGTTTTGTGGTATGCCCCTTTTGGATCCCTGGTAATCCCACAATACTACCTTTTCACCACTGTCGGGATGAATAATCCACCAACGGATTCGATCCTCAAACCAATCAAAGCCGTAGGTATAAAAGGTAGAAGAAGCATCAAAGTCCGGAATGGCCGCAATGGTTTCCGGCTGGTTTTGTTTACCGGTTAGGGGGGTACGTGTACCTGTATGACCTTCTCTATAGGTCGTTTCATAGATTATTCCTTTGGCCAGGTTGATGGTTCTGCCAATTCGTTTTAACGCTCCGGAATGCCCTCCCGTCCATGTCCCTATATAAATAACAGTAGGGTCAGCAGGGAGCCATTCAAAGTCAATTTCACTCAGTCCGGCCAAACTGTCTTCATGGTAAGTGAAATAACCTACCACTGCTCCGATATTCGGCTGAATATCCCTTACTTCTGGAACTTTCAACCGCGCTGAATAGGTGCCAAAATGCGTAAAGTCTTTTGAGATAATTTCAGGTCCACGTCCTGCACCGGCACTATCCTCCGGATCTATTTTAAAGGAAAGAATTTTAGTATCCGGCTCTGATGGAGAGTTCACACCTAGCTCGTATTTAAAGCTGGCTTTGGTTCCGGTGGAGCCATACCTAAAGTAGTTTGAAGCAGGATCTTCAAAATTCTCGACAAATGAACGGTGATTATTATCAGATTGAGAAATGGCAAGAAAAGGAATGAAAAGTAATATTGCCAATAAAATGTGTTGATTCATAGTTGGTGCCAGTTGATTTCGGAAACCAATATACAAAAAGAAGAGTAGGTTATTAACGTCAGTTCGACGATAATGGTTTTTGTCATTAAGACTGTCCACGACTTTGCACATGGCAAACGGATTTACCAAGCATAAGGAGAATTAATGGATTTATGAATACCAGGCCTAATTGCCGATCCTCAAGGCAGGGAAATCGCTTTTGGATGAGCGATTGCGTATTCCACTAGCTACGCCATTCTAACAATGCCTTTGTCCCCGATATCCACCGGGCAAGCTATTCCGATCCCGATACATCGGGAAGGAATCTCTTATTTAAAATCATTGGCATACGAGTAAAGAATTTACTTTCGAACGAAATTCGTCAAAATCTACCCCCTAAATCCCCTAAAGGGGACTTTCTGATCATTCATTCAGAGGACGGGGTAGATTTAGGAAATCCAAAAAATCTTTTCTCTTTCCGTTTAAACCTACTTTTCAGCGTATGTGAAATTTAGTCGGACGACAGTAATTTAAAATTGAGATCCCTCCTCAAGTCGGGATGACAACGAATTAGAAATTGTGATTTATACAACATTTTTTTTAGAACACTCCCCTGATAGGGGTGCTTAATCCAGCCCAATGAAACGCATTGAGCCAATAGGTAATAGAGGGACTACCTGTGGCCTGTAAGGCCAGCTAAAAATCTTCCCGGTTAAACCTAAGTTTGATTATGGATACAATATCATTCCATATAGCGAGGAGCCTGCGACGTGGCAATCTGGTATTAAGAAAACGAGATTGCTTCACTCCATTCGTAATGGTTTCTAAACCCAGGTTAAAGGTATTCCCGTGCATATTGTTTGACTTGATGGAAGAACTGAGCTAGGCTTTCAGCCTGCGTTAGCGGAATGTTTTTGGGCTTATGCCCCAAGACCCTGCCTTGGGTTAATGTCAGGAAGGCTTTCAGCCTTAATGGCTACAAGCGATTTTCTGATAATAGGGGATTAGGTGGGATTTAACCATTCCTTGTCTAAGGATGGATCCTTTGACGAGGAAAACACGGCTAGATTTAGCAACCCCAAAGAGATTGATTTTTTTAAATGTGTTTGCCCTGCGGCTTTGCACGTAGGCTTGGAGAAATGAAATTTTCATCAATGGAAAAGAACAGCAAAAACAATTTTCCTTAGTATGTGCCATGAGAATACATCGTGATCACTTCGCTTTGCTCGTGATGACATATTTTGAGACAGCCTCTTTTTCAGTTTCTATAAGGTTATTTTTTGAATTTGGTGAAATTTACTATATTTGATTTGGCAATAGCCATTTTTTAACAAACAACACTACTACTCAACATGCAACCACACACTCACCGCGCCGTGGCCATGGCGTTTTCAAGGCATTCATTTGCCATCCATTTATTGGACAGAGGGACGGATTTACGTTATATTCAACAATTGCTGGGGCATCACAGTCCCAACACAACGGCGATATACACGCACGCGTCCACCAAAAATTTGCAAAACATCAAAAGTCATTTTGACCAACTGACAAACGATAATCAACTGGATATTAACTATTTAAAAAACAAGTAACCAATGGCGTATATACTCCAATAGAGTATATTAAGACGTTGGCAACAAGCTAAAGAAACATCGTGCTGAAATTAAAAATTCTGTAAAATGACAAAAATTATTTCAAGCCCAAATTGAGGAAACTCACCAAAAATGGAATTTCTAAAAGAATTCAATATTTCTTTTGCAAAAGGAAAGGTGGAATTTATTATCGAAACCGTATCTGATGATATTGTTTGGAAATATTATTGGCGACAAAAAAGTCGAAGGAAAAGAAACATTTACCGTGGAATTGGAAAAAATGAAATCCGAAAAGGCGACCGAATTAATAATCGACCAAATTTTATCGCACGGAAAGAAAGGAGCTACAAACGGAATTATGAAAATGGAAAATGGAAAAAAATATGCGTTTTCGGACTTTTACAAATTTAAAGGTGCAAAAGGCGAAAAAATTATATCAATAACATCGTACGTAATCGAAATTTAAACACATCGGAAAAAGACACAACAATGAACAAAATATTTGAGACTTACCGACCAAAAGGATTTGGAACTATGAATGGATATTTATTCGTGGAAAACCCAAAAGAATTGATTGATTTTCTTAAAAATGCATTCTATGCAGAGGAATTGAACCGTTCTACTAATCCAAAAAATGGCGACATTGCAAACGTGATTTTAAAAATCGGTAGTTCCTGTTTTATGATAAGCCAAGCAAGAGGCCAATTTTTAAATATGCGCACGGCATTTTATTTATATGTCGAAAATGTTGACGAAATCCATAAAAGAGCCGTGGAATATGGAGCTAAAGTCGAGTTTGAGCCAGCAGATATGGATTATCAAGACCGACAATCAGGAATAATTGACCCAAGCGGAAATTATTGGTGGATATCAAAACGACTTGTAGAAAAAGGCTACAATGAATAGTGAGTTAAAACCAACAGAACGGAAAAGCCAGTTGCCAACAACGTATATAAAACATAGTGGGAGTCGTTGCTAACACGAAGGTTCGGGCATTTTTGGCAAGTCGCCAAATTTTTAAATTTGACGAATTGCCAAAAATAAAATAATTAGTAAAATTTAAAAATTCGGCTTGTGCTTAACCGAAACGAAACTGCCTATTTTCTGCACTATGTTTCATATACAAGACCGTTGGGCACAATATGAAAAACTATGTTTGGAAAAAGGAAGATAGAAGTTAATGCCATTCAAGATTCTGATTTGGAAGAAGCTTTGAAGAAAACTGATCAGTTTGAAGATTTAATAGAGGGAAATATTAAATGTCGATCATGTAATACAATTATTACTGAAAAGAATATTGGAGTTATACAGCCTGAAAGTATAGGTATGAAACTTAAAATTACATTTTATTGCGAAAAAATTGACTGTGTTGATGAGTTCAAAAGAAGATTAAATGAATAAAGTGACAGATAAACTCTTTGATTTTTTAAATTTATTTGGCTTTTCATCAGCCTTAGTTATAATAGTCGTACTTGTAATAACTATTGCTGCTACGAAGCCAGAAAACTTTAAAATACTTTTTGGATATCTATGGCATTTGATAGCAGGTCCTTTTTCATTTTTTCGCAAGAAAGCAATCAGATTTCAAATTGAAGGACCTTTAACTAAAGCCTTAAAAAGAATTTCTAAGGAATTACCTGAAATGGATATTCCTGATTTGAAGATTAATTGGATCAGCTCTGACAATTTGCAAACAAAGTTGAAAGAAGGTAAGGCAATAATAAAGCTGAAATATGACAATGACAACTCAAGAAATATAATTAAAGCTACCTCAATCTATGTTAAAGATGCATTTTTAATAAATTCAAAACCCTATTTAAGTACCGATTTTGTTAAGGCGATTGATTTAACAGTAACAAAAAAAATACTTCTAAACGCCAACATTAAAAATAAGGGGAATATAATTCCTCTTTTTATAAATGAAAACAAAACTGAGAGTAACGAAATTTTCGAGAAATGTGAGAAACTTGAAGAAATAGATGATAACGGATTATTTACAAGAGTCATTTTAAGAGAACTAAATAATCTTGGAGAAAACCAATTTGGGAGAACGCCCAAATCTGAACATCACATTGAAAGTGAAGAATTTTTAGATTTTATTTATAATGTTGTAACACGAGAATATGATGACAATACACCACTAGTTTACAACAAAAGATATTTTAAGGTTGGCTTTTTACTTGTTGCTAAAGCTGAGACATATTTGAATTATGGACTTGAGCCATATTATCGTAGAATTCGACTCGGATTAGCGAGCGGTGTAAATGCATTTTATTTATTAGCACGATCAGAAAAAGTCGAAATCCTAGAAAAAGTAGCAAAAGAGTTATTAGGAACAGGTAATTTCATTTTAAGAAATACTCCGAGAGAATATATAGATACAAATAATAGAAAATGCATATGTTATTCTCTGGAAGTGAATTCAGATAGCATTTTATCAAGTACATTAGCTAGCATCGGAGAAGCTATCAAGGAAAAGTCAACAATTCATGGCGTTATTACATCAGTTAGAGAAAATCGGTTATTGATAGACATCAATGGATTATCTGGAGAAGTTAAACATCATAACTTAAGTGCTGGACAAATTACAGATGCCAGAAATTATTTTAAAGAGGGAAACGATATTGAGCTTGTTCCTCTCGAAATTCTTGAAGGAGGAACTGTTAACTTCAGCCTGAAGAATACGAAAAGTGATCCTGTAAATTTTGTTAAATCAGAATATGAAATAGGTAAAAAGATCAATGGTAGGGTAATTTACTGCGATGATAGTTTCATTAAATTAGATATTGGCAATCAAGTACTAGAAGGTATCGCATTTAGAAATGAGTTGACATTTAGTAAGTATATCTTCCTACATAAGAAGTTTGAACTTGATGAAGTATTTGAATTTATTATAAAGGATTACGACTTCACTCGCGGTAATATCATACTAGCTCTCAATGGCTTAAAAGATCCATGGGAAAATAAAAATTATAAAATAGGTCAAAAGGTGGAATTTACAATTATGCGTAAAGCAAAAAACGCATTGATTGGTGAAATCCAAGAAGGTATAGAAGCTTTAATACCAAAATACGAATTAGGTTGGACAGAAAAACAGCAGCAGTCTGAATTTGATAATGCATCATTAGGGGCATCTATATCTTCTACTATCCAAAATATTGAAGAAAAGTTATTAATTCTTTCAGCCAAACGGAACAAACCGAACCCGTATCAACAATACTTCGATATTAATAAGGATAAAATTGTAAAGTTTATTGTAACCGATATAAATGAATATGGTATTAATGGACTCATCAATAATCTTAAAATATATATTCCAAAATATGAAATATCTTGGAATGGTAAGACTTTTAAATATTATGTAAATCAATCCTATAAAGTATTTATTAAAGATATTGGGAAGAACCATGATAAGTTAATTGGTTCCTTCAAGCCTATTTTGAAACATCCTCTTGATGATTTCAGTAAAAAGTTTTCAGAAGGTCAAGTGCTGAAAGACCTTAAAATAAAGCAAGTATTCGATTGGGGGATCATTTATAATATTTCTTATAAGAATCAGAATATAGATGGTCTTTTATTAAAAAAAGGCATCAGTAATACTTGCTTTATTGAGGAAATAAAACCCTTGTCTAGTTTTCTGAATGACATTCCATTAAAGATATCTGAGATCAATTTTGAACAAAACAGGGTGATTTTAAGTCTGAGTGAATTAACAAGAAATAACATTGACAGACTTGATCAATTTAGATACGAAGATGATTACAAAGCATTTGTGGTAGGTAAAAAACATAATGATTTTGGTGTTATTGTCCCCAATTTTTGGATTGAAGGAATTTTAGAAACAGATATACCTCAAAATATTGGATCAGTAATTTCTGTCAGACCGTCAAAAATTGATGAAAAAGAAATAATCTTTACTGTAGAATAAGTAAATGTGCCCAACATTATATATGAAATCATAGCCGCGCAAGGCAAATACACAAACCAAAGCTACAGATTCATATATTGAACGTTGTGTGCAAGCGAATAAAAAGAACGCAGAGAATTTAACAAACATAAATTAAAGATAATTATGGATTGGTTTTTTAGTGGACTAGGAACAGCAATTTTAACCTTAATTGTAGGATTTCTTACTGGTGGAGCTGTTGGATATAAAATTGGAATTAACAAAAAGATAACCACCAAGCAAAAACAAAAAGCAAAAGACAATGCTTCACAAATGCAAATAGGGAGAGATTACAATGGCAAATAAACAAATTCAAAAAGCAGGAGAAGGTGCACAGCAATTGCAAGCTGATTCTATGATTGTCAATGTAGGTATTGACGAGAAACGTGCAAGGGAAATCTACCAAGAAATGAACTTACAATTAAGAAAAGAGTATTCTAAAGAAGCTTTTGAGATTGCAACTTCTAGGGTTTCTGAATTTGAAAATAGACTTATGCCTAAAATGGATGCAGTTGATGGAGCTTTAGAAGCATTTGCAGACCCAAGTTTTCAATTGCTACTTGTTGAAGCTCAAAAGACCGCTGCATCTACAGAGAGACCTGCGGATTATGACCTTCTTGCTGAATTATTAATTCACCGGTTTCAGAAAGGGGAAAACAGAGTTACTCGAGCAGGAATTATTCGGGCTGTTGAAATAGTTGACAAAATATCTGATGAAGCTTTACTTGGCTTGACTGTTTTTCATTCAGTAACATTTTTCTTTCCTGCAAGTGGGGATATTCTTCAAGGACTAGAGACACTGGATAATTTGTTTGGTAAAATTATTTATGGAGAACTACCTGTTGGCAACGAATGGTTGGACCACCTAGACATCTTAGATGCTGTACGGATAAATGCTATTGGTAATTTAAAAACAATAGAACAGTATTATCCAAATATGTTAGTTGGATACACGGAAGTTGGTATTGAAAAAGAATCAGAAAACTACAATCAAGCCCTTGATATACTTAAAAGCAATGGTTTACCCAAAAATATCTTAGTAAACCATTATTTAAATCCTGATTTTGTAAGATTAAATTTACCCAGCAAAGAACAAATTGACTCCCTTACTTTAAATCAACAAATTGTTCAAAACGGTAAAGTTTCAACTTTAACTATTCCTATTAATGAAAACCAAAAAAAAGCTCTAAAATTAATCTATGACTTATATAAACAGGACGTCAGTCTAAAACAAAATAATATAAAACAATTAATGGTTGAGTGGGACAAATTCCCAAATTTGAAAAAGCTTAGAGAATGGTGGGATAAACTTTCCTCAAGTATTCAAATTACATCAGTTGGGAAGGTATTGGCACATTCAAATGCTCAAAGATGTGATAAGAATTTGCCCCCTTTGAACTAAAAAGAATCAACGCCAGCACACAACACATGGTATAGTGCATGCGGGTTTCAGCGGTTTTTGAATGTTTGTGGCTCGTAAAAAATGTCGGTGTAAACTGATAGGAAATCGCTTCGAAATCCCGCACGACACCATACCATCAAACGTTGTAGTGCATTTGAACAAAAATTCAAATAATGAACAAACTAACCAAAACAGAAGCTATAGAGAAAGTTAAAAACGAACTTTCTAAAATAGATGGAAAAGGAAAGAAAACCCGAACTGGACGATTTGTGGTTTCAGCTTTAAGTAGTATTCCTTGGGTTGGTGGAGTAATTGCCGCAAGTTCAGCTCTACACGCAGAAAAAGAACAAGGAAAAATTAATGACTTACAAAGAATTTGGCTAGAAGAACACAATAGAAAAATCGAAGAATTATATTATACGATTTACCAAATTCACGAAACTTTAGACAATGCTGGGGAGGAAGTTAAAGAAAGAATGGAAAGTGAAGAATATTTAGCTTTAGTCAGAAAAGGGTTTAAAGAATGGGATAACGCAGAAACATTTGAAAAGAAAGAATATTTAAGAAAGTTACTTACAAATGCTAGTGCAATAAACCTTTCGACAGATGATTTAATCCAACTTTTTATAGAATGGATTTCTAGATATCACGAAACGCATTTTATGGTAATTAGGGAAATCTACAAAAATCGTGGAATCACAAGAGGACAAATATGGGACAATTTAAATGGTACTCTTCCAGCAGAAAACTCTTTAGAAGCAGACTTATTTAAGCGTCTGATTAGAGACTTGAGTTTAGATGGAATTATAAGACAAGAAAGAATTACAGATTACGCTGGTAACTTTATAAAAAAATCTACTAGACGTTCTAAGTCTTCAACTTTAAAGTCTGCTTTTGATAATTTAGAGCCTTACGAATTAACAGAACTAGGACAAAGTTTCGTCCATTATACAATGGAAGAAGTTGTAACAAAAATTGAATAATATGAAACACCTTTTCAACAACAGAAAATTCTATGATTTTGCAAACTCACTAGCGAATTCAATAGAAAATCGAATCAACAATTATGATAAAACAAAATTTGATAATCATTCTATTGACGATTTAACAACACAATTAGTAGATGAATTCAAAATTGAACTGCCGGAATTAAAAGAAGATGATATCTATCAAAAAAAGCCGTCAGATACAAAAATAAGATACTCAGGCAGAGGACATTTTGTAAGAAGTACAACCGTTGATGGAACAAAATACACTTTAATTATACCGTTTACAGGAGATTCTACAATGTTTGGAATTTTTCCATCATCATTTACTTCTGTGCTGCCTTATGGAATTGTAGAATCTGACGAACTAAAAGTTGTTTATGAGGTTCCCGTTGGACAGGATGCATCACGAATAAAAGCGGATTTCGATAACAATTTAGACACAATCAAAAAATATCTGGAATATCTGTCTAAAGATATCAATGATTTTAATGGAAAGTTAGAGCCGTCAATAAAAGCAAGACTTGAACGAAGAAAAAACAAATTGGATAATGATGACGAAATAGCAAACACTTTTGGATTTCCAATTAAATAAAAACGCACTACAACAACTAAGTTTTCATGCGGCTTGTAAAGCCAAGCATGAAAACGCTGTTGCACTGCCTGCCCCGACTATTTCGGGGAACCGGTGAAATGCTTATGGGGATTGGGGCTGGATTTTGTGGGTGCCTGGCGGTCCTTTCCGGGCAAAAAGTTATGGGCCGGATTGAATTGTGTTTTAATAAATCTGTTTCAGGTATGATTTTCTGCGATTCCGAACCTGTTTTGGAGGGGCCATTTTGCAGTATGGGCATACCTTTCCCGGCCCGATAAAGTCAGGGATTAATTTTTGGACGGGAGAAGAGCGGAAAATACTGTCCTTGGAGGTCCCCGCTTAGGCAGGCGCTGAATGCTTACCATGGTTTCTTTTTGGCAGTATGGGCAGTATTGAGGGTTGTATTGTGCCAGGGCTCTGGGATCCACAGGCAACTGTGCCGCACCAAGCACTTGGTGTACCAGGGGTATGGTTCCCTGTTTGGCAGAGCTGGACAGTATCCCAAAGTGCCGGATCCGGACCAGCCCCTTGGGAAGGACATGCATGGAAAACCTTCTGATAAATTCCATGTTGTCCAGGCCCATCACAAGCTTTTTGGCCCCCTGTCTGTAATCTTTGTAGCCGAAAGTCGTTTTTTGGGGCCCGATGTCCATTATCCGGTGGTTGGAGATGGCGACTTTGTGGGTATAGCGTCCCAGGTATTCGGACACGGCCTTGATCAACTACTATCACAAGCTGAGAGGTGAAACCATGCGCTATGTATGGAACCAACTCAACCAGAGGCTGCTCAAATGGGAAAAAGGACTGTACAAGATGGCAGCTATAAAATGGATATTCTGGATGATACTGACCCCTCTCCGGGGATATTGACCCCTCTAAAAGTTGGTTTGGTCCTGTGAATCCAATGGTATGACAATTTTACATTTTTTTTCTTAGACTTTCACCTTTAAGTTCGATTCTGTATGATGAGTGTACCAATCTGTCAAGAATAGCGTCGGCAATTGTTTCTTCTCCAATCACCTCATACCAGCTGGATACGGGCAATTGGCTTGCGATGATGGTGGATTTCTTCCCGTGCCGGTCCTCAATGAGCTCCATAAAGTCCATCTGATGCTGTTTTTCCAGATGTGTGAGCCCAAAATCATCCATGATGAGCAGGTCGGCTTTTGCCAACTTGTCAAAGAACTTGATAGCGGTGCCTTCCAGCCTTACCATCTTGGTTTTGAGCATCAGTTTCTGGGTATTAAAATAGGCGGCCTTGAACCCTTGGATACAGGCCTGGTGTCCCAGTGCGGATGCGAGGTAACTTTTACCACAGCCGGTGGCCCCTGTTATCAGCACCGATTCCCCTTTGGTGATGTAGTCTCCGGTGGACAGGGATGCCAGCACCATATCGTCCAACCCCCTGGTTTTATCAAGCTTGAGTTCTTCCAGGGAGGCCTTATACCTGAATCCGGCATTGGACTCCAGCCTTCTGAACCTCCTGTTGTCCCTTTCCTGCTCCTCGGCCTGGAGCATCATCTCAAGGCCTTCTGTCAACGTGAGGTTTTGGGTTTTGCGGGTTTCCTTCAGGGCTGTCCATGTTTTGGACATGCCGTGCAGTTTAAGCCTGGTCATTTGTGCTTCGATCTGATTCATATTCATTAAGTGTTAAAATTGGAGTTTCTGTTGGTCGTAATATTCCTTGCCCCGGACATTGTCGTGTTTGGGCAGGGCTTTTTGTGTAGTATCGGGCTGTTCATAGGCCATGTTGTTTTCAAGGATGTTCCTGATAAACCCATAAGAATAGACCTGGTGATCCATGGCTATTTTGCAGGCCCTGTCAAAGGTATCCGGGTCGGACTTCCTGCTTAAGGCCAGTAAGCCATCACAGGTTCTGTAAAGCTGCTCGGGATACCGGTTCTGCTCAAACAGCAAGGATACATATTGATAAAGAACTGCTGATTTTTTACGGGCAAGCTCCCGGTAGTATTCAGGGCTCCTATCCCTGTAATGCCTGTGCTGGGAACACAGATGGTCTTCAACGGTAGAATAGCCGCCCTTGGTGCTTCTGGCATGGACGGCTACCTTTTTACCTTCATGGTACACATAGAACATAGACCTGGTGTAGACTACCTTCACTTTCTTGCCAATAAGGGTATACGGGACACTGTAATATTGCTTGTCCCTTGCCAGGTAAACATGGTTGTTTTTTGCCACAGTCAGCAAGGCATGGTACCGTAGCTCAAACCGGTCCTCGGGAAGTTTTCCCAACAGGGGTTTTTCATCGGCCAAAAACTTCTCTTCCCGGCAGTAGGGCTTGCGCTGCATCCGTGTCTGGTTATGTGCCCTGATCCGCATTTTAATGGCCTGGTTGAGTGCATAAAGGTCAAAGAACTGCATGTTCCTCAGCTTGGCATATACTCTGGAGTAGAGCATGTTGACCTGGTTCTCGACCAGGGCCTTGTCCTGAGGCTTTCTGACCCTTGCCGGCAGGACAGCCGTACCGTAATGATTGGCAAAGTCTTCCAGTGCCCGGTTGATATCCGGTTCGTACTTGTCGGCCTTGTTCACTGCTGACTTCAGGTTGTCAGGGACCAGCAGGGAAGGGACTCCGCCCAAATGTTCCAGGCAGCAGGCCAGGGCATGGAGAAAATCAGCTATACGCTGGCTGGGCACGGCCATGGCAAAAGCATAGTCCGAACAGGGCAGGCAGGCCACAAAAAACTGGCAGGAAATGACTTCTCCGGTTTCCCGGTCTATGTAGTCAATCGTTTTGCCGGCAAAATCAATATAAAGCTTTTCCCCGGGCTGATGATCAAGTACCATAGTTGGTTTTGATCGGGCAAGATCATGCTGGTCAAGGTGATGGCAGAACTGTGAGTAGCTGTAACCATCCGGATGGGACTGTCTGTATTCTTCCCATAAAAGTGCCCTGGTAACCCCGGTACGCTTCAGCTCTTTACGAAAATATTCAAGACGCATTTTAAAATGATCGTACCGGGGATCCTTATAGGAAGGGTTGCCAGGATGGAAACGGGAATGGATCTCCGGCTCTTCAAGGGCGAGCAGATCATCTATGGTTAGGCTCGTACCTGTCTGCCCCAGCAGCTTTTCCAGCTTGACCAGGTAGGCTTTTACGGTATTCTTGCTCATGCCAAGCATTCGGGCAATGGTCTTGATCCCTTTGCCCTGCTTGTTGAGAATGATCAATTGTTTTATCTGACTCATTGGTTTTGGTTTTCCTGCCATTGGATCACGGTTAGTGGTATATAAATCATCCGCTAAAAAACCAAAACCAGCATTATGAGGGGGCAATATGTTCCGGAATCTGACAACAGAGGGGTCAATATGCTCCGGAATTATTGCTGAAATATTACTTTAGGGGGTCAGCATCCGCCGGAATGGCAGTTGAAAACAGCCGCTTAAGCCACTTTTCAACCTCCGGTTCATTCCCGGATCATGGGGTCAACATGCTCCGGAATATCCAATAAAATGGCTGAAACAAAAATACAGAACCGATCCCGGCTTATTCGAGCATTGGAAATTGGCTCGACCTTAGGTACATTTAGTACCGAGCGATTTATAAACATGAAGAGCCGTGTGAGGTGAGCGTCTCACGCATGGTTCTGTGGGAAGGTGGGGGCGAAATTCCCTTGCCTGACCCGATTGGCGGTCAGTGAAGGAACTAGTAGCAAATGAAAGGTTGAATGACCTTATTCCCCATTAATGTTGTCGTATTTAGCCTCCAAGATCCTGAAGACGAAATTATAAATTTGCTTTAACGGAATTTTAAAAGCTATAAAAATATGAACAAACTAATTCTAGAAACCCAAATAAGCATTGACGGATATATCGCAGACGAAAATGGCGGTACAGGTTGGATGGTATGGAATTGGGGATCAGATTGGAACTGGGATAAAGACCTACAAGCTTATCATACAAGTCTACATAAATCGGTTACCAGTATTCTGATAAGCAGTCAAATGGCACAAGAGGGGTTTAATGCTCATTGGAAACAAGTAGCACAAGACCCGACAGATACCAGGTTTGAATTTTCCAACCATATTGCAAATTCAAAAAAATTTGTGGTGACCAGAACGTTGACTACGGAAACCGAAATTCCTGGTGGTTGGCAAAATGTAACCATTCTGAAAGATAATTTAGAAGATGATATTTCAAATTTGAAAAGCCACAACAATGGAAATATTATCGTTTATGGTGGTGCTACACTTGTGTCCTCGCTAATAAACTCAAACCTGATAGACGAATTTCATTTGATAATAAATCCTATAGCATTAGGGCAAGGTTTGCCTATTTTCAAGAAACTGACAAATCTAAAAATGGTAAACTCAATACCATTTGAGTGCGGTATTATCGTCAATCATTACAAAACAGAAATATAGTAACGAATAATAAAAAACGAACTGCCAGTCGAGTAGATAAAGGGGAATCTCACCCCGAAATTTCTCACAGAGCCGTACATGAAGGTCTCTCCTCATATGGCTCTTATTATGCAGTCGGTTGAAAGTCCATTGGATTAGACTAATTCGTATCCCAACTCCCAGTGATAGAAAAGGTTTGGATAAGAGACAGTAACTTGTCGAGGCCATTTTTCCATCCCGAAGGGAATTCGGGTTCAAAGTTGGGCAGGAACGGTGGGAATGGAAATTGTATATAACGGTTTGATTTGTGCCACCCTTTGCGGTCAAACTGTGCCAGTCCTTTCGGTTCGAACCGTGCCACAGTTCGACAGTGCTCACCGTGCCACTTTGGAAAGAGTAAGCTTAACCTGACCTGCTTTTTCCGCATAAGGTGGTTCATCAGGATTTTAACTTTTGAATTATTCTGGCAATTTCAATGGAAAACCGCAACCAATGATGGTATGTTCTGGATGTTTACCATGGACCTTTTTTATCCCTAGCTGTCCATGATTCAAGAAGAACAATTTAAAGTGGGACAGTTTATGACAATAAATTGTCCAGGTGGCTGAATCTGCTTTTTTTGTCAAAAAAATCTATGAGAAAATTATCATTGTTTATTGCCACCAGTTTGGATGGGTTTATTGCCGGACCAAATGACGACCTGAGTTTTTTGGCCTCAGTAGAAAAGGAAGGGGAAGATTATGGCTATGCTGAATTCACAGCAAGGGTAGATACGATCATTGTCGGAAGAAAGACCTATGATTATGTCTTGAGGACCATAGGTCCCGGCCACTATGATAATGGAGACAGGGATGTCTATGTCATCACCAGGAAGGCCAGGCCAAATGAAGGAAAGGTGACATTTTATTCAGCAGATCTCACGGAACTGGTAAAAAGCCTGAAAAGCAGAAACGGAAAGCATATCTATTGTGACGGCGGTGCCGAGGTCATTGATGAACTGTTGAAGAATGACCTGATAGATGAAATGATTATTTCCGTTGTGCCTATATTGGTCGGAGAAGGAACAAGGCTGTTCAAGGAGGGCAGGCCTGAACAAACACTTGAACTGGTAAACGCCAAAAATTTTGATACAGGCCTTGTCCAGTTGATGTACAAACGGAAGGGATCATGACACAGCCCAATTGGATGGGTACCTGGCCCATCCTTTCATTATTTGGTGCATCGTTGACAGTAGATTTTTTAAAGGCCATGTACTTTGACAATCAACTAACCTTCACCATAGTTTTTACTGTCTTGTGAGGTATAGTATGGTACTAATAAGTAGGATGGAAGTTGTCCGACTATATTGAATTAAAAATTACATAACATTGAAAATACCGGTTGTTAGCCAATTTTAACCTTATTTTGGTCTTTTAAAAAATGTTGGCAGCCAATCATGGGATGTAATGATGAGCAATTGGTCCGGGAGCTACAGGAGGGAAGCGAAATGGCATTGGGGAAACTCATGGAGCGCTATATTGATTCGCTTTGTCGCTTTAGCTATTCGATTACCGGACAACAGGAATTGGCCGAAGAGGCCGTCTCGGACACTTTTGTCAAGCTCTGGAATGGCCGTGAGCGTTTGCAGATAAGGACATCTGTAAGGGGATACCTTTACCGTGCCGTAAGGAACGTGACATTGGATCTGTTAAGAAAAGAAGGGAAGCATTGCCACCTGCAGGAAGTGGACGAAGATGCCTTGGGAACGATCGATGATCCTTTCAAGGAATTGTTTTACAGCGAGCTCGAAGCCCAAATCGACCAATTGATCAATACCCTTCCCGAGCAACGTGCCATTATCTTCCGGATGAACAGGCTCGAAGGGCTCAAATACAGGGAAATAGCCGATATTTTAAATATTTCGGTACATACGGTCCAAAACCAAATGGTAGCGGCAGTACAAAAGATGACCGAATACCTTCCCTATTTCAAATTGGTAATGTATGTCCTATATGTTAACGGTCTCTGATTTTTTGATAATGATTTCTTAACCAAGGCCAATAGTAGACAAAAGTGCCATTTCCCGTCTTCTCCATAATAAGGTCAAATTATGGAAAACAAACATTTCTGGATATTGGTGACCAGGTACCTGTCAAATGAATCGACGCTCGAAGAAAATGAGGAGTTACAGGATCTAGTGGCCTCAAATCCAACTTATAAAAATAAATTTGAGCAGGCTGCCGAAGCGTGGAGCAGGACAAAGCAGCCCCGGTCACATGGTATCGATCCTGAAAAAATTAAAAAAAGGGTTTTTGAAAAAACTACCAAAAGTAAGGGCCTGGAAAGACGATGGCTTTCATGGAAATCGGTAAAGTTGGCTGCCGGGATTGTCATATTGTTTGTGTTGTCAATGGTATGTTGGATAAACCTTCCTGAAGGCACTTCGCCAATTCCGGTATTGACCCAAGTGACGGAAAATGGACAGAAAACCACCCTTACCTTGGGTGATGGTACAGTGGTCCGTCTTAATTCGGGAAGCCGATTGACATATCCATCACAGTTTTCGGACTCTGTGCGAAGGGTCACTTTGGAGGGGGAGGCTTTTTTTGAAGTAATGAAAGATTCAGCAAGGCCTTTCCGGATCAGTACCGGAGATCTTACCACTACGGTACTGGGGACTTCTTTTAACATTTCCACCTTTGATCCAGACCTCACAAGGGTAACGGTAAAATCAGGAAAGGTCATGGTAGCGGACGCGTCGGGAAAAGACCGGGAATCATTATACTTATTGCCGGGAGAGCAAGCCGTTTATCATACGGTGACCTCCCAGCTATTTAAGCGGGAAGTGGACTTGGAAACCTATATGGGATGGAAGGATGGTATCATCACCCTTGACCAAGTCAGTTTAGGAGAAGCCGTGGAAACCCTGGAGAGATGGTATGGGGTTGCCATATCATTTGAAAATCCGGCCATAGCCCATTGCCGCATCAGTGGGAAATACAACAACGATAAACTGGTCAATATATTGGAAAACCTGGTGTTTGTCCTGGACATGGATTACCAATTTATTGATCGACGCCAAATTATGATCACGGGTCAACCATGCCCTTAAAACCATATGCCTATGTAACACTTTGTCAATTTAACCAAAAATAATTGGCCCGTCACTGCGCCAACAGATCGGGGCCTGATTTCAAATCCACTCAAAGATTTAAAACATGAAAGCAAATTTAATGAAAATTTTGATGATTATATCAAAACAAACCCTCTACTTGTTTGTACTGCAGGTGATCAGTCTGCAGGTAATACTGGCCTCTCCGGGAAGTGGCCAGTCACTGTCTGAGGTCAGTGTGAGCCTTGGCCTGGAACGTGCGCGTTTAGTGGACGTTTTCAGGGAGATTGAACGGAAGACGGATTTTGTCTTTCTCTATCCTGAGCAACTTGAGCATTCTACGCAGACGGTAGACCTGGCTAACGGGGAGCAGAAGCTTTCCGACCTGTTAAAAGATTTGGCCAATCATTATGGCCTTAAATTCAAGCAGATCAACCACACGATAGGAGTTTCCCTTGACCGTTCCAAAACCCCGGAGAAATCAATGGTGGTCCAGGAAAGGTCTGTGGAGGGGAAAGTTGTTGATCATAGGACAGGGGAACCCTTGCCCGGTGCGACAATTCTGGTAAAGGGAACCGACCGCGGTACGATAACGGACCTGGACGGTAATTTTTCCATAAAGCTTCCGGATGGACATAGAAAATTATTGATCAGCTTTATAGGGTACATGTCCCATGAGGTACAGGTGGGAAACCAAGAATTCCTGAACGTTCAATTGGAGCCTGATGCTGCTGCTTTGGACGAAGTGGTGGTTATCGGTTATGGGGAAGTGGACAAAAAGGACTTGACCGGATCGGTGGCTTCCATGGACAGCGAGGAGATCAAGAAAACCAATAAGGTAAATGCCTTTCAGTCCTTACAGGGACAGCTTCCGGGTGTGGATATACAAAGCACGGGTAACAAGCCCGGAGATGGTTTTAATATCCGGATCAGGGGAAACAACACCATCAATAGCAACGTATCCGATGCAGGTTACAGCCCTGGGCAGAACCCACTCTTTATTGTGGACGGCGTATTTGTTACCGATATATCATTTATCAATCCCACCGATATCGAGAGGATGGACGTACTGAAGGATGCTTCTGCCACGGCCATATACGGTGCCAGGGGCTCAAGTGGTGTGGTCATTATTACCACCAAAACCGGAAGCAAAGGCGAAGTCAATTACCAGTACGACAATTATATTGGTTTCAGACAGGCATACAATACACCTAGAATATTTGAGGGCGAAGAGTTTGTGCAGTTTTTTAAGGATGCGGCCGTCGGTACGCGTCATGCAACGGGAAACCTGGACTATGGTCAGGAGGATGTGGTGTTGTCCGATTACCTTAGACCTAATGAACTTAAGAATATCAGGGAGGGTAATTACGTCAATTGGCCGGATCTTATCCAGCAGAACGGCCTTCAAATGAACCATACCTTGAGTGCTTCCGGAGGTACCGATAAAGTGGTCTATGGATTTGGGTTTGGCTATACCCGGGACGAAGGAACCTTTCCCGGGGAAGACCTGGAAAGGTTTAACCTTCGCAGTAACCTTACCTTTAATATCAGCAAATACTTGAGTTTTGATTACAGTGGTTACCTGACCCATTCCATCAGAAACCTGGGCAGCCAAGAGGGGTTTCGAAGCGCCTATAGGTTGCGCCCTACCGGTGATGCATATGACGATCAGGGTAACCTTAAGTTTTTTCCCATCGATGGGGAGACGTTTATCACCAACCCCTTGTTCGAGCCTTCTGGTATATTGGAAGAGTTTAAAAACCTGAATTTCATAGGGAACTTTGGCATTACCCTGAAACCCATCGAGGGATTGAAAATTGTCAGCCGGTACAGCCCCAACCTGTTTTATGAGCGCTATGGGCAGTTCAGAGGGATCAATACCAAATCCTCGTCTATGGATCCCGCCAGAAGACGGGCCTATTGGAACACCAGTAACCTGTATTCTTATACTTGGGATAATATCCTTACCTATGGTCACAATTTCAACGACCGTCACCAAGTGGACCTTACGCTGATTTCTTCCTCGTGGATGGATCGGTATGAACTGCATGAAACAGAAGTGAGAAACTTCAACACCGACGAGTTTTTGTTTTACAACCAGGGCATTGCCTCGGACATCCGTAAGCTGGACAACAGCCTGACCAAGGAGACTATCCAATCCTTTACGGGCAGGATCAATTATATCCTTGATGACAAGTATGTTTTTACCGCTACAGGGCGTTATGACGGGGCTTCGAAGTTGTCTGCCAAGAATAAATGGGCTTTTTTCCCATCTGCAGCATTTGCTTGGAGGATCGGGGATGAGGATTTTATGAAAAGCCAGCAGGTGGTTTCGGACTTAAAGGTTAGACTGAGCTATGGCCAGACAGGTAATACAGGAACGGGCGGGGGACTTAGGCCTTTGGGGTCCCAGTCCAACATTGGTTTTGGCTTCACCAACCTGGGAGACCAGCCTACAAGAACTGCTTATGTGACCAATCTCGCCAATCAAGACCTGACTTGGGAGCGTACTTCTGAAGTCAATCTTGGTATTGATTTTGGATTGCTGGGAAATAGGATTTATGGCTCGATTGACCTGTATGACAGAAATACATCAGACCTTATCCTGTATCGTAACCTCCCCATTGTCAGTGGTCATGGTGGCGTGTTCGAGAATGTTGGGGAAGTAAGGAACAGGGGCATAGAACTCGCCCTAAATTCGGTTAATATTGATAAGGGGGGCTTTAAATGGACTACCTCCCTCAACTTTGCCACCAACCATAATGAACTGACCAGCCTTTATGGTGGGCTTGAGGAATTGCCACCCTTTGCCAATCATATACACAGGGTGGGAGAGCCTGTCGGTTCGGTATATACCTATCAGGCAGACGGTATTTGGCAAACACATGAGCTGGAAGAAGCCAGGGAAATGGGCCAACAGCCTGGCCAGGTCAGGGTGAAGGACCTTGATGATGACGGTGTCATCACAGAGGCGGACAGGACCACTATCGGTTCGGTACAACCGGATTGGACAGGCGGCATTACCAACACTTTCAATTATAAAGGGTTCGATCTTTCCTTCTTTGTCTTTACCCGACAAGGGGTAACTTCAGGCAGTTGGTTCCACCGTTCCCATGCTTGGGACGGGGACAGGAGTCCCGCAAGGTTCAACGGCCTAAAGACCAATTATTGGACCCCGGATAATCCTTCCCAGGAGTGGTTCCAGCCAGGAAACGGAGGACCTTACCAGGAAGTGGTTGTTTTTCAGGACGTGAGCTTTGTCAAGGTGGGCTACATTACCCTCGGTCACACGTTCAAAACTGATTTCATCAATAAACTCGGCGTCAAAAGCCTCAGGTTGTATGCCACTGCCCAGAACCCTTTTATTTTCACCCCATACGAAGGATGGGATCCTGAAACGGCTGACCGAAATACTTATCGGGCAGCTTTTCTTTCGAGATCTTTCCTGGGTGGGCTGAATATCCAGTTCTGACCCATTCACTGATAAATAGTTTCAAATATGAATAATGTAAGATTATCCCTGATATATATTGCCCTGTTCTTTGCTTTAAGTTCCTGCGAAAGCTTTCTGGAAGAAGAAAACCGGCAAACCTTGACCAATGAAAATGCTTTCAGCAATTCACAGGTCTTTGACCAAATGGTTGCACATGCCTATGCAAAGCTGAGAACAGCCATTTCCTTTACCGATCCGGATTTATATGGAACAGATTTGGTTACCAGGAATTCGCCCGTAATAGGAGTAGACCAACTCAATGACTACGTTAATTTTTCAGCTACTAACTGGCCGGTAACCAACTACTGGTCCAATTATTTCCAGGTGGTCACGGCGGCCAATGTAGTCATCTCCAGGCTTCCGGAAATAACGGGGGTGGCCCAGGAGGAAAGCTCCGTAGGCTTGGCCGAAGCAAAGTTCCTGAGAGCACTTGCCTATTTCAGGTTGGTCGAACATTTCGGTGATTTGCCCATAGTCCTTGAGGAAATTACGACGGCTACCACACAATTTACAAGGGAAAGTGAACAAGTAGTTTACCAGCAGATTCTTCAGGATCTCGATGGTGCCATATCTGCATTGCCCGAAAGTAGGGCGGAATATGGAAGGGCCACTAATGCTGCTGCACGGCACTTAAAGGCAAAGGTACTGTTGACAAGGGGCTATAAGGATTTCGGCAGCTCTGAGGATTTCAGCAAAGCAGCGGAGCTGGTAGAAGCAGTAATGGACCACCACCCGCTGGAACCTTCCTTTTCCAATGTCGTGGATATCGAAAACCAACGAAATGATGAAGTCATCTTTGCCATGTTGTTTGGTGGTGACCCCCAATCCATCGGAACGGGAAATTACAGGCACAAGTATTTTAAGTTCGATTATGATGTATATCCAGGGATGGAAAGGACAGCCCTTTACAACCAAGGATTGGGGAATACCCTTACCCCTTACTATTTCAGTTTGTACCAACAGGAGGATCAGAGGGCACAGGAATCATTCAGGAGGGTCATCTATGCGCTAGTGGATGACCAGGAAGCAGGAATTGCCAAAGGGGATACCGCTATTTATTTTCCAGTAAATAGTTGGTCCGAACAGGATAAGGCAGCCAAAAAGTATGCAGTCATCAATCCTGATGAGTATTTCACCAACGATGGGTATACCATGGTTCACTATCCTATGTTCAAGAAGTTCGATGATCCGGAGGTGACCTATTCTGCGGCCGGAAGAGAACCCAAGGGGGAGAGGGACGCTGTTGTGTTTAGGTCAGCAGAGACCTTGTTGATCGGAGCTGAAGCCCACTATAAGCTAGGGGAACTAGAAAAGGCTGCAGGTTTGCTTAATATCCTTAGAAACCGAGCAGGGATTGAAGTTCCTCTGGTTGCGGGGGACATAAACCTTGATTTCATTTTGGATGAAAGTGCCCGGGAGTTGATGGGAGAAACTAGTCGGTGGATGGATTTAAAAAGAACCAACAAGTTGGTTGAAAGGGTGTTGGAGCACAATCCTCATGCAGCGCTGAACCAGGCCATCAGGCCTCATCATCTATTAAGACCAATCCCCCAGAGTGAAATTGACCTGAGCAATAACAGTTTAAGCCAAAATGAAGGTTATCTTTTCTAATTGGCATTTTCGTGAAAATGCGATGGTTTTTTCAGCAATGTGAGGTTGCAAAAGACAGCCCTTATTTTGGAAATATTGAGTTTTAGAGATAAATAGTAATAGGGACAGCAAAATACTAGCTGTCCCTATTTGTTTTTATGATTATACGCAATTATGCCAGTAGCCAAATTTAAGAAGGACAGGTAGTGACAATAAGTTGTAGGAGGGATTGAAACAAGGTTATTTGGTCAAAACAAAATATTCTGACCATGTTGTTTTAGCAGTACTTTCTGGAGGGCTTCCGGATCAATCCGTTTGCCATTTGGTTCATAGAGGTTGACGGTTCTGCACTTAGGGTTGGCTGCTACCGGAAAACGCCCTTCTATGCCGGATATGTTGACAGTGTGGAGGTTTCCTTTTTTGGGAGCTGATCAAATAATCTTTCCGATTAAAATCTTCCATTTCCATGATGTATAAGTCCTTAAGCGAACTTTCTAGATCAAACCCATCACCTTCAGGATATTGAAGCATGGGATATTGGCCTTTGTTGTTCTTTTCTGCCAGGTTTAATTGTATCCATGCATTGTATCGCTTCCCTTCTTTGTTGAAAAGGGTTTTGTAGACAGGTCTCCATTCCAGTAGGTTAAAGGCTTCTTTGGCAGAGATGTTCTGGTTTAGATAGAAGGTCTGGGATAGAGTTGCTCCGTCTGGTTTGATAAGTTTCGCTTCAAAGGAATTGAAATAGTACTGCCCGTTTTTTTCCGATTTACGGAAGTTGAGACTGTAATACATATTCTTTTCTCCCATCGATACCGTATGCAGCAGTTTAAAGGTACCGTTTCCCTTATTAATCTGATCTTCAAGTTCCTTTCCAAGTCCTTCTGTAATACAGCTGATTACGTCCTAAAACGGGACCCAAAATAGAAAATTATTTTGGGTCACCGAATAGGTCCCATTTTCTTTGAAATTGCATGTGGTCTTTTGTTGTATAAAAAACAAAAAACCCTTCAAATCATACGATCTGAAGGGTTTTGGTGGTAATTGTACCCGTTTTTGTCGGGGTGGCAGGATTCGAACCTGCGACCTCCTGCTCCCAAAGCAGGCGCGATGACCGGGCTACGCTACACCCCGAAATTATAATGAGTGGGATTTTCGTCCAAAATCCCCATTGTTCTTTTTAACAACCTTGCGACTTTCCCGATACCAATCGGGACGCAATGACCGGGCTACGCTACACCCCGAAATTATAATGAGTGGGATTTTCGTCCAAAATCCCCATTGTTCTTTTTAACAACCTTGCGACTTTCCCGATACCAATCGGGACGCGATGACCGGGCTACGCTACACCCCGAAATTATAATGAGTGGGATTTTCGTCCAAAATCCCCATTGTTCTTTTTAACAACCTTGCGACTTTCCCGATACCAACCGGGACGCAATGACCGGGCTACGCTACACCCCGAAATTATAATGAGTGGGATTTTCGTCCAAAATCCCCATTGTTCTTTTTAACAAGCTTGCGACTTTCCCGATACCAATCGGGACGCAATGACCGGGCTACGCTACACCCCGAAATTATAATGAGTGGGATTTTCGTCCAAAATCCCCATTGTTCTTTTTAACAAGCTTGCGACTTTCCCGATACCAATCGGGACGCGATGACCGGGCTACGCTACACCCCGAAATTATAATGAGTGGGATTTTCGTTCAAAATCCCCATTGTTCTTTTTAACAAGCTTGCGACTTTCCCGATACCAATCGGGACGCGATGACCGGGCTACGCTACACCCCGAAATTATAATGAGTGGGATTTTCGTCCAAAATCCCCATTGTTCTTTTTAACAAGCTTGCGACTTTCCCGATACCAATCGGGACGCAATGACCGGGCTACGCTACACCCCGAAATTATAATGAGTGGGATTTTCGTTCAAAATCCCCATTGTTCTTTGACAAACAAAAGCTATTGCTCCCATACTAAGTCGTTTATCACCAAAAGGTTACGTTATTACTAAAAAAAGGATTCCGTTTAGAATCCTTTTGTAGAGAGTGGGGGATTCGAACCCCCGGTACGGTTTGACCCGTACGACAGTTTAGCAAACTGCTGGTTTAAGCCACTCACCCAACTCTCTATAGTAATTTAGATCCGACGTTTTAGTGGTCGCAACGAATGATTAAAATCACTCACTTTTACTCTGAATTTGCCGGAATACTCTCGTTTGTTTCCCTAAAGGCGTTGCAAATATAAAGGATAATTTTCCACTAAAGCAAACCTCCTAAGGCAAAATAGGTGGATATTTTTAACGTTTATAATGGATGTTTACTTAAGTTTCTGTGGATCAATGGGTAAAATTTTAAGCCCCTTCTATGTAAATGAGAATCTTTCTTTTTCCTGATATGAGTAGTGAAAGTTCAATTTTATAATCTCGGTGTTATCATATTTCTTGGAATGGAAAAGTTCATATCCTTCATCAAGTTCCGAAGCCCATAGTGGAGAGCAATAGATTGTCGATAGCGATTATTCTTTCTGGCTTATGCTTTTATCATTGACATCATCTTACTAACACCTAAACTGGCTATATCTTCTATGGTAATTAAATTAGAGACATGACCTATATCCGGGATTTTGACGTCAATGATATACTTGGGAATGTCTTGTGAGGTATATTGAATCAGACCAGCCGCAGGATATACAAGCATAGATGTGCCGATGACGGCAAAAATATCCGCTTCCTGGGCTGCTATAGCTGCTGATTTCATCATGGGTACCATCTCCCCAAACCAAACGATGAACGGCCTTAATTGACTTCCTTTTTCACATTTGTCGCCAAGTTTAATTTCCCAATGGTCCAGTTCATAGACCAGTGCAGGATCCAATGTACTTTGAGCTTTTGATAATTCACCATGGAGGTGAATGACATTGGAGGATCCGGCCCGTTCGTGGAGATTGTCTACGTTTTGGGTGACGATGGTGACATCAAAGTCCTTTTCTAGCGCTGCCAAACCATAGTGGGCACCATTGGGTTCGACTTCTAGGGATTGTTTTCTGCGTTGGTTATAAAAGTCCAGTACCAGTTTCTTGTTTTTTCGCCAGCCTTCTGGAGTAGCTACTTCCATGACATCATGCCCCTCCCATAGTCCGTTACTGTCTCTGAAGGTTTTTATCCCGCTCTCTGCGGATATGCCCGCACCGGTTAATGCTACCAGTTTCTTTTTCTCCATTGATATTGAGTCTTATGGATTTTCATTTGTGAAAAAGCATGGAATCTCTGGGAAATAGTTTTTGGTTGAACGACTGCATATTTCACTACTTACACCATTTTGATAAATATTTTTGCTTTGTCATTACGGCGAAAGGAGAAATCCCATAAGTTAAGACCACAGCAAAAAAGATGCTGTCCCATGTTGGAATTACCGTTATTCAGGAGTTATGAACAATATAATTTTTATTTTTTAAAAGCGATTTCCCTATGCCAAATCATAGATAGCATGGGGTAGGAAGCAAAAAAACCGGATACATGCTGATCCGGTTTTTATTTTACTTTTTCTTTTTGGCAAACCTGCCTTTTTTCTTCTCCGGCTGGTTTTCTATGATCTCTATGGTCTCTTCATAGTTGAGGTCTTCTGCTACTTTATCCTTGGGGATTTTATAGTTCTTTTTGGCAAATTTGATATAAGGCCCCCAGCGTCCATTAAGGATTTGGATGTCTGGATTTTCGTCAAATGTCTTAATGTGCTTTTTGGCATCCGCCTCTCTTTTGTCCTTAATGAGTTGGATAGCTTCCGATTCATTGACACTTAATGGGTCGTATTCTTTTCCCAAGGAAACAAATTTCCCGTCATGGCGGATATAGGGGCCGAATCGTCCGATAGCCGCAACAATTTTTTTGTCTTCAAACATTCCGACATCCCGTGGTAATTTAAACAGCTCCATGGCATCTTCCAAGGTGATGTTTTCGATAAACTGTCCTTTTTTAAGACTTGCAAATTGCTTCTCTTCATCATCTTGATCACCGATCTGTACGAGCGGACCGAATTTGCCCAACCGTGCAATTACTGGCTTGCCGGTTTTGGGGTCTTTGCCCAGCTCTCTGGAAGAGCTGACATTGGCACGTTCAACGGTTTCGGCTTCTTCTACGGTGTTATGAAACTTGCCGTAGAAATTCCCGATCATATTGTCCCACTGCTGGATACCCTGGGCGATATCATCAAACTCCTTTTCTACTTTTGCAGTGAATTTATAATCAATGACATTGGGGAAATGTTCCACCAAGAAGTCATTCACCACCATGGCTATATTGGTAGGGAAGAGTTTGTTCTTATCTGAGCCGTAGTGCTCTGTTTTTTCAGCTTTGCTAAATGCACCGTCCTTAATCACCATTTCGATATAATCCCTTGGTTTGCCATCACGGGATTCTTTGATGACATAATTACGTTTTTGGATGGTAGAAATGGTAGGGGCATAGGTGGATGGACGGCCAATGCCCATTTCTTCCAATTTCTTCACCAGAGAAGCTTCTGTGTAACGAGCCGGTGGCCTGGTGAAGCTTTGGCGGGACTTCATCTCGGTCAGATCAAGGTCTTGACCAATGGTCAAAGGAGGCAATAGCCCTCTATTTTCATTGCTTTCCTCTTCGTCTTCATCATCTGTGCTTTCCAAATAGACCTTCAGGAATCCCTCAAATTTGATCACCTCACCGCTGGCACTAAGGGTGAGGTCTGAATTGCTGATGCCGATGGTCACTAGTGTTTTCTCTAGTTGGGCATCAGCCATCTGTGAGGCGATGGCCCGTTTCCAGATCAATTCATAGAGACGCTGCTCATTTCTCTCTCCGGAGATTTCTTCATTGGCAAAATCAGTAGGGCGGATGGCTTCGTGCGCTTCCTGGGCACCTTCTGACTTTGAAGTGTATTTTCGCGATTTATGATATTCTGGACCAAAAGCAGACATGATCTGGTTTTGGGCACTTTCCATGGCTTCTTGGGACAAGTTAACACTGTCTGTCCTCATATAGGTGATTTTACCGGCTTCATACAGCCGTTGGGCCAAGGTCATGGTCTGGGCCACTGAAAAGCTCAATTTCCTACTGGCTTCTTGCTGTAGTGTAGATGTGGTAAAGGGTGCTGCTGGAGTCTTTTTGGCAGGTTTTTTCTCAAGGTTCTTGATGGAAAAACTTGCCTCAAGACAAACTTTCAGAAATTCTTCTGCTTCTTCCTGGGTTTCAAACTTCCTTGGAAGTTCTGCGTTCAGTTCTTTGCCTTTGACATTAAATATAGCCGTAACCTTGTAGGAGGATTTGAACTCGAATTTATCGATTTCCCGTTCTCTTTCCACAATAAACCTCACTGCAACTGACTGTACCCTACCTGCCGAGAGCCCGGCTTTTACTTTTTTCCATAGCACAGGCGATAGTTCAAAACCCACGAGCCTGTCCAGAATCCTCCTGGCCTGCTGGGCATTGACCAGATCGATGTCTATATTTCTGGGGTTTTCGATCGCTTTGGTGATGGCATTTTTTGTGATTTCTCTAAAGACAATCCGCTTGGTTTTATCACTATCGAGTTTTAGCACCTCTTTCAAATGCCATGAAATAGCTTCTCCTTCACGGTCATCATCACTTGCCAGATAGATGGTGTCAGAATCCTTTACCATTTTCTTTAGCTGTTTGATGACTTCTTTCTTATCTGAAGTTACCTCATAGGTTGGTTTGAAGTGGTTTTTTATATCTATAGCCTTGTCTCCTTTGGGAAGGTCCCTGACATGTCCGTAGCTGGAAGTTACTTTATAGTCCTTACCAAGATAGCCTTCGATTGTTTTGGCTTTGGCAGGAGATTCGACAATGACTAGATTTTTTGGCATAATGGTTTTACTTTACTTGAAGTGCTGAGTGCTGTCCTCAACAAAATCCAAAAATAGAAGCGATTATATTCTCCTCCAAATAATAATCCATCTCATATTGCTTTTGGCACGGTTATTTTATTGTAGTATTGTAATAATTTTTAATCTAACACTAACCCAAATGACTAAGGTACTAACTTTATTGAGACATGGGGAAGCGGAATATGGTCATGGTCAGGAGAAAGACTTCTCCCGAAAATTAACATCCGCTGGCAAATTAAAACTAGAAAGGCTCACAAATGTTTTGGCGGAGCGGAACCTGAATTACGATGTTGTTATTTCGAGCACAGCGGTAAGGACATATAAAACCACCGAGATAGTACTAAAGGCTATCCAAACTGATGAATGCACATTTCTTGATTCCTTATATTTGGCCGATGTTCAAACGATCCTGGACTATTGTGGAAGTTTACCAAACAAATATAATAAGGTAATGGTGGTCGGTCATAATCCCGGGATAAGTGCTTTCCTGTCATTTATTACCGGAGAGTATCTTATTAGCCTGCAGCCAGGCATGATGGCCATGGTGGATTTTGAAGTAGATGCTTGGGAAATCGCCATAACCAGGGGAATGGGGAATCTGGTGGAAATTTTGCAGTAAACTTAAATTTAGCGAAACGAACATTTTTTCGGTTGATTATACTATTGAAGCAATAATTTGTAAATATTGTTTCATTGTTTGGGTGAAAACCAAATTTAATGTAAATTATACTTAAGGTTAACTGTCGTCCAAATCATATGTGACAGCATATCTGGCAGTTATAAATTTGAAATAAATATGACTACAAAGAAACAAAAAGTAATTGATGGATTTGACCCTAATGGAGTAGCCTCTCAGGGAAGTATTTTTGGATTGCCATTTGATGAGGAAACTGCTTCAATAATTATTTTACCTGTACCATGGGAAGTGACGGTCTCTTATTCCCCTGGTACTGCAGATGGCCCTGAAGCCATATTGAAGGCTTCCTCGCAAGTAGATCTTTTTCAAGATGATATCGTAGATGCGTGGACCATCGGAACCCACATGCTGCCCATCCCGGAAGAGGTTTACAGTAATAATACGAAGTACAGGATTCTAGCTGGAAACTATATTGATTGGTTGGAGCGGGGATCTCCAAAGGAGGAAATGGAGCGTTTTGGTGCAGTGCCCGCATTGATCGATAAGGCCTGTGAAAGCATGAATGAATGGGTCTATGAGACGGCAAAAGATCACTTAAATCAGGGCAAGTTGTTGGCTTTAATAGGAGGGGACCACAGCACTCCTTTGGGTTTTATCAGGGCGCTTTCTGAGCGTTATGCCAGTTTTGGGGTCCTTCAAATCGATGCTCATGCTGATTTGAGGGATAATTATGAAGGATTTAAATATTCACATGCCTCCATTTCACATAATTTTTTAAAAATTCCACAAGTGGAAAAACTCATACAGGTGGGCGTAAGGGATTACTGTGAAGAAGAATCCGATAGAATAGAGAGTGATCATAAAATCACTACCTTCTATGATCATCACATTAGGGAGCAGTTGTATGAAGGAATAACCTGGAGAACCATCTGTGATCAAGTAATAGCCTCACTGCCTAGAGAAGTTTATATTACGATTGATATTGATGGGTTTGACCCAAAACTTTGTCCCAATACCGGAACACCAGTTCCGGGAGGTTTTGAACTGGACCAGGTTATGTATTTGATGAAATTGATTGTTAAATCAGGCCGTAAGATCATTGGTTTTGATATGGTGGAAGTAGCACCCGGAGAAGGAGAGAGTGAATGGGATGGTAATGTAGGTGCTAGAGTGCTCTATAGAATGACCAACCTGATGGGAATCTCTCAGGGCAAACTATGGTGGAAATAATCCCTTTATCCTTTTTTATTAGATCAAAGGCCTGTCATCTCTCTTGGTACCTGATGACAGGCCTTTGGTCATTTGGAAAAAGGCGAAAATGGTGTAACAGCTGAGGCTCAATAGGTTTCTTTACAAGTGAAAAATAATTTTCAGTAAAGCATTGCTTTACGCTAACTTTGTTTATTTCTTTGCGTTCCAAATTAATGAAATAGCCTCAGTCATGCGGACGTGGCGAAATTGGTAGACGCGCTGTCTTCAGGCGGCAGTGCCTTCGGGCATGAAGGTTCGAGTCCTTTCGTCCGCACAAAAAATCCCTTTCTGATTTCGGAAAGGGATTTTTTTGTGCATTAAGGTTGGTCAAAATAGGGGGGCAAGCAATATTTCTGGAGGCGGGAGAAGATTTATATTCATTTGGTATGTCGCCACGAAGTCGCCAAGACACGAAGTGTTTTGTAGGCGGATTCCAAATTTCATGGAAAACAAGCAGCTTTGGGTCTTAGAATCTTTGTGGCAAAAAAGAAATCCTTTTAAAATAAAGGGATTCATGTCCTCAACTTTTTCGCTTGCCTCCTTTTTAGCACATTTTGAGGGGCAAGCAATATTTCTGGAAGATGAGAGATTTCCAGGTGGTTTTGGTAAGCATATTTCTCTTTAATTTAGCAATAGTAATGTGTAGATTATAGAATCAGTATAAATTGCAGAGCAACGGAGTGAAGCAATCTCGTTTTCCCCCAATTTTTCCGCTTGCCCCAAAATAAACCCCAGTAGGAGAGTTGGGGTTTAAGCAAAATCATTTTGGTTTTTTAGTTACTGCTGCATCTGCCCCAAACCCAGACCGATAATGATAATAGGGCAATGTCCTTGATGATAAAAAAATCTGTCACGGGTACCCCATCCACTGATCTCCAAACCCCAGGTGTGGTAAACAAGAATGAAATTGTCGACAGGAAAATAACGGTGGAACCTATTCCAGCGTACATCCCGACTTTCCTGATCCAGATGGATAAAACCAGTCCAATCCCCACCAAGATTTCTATGGATCCAATGATATTAGAGACCATTTGATCAGAGAAAAAACTGTAGAGCCATCCCATGGCAAAATGGTTTTCTACATGCGGTTTGATAGCGGCTGCTTCAGTAGGTGCAAACTTGAAAACACCTATCCAAAGGAGTGGAATGGCGAGTCCAGCGATGCCAATGAAATAGGCAACTTTTTCGAGTAGTTTAGAAGGATACATTTGTACTAGTTTAGGTTAATAATATAATAATGACTTATAGTTTTAATTAACTGTTTATGGTAAAAATAAACATATTTAAGTTGCTTAATGATAGTTGGTTATGGAGTGGTGTTTTATTTTTTTGAAAATAAAAAAAAGGTGCCAAAAAATTGGCACCTTAATGACTTTAATCATGTAATGATTAAGCTTAGTTATTTACTTCTTCTTCGATTTCTTCTGCTTTTTTCTCTACATCATCAGCAGCGTCATCTACGGCTTCACCAGCGTCTTCCATAGTGTTTTCTACGGCATCACCGGCTTCTTCCATTTTGTCTTCTGCGTCATCACTCTTGTCATTACCACAGGAATATAGTGATAGCATTCCTGCTACCGCGAATAATGCTAATACCTTTTTCATAGCTTCAATAGTTAAAGATTAGTGTTTAGATTCAATTTGATAGATATATGTACAAAGCTTGTACCAATTTTTTTATAATCATATAAATATTGGAATTAATTCGAACCGATATATCTTATAATAGACTAATAATGAATTAAATACCATGTATTTGGTATTTTTTAATAGTACAAAATCATTTAACTTAGAGATAATATAACTGCACGTTTAACACCACACTTTGAGTTCGGGGCTTATTGTCTGCTATTATTTCCAAAGTGGACTACACCCGGGGTTTGTGGACTTTGTCCATTTTCATCAGATAATCCTGTATAGATAGTTGTTTTTACCTAATTCGATTAAGTATGGTGACGCGTTGGAGTTTAATGGAATATGTTGCTGATCGTTATGGGAAAGTCCAACCTGTATTTGAGGAAGCAGCCAAGAAGCTACTAAAAGTAAAGGCCAAGGAAATCCCCCTCTTAAGCTTGGAAGATGACCTGGAGAGGGTGAAACTCCGTATGGCACGCGAGGAAGGGGAGATGCCCATCATCATGGAGCGGATCAATGGGGGGGTAGACTTTCAGGATAGCTATATTCTAGAAATGCTTTCTGCTCTTTCCAAGGCGGTCTGCCGAATCACACAACATGGGCGGCCACTTGGGACCGGTTTTTTGATATCCGATAATGTCATCATTACCAATAACCACGTTATAGACAGCTCGGAAAGTGCACATGGAATGTTGGCGGAATTTAATTACGAACTGGATAGGGATAAAAATATAAAAAAGAGTTTTTCCTTCCAGCTTGACGCCGAGCGGTTTTTCCTTACATCCTCTTATGTGGCAGCACCTGAAATTCCCTATTCAGGTTTGGATTTCACAATGATTGCTGTGGCAGAAAAAAGTCAAGAGGATATATCCTTATCCACTATAAAGCCAATTTATCTGGACGGTATAAGGGGAAAGATCATTAAAGGTGAATCCTGCGTGATTATTCAGCATCCAAAGGGAATGCCAAAAAAAATTGTCCTTAAAAACACTGCTTTCTTTTCTGAAACCAGAACGAGGATTGTCTATGAAAGTGACACACTGCCCGGTTCCTCGGGATCCATGGTAGTGGCGTTGGGAACAGGTGAAATCATAGCCCTTCATCATGCAGGTCTTCCTAGGACGGATAGTCAAAACAGGATACTTACCCGTTCAGGTGAGATTGCCACTGCCAGTACCCCAGATGAAGAAATCGATTGGATAGGGAACGAGGGAATAAAGATCAGTAGGGTAATCAATGCTTTAACTAATGCGGAATTGCCTGCTGAAATGCAGGAGATTAAAAGAAAATTATTGCACAAGACGGAAATGAGCCACGGTGAAATTAATACGGAGAATAAGCATAAAGAAGCAGTTTTTAAAAAATCGCCAATCCCTCTTCCATCCAAAGATCAAAAGCCCAAACAAACCATGAAATTATCCACTCAAGAGCGACAAGATTATATTTTCACTGCGAGAAATAATCCGAAAGTGTTGCGTTCGATAAGTGATATATTAGGAGCCAGGTACGGAGAAGAGCCTGTTATCAAATTATCCATGCCCGCTTTTGCTGCAGCGGATAATGTTGAATTGTTTACACTAAATGTTCCCGTGTTGGGCAATACTGAAGATGAAGCCAGAAATCTTTCGACGATTCCTGGGATTATTAATGTGGAAACGGACATCCCCCTTCATCTCAACACAGGAAATGACCAGGGCGATCCTGTCCGTTCCAAGTATGAAGGAATAGTAGAAGACGGATATGGTAAGCCCAATGAATGTGAGTTTCTAAAAAAATATCGGGATGAACGACAGAGTGTCTATGTGCTGGATAAGTCCCCACAATATCATCGTAAGTGGAATTGGTTTGCTACTTCTTTTGATAAAGTTCTTGCTGATAAAAAGGTTATTTCTCCGAAGGATCAAGGAATCAAGATCGTCCAATTTGACACCGGGTTTACCACCCATGCTAAGGTTGATGGAGGGTTTGATAAAGAATTGGATATGGATTTTGTCGATCGGGACGATGACGCTGCGGATAGCTTTACTGCTGGAATATTGAAACATCCTGGTCACGCGACTCGTACGGGTAGCTTGCTTATTGGCAATGAGGTCACATTGATCGATGAAAATGGAAACTCCGGTTTGCTAGCGCAATTTGACTTCAAATTGATCCCTTACCGAATTTGCAAAAGTGTCATATTGATCCGAAGGCAGCAGGAGTTAGCTGATGCATTGAATCTTTGCATCGCCCAGCGTTATCCGATTATTTCGATGAGTTTGGGGCTCCCGCCGACAATGGCCACCGCAGCCATGGCCAAAAAGGCCTATGATGCCGGTATTATTTGGTGCTGCGCCGCAGGTAATGCAGTGCAGGTGGTCGTGGCACCAGCGGTCTATCCAGGTACGATCGCTGTGGCGGCCTCGAATCCCATGGATGAGGAATGGAAAGGGTCTAGCCGTGGCAGTACCGTAGATATTACAGCACCTGGAGAAGATGTTTATGTACCTATTTTTCTGGAGCCTAAAAACAACCAAAAACCAGAAGAATCATTTTCATATGGTAATGGTACCAGCTATGCTACCCCTCATGTAGCCGCGGCTGCGGCACTTTGGCTGGCCAAGTATGAGGATGTTTTGAGCAATGGCAGTTATACGGGCTGGAAGAAGGTGGAAGCCTTTCGGAAAGCCATGGATGTCTCGGCCAGAAGGAAGAATCGTCTTCCCAAGGTGGGCTTTGGCCATGGTATTCTGGATGTGGAGAAGCTCCTCAAAACAAGTCCCGAAAAACCGGATAAGCTGGAGTATGCCTATGAAAATACAGATGAAGGCAGGCTAGGTGAAGTGACCCAGGCTTATGGAGAAATGGCGAAGACCCTTTGGAATAGAATCCATGGATGGGCCTTTGGCATCCCTAGAGGTGGCCAAGAATCCAATTCTCCTGGCCAAGAAGAACTCTCTGATTACTCCAAAATGCTGGAACGGACCTTGGTGACCAGCAGCACATCAGGCGCATTGGAATCAACAGGTGATTTATCCCAAAAAGACCTTCTGGAGCTGTTTTCCAACGTACATCAAAAAATTGAATCTGAATTAAAGAAATGAGCCATGCAGAAGATATTTGATTTCCATTTTCATTTGTTGTTTAAACACTATATCGCAGATCCGAAGTTAAAGCTTGATTTCAACAAGGATTTTAAAACCAAGGGAGTAGCGAAAGTGCTGAACGACTTTGTAGGCGGTTCATTCGACAGCCAGTCGTCTCCTTCGCAGGTCAAGGACAGTTTACTCTATCTTGGAGTGGTTTCACTCAGCAGTGTGGAATATGCCTTTGCGGAGCGGATATTGCATATTTGCGACAAGGATTTCTCTTTTATTCTTCCTGTAAACGACCATATTTTTAATCGTATAAAACACCATCAAACCACCTATTGGAAAGATTTTTTGGAGATTGTGGAGCAGCATAAAAAGAGCTTTGATAAGCTATTTAAAGCTCCTTTTAACATTGAATTTTTGAAGCGAAGTGATTTTGAAGGAAAGTCTATCAGTGAGATAGAAACCTTGCTCACCGCGGGGGATAAAAGACGGTTTGCCCTAGCTATAGAAGGAGGACATAACCTGTCTGATGTCCCTGTAGGTAATGAAGCCTGTATTCTTTCAGAAAATCCCCATAATCAAATGAAGAACGTTCAGGAGATGAAGGAGGTAGATTTTATGTCCATGAACCTGTGTCACCTCAGCGATATTCCAGAGCAACGGCTCGGAGGCTTTGCCCAAGGGGTCAACAAGCTTTCACAAATAGCCTTCAGGAGTGATCACTTTATACCTACCGTCGGGTTAGGATTAACAGAGATAGGAAAGAAACTGATACGTCAATGTTTGATGCATCCTACACGGGCTGTGCTCATTGATGTAAAACACATGAGCTTATACACTCGCCTGGCGTACTACCGGTTTAAGGACCAGCTGGCAAAAGGGAATCCCAACGTAAGCCGCCTGCCAATCCTGTCCAGTCACACGGGATTTACATTTACTTCGATTGACCATTACCTAAACAGTCAATCTTATAGGTCATATGTCCATGATACCCAGGCTGGAAGAGCGGTCATGATAGCACCTGAGAACAGAAAGATCGGCCGTACGGATGATAAGATTAACAAAGGGCTCTATGCCAATCCGTGGACAATCAACCTTTTTGATGAAGAGATCGTAGAAATCATGGCTTCAGGTGGTATGATGGGGATAAGCCTTGACCAACGCATCTTGGGGGCTTCTAACCCCGCACTGGATTCTATTCGGGACAAGTATTATGAAAAGGAACACGTTTCTTACCATGAGTTTAAAAAGCTATTCAAGGAAGGGAAGATGCCAGGAGAAGAGGGGATTACCCAGACGTTAAAGCTTCTTCCTACCAAAGAAGAACGTCATGTAATGCTATTGTGCCTTCATATCATACATGCCGTAAAATTGGGTTATGAGAAATTGCCCTGGCATGAGGGGGCCTCACCGTGGGACCATATATGTATTGGTTCTGATTTTGATGGTCTGATCAATCCGATCAATGGATTTGAAGACATCACCAAGTTAGGAGGAATTCACAATGCCCTCAGACAGTATTTACCTCTTGCTGACAAGTATCACCTGTTCAATAAAGATGTAAATGGCCTGAAATATAATGAGAACGGAGCGGTAGATGCAAGCTTTTTAGAGGAGGCGATTGAGAAATTCACTTTTACCAATGGATTGAGATTTACTGCACGTTTTTTAACTAATTGGTCCGAAGGGAAGTTGGAAGAAGTAATGAACGCCGCCTCCGTAGCAGAATAGATAAGGAGGCGGTGGCGAAATATTGGTTTTTCTTTAAGGCATTTTTATACGATTTACTGATAAATGAAGCAATCTGTCTTTGGTAAAATCGACTGCTTCCTGAAGTTATTGCTTTCGAAAGGCCGGGTTTTATGATATTATTGTTCAAAAAACTTTTAACGTAGCCTACAACTCCCAGCCTACACCTGTTTGGAGTACGTAATCCGCTTTTCCGGCTCCTTCGACAGGCTGGTTGTCATAGTTCAGTGTGAAGCCCACTTTGAAGTACAAGTCCCAAGGTAAGTCGTACTTGGTGTCAATATTGTAATCGATACGCCATCTTCCTCCTTCAGTGATACCTGGATACACCATTCCCCGGGTCAAGAGGGTAAGATCACCTACATCATATAAATTGAGCTCAGCCCCAAGATAAGCCTCCATACTGTTTTTGCTAGGATCATCAGTAGTGTAGACTTCATTCAAATAGGATATACCTGCTTCTACACCCAAATAGGAGTCATTGGTATGTACGAGGTATTTACCGAGACCGGCTGAAAAAGTACTTCTGACATCGATCAATTGTTCTGTATTTGATAGGAATGCGTAATTCGCGGGAACATAATAATCGCGGGGAAGGAATTTTTTATAGTTCAGATTGGCATCTTCCCTTCTGGTGGGTTCGACTTCGTCTTGATTGGAGCGGATGAGGTTATATCCTGCATTTGCTGACCAACTGGACGCCACATAGCCCAAGGAACTTCTAATTCCCGCTTGGGTGTAATTATTGGCTTTGGTAAAGCTATAACTAAAATCAATGGATGCGGACAAGCGGCTCCAAAACTCATCTTCGTACGTTTTAAAGTATACAATGTCTTCAATCCTGACCTTTAGGCTATCTCCAGAAGTGAGATGCAGTGTCACATGAGTAGGATCATAGGTCCAGAGTGAACCATTATGGCGCTCTCCCGACATGAGTGTGATCAGATAGTTTTGTTTGGAATAGACTTCTTTTACTTCTTGCCATTCGATCTGGAAATCACTGTCACTATAATCCGTTTCTATAGTTACTACTCCTTTATCCAAGGACTTGATTTCGCCTACGATGACGTTGTCATTTTTAAAGATAAGAGAATCCCTTACGTCCATGGCAAATGCTGCATAAAAGGAAAACGTAAGCATCAAAAAGGTAAATAACTTTTTCAAAACTAGTTTATTTTAATTTAAGATTAGCTTTTAAGTGTGTTTACAGTCATACTGTACCTGAATCTACTTATTTGGATTTTTCTTAAATCCGGGGAATCTATAATTAAGGTTTAGCAAAAACTGGCTTCTTCTACCAAACACTCCTAATTCACTCCTTAGCATAATATTCTTATTGAACTGGTATTGGGCACCTAATAGGATATTGAAAGGGGAAGTGACCTTTTTATCCAATACGTAATCTATAGTGGCATTTCCTGGGTCTGTTCCATTAGATATATCTTCTATTTTGTCAATGATCTGGTTGGCAATTACTCGCTGTGGTGGGGGAAGTGTGCTGGCCCATTCATGCATATAATCGATCAATATCCCTTCACCTGCCTGTGGGAAAATTTCTTTTACGCTAATACTTCCCCTGGTGTCATTGGAAATGCTTTGGTAAAACACCCCAGCCCAGACAGAAAGAGCTTTTTCAGGATTGGTAGGATTAAGAATCGAATGACCTACACGGAGACTACTGTTAAACGCCGGAATAGGTTCTACCACCACATCGACATCCACAAAGTTGTAATTATTGTCCCAGGCTATCCAAAAGGGACCGACAGCACCAGATAGCGTGGCACCAAGTCCAAAAGAACTTGCTGAGAAGTGCTGATCAGTTTGAAGCCCTATCGGTTTTAGCAAGCTTACATTAGTATCTGTGGTTCCTCCTCCAATCATGCCATAGACATTTAGAAAAGGCAGTACCCAAATGTCAGGCCTGATGGTATAGGCATTCGTCGCCGCAATGGTGGGGCCAAAGGTGATAAATTCACTGAAATCTACCTGGTTGCCTCCATTAAAGCCGAGTTGGATCGATTGGATAGTGATTTCTTGTGTCTGGGTGAAATATATACCGCTGATACCATAGGCATATGGAATATCGTACCCTCTTTTATAGGCTTGCTTACCCAGAATGGGCAGTTTATATGGCCAGTCCATGTTCTGCAAACTGTCAAAATACGGCTTGTAGTAGGGATTGTCGGACTTATTTACCCCTTGAGCAAATGAAGCGCTTGTAATCCAAAAGGAAGTCAATAAAAGCATGAAGATTTTAAATGGTTTCATGTTTAACGGTTTGGTTTGATCGAAGTCAATTGGCTGCTATTCCTTTCTCCTAATTAGCTTTTCCTGCACCTATTGGAATACCTAAACTTACATACAATGAACGATTGAAAAGCTGGTCTGGCATAGCTTTGCTGACATCCACCAGGCCTAAATAATACCTGATACCGAGGTTCATCCCATGGCCTTTCATAAGCCGATACCCGATGCCTCCTGTCATTCCAAAGTCCAACCTTTTGATATCATCTTTTATTTTATGTTCGTACAATAAATCATTATCATCTAAAATACTGTCAGAAAATTCATCATATGCCTGGTGCATCCATCCAAGTTGAGGTCCAGCCTCTATATAGAAGTTGCTGTTTCTAAACCTGTATTTTAGTAACACGGGAATATTAAAATAGCCAAGCCTGCGTCGCACGGTGGCTGTAGACAATAGTTCATCCAGGTCTTCGTCACCCAGCATGTAAGAGGGCATTCCTTTTGCTCCCATGGTGGATTTCACGATTACACCGGTGTGAAGCTGGAGTTGCTCCTTCAGGTATAAATCAAAATAAAATCCTAAATGTAACGCATTGGCCATGTCCGTAGTGGCAGGGCCATGGAGCTGGGTAAAGGCTATGCCGCCATCCACACCAAACTCAATTTTGTCAGAATTGAGCTTGTCACCTAGGAGTAGTGAAATAAGTATTTGACCATGACTGATGTGACATAAAAGACATAGTGAAAGTGTAAGAAATAGTTTTTTATTGCATGCTACTACCATTCAATAGTTTGGGAAAGTAAGGTTTCAGTTGTTATGTATGTTTTTTTAAATAAATGCCTATCAGGTCTTATTTGAGTGGACCATTTTCTGTAAGGAACTACTCATCTTGCTCCTTAAAACCTATCCTTCAGGCGGTCACTGATCTGCATCCTGGACATCAGCGACCTCATATTTATTTTTGCCCTCTACTTGGACTGGCTGATAATAGGTGTCCCCATATTTGACATATGTCTGATCTCCTACTTTTACTTCTTCAGCTCCATCCGGGAGGTTGGTTACGACAGATCCTGATGTGGGAGGTACGACCGTATAGCCATCATCTGATTTTTCATAGTAAGTTCCACCATAATAATAGTTATTGGTAGTTTCATTGATCACGACTTGTTCAGAGCCACTGGGGATGGTTTTTACAGTAGCACCAGATGGAGCCTCCACTACAGTATAGCCTCCGTTGCTTTCTTGATAAAAGACGCCTTGGTCGTAATGGTATTTTTCATTCTCAATCGAAATAACAATAGCTGTAGCTGCTAATGAGGCTATGAAAAATCCCCATGGATGCCATACAGGCCCCCAATAATAGGGGACGAACGGGTGGTAATAATAGGGCCGGTAACAATAAAAACTGAATCCACCATAGCGATAGGGAGGTCTATAATATGGCCTGGGATTGCGGATAACCACCGTACTCCGTCTGTTGACATTTCTGCGGACATTTCTATTGACATTGATATTGGTGCTATTGTCAATATTGATGCGGTTATTATTACCTGTCCTGTTGTTACTTTTAATATTAGAAACCCGTGTGTTGTTATTCCTGTTGTTAGCGTTTCTATTATTTGTATTCCTTACATTATTGGTTCTGTTGCCCTGGCTACTGAAATTATTATTGGTTCTATTACGGTTGTTGGAAAAGTTTCGATTTTGAAGATTTGAAGGCCTTGAAGGGGATCGGTATGCACCTCCATTGATACTTTTATTTCCAGCAGGCCTGGCTGTAGCTCCTCCGCGAGAAGCCCCGCCACCATGACGTAGACGTTGGGCTTCAGCCATATCCGGAGCCCCAAGCATGGCGATGATGCCACAAAATACAATCAGTTTAGATAATTTTTTCATCTTGCGTTTCATGGTGTATTGATTAATGAGGTTTTGGTAGTATAGCGATCAATCTAGCCCCTGGAGGCGGAGTAAATTCAAAAATCGTTGCAGGAAGAGCTGGATTGATCTCCCAATCACTGAATGTAGCTTCATATTGAGGAGCCAGTTCTTTTTTCTTGTTTGTAATCAAAAACTTCACTGGCAAATTCATGGCGTCGTTAGCAATCCAGATCTGGACGCTTTGGTTCTCATTACTGGCGGCGATATGAAAACAATCTTTACCATTTACGTACTTGGTGCCCAAGTACATCAGTGTATCGAAATGTGTCAGAAGATCGTCGGTAAAGGTGGGATAGAAAAAGTCAGCCGCTGGAAACTCCACGCCATAATTATAGTTCATGGAATCTATCATGGTAATGATATCATCAGGAGCATGAACAGTGGTATAGTTGTTTTCACTGTAAGAATAGTGGGTAAAGAATTCACCGTTGTAAAAGAACCCACGATGGCCTTTATGTCCTTTTTGATGGACGAGCATTTTGTCAGGGCCTTGCATGTACACTTCATTATCTGTGTATTCCTTGGAATATTTCACTTTAGCGGCAGGCGTGTCACTGGAAGTAGACAGGTTATAGCTGCAAGATTCCATATCACCGATCACCGCACTCATATGATCTAAAATAAATACGGCGACAGAATCAATGTCCCTTTCCTGAGCGAAGCTGCTAAGCGGAAGTGTTAGGTAGATTGCCAATAATAGTTTTTTCATCTTGAAATTAACTTTAGTGAACTAAAAATCGCCCAACTACGGAGATTTCCAGCTAGTGCTTATATATACGTTAAGGTAATAACTATTTACCCATCAGACTTACCATAAAAAAGTACACCTGCCAACTTTTATAGATTTTGGCATGCGGAATTATATGAAGGAATCAAAAGAAATGTTTTATATAATCCGATGGATTATAGCCAGTGTGCTTTTTGAATGAAGAGATGAAGCTCTTTCTGTCCATAAACCCACTTTGCTTGGCGAGCATATCTAGGGTCATGTCGTGGTATACCTTTTCTTTGATGATGTTTTGACTAAAAAGTATCCGTTTAAAGTTCAAGTATTCCTCAAATTTCACTTCCTTCTTTTTCAAATAACTTTCCAGGCAATTCTTCGATACTCCTATCTGCTCAGCCATGCTGCCCAGGGTGATGTCCTTACTTAAATATGGGTGGTGTTTGGAGACATATCGCTCGATGCTTTGCTCTTCGAGGGATAAATTAATGCTTGGTCTATCAAGGCCTTTGGCCAATAGATTGAGGTGGATCTTGTCTGAAAAGTCTTTGGGCTTTAAATCCCTGATGCCAAACAGCAAAAAAGGCTGAAAGAATAGTGAAAGGCATAAAGAAAAGCTGCCGAGCATACCAATAATCTCTGGTTTGAGCATTTGGGGAAGTGAAATCATTCCTAATGTGACCAGAAAATAAGGAAGGAAAAGCAGTACTTGAATGAGGATGAAACTGACGGTCCACCTAAGCCAATGACTGTTAATGTGGATCAATCCTTTATTGCTAATAGAGAACAATTTAAACACTAGGTTGATTTCCATGAACCAGTAGATGACCATCTGTAAATAAATCAACAAATAAGGAAGGTCTGAAGAAATGACCTTGGGGTTACTCGCGTGGTGTATCCCGATGATGCCAATCGTCACGGGAAAAACCATATGGATCAAAATGGATTTTCCAAGATGGGAAAAAGCCAATGTATAAAAATAAAGATAGGTCAATGGCATGAATAAAGCCATGCTGATGAGCAACAAGATATTAAAAAAATAGGGTTCCTCAGGCTCTAAATAGTTGTATATAATAAATTGGGAAACATGCCATATAAAAAGAGCCAAATAGGCCAACGATAGTATCTTCTTTGGTACTTTTTGTCTTTGGACTACATTAGGGGACCACCAAAGGATAGTCGAGATCATTATCGCAGTCACGGCAACTGTGAATGGAAATATGGAATAAATTGTCAAAAGATCTGGCATGTTGAACTGATAAATAAACTAATACAACACTAGTATTATTTAAAGATGTCATGTTTGTATCTACCAGGAAGGATTTGCTTTGTGTTCTGGTGAAAGAATCAAAAAACATCATTTACCTAAATTTAAGGATATGTAAAATCAATGTTGATTAATAAAAAGTAATTGATGCCAAGAATTATAATGTTGTGAAAATCAGTGACTATTTATATTCTTTTATAAATTCAGAAGGCGTTTTGCCGACCCATTTTTTAAATGCCGAAGTGAAGGAATTACGGTTTGAGAAGCCACAATCATAGCCCAGTGCCTCCAGCGTGATATTTTTCCATTCGCCATTTCTGATTTTTTCCTTGCAATATTCAATGCGGTATTTGTTCAAAAAATCATTGAAATTTAGGCCCTTTTCTTTATTGATAAAGGAACTGATGATGTAAAGTGGCACATTCAGGTCGTCAGATAAGTCTTTTAGATTATAGCCCTGGTTAAGGTAGGGTGTGTTATTTTGAATGTGTTCAGATAGTTTTGAATTAAGTTCAATGATCCTGGCTTCACTTAAAAACTTAGAAGAATAACTGCTGGTCTTTTCTGTTTTGTGACTTTTTAACGTTTGTACTGATGCTTCTTTTATAGGAGAAAGTACCTCGGAAAATCCATAAAGTATCTCTGGTTTGCAGAATAAATATCCTGCGCTAAAAATCACACACAAAGCACCACCGATTTCACTAAAATTGGCATATGCAGACATTTGAAATGGATTGTAGCTATTTACGAAATATGGGTAAAATAAAAGAAACTGAATGCTACAGAAAAAGAAGAGCCAATTGACCGCATGACTGTTTTCTTCTTTTACATCAGCATCGCCATGTTTGATAAAGGAGATAATGACCCATACTTGGAGCAACCAGTACACACCAAAAATGATATGATAAATAAAGACATTTAATTCGTTAGGAATCGAAATCAGTGTGAAAGCTGATAGTTCTCCAGCTCCTCCTTGGAGTATCTGCTCCTGAAGAAGGGCAAGTTGCTTATCGTAAGGTAAAATGAGGTAGGGGATATTATTGGTTAGGTAAAGAAAAAATGGTGTAAAATGTAGCGCGTCTTTGATTTTGGGATAATCTTTATTTAGGACTCCTCTCACGTATAGATAGGCCAAGGGCATAAAAAGGAAACAGATCACACTTCCTACACTATAAGCAAAGGGGATTTTTAGAATAAATTCGCTCTGGATAAGGGTAGCATATACCAGACTGCTGGTCAAGATAAAGAAAGACCAGCTTAATAGTTTGCGCGATTTATTCTTCTTATTTGGGAAAGCCCAAAGGATGATAATGGTAATCACTCCCACAGTAATTGCGAGTAGATGGGTAAGGAGGATAGGGGCAAAATCAAATTTCATAATTTCTAAAAAGCTAAATGTTGAATAATAACAATGGTAAAATTAATCAGATTGAATGCTTATCAATATTCACTTCTAGAACATCGGTGGTTATAAATACTAGTTGGTGTATTGTATTATATATATTTTTAAATGTACCTGATTAATTATTTTCAAATAAACTTAAAGTACATCAGTTTAAGTTTCCAAGCCCTGTTTTTATGATTAAAAACATCAATTTTATCGATTGATACTACCTAAATATATCTATTTATACCAATTTTTGAAAATATTTTGAGATAATATGTTAATGATTTGATTTTCGATTATAAATATACAACACTATTAAGTTATAAGAAATATTTAAATTATTAATAAATTGTAATTTAAAGGAGTGGGTGTTTTCACATGATTAATTGGTGAAATTTGTCTATGTATCAAGAGTTTTGTTTTTTTTGTCGGTGAATAGGATGTTAAATTTTACTTGTTTTCGCTTATATAATACGTTTTTTGCAAAAATTTAACGAATTGTTCCAAATCCAGGGAGAACTAATTTTTGAATTCAAATTTTAAAAGAAAAATTGTTACATGACTTTTGTTTGGTTACTCTTAATTCTAAATAATATAGGTTTTTTTTCAAGAATATTATTGGATTAGTAGATAATCGAGGAAACGACGAAAAACGAAAAGCTGCAATTTCTTAATGCAGAAATAATTTAAAGGGAAAATGAGATCATAAAAAAGGAGTTTGGTCTTGCTTTTTTACCAAAACTAATCACGCTTATGATGGTGGTACGTAATATACTAGTACTTTTTACGATACTTTTTGGCTTGGTAAGAATTCCTTCTGCTAGCGCCCAAATCGTAACGACAGACATGCGGATCAGTATGGCTGTCAATAATTCTTCTCCCAATGTAGGTGAGACAATCGTATTGACCTTATCTGTCCAAAATGCAGGAAACGCACCTGCTTCCGGGGTAATTGTTGCTAGCCCTTTACCGAGTGGGCTCACCTATGCCAGTGACAATGGCGGTGGCGACTATGACCCATCCACAGGGAATTGGGGGATTGGTATCATGGGCGCTGGGGCAGCTGAATCCTTGGAGATTACGGCAGAGGTGAATCCTATGGGTAATTATACGGCATCAGCATCTGTAAGTGCCAATCAGAACGATGATTTTCCAGGGAATAATACGTCGAATGTTACGCTATCTCCTGTAGCAGTAGCTTCTACTGCACTTTTGCAGACCGTTTCTGAAGAAACGCCTCAGATAGGTGATGAGGTTACGTTTACGATCACACTAAGCAATGAGGGTCCCTCCACAGCTACAGGCGTATTGGTAGAAGGGGTGTTGAGTAATGGGCTGGAGTATATATCCAGTAACTCAAGTTCCGGAAGTTTTGACCGTGAAGCGGCAAGCTGGACAATTAGTGACTTGGCAGCAGGAAATCAAGCAATACTAAATGTAGTAGCCCTTATCCTGCAGCCCGTTAACGGAGATGTATCCTATCAACTTGATGCAACTATTTCTTCGCAGAACGAAGTAGACCCTGATGCCGAGGATAATAGTTCCTCTGTCAGCATATCCCCTGTAGCGAATCCATCATGGCAAATTTCGAAATCAGCCACAGTTTCATCTTATGCCGCACCGGGAGATCAAGTCGACTTTAATATAACGCTTGAAAACACAGGAAATGTAAATATTGGGGAGATTGACTTGACAGATGAGCAAGTGGATGAGGCACCGGTGCTTGTCAGTGGGGACACCAATAATGATGGGGTATTGAACCCCCAAGAGTCCTGGACGTACGAGGCTACTTATACCGTAACCCAAGCAGATATTGATAATGGAAGCATTACCAATACCGTAAGTGCCACGGGGAATCCCCTCCGAGGTGATCTTACGGATACTTCTGATGAAGTGACCGTGGATGCTGATCAGGATCCAAGTTGGGTCTTAACCAAAACTAATAGTGGCACTTTAGATGAATATACGAATCCGGGTGATGAACTGACCTATGACATAACGGTCGAAAATACTGGAAATGTATCGATCAGTAGTGTGCAGGTAAACGATCCTTCCGCGACCAGTGGTCCTGCATTTGTTTCAGGAGATGCTAATGGAAATAGTGTATTGGATGTGGGCGAGTCTTGGACCTACACGGCCAGTTATATTGTAACTCAATCTGATATTGATGCAGGAAGTTTTACCAACACCGCTACTGCGTCCGGAGATCCAGCAGGTGGTTCATTGGATGCTGCTACCGACAGTGCAACTGTTCCAGCTGTCCAAACTCCCTCGTGGACACTCACTAAAAACAGCTCAACTAGCCCGAATGAATACACAAACCCGGGGGATGAACTTACTTATCAAATAACAGTTGAAAACACAGGAAATGTATCGATCAGTAATGTACAGGTAAATGATCCTTCTGCGACCGGTGGCCCTAATTTGATTGCTGGTGATGCAAATGGAAACGGTGTGTTGGATGTGGGAGAATCTTGGACTTATGAAGTAAGCTATATCGTTACTCAAGCCGATATCGATGCGGGAGGATATACCAATACCGCTACTGCCTCCGGTTTGCCTGCAGGGGGAAGTTTGGATGATATAAATGACAATGAAACCATTCCTGCAGTTCAGTCACCTTCATGGACGATCAGTAAAGACGCCATTACCACTGACGGATATACTAATCCGGGAGATGTAGTGAATTATGAAATCACCATAGCCAACACAGGTAATGTCTCCATCCATGATGTGGATGTGCTCGATGCCCAAGCCACCAATGGCCCCACCTACAGTACTGGAGACAATGACAGCGACCAAGTTCTTGATGTAGGGGAAGAATGGACCTTTACAGCCAGCTATACAGTGACGCAAGCGGATATTGACAATGGAAGCTATACGAATAGCGCTACTGTTACGGGTGAGCCCGCAGGAGGAGATTTGGAGGATATTTCAGATGATGAAACTGTCCCTGCCAATCAGGAACCTGCTTGGAGCATCGAAAAGAGCACCGGGGAGATCAATTATACCCAAGTGGGCCAGGTATTGAATTACACCATCGAAGTGACCAATACCGGGAATGTTTCCATTTCAGGGATTGACGTAACAGATCCCGAAGCTACCAGTGGGCCCAGTTACCTGTCCGGTGATGATGGTTCAGATGACATTATGGCTCCAGGGGAGACCTGGCAGTTTTCAGCTACCCATGAGGTTACCCAAGAAGACCTTAACAATGGATCATTTACCAATACCGTGACGGCAGAAGGAACTCCCGCAGGTGGAGAGTTGGACGTAGCCAGTGATGATGTGACTGTTCCAGCGGTAAAAGATCCCGCTATCAGGGTACTCAAAGTGGCCGACAAAAGTGGCTATAGCCAGGTGGGCGAAGAAATCACCTATACGGTGTATGTACAAAACAGTGGAAACGTATCGCTTTCGGATGTCATTGTTGCCGATCCATTAACAGACTATACCGATAATATCGATGTGATCAATTCTGGGGAGACCATAGAATTTACCACCACTTATACCGTTACTCAAGATGACATTGATAATGGAAGCATAACCAATACTGCCTTCATTACAGCCACCGATCCGGATGGCAATGAGCTTCCGAGTGAAGACAGTGAAGTCATTAATGCCTCCCAAACCCCGAAAATTTCCTTAAGCAAAAACACCGATAAAACCAGCTATGACGCAGTAGGAGAGGTTATTACCTATGAAATAGTGGTGGCCAATACTGGAAATATCACCATCGAAAACCCAGTGGTCAATGATCCACAGGCAACTACTGGCCCCACTTACACCTCAGGTGATGATGATGGCGACGGAGTCTTGGATGTGGGAGAATCCTGGGTGTATACGGCGACTCATGAAGTGACCCAAGGAGATATCGATGCAGGAAGCTTTACCAATACCGTCACTGCAAACGGCGATCCAGCAGCGGGCACACTTCGGGAAGAAACCGCCAATGAAACAGTGGATGCAGACCAGCTACCTGAATGGACCATAGCAAAGACCAATACCAACATATCCAATTCCTATGCACAGCCTGGCGACGAGCTGACCTATGATATCGTGATCGAAAACACTGGAAATGTTTCTATCAATAATGTGAGTGTTTTTGATCCCAAAGCTACCTCCGGTCCCACTTATGTGTCAGGTGATGACACGAATCCGGATGTCTTGGATGTTGGCGAATCATGGACGTATTCGGTCACCTATTCGGTGACTCAAAAAGACATTGACAATGGTAGTTATACCAATACTGCTTCTGCCAGCGGCAATAGCATAGGCGGGACACTGCCAGAGATTTCTGATGATGAAACGGTTCCCGCCGACATTTTACCTAGCTGGAACATCACCAAAACTGTTGCTCAGCCTACCTATCAAACTGTAGGGGAAAATGTGGTATTTACCATTGAAGTGGACAACACCGGAAATACTTCGATTCTAGATCCACAGATTGATGACCCTTTGGCTACTTCTGGACCTACTTACCAATCAGGTGATGCAGATAGTGACGGACAAATGGATCCGGATGAAACCTGGATATATCAGGTGACTTACCAAATTACCCAAGCGGATATCAATAATGGCAGTTTTACCAATACGGCCACAGCTTCTGGAGATCCGAGCAATGGTACTTTAGATGATGTCACCGATGATGAGACCATAGATGCGGTGCAAATAACCGAATTGAGCATAGATAAATCGGTGTCGCCAACGACCTATGATACCCCCAGTGAAGAAATCCAGTTTACCATCGTGGTGACCAACACCGGGAATATGCCGATAGATAATGTGGTGGCTACAGATCCTATGCTGGGCGTGAATGAATCCATCGGTACACTTCAGCCAGGAGAGAACAGGACCATTACGATACCTTATACCATTACCCAGGAGGACATAGACAATGGTAGTATTTCTAACACGGCCACTACTAATGGGGATGATCTTGATGGAAATCCCGTGGATGATAGTGACGATGCTACTGCGAATGCTGATCAGAATCCTGATATTTCCATCGAAAAGAGCCTTGAAGGCTTAGGATATACCGGAGTTGGAGATGAATTGCACTATACCCTTACAGTGACCAATACGGGAAATGTCACCCTAACGAACGCGGTGGTAACAGATCCACTGACAGGGTTAAGCCAAACTATACCAGAACTGGCACCGGGGGAAACGGTAGAGATCCCAGTTACCTATACTGTCACACAAGAAGACGTCAATAACGGTTCAGTAACCAATGCTGCCGAGGTAACTGCCGATGATCCCAATGGTGACCCTGTATTGGATGAAGATGACATCACCACAAATGGGAGCAAAACAGATGAAGTGAATATTGTGAAGACAGTGGATGAAAGTGCTTTTTACCAAGCAGGGGATACCTTACATTATAACATCACTGTCATCAATTCTGGAAATGTTGAAATCTCGAATGCTACGATTACCGATCCACTTACAGGATTTACCGAAACGGTGCCGGTTATAGCACCAGGCGATACCCTCAAATATACCACAGAGCATATTGTGACGCAAGAAGAGGTGGATGGAGGAACAGTAGTGAATACAGTTGAATTTGATGGAGCTGATCCTGATGGCAATGAGGTAATCGACAGCGATGAGACGACCACCAATGGCGCCAAAAATCCAGAATTGACAGTGAATAAGTCCTCCCAACAGGAGGACTACACGAGTGCAGGTGAAGTCATTACTTACACCATCACTGTTACGAACACCGGTAATGTGACCTTAACAGATGTGGTCGTTACAGATCCACTGACAGGTTTGAATGAAACCATTCCGACATTAGCTCCTGGGCAAACAGTAACCTTCACGGAGGAATATACGGTCACCGAAGAAGATATCACTAACGGTTCCATTACCAATACCGCTACGGCAGATGGTCAAGATCCGGATGGGGATGATGTAATCGATGATGACAGCCATACCATTCATCCATCTGGGGAAGATAGGCCTGAATTGACCGTCACCAAAGAACTTGAAGAATACGGTTATAGTGATGATGGCCAAATTCTACATTACACCATTACCGTTACGAATTCAGGAAATGTCACGCTGTCTGACATAACGGTTACCGATCCGTTGACAGGATTGAATGAAACCATTACTTCACTGGATCCGGGCGAAAGTGAAGTGTATGAGTTGGAGTATGTGGTCACGCAGGAAGATGTGGATGAAGCAGAAATAAGCAATACAGCTACCGCCGAAACAACCAATCCAATTGTTCTGGCCGACAGTGATACCAAGATCATCTACGGTACACAGTCTCCAGATATTGAGTTAAGAAAAAGTGTAACCGAGAAAGGATATAAGGCAGTTGATGAAGTATTGACTTATACGATTTTTGTCAGGAATGAAGGCAACGTGACACTCAGCAATGTAGAAGTGACGGATCCGACCATGGGGATTGACCAAACCTTTGCCACCTTGGCTCCTGATGAACTGCAAAGGATCGACTTTACTTATACCGTAGTTCAAGAAGATTTGGACAGGGGCTATGTTGAAAATATAGCAAATGTCACCTCCACCGCGCCGAAGGGGGAAACGCTCACAGATGAGGATACTGTTAGGATTTTTGCAGCGCAGAATCCAAAATTGGAGTTGGAGAAAACAGCTTTGGAAACTTCTTATATCGCTGTCGGGGATGAGCTTAATTATACCATTACAGTACGCAATACGGGTAATACTTCGTTTTTTGACCTTGTCGTTACCGATCCACTGACGGGACTGGATACTGATATTGGCACCTTGGCACCAGGTGATGAGGAGATTATTACAGAAAGCTATACGGTGACCCAGGATGACCTGGACAATGGAAATGTCACCAATACCGCTACGGTGAATGCCACGGATTATGACGAAAATCCCGTGAATGAGGCCAGTACAGTTGTGGTTCCTGCTGTACAAAACCCTCAATTTACCGTTACCAAAACGCCAGATATAAGCGAATTTGATCAGCCAGGGCAATTGATCAATTATGACATCACGGTAAACAATAGCGGAAACATCACCATCAGCAATGTCAACGTAAGTGATCCTCAGGCGTCCAATGGTCCTGAATACCAGTCAGGAGACATCAATGATGATGGCATCATGGAAGTAGGGGAAACTTGGTTCTATACAGCTGATTATACCACGACACAGGAAGATGTGGACAATGGTGGATTTACCAATACCGTAACTGCAGTCGGAACACCAGCCGGAGGCAATCTCTCCAATGGGACCGCTTCTGCAACTGTTCCTGCTGTTCAAAGCCCTTCTTGGACAATTTCCAAAACCAGTACCACTTCACCTAATACTTACAGTGTACCGGGTGATCAGTTGACGTATGAAATCACCGTACAAAATACCGGTAATGTTTCTGTCAGAAACATCACCGTTGCCGATCCAGGAGCTGATAGTAGTCCTGTTTTGGAAGGTGGGGATGACGATGGGGACATGGAACTGGATGTGGATGAAACATGGATATTCGAAGCCGCCCATACGGTAACGCAAGCCGATTTGGATGCAGGAAGCTATACCAATACCGCTACTGCTTCTGGAAATTCAGCTGGTGGAAACTTAGCCGATATCACTGATGATGAAACTGTTTCGGCCACGTTAGATCCCGAATGGACCTTGACGAAAGTCAGCACCACCCAGCCCAATTCCTATAATAGCCCGGATGACCTGCTGAATTTCAACTTGCTACTGGAAAATACGGGAAATGTAACGATCAGCAATGTCCAACTAGTGGATGAGCAAGTCAGCGAAGGGCCTACTTATAGAGGTGGTGATGTCGATCAGGACAATCAATTGGATGTTGGCGAGACTTGGAACTATTCCGCTAAATACAGGACCGTGCAAGCAGATGTGGACAATGGCGACTTTGTCAATATCGCCACGGCATCAGGAACTGTTAGTGCCGGTACTTTGGAGGATGCGGTCGGTGAGGCTACCGTTCCAGCCATTATCAATCCTCAACTTACCATTACAAAATCAGTAGAGGAAACAGGTTTTACAGCGCCAGGGGAAGTACTCAATTACACCATAACTATTACCAATACAGGAAACCAGACCATTTCGGACGTGCAGTTGACAGATCCATTGACGGGCTTGGAAGAGAGCATTCCGGCGATGGCCCCCGGGAGTACCTTCACCTATAACGAAACGTATACGGTGACCCAAAATGACCTTGACGTAGGGACCATAGAAAACACGGCGGCAGTAAGTGGAAATGATCCTGAAGGAAATGAAATCACCAGTGAAGACACCGAAGTGATCAATGGCTCCCAATCTCCTGCGCTAGACCTGATCAAGGGCGTCTCTGAAAATGGATACATCAATGCTGGAGAGGTGGTGAACTATACTTTGGTCACCCAAAATACTGGCAACGTCACCCTTTTTGATGTCTCTATCGTGGATAGCCTGATCAACCTCAATATCCAGATCGATCAGCTTGATCCGGGTGAAAGACAACGCTTTGATGAGCCATATACCATTACCCAAGCGGATGTGGATCGAGGAGAAATCGCCAATACGGCTACCATCACTGCTACAGACATCAATGGCAATGAATTGACCGATTCGGATTCGGAATTACTTATTGGCACCCAGCTGCCAGGCCTCTCAGCTTCCAAGGCAAGTTCTACATCCAATTATGATGCAGTGGGGGATACCATTCAATATACCTTTACATTGACCAATACGGGTAATGTAACCCTTTCGGATGTTTTGGTGGAGGATCCCAATGCTGAAGTGATCAGCACCAATCCTGTTGCCTCAATTGCACCTGATGAAACGCTAGTGCTCAATGGCCGTCATATTGTCACGCAGGAAGACTTGGATGCTGGAAAATACACCAACCAAGCGACAGCGATTGGAGATGATCCCAATGGCAACCCTATCAGTGCTACTACCAATAAAGTGACTGTTCCAGCTATACAATCCCCACAACTGACCGTCACCAAAGGTACCACTACTGAGAATTATGACGAGGAAGGAGATGTGATCGCCTATACCATTACTGTGGAAAATACGGGTAATGTTACGATTACGAATATTAGTGTCTCAGATCCGAAGGCAGACTTCCTGAGTGAAACAGCTATTGCCCAATTGTCTCCGGGAGAAGCCATTACCTTAAATGCAGAACATGCCGCTACCCAGGCAGATATAGATGCCGGTGAGTATGCCAACACCAGCCAAGCAACAGGTAAAGATCCAAACAATAAAAATGTAACGGATAACTCCAATCAAGTCATCGTTCCGGCGGTCCAAAATCCAACAATGACTTTGGTGAAATCTTCCAGCAAAACTACTTATAGCGCTGTTGGTGAAATTATTCCTTATACGATAGTGGTCACCAATACAGGAAATGTCACGCTGCATGATATAGAAGTGACAGATCCAAAAGCCGAAATTACCACTGGTAGTCCAATTTCTAGTTTGGCTCCTGGGGCCACTACAGAAATCAATGCCCAGCATGTGGTGGTACAAGCAGATCTGGACCAAGGGATTTATCTAAACCAATCCATGGCCACCGGGAAAGATCCTATAAACAATACCCTCTCCGTGGTGTCCAATGAAGTTGTTTTGACTGCAATTCAAACGGCTTCCTTTGAAATTCGTAAAACCACTACCACACCTACTTATGATGCAGTGGGCGATGTGATCCTTTATGAACTGGAAGTGGAAAACACCGGTAATGTCACCCTTCACAATATTGTGGTCAATGATCCAAAAGCGGAAATAACCAGTGGAAACCCTATTGCTGCATTGGGGCCAGGAAAAATCGCTAAGCTTACTGCCGAGCATACCATCACGCAAGCGAATTTAGATGCGGGAAGTTATACCAATCAAGCGGTGGCCTCCGGCTTGGATGTGAATGACGAAAGGATTACTAATTCTTCCAATCAAGTTACGGTTACAGCCATTCAGTCTCCAGAAATTAGTATTACCAAAACGGCAGATCCGAAAAACTATGATACAGAAGGGGACGGAGTAAATTACACGATCGTCGTTACCAACACTGGAAATGTGACGTTGAGCAATGTCACTATTGTTGATCCGCTTACTGAGTTGGAAGAAACCATTGTGAGCTTTGCTCCAGGGGAGAGCAAACCCTATTCCACCTCCATCATCATCACGCAAGAGAATATTGATACAGGAGAAATCACCAATACGGCTTCTACTACTGCTTTTGATCCTACCGGAGAGGAAATCAGTGATAGTGATGATGAAGTGGTTACGGCCATCCAATCTCCGTCCATTGAACTGACAAAGGAAGCTGATAAATCGACTGTTTTCGAAGTAGACGAACAAATCAATTATACTTTTACGGTTACCAATAACGGAAACCTGACACTTACCGATGTGGTCCTTACAGATCCGCTTACAGGCTTAAGTGAAAACGTAGCGACCTTAAATCCGGGTCAAACCTTAACGTTTAACGACAGCCATGTAGTGACCCAAACGGATTTGGACAATGGCCAGATACCAAATACGGCAACCGTAAGTGGTACGGCTGCCAATGGTGAATTGGTGAATGATTCCGATAATTACTTGGTCACGGCTGATCAGATAGAAGCTATGGAAGTGGCCAAGCAAGGCGATCGCCATACGTATGATGAAGTAGGACAGGTCATAACCTATGAATTGGAGGTGACCAATACCGGCAATGTGACCTTGAGTAATGTGACACTGACGGACGCCCAGTTGGATTTTGAACAAAACCTTGGGGAAATCGCTCCTGGACAGACCAAGACCTATACAGGTTTGACCTATACCATTACCCAAGCTGATCTGGACAACGGTAGCTTCCTGAATACCACTACCGCAACAGGTCAGGCACCCAATGGAGACACGTTAAATGATGAAGATTTCTTCGAGGCAGATGCCTTGCAAGCCGGTGTAATTGGGATTGTGAAAACCGCCACGCCACGATTCTTTAACAATACCGGGGATCAAGTTACCTATTCTGTGAAAGTCACCAATGAAGGTAATGTTACACTGAGCAATGTACTGGTCACTGATCCAATTACCGGCCTCAGTGAGACGATCGAAAGCTTGGCACCTGGCGCATCGCAAACATTCAATACACGCTATACCGTTACACAGGAAAATGTAGACAACAGGACTTTATTGAATACGGCTACTGCTTCGGGCGAAACACCTGACGGGGAAGAAGTGAGTGATTATGATGAATTCCGTATTTACTCTTACGGAGTACCGGCCATAGAAATTACTAAAAATGCCAACGTCAGCATATTTGAGAAAGCTGGCGATGTCATAGAATATACACTTAAAGTCGAGAACATCGGAAACCAAACCCTTAAGGATGTAGTGGTGACCGATCCATTGACAGGTTTCAGTCAGATGATTGAAACACTGGCTCCAGAACAAATCGAGACATTCAGTACTTTCTATACCACTACCCAGGCGGATGTGAATAGAAGGGAACTGACCAATACAGCAACCGTTACCGGAACAGCACCGAACGGGGATGAAGTCACAGATAATGATCGGGTAGAAATAATTCCATTGTGGTCTGCCAGCCTGGATCTTCAGAAAACAGCTGATCCTTTACTGATCGGTCAGTCTGGTGAGGAAATCACCTACACTTTTGTACTTACCAATACCGGTAATATCACCCTCACGGAAGTCAGGATCACAGATTCCTTGATTGGTGCGGAGCAATTGGTAGGCACCATGGAGCCAGGAGCATCACAGACTTACACTGTCACCTATCAAACTACCCAGGCCCAAATCGATGATGGAAGAATAACCAACGTGGCCACTGCCACAGCGGTGGCTCCAAATGGTCAAAGTGGAACAGTAGAGGACAGGGCGATTGTTTTGGTAAGGCGATCGGGTGAAATCCAAGTGACCAAAACAGCTGATGTGGATACGGTACAGGCTGTCGGTGATGTGATCAATTATGCCATTGATGTGACCAACACCGGAAATGTTACCTTGACAAATGTGGTGATCACAGATCCTTTGACTGGGATGGAACAAAATATTCCTAGTATGGCCCCAGGCCAAATGGAGTCATTGTCTACGTCCTATACGGTTACCCAAGGAGATATGGATGCCGGAGAAATAGCGAATACGGTCACCGCCACCGGAACCACACCGGCCGATCGTCAGGTAGTCGATTCAGCTGATGCCTTGGTCATTGCAGAGAGAACGGGAGGTATAGAAATCGAGAAAGCTCCACAAATCGATTCCTTTAATGCCGCTGGGACATCCATCCCATACGAAATTACGGTCACCAACGGGGGAAACGTAACCTTAACCAATGTGCTCGTAAATGATCCACTCACGGGACTCAACCAAAACGTAGGAACAATACTCCCTGGTGCGAGTGAACAATTGTCAACTAGCTACCTCAGTATACAGGAAGATGTGGATGATGGACTGGTGAGCAATGTGGCCACTGCCCGTGGACGAACTCCCAACGGACTAATACTCATCGATTCAGACACCGCTAATGTACCTGCAAATCAGACTGCTGACATCGAATTAGTGAAAAGTGCAAATGTGGCTGAATACAATAGGGTGGGAGAAGTGATCACGTACACCTTGACCGTTACCAATACAGGAAATGTTTCCTTGAGCAATGGCACACTTAACGATCCACTTACTGGTGTAAACCTCAGTGGAGGGGAATTGGCACCTGGTGAAACCAAAGCCTTTACTGTTACCTATACCGTTACGCAAGAAGACATCGATAATGGATCCATTACCAATATCGCAGCAGTGAAGGGCAATGCACCGTCAGGTGAAAGAGTGGTCGATGTAGACACATTAGTAATCGATGCCCTCCAGCAGACTGCCATTGACCTGACCAAATCCAGTAATGTAAGTGAGTTTGATGAGGTGGGTGATGTGATACGGTACAGCCTACAGGTGACCAATACAGGAAATACCACCCTGGACAATGTCACGGTTACGGATCCACTTACTGGAATGGATCAATTCGTAGGAACACTTGCCCCGTCGAATAGCCAAAGGTTTATTACCAGGTATACCATTACGCAGAGTGATTTGGACGCGGGAGCAGTAACCAACGATGCGGTAGCCATTGGCACCACACCTGCTGATCAAACGATCACGGATAGTGCTGCCGTGACTGTCACCGGCGTACTATCGCCAGCCATTTCGTTGATTAAAACATCAGATGTAAGTAGCTACAACGCTGTGGGTGATGTGATCAATTATACCCTTACGGTAGAAAACTCCGGCAATGTCTCCTTGACTGCCGTTCAGTTGCAGGATCCGCTTACAGGTATCGACCAAAGCATGGATGATTTGGCACCTGGTGAATCTACCGTCTTGTCCGCAGCATATACCATTACCCAGGAAGACCTGGATGCAGGAGCCGTGATGAACACCGCGACGGTAAGGGCTGAAAGTAACTTGGGAGAGGCTGTTTCTGATGAAGATTCCGTAAATGTACAAGCCGTTGCACAGCCATCCATTCAACTTGAAAAATCGGCCAATGTGCTGGGGTATGATGCAACAGAGCAAGTCATTTCCTACACCTTGACAGCTACCAATACCGGTAATGTCACCCTTGATAATGTAACTATAAGTGATCCTCATAACGGTTTTGAACAAAATATAGGTGTTTTGGTACCAGGTCAAGACACCACACTGACCAGCACTTATGTGGTAGTTCAGGGTGATTTGGATAAAGGAAACATCACCAATTTAGCTACAGTAAATGGGCAGGATCCATTTGGGCAGGAAGTCAGCGATGAAGCCACCGTTGTAATTCCTGCCAATCAGTTGGTAGCATTGGATATCGATAAATCAGTGACACCAAAAACTTACTCGGAGGTAGGGCAGGAAATCACCTATACCTTGACTGTCGTCAATGAGGGCAATGTCACATTGAGCAATGTGGTCACAGATGACCCTAGGAGTGGCTTTAGCGAAGTTACTTCACAGTTGGCTCCTGGTGATACAGTGACCTTTACAGTGCCGTATCTAATTACACAAAACGATCTGGATCAAGGTCGTGTCCACAATGAGGCTACTGCTCAAGGAAACGCTCCTGATGGCACCACGGTAGATGATGCTGATATGGCTACCATCATTGCGCAACAGTCACCAAGCATCGAAATTGAAAAATCAGCTGATCCTAGACGATACAGTGATCCTGGAGATGTGATCACGTACACACTTGTAGTGACCAATGATGGCAATGTAACCCTACAGGGCGTAAATGTGAATGACCCGCTTACCGGCTTTAGCAGGTTTGTAGTTACGCTGGCACCTGGTGAAAGTAGAACGTTTACGACTACTTATACCATAGATCAAGGGGACATTGACGAAGGTACGGTGGACAATACAGCCACAGCAGATGGCAAAGCCCCTGATGGAGAAAGAGTGTTTGATAGCGATAGCCAAACCGTATTGGCCTTACAGGCTGGTGCCATTGAAATCGAGAAAACGGCCAATCCAAAAGTATTTGATACTGTCGGAGAGACCGTTACTTATACGCTGACCATAACCAATCCAGGCAATCTCACCCTTCATGATATTGAAGTAACTGATGACATTATAGGCTTTGGCCAGTCCATTGCATCCATGGCTCCAGGTACCTCACAGAGCTTCAATGTGGACTACGAGTTGACACAGGCCGATGTAGATGGGTTGATTTTGGTGAACAGCGCAAGCGTATCTGCCTTGACTCCTGATGATGAAGAATTGACAGATTCAGATAAGGCAACCGTAGTGGCGCGTGGCGAAGGGGCTATTGAAATAAATAAGGCGGCATCTGTTAAGGTTTACTTTTCCCCCGGAGAGGTCATTACTTACACCTTGGAAGTAGAGAACATTGGAAGCGTGACCTTATCGGATGTAACGGTAACTGACCCTTTGACCAATGTAAATCAGGAAATTGCAGTGCTTGCTCCTGGTGAAGTGCAAACCATTACAACAGATTATACCGTTACGCAAGAAGATATTGATCAATTATATATCACTAATACTGCAAGGGCAGAAGGCTTTACCCCTACGGGAAAAGTGGTTGAGAGTGAAGATCAGGTAAATGTTTTTTCCGTTAGGACAAGAAGTTCTGGAACGATAATCATCAATAAAACTCCTGACGTGAAAACGTTTGACGAGGCCGGAGATGTGATCACTTATACACTAGCGGTAACCAATGTCGGTATTGTGACCCTTCATGACATTGAGGTAGTGGATCCGCTGACTGGCTTTGATACGAACATTGCCACCATGGCACCTGGTGATACCTTGACCTATACGACGAGTTATGCTATCCTTCAAGAAGACTTGGATACAGGGCGGGTCGATAATACGGCAACTGCTACCGGATATACTCCTCGTGATATCGAAATTTCCGATAGCGATAATGCCACAGTGAGAGGATTACAGGCCTCGGCTATCCTTTTGGACAAAACAGCTAGTCCAAAGGTCTATCAGGTACCAGGTGATGTGATCACCTATTCACTGGTGGCCATTAACACAGGCAATACGACCCTGAGAGATGTAGTGGTGGCTGATCCATTGACTTCTTTCGAGGGAATTGAAGCGATTCTTTTGCCGGGCGATTCTGCTGTGTTTACGACTACCTATACCGTTACACAAGCTGATATAGATGAGGGAAGGATCACGAATTTAGCCGATGTCAATGCACTGGATCCAAGTGGTGTTAACATCACGAGTGAAGATGATGCACGTGTCATTGCACTAAGGCTTGGTAGATTGAATGTTGAAAAAGTAAGTAATACGCCAAATTACGCTGAGCCAAATGATGTGATCGATTATACTGTTACCGTTTCCAACACCGGAAATGCGACACTTATTTCTGTGGCTGTAACGGATCCATTGACAGGGATGAATGAGGTCATTCCACAATTGAATCCAGGCGAAAGTATTTCCTTTAATACGTCATACACCGTAAATCAATCAGATTTGGATCGGGGTGAAGTTAGCAACACTGCCGCGGCCACAGGATTGACACCGACAGGCAGGAGAGTAGAAGCTTCGGATGATGCTGTGGTGCCTGGTGTAGAAATGGGAGCCATATCACTGTCCAAAACACCAGATATGGCCGATTATGATGAAGTAGGCGATATCATCACTTATACACTGGAAGCGACCAATACAGGAAATGTAACACTGAATAGTGTAACCATAACAGATCCATTGACGGGATTGAATCAGGCTATTGGTAGATTGACTCCTGGTCAGGCTGTCGCTGTCGAAAGCGACTACAGGGTCAAACAAAATGATTTGGACAATGGTCAAATTATAAATACTGCAACTACGGCAGGTAACACACCAGCCGGGCAAGCCGTCAGGGATACGGCCAACGCCCAAGTAACGGCTGTCCAAACACCCACCATCAGCCTGACGAAAACGGCCAACAAGGATACGGTGGCCCAGGTGGGAGAAAAGATTACATACTCCTTGGAGGTAACGAACACCGGAAATGTATCGCTACATGACCTTTCCTTGGTAGATTCCATGACCAACTTCACCGAAACGGGAGCCTTGATGGCGCCTGGACTGACCGTGACATTGGAAGCTTCCTATGAAGTGACCCAAGCCGATCTCGATGCTGGTATGATCCAAAACATAGCCGTAGTGGAGGGCTATGATCCAGCGGAGGTACGTGTCAGCTCTCAGGACAGCGCAACGGTACAAGTCCGACAATTACCTGAAATATCCATTACCAAATCAGCAGATAGGGATACGGTGACTCAATCAGGTGAAGTTATCCAATATTCCCTCAGCATTATCAATACCGGAAATGTAAGCCTAACGAATGTTACGGTAACTGATCCATTGACAGGCCTTAATGAAACAATTGGCACGTTGGCTCCGGGTCAAAGCACTAATGTGGGAAGTAGTTATACCGTGACGCAGTCTGATATGGATGCAGGCACAATTGATAATACAGCAATGGTTTCCGGTACCTCTCCAGCATCCATTAGCGTGGAAGACGAGGATTCCTATCAAGTGGTTGCAGCCCAACAGGCAGCTATTTCACTGACCAAAACGGCCAGCCCAACAAGCTATGAAGAGGTTGGAGACGTGATCACCTACACCTTGACCGCTACCAATACAGGGACGGTAAGTCTTTCAACGGTTTCTATTAACGATCCCAAAACCTCCTTAGTAGAAGATGTAGGTACCTTGGCACCAGGTGAATCGGCCACTACCGAAACCACTTACACGGTAACGCAACTGGATCTTAATACCGGCATTATCAATAATGTGGCTAACACAACAGGCACATCACCGTCTGGAGCTAATGTTCAAGCAGAAGATAGTGCCAAAGCGATCGCCAGGCAATTGCCACTTATCACCCTCGAAAAATCTGCGGATAAGCAGGAAGTGCTCGAAGCCGGTGAGGTGATCACTTATTCCTTGACAGTCACCAATATCGGAAATATTGACCTTACAGCGGTGACGGTGACTGATCCGATGACCAATTTGGATGAAGCAGTAGGCAGTATGGTTCCTGGAGAGACGGTCACTTTAACTGCCCAGTACACCGTGACCATCAACGACCTTGCATCGGGCACGGCACTGATCAATACAGCCACCGCAACGGGAGAAGGCATCAATGGCCAATTGGTGGAAGATACGGACCAGGCAGAAGTCCAAATAGGATGTGCCGACAATACGTTGGTGACCGGCCGCATCTACCACGAACAAACGGGTGCACCGTTGACGAGTATACCGGTTATTCTGATTCCCGAGAACAATACTCCTGGTGAAGGTTTGATGGTGCTGACTGATGATACCGGACAGTATTCATTTGAAGGCGTAGGAGCAGGTCGCTATACATTGACGGTATTTGATAGGAATATTAATAAAACCCAACAGCTCTATCCTGTCGATGGCAATTCCAGAAACATTACCGTGCAAGTATGTTCTTACCTGACGTTTGACTTCGCATATGCAGCGACGGGTATTCCTGTGATCAATGGTTATGTGTGGTATGATCTGAGCGGTGACGAAACACAAAACGAATGGTTCGATGCCAATGGAGATGGCCTAGTCACTCAAAACACCCTGACACCAGGGGCTATCATCGATATCAGTGAATGGGAATGGTTTGACTTTAATGGAGACGGCAGCTATGAAGGCCCGGAGAACGATGGAGAATTGAACAAAGCGGGCTTTGGCAATCCCCAAGGAGCCAATATTGAGATAGAAGGGCCGAATGGATACTTCCGTAAGGCCACCATCAATGCATACGGCTTCTGGCAACATACCCTGGAGAATGCTGACCCTTTCGGCGAATACACCATCACCTTGGTTCCGGATAGTACTTTTGCCCAAAACGGCATAGGGCTAGCGGCCACAGGGCTGGTATCAATGCTGCCAAATAGCGGGGCAAGGCTCTCTGCGATCCAGGAAAATTTGATCTGTGAATTTACTACTGAGCAAGTGCTGGCCAAGATGGTAACACCGGGAGATGTTCCCGATTTTGACTACGGTCTGAGCTGTCGATTGGAAGAAGAAGAGATCATTGCCAATGATGATGACTTCGGAGAATTCTTCCTGAGCTATGATAACATAATGGGGAATGTACTGGACAATGATGCATACAACGGAGATCCTGCACAACCTGAAGATGTTACGATAGTGGTCACTGATGCTGACGGACTTTTGGGGCTTAATGTGGCAGATAATGGAAACCTCACTGTGGTGCCTGGGATCAATGAACCAAGGAGTTATGAATTGGCCTACGATCTTTTGGAAACTGGTGATGAAGAGAACTTCGATTCGGCTATCATTATTTTCACTTTGGTGAATGATGAAGTGGACCTCGCCATAACCAAAACTTCCTTTGATACAGAGATCTATGAAGGGGATGAATTTGAGTATGAGCTGGTAGTGACCAATAATCATGACAGCGACGCGACCAATGTCATCATCAGTGATGTGTTGCCAGATGAGTTGGCCTACTTGGGGTCTGAAATAACCACAAGCAGTGATGATATCGTCGTCAATACCAATGTGAATGGCCAGCAGCTGGCCTGGGCTATGCCAATACTTCCGGTAGGTGGGGAGGTAACCATCACCATCCAAGTAGAGGCGGGTAATCCAGCGACCATCACCAATTCTGCAGCGGTAGAGGCCTTCGAAGAAGATATTAATCCTGATGATAATACTGCGACGGATATCAATGAAATCAATCCATTCAGGATACCAAATGTGATCACGCCAAACAATGATGGCGACAATGACACTTTTGAAGTCCTCGGGCTTGGCAAATTCGAAACCAACAGGATTACTATTTTCAATAGGTACGGTGATCATGTCTTAGAGCGAGAAAATTATCAGAATGATTGGGATGCTCCTGGTCAGGTAGCTGGGACTTATTATTACATCCTCTTGTGCTACGATGAGGATGGTACAGAGCATGAGTTTAAAGGCTGGATTCAGGTTATAAAAGATTAAGCGATGAAAAATATTCTAAAAATATCCTTGTTTTATATGGTCTTCATGGCGACATCTACTGTTTTTTCCCAGCAGTTGCCACAGTTCAGCCAATACATGTTCAATGGCCTGCATATCAATCCAGGATATGCAGGCTATAAGGGTGAATCCTATATTCAATCCACCTACAGGAGCCAATGGGTCAATTTCCCCGGTGCACCCGAGACTTTTACCGTCACAGGGGACTTTAGTGCCAATGAAGGTACGATGGGGTTTGGCTTTTCGGTCTTAAGCGATCGACTGGGCCCCGTCGCTACTAACGGGGTGTTATTGACCTATGCTTACCGCATTCAAACTGGAATGCGGTCTTTCCTAGGACTTGGAGTTAGTGCAGGAGTGTCGGAGTATGCCATTGACGGCTCGATGCTGGATCCCAATGACCATCCTGATGTGGAGCTCCCGGAAGGTAGGGTCAATCTGTTTACACCCAATATGAATGCAGGGATTTTCTTCAATACACCCCGGTTTTATGCTGGGCTCAGCATGTATAATTTGGTGGGGAAAAAATCCCTCGAGAGGGAAGACGTTGCTTTGGCCTATCATGACTTCCACTACTATCTGACGGCTGGAGCGATACTTCCGCTCTCGGAAAAAGTCCAGATAAAACCATCATTTTTGATCAAAGAAGTCAAAGGTGCTCCCACAAGTTATGACCTGAATACCATGTTCCTGTTTTTTGAAAGGGTATGGCTAGGTGGATCTTATCGATCCAATATGAAACTGGGCAAAGACAATTTACCCGAAAATCTCAGTAATCGGAATTCCATCGCCATGATCATCGAGTTTTTTGCGACCAATAATTTACGTATCGGCTATGCTTATGACCATAACCTAAATGTACTGGACAGTTACCGTAATAATTCACATGAAATTTCCATAGGTTATTATATTTCTCCCAAAAATATCCGAATGAGAAACCAGCGTTGGTTCTAAATTTTATACTGGTAGAAAACCGTATAATCCGAAAATATAATGCACACCTGAGTAATGCGAGCAACGTAATCCTTATTTAACGGATTACGGGTACTAAAGCGGGAATCCACAAAGAGCATTTTTCTCCAAATAGTAATCACTGGATTTGTAATCAATTGATAACAAATACATTAATTTGTTTGTCTTGTGGTTTTTATTAGTTAAATTTTACGTAACACGAGTAAGGAGTATATCCAACTATTTTTCTTTTACTTCTTTCAAGGACCTAATGCTATGAAACGTTTTGTGGGACTTTTGGTCGTTGCTACGATATTGGTGTTGATTCTGGTTTTTATTACCAATCCTGAATTAATTTCCAAAATCTGGCTATACTTGGTAGGTTTTATCGGGTACATTGTGGTCTTAGCGGAAAAAGGCTTCCGGTCACTAAAGGGTGCATTCAAAAAGGACGAAATGAACAAGGAGGAGTCCAAACAGGAAGCCGCCACTTCAACCCCAATTGTTCCTAAAGGTCCTTTACCCGAAGTGGCCCATTTAGACCAAAAAATTCAGCAGCTAGAAGCGAAAATCGGTTCATCGCAAGCTGAAGGTCAACCTTTGGCAGCTGGTACGGTAACGGTTTTGCGATATATGGATGATGGTGAGACGACATTAGGATTGTTGTTTCTTCGCAACAAATTTTTTGCCTATACCTTGGAAGATACTTTCAGAGAGGAAAAAGTAAAACACGAAACAAGAATACCAGCTGGAAAGTACCAGTTGGATTTTAACCGACAGGTTACCCCTATGACCGAGCGGTATCGCAACCGGATGCCATGGTTTGATTTCCATTTGGAAATCAAGGAAGTTCCTCATTTCAGTCAGATTTATATACACATAGGCAATACCCATTCGGATACCAGCGGGTGTATGTTGATTGCTGATGGGGTCAGTGCAGGTTTACCCAGATCGATAGTCCAATCGACCCTGGCCTACGAAAAGTTTTATAAGATAATTCACGGATTGTTGCAGTCCAATGAGCAGGTAACCATCCAGGTTCACGACGAAGACTGGATCAAGAAAAGCAAAATTACCACCATATGATACAGTTTATCTCCAAACATCGACTTCCCATCATTCAGATCATTACCATTATCGTAATGATCTTGCTCTTGGGTATATTTGTTGCACCTATTTTTAAGGGCTTCATGTTTTTAGCGGTAGGGATCATCATCGTCATAGGGATGGGGATGATCTATGGTGTCATTGTGCGGTATTTTAGGACCCCGGATGAAAAGCGAAAGATTTATCGGAATAAATACCATGATGTCTTTTTTAAAGGGACAGTTATTTTTGCCATTCTGATGGCGGTATTGGGGATTGTCTATGGCTTTATTTCATATGTAGAGGGTGGAAATCCTTATCGGATTGTTGGATTGCTGATAACTGTAATTTGGATAGCGGTATTCATGATTTACTTTGTTTGGTCGGTTTATTTTTACAATATCAATTATGGCTTAACAGACGAAGAATGGGAAAAAATAGCAAAGGCAAAGGAAATGAGTGCATATGGTGTTCAAGAAGTAAATGCAGGTATTCCTGAGCCCTTGTATAATCCGTACCGAAGCCAGACTTTTGGACTTCCTCCCGGGACAGTGCGGGGGATGATTGCCTTTACGCTCTTGATTGGTGGAATGTCCCTGTTGATCAGCAGTTATGGAATGGATTATATTTCCAATGCAGAGATGGCACTAAGAGCAAAGCAGTTCGAGTTTTTTGAAACGGCATTTTTGATGATGATCGCCTTTTATTTTGGTGATCGTTCACTTAAATATTTGCGTGATCGCTGGAATACCTCACCAAACCCAAGTGAGAAGGACGGTACCAACATCACAGCGCAGCCAAATGCATCAACCACTTCTTCCCGCGTACAGACCTTTGATTTTCCTACTTCCGATCCAGTGGGCCTCGATGACCAGGCCTTTCAGGAGGAGGATTTGTTGTTTAAGGAAATCAACCAGCCAGAAAGTACTTCCAAGCCATTGACAGGCTTAAAGAAAGCCTTGCTCAAGGGGCCCGAAATGATGGAATCCATGGGGTCGGCATACGTGCAGATCAGGGACAATACCACTCAGAAGGTCCTTGCTGATGAGGAAATAAAAGACGCACTGGAAACATTATGGCTAGAAAAACAGGTAAAATTGGCATTTCCAGTAGTCAAAGCAGTCATCTCGGTGGAGTCATCCGGAAGGGGCCACCTGCAGGACGGCAGGGCAAAGATCCTCTTTGAAGGCCATAAATTCTGGTACTGGCTCTCCAAAGTAGGCAAAACGCAAGAAGAATTGGAAGAGCTACAGCGCCAATATCCTGATATTGTCTATCCTTCTTGGACTCGGGAACATTACCGCTTGGGTGCTGATGAGTATAAACGATTGGAAAAAGCCAAAGAAATCTGCCAAGGCATTAACGATAAGGCCGCAGTGTATGCTACTTCTTGGGGCCTATTTCAGATTTTGGGAGAAAACCTGGATCATTTTATCAAAGGAAGGAATTATAAGGATTGGAAAGATTTTGAGCAAAAACAACATGAAGCAGAACTGTATCACTTCCTGGATTTTCTGACGTTTATCCAAACCAAGAAACTTGACCGAAAGCCTTTGGTCAGTTTTATTTCGGAGGAAAATAAAGGAAACTACGACTGGACTTCCTTTGCCTATGGCTATAATGGCCGTGGATATAAGTTGAACAAATACGATGAGAAATTGGCAGCGGCCTATTATAAATTTAAGTCGCAAGAGATATGACAGCCCTTCAAAAATATTGGTGGGTAGGATGGCCTTTGATGATGGCATGTCTATTGGTCGGATGTAAGGAAGATGATCGTGCCATGGTGGTTGGTAAAATACAGCAGGCCAATGATTTGGCCACCACGGAGTTTTTGATCGATAAGGTGGTCTTCGGCACCAAAACAAAAAAACTGCTTTTTATCAATATCAGCGAAGCCCGCTTTTTGGCCTATTCCAAAGCCAGTGTAAAAACCGGCGTGGACCTTAGTAACCTTACTCCCGAAGACATTACTATCAAAGACGAGATGATTTCCCTTAAGCTGCCGCCCATAGAAGTGGTGAATTTTTCCTATCCTCCTGCATCCTTTCGCGAAGATTCACTCATTTCAGATACCAAAGCATTTTTGAATACCATCAAGGTCAGGGATCAAGAGGAGTTTTTCAGGCTTGCTGAGCTGGATATTCGCTCCAACTTACAGTATATGGGGATCGTGAAAACCTCCCAGCAGCATACACGGAAAATGTTTGAAACCCTGCTAAAGTCGTTAGGTTATCGAGAGATTTACATCTCTTTTAAGAGTGATGAATTGGTCATTCCACAAGTAAATTTATTGGTAGAACAGGATCAAATCGTTTCACCATGATCGGGCTGTTGTTAAAAAACTGGCGATCTATTATCGATGTCCTATTGGTCATCGGATTGGTGATCTTGCTCTTTTGGTGGAATCCAATGAAGATTTTTGGCGGTGGGCTTAAACTTGAAGACACTGCGAACTTGGTCACAGAAGTAAATCAAATCCGGGAACTGGTCACTGCGGAATATTACGGTGAAGTAATCACTTCCATCGAAGAAGCAAGGCTTAATCCACTGGAAGAGGATGAGATCAGAAAGGATGTAAGTTTACTTTATGATGATTTATTGGCTTCCCTCCAACACTTAAGGGATTATCAAAATATTCCAAAGGAACAAAGAGTAGACGAATACAGGGAAGGGGAGAAGACCAGCAATTGGAGAAGGAAAGTGAAACATGAAGTGGACAGCCGTAATATTCAAGATAAATTGGATTATTTGGATGTTATGGTAGAGATTCAATCCGATCCCTATTACCAGCCGCTGCTGGAGTATCTGTGGAGAACCATCGATAAACAAGAAAAAGGAGAGATACCAAATGGTCGCGATGAGGAAGCCACGCTATTCTCTATTTATCGAAATCCCCCTTTCCGCACCATGTCCACCCCTGAGATGGACAAGTTTATGGAGGATTATTATTTCCATCTGCAGGAAACAATAAGCAGGCGTGAGTCAAGAAAAAAACTGACCATGATCGGTAGGGGATGGGTAAAGGCCGGTTTTGATTTCAATGAGTTGGGACCAGAATCGATCGTCTATTATGAGGAAAGCGGCATTGTTCATTTGATTGGGATAACGCCAAAAATACTGAATGCCGATATTAATCCATGGTTTATTCCTGAAAAGGGCATTCCGGGCTTTCAGATTTTGGATGAACGAGGCCCTGTAAACTTTCATGATGCCAAGAGGGTAAAGCAATATTGTATAGAAAAATTAACAGTACAGGCGTACCAGGCCAAGATTCTTCAAAGTGCCCAAGACCAAGGCCAAGAAACACTGAAGAATTTTTTTAGTCTTTTGACCGATAGAGAGATTTCTCAGGTGATCTTTCATAGTAATCCCTTTACGACTTTCGCTAGGGAAGCGGAGAAGGATGAATTGATCACTTATGCTGAAGCCTATATGCTTGATTCCCTGTTGGGAATAGAAATTCATCATATCGACTCTCTGAACCGTACAGTCCAGAACCAGTCTGTAAATAAAGGGTTTGCAAAGGATAGCCGCAGGGTGGTAGAGCAAACGCTTTATAACCTTGGGCAATATCCCTATCAGAATGGAAAACGTAATTATGGGGTTTTATCCAAACTCGCAACTGATATTGCTGAGGATAGTATAATTGATAAACAGGAAGAACAGTTGCTCCAAAATTTAAGGTATCCCGTATCCTTTAACAAAGTGGAATGGGCCTTCATTGGAGAGGATTCTACGGATAGATTGAGCTATTGGGTAGAGAATCCACTGGACTATTGTAGAGCATATAACGCCATGATCACGGATTTTATGGATCACGGGGTCATCCCAGCGGAGTTTGATACCACAGTGATAAGTAGTGATAGCTTTGACCCCGAAAAGTACTTGGATACGGTTAAGATCGTGGATTACGTCAGTATTGACCAGGAGTCAATACGGCTTGTTTATAGTTATAAGGAACATACAGCGGCATTTTATCACTCGCTCTATTATCCTTTTGAAGTAGATTTAATGGATTTGGGAGAGTTTATCGCATCCAAGCAAAAACCTCAAGATTCAGTGGCTTATTCAGATTACAAACGTTTACCACCTATCCAGAAGGGATTTTGGTTTTATGACCAGCGGTTAAATGGTCAATATGCCTATCATATTAACATGGCACCTGATCAACTTTTTCCAACGCACCTTGCGGACCGACTATTAAAGCAGCAATTTCTTTATAGATCTGATACGGCGTATTTGGGATTTGGTGGCGCAATGCCGTCAGAAATGGATAGTGCTGCTGTGCTGCTCCATCCCCTTTCTTTAGAAAACGTAACCATGCTAAATAACATTATAACAGCCCTCCTTAAAGCAAGGAAGCAAGAGCGAAATAAAGGTTTTGTGCAAAAGACCACCGATTGGCTCAAATCAAGGTCATCTTCTAAAGACCAAAAGACCTTGTATGTGGGCAAAAAGGGTATTCAGTTTCAGTAGTAAATGTCCCGGGTAATTATTCATAAAAGAGGACAATGTAATGTGGGATTTGCCTGGAGGTGGACTTGATCATGGGCAAACAGCTGATCAGGGAATCCAGCGGGAAATGATTGAAGAAAGCATCAGCAGGTTGTTAAGCCTTGCAATATTTTGATCCAGTGGACTTGGAAGGTGTGAGGAGCGATCTTAATATTCGCATTTCTAACCAAGCTTTTAAAAGAAAGGATGAACACAGATAAATAATATGGGGATTAAAATATCCATGTTAATCTATACGCTTAAATGATTCGATCCAGTTTCTTCTATTTTGACAATTGGATCCTCAATGCAGCATTTATGCCTACGATCAGTTCATCATTTTCATCAAACCGTTCTCTGTAAAAAGAGAAGGCCGGATCAATGACATCATAATCATCCGCATACCGAATCCAAGAGACACTTGGCCCTGCCACAAACTGTACACGCGGGCTGAGGTTGGCCCCAAAGTTAAAACTTGCCCTGGTAATGCTGTTTTCAGCGTGGACATGATACAGGTAATAAGCCTCTGGGTTTATGAAAAAAACCGGACCTACTGCGATATTGCTTCCCAGACCAGCCCCCACGGCAAATTCATCATCAAAATCAGGATTAAAGGCTCCATTGATAGTTGTATAGAGGGCTGGTATTCCTATTTTTACGGACAGGTTATAGGGGAATAGTTCATTATAACCTACCTCAATTGCCTGATAGCCTCCCTGTTTAACGATGGATAGAAAACCGATAGGTATCCCGCCTTTTTTGATTGAATCAGCAAAGTTTACAAATCCCAACTGCAAGGTGCTGAGTTTACCGGTGGTATTTACAAAGCCGATCTGCGCTCCTGTTACCTCAATTGGATTGGAGTTGACAAAACCCACTTGGGCACCATTTAGCTTTTTCGTAGAAGTATTGATAAAACCAGTCTGGAGGCCGGTTGATTCATGCTCTTGAGTGTTAACAAAACCTAGTTGGGTGCCATTGACCGAATCAGCACTGGAGTTGACAAAACCGACTTGCATACCCTTTACGGGGCCATTTGTCGAGTTGACAAATCCTACTTGCAGGCCATTTTGGTAATCTCCAATGGAATTGACAAACCCAACCTGAGCACCTGTAAAAGCCTTGGTGTTGGTGTTGATAAAACCAATTTGGGCACCTTTATGATTACCGTGCGCATTATTGACAAAACCGATCAACGGGTAATCAAAGCCTTCTGGAGCCTGGTTGTACATAATGGTATAAATGGGGATGGAGTCATTTTGTCCAAATGTCCACTGGCTAACCAGTACCGATACCGCTGCTAATAAAATTCGAATAGTTTTCATGAGTATTGATTATTATTGCTTTGTATCTAGGACACGCTAAGGCGACATTACCCTGATAGAAAAGGATTATTTTTAAGAAAAAGTATAGCCACAAAAGCCCGAAGGCACAAAGCGGATTGATAGGGATTAGCCGTGCAATGGGCACCTTATATTTACAAATAACTTAATGGCTTGGGGACTTGATGGCTTGCTTTTTTCTGCCACAAAGCCTCGAAGGCATAAAGGGGCCTGTAGAGGCAAAATTTGATTCTAGCAAGCTTTAATGGCTAGTGGTATTGGCCACGGGGAAGGAAAGCATATATGGTTATCAACTCTTTCAGGAACATGGAGGACAAATTCACGTTTATTAAGTCCTTTGTTCCATGTGATTAATATCAATCATAACCCCTAGGAATAATGTAGTACGTGGTATTGGGTTAAAAACTCAATGTTCGTGGTTCCACAGCACAGCTGCCGGAACAACAGGGGTTGGATTTATACAAATCAAAAATTTCGTGTCTTGGTGACTTGATTTTTATTGCCACAAAGACTCGAAGGCACAAAACGGATTGATAGGGATTAGCCGTGCAATGGGCACCTTGTATTTACAAATAACTTAATGGCTTGGAGACTTGATGGCTTGCTTTATTCTACCACAAAGACCCGAAGGCACAAAGCGGATTGATAGGGGTTTGCCGTGCAATCAGCCTTTATTTTCCCAAAGGCTTGGTGACTTGGTGGCAATAAGCTAAATAATGACAAATTGTAGTCCGACACTCAAGCCCATGTACCAAGCCTGGACCCGAGTGGCATTGGAATTATCTTCGATTACCCAGCCGGGGATGTGGTTTTCTTCGGCGTTTTGCCGCATCAGGAAATTTAGGGATGGGCCACAAAATAGCTTGATGTTCTTATGTGGTGAAAAAGCAGGGAGCAATTTCATGGATGCCAAACTAAGGGTGGTTTCTGGGGGACCAAAGGAAGTTCTCGAGACCAACTCACCATCCAGATCAAACCACTTGGTATTTACAAAATGGAGGCCTAGACCGGCATCAATTGCCCAATTATAGGTGCGATCTTCTGTAGCATGAGCTAGGCCCACGATTCCATAACTGTAAGTACCACCCGTCCGAACGGTAAACATGGAATATTTCAATTCATCATAGCCAAGCGTAAAGCTCTTTTCACCCGTTTTGATAATGTTGATAAGGCCAATGGGGTATGCACTAGAGTCCGCTTCGTTCAGCAGCGTGGTAAGCTGGAAACCTGTGACTTTTTTTCCAATATTGATCAATCCCGAAATCTGGTTTTCGGTGTTTCCTTCACTGATGTTCATCAAGCCGGCTATTTGAAGTCCTTTTGAGGAGGTCGCTTCATTGTGGAGTCCGGCCAATTGAAAGCCGGTAAAAGGCCCTGTATGGTTATAAAGCCCTGCTGCCTGAAAACCCGAGGCCTTTCCCAATACCCGATTGGAAATCCCAGCCAACTGCACCCCGGAAACATCACCCCCAACCAGGTTAAAAATACCGGCGGCCTGTAGGTAGTTGGCATCCTTACGGTTAATGTTAAATATTCCGCCTAACTCCACACCATTGGTGCCAGCCGTATATCCGCCGATGATATTGAAAGAGGCATGGTTAATGATCTGGCTGTTCATCATACCGTGGGTGCTCAGCCGCGGAACCAATGACACCTGAGCAGGCATCTCTGCAAAGAAATTCCCGATATTCAAGCCCTGCATGCGCTGCCTAACACCAATCATCATTCTCCCAAAAAACGTATCCTGAAGGTTTTCGTCTCCAGCACCATTGGGGTAGTAGCGAAACTTACCTTTCTTCTGAGTGGCCTCAATGTCAAATGGCGGTAGCAGCATAAAAGTGGTGTCTCGATAGTCCTCCTTGCTCACCGTGACCATCACCGAGGTATTAGGGTCCTTAAGCTTAAGCTCAAAATAGCCGTTTTTATCGGTTATGGAGGAAGTAAGCATAGTTTGCTCATAGACACTGGCATAGGCGATCAGTTCATCGCTCTCCAAGTCTTTAATGCGTCCCTTTACAATCCAACTTTTACCGACTTGCTCATCATCTCCTTCTTCGAGATACAACCTGTTTGGTGCATAACGTATGACGATATATCCCGGTGTCTCGATAAACTCATAGCGTTCCCCCAGCATTTGGTACAAAAAATTCCGGACACTTCCTGCATAGCTTTCTACCTGTACCAGACTATCCTGGGGAAGGATATTGCTGTTATAGGAAAAAAAGAAATCTTGGTTTTCAGAAACTTCCTTAAGCGCTTGGCCAATGGTGATTTCTTCTTGGCCTTTTAGAGAGATTTCCTTTTCAAGGTTACTTTGTGCTAAAAGCATATGAGTGCAGCCAAAAAGCACCAAAAAAAGTCCTAAGCTACATTTTGACAGCTTTGTTACAGCCATATTTGTGAAAGTAGGTTATTTAATAATGATTCGGTCAGGTTCCCTGATCACGGTAAGACCAAAAGTAGCTTTTAGTACTTCGAGGTTATTTTCCAACGAATCGTTTTTGAAGGTAGTGGTTAATGGTAAATTACGCAAGCGTTCATTTAAAAGGATAATATTGGCTCCATAAGCTTCATTCAATACCTCGATCACACGCCAAAGTGGGGTCTCGTGCGCTTCAAAGTAGTCCCCAACATAATAGCTATAAAGTTTGTCTTCAACAGTAGTGCTGGTCAGGAGACCTTTTACCTGATTGATCAGGAGACGGTCGCCAGGCGTTAGGATGCGAACCTCACCTTCATAATTGACTTGGACGGATCCAGACTGGAGGATAATTTCAATCAGCCCATCCAGTTTTTTGATATTAAACTTGGTGCCAAGAACAGTAACGGTAGCTTGCCCTACCAGCACACGGAAGGGCCTGTTTTCGTTTCTCGCGACTTGGAAAAAAGCCTCTCCCTCAATCAGCTCTGCATTCCTTGATTTTTTTATAATGGACTGGTTAAAAGATAATTGGCTTGATTTGTTTAACGTGATAATGCTTCCGTCAAAGAGCGTATCTGTAACTGGTTTTTGGTTAGTTGCTAAGTGTAGATTGGATAATAGGGCATTGTCAGGTTCTATAAATCGGACGTAAGCAAAAGCGGCTACCAAAAAAACACTTATGGCAGCTGCTATTTGATACCACGGAGAGAATCTGACCTCTTTTGACTTGTGGGATTTCCGTCTCTGAAAGGCTTGCCAAGCTTCTGCTGTACTCACATGTGTACTTGGTTTTATGCTAAGGCTCTTTTCCCAAATAAACTGGATCTGTTCATACCGCTTCCGATGATCAGGATGTGCCTGGATCCATTTTTGGATCTCCTGATTCTCAACGTGATCAGTTTCCTCAATGATATATTTTATCAACTTACTTTCGTCCATAAGATCAACTATTGGTAAACAGGATAAACAGGATAGGGAGAAAGTCCGCCAGTTCTATCCTGAGGTGCTTTAATGCTTTGCCCATGTGTGTTTCCACGGTTTTTACGGATATGCCCAAGCGATCAGCGATTTCATGATATTTTAGGGATTCATACCTGCTCAATAAAAACACTTTTCTACATTTTTCGGGCAAGACGTGAAGTGCTTTTCTGAGTGCATCCATAAGCTCGTGGTCATGGCCTTCATCCATTTGGAGTCCACCATCACTGGATTGGCGCAGGGTGATATCATGGTGTTTTTGTTTCACTTTTTGATGCCTGAGATGATTCATGCTATCCCTATAAACCATTTGGTACAGATAGGCTTTAAGAGAAGATGTTATTGAGATAGTTTCCCTTTTTTCCCATACTTTCAGAAACACCGTCTGTACGATTTCTGCTGCTTCATCTTCATCTTTCACGAGCATGCATGCATAGGCATATAATGCCTGAAAATGACTTTTAAAGGTCGTTTCAAACAGTTCCTCGTCTATCGGTGCACATAGGGTATTTTCCGAAGAATCTTCCACCTGGTAAAGATTAAAAGTTTAGCTAAATTTAATCGTTTTATTCCTTTTATATAAGTATGACACTTGAAAAAGAAATTACCCTTACTGGGACTGAAAAAGTTTGTCGTATTGGTGAGATGCTACCATTAAATTCAGCGTGATGAAAAAACATTCATGCGCTAGAGGTATCACAATGGCCGCTCTTTAGTAGATGTGATATTCGGTAGGAGTGTTGTATACCCGGTAATTGATAAATAGAGCTGTTAATTACTGGCGTCTGACCAAATTTCAAATATGATCAAAAACTGTCTTTAAATAGAAATTTGAGGGTTTTTATTCCAATCCCTGAAATAACTGCCATCCCCTAAAGGGGAGCTTTAGAAAGTCCCCTTTAGGGGATTTAGGAGTGAAAACAGTTGATTTTTTTCAATTTGACGATTGTTTTCCCGGACTACAGTAGTTGTTAACCATACTTTTCCCACCACGGATTGACTTTCAGCTCATCCTCTAATGTCCAAATTTCTCCTAATTCCGGGGTAAAGATTGGCTGATCCTTTTCTTTGGCAGCTTTTGTAAAGCGTTCAATAGGCTCCTTCCAATCATGTGGGGCAAGCCCAAATCCACCCCAATGTATAGGTACGAGGATACTGGCTTTGGCATCTATTCCTGCCTGCACACTTTGTTCTGGAAACATGTGGATCTGCGCCCAATGTTTGTAATATTGACCACACTCCACAAACATCAGGTCAAAAGGCCCAAATTGCTCTCCAATGGATTTAAAGTGGGTATCGTAGCCACCATCACCACTGTGAAAAATGGTATGATTGGCCGTTTTGAAAATAAATCCTCCCCAAAGCGATTGGGCACGGTCAAATGCCCCTCTGCCAGAAAAGTGTCTACTTGGTGTGTAGGTTATGTCCACGCCCTCTAGCTGAACTTGATCCCACCAGTCCAGCTCTGTAATCAGGTTTTCATCTAATCCCCACTTTACTAAGTGTCTGGAAATACCCAAGGCCACAAACCAGTTTTTTACTCGTGGAATGAGCTTTTTGATACTTATAAGATCTAAGTGGTCGTAGTGGTCATGGGTGATTATTATAGCATCGATTGGTGGTAATGTATCGATAATATCAAGGGCGCCGCTACTGAAACGCTTCGTCTTTATCGGGGCAATGGGTGAAGCATCATCACCAAACATGGGATCTATTAATATATTCTTTCCTGCCAGTTGGAGTAACAGAACGGAATGACCATACCAAATGAATTTTGGTTTCAAGTCTTCCTTTCCGAACTTCGCTTCATCAAATTTCTTTATGGGTAAAAGCTTCTCGGGCATCTTGGCTTTTCTTTTTGAGAAGTTGTCCTTTAGTACTTCAGGAAGATTTCCTAGACTGAATCCCATAAAGGTGGGAGAGAGGTTATGGAATTTTTTATCTTTCCAAGCAGGGGATTTTTTGAATTTTTCCAAGTCTTGTTTGCGTAATGATGCCCCGAATTGTGCTTTTAATGACATATTTTTGCTTCTTTTAGGAAAAGTAATGAAATTGGTCTATGTTCACATCACATAAACTAGAACCACAAATTTTAGTTTTTTTACCAATTATAGTTATCTTATACGCCAACAATTTTTAATATGTTGTATAAAGCTTTAATAAAGAAAGGATACCGTCCTTTGACTGACAATATAAGAGAATTATTGTCTATGATGGGATTTGATGTAGTATCTTCCAGTTCAGATAAGAATCAGGAAACTGGTGTGCAGGAGGAATTGGATTTGGTAGTGGATATGGTGGACGAAGAAATCCCCTATGAAGAGTTTATGGAAATTTATGGTGGTTATAATTCAACTGGAATTCCTACCATTCTGATTACGGATACAGAGTTCAATAGCAACATTGTCAATAACTTGCCGGATGGAAGCGATGTTTCCATTTTATCGCGGCCTTTCACATACGAAAAACTTAAAAAGGCTGCTATGCCTAAAGTAAAGAAAGAAGAGTAGATTATCTAAGGGGAGGGGAAACTGGCTATATTTTTTTTATCAGGGGATTGAATGCCTTGGAGCCAACCATTACTTTATCACCTATAGTTAAGTTTTTGGTCTCATCTATATCGCATACGACCTTTACCAGTTCGCTTCCAATTTTAACGTGGATGATGTGGACGACGTCCTCATCGTGAATGGCAATGATTTCTCCCTGAAACTGGAATTTGGCACTGGTAAGTCCCGCACCAAAAAATTCTCTGGGCGTACATTTACGGCGTATTTTACCATTGTCCAGTTCGATGAGGAGATCTGATAATTTAATGATCTCGCTGACATCATGACTCACCAAAATAGTCGTAAGGGAATATTTTCGGTGAATGGATAGGATATACTCTTGGAGCTTTTCCCTCATGGAATGATCCAGGGCAGATAAGGGCTCATCCAGTAATAGGATTTCAGGCTTTACTGCCAGTGCCCTGGCCAATGCCACGCGCTGCTGTTGTCCTCCAGATAATTGTGCTGGACTAAAATCCTGTAGCTGCACAAGGTCCATGCTCTCCAGTAGTTCCGTCAAAAAGACCGTGTCTTTGGAATCAGCAAGGGCAAAGGCTATATTTTCCTTAACGGTCATATTTGGAAAAAGCGCATAATCCTGAAACAAATAACCTAATTTCCGCTTCCCCGGCGAGACATGGATTGACTTGGAAGCATCAAACCAGGACTTATCCTTTACGAGTAAATGTCCTTCATCTGGCGTCATGAGGCCGCTGATCATTCTTAAAGTAGACGTTTTCCCTGATCCAGAAGAGCCAAATAGTGTGATAAACTGCCCTTGAGCAATATTTAACTGGATGTCCAGTACCATTGCCGTGCCATCAGACGTTAGTGATTTTCGTAGCTTTAGATCGATCATCGGGCGAATTGTTTGAAATAGCTGCCATTGTACAGATACACACAGAGGAGTGTGACAAAAGACAACAATACTAAAATGATGGAATAATGATTTGCAGCGGCATAGTTCAGGCTTTCCACCTCGTCGTAAACGGCAATAGAGGCTACTTTTGTCTTTTCAGGAATATTTCCTCCAATCATTAAGACTACTCCAAATTCCCCCATGGTATGGGCGAAAGTGAGGACACAAGCTGACAGAACAGCGGGTTTTACATTGGGCAGCAGTACTTTTCTAAGGATGGTCCATCTACTTTTTCCTAGTAGGATGGCCGCTTCTTTTAGACTGGGAGAGAGGCTTGACAGGCCGGATTGAAGTGGCTGGACCATAAATGGCAGACTATAAATACAAGAAGCCACCACTAGCCCTGAAAAGGTAAAGACAAGCTTTATCCCTAAAACACTTTCCAGCCAGTTTCCAAAGGAATTTTGTGGACTAAAGGCCACTAACAAATAAAACCCCAAGACCGTGGGCGGCAATACCAAGGGCATACTTACCAACGCTTCTACTACAGGCTTAATCTTTATGCGTGTTTCCGATAGCCAGTACGCCAAGGGCAATGCCACTACGAAAAGCACCAAAGTGGTGATCAAGGCTAATTTTAAGGTCAGTATGATGGGAAACCAATTCATGTTGGCGATAGGATAACTTCATTGGATTTTACCATGGCTTGGATAGGCATGTTAAGTGTCAATTCAAGTGATGTTGCGGATTGGGTGCTGATGAGGGCCACAAGATTGCCACATGATGTACTAATAGATAGCCTGCTCAGCAATTTCCCCCTTTTGATTTCCAGGATTTCTCCAGGAATATTATTTTCGATGCTCATACCTGCATGCCCTGAAGTCCCTATAATGACTTCCGTTTCTTTAAAAAGTACTTGAATCTGTGTGCCTTCTTTGAGATAAGGTGCTGAAGAAGAAGTGTCGATGATCAATGATTGCATTTCAATCTGTCCCTTTAACAGTATCGTGACGATAGACATTTGCTCACTACTGGTGATGTCCTTGATATGTCCTGTGAGTCTATTCATGGATGTTTATGCCAATTTACGAAGAATGGACGGAAGAAATATTATGGTCAACTGGGCATTTGATAGCCAAATTCTTTTAAAATTTGCCGGGCTTCCTCGGTAAATAAATATTCGTAAAATAGTATTGATCCGGGCTTTTCACTTTCTTTTCGGTCGATAAGAACAACGCCCTGCTCGATGGGAGCGTAGTGGTTTTCATCTAATAAAGTCCATTTTCCTTTTTCGATCATACCAGGGGATTTTACCACTGAAAGTGACGTGAATCCAATATTTGCTGCTTTCGATAAAATATACTGATTTGTTTGTGAAATACTCTCACCAAATATCAATTTATCTTTTAGGGCTTCGTACAGGTCATTTGTTTTCAGTGTCTCCATCGCGGCCAAACCATATGGAGCTGTTTTGGGGTTAGCGACCGCGATATGCTTAATGGCAGGGTCTGATAGCATGTCCAAACTAGGTATAAGGTTTTCGTCCAGTGTCCACAGCACCAAAGCTCCCAAGGCATATCCTTTAGGAGCTGAATGGGCCAATCCGGCTTCATAAACAGCCTTAGGGTATTTGATATTTGCCGCCACAAAGATGTCAAAAGGAGCTCCTTCTTTTATCTGGGCAGTCAGTTTTCCCGAACTGCCCACTACCATTTGGCATTCCACGCCTGATTTTGCCTCAAATGCCTCTATAAGAGCCTCCATGGCAAACTGCATATTGGCCGCCGTGGCAATGGTGACTTTGGGATTTGCCTTATCCTGACAGCCGGTCAATACTGAAATCAGAAATATAACTATACGGACGTCTCTCATGTTTTTACTATAGTGGAATGGTTATCTAATGTGATTTGTTTGTTAAGGCTCACAATTTTCCCCTAAAATCATGTTCAATTTTCCAATAAAATAGCAGGTCAATAATTTCAATTAACGGACGAAGATAAAAAATTAAATTGAAGTAAAAGTGATCCAAAAGAAGTGATCTATTCACCTAGGTATAGGTCCAAGTCTGCCAAACGCTCAGTCACCTCCAGTAGTGTTTCGGCTGTCAAGTTAGTGGTAAAGGCTGGATTTTTGTTGGAAAGGGCTGTACGTTCTAGCTTAGAGGATAAACGGGCTAGCTTTTCCATGCATAAAGAACTGGCAGAACTGTAAAGTTTATGAGCGATTTGGGAAAGTTCGGGGTTTATAGGAGCGGGAAGTGCTTCCATCGCCTCTTTAGTTTTTAACAACTCTCTTTTACTTAAGACCAGCAATTGCTGGAATATTGGATCTTCAAGGTCCTTAAATCCCATCACTTGCTGTAATTTTTGGATATCAAATGGAATGAGGTCTCCAGAGTTGTTGGCTTGGCCATTTGCTTTTTCTGAAATGTCGGGCTTATGCCATTTTTCTAAAAGGCGGATGAGGTCTTCCTCTACAAATGGTTTGGCGATATAATCGTCCATTCCTGCCTCGAGGCACCTTTCTTTTTCTCCCTTTAAGTTTCCCGCTGTAAGGGCAAAGATCAATATGTTTTGATTTAGATATATTTCCCTGATTGCTTTAGTGGCATCATAACCGTTCATTTCGGGCATTTGAACATCCATCAAAATCAAATCAGGTAGGTCTTCTTTCATCAGTTCAAGGGCCTGTTTGCCATTGTTTGCTTCTATTACTTTGGTTTTCGGAGAGATGTTATGGATGACCGTTTTCCCTAAAAGCAGGTTAATGGCATTGTCCTCGACGATTAAAATGGTGCTTTTTTCGTTGAGTAGCGGGCTTTCATAGGCTTTTTTGTTTTTAGTTTCTTTGATCGTGTCCGGACTGTTTTGCTGTATTTTAAGTAATGTATCAAACATATCCTGCATTTTGATGGGCTTGATCAAACGAAGAGGGATGTTCAGATCTTTGGATGCTTGGCTGATTTTCTTATCTTCTGAAGAACTGTGAAGAAATATAATTGGTTGGTGCACAAAATTGGTGCGTATTTTTTTAGCAGTATCGATTCCATTTAGATAGGGCATCTGAAAATCCATAAGGATAACGTCATAACGCTCACCATCTACTAACCTTTGAATAGCTTCAAAACCGTTTTTAGCCTGATCTGTACGAATACCTTTAAGGGCAAGCATTCGTTCGATGATCATTCGGTTGTTGGCATTATCATCCACAATTAAAATACGCTGCAAATCGAGGTCATAAACCTGGCGTGAGGGGAGGCCATCTTCACATTTTACTTTGAGGTCAAAATAAAACGTACTTCCTCTTTTGGGGCGACTGGTCAGCTGGAGCCTACTTCCCATCAATTCTAACAAGCGATTAGAAATGGTAAGTCCAAGTCCGGTTCCACCGTATTTTTTGGTTGTGCTGACATCCTCTTGAGTGAATGCTTCAAATATTTTGTCCTGTTTATCAGGCTTGATTCCTATACCTGTGTCGCGCACTGAAAATCGAATGTCCATTTTGCCGTTTTGATCCATTTCTGTAAGAGGGGTGAGTTTGAGCTCTACCTCTCCACTATCGGTGAATTTGGAGGCGTTACCGAGTAAATTGACCAATACCTGCTTCAGCCGTACACTGTCGATCCAAGCAAACCTAGGGATGTTTGGAGAGATATTGAGCAGCATTTCCAGGCCTTTCTGGTGGATGACGTAGGTGATGATATCACTGGCCTGTTCTACCAGTTCATGTAGATCATTCCGCTCAATGTCCAAATCAAGCTTACCGGCTTCAATTTTGGAAAAGTCCAAGATATCATTGATAATGTTGAGAAGAGAATTAGCGGATTGATTTACGATAGAAAGATACTGTTCTTGTCTATCATTTAACTCTGTTTTTAGCACCAAGTCACTAAAGCCAATGATGCCATTAAGAGGGGTGCGGATTTCATGGCTCATATTGGCGAGGAATTCTGATTTCGCTCGGTTTGATTGTTCTGCGTGAAGCTTTGACTTCTCGAGATCACCTCGCTGTAAGTATGCTTCGGTGATGTCTTCAGTGAGCATTAAAATGCCCCCAATTTCATCCTTTGAATAATACCAAGGCCTTATTTCCCATCGTACGTATTGGTCATAAGACCATCCTTCTGGTCGCCAGACATCTTCTTCACTGCAGATGACTTCACCGTTTAGCCCACGCTTATGGATCTCTTTCCATTCATCAGATATGTTGGTGAAAATATCATAGTGGGATTTTCCTGTTATATCTTGCCCTTCCAGCCCATACATCTCTAACCACTTATCACTGTATGCGACAAACCTTAATTCATTGTCAAGCATGGCGACAGAGGCAGGAACATGCTTGACAAAGGATTTTAGGCGCGCCCGTTCGATGAACAAATTTTTAGAGGCTTTCTTTTCTTCAGTAATATCTGTGGCAACCCCCAAATAACCATTGATTTCTCCATGCTCGTCCTTCATGGGCGTCAAGGTCAATTTTACCGTAATGCGGGTTTTGTCCTTTCGGATATATGTCCACTCTTTTGCTTCAGACCCTCTGAGGTTAGGCTCGTAAACAAACACCAATTTCCCTTCAATTTCCTTGCCGTATTTTTCTTTTAGCTTATGTGCTTGTTTTTGGATTTCTACTTTATCATGAAATACCTCGGGAGTACATTTACCTACCAATTCATCAGCTGAATAGCCTAACATTTTTTCGGCTCCCTTGCTAAATAGCCTAATGATCCCTTTAGCGTCAGTGGAAATAATCGCTACACCCGTGGAAGTATCCAGTACGTCTTCCAATAACTTTTTGGCATTGATCACATTCTCCCGAGCTTCCTTGGCCTTGGTGATGTCTTGTATCGTACCGAATATCCTGACACATTCCCCGTTTTTGAACTTGGGCTCGCCGATGGTCCTTACCCAGATTTGATTTCCTTTGGCCGTTTTTAACTTTAATTCCAGATCGTAAGGTTTATTCTTCTCCTGTGCAAGCGAGATGGCTTGAGCTATCAGGAACTTTGAATCTCCAATTTCATAGAACGCAAAAGCATTTTCCAGTGTAGGTATGAACTCGCTATCTACTTCATGGATTTCACGAGTGACATCAGTCCAAAATATGGTGTTGGTAATACAGTCCATTTCCCATCCACCGACACGTGCCACTTCATTGGTCTTGTGATAAATCTCCTGTAAATTCTTTCGGTGGTAAACAGAACCCATTGAATGATCGGGGTTTGTTTTTTTTTCCAACAAGCTACCAATTGTCTTTGCAATGAATAGAAGGGATTTTTTCTGATTTTGTGTGATCGTTACCTTTTCCGAAAAGAATAAAAGTAACCATACATCAAATCTGTTATTTTCTCCTAAAATAATAATGGGAAATAAATATTTACCATCAGGCATGCATCCAAGCTCAATAAGATCAGTGTCTTCATCTCGGTTAGGTTTGACCTTTTTTATATGCTCGTATACTTTGGCTTGATAGTTTACCTTATGTGCTTCTTTTATACCACTTGAAATGACTAGCTTAAATTCCTTATCATCCTTTATTCCTAAGGATGTTACTTGACAAACAGCTGTAAGCATGGCCATCTCCAGCCAATGCTTGATGGAAGCATCAGAAAAAAAATGGGGGATTTTTGAAAACTCCATAAAATGCATTGATAAACAAACTATATGTGATCATTCTCAATTCAATAAGCACTTTTTTTGAATATTATAAAAGAATCATCCTAAGTATGGTTTGAAGTCCCTTTTTATAGTATTGAATCTCTAAAACCTGTTTTTATTTAACGTATTAAACAAAGGTCATGTATATTGAATAAGGTTCAATTCGTCCAGGTTCAAATGTATTTTGAACTTATCGTCGAGATTATAGTAAAGAATGCCTCATTTTTTACTGTAATGACTATCGGTAATTGTATACGTAGTGGTACCATTACAAAATGTGATTTGGAAAGTTAAGGAAGTCCCTTGGTGAGACCGGTTTAAGAAAAATGAGCAGGCCGTTAAGAAAATGAATTAGCTCGCGTCGTGGAACAGCGAGATCCATTCATTTTCAGGCCGGAGCAGTTTTCTTAAATTAAATTGGGTAGCGTATTGTCCTCACTGGAAAACTTGTCCTTCCCAATTTAAAGGGCTCACCACCGGACTGGATTTTTGGTCTTTATCATCAATGGAAATGCGTAGCATTCATGAAGACCTAATGAAAGCAATTTTACACCTGAATAAAAGGACGGAAACACTATTTATTCAATTATGCTTGGCTACGTGTATGATTGCCGAGACTCATATTTTACTATAATCTCCTTTATTTTTGGTATCCATTGCTGATATCCATACAATAAAGGAACTAAAAAACGGATAAAGTCGGCCATATAATAATCACTATTTCAAGACTAAAAATAGTGATTATTGACCTGCGAACAGTGCCGAGAAAACAATCTCATGGAAGTTAATAATAACTGTAGTTATTGGTGACTATTCTAAACTGGTTCATTACTTTGTAAGTAGCCCTGGTCAGATCAAGATTGATACTTGGAGAGTTTACGTCAAAATTAGCAGCTGTATATCCCTGCCAGATGGTCTTATTTTTTTTATAGTCAATAACATAGATAATCAGCATACCCTCATTTTCATAGTATTTTATATTTTCGTAGTCTTCACCCTTTTGACGATCTTCATCATCTTCTTCCTCTTCCTCTTCGAGTTCTTTTTTCCTTTCTTCTCGCAATTTCTCTTCCTTTAAAATATCCAATCCCCTGGCAGAAAGCCAATTGTCAAAGTCAGGTTGGATATACCCTCTATACCGAATCTGATTAATGAAAAGTTTGTAGTATATCAAAATATCGGGCTTTTCTATTTCCTGACTAAAACCTTGTGAATTTAAGCGAGAAACAATGGTTTTGTTTATGATGGGAATATGCTTGATCGAGTCAGTCCCGGTATCTTCCATAAACGCAAAGGTCTTGTACTTTTTAAAATTTCCGCGATAGTCGTAGTCATACTCAGCCACAAAATCCTTGGATGAAAAACAAGCCGTAAATAGAAATAGCGTCAGGGTGATGCATAAGTTAGCTTTTTTCATTTTTCAATAATTTTCGTTCTAATTTAAACCATAAATACGCTAAACAATTTCAGTTTTTGGTTCCGTTTTGTTGTCAAAAAAATCTTAATTTGGTTATGATGAAAACGAGATATTTGGTATTCTAATCAAACATCATTGTACTTACTGAATATTAGTGAATTACGTGGTTATATCAAAATTTATAACCGTTTAAAATGGGAATTATATCAAAAAATATGCAATTATTTTTAGCTTATGACCTTAAATAAATCACCAATAATATGCAAAGGAGTCTTTAGCAATTTCATATGGGCTAATCAATGTAGTTCGGGCTATACTTCTTCCTCTGGACGGAAGCGCATGTACTCAGGATAAGGAAATGCATGGATCAATTCGCCATGTTCAATACGTCCTTGAATTTCTTGCCAATGATCAGGATGAAAGAGCAATTCATGAAATTCGAAAAAGTGAGGCCTTACATCTGCCCGTCCTATCATAAATCGTTTAAAATCTTCTGGAAACACATCATTTTTGGCGATTTCGTACCAAGGCCTTGAAGCATAAATCTGATCAAAGGTCACTGCCTTCGGCTTAACACGGAAATTCATTTTGGTCAAAAATTCAATTTCATCATAATCATAAAAAATCACTCTTTTTTGTCGTGTCACACCAAAGTTTTTGGTCATCATGTCACCGGGAAAGATATTTGCCTTTGCCAGCTGCAGGATGGCATTGCCATATTCTTCCACAGCGATTTTGGCATCTTCAAGATCACAGTTCTCCAGATACATATTTAATGGAGTGAGTCTCCTTTCTGTATATAGATGTTTTATAAATAATGTATCTCCTTTAATCTCTACCAGTGAATTGACCGTGTTTCTTAATTCCTTTATCAATTCCGGATGTACCCTGTCCAATGGAATCTGAAAGTATTCAAATTCATGGGTATCTGCCATTCTCCCCACACGGTCATGAAGGGAAACCAAGCGGTATTTGTCCTTCACTTCCTGGCGGGTCATGTTTTTGGGCGGATCAAAGTGGTCCTTGATTATCTTAAACACAATGTTGTATGAAGGAAGTGTAAATACCGTCATTACCATTCCTTTAATCCCTGGCGCTATGATAAATTGGTCGTCGCTGGTATTAAGGTGGTTTAGAAAATCCCTGTAAAATTCAGTCTTGCCATGTTTGTTAAAGCCAATGGCATTATAGAGCTCGTAGACTTTTTTGTGGCGGATGACCGAATTTAGAAAGGCGACAATCTGGGACGGGATTTCAGTTTCTACCATAAAGTAAGAACGTGTATAACTGAAAATCGCACTCATGAGATTAGGATCAAAGATCAATGTGTCTACATAAATACCCCTAGGGCCATTCAGAAAGGGAATGATGAAGGGCATCCATTTACCGCCCAGGAAGGTTCTGCCAATTAGGTAAGCAGCCTTATTGCGGTAAAAAACCTGTTTCAATACTTGTGTGGTGGTATTTTCATCTACCTTGTATCGGGTCAGGATTACTTCTCTGATACTTCTTACCAGAAACTGGACATCCTTCTCTCGCTGGTAGTAGGCTGCTTTAAAGTCAAAATCTTCCAGTATTTTTCTGATGATCTTTTGGACGCCCCACTTAGAGGGATAATTATGGAAAAGTGGTTCTTGGGGATGGATTTCACAGGAATCGTATCCCTCCAGGACAAACATCAATTCTTCATCAATGGATAGGTCTGAAACGGCCTTTCTGATGACTGAATTATAAAAGGATTCTGCCAGTTCTTTATCTTTACGTTGGTTGATTTCATTGGAAAATGCTGTTTTTACACTTACCCAGAACTGCCTGTCCTTTAAATATTTCCCATAGCGATCCTTGCAAGAGGCCACCACTTCGTTTACGCAATCTTTGTACAGACGAAGACGTTGTCGATGGTTGAGCTGTACGCCATCCCAGTCCCGTTCCCTGAAATGGATAGGAGCACGTTTGGTGTGTTCATGAAAAGCAGTGATGTATTTTTGGTAAGCACTTACTATTTCGTGGACAACGAGCGGCTGGGTGTCTGTACTCATGAATGATGGTTTTTGAAATCAAAACTAAATTTCGAATATAAAGAAAAGTATAGTTAATTACAGTAGGAAGAGATACTTAAGTAATGATTTAGGAGCAGATTTTTCCTTGTTTTGAACAGCAATATTCCTATAAGTGTTTTTGGTAATGACCGTATATTTTACGGTGATATAACATAAACTTAATATGTAAATTTTGTGTTTTATTATTTGGAGGATTTAATGATGAATGCTTCTCTAAATGCTAATGCAATCGTTTGTTTGCTTATTGAAAATTATTTTTTACCTTTCCGTAACATTATTCAATCTTTTGAATAATTCAACAATAGGTTTAATAGGTTTGATAGTAAAAAAAGGTCTGCACGCTGTGCAGACCTTTTTCTATAAAAGAATGTTTCTTATTCGTGTTCTATCACTATTGGTCGGTTCAAAACCAATAGCACGATACCTGAAAAAGATTTTTTTACTTTCTTATAGAATTATCATGGAAAGTTACTGGCGTCCAACTAAATTTTAAATATGATCAAAAACCATCTTTGAATAGGAATTTGAGGGTTTTTATTCCAATTCCTAAAATAACCCCCATCCCCTAAAGGGGAGCTTTAGAAAGTCCCCTTTAGGGGATGGGGGGTGAAAACAGTTGATTTTTTTAATTTGACGATTGTTTTCTCGGACGCCAGAAATAGAGAATGAATGTCCAATATCAGAAATTATGGACACTTGTACCATTAAAAAAACTTGGATAGCTTTAAGGTCATGAAATTAGAAGAGGTAATTCTCAAGCTAGAAGATAAGATCAAGGGGCCATTACCGGGAAAAGCCGGTCAAATCAAGATGGCGCCCAGGCCGTTGGATAATGCTCGGTTTGCTCAGCATGACCTTACATACGCTAGGGAAGGAGCTGTTTTAATACTGTTATATCCAAACGGGAAAGACTGTTGGGTGCCATTTATCAAAAGACCGGAGTATGATGGTACCCATGGAGGACAAGTCTCCCTCCCTGGGGGAAAAAAAGAACAAAAGGACACCAATCTTCAAGAAACGGCCCTAAGGGAAACAGAAGAAGAAATCGGAGTACCTGCAAAAGACGTGCATGTGATAGGAAAGCTATCTCAGTTATACATTCCTCCAAGTAACTTTTTAGTAACACCTTATATTGGATTTGTAGACCAGGTTCCTATATTTATTCCCGATCCACGGGAAGTTTCTAGGGTAATCCAATGTGATTTTAACACCCTTATTGATCAAAATGCCCGGAAGGAAACCACCATTGAGGCCAGAAATAAGAGGAAGATCCAAGCACCCTATTTTGATATTGACTCAGAAATGGTGTGGGGAGCCACGGCCATGATCTTAAGTGAACTTATGGTGATATGGGAAAAGTGATTGGTAGCATTTTAAGGATTGATTCCTCCATTGGCCAATAGATAGATTGTTTAGATTAGGAAGTCCTATCTACATCACGTAATTTTTTTTTATGGTAGGTTTTGTTTCTTTTGTACTACTTAATGTTCTAATGAATTTAAATATTCCATGCAGGAAAGCACTCCTTTGATCACCAATGATGCGGTAGTATTAGGCATCCTTGTCAGTATTCTAGCCGTTGTATTTGGCACTGCTGCCAGTAAAAGTCCCTTTTGGCAAAAATTCTACAGGGTGGTTCCTACCGTCCTGCTTTGTTATTTCCTGCCTTCTATTTTGAATACATTGGGCGTTATTTCAGGGGAAACCTCCCAGCTGTACAGGATCGCTTCACGGTATTTATTACCCGCCTCATTGGTATTACTGACGTTGAGCATTGATTTTAAGGCAATTTTAAAACTAGGTCCGAAAGCCCTCACTATGTTTTTAGCGGGAACTATAGGTATTGTGTTGGGAGGTCCATTGGCTTTATTGGTGGTTTCTGTATTTGACCCAAGCGTGGTGGCAGGCGTTGGCCCTGATGAAGTTTGGAGAGGTCTTTCGACCATTGCGGGCAGTTGGATAGGGGGAGGAGCTAATCAAACGGCCATGCTCAGGACCTTTGAGCCTAGCGGTGAACTTTTCAGCCAGGTCATTGCCGTGGATGTGGTAATGGCTAACCTGTGGTTGGCATTCCTGTTATACTGGGCCGCTAATCCAAGACGGATCGATAAACTGTTCAAAGCGGATAGCTCAGCCATTGATGCCCTTCAGAAAAAAGTGGAAGCCTATCGTGGAAGTATTATGAAGATCCCGAGTATGTCCGATACCTTGATGGTATTGGGGATAGGATTTGGTATTACTGGATTGGCTCATTGGCTGGCCGATTTTATTGCTCCTTGGATAGGAACGAATTATCCAGAACTGGAGAAGTATTCATTGGATTCCCCTTTCTTTTGGATTGTGATCATCGCTACCACGGGTGGATTGATCCTGTCATTTACCAAGGCCAGAAATCTAGAAGGTGTAGGAGCCAGTAGGTTGGGAAGTGTGCTACTTTACGTGCTTATCGCTACTGTAGGAATGCAAATGGACCTATTTGCAATACTGGACAATCCTACGCTGTTTATCATAGGAGGGCTATGGATGGTCTTTCACATTACGATCATGCTGGTGGTGGCGTACCTGATCAAAGCACCGTTTTTCTATGTCGCAGTGGGATCCCAAGCCAATGTGGGCGGTGCTGCTTCTGCGCCGATCGTAGCTTCGGCTTTTCATCCTTCATTGGCTCCTGTTGGAGTTTTATTGGCTGTTTTTGGCTACGCTGTGGGTACGTATGGAGCTTATTTGTGTGGATTGTTGTTGCAAATGGTATCTAACCTTTAGTTATAGATGGGAAAGTTCAGGAAATTCATATTCGTTTGTGCCGGTTCGGATTGTAAGAAAAATGGATGCAAGGGATTATTAAAGGATATCCAAGAGCTGACCAAACTGGATACACATAAAGGAAAATATAAAATCGTCAAGACCAAATGCATGGATTTTTGCAAGACTGGCCCCATGGTGGTGATCAATAACGAAGTGATCAAAAAGGGAACCAAAGAAAAAATCCATCAAATCTTAGATGGAAAAAATACCCTGGAATAAGTCATCCGTATCCTGAGCGTAGCCGAAAGATACGGATGACTGTCGAAACAGAAAATCAAAGGGAACTATTTAGGTTCGACAAACACGGCTGTGCCACTTGCTGTCACCATCAACATGCCATCCCGAATAGTTTCATAATCCAAGTCTACACCTACCACGGCATTTCCTCCCATCGCCTTGGCTTGCATTTCCATTTCCATCAGGGAAGTTGACTTTGCTTCTTTCAGTACTTTCTCATATGTGCCGGAGCGACCGCCCACAATATCCGTAATACTGGCAAAAAAATCTCTAAAAACATTCGCTCCGATAATCGTTTCTCCTGTGACTATTCCACAATATTTCTTGATTTCGTGTCCTTCCACAGAAGGAGTGGTTGTTGTAATCATACTGTTGATTTTTTATTTGTTAAAGAGTTAAAAACTAAAACAGGGGAGTTAATATACTACAAAATCGAATAAATGTGTTGTTTTTGGCGCAATATCTGTAGAGAGTTATTGGTGTAAAAGGAAAAGCTGGTCTTCTGGAAAGAGCATCTGCGAAGTTTTTACCGGAAGGGATTAGCTGGCAGGTAATTGGTTATTAATTACGCGTTAGGTCTAATAAATAGATAAAGCTCCTTAAAGTTCACCTATACCCAAAGCCTATAAACATGATTAAAAATTATCGCATTCTAACATTAAAATTATATTTTTGAGCTGAAATTTCACCTGATGAGGACAATTGTTTTAATTTTTATCCTGCTTTGCTGTACTGAAGGGGTCTTGGCTCAAGAGAGAGGCTATCAGCGAACCAGCTTCAGCGTTTATTATGGCACCTCCGGAGCCCATCTTCAAGGATTAAATGAGCTCTTGGAAAACCATGGCCAGCCACCCATGCCCAATAATTACAATACCTACGGTATTAGCTACCAAACGAGATTTAATGATTTTATCGTAGGTGCCGAGCTTTATCAAAACAATGGCGTAGAAACTCCATTTAATACTTATGAATTGGATTATCGTACGACCAGGGCCTTTATTAATTTCGGCTATAGCTTTACAGAGGAGGGGAAATTTCATCTGATTCATTATATGTCCATTGGGATGGGATATCTTAATGTGGAGATGCTTGAAGAAAGGGAAGGAGAGACCTTGGACCAGTTTTTGGCTGATCCTGCACATGGTTTTATCCTCAGAAAGAACGATATTAATAAGGGAAGCCAGTTTATGGGAGGCTTTTTAACTGAAATTGGATTTGAAGTAGGCTATGACCTTAATCTCTTGGCAAGTGAAGAAGTGGTCACCATGATTGCTAAGGTAGGTTATTCCTTTAACCCTTTTGAAGATTCCTGGAAATTAAATGGAATGACCTTTGATAATCTACAAAGTGGAGCTTTTGTGCGTTTGGGAGCGGGGATCAGTCTTCCAGAGAAAAATTACTTTTACAGAGATGCCTCGCTTGGTTTGTACTTTGTTTATGGTAGGCATTTCACCAAACCAAATGACCTTAACGCCCATTTGAAGAATAATGGATATAAACCACTTGAAGGAATCCCTGAAAACCTGGGCGTCAAGATCCTAGGCGAGAACAGGGGACTTCTTTACGGCATTGACTTGTATAACCTGAACATGGAAGGTGAAGCCAACCAATATTATGACCAAAGTCTAAGCAGTTTGAGGGTTTATGGGAATCTAGGCGCAAAATTAATCGATATTTATAATTGGGAAGTGGGAGCCTTGGGAGGCCTTGGGTACGGCAATGTGCGTTACAGTTTGCTTCACAGGCGAAAATTGCACTTCCCCGACTTGATTGACCTGCCTGATTACGATGGGGAATTGCGAAATGGCGGATTAATGGCCAAACCTGAAATTTATCTAAGTCGAGTATTTCCACTCTCTAAAAAGTCTAAATTAGCCTTGGTGGGCTCTGTATATGGGGGCGTGGAGATACCTTTTGGCAGCTATAAACTCGGCACGGTCAGCATGTCCCAATTTATGTCCAATCCCTATTTACAAGTAGGTGTGGGAATCAGGCCCTGACCCGTTCAAAAATACGATATATATTCGTTTTCAGAGAGCTTTTGGTAAAGCCAAGAGCAGATAGTTTACAATCGACCTTGGGATACCGACCAGCAACGATTAACCACTGGCTGCAACTGAATATTTTCCTAAATAAAATTGTCTATTTGTAATTTTTTTCCACCAATTCATGTTAACTTTGGAATTGCTTATCGAGAAAGACCGAGGGAAGGGCCCTATGACGTCTTAGCAACCTGATATCACAAGGTGCTAACTCCCATCCTGAGCTTGTCAGGAAAAGATGAGCGGTAGATTATTGTTTTTCTATCGGTTCTTTGCTCGGTACAGCTTTTCGTATTATTAATGAGAGCATGAATACACGAACCGACATATTACTTCAGCAAGTTGAAAAGAAGATTTTGATCCTTGACGGTGCGATGGGCACCATGATCCAGCGTTACACGTTGGAAGAAGAGGATTTTAGGACACCGGACTTAACTAATCACCACAAAGCCCTCAAAGGCAATAATGATTTATTGTCGCTGAGCCGGCCAAAGATCATTCGGGACATCCATGATACCTATCTGGAAGCAGGGGCGGACATCATTGAAACAAACACGTTCAGCAGCACATCGATTGCCCAGGAAGATTATGATCTTTCACATTTGGCATATGAACTCAACGTAGAATCTGCAAAAATTGCCAAAGAAGCTGCCTTGGCCTACAGTCAAAAGACACCGGAGCAGCCTCGTTTTGTGGCTGGAGCCGTAGGGCCTACCAATAGGACAGCTTCTATTTCTCCAGATGTTAATGACCCTGGTTATAGGGGCATAAATTTTGATCAACTGGCCAAAGCGTACGCAGAGCAGGTGAGGGGACTATTGGATGGTGGTATAGATATCATTTTGGTAGAGACGATCTTTGATACTTTAAATGCAAAAGCCGCATTATTTGCCATCCAGGAAGTTTTTGAAGAAAAAGGCCTGCCTCTTTCGCCAGAGGAAGGTGGGATCCCTATCATGATTTCCGGTACCATCACCGATGCTTCTGGTAGGACATTGAGCGGACAGACCACGGAAGCTTTTTTGATTTCGGTTTCACACGTACCTTTGATGAGCATTGGGTTGAATTGTGCTTTGGGTGCAAAGGAATTAAGGCCATACCTAAAAGTATTGGCAGAAAAAGCACCATTCTACGTGAGTGCTTATCCCAATGCTGGGCTGCCCAATGAGTTTGGCCAATACGATCAAACAGCGACAGAAATGGCTGATCAGGTAGAAGAATTTCTCAAAGATGGGTTGATCAATATTTTGGGAGGCTGCTGTGGCACTACCCCAGAACATATTCGGGTGATAGGAGAAGTAAGTAAAAAATACAAACCCAGGAAACTAGCGTTTACATTAGAAGAAGAATAGTGGGAATGGATACGAAGATTAAAAATAACCAACTCAAATTATCCGGGTTGGAGCCATTGGTGTTTACACCAGAGTTGAATTTTGTCAATATCGGTGAGCGAACCAATGTAACAGGTTCTAAGAAGTTTGCCCGTTTGATCCTGAATGGACTGTTTGACGAGGCCTTGGAAGTGGCCCTGGACCAAGTAAGGGGAGGTGCACAAGTACTGGATGTCTGTATGGATGAGGGGATGCTTGATGGAGAAGCGGCCATGGTCAAATACCTAAACCTGATCGCTTCTGAACCTGAGATCAGTAGGATTCCCATTGTCGTCGACAGCTCGAAGTGGGATATCATTTTGGCCGGGCTAAAGTGTATCCAAGGAAAGGGTATTGTAAACTCCATTAGTTTGAAAAATGGAGAGCAAGAATTTATCCATCAAGCGAAGACAATCAAGAAATTTGGTGCGGCGGTGGTCGTTATGGCTTTTGATGAAGATGGCCAGGCAGATACTTACCAGCGTCGAGTAGATATCTGCAAGAGGAGTTATGACATCTTGGTAGAGACCGTGAAATTCAATCCCCAAGACATCATTTTTGACCCTAATATTTTTCCGGTGGCCACAGGAATGGAAGAACATCGCAGCAATGCAATCGACTTCTTCAAGGCCACGAAGTGGATAAAAGAAAACCTGCCTGGTGCCAAAGTGAGCGGCGGTGTCAGTAATGTGAGTTTTTCGTTTAGGGGGAATAATCCAGTTCGTGAAGCCATGCATGCGGCGTTCTTATATCATGCTATTCAGCACGGGATGGACATGGGGATTGTCAATCCTGCGATGCTGGAAGTATATGATGATATTCCTAAGGACTTGTTAGAACATGTAGAAGATGTCCTTTGGGATAGGAGAGATGACGCCACAGAGCGATTGTTGGAGTTTGCCGAGACGGTCAGATCATCCGGGAAAAAGGAAGTCGCCAATGAAGCCTGGAGATCAGAATCTGTACAGAAGCGGATGGAGCATTCTTTGGTAAAAGGCATCATTGATCATATCGAAAGTGATGCAGAGGAAGCCAGACAGCTCTTAAAGAGTCCTTTGAAGGTCATCGAGGGACCATTGATGGATGGAATGAATGTAGTGGGTGACCTTTTTGGATCTGGTAAAATGTTTTTGCCCCAAGTGGTAAAATCAGCGAGGGTGATGAAAAAAGCCGTGGCCTATCTGGAGCCTTTTATGCCCAAGGCCGGTGATGCCGATTTTAACGAAGAAAAGAGTTCTATCAAGAAAGTATTACTTGCTACGGTAAAAGGAGATGTCCATGATATAGGCAAAAATATCGTAGGAGTGGTGCTGGCATGTAATAGCTACCAGATCATCGATCTTGGTGTGATGGTAGATGCCCAAACGATCATTGATGAGGCCATTAAAAATGATGTTGATATAATCGGTCTTAGTGGATTGATTACGCCTTCATTGGATGAAATGGTAAATGTAGCATCTGAGATGGAAAGACAGGGGATGAAGCTTCCTTTGCTGATCGGCGGCGCTACGACCAGTAGGATTCACACGGCGGTGAAAATAGATCCTGTATACAGCGGTACAGTGGTCCACGTTCTGGATGCATCCAAGTCCGTCCCTGTGGCGGGTGAAGCGATCAGTGAGGACACTAGGGAAGCGTATCATCAAAAGATCAAAGCGACTTACGCAGAATTACGAGAAAGCCATCAAGCCAAACAAGAAGCTAAAAAATTAGCCACATACGAAGAGGCCAAGGCCAATCCTGTCATGATCGACTGGGAAAGCTATACCCCAGTGAAACCAGCCAAGCCAGGTAAAACGATCCTTGACCTGGACCTAAATGTAATAAGAGAATATATTGACTGGACACCGTTTTTCAGCACATGGATGCTTTCTGGTAAGTACCCTAAGATCCTTAAGGATGAGGTGGTCGGGGAACAGGCCCAAAAGCTCTTAGATGAAGCCAACGCCATGTTGGATAAGGCCATCGCTGAAGATTGGCTTCAAGCTAAAGCTATAGTAGGACTGTACCCGGTAAGAAGGAGCGGAGATGACCTGTCGATCTTAGATGAGCATTTGCATGAAACAGGAACTACTTTCCATTTCCTTCGACAGCAGGGCAAAAAGGGCAAGGGGGTTCCAAACCGTTCTTTGGCGGATTACCTTCATCCCGACGAAGTGGATTATTTTGGCGGATTTGCGGTTACAGCAGGATTGAATATGGACAAAAAGGTGGATGCTTTTAAAGCGGAAGGGGATGACTATAGTGAGATCATGTTTAAAGCCATCGGAGACCGGCTAGCCGAAGCTGCTGCAGAATACATGCACGAAGTCGTTCGAAGAGATCTTTGGGGCTATGCAGCTAATGAACAGCTGGACAATGACGCTTTGATCAAAGAAGCTTACGCCGGTATTCGGCCTGCACCGGGATATCCAGCTTGTCCAGAACATTCTGAGAAAATCACCCTTTTCGAATTACTCGACGTCCAAAATAGCATTGATGTGCACTTGACGGATAGCTTTGCCATGTTACCCACTTCCTCCGTAAGTGGTTTTTACTTTGGCCATCCTGAAAGCAAATATTTTGGATTGGGCAAGATCGGTGAGGACCAAGTGGAAAGTTATGCCAGACGAAAAGGTGTATCCAAGGAGCAAGCAGAAAAATGGCTTTCTCCAAATCTGGCCTACACACCGCAATTGAACCCTGTTTTGAAGTAACAGGCAACCAATAACTTAATAACCAGTAACTTTACAACATTTCAACCCCATAGCCTTTCAAGCTTAAAACCTACAAACATTACAACCTAAATGAAAGTAACTGAACACCTCAATCAAGCAAAAAAGACACTTTTTTCTTTTGAGATTCTTCCTCCCTTAAAAGGGCAAAGTTTAAATGAAATGCTGGACGGAATATCTCCTTTAATGGATTTCAATCCGCCATTTATAGATGTCACCTACCATCGCGAAGAGTTTGTTTATAAGAAGCATACCAATGGATTATTGGAAAAGGTAAGCACACGAAAACGTCCCGGTACCGTGGGAATCTGTGCAGCACTGATGAATCGCTTTAAGGTGGACGCTGTCCCTCATATCCTGTGTGGTGGATTTGACAAAGAGGAAACAGAAAATGTACTGATCGATCTTAACTTCATTGGGGTGGAGAATGTCCTTGCCCTTCGTGGCGATGCGCCAAAATCGGAGGGTAGGTTTATCCCTGAAGAAGGTGGTCACAGCTATTCCAATGAGCTGGTAAAGCAAATAGTGGGGATGAACCATGGGAAATATTTACATGAGGAAACCGAGACGGGCTTTCAGACAGACTTCTGTGTAGGTGTGGCTGGATATCCTGAAAAGCATTTTGAAGCACCCAGTTTTAAGTTTGACCTGAAATACCTCAAGGCCAAAGTAGACGCTGGTGCAGAATATATCGTAACACAAATGTTTTTTGATAACCAGAAATATTTTGAATTTGTAAAAAATGTGCGGGAGGCGGGAATTACAGTACCCATTATTCCGGGCTTAAAACCCATCACTACTTTGCGGCAAATCACCGTGCTGCCGAGTATTTTCTTCCTTGACCTTCCTGATGCCCTGATGGATGAGCTGGAAAAATGTAAGGACAATGCCGCAGTCCGTCAGGTGGGCATCGAATGGGCTATTCAGCAAAGTAAAGAATTGGTGAAGTTTGGCGTGCCCGGTCTGCACTATTATACGATGAGCAAAGCCAGCACTGTTCACAAAGTGGCCAGTGCAGTTTTTTGATGGCCAACATGGCGGCATTGGTCTGAGCAGCATTGTAGAGTAGAAGCATCATGGTTCATCATTTCGATATGGAACATGATGCTTTTGTATTTTTACGGATCAAGTGGAAAAGTTGGGGGCTAAAGCCATTTAAATGGCCATCGCCTAAAGCATAGGGTGCACAGCTAAGTCGACTTGGGAAGTGGATCCTATGTGGTTAAGCTAATGGCATTTCCCCAGAAATGTGGCTTGATTCCTTTTAACTTTTAATCCAGCTTCAATGCCGTTTAGTTAACGTATGTCCCCTTATAGTCATATAATAAACTTCCAGGGTTTACAGTTAACGATATTGCTGATCATCAAAATGTATGGCCGATCCCATTCCGTGAAATTGAGACCAATACGGAAGCCCGATTGGAGCAAAATTCGGTCATGGAGTGTCATGGTAGAGCAAACAATGAGCATTTTAATTGTTTGTTTAGTCCTTATGGACTAAATTTAAGTCAATAAAAGGTTGTCCCATAACTTATTCCGAATTTATTGGGGACTCGTTATGGGACGGCCTCTTTATTATATGATTTTAACATGACCTATTCAGCATGATGACAAACAGAAACTGCATCCAAAAGTGTTTTTTATCTTTATTTATTGCACAGCTTATCTGCGTTTCGGCTATTGCCAGGCAGGAAATCAGCATTTCACCTGATGAGCAGGACGTTAAAGTCTGGTACGACCGACCTGCAGGGGAATGGACAGAAGCCATCCCCATTGGCAATGGCTATATGGGTGGGATGGTCTTTGGGGGAATAGAAAAGGAGCGTATACAGCTGAATGAAGGCACCCTGTATTCCGGAGATCCGGATCGTACTTATAAGAGTATCAATGTGCGCAAGAAGTATCCTGAAGTAATGGCCTTGATGGAGGCCGGGGAATACAAACATGCCCAGGATATTATTCAAAAAGACTGGCTGGGCAGGGCGCAGCAGTGCTTTCAACCTATGGGTGATGTATGGATCGATTTTGACCATGGGGGACAGATAGAAAATTACCAAAGAAGTCTCGACCTGGGAAAGTCTGTGGTTCGGGTTCGATATAAAGTAGGGGATGTGAATTATACCCGGGAGTATTTTGCCAGCTATCCGGATCATGTTATTGTCGTAAAAATTTCTACGGACAGACCTGGTAGGATCAATTGCAAACTTGATCTGTCAACCCCGCATAAACCCACAGAAAAAGTGTTCCGGGACGAAAAACAACTGGCACTGAAGGGAAAGGCTCCTGGTATCGCTTTACGCAGGACCTTGGAAAAGGTGATCGATTTAGGAGACCAACATAAATATCCGGAGATTTTTGATATGGATGGAAATGTTAAGCCCGGGGCTTCCCAGATCATGTACGATGAAGATGTCTTTGGACTGGGGATGGCCTTTGACACGAGGGTGGAGACCAGGAATACCGGTGGGACGGTCAAGGTAACGGATGAAGGGGTTACTGTGGAAAACGCCGATGAGGTGGTCTTCCTTGTTTCCGCGGCCACCAGTTACAATGGCTATGATAAATCCCCGGCATTTGAGGGGAGCGATGAAACCGCCAAGGCAAAAGGCTTCTTGAAGACTATTGGGCATAAAGATTATGAGGCGCTTCACGCTACTCATGTAGCCGATTACCGGGAACTGTTTGACCGGGTTAAGATCCGTTTGGACAAGCCCGCTAAACAGTCAAAACTTCCCACTGACCAGAGGATAAAACTATTTAAAAATGGCAAAGACCAATCTTTGGTCGGTTTGTATTTTCAATTTGGACGGTACCTGATGATCTCAGGTTCGCGGCCGGGAGGACAGCCATTGAATCTTCAGGGTATATGGAATGCTCAGATCATTCCACCTTGGGCAAGTGCCTACACGATGAATATCAATTTGGAAATGAATTACTGGCCGGCAGAACTGACCAATCTTTCCGAATGTCACGAACCGCTGTTTACCGCCATTAAAGAACTTGCCGTGAACGGTGAAGAAACGGCCAAGACCATGTTTGGCAATCAAGGTTGGGTAGGAAACCATAATATGACTGTATGGAGGCATTCAGAGCCGGTGGATTGGTGTGCCTGTGCATTTTGGCCGATGGTGGCCGGTTGGCTGACGAGCCACATGTGGGAGCGGTACCTTTTTACAGGTGATGAGCAGTTCCTTAAGACTGAAGTTTTTCCACTCTTGGAAGGAGCGGTATTGTTTTACAAAGATTGGCTTATTCCAAATAAAGAGGGGTACTTGGTGACTCCAGTGGGGCACAGTCCTGAAAATAAATTTATTTTCGGGGAAGGAGAAACCTCTACCCAAAGCCCCGGGCCAACTATGGACATGGCCATTATCCGGGAATCTTTTTCCCGCTATTTAGAGGCCTGTGGACTTTTGGGATATAATACCGATATCCAATCTGAAATCAGTAAAAAGCTGGGCAAGTTATTACCTTATCAGATTGGAAAATATGGGCAGTTGCAGGAATGGCAATTTGATTTTGAAGAACAGGATCCGAGACACCGTCATATTTCCCATCTTTATGGCTTTCATCCCGGAAATCAGATCAATGCGTCTGTTACGCCTGAATTGGCTGCTGCTGTCAAAAAGACTATGGAACGTCGCGGAAACAAGGCTACCGGTTGGTCCATGGGCTGGAAGGTCAATATGTGGGCGAGACTGCACGACGGCGATAATGCCCTTCAACTGTTGACCAATTTGCTACAGTTGGTAAAGGATGGTGAAGAAGGTGCTCATAGAAGTGGCACCTATACCAATCTCTTTGATGCCCATCCACCTTTCCAGATAGATGGTAATTTCGGTGCCACTGCCGGTATAGCCGAAATGCTGGTCCAAAGCCACAATGGGGCTGTTCACCTTTTGCCAGCACTTCCTACTAAATGGAAACAGGGGGAAGTATCAGGGCTAAAAGCCAGGGGCGGCTTTGAAGTAGCCTTGGGATGGAAAAACAATGAATTACAAAGTGGAACAGTCACCGCACATAATGGTGGGGTATTGCCGCTGCGGTCCAAAACGCCGCTGTCATTTGATAAAGAAGTTACATTGCTCCAAAGTGGGGAAAACAAATTATTGCATCCCATTGACCCAGGAGATTACCTCAACCATTATGAAGGGAAGTTAATGGAAATAAGTCAGGGGGATTATTATGAATACTATATCCAAACGGAACCGGGGCAGGTGATTAATTTCAATAGAGATTAGTCTTGTTAACTTGTAGAAACCTATCAGGTTTGTCGAAAGTGAAGACGAATAAGGATTGATTCTTCGCTTAGGCCTGATAGGTTTTTACTATTTTCCAATTGCATATAATTCCGCTGTGGGGCTTTTTGCCACATTTTATTTGAACGGGGGACGATTTTTTTAAATAGTTGCTATATTGGCCAAAATATTATTGAAACCCTATAGCGATATGTTGCTGAATAAACCTATTATAACCCTTGTTTTAGCGGGGGGAATGCTATTTCCTCAACAAGTTACACGTAATGGTTCTGTTGATTTCAAACCCTATAAGCAGAAAATACCCCATACTGATTTAGAATTTGGGCTTACCCCGATTCCGGCCGGGGAGTTTGTGATGGGCAGTCCGGAAGGGGAAACAGACAGGAGAGAGGACGAAGGCCCGCAAAGAAAAGTGGCTGTGGATGCCTTCTGGATGGGAACCCATGAAATCACCTGGGACATTTTCGAATTATTTCTCAATAAAAACTATGAAGCATCGGTAAGTGGTCAGGCATTGCCTCCCGAAGTAGATGGATTGACACGGCCGACAACTCCTTATCTGGATATGACTTTTGGCATGGGCAAAGACGATAAGCCCGCCATCGGTATGACCCAGTATGGAGCTATCCAGTTTTGCAAATGGCTTTATACCAAAACCGGAGTGTTTTATCGCTTGCCTACTGAAGCTGAATGGGAATATGCTGCCCGCGCAGGTGCTGACGCCCCTTATTTCTTCGGTGATGATCCTGAAAAACTGGATGAATATGCCTGGTATGGTGCCAACAGTGGGGAAACCACCCATAAAATCGGTCAGAAGAAAGCCAATCCATGGGGGCTCTACGACATTTATGGAAATGTCATGGAGTGGACCAATGATGCTTACCTTCCCAATTATCCAGTAACCGCAAAAGTAGATAATAATCCGGTTCAAACTACGGAAGAGCTGTACCCACGATCCATTCGCGGAGGCAGCTATGTCAGCGAGGCAGACGAATTGCGGAGCAGTCAACGCTTCCAGTCTACACCGGAGTGGAAACAGATAGACCCTCAGATCCCCAAAAGCCGATGGTGGTTTCCTGAAGCTCCTTTTTTGGGAATCAGGGTAGTTAGACCGCTGGAGCAACCTTCTGAAGAAGACATCATGGCCTATTATGACCAAGCACCCATTGATGACTATTAATCACATAAAACCTAATAACGTACAATGAACCTAAAAAATAAAAACCAACGGAGGGATTTTCTCAAAACTTCAGCCCTAGTAACAGGAGGAATGATGCTTAGTCCCTTTTCCATCCCTGGCGCGCATGCCGCAGGGAGTGATGAGATAAAAATCGCCTTGATCGGATGTGGTGGCAGAGGAACTGGTGCAGCTTTCCAGGCTTTTGGCACCGACCAAAATATAAAACTGGTAGCCATGGCCGATGCTTTTAGGGACAGGCTTGACGACAGTTATAAAGCCCTATCTTCAAAAATAGGTGCTGAAAAAGTAGTGGTAACAGAGGACAAAAAGTTTGTGGGATTTGATGCCTACAAACATGCTATCGCGGAAGCAGATGTGGTCCTATTGGCAACTCCTCCAGGTTTTAGGCCTATCCATTTTGAGGAAGCTATTCGGCAGGGCAAACATGTTTTTATGGAAAAACCTGTGGCCACAGATGCAAATGGCATCCGAAGAGTGATTGCTGCTGCTGAGCAGGCAAAATCCAAAAAGCTCAATGTGGTCGTAGGACTTCAGCGGCGGTATCAAGATAATTATATCGAGACCATCAAGCGTATCGAAGATGGAGCGATTGGGGATATTGTCGGAGGACATGTTTATTGGAATGGAGGAGGAGTATGGACCCGGGCCAGGACACCTGATCAAACCGAAATGGAATATCAAATGCGCAATTGGTACTATTTCAATTGGCTATGTGGAGACCATATTACCGAGCAACATGTTCACAACATCGATATTGCCAACTGGGTAAAAGGAGGATATCCTGTAAAAGCAGAAGGTACCGGAGGTAGAATGGTCCGTACAGGATTAGACACTGGTGAGATTTTTGACCATCACTCAGTCCGTTTTACCTATGCTGATGGCACAGTGATCGACAGTGAATGCCGCCATTTCCCTGGTGCATTTAACAAAGTCGACGAGTCGTTTGTCGGCACAAAGGGTAGGGCGTATATGAATGCAGGGAACGTAGGAAAACTTACAGGGCCCGGTGGCAACGCTATTTATGACCATGACGGAAAAGGCAATATCAACCCTTATCAACAGGAACATAATAAACTCTTTGCTGCAATCGTAAAGGGGGAGTATGTTTATGAGGATGCTACGAGATCAGCCATGAGTACCATGACTTCTATTTTAGGAAGGAATGCGACTTATTCGGGCAAAGAAATCTCATGGGATGAAGCATTTAATTCCAAGATTGACTTGATGCCGGAAAAATTTGCCTGGGATGCTATGCCAAAAGTATTGCCTGACGAAAATGGACTCTATCCTCATGCCATACCGGGACAAACTAAAGTGGTTTGATCTAGGTTAGTATAAAAGTAAAATAGTAACCTGAGCTCGATTTAAAATACCGCCACTGCGAGTTTGTCTGGTGCCAAACAGGCTTGTCTGAAGCCAAACAGGGCTTAGGGTAGAATTTGGGGAAGGAGCCGTGGCAGCTCACCGTGGCAATTTTAACGCACAAACCATCCCAAAAAGGGCTCTTAATGACGAATTTATACTGATTTCATAATCGAATTCAGGTTAGTACAAATATTTAATGAACCCAGATGATTCTTTTCGTCTGGGTTTTTTGATAACTCTCAAAATGCTCACTTGGTTATTTGAACTATTACTTAAGTAAATATAGCATTTGTCAATTCTTCAAGAATTGACAAGTTGCCACGAATTATACAAATGGAATGAATTTAAAGTGGATATTTAGCGAGTAAGTATATGAAGAACCCTGTAGTAAACACAGTCAGTATGATGAAAATCATTAGGGCGATTTTGGTGGACCTGACATTGACACCTTTATAAAACCTCAATCCATACCAGATAAAAAAACAATAAGCTACCATCGTAAAACTTGTCATAAAAAAAGCTGTCCACTGTTCTCCTAAACTAAAATATAGTACCCCACTTCCTATAAAGATTCCGATTCCCAAAAACCAGTGAAACCTTCTAAATAGTTCAAGGTAGGAAGTAATATCAATTTTTTTACGCTCCTCTTCACTCAATCGGTTATATCCGGATAGCAGCTGAGCTGCATTACCTTTATTCACCAGATAACCAATACTTATAAACAATAAACTGATGGCAAAAACTACAAAGATCATGTTTGTCCAGTAAAAACAGAAAAAAATGCCATGACTCCTGGGCCATGGCATGATCTAAATACTACATACAACCTACTAGTTTAAATAGTAGGTTCGTAACCTTTCTCATAATCCCTTGACCAAAGCTTTTTGGCTGCCTTACTATTGGTGATGTGGCCATTTTTGGTGTTACACTCCAGAACTTCACCTGTACGCGAAGCGATGTTGGCCAAGTGGCACAGCAGGGTGCTTTTAGCCCCTTCATCAATTGGGGAGTTTTGCTTTTCTTTACCCCTGATGGCCTGGAAGAAGTTGTAAACGTGTGTCGTGGATACATCGCCACCACCTCCCAGGGCTGTACCTGCTTCCGAACCGGAACCATAGTTTTCCTTTACTAATTTGCCATCCCTGTCGTACTGCTTATAGCCGCTTCTGTCGATGAATGCAGATCCTTCTGTACCATAGATGATCGTTCCTCTTCCACCACCATACGTTTTCATGCTATTTCGACTCTTTCCATCCCATTGGATGGTCTTATTACCTTCAAACTTAAACACAGCATCCATGGTATCGTACATGGTCCAGCCGTCCTCCGGCCAATGGTATTTTCCGGAATCCACCATGACACGATTAGGGAATTCTACTTGAAGTGCCCATCGGGCAATGTCCAATTCATGCGTGGCATTATTACCGGTTTCTGCCGTTCCAAAATCCCAACCGTACCAGTGCCAGTTGTAATCCCAGGTGTCGTGCATGTACTCCTTCCTTGGCGAAGGGCCCTGGAAAAGGTCCCAGTCCAGTCCTTCAGGAACTGGTGCTTTGGTTGGATTTACTACTTTACCCCTGGCATTGGAATAAAAGGCCGTTGCTTTATATGGATTTCCTATTTCACCATTATGAATGGCATTGATGATTTCTTGAGAAGGGGAAGAGGACCGCTGTTGGTTACCCATTTGGATCACCTTGTTGTATTTCTTTTGGTACTCTACCAGTAATTCGCCTTCTCTCGGATTATGGCTGCAAGGTTTTTCCACGTAGACATGCTTTCCTGCTTCCACAGCCATCCAAGTACCAGGCGCATGCCAGTGATCAGGTGTGGCATTGATGATGGCGTCCACGTCTGGATCTTCGATGACTTTAAAAATACTATTTTCCAGCTTTGGCGTGTGGTCTATACGCTTTGCAAAGTTTTTTGCAGCCCTTTCCCGCTGTGATTTCATGACATCGCAGAGGTATACCAAGTTGACATTGGAGATGGGAAGGGAAATGGGGTCATAATAAGCTCCAAGTCGCCTTCCAAGGCCGCAAATAGCCACATTCAGCCTATCGTTTGCTCCTATGATTTTGCCATAGCTTTTTGCACTGAATCCCAGCGCACCCAAGCTGGATATACCTGCAGTGGCAAGGGCTGATTTTTTTATGAATTCTCTTCTATTGTTATTTTTTTTCATAAGGCTTTTAGATTTTCTCTAGATTAAGTTGGGTAGGGGCATCGCTAAAATCAAATGACCCTGCAAACGCATATAAGCGACAGGGTCATCTGGAAGTTAGCTTACAGCATTGTTTGCTAGTGGTTTATTTTATAATTCTTTTAATTTGATGCTTTTAAAGCTTACGAGATTTCCATGATCCTGGAGAAGGATATGTCCTTCCTCGGCCTCACCAAAACCTTCCCATTTGGCATATTTACTGCCAGCTACCAGGTTACGATATTCCTCTGAGCCTCTTTCGTATTCAAGAACTTTGCTGCCATTCAAGTAATGCTCCACATGATTGTTTGGATACACGACGACGCGTCCTTGGTTCCATTCACCGATTTTTTTGGTAAATCTGGACTGCTTATCTGCAGTGATCAGGTCATATAGGGAAGAAAGGGTCCTATTACCATCTTTTCCTTTTTTGGCATCAGGATGCTTTTCATCATCGAGGATTTGATACTCCAGGCCGATTGCCGAGCCGGAAGTTTTTTCATCCAAGGTTACAAAGTATTTCACTCCGCTATTGGCTCCTTCAGATAATTTAAACTGAAAAGATAAGTCGAAAGCGCTGAACATGTCTTTTGTCACAATGTCTCCATAAGATTGGGACTCGCTGCCGTCAGATTCCGCAATGGTCAGGACGCCATCACTGATGGTCCAACCCTTTGAGGGAAATTCATCGCCATTGGCAGACTTCCAGCCTTCGGTACTGGTACCATTGAAAAGTAACTTCCAGCCATCCTCTTTTTCATATTCAGTAAGTTTATTGTCCACAGTACTTACCACATAATGTCCTTTTTCAAAAGCCTTTGGCTGAAGGTTTTCTGTTTGGATCTTAATGTTTTTGAAATAGGTCTTTCTTCCGGCATGGTCAGGATTGCTTCCGATGCTGTGAACCTGCAGGCCAATGAATCCTTGGCTGTCCATATCATCCATCACATAGGCTACCGGCTGGCCATTTACCCATGTTTTGATTTCGTTGCCAATGGCCTCTATACGGTAATGATTGTACTCGCCCAGTTTGAAAGCTTTTCTTGCTTCGGGATTTAAGCTTAACGGATATAACCAACCACGTCTGGCTTCGTCATAAATACCACCTGACCAAGCCCTCTCTTTGGGATCCGCTTCCACTTGGTAGCCGAAGACACGGCTTTTTTCAGTATTATACTGACCTCGTGTCATGACACCGGAGTTACTTGTCTCATCTTCTATCTTTAGGTCCAGCTCCAATATGTAATCGCTGTAAACCTTTTCTGTAGAAAGAAAGGTATTGGGAGTATTCACTTTAGAAATACCGACAATTGCGTCGTCTTCAATAATAAATTCAGCCTCGCCGCCTAGTGCTTTCCACCCTTCTAGTGATTCACCATCAAAAAGTGAGGTCCATCCATCTTCGGTGGTCGTGTTTTCCTTTTTCTGTTCGCAGGAAAAACAAACTATTCCGCTTAAAATAATAGCAAGCGGGAAAGATAATTTCTTAAACATGTTTATCTTGGTTTTATTAATTTAGCATGTTAAAAATGAGGATTTAATCCTTGCTTGTCAAATATTGTAAGTAGTTTAATTACGAAATCGATTCCGAGAAGGAGGAGCTTGGGATGTTTAAAAGTTGAAATGTTATCATGTTCTGAGGTAAGATTGAAAGATTAAAAAATAGTGGAATCAGCTGGGTTGCGGGGCTACTGGAGTTGAACCTGCTATGTTCTACTGCGGTCTGTGACTCCAGGGATTATGATATCTCCATCCGCCTGGGCTGGCTGCCCAAACAGTGCGGATGCAGCCAATCCTAAGGCTTTCTTATAACCTTCCCGACAGTAGTCGTGACAGTCTTACTACATAATGTGGGTTCAACGCCGTTTAGTTAAGTGACTTTGATGGTGTCAGATCGAGCGGAACTGCCTAGGCAGATCGTGTCGAGGTTCAACGCTGACCTTTTTTAGTTTATCCTAAGCTGGCCTGTACTGAGCTGGCCGAAGGGCTCAGGGTGACGTTCTTTATTCTTGACATTAACTAAACGGCATTAAATGCGGAATAAATAATTGCTACCGTCCGACTAAATTTCAAATATGATCAAAAACTGTCTTTGAATAGAAATTTGAGGGTTTTATTCCAATCCCTAAAATGCCCCCATCCCCTAAAGGGGAGCTTTAGAAAGTCCCTTTTAGGGGATTTAGGGATGAAAACAGTTGATTTTTTTTTCAATTTGACGATTGTTTTCTCGGACTCCAGTAATAAAGAATATAAATAGGTAAAAGCAGTTTTCCTGCATCCTTTGATTTTCAACAAAAAAACGCCCGAAGGCGTTTTTATATCTCTACTCCAAAAGTCTCAAATCTTTCATCTAGCTTCTCACAATGACACTCCTCTTTTCCACGGGATAAAGTCATCCTGATTGAGTAACTGTGCTTTGGCTTTCTTAGTGCCGCTGGCCACTTCGATGATGTGTTCAAGGATCTCTTCACCCATCTGATCGATGGTCTTATCTCCAGAGATGACACCTCCAGTATTGATATCGATGATATCGTCCATTTTTTTCGCCAAAATATGATTGGAGGAGACTTTCAGCACAGGCGTAACAGGGTTACCGGTAGGTGTTCCCAGTCCAGTGGTGAAGAGGATAACATTGGCACCTGATCCGGCCATGGCAGTGGTACTCTCCACATCATTGCCTGGGGTACACAGTAAGTTTAAGCCTGGCTTTTTGGCATATTCTGCATAATCCAATACATCCACGATAGGGGAGGTTCCGCCTTTTTTGGCAGCTCCTGCTGATTTCATCGCATCTGTGATCAGGCCGTCCTTAATATTTCCTGGACTCGGATTCATATCAAAACCAGAACCTACGGCTTCTGCTGAAGCAGCGTAAGCACGCATAAGGGACACGAATTTATCTGCTGATTCATCTGTTGTACATCGGTTGATCAGTTCTTGCTCTACACCACACAGCTCAGGAAATTCGGAAAGAATGGTTTTGCCACCAAGTGCCACTACCAAATCAGAAGCATGTCCTACGGATGGATTGGCAGAAATACCCGAAAAACCATCTGATCCACCACATTCCAGGCCAACGGTGAGCTTGCTCAATGGTGCAGGCTGTCGCTCTAGTTGGTCAGCATCAGTAAGTGCCAAGAAGGTTTGTTGGATGGCATTGGTCAGAAGGATGTTTTCAGTTCCTTCTTGCTGCTGCTCCAATATAATAACTGGCTTTTTAAGATCTGGATTGACTTTATCCAGTTTTTCTCTCAAGATAGCAGGCTGCGCATTCTGGCAACCTAAGCTGAGAATAGTAGCCCCTGCCACATTTGGATTATTGATATAGCCAGCGATCAAGCCACAGAGCATCTCAGAATCCTGCCTGATTCCACCACATCCACCTTGGTGTGTTAGGAATTTGATACCGTCAATATTTTTAAATATCCGTGATTCCCCGTCTTGCTCAGCTGTCTCTACGCTGAGCTCGGAGATTTGTTCTTTTTTACCTTGGGCATAAAGGTCTTTCATCTGTTTCACGAAGCTTTTGTATTTATTTGGCTTCGCAAAGCCTAATTCTTCTACAAAAGCATTTTTCATGATTTCGATGTTTCTGTTTTCGCAGAATACTAGCGGTATTACCAACCAATAATTGGCGGTACCTACCTGTCCATCTTTACGGTGATAGCCCATAAAGGTACGGTCGGCCCATTTGCTGACATCAGGGGAATTCCATGGTTTAAAATCCCTAACCCCTGTAAATTCTGAAGTCTTATGAGCTACATTTTGAGTTGTCAATACTTCACCCTTTGCGATGTTGTTCATGGCTTTTCCACAGATGATACCATACATATATATATCTTCATCAGTAGCAAAGCTATTTTCTGCAAATTTGTGCTTTGCCTTTACATCATGCGTCAGCATGATTTCATTTGCCTCAAACTCAATTTTCTCACCAGCTTTTAGGTCAGTTAGTGCAACCAACACATTATCTTTTGGGTGAATCTTTAAGATTTTATGTAACATGTGAATTAAAATTTATTATATTGCGCAATCGATTGCACAATTTAGGTAAAAAAATGCTAATGCAAATGAAAATTCCGGTTTTTTTCTTCTGGTAAAATGTTTTAATCGGTTTTGGCCCACTTTGTCTAATGAAATGCCAGTCGGGTAATGTAATAGGAAGAAAAAATTTAAGTGTTCATCTGAAAATGATCTGTAAAATTTTTTTTGGAAATTTATTTGGGCTTAATTCGGTAAATGAAAATGAAAGCATGCTTTAAACAGATACAAGATGCTTTTAATTTCTGAGAAATTTAGAATTAGAGTAACCATATTATAACCAAGCAACTAATAAGCGTTAAATGAATAAACGAGTAATCACACTCGGAGAAATCATGATGAGACTCTCTACTCCGGGCCACGAAAGATTTGTTAGTAGTAATAATTATAATATCGTATATGGCGGAGCAGAGGCCAACGTGGCAATTTCGCTCGCCAATTGGGGCGTATCCACAGCACACGTGACGGCATTCCCTAAGAGCGATATCGGCAAAGCAGCCCTTCAGTACTTGCGATTTGCAGGGCTGGATACACAGTATGTGTTTTTTGAGGAAGGAAGAATGGGGCTGTATTTTGTGGAAAATGGAGCTATGCAGCGATCTTCCAAAATTATTTATGACCGTTTTGATTCCGTATTTGCCAATTTTGATGGCAGCTTCATTGACTGGAAAAGAGTCTTTGAAGGAGCGGATTGGTTTCACTGGACAGGAATTACCCCTGCTATATCTGCTTCTGCTGCAAGGATATGCGAAGCAGCGGTTAATGCAGCAAGTGAACTTGGAGTCAAAATAAGTGGCGACATCAATTACCGTAGAAACCTTTGGCAGTATGGCAAACAACCGCTGGACATCATGCCAGATCTGATCGCCAAAACCAATTTGATCATTGCCGGGTTAACGGACTTTGAAAACTGTATGGACATCCACGAGACAGATTATACTACTGCTTGTAAAAAGGCACAGGAAAAATGCCCTTCCATTCAATACATTTCGACTACTTATCGAAAAAGCATTAGTGCCAGCCATAACGGCCTTTCGGGGGTAATCTGGAATGGCAAGGAACTTTTAGAAAGCAAAAGCTATGACATGACGCATATCGTGGATCGCGTAGGTGGTGGCGATGCCTATATGGCTGGGCTTATCTATGGATTGCTGGAAGGCGCAGACCAAGAGGCACTGGAGTTTGCTGTGGCGGCTTCTGTATTAAAGCATTCCATTCCAGGAGATGCCAATTTTGTTTCAGTGGACGAAGTGGCCCAATTGGTGAAAGGTGAAAATGTAGGAAAATTATTAAGATAGTTAATCAGTTAATATCATATGAAGTTTAGCAATAGTGAGATCATTGAAACAATGGAAAAAACAGGGATGATCCCCGTTTTCAACCACAGTGATCTGGAAGTAGCCAAGAATGTATTGGACGCCTCTTACAATGGCGGCGTACGTGTTTTTGAATTTACAAACAGAGGCGAAAATGCCCTGGAGGTTTTTCGGGAGCTAAAAGCCTATTCCAGTAGACACAAGGGCCTTATCCTCGGTATTGGGACCATTTTCACCCCAAAAGAGGTAGAAGACTTTATCGAGGCCGGTGCTGATTTTATTGTTTCACCGGCCCTTATACCTAATGTGGCTGTGACTTCTACAAGAAACGATACCCTCTGGATTCCAGGCTGTGGCACAGTTACGGAAATTTTTAACGCACGCGAGATGGGTGCTCAAGTCATCAAAGCATTTCCTGGCAATGTGCTTGGCCCATCGTTTATTTCTGCAGTAAAAGCCGTGCTTCCTTCCCTTAAAATCATGCCTACAGGAGGGGTAGAGCCTACTGAAGAAAACCTAAGCCAATGGTTCAAGGCGGGAGTTACCTGCGTGGGTATGGGGTCTCAGCTGTTTAAAAAAGATTGGATCAAACAAAAGAAGTTTGATGCACTCGAAAAACAAATTTCGGATGCATTGGATACTATTCAAGTTATTAGAAATACTCCATAATACATGAAGAAGTTAATCAATTATCATAGACCCAATTACATTGTTAGTTTGCTGGTATTCAGTGTTTTGATACTTTTATTTTCATGTAAAGGTTCTGATGAAAAGAAGGTGATCAAATTAGGTCATGGCCTGGATACCAAGCACCCAGTGCATGAAGCCATGCTTTATATGGCAGAAAGATTGGATGAGAAATCAAACGGTAAATTAACCATGAAGGTATATCCCAATGCCCAGTTGGGCAATGAAAGGGAATTGGTGGAACTGTTACAGATCGGAAGTCTCGGTATGACCAAAGTGTCTTCTGCGGTAATGGAGAGTTTTGCTCCAAAGATCCAGGTACTGAGCCAGCCTTATCTTTTCAAGGACAGTGAGCATCGCGAGCGTGTGCTAAATGGAGAAATCGGTAAGATGCTGTTAAATGAAGGTACCCAATTTTGGCTGAAGGGCTTGTGTTTCTATGATGCCGGCTCCAGAAGCTTTTATACCAAAGACAAACCAGTGGAATCCCCCGAAGATTTGATAGGAAAGAAAATCAGGGTAATGGAAAGCAATACGGCCATTAACATGGTCAATAGCTTTGGAGGATCACCTACGCCAGTTTCCTGGGGAGAGCTTTATACGGCCCTTCAGCAGGGAATCGTGGACGGTGCGGAGAACAATCCACCCAGTGTGATAAGTTCCAGGCACTATGAAATCTGTAAGTTCTACTCATTGGATGAGCATACGGCGGTTCCGGACATGCTGATCGTCAGCACAAAAGTATGGGACGGGCTTACTGAACAAGAGCAAAACTGGCTTCAGGAGGCTGCAGATGAGTCGGCTACATTCCAGTACAAGATATGGGCGGAGGCAGAGGAAGAAAGTATGAGGATCTTGGAAGCGGAAGGTGTTACCATTACACGTCCAGACAAGGAGCCCTTCAGAAAGGCCGTGGAGCCTATGTATGAGCAGATCAAGCAAACGCAGCCAGAAATGTACGAGATCATAGAAAAGATTAGGAACCATGAATAACCAAAGTAACTCTCTCAAGAATCGTATAAACCATAATGTAGGATTTGCACTAATGCTCATCATGGCCCTTATGGTAATTAATGTGACATGGCAGGTGCTATCCCGATATGTCTTTCAATCGCCAAGTTCTTTTACAGACGAATTGGCAAGGTTTTTATTGATCTGGCTGGGAATGTTGGGTGCTGCATATGTTGCTGGACATAATGAACATTTGGCCATCGATATATTGCCTTCTAAGCTTACCGGTAAGGCCAAGAACAACCTGATGATCTTTATCCATTTTATCATCATTGCCTTTTCTGTTCCAGTTATGATTTTTGGTGGCAGCAATTTGGTGTATATCACATATATGCTTGGTCAAAAATCCACCACTTTACAGATACCTTTGGCATATGTGTATACCATTATACCTATCAGTGGAGCCTTGATCCTGATTTACCAATTGGCTGATATCAAACTCCTTCTTCAACAAAACCCAAAATCATAATCATGGAATACATTACTATAATCATATTAGTACTAAGTTTTATAACCCTGATGGGATTGGGCGTTCCGGTGGCATGGAGCCTTGGTTTTTCCAGTCTGTTGACATTGATGGTGACAGTAGCTGCAGTGCCATCCATGACAACGATCGCCCAACGAATGGGGGCAGGCTTAAATAGTTTTTCCCTGTTAGCGATTCCCTTCTTCATTTTGGCAGGAGAGATAATGAACAAAGGAGGTATTGCCAATAGGCTAATAAATCTCGCCAAAGCACTTACCGGAAGACTCCCTGGAGGTTTGCTTTATGTAAATGTTATTGCGGCCATGCTTTTCGGTGCCATCGCCGGATCGGCCGTTGCGGCTGCGTCTGCCCTGGGAGGTATCCTGGGAAAAAGAATGGATGATGAAGGATACCCTAAAGAGCTGGGTGTAGCGGTGAATGTAACCTCGTCTACCACAGGCCTGGTGATTCCGCCTTCAAATGTTTTGATTGTATATTCCTTGGCCAGTGGCGGGGTTTCTATTGCAGCGCTTTTCATAGCAGGATATATTCCTGGGCTTTTTATGGGGCTGCTTTTGATGTTGACGGCAGGATACTTCATCAGGAAGCATAAGTTGCCTGCAGGTGAGCGGACTTCTTTTAAAGAACTCGGTAGGGTATTCTTTTCTGCTGCACCTAGTTTGACTTTATTGGTGATTGTGATTGGAGGAATCGTGATGGGGGTATTTACCGCCACAGAAGCATCTGCCATAGCGGTCCTGTACACGCTGGGGCTTTCCTTTTTTTATGGAGAACTGAAAGTAAAAGATTTACCGGCCATTTTGCTTAAATCTTCCGCAACGACAGCCGTCGTGGCGATGTTGATCGCTACTTCTATGGCCATGTCTTGGGTGATGTCCAGCGAAGATATTCCCCAGTCCATCAGTGCTGTGCTGTTGTCATTAAGTGATAACAAGTTTGTAATCCTTATTATCATAAATGTTATCCTCTTGTTTGTGGGAATATTTATGGATATGACACCTGCTGTACTGATTTTTACGCCGATATTCTTGCCTGTGGTAACCGAACTGGGCATTGACCCTGTGCACTTTGGTATCATCATGGTACTGAACCTTTGTATTGGGCTATGTACACCACCTGTGGGATCGGTGCTCTTTATTGGGGTAGGAGTAGCCAAAACTTCCATTGCCCAAGTGGTCAAACCTTTGCTTCCGTTCTTTATCGCAATGATCATAGGCTTGGCCATCATTACCATTTGGCCACAAATGACCCTTTGGCTGCCAAGTCTCTTTGGACTTTAAACCCGAATCTAAAATTAAATTCCAGTTGTATCGACTGGTATTGGAAATCATTAAGACCATTTGGGTTTTCGAATAGTCGGAAACCCAAATGGTCTTTTTGTAGTTTATGAAGGCAGCACCATCTAGTGGGTTTCACCTGCAGGTACATTTTTTAGTACTGTCAATAAGAATTCTTTCTAGCATACATATAGTTTGTTTTACGACAAAGAACGTGAGCAATTAGATTTTTTACTAGCGCTACTAATTGTCATTTATTACTCAAAATAAAACGTTAGTATTTTAAAATCGTTAGATTGTAAAAGGACACTAGCTTATTTAAACTGTTACCGACTACTATTTACGCGTCAATTATTGATCTTCAGTCTCATTAGGTTATTTGATTACCCCCTAATTTTTGTATTATGCACGATGCATTGAGCTTTTCACAAGAAAATGAATTTCCATCAAACAAAGTGGTAGATGATAACTTCACTCCCAGCAAGAATTTTTTTGTAAGCGATAAGATCCTCGTTCATTTTTTGCAAAAGGAGTTTTCATCAGAGGTTTGGTCATTTATTCAAGCAGGGCTAAGCAGATTGGGCAAATGTGCGGCTTCGGATATGGACGAGCTTTCGCTGACAGCAGATAAAAATCCTCCAAAACTGATCAAAAGAGATCTTTTTGGCCGGGATATCCAAAAAATCGTCTATCACCCAGCTTATAAGACACTACTTAAAATCGCTGTAGATGCAGGTATCCTTAGCGTAAAATGGCATCCTAAATATCGGATGGAGTATAAAAATCAAATTCACCGGATGGGATTTAGCTTGGCTTTTATTTATGGTATGGGAGAGAGCGGAGTGTCCTGTCCGCTATGCATGACCGATGGTGTTGCCACTATCCTTGATAAATATCTATCTCCGAGACACAGTAAGCGATTGATCGAGCACATTTATACCAGGGATATTGAGCATTTTTTTACCGGAGCCATGTTTATGACCGAAAAGGTAGGAGGGTCCGATGTGGGTGCAAACAGAGTATTGGCAAATAAAGTCGGCGATTCTGCTTATCTACTTACTGGTGAAAAGTGGTTTTGCAGCAATGCTTCTGCAGAAATGAAATTGGTTCTGGCCAGAACGGATGCTGCCATTAAAGGGACTCCAGGATTATCTCTTTTCTTGGTAGAAAACACCCCATCTGAGGGGAATGAAAGTACCATGGAATACGTTAGGCTGAAGGACAAAATGGGCGTCAGGTCCATGGCAACAGCAGAGATCATTTTTAAGGACACCAAGGCCACCATCATCGGCAAAGAAGGTGAAGGGTTTAAGATCATGACCGAAATGATCAACCTCTCCCGTCTATGGAATGGTGTCATTTCCATTGCTGGATTCCGGAGATGCCTGATCGAGGCGTACCAATTTTTGTGCTATAGACAGACATTTGGAAAGCGGACATTAGAGCATGCGCTGGTCCGGAATAAGTTATATGAATTGGCTTCTCGCTATGTGGCTGATTTTTACCTGACGTGGAAAACGATTGCCATGTTGGATAAGTTGGAGGCTGGACAGGAAGAATATAAAGATATGCTACGTTTCCTTATTCCCATAGTGAAAAAGCAAACTGCCGAAACATGTGTATATGGTATTCGGGAATGCATGGAATTGATGGGGGGATTGGGCTATATGGAAGAAGGGGTAGTGCCAAAATTTATGCGCGATAGCCTTGTGTTACCTATTTGGGAAGGAACCAGCAATATGATGGTCTTGGACACGCTAAGGGCTAGTGTGAAAGGAGAGGGGCTGGAAAGACTTGTCCGCCAAACCAAAGAAGCTTTGGGCAAAAAAACCGGTATGGAAAAAGAAATGGCAAATTTCAATTATGTACTTGGCCAACTCGATACCCTTGAAGTGGTAGATAGGGATACCGCGGAATATAATGCAAAGGAGATTTTTGAAAAGATTACTCGTTATATCCAATTAGGCATGCTCATTAATCAAGAAGACAGGGAAAGTGCCTCTTGGATAAAGCCCTGCATTCATTGGCTGAGACAGCAAGTCGCGGATAAGAAAGACCTGGTAAAATCCCCTATTAGTACCGAGGAGATCATTAGGATGATCGCTTGGGGCTTTTGACAATGGCCATTTTTCAAGCGGTAATAATTGGGTGAATTTTATCTGAAAAGTATTTTGTCACTTTTATAAACCACAATGGCCATTGGTGCGTTAATATCCCAACGTTTTATCACATTTGGATGAAGAGAAACATTCTGATTTTATTTTTGGTTTGGAGTTTTAATGCTGAAATAGCGGAAGCACAGGAAAATGAAAGCCTGAAGACTACCAAGCAAATTCAAAAAAGAGGCTTAATTCACCGGTATATCAATGGACTGATCAACGACACCAGTGATGTGGCTCAACCTAGGTTTTTATTTTATCCTACATTGGCTTATGCACCTGAGACAAGCTGGGAAATTGGGCTGAGTTCATTGTATGTGTTTTATGCTAAAAGAGATACATCCAATCGGTTAAGTGAGATCAATGGGTTCACATTCTTTACCCTGGAAGGGCAATATGGGTTATGGTTTGATCATGCGATCTATAGTGATAAGGAAGATTGGTTCTTTTTAGGTAAACTCCGCTTTCAGCGCTTTCCAATGTACTATTACGGAATAGGTCCCGACACACCGGAGGAATATATGGCGGTGGTAGATTCTCGCCAAGTATTGATCAAGGAACGTGTCCTTCGTAAGATGAAGAAGAACTTTTACCTGGGAGTGGAGCTGGACTTTAATAATTTCGGAGCAGTGGAATTTGAACCGAAAGAAGAGGGAGGAGACATCGATTATCCTGTAGGAGCAGAAGGCTCTACCAATGTAGGACTTGGTGTCGGTCTGGTCTATGACAACAGGCATAATGTGCTCAATGTCCGCGATGGATTATTTTCAGAATTGGCGTATATCAAGTATGCTCCTTTTTGGGCTGGTAAGTATGAATTTGCTACGATAATCACTGATAATAGGATCTACCGGCCCATCAGCAAGAATAATGTCCTTGCTGCCCAATTATTTGGACAGTTCAATACAGGAAATGTTCCTTTTAATATGATGAGTGCGCTGGGCGGTGAAAGTATGATGAGGGGATACTATTATGGCCGCTATCGTGACAATAATTACCTAAGCACCCAAGTGGAATTACGCTTTCTTCCTTTACCTTTAGGGTTTTCCAAACGGATTGGAGCGGCTGTTTTCGGAGGAACGGGTACCGTCTTTGATGACTTCAGTAATCTTTCACTGGATAAAATGGTGTGGTCTGCAGGTGCTGGACTACGGTTTCTGTTGTTTCCTTCTAAAGACATTTATACACGGATTGATGCCGCCTTTACCCAGGAAGGGCATGGGTTTTACATTTATATTGGCGAAGCTTTTTAAACCCGCATTTAATGCCGTTTAGATAAGAGTAGACAGTAACAAGGCTGTTATTCCGACCAATAATAGCCTGTCCCGCATGACTATCGGGGACATACGGTAACTAAACGGCATTGATTTTGGATTAAAGCTGTCTTTACATGCCGTTTAGTCAAGGAAGACAAGCGGATACATCTTTCATTCTTATCGTTGGTGGAGCCGATTGACCACTGTCCCTGCCAAGGATAAAGGCTATTCATTGATCAGTTTGAAGAGGATTTCCGGTTCATCGGTGGTGATGAAGTCTACATTTTGTTCTAGCAGCCACTGCATGTCTTCTCTTTTATTAACAGTCCAGGCATTTACGGTCAATCCCAGGTTTTGCGCTTCTTTAATCCATTCTGGCTTTTGGCGCAGAAGTTTGATATTGTAATCAAAACCAAAAAATCCAGCCTCCTTAAGTTCTGAAGGGGATTTGTCCCCATTTAGGTAGGCTACATTGGCAGTAGGATCAAGGGCTATCGCACGAAGGCCCCCCTCATAGCTAAACGTGATATAATCGACCCATTTTTCCGCGTTAAGTTGCTGCACCGTTTTTACGGACTTTTCTGCGATATACTCACTTCTTTCCGTACTAATTTTTGAAGGTTTTATCTCAAAGATCAACTTGGTGGAAGTTTGTTGCATGCCTTTATTGAGGTATTCTTCGACCGTAGCAATCTTTTCACCATTCTTATGTTTTTTGGTAAGAAGCTGCTCATATGTAGATTCTTCAATAATCATTCCTTCAAAATCAGCATCGTGATTTACCACCAGCACACTGTCAGCCGTCATCCAGACGTCAAACTCTGAACCTTCACATCCTAACTCCACTGCCCTCTCAAGTGAAGCCAGGGAATTTTGGGGAAGATCGAGATTTTTCCAGGCACCACGGTGTGCGATGATTTTATTTTGATGAAAATCCATTTTTGATGAACAGGACATAAGTAAAGAGAAAAGAAAAACAGTGGTAATTAGCGTTTTCATCGATGACTTCATATCTTAATATTAACAATATTTTAAAGTAAATCTAGTTAAAATTTGAAGTTATAAATTCATTTAAAAAACATTTAATACAAACATAATCTTATTTGACCATCCGGAACTTTGCACGTAGCTTCAGAGAAACGAAATATTCATGGGTAATCCATTCTTTGGCCTTTGGTCCCGGCCGACCTGGATTGGGACAGTTGATGGGGGCGTAAAAAAATGAGTTAGCTCGCGCAGTGGACAAGCGAGATCCACTCATTTTTAGCCCACGGCAGCTGGCGCAAAATCAAATTGAGCCAAACGAAATTGGAATCGGAATACCAAATTCACTCAATTTGAAGGAGGCTCCATGGCCTAGATTTTTTGCATACTTTTTTATCAATGGAAATGCGAAGCATTCATGAAGCTCTCTGAAAGTCAGTCCAATACCTGAATAAAAAGTAGGAAAGATTAATATAGCAAAAACAGTATTGAATTTGGTTACGTGCAATATTGCGAATACACATATAATCTTATTTAGCGGAGCCATTTTTAAATATCACCTACCCTTAAAATGCCTAACAATAAGATAACTTCTCCGCTTTCTATACTTCATTAAAGACATTTTATTGCATTAATAAAATCCAAATTGTTTTTTGTTTCGTAAATTGAAAGCTTTGATTATTAAATAGAGCAGTTAATCCTGAAACATTTGAGTGTTGAATATTAATCACCCACCCCCAAAAAATTCTATCCTCAAGCTTTCTGATTAACCCTAAATAATCATTGAATATTGACAGTTAATCACCCTAACTTAAAATGTATGTCTAAAATATTGATCCTGGAGACGGATGAAAATCTATCTGATAATATCCGGGAAATCCTTCAGATGGAAGGCCATGAACTTATGGAAATTGATGAAGTGAGTGATTTGAATGATGCTTTAAATAAATTTTATCCGGATTTATTTATTATTGGTGTGTTTTTAGAGCAGAAAACTTCTGGGCCGGCGACGGTGAATTTTATGCGTAGGTATCATCAAATTCCGGTGATGTTTATTTCTGATGTTTATTCTCAGGTAAATTTTGAGGAGGAGATCAGGGAAATTCAGAACATAATCATTCTAACAAAGCCCTTCAGGGCAAAAGATTTGGTTCAAAAAGTAAGTGAAATATTAATTTCGCCCGAAAACGACTTATCGGCACCATAAAAAATCGATCATGCAAACCTATTGCATGACTTAATTTGGTAACTTTGGACATGATGAAAATCATTCAAGTCATATTGAGTTATTACTTGTTGATACTGGTGGTTCTTCCTTGTGCCGATGAACACAGTGCTGTAGTTTCTGATAATCAGGATACTGTGGTGGTGGCATTGGAAGATCACCATTCTCATGGCTCCGATGCTGACTATTGCTCTCCATTATGTGTCTGCCATTGTTGTCATATTCATTATGTGGTAACCGATAAGCCACAAGTGAACTTTATGAATCAATTTACATCGATACATTCCTCACATTTTAATGATTTTAAAGGAATACATTCTTTTGATTTTTTAAAACCACCCAAACGTTTTTCCCCCCTTACCCATTTAGGATAAGCTGGAAGCCAATACAGATTTTTCCAAATCAGATGGCATGAAAAAGAACGTCAAGGAGGGATTGTTGATGTTGACTTTTCGTGTCTTGGTAAAGCGAAGGCCAGTACTGCTGTAAAACGGCTTGAATGGTCGTCCTTCGCTTTAGCGCCAGCTATAGTACACCCCATAAGTGTGTAAATCCTCATTTATCCAATTAAGATTAGAAACAGGCTAATGGAGTATTTTGTCTTCATTTTTGCCTGTTACAAACCCAAAACATCAAAATAATGATCAATAAGCTTATTACATTTTCTATTAAAAATAAGCTCATTATCGGACTGTTTACCTTAGCCTTGATAGGGCTTGGTATCTGGAGTATGCTGCAAGTACCAGTAGATGCGGTACCTGACATTACCAACAACCAGGTGCAAGTCATCACCCAAGCTCCTAACTTAGGGACAGAAGATATTGAGCAGTTTGTCACTTATCCAGTAGAACTGGTCATGGCAAACCTACCCGGGGTGAAGGAAGTCAGGTCCGTTTCCCGGTTTGGCCTGTCAGTAGTGACTATTGTCTTTGAGGATGATCAGGGCACATACTTGCCCAGGCAGTTGGTGTCTGAAAAGCTCAGTGAAGTCCGTGACGAAATCCCGGAAGGTTTTGGCAAACCCAGTATGGGCCCGATTAGTACTGGCCTGGGAGAAATTTATCAATATACGCTGGAAGTCGACAGTACCTATCGTGACCAATATACTATCACCCAACTCCGGACCATGCAGGATTGGATCATCAAACGGCAGATGGCCATGGTGCCCGGTGTGGTGGAAGTGAATGCTTTTGGCGGTAAAATAAAGCAATATGAAGTAGCCGTAAACCCTGATGATTTGAGGGCTATTGGTATCAGCATAAGCGACATATACACTGCTTTAGAACAAAACAATCAAAACACAGGTGGTGCCTATATCGAACGAAACCATCAAGCTAATTTTATCCGTGGTGAAGGCTTGGTCAGAAGCTTGGATGAAATCCGAAATATCATCGTAACCAATCGCAGCGGTATCCCCATCAAAGTAAAAGACGTAGCAGATGTGAGGTATGGACATGCGGTACGCTATGGGGCATTTACCAAGAATGGCAATGGTGAAGCGGTTGGGGGAATGATCCTGATGCTAAAGGGAGCGAATTCCGATAAAGTAATTGAAGCTGTGAAAGGGCGGATCGAGCAGATTCAGCTTAGTCTCCCCGAAGGGGTAAGTATAAAGCCGTTTTTGGATAGAAGTGACCTCGTCGAAAAAACGACCGATACCGTTACCACCAATCTATTGGAAGGTGGCCTTATTGTGATTTTCGTGTTGGTATTGCTGCTTGGCAACTGGCGGGGAGGGCTGATTGTAGCCTCTACCATTCCATTGAGTTTGCTGTTTGCGTTTATCCTGATGAATGCCTTTGATGTTTGGGCAAATCTCATGAGTTTGGGTGCGATAGATTTTGGGATTATTGTAGATGGGGCTGTCATTATCGTGGAAAGTACTGTGTTTTATTTGCACCAAAAAGTCAAGGCCACTAAAGCCATCCACCAAAAAGATCGTGATCAGCAAGCGGCAGAAGCTTCCAAAAACATGATGAACTCAGCCTTTTTTGGTCAGTTGATCATTTTGATCGTCTTTCTGCCGATTTTGGCACTAGAAGGGGTGGAAGGTAAAATGTTTCAGCCGATGGCATTGACCTTTATTTTTGCAATGCTTGGAGCCATGTTGCTTTGCCTTACCTATGTGCCCATGATGGCCGCGCTCTTCATCCGAGTGCGTAAAGACAACCGTAAAAGCTGGGGAGACCGAGTGGTCATTTGGTTGGAAGATAAATATGTTCCATTGTTGGAGCGGGCATTGAAGCGAGGCAAATGGATCGTAGGAATGGCCATTGTATTATTTGGCGCGGCATTTTTAATTTTCAGAAATATGGGAGGCGAATTCATTCCTCAATTGGATGAGGGAGATATTGCTTTTCATATTATTCTTTCGCCCGGTAGCTCACTTTCTGAGTCGGTGGCCACTTCCACGCAAGTAGAACAGATCATTCTTGACAATTTCCCAGAGGTGGAACAGGTGATGAGCCGTTTTGGAGTAGCCGATGTGCCCACCGATCCGATGCCCATGGACTTGGGAGATTGTTTTGTGATTTTAAAACCAAAAGACCAATGGGTATCCGCCACATCAAAAGAGGAGCTCATTGAAAAAATAAAGGACAAAATCAGCGTACTTCCTGGAGTCAATTACGAATTTACCCAGCCTATCGAAATGCGGTTCAATGAGCTGCTGACGGGCGTGAGGGAAGATATTGCGATTAAGTTGTTTGGTGAAGACTTAGAAATCTTAGCTGCCAAAGCCAATGAGATAGGGCAGTTGATCGGTGGAATAGATGGTGTGGCCGATCTACGGGTAGAAGCGACCACTGGCTTGCCCCAAATGACCGTCCACTACAACCGTGATAAACTGGCTCAATATGACCTGGATATTTCTACGCTCAATACGGTGGTCCAGACGGCCTTTGCCGGAAAAAGTGCAGGAGCCATTTTTGAAGGGGAAAAGCGCTTTGATTTGGTGATCAGGTTGGACTCTTCGAACAGAAGGAGCATAGACGATATCAAGAACCTGTATGTCAATATTTCTGATGAACATCAGATTCCGCTCAAAGAAGTGGCCGAAATCAGCTATAAACCAGGCCCTATGCAGATCAGTCGGGACAATACCAACCGACGAACGTACGTCGGGATCAATGTCCGCGGGAGGGACATCGAATCACTGGTGAGCGAAATCCAGGAAAAGCTAACAAGTTCCTTGGACCTTCCTCCGGGATATTATATCCGCTATGGGGGAGCCTTTGAAAATCTAGAAAGGGCCTCTAAACGCCTTCAGCTGGTGGTGCCTGCGGCATTGGCGAGTATCTTCATTTTGATCTTCTTTGCGCTAAAGTCCGTGAGGCAAACACTGATGATCTATATGGCCATTCCTCTGGCGGCCATTGGCGGTATCTTCTCGCTGTGGTTAAGAGGAATGCCCTTCAGCATTTCCGCTGGAGTGGGCTTTATCGTTTTGTTCGGTGTAGCTGTGCTGAATGGCCTAGTGCTGATCAATGGACTCAATGAGCTCAAATCAGAAAGTAACCTATCGCTGGTAGAACGGATAAAAGCTGGTACCAAAAGGCGAATCAGGCCGATTCTTCTGACCGCACTTACCGATATTCTGGGTTTTTTGCCTATGTCCATTTCTGCTTCTTCCGGGGCGGAAGTGCAGCGGCCATTAGCCACCGTGGTAATTGGTGGCCTGATTACCTCTACCTTGCTTACCTTATTCCTTTTACCCATACTTTACCAATGGATGGAAAATACCAAAACCAAAATGATGACACCCAAAACCGGGATGATGCTGTTAATATTTACGTTGGGACTTTTGGGTTCCACCAGTGTTAAGGCGCAAAATCCACAGATTAGTCAACCCATCACATTGGATGAGGCGATTGCCCGGGCCAATGAGCGGTATCCCATGATACAAAATGCCCAATTGGAAATCGACAAACAGACGGTGCTAAAAAAGAAAGCGTGGGACATCGGAAATACACAGCTCTATACAGGCGGAGAAGAAATCAAGGACGACCTTGGCGTATACACGACCATTGGCATCCAGCAGCAGCAAATAGATGTTTTTGGCATACCGGCCAAGACCAAATACCAGCAGAAAAAAATTGGACTCGCGGAAGCATCCTTGGATCTGTCGGAAGCTGAACTGACGAAAGAGGTAAGCCTTGCTTTTGCGCAAGCATATAGTGCCAAGCAACGTTATATGCTACTGGAAAAAATGGATTCTTTGTATGCCAATTTTGAACGAGCGGCTCGGATCCGATATGAGACAGAAGCAACAAGTAAGTTGGAGTGGCTTAGTGCCCAGAATAAAACCAAGCAGATTACCATTCAGAAGGAGCAAGGCTATCGAGACTTTCAAATTAGCCTTAAAAGACTAAACCTGTGGCTGGTCAGTGATACGCTATTTACCATTCAGGTAAATGATCGGAAGCAGCTCTTGACCCTTAGTCAAGAATCAAGTATCATGGAAAACCATCCCCAAATATTAATGGCAAGGCAACAGCAAGAATTGGCAAAGCAGGGAGTTAGAACAGCACGAGCCGGCTTTTTACCAAAGCTCTATGCCCAATATGGGATTCAGGAAGTCCAGGGCGTTACAGGATATACTACATTCCAACTGGGCATTAGTATTCCATTAGCATTCCACCAAAACCAAGCAGATGTCCGTGCGGCAAAGCTGGAAGCCAGGCAAGCAAATAGCAACTTGGATCAAACGAAAATGGAATTTAATGTGGCGCATCAGACAGCTTGGGAAAAATACCTGAAATGGAAAAATGCCTTTTCGTATTACGAATCAGAGGCTCTTCCACTTGCTGAAGAGCAGGAGAGAGGTGCATTATTGGCCTATCAACAGGGAGCCATAGACTATGTGGCATTTCTGCAAAATATCAATGATGCATTAAGCATTGAGCAGAATGCGCAGGAGACACTAAAATCTTATCTCATTAGTAAAATAGAACTAGAATATTTTAATCGTTCAATCAGCAATCAAGATGAATAATACCCATATATCACAAACAAAAAGCAATCAAGCACTGTATACACTCCGCTGGATAGTAGGGGCTGTTGCGATGATCACATTACTCTCCATTACCGCTTGTAATGATGAGGAAAAGATAACTGACCATAGCGATGAAGAGGAGAAGCATGAGGAAGGCTTACACCTCTCTAACCAACAGGTAGAAGCACTTCAACTCACCATTGATACGGTAAGTACACGAGCAATGGCTCGATTGGTGGAAGTAAATGGTGTACTGGAAGTACCCCCTCAAAACGAAGCGGCAGTCACGGCTTATATCGGTGCAAATGTCGTGGAAATAAACGTCATAGAAGGGGACAAAATACAAAAAGGACAAGCGCTGGCACACCTTTCCCATCCCCAATTGATCAAAATCCAGTCGGATTATAGCCAAAGCTGGCATGAGATGGATTACCTCCAGAAGGAGTATAATCGGCAAAACACACTCTACGAAGAAGAGGTCGGCTCTGGCCGGGATATGCAAAAAACCGCCGCGGAACTTGCTTCTTTGGGCGCTTCGATAAGTGGACAGGAAAGCCAATTGAGATTGCTGGGCTTAGATCCAACTTCCATCCGGAAAGGTGTCATTACCGACCGAATTCCTGTAAAAAGTCCAATATCGGGCTATATCAAGGAAGTTCACATAAAGACTGGACAATACGTCGGGCCTGAATATGAGATGTTTGAAGTGGTAAATATCCATCATATCCATGCTGATATGATGGTTTTTGAGAAGGATGTAAGTAAAGTAAAAGTAGGACAAAAAGTTCGCTTTTCAGTAGAGACCTTACCAGGAGAAGAGTTGATGGCTGAGGTTTATTCGGTTGGGAAATCCTTCGAATCAAAGCCAAAGGCCGTTCATATTCATGCAGAAATAGAGAATAAAAAGGGGCTGCTGATCCCAGGGATGTATGTCAGGGGCCAGGTAATCACTGATAAGACCAAACAGCCCGCAGTACCCGAAGAGGCAATAGCCAAGGAAGGAGATCGTAATTACCTCTTTTCCGTAAAGAAACAGGGAGAGGAGTGGCTTTTTGAAAAAACAGAAATCGTCTTAGATAATCAAAATGATGGATGGGTTTCCGTTAAATTCATGAGCCCTGAAGATGCCAACAAAAAATATGTCATGAACAAGGCGTATTACCTGGTCGCAGAAACCAAAAAAGGTGAGGGAGGTCATCACCACTAGGTACTTTTTTTGGGGACAAACAGAAAAGCCACAATTTTTTAATTTGTGGCTTTTCTTTATTTTGGCAAAGGTATTTTCTTAATCTGCCCATATGAAATCAATCCTTACTTTTATTTTTCTGTTGTTAGCAGCTAATACGAATGTTTTGGGGAATCCTGTGAAGGAAAAATTGCTGCTCATTCCATTGGATGATCGGCCACCCTGTTTACAGTTTCCGATAAAACTCGGTGAAATTGTCAATATGGAAATCATCACTCCACCCAAGGAAATATTGGGAAACTTGCATGATGCAGGAAATACTGATGCTTTGGCTTCTTGGATCAAGCGCCAGCCCATTGAAGATGTGAGTGGTGTTATTCTCGTAGCAGACATGTTGGCCTATGGTGGTTTAGTGGCAAGTCGCAAGTATGCCATAAACTCAGAATCTGCATTGGCCAGATTAAAGTTGATAAAATTTATAAAAGAGAAAAATCCCCTGATTCCTATTTTTGTTCAAAGCGTCATCATGCGATTGGCCCCCACAGCTGATGGTACAAATGAAGAGCATAGGGTGAAACTGGCCAAATGGGCAGCCACAGTGGACCCCGCAAAGAAGACGGCGCTGGAGCGTGGGTTGCCAAAGGCTGTGACGGCTGATTATTTGGCGGCCAGAAACCGAAATCATCAAGTGAATCGCCAAATGATAGAATGGACAAGCGATGGTTTGATCGATTATCTCGTGCTTTCACAAGATGATGCCAAACCTGCCGGACTTCATGTCACTGAAAAAGAACACCTTGCCCAACAAGTGAAAAGTTACAAGTTAAGTGATAAGGTGGCTATCCAAGCAGGTACCGATGAAGTGGCCATGTTGCTCCTTGGCCGTTTTGTCAATCGACAAAAACACCTCAGCCCCACTGTCAAAGTCCATTATTCTTCTGAAGCAATGCGAAATGAAGTGATGCCTTTTGAAGATGAGATACTTGGCGAAACGGTTAATAAAATGGTGAAATGTGCCGGTGGAGACTTGGTTGACCAAGGGTCAAGTCCTGACCTTCATTGGTACGTCTACACCTCCCGGTACAATGAGGAAGAAACAAAATCCTTTATAACAACTATTATCCAGGCCATAAAAAAAGGCCAAAAGTTGATTGTTTCTGACATTGATCCGATAGGAAATGTACAAGGAGGAGCAAAGGTGTTTTCTGAGGCATTGATAGAAAAGGGCACTTTATCAAAACTGTACGGTTATGCCTCCTGGAATACGGCAGGAAATACATTGGGTACCGCATTGCCGCAGGGTTTTCTCTTTCACGCCCGCCAAACGGCCGCAGCACATGATAAAATGACTTCAAGCAATTCTTCAGCCCATTACTGGTTTACTATCCATCGTATGGTAAATGATTATGTTTATAATAATGAAGTAAGGGCGGCCTTGAAACAGGCATTTGGCCCTAAACATACGAATGCCACCATATTGTCTGCCGACAAACTTGAAATGGCAGACAATATTGCTTTGGATATCATAGAGCCATGCCTGGAGAGAATTATACGCTATAATTTTACCGATCAGTTTCAAGCACATCATTTGAAATTTGAGTTGCCTTGGAAAAGGGCTTTCGAGGCGCTGATTGATTTTGACCTGACTAAATCATCAGGTAAGGAAATGGATCATCAGGAATTTTTAATACCTTAACATTCTATAAACCTACTAAACCACTTACCATGAACATTCGCATTGTTTTATCCCTTCTTGTTGGCTTGTCATTACAAACCCTTTGCTCACTGACTTTCGGTCAAAGTATAGGGGTTGGGGCTGCAAAACCAGCAACTGCCAAGTGGCTCTTTGATGGAAGTAGGGAAATGCTTGACAATAAATGGGAATATTGGGAGGGACCAAGGTTAGCAGCAGTCCCACCGATCAAGTGGGAAATCGTCGATGATCCATTATCTAGCAGTACCGCGCTAAACACCAACGATCCGGCAGCTGCCAATGGAAAATATGGTGCGGCCGATATTGTGACTAAAGAAAAATTCAATGATTTTAGATTACATATCGAATTTTTGATTGAACATGAAGGAGGGAATAGCGGAGTTTACCTTCAGAACCGTTATGAAATCCAGGTACTCGATGGTGACTCAACCACCCATGGGATGGCTGCCATTATCAATGAGAAAGCCGCTCCTTATGAAATTTATAATGGATTGGGCAAATGGAATGCCTATGATATTGTTTTTCGAGCAGCTAGATTTGACCAAGAGGGAAAACTCATCGAAAAAGCACTGATGACCATGTATTTTAATGGTGTGAAAATACATGCGAACGAATATATCCAGCAAGTCTGGGGTGGTCCTAACTCTGGGCTTGATGGTGGCAATGATGGCGGAAAAGGTATTACCGATCGGGCTGGTGGAATTAAACTGCAAGCAGAGGGGCACGATGTGCTATATCGGAACATTTGGATCCTGCCGCTTAATATAGATAAGTCCGATACTGATTTTTAGGATGCTATAAACCTTCCCGACAGTAGTCGCTACAGGCTGTAGCGAAATACCAATCCACAATGCGGATTAAACGACCTGATATGATCAAGAAATATGTACTCAGTATACTGTTGTTTTCGGTTTTAACCTCTTCAGCAAAAGCCCAACTTATCATTGAGCCACAACCAATAGACGCAGTGGTGGTGGAGAATGGCTCCAGTTCCATTTTAAAAGGGCCTTCTATATTAAATAATGAGGGTTATTTCGTCTGGGGAGGGAGTGTTATCAAAGGGGAAGATGGCAGGTACCATATGTTTTATAGCCGTTGGCCTTCCGGGGATGATCAGGACAAATTTACAGATGGTTGGTTGACGGCATCAGAAATAGCCTATGCTGTTTCTGATGATGCCGATCATGGGTTTAAATTTGTCAAAACCGTGGTCCAGGGACAAGGAAAGGAGAGAAGACCAGAAGCTTGGGACGGTCAGTCCGTTCATAACCCTCACATTCAACGATTCAATGGCACCTATTACCTTTATCATACCGGTAGCACCTATCCCGGAGAACAGCCAAGGGGAAGTTCCGGAGCTGAGCTGAGCAGGCGAGACCTTATCCAGCAAAGCCAGCAGATAGGCGTGATTACCTTCCATAGCATCGATGACCTCCTTGAAGGAAATATCATTCGGTCCGAAAATCCCTTGCTAAGTCCGAGGACACGGGTAAAAGATGAAAATGTGCTGAATCCTTCACCCAAAGGCACTGAAGCCAAACCAGATAACTTAATCGTCGTAAATCCAGCAGTCGTGAAAAGGAGAGCAGACGGCAGATATCTACTTTACTTCAAAGGAAACCTTTATATTCCCAATTGGAGAGGAGTACATGGGGTCGCAATCAGTGATTCACCGACAGGCCCTTTTAGGCAACGGGATGAGTTTGTTTTTGATGTAAAGGATGATGATGGGAAATTGGCCTCAGCAGAAGATCCCTATGTTTGGTACCATGAAGACAGTGGTTTCTATTATACTGTTTTTAAAGACTTTACGGGGAAAATCACAGGCGGTGATCCAGGCTTGGCACTGATGAAATCTTCAGATGGAATTCACTGGGAAAAACCTGATAATGCTATGTTTATGCCTTTATCACTTAAGCTAAAAAACGGCCATACAGTGGAAGTAAACAGGCTGGAAAGACCCCAATTTCTCATTGGTGAAGATGGATTGCCGAAAGTACTTTACGCCGCTTGTTCACTTAATCCACTAAATGAAAAAAGAGATGGAAGCTCTTTTAACGTCCAAATTCTATTGAAAAGCTATTTTTATAAGGAATAGTATTAACCAAGAAATAAATGACGGAGCGCTCATGGTGATATTCGCTCTTTTTTTCATTCTCAACAAAACACCATCGAACCAGAAATACGCATTAACCTATCAGCTGATATCTGTAAATATTGGCTAAAAACTCCTGCAAAAAAGTTACTTTTGTCCCATGAATAATTTTGACCAAAAAGGGAGGGTAATCGTAACCTGCAAGGATCGGTTTGCCCCATATCTTGAGGAGGAACTGATCGAACATGGATTTAAGCCATTAAAGGTAGACCGTACCAGTATAGAGCTTAATGCCAGTATGAATGAGTGCATTTACCTAAATATGCATTTGAGAGTGGCTAGTCATGTACTTTTCGAAATCAAGTCTTTTTATCTTCACCATGCCCGTGATATTTACCGACGCGTAAAAAATATCCCTTGGGAAGAATATATTGACAATGACACGTATTTTTCTGTAATCAGCCATGTCGAAAACGAAAGTGTGAACAATCCACTTTTTGTAAATGTAAAAGTCAAGGATGCGATCGTTGATCGTTTTCGTGAAAATACAGGCAAAAGACCAGACACCGGAGCTGATTTTGACGGTGCGGTATTTCAGTTATATTGGAAAGAAACACAGGCCTCCATGTTTATCAATACCTCGGGTGAAACCCTTTCCAAAAGAGGCTATCGCAAGCTTCCATGGATGGCACCGATGGTCGAAAACCTAGCGGCTGCGACCATCTTGGCCAGTGATTGGGATAGAAAAGGGCCTTTCGTTAACCCTATGTGTGGTGCAGGGACATTGGTCATCGAAGCTGCACTTATGGCCACCAATCGCTACCCGGGACTTTTTAGGGAACATTATTCCTTTATGCATATCAAAGGCTACAAGGAAGAGGTTTACGATTTGCTAAAAGAGCAGCTCAAGTCCAAGATCAACGATAACATCACGGGAAAATTCGTGGCTTCCGACATCAGTGAAAGGGCCATCTATGCTGCGGAGGAAAATGCCAAAGTGGCCAATGTAATCGATCACATTTCCTTCGAAGTGGTAGATTTTGCAGAGACAACCGTTCCCAAATATGAAAATGGAGTAGTTTTCTTCAACCCAGAATACGGCGAAAGGCTAGGAGAGGAAGAAGAGTTGGTCAATACCTATAAACGTATTGGTGATTTTATGAAACAGAACTGTTCAGGCTATACCGGTTACATCTTTACTGGCAACCTTAAGCTTGGCAAGAGGGTTGGTTTAAGGCCCAGTAGAAAAATTGAGTTCTTTAACGGTACGATAGATTGTCGCCTTCTGAAGTTTGACCTGTACAGTGGCGGCAAGAAGGACAAGGAATTTGGTTCTACATGATTTACTGTGGGAAACTTTTTACTTTGTTTGCCAAATTCCAGTGTGGCCTTGGCCTCATCACCGTTGTTACTTTTTTCCTACAGGTGAAAAAAGTAACCCAAACCTGTCCGTCCATGGAGGAAACCCCGCAGCGATGAATCATGAATTAACTGCAAAATAACTGGCTTCTGTCTTTTATATCCCTGATTATAGTTGACCGGATTAATTATTAGATTTCATTGTCAAGCATAGTTGTAATGGCTGATCCATCCCTAGATGGAATTTTGCTATAACGAGAGCTGAAGCCATGCATAACGAATTGTGTTTGTCTGCTCCAGGCAGTCTCGTCTAAAGAGAATGAGATTGCTTCACTCCGTTGCTCTGCGTTTGCTATGACGTTATTCTCATGTCTCATTTCCCTTTACTCTTGGCTTTTTTTGGATCAAGCAATATTTCTGGGGGCGGGAGAAGGTTTATATTCATTTGGTATGTCGCCACGAAGTCGCCAAGACACGAAGTGTTTTGTAGGCGGATTCCAAATTTCATGGAAAACAAACAGCTTTGGGTCTTAGAATCTTTGTGGCAAAAAAACAAAAAAGAAATCCTATTAAAATAAGTAATGCGTGCTCCAGTATAAAAAAATCAGCGCAGATCTTATTAATCTGCATCATCTGCGTGCTATCGAAACCAACCCTAATCCCCCCAACTTTTTCGCTTGACCCTGGGTTTTTGGGGCGATGTATTTCCAAATTATCAGGGTTAAAAGAAAAAACCCTCTTCGTATTATAGAAGAGGGTAAAATCTATTCAACTTTCTAGCTGAATAAGATAAGCAACGATTTCTTTACCGATTATATGTATAACGCAGCCAATGAAATAGTTATTGTTTTTTTATTAATTCATTGCCTTCGCTACTTCAATGATGTGCTCACTAGGGACTTGACGGATTCTTTTTGTTCTTAGATATCTTCCCAGTTCATATTCATCGTAATTGGGGCTACTGGAGTCAAAACTGCTGATGCGTACCCTTCCCCTGGAATGAATAAACGAATTGTTTCCGATCCACATTCCTACGTGTACGATTCGCTCTGGACGATCTTCTGTAGCTTTTCTACCAAAAAACAACAGGTCACCTACGGCTAATTTGTCCCAATTTTTTTCTGTATCTACTAGCTCTCCTTCATGAACCTGCTGCGAAGCATCTCGTGGAATCACCTGGCCATTAAGAAAATAAATGGTTTTGGTAAATCCACTACAGTCGACTCCTTTGATCGATGTACCTCCCCAGAGATAAGGTATTCCCATCATGTTTTTGGCTGTACTGATCAGGTTATTGTCACTAAGAGAACGGGTGCTAATCCACTCTTCAAATGGCATGGCCAAATCCTTTTCCAAAAAACCTTGACGGCCATCAGGCAAGGCAACTTGATAGTGATTTCTATTTTCTGCCACGAATTTCAGCAAGTTGCCAGCTGTAAGATCTGTGACCATCATGGATTCATCTTCACTTTCATAAACATATCCCAAAAGCTCGGTAAAGACCAGCTTGGGACTACCTTCCCATAGGTCATAGGCCTTTTGGTCCATTAGTTCTATTCCTGCAGCGTCCACCCATGAAATATACCTGTCAGGTGTTTGCACTAAATACCAACTCCCAGCTTTCTTAAGGACATTCACCGGTGTGCCCATGGTCGCTTGAGTTGCCAACTCCGCAGAGTGCTTGGGAGCACTTCGGATATTGGCCACGGAAATGGTCACCACTCCATGCGTTTTGCCTGCCAGAGCCTTCTCTGGAAGTACTTCCACCACATTGGTATAAGAGACTCCCGCACTGTCCAGCTTTCCAGCCAATTCATCCAGTGCCTGCGGCAAATTGGTTTGACCTTTTAACGTGTCGTTTACGTATTCGATGTCAAATAATGCTACGCGCTTGTCCGGTGCATAGCTTTCTTTCACTCGATCTATTAGAGGCGCCACTGAGGTGGTTTCTTTATTGATTGGCTGACAGCTCGCGAATAAGCCCAGTACCATCAGGAGTATGGCTACCCAAGTTAACGTTACGTTTTTCATCCTTGATAAGTATTGTTGTTCCTTAGTACTAAATAAAACAAATCCCCGGAAAGTTCACCGGGGATTTCGATTATTCTTCCAGGCCTGGGCTTCTCTCCAGGAATTCTTGATAAAGGCGTATATGCCTACTGGTCATTGGTATTTTATACCCGTCGATAAATACATGCTTGATCTGTGTCTTGGTTTCGAAAGGATCTCCATCAGAAACAAATACAGTGGCACTCTTGCCCTCTTCAATGCTTCCAAGGTGATCATCCACCCCAAAAATCTCAGCTGGAACAATGGTAATGGCCTTTAGTGCTTCTTCTCTGCCCATCCCGTAAGCTGCAGCAAAACCTGCATTGAAGGGTAAATTTCTTACATTTTCAGTGTCGGAAGTCCTGATGGCTACTTTCACCCCAGCTTTCTGCATTTTACCGGGGTTGCTATAGGCTGCATCATAGCGATCAGAAGACCTTGAAGGTAATGCCAAAACAGGACCTGTAATAACAGGAATACCTGCAGCGGCTATTTTTTCAGCTACTCTAAAACCTTCAGAGACACCTGTAAGAACTGCCTTTTTCACTTCCTTTTCCTTAATCCATTCGAGGGCCTTAAGGATGTCCTCTGCTTTATTGACCTCTATCAATAAAGGTAAATCACCTCGCACGGCTTTGGCCAATTGTTCCATTTCTGGATAATAGTTCAAGGATGCATCGGCATCTTCAAGTTTCATGTAGGTAATAGCCCTTTCCCAAATATCATTGATGTTTTTCAGGGATTCTTTGGCATCTTTTTCGATTTCCTCATCTGACCTACGGTCCCATCGCCCTCTTCTGGCGGAGGTAGGAAAATTCATCGGAATCCCTTTGAATCCTGTATACATCTGGTCAGGAGTATACCCGTTTAGGTTGATCAAGGCTGCTGTTCCGGGAAACAATCCCCCTGAAGGAACCGATAGTGCTGTGGTGACACCACTTACCCTGGTCACGGGAATGGCCACGGAATTTGGATTAATGGCTGTCAGTGCCTGCATATTGGGTGTTACGTTTCCTATTTCAGCGTAATCTTGTGTTTCTGCCAAAGACCCTACTTCCACTAAGCCCAAACGCGTTCCACTGTCGATCATACCTGGATAAACATACTGGCCAACGCAGTCGATGACGGTGGCGTCTCCAGCTTCCAGTTCCGCACCAATAGCCACAATTTTCCCATCTTCCAGTAAAATACTCGTGTTTTCCAGTGAGCCATTGGTAACGGTGACTACTGTTCCTCCTTTAAGGAGAAACTTGCCGTTTTGTGGTTTTAATACTTCTCCTTCAATCTGCCCATAACCCAAGACAGGCAACAGTAGAAGTATCAGGAAGTATATTGTTAAATTAAATTTCTTCATATGTCATTTAATTTTTTAATAATCAATGAATTAAACTAGTGTGAGTGATGAAAAGTGGTTCCTTCAGTAAAGAGCTCGACACCATGCATACAGCTCTCTTCCTCTACCTGAAGATAAACTGGCTCTACCATTTCAGTAGGGCTTACTTTTAGCCTTTGGTCATCTTTATCTTCATTGATATCAAAATATTTTATCCCATCCACAAAAGTCATCTGTGGGACGGCATAAACAGATAACGGATGGTGGTCAAAGATCACCAGGTCACCTTGCTTGCCCTCCTCGATAGATCCCACGTATTCATCGATCCCAAGTTGCTTGGCAGGATTAATGGTGATCAGGGCCAATGCCTGCTCATCCGATAATCCACCGTACCGCTGGGTCTTGGCAGCTTCATGGTACAAATGACGGATCAGTTCATCTGAATCCGAATTGATCGAAGTGATTACGCCATTTTCGGTTAGGATCGCTGCATTGTAAGCAGTGGAATAATACACTTCAAACTTATAAGCCCACCAATCACTGAAAACAGAAGCACCCATGGTATATTTGGCGAGCTCTGGAGCTACCTTGAAACCTTCGTTCACGTGGGTGAAGACTAGCTTATCCACCCCAAAATCCCTACATACATTGATCAGCATATAGATCTCATCTGCACGATAGGAGTGGCAGTGGATAATGATTTCTCCATCCAGGATGTCTGCCAAGGTCTGCAAACGTAGGTTGTATTCTGGATGAGTTGCCTTACTGTTCTTTTGTTCTTTTGATTGGTTATAGGTTTTCCATTTTTTCTTGTATTGAAGGGCTTCATTAAAACCGTTTCTTATGACCGCTTCCACGCCCATACGGGTGCGCGGCTGGATGTTTTTACCACGACCATGAACCCTGGTCGGATTTTCTCCCAAAGCAAATTTGATAGTTCGGGGAGCCTCTTTCATGATGATATCCTCCGGGTTTCGGGTGCCGTATCGGTACTTCATCGTGATGCTCTGGCCACCAATGGCATTGGCAGAACCATGAAGGCCGTGGGCGATAGTAGTACCCCCCGCTAATGCCCTATATATTCCTACGTCAAATGGATTGATAACATCAGCGATGGCCACTTCCGCCGTAATGGGAGCGGTGGCTTCATTGACCACATCCAGGGCAAGGTGCGAGTGTGCATCAATAATGCCGGGCATAAGGAATTTGCCAGAGGCATCTATGGTCTCTACGTTATTGGAAGCAGAAAGGTCCTTACCCACCTTCTTGATGATGCCGTCTTCTACCAGTACGTCCGAATCTTCCAAGGTTCCCTGGGATACTGTCAATACAGTGGCATTTTGAATTAAAACGCTGCCTTTGGGTGTTTGTGCAGTCAGTTGTTGTGATCCTATGAACAATAGGGAACAAATGATATATGTTAATTTCCTCATTTCCTTCATCAATTAGAATTTAAAATCAGGTGCTTTTTTGGCCGTGAGCGAAAAATCTCCCATGTCTCTGATACTGATGGATCCATTAAAATCATCTCCATCGACTTTCCCCTTGGTATGGACGGTGAGCTTTTGTCCCTGAACTTCGATAGAAAAAGTAAAACTCAGTGTTTTGCCGTCATAACTGATGTTTTCCAAAGGCCTCGTTAGTGTACCGCCACCATTGGGATCGTCCACATCAATTTCCCCAGAAAGATTACCTGATTTTTCGGTAAACCTGATTTCTCCAGTGGAAGTACCTCCAGGAGTTTCAGAGGTGTAATTCCACTCGCCAGTCACATCGGATGTATTTCCTTCTGTTTTTTTGGTTTTGGAAATATCGTATTCATATAGATATCCATCAGCCATTACGTAGTTGATCTTGCTGTCTTCTGCAAAAAGGCTATCTGTTGCCAAAACTAAGTTGGCCGATTTTCCTTCCTCAATCGTACCGGCATACTTGCTGATGCCCAAGATGGATGCAGGATTTGTGGTCAAGGCCGCCAAGGCGCCTTCTTCCGTCAGGCCATTTGCTATCATCAACCGCAGGTTTTTTAATGCATCGTCTTTTTTAACCTGATTGGTGGAGAAACCAAATTTCACCCCTGCTTTTTCAAAGTTACCCGCATGGGACAAAGCCTCCTCATAAGCTTCAACTACACGTTTATGGGCAGTTTTGGACTCTTCTGTGGCATCTTCCATATCCGCCTTTTGGGCTTTATCATCTGGCAGCTTGAGTGAAAGCACCACGGATGCATTGGCGGCCAATAGTTCTTCGGCCAAATTGCTTCCTTCTTCCATGTCCATCAGCACTAGGTCAAAGCCCAATTCTTTTTTCAATTTTAATACCCGACGGATTTCAAGTTCCTCATTGGCTTCAAAAACCACCGGAATTTGCTTGTTGATCACTGGATAGAATGCTTCCAGGCTTTTATTTTTTTCGGGCCTGCTTATTCCATTGGAATTGTTGGCAAACATTTGGGCATGCTGGTTTTTAAGTTCAGCATTTTTGTACAGTTCCCTGTATTTTGCCATGAGTCCCAGGGTAGTTCCGGGATAAACGCCACGGGCAGTTTCAAATTGACCAAATAGACCCGTGGCCGCTTTGAGGATATTGGTGGATTCAGCATTACCGTATACGACCAATGCTGTTTTTCCTGGGAGCATTTCACCTTTTGGAAGAAGTTGGGCGATGGTGAAACCCGTCTTTCTCCATTCTGTGATACTGCCATTAGCGGTATCCCAATAGTCCAAGACAGTACGCTCAGGAGTGATCCCGGCCACATCATTGGGAGGATTGGATGGATCAAAATTTTCAGGTTTTTGGGCTTCTTCTGGCTTTTGGACACCCGCTTCACCTCCCATGTCAATAAATCCAGCATATACAAATAAAGAGTCCCCGGGGATGACTTTTGCTTCCACGGGAACAGCTGCATTTTCGCCAATTTCGGTGATCAGCCCATCTTTGATCACGATTGTAGTGGCCGAAAGCCATTTTCCGGGTTGGGTAATTACTGTGGCATTAGTGATGGCGTAGGTGCCCGTCACTCTTTTTTGCCCTGTCTGGTCACTCTGGCCAAAAACCGTCGACGTGTCCATCAAACAAATCAATACCACCAAAAACAATACAGTGGTTAATCTTTTAATCATACACATTTGGGATATATTAGTTCCAATAAAATATTACAAGACGTTAAACTAACAAAAGATTCAAAAAACTGAATGGTTTATTTTTTAAAAGGTTATATAATGTGACCTAATGCTAATTTTGTTTTGAAGTATAAAATTCGAAAAACATTTTATATAATTCTATTTACAATAAATTATATATAAAAATATTTCGTTCTTAATTTTGGTCATATCAATAGTATTTTAGGTTAGAATTGTACCAAAAAGTGCATACTTTTAGGAAAAGTAAGACGTATTATACCCCAACATGAAGGATATTTTAGTAATAGAAGACGACCAACTCATATTAAAAATGGTTGAATTTCGACTAAAGAAAGAAGGATACAAAGTAGTAATAGCAGAAGATGGTAACAAAGGAATAGAAGCACTGGATGATTTACAGCCTGATTTGATCATAACGGATATTATGGTTCCTTATAAAAGCGGGATAGAGATCATCGAATATGCAAAAGTCAAATACCCTAAATGCCCCATCATTGTCCTCAGTGCATTAGGGGATGAAGAAGGGACCGTTATGGAGGCTTTTAATATGGGCGTATCTGATTTTGTGCCAAAGCCTTTTAATCCAAATGAACTCGCCATCAGGGTAAAAAGGTTATTTAATTAATTGTCTATAGTTTAAGGTTTATCTTGCTGAAAATAAAGATACTTACACTGTTTTTAATTGCCTTTATAGGAAAGGCCACCATAGCTGCTGGGCAAAAGCAGATGGATTCACTAGCTACCGTTTCCTTTTTGAAAGAGATTGGCGAAGTGGAACTGATGAGTTATAGGTTAAGTTTTAGTCCTGACGGACGAAAGCCAAAGGAATTTTCCAGCAAATTCGAAGATTTTAATGCTGTTCTATCTTTTAAAGATTCCGTCGAATCTGCCGGGCTATCCCCACAGCAACTTCACTATTACATCTCTGACGAGGAGAAGGATTTTGAAAATGTGATGAGTTATATTGATATTATACAAGATAATGACCTATACATTGCCGATCAGGATCCCGGTTTATCCAATGGTACAGACCAACTCCTTATAGCTGCAAATCAGCTTGGTTTTAAGCCTTTCTATCGGTTTAGGAGTAGGATACTAAGTGATATTAAGTTTGTTATTCTCATTGGAATCCTGTTGCTGTTTGTCATTACATTTTTATTGTTGCTCTTCTTTATTTTCGTAGTCAAGGCACGGAACGCACGGCGTGAACGACTGACCAAACAGTATGTGGATATCTGCAGAGAGCCTCTTTCTGCTTTTCTGTTTACATATAGTGTAGACGAAGTAAATGAACTTAGTTTTGATGAAGTAGTGGGACTTTTTGATACAAAGGAATTTAAATCTACCGCATTTAAAAATACCCTGATAAATGAAATCATCAATCTAAACAAAAACCTTAAAGGAGACTTTAAAGATAAATTAAGGATTATTTATACTAAGCTAAAGCTGGACAATTACTCCATAAAGAAGTTAAAAAGCAGGAATTGGGAAATGCAGGCTACCGGCACGATGGAGGTCTATGAAATGAATATTGGAAAGGCGGCACTGCATCTGGAAAAACTATTGCATTCAAAAAATTTCGTAGTAAGATCCAACGCTGTGAGGGCTTATTTGCACCTTTCGGCAAATAAGGATCTGAGCTTCTTGGGCAAACAAACCTATCCGCTTTCCAGATGGCAACAAATGTGGCTGTATCGGGTGGTCAGAAATACCTCGTCCATGGGAAAAGTGGACTTGGTAAGGCTCATAAAATCTGAGAATGAAAGTATTCGGATTTTTGGTGTGAAACTAGTGAGGCTTTTAGGGAGGATGGAGATCATCGAGCAGTTATCCGAAATGTTTTCAGCCGCTACACTTGAAGAAAAGTATGAAATACTTAAAACGTTTAAATCGCTCGCAGCACATACCACAATAGAGTTAGTGCATGGAAGTTTTCAGAGTGATGACTTAAAACTGGCCAAGCTTTCAGCAGAACTCATGGGAGTGATCGGCAATGAGATCTCTGTGGCATTGATCATGGAAAAGTTAAAAAGCGAGCAACCTTTTGCTTTGGAAAAAAGCATGTTGACAAGTTTATCCTACCTGGATCCCGAAATGATGAATTGGGCCGTCAGCCATTTTAAGCGACCCCAAATGGAAGCGATACAGTTACACATAAAAGATACATTACTGGAACATGTATAGTCTATTATTTGATCTCTTGATAGATCTGTTTGGTATTTTCTTTCTGCTATACGGTTTTGCCGTGATCGTTATCTATATGACCATTACGGCATTGTCCGGACTGGAACTGCGTGAACAGTTTAAGAAAAACAAATTTGTAGATTATAAAGATGTCATTACTACGCCTATGGCCCCGGGGGTTTCGATCTTGGCACCAGCCTATAACGAAGGAAAAAGCTTGGTCCAAAATGTCAGGAGTTTACTTTCACTGCATTTCAGTAAATATGAAGTGATCATCATCAACGATGGGAGCAAGGACAATTCCATGGAAGTTTTAGTGGAAAACTTTGACTTGAGAAAGACGGATTATGCATTTGAGCAGACCATCGATACCAATCGCGTAAGAGCCGTATATAAATCTACAAACCCTTCTTTCAGCAAGCTCATCGTGGTGGACAAGGAAAATGGAGGAAAAGCAGACGCGCTCAATGCAGGCATCAATGTTTCCAATCAAGAACTGATCGCCTGTATCGATGTGGACTGCATTCTAGCTCCGGATTCGATCATACGGATGTTACGTCCATTTCTAGAAGAAACCCACAAGAAAGTCATCGCCGTAGGTGGGGGCATTGGTGTAGCCAATAATTGTGATATCAAAGATGGTACTGTGGTAAAATATCGGGTGCCGTCCACATTGTTGGGCAGGTTTCAGGTGATAGAATATTTTAGAAGTTTCCTTTTGGGAAGAATGGCATGGTCTCGCATAAATGGTCTGCTGCTTATTTCAGGAGCCTTTGGTTTTTTTGACAAAGAATTGGTCAAGAAGGTGGGAGGTTACTTTCCCGCCACGGTAGGTGAGGATATGGAACTGGTAGTAAGGATGAGGCGATACATGGAGGAACAAAAAATTCCTTACAAGGTGTCTTTTGTATCGGATCCACTATGCTGGACGGAAGTGCCTGAATCCGAAGAGGTTCTGTCTAAGCAGCGTAACAGGTGGATGAGGGGCACGATAGAAACGCTTCAACTCCATCGGAAAATGCAGTTTAATTTGAAATATGGTTTTACAGGCATGGTGAGCTTTCCTTTTTGGACAATATTCGAAAAAAATGCGCCTATTATTGAATTTTTAGGGGTGATATATACCTTCATTCTTATCTTTTTGGGTGAGTTTAGTGCGGTTTATTTCATCAGTCTCTTTGTGCTGATTTATTTTTTTTCGGTAATGCTATCATCCTTCAGTATTCTTTTTGAAGAACTTTTCTTCAAAAAATATGGAAGGAAAGGAGATCTGAGAAAATTGATCATCACGGTCCTTAAGGAACCTTTCTTTGTACATCCAAAACTTATGCTTTGGTGCATGAAAGGACACTGGAACTTTATTAAAGGCATTGGCGGATGGGGTGAAATGGTACGAACAGGTTTTAAAAACACAAAATGATCAACGCAACTAGGCATATGAAAAATAGTATTTTATTCTTTGTTTTTTTTATCGTTTTGTTTGCGCATCAGACAAGCGGACAGACCTCTTTTGATCCAGATAAGAATTTTCTTGAGGCGAGGGATTTAGCCCTCGATGGCAAAAGAGATGAGGCGATCGCACTAGGGCTGGAGATTGTGGAGAGATATCCGGGATACAGCGATGTCTGGATACTGCTTGGAAGGGTCAATGCCTGGGAGGGAAGATATGATTCCGCTTCTGTGTATTTCGAAAAGGCCATAGCGGTGAGTCCTGACTATGAAGATGCCTATAACGGTTATTTGGATAACCTCTTTTGGGGCGAACAGTATGATAAGGCCCAACAAGTACTGGATCGAGCAGAGGAACAATTTGGAAGTAATGCATCACCTGGCTTGACTTATCGAAAGTCCAGGTTACATTATTATCGAGAGGAATACGAGGAAGCACTCGATATAGCAGAAAAGTTATACAAGAAAAAAGCAGATATCGATGGCTTATTGTCCTATATCAGTAATTTAAAACGCCATACCAGAAACAGTGCCGTTGGGATGACTGTGGATTCTGACAGTTTCCAGGGGGAGATTTCCCCTTGGCAGACTTATTCACTGTATGCAAGGACAAGATTGGGATTTATGGGTAGTGTCATTGCCAGGGCCACACATTCCCACCGTTTTGATGCTTATGGTACGCAATATGAAATCGATGCTTATCCTAGCCTGGGAAAAAACTTCTATGCGTACATCAACGGTGGCTTTAGCAATGCTTCTTTCTTTCCAGATTATCGGTTCGGGACCTCCATCTATTGGAGTTTACCGAAGGCTTTTGAGTTTGACATCGGCTATAGGCATTTGAAATTTTCTGAAATCACGCATATCCTTACCGCTTCTGTAGGCAAATATACTGGTAACTGGTGGCTAAACTTAAGAGCGAACCACGTCCCTTCTAGCAATGGAGGCTCTATAAGTGGAAATATCCAGGCGAGGTACTACTTTAAGGGAGCAGAGGATTACCTGATGGTGCAGTTCAGTACTGGCGTGAGTCCTGATGAAGAGGATAGAGACCTTCAGTCCCAGCTGCTGGATTCCTATAGGGGAAGGCTGGGATATCAGCAACTATGGACACCTAGGTGGATGGGATATGCTTTTCTAGGTTATTCGTATGATGAGCTTAGCCCAGGAAATTACCGTCCCAATCTTAACATTTCAATCGGTACAGAATTTAGATTTTAATGGCGGATCTTAAAGGCGCTTATCAGTTTAGCAAAAATAATCTACTGACTATTGTCAGGTCATTACTTGTTTTCTTGATCCCGTTGGTTGTTTTTCCTGGGATTACATATTTCATTTGGTATGTGCAGCCCAGTGTTAAAAAAAATGTATTGATAATCGATAAAACTGTGGCAGATGTCGAGAGGCAGGAACATCGATCTATTTTCTGGGTTTTAAAACACCTTAGGTATAAAAACTCTCATGGTGAGTATTATAACTATAAAGAAGACTACCTAGGGTATTTCCCTGATGAAGAAAGTAAAGAAAAGAGCCTGGATATCCTTTCATCTGCTCAAATTGATTCAATAAATAATGTAACTGACATAGTTTATATAGCTGATAATTACGGGGTTTACGAGTCTGATTTTTTAGATGTAGATAACAATATTTCACCAAAAATATACGGTGGCCTGACCCAGAAAGATCTTGATCTTTTAGTTTATTCCATAGCATCAGGAAAGCTGGTATTTGCGGAATTTAACAGTATGGGTGCGCCTACCTCAAAATACCTCAGAAGTGAATTTGAAAACCTCTTTGACATAAAATGGTCAGGGTGGATCAGTCGGTATTTTGATGAAATGGATACTGTGATCAATGAAGAAATTCCTGAATGGCTGATCAGTAATTATAATAAACAGCACGATGAAGATTGGAATTTCCAAGGTGCGGGACAGATCTTCGTAAGTGAGTTTGGCCAGATTGAGGTATTTAAAGTGGGGGTTGACATCACTGTAAAAGTACCCAAGGTTATTTCACCACTGGCAAGCCAGAGCACATACGGACTTCCCAAGGAAGCCAACTATCCGTACTGGTTTGAAATTTTGCGTATCGATCGTTCTTATGAAGTGATTAGTTATTTTGACCTTGGGCCCACACAGAGAGGAGTAGAAAAGCTAAAGGCTCTTGGATTGCCCAGGTATTTTCCTGCATCCATCACTAGAAAAGTAGGAGATGCCCGTATCTATTATTTTACAGGTGACTTTGCTGACAATCCCGTAAGCATGGAAACGGCCACATTCTATGGTGTACCCACGCTTTCAAAGCTAGCTAACGAAAAAGACGACTATTCAAATAGAACATCCTTTTTCTGGAATTATTACCTACCACTGATGACAAAAGCATTATCCAAGCAAAAGTGATGATTCAAGGGCATTCTCATGGAATAATAGCATTATTCTTTATGACGTAAGCGTCTTCATTTTTATACTGCTGAAATTCCGTAGTAAGCTTTTCATGCAGTGAAGGGTCATCTATCTGATCAATGTTCATGTTATCTGAAATCTTAAAGGCTACATCATCTGAGATGAAATATTCTCCATTGAGATAGTCCCTGAACTGATATTTGTTACGCATAAGGGCATGCTTGATATTCGACTGGAATTGCTGTGCGGTGTCCAGCACATATCCTCTCCAGGCCACTTCTTCTGGTGCTTTGATGTCATAATTTTTGTCCAAAAAGGCCAAAAGGCTCGTTGGCACCTCGAAGTGAGTCGTTAGAGCCGCCATCTGCTTTGGCCTTTTTAGTTTTGTGGAATACATCAAAAGAGGTACATGAAACCGGTCTATCAGGGATGACATGGGGATTTCAGGCAAGCGGTGATCACCCGTGATGATAAAGATCGTATTGTCGAAGTCTTTTCTCTTTCTATAATCCGTAAAAAATTCCCTGATGGCATCATCCACATACATAATACTTGCGAGTTCTTTTTGATACTTACTGAGGGAAATGGTAGGGTGAGTGTATTGTTTAGCTTCTAGGTATGCTGTCACTTTTTGATTGTAGTAAGATTGCCTCGGAATGACAAATGGCGAATGGGAAGACATGGTCTGGAAAATATTGACCTGAGGCTTATCCGTGGAAGGAATTTTTCTTAAACCATTTTTAAAATTCTCTTTATCGGCGTATCCCCAGGAAAAGCCATTGGACTCAGCAGGCGATTTTTTAAAGTCCTTGTCAAATTTATTGACGTCCACAATGAGGTCCACACCTTGATGTTGCATGAATTTATCTGTATTGTCAAAGTGCTTATCTGAGCCTATAAAGTAATTGATTTGGTAATCATTATCTTTCAGCACTGAAAGCAATGTTCGGTGCTTGGGATAGGGGGTAGCTTCCATAAATCCATGTTCACCAAAAGGTAATCCCCCGAATAACCCTGGTAACACGCCAAAGGTTCGCCCGGTACTGGAAAGGTTGTTTTTCCAATAAAGGCTCTGGTCACTAAGTGAATCCAAAAACGGTGTCCAACTTCCCAAATAAGCATCTGGCCCTGAGTAGGCTTTCCCAAGCCCTTCTACGATCACAAAAACCAAATCAGGAGCACTATCAAACGGTTCAAAATATGCACCAAGTAAATCCGGGTAGTTGTTTTTATGCAAAAGTGGATATTGGGTATCCACGTATTTCTTATGAAACAAATTGTTTTCATCATTGGTAGATGAAAGATAAAAATCAAAATATATGTTTTCTGCAGAGGCAAAGTAATCATATGATTCCTGATAGAGAAAGAAGGACTTATTCTCAGCTAGAAAATAGGAAAGTCCAGTAAGTCCTTTGGATGAATTTAATGGAACTATCATCAGCACCACCAATATAAAAAAAGCTATTCCAGGGATAATCAGCGCACCTTTTTCTTTGATATTTATAAATTTTCCCAAACTAAAAAGCCAATAAAAAAAGACCAATGCCACAAGCAGGACCATAACGGAATAGAAATTAAACATGCCGGCGGCCATAACGGTCTCTTTTATATCACTGAACGAATAGGTATATACGTCTGCACCAAGAGGGACTAAGGCCCGGGAAAAATAAAATACCAGCCCCATTGCTGTAAGTATTAAGGCACTAAAAATGACTTTCAATAAAAAGTAAGACAATTTTGGAAAAACCATTCCCAAAAAGGCTTGAATGATAAAAAATATTCCTATCGCATACAAAGACCATTTTAGCGTTTGCAGGACATTGGTGATCAGTATATTAGGATGTGAAAGGATGCTGATATCATGCATTTTTCCGATCCAAAAGACCTCCCAAAAACTCAAAGTAATTTGCAAAAACAGGAAAATCACGCCTATTTGCCAGAATTTAATCAAATTGCTTGTAATTTTGGATACGAAAGTAGATTGAATACCTGTTTTTTGACTCATTCTTTATCGATTGACTGGTGTTTAAAGCGGTTATAACAATACAACTACTAAAATTTAACGCAAAATAACTATATTGATCAATAAATTCGAAAATTATAAAATGAATAAAAGTTCCTTAATAAAAGAACTATTTTCCAATATAAAAACTACTGGAGCGGTAACTTTTAGCTCCAGGTATTTGGTAAATAAAATGCTATCCTTCGCCAATTTTAAAGGGGCCAAGGTTATTGTGGAGCTGGGAGGAGGAGATGGAAGTATCACCCGGGGAATCATCGATCGAATGGATGAGGACGCTACACTTTTGGTATTTGAAATCAGTGAGGCTTTTTGTAAAAACCTTGGACGGCAGTTTCCCCAGAAAAATGTAAAAATCATCTGTGACTCAGCAGAAAATATGGATACTTATCTTGAAGGAGAGGGAGCTGATCTCATTCTCTCATCATTGCCTTTTAGCCTTATCCCTAAAGAAGCCAGAATGGAGATATATAAAAAGAGCCGCTCTAATTTAAAAGAAAGCGGTTATTTCATCCAGATATGCTATAGTTACCTCTTGAAATTCCAGTTTGCCAACTACTTTAAGAATATACGTACAGCATTTACCCTCAGAAACTTTCCGCCTGCTTTTATCATGATCTGCCGCTAAACGGGGAATCCTTCAGGCGTTTGCTGTTTTTGGGACAATTAATGTCATATATTTTACACCTTGGGATAGAAGCGTTAACTTCATACGGATGAGTGATGAAGTTTTTAAAGGCAGAGGATCAAAGATTGCACCGCACAATCCATACTTGAAGCGGAAAGAGGTAGCAGAGCACTTGGAAGGGCTTGATGAAGAGAAGTATACCGAGAAACCGGTAACCAAGTTTTATCAGGAACATGCCAAAAAAGGGTTAAGTACCAATGACAGCCCTGACTTGCCCTTAAACTACTCAGTGAATCCCTACCAAGGCTGTGAACACGGCTGTATTTATTGCTATGCGCGTAACTCCCATCAATATTGGGGATTCGATGCAGGTTTGGGATTTGAAACCAATATCATTGTAAAGCAGGATATTGACGAAGTTCTCAAAAAGCAGTTTAAAGCCAAAAACTATCGACCGCAGACCATCATGCTTTCCGGCAATACCGATTGCTATCAGCCTGCTGAAAAAAAATATCAATTGACCAGAAAAATTCTTCAGCTTTGCTTGGAAGTAAGTCATCCGGTAAGCGTGATTACTAAAAATAGTCTTATTCAGCGTGATGCAGATATTATAATGGCGCTGGCCCGTAAACGACTTATTCACGTATATTTTTCCATTAATCACTTAGATTCGAGGCTGAAGGCGAGTCTGGAGCCGCGTACTGCGACAGGCAAGAAAAAAATAGCCCTCATCCGCCAATTTACCCAATTGGGGATTCCCTGTGGCGTGATGGTTGCCCCCATTATTCCTGCCCTGAACAATCAGGATATCACTGAAATCATCCAGAAATGTGCTGAAGCTGGTGCCTTGGCTGCTGGCTATACTGTAGTAAGGCTAAACGGGAATGTAAGGGAGGTATTCAAAGCCTGGATTCACGAGACCTATCCGGACCGGGCAGATAAGGTACTCCATCAGATCGAACAGCTGCATGGAGGAAAGCTGAATGATACCGAATGGGGAAGGCGAATAAAAGGGAATGGGCCGTTGGCGACTGTAATTGACCAAATTTTCTCCAGTGCAAAAGCGAAGTACCTTGGTGGAAGGTCCATGCCGGAGTTAGATTTTTCTGCTTTCAATGCAAATGGGCAGTTGAAGTTATTTAAATGATGAAACAATGCATAATATTTTGGAAATAGCTATTTTGGAAATGGGTAGACAGAAGGGAGAGCAACCATTTTCCTGTATAGAAGTGATCCAATGGCTATACCCGCAGGACTGGAAGCACTTCACCAAGGAAATCCTGCATTCCGCCCAATCCTTGGAAAAAGAGGGTAAAATCATCCTTTCAGAAAATGATGAGATCAAAGTGCTGTAGGGAAAAATATATGAGTGGATGATCTCGTATTAGGTATTTTAAAAGCAGCAACAAACAATAATAGCGCATATGACGACACTTCCGAAGACTCCCATACACGATATACCAGCAGGTAAACAGGTGGCCACCTTTGGCGCAGGATGTTTCTGGTGTATCGAGGCCGTGTATCAGAATATCCGTGGCGTAGAAGAGATCATGCCTGGCTATGCTGGAGGTTTTGTCCAAGGGCCCACTTACAAGGAGGTATCCACTGGTACGACTGGACATGCAGAGGTGATCCATTTCTTTTATGATCCGCACATCATTTCTTTTCAGGATCTACTGGAAGTCTTCTGGGCCACCCATGATCCCACGACACTTAACCAGCAGGGAGCGGACATTGGTCCACAGTATAGATCGGCCATTTTCTATCATACGGAAGAACAGCGAAATACAGCAGCAGAATTCAAAACATTGATCGAGAAAGCGGAAGTATATGAGAGCCCCATCGTCACGGAAATCACGGCGTTTACGAATTTTTACCCAGCGGAAAATTACCATGTCAATTATTATGAAAACCACCCGAACCAACCCTATTGTCAACTCATGATCAAACCAAAACTAGAAAAACTCAAAAAGGTATTTGGACAGCATACAAAACTGATTTAGAGCTAATCATACAGTCCGTGATCAATTCATTGGTCATGCAAGATCCTTTAATAAGTTGAGCAGTACTTTTTCTGATCTGTTGTGGGAGTGATGAAAGTCTTTATTTCCGACATCCAACGCGGGCTTCCACTTATTACAGCGGTAATACTCAAAAATAACGGGGTGAATATAGTATTTTTCACAAATGGATTTAGTATTGCTCAGTCGATCGGCGACTTTTGAAATTACCGCTGATATCACCTCTTCCCGTTTCTCCTGAACAGAAGGAAATTGGTGGCGTATAAGGTATTCTACGGCCAGAACGCTTCCTGACCATGTTCTTAAGTCCTTTGCCGTATAAGGGCCTCCTGTAGTGTTTTTTATGTATGTGTTGACCATTTCTGAATCTATTGGTATGGACTGATGCTCTGCTCCAATATGTTTAAAAAGTGCTTCTCCGGGCAGATTCCTACATTTCCTTACGATATGGGCAAGTTGTTTATGTCGGAGCGAAAGTTCTTGAACAATTCCCTTTTTACCGGGAAATGAAAACATCATCTTATCTTTATGTATGGTCACATGCTCCTGTTTCAAGGTCGTCAGGCCATAAGAACCATTTTCTTCCTCATAATATTCATTACCTATTCTTGCGTGGAGCTTTAGCAGTAGTGAAACCACTGTGGCCAATACCCTCTGTAACGGTAAGCCACTTACAGATAAATCCTCTGAAATAGCCTTTTTGATATGGGGAAGTAGCAAGCCAAAAGGATAAAGCTGCGAAAATTTGGTCTGGCTTCTTAATGTAATCCATTCTGAATGATAAAGGTATTGTTTGCGGTCTTTTTTGTCATAGCCGGTTGCTTGGATATGTCCTTTAGGGCTCTCGCAAATCCACACCTCAGTCCAGGCAGGTGGTATGACCAATGCTTTAATTCTCTTTAATATACCTGCATTCTCCACCTTTTTTCCATTGGTATAATGGTACGAAAAGCCTTTCCCACGGCGAATTCTCCTGATGCCCAAATCATCACTGTCTATATAACGTAGACCAATGATCTCGGCACATTGCTCGTTTTCCCTTGACAGAAGGGTGAGTTTTTTTTGTGTGAGTTTTTCCATGGACCGGGAAAAGCGTGGGATGGGTCAAAAAAGCCCCGGAAACCATCCGGGGCTTTTTTGGTTACAACATAAAGTGAAATGGAAAATCTACAATATGTTTTTGTCCCTTTTGTAGCCATAGTAGGCATGAACTTTATTTATAAAGTCATATTGGGGACCGGTTGGCCAGTTATCCTTATCAAAACCAGGAGATGCTTCCAGTCTGTCTTTGTCCACGTCCAAAATGATGACTTCATCTTGGTGATTGTCCAGTGAAAGTGCCTGCCATGGAATGGCAAAGAACTTACTTCCCAGATTAAGGAAACCGGTATCCACTTCCAGGACCGCATAGGCTATATGGCCAGTGCTGGTTTCTATCATCAGGTCTTTGATGCTGCCGATTTTTTCGTCCAGCGGTGTTTTTACAGTCGTTCCTTTGATGGAACTGCCTGATAGGATCAGATCATTCACTTCATTTCTCATCGTTTTGTGGTTAAATTGGCAATTCTTCAGATACCTAAGTATATTCAATTCCCGTACCACTGGGACAGAATACAACAGGACGATAGTAGGGACTGATTGGTCAAATAGGAGTGGCGATAGAATGGTACATAATTCTGAGATAAGTTTCACTTTGTGGCTGATGGCAAATGCTACGATTACCTGTTGGAAATGTCCTTCACAGATTGCCTTAAATGAAAATTACCAGTATGTTGACTAAGCAATAGCCGATAAATTATGGAGATCAATTTAAAAATTGACCAGAATGTACTTTGTAAAGTGATTATTAATGAAATATTGAAAGCAGAAGGAATTGTCTATGAGCTTCAATCGTCCGCCACAGTTAAGATCACTAAGCCACTCGCACCAGACAAACTCGATCAGTTGGCCAAGCGTCTGTTGCCTTATGGGATTACGATTATTGATGACCAGAAAGAAGCAATGGTACAAAAAATCAAAACCCTGATCATCGATATGATCAGGGGTGACGAGGAAAGTTTACCAATGAATACTTCCTCTTATCTTAGTGAAAGGCTGGGATTTAGTTATGGTTATCTGTCTAATCTTTTTTCAGAAATAACCATGACGACCATTGAAAATTTTCTCATTATGCAAAAGATTGAAATGGTCAAACACCTGCTTTCCAACCATAATCTCACCCTTACTGAAATAGCCTACCGGCTAAATTACAGCAGTGTAGCCCATCTCTCCAATCAATTCAGAAAAACGACCGGTCTGACCCCATCTGCATTTCAACGGATCCTTTCAATGAAAAAAGAAAAACTGGAATCATAAAATACCACAGCTTATCGGATAATATTGTAAGCCTGCATGTAAATGATGTAATCTTTTTAGCCCCCTTTGGCTTCATAGTTGGTCTATTGAAAATAAAAAACAACAATGGAAGAAGACAAAGGAAAACCGGGACAAGTGCAATCTCACCAACCTGGCAAGGAATATAAAATGAACCCTGCCCCAGCGTATATTAAACCCGGATATAAAGGTAATGGCAAACTGAATGATAAGGTAGCAATCATCTCTGGGGGTGACAGCGGTATAGGAAGGGCAGTAGCGGTGCTCTTTTCCTGCGAAGGAGCGAAAGTGGTCATCGCCTATCTCGAGGAGGAAAAAGATGCTGAAGAGACCAAGCGCTTGGCAGAAGAACAGGGCGGCCAAATCCTCCTGATCAAGGCAGATCTTAGCAGAAAATCCGATTGTAAAAAAGTAGTATCAGAAACCTTAGCGAAATTTGGCCAACTCAATATTGTTATCAATAATGCAGCGCAGCAATATGTCCAAAGACAATTGGAGGATATTGATGAAGCACAATTGAGAAAAACCTTTGAAACCAATATTTTCTCCTACTTTTTCCTTACCCAAGAAGCACTTCCCCATCTCAAAAATGGCGACACGATCATTAACACCGCCTCTGTAACAGCGTACCGGGGGAAGCCTGAATTGATCGATTATTCTTCCACTAAAGGAGCCATAGTGGCCTTTACCAGGTCCCTGTCTACCAACTTGGCTTCTAGAAACATACGAGTAAACGGGGTAGCTCCCGGGCCTATTTGGACCCCGCTCATTCCGGCTTCATTTTCCGAGGAAGAGGTCAGTGAATTCGGGGTGCATGTTCCGCTGGGAAGACCCGGTGAGCCTTCAGAAGTGGCACCGTCATATTTGTTTCTTGCTACCGATGAAGCCAGTTATATCACAGGGCAGTTTATCCATCCAAATGGAGGTGAAATCCTCAATACCTAATTAGAGTATGTAATTAAAAATGATTTAAAATCACTATTATGAAAAACCAACAATTATTTCCATCTGCAATCTATGAAAACCTGGTGCAGGTAAAAGAAAGAAAAAAGAAAAATAGGACTAGCCAAGATGCTAGAAGTAATCACCCATACCAACAACGAGAACGTAAGAAGGATGAGGAGATTGACGAATCTATCCAATCCGATGCTGACCAAAAGTCAAAAAGTAAAATTGGTTATCCCGAAAGGTCATTTGGAGAACGTTCAAAATAAACTGTAAGAGCCATGAACGAAGAAGTGACGTATTTTCCAAAAGAAAGCCCCCAAGGAAATCTTTCCAAATGGGAGCGAATCGTGTCCATTGCTATAGGTACCTTGCTGGTCTATAAAGCGGTAAAATCAAAAAATAAATTCTTAGGGACCGGAGGAGCCTATGCCTTGTTCAGAGGCGCTTCTGGACATTGTTATTTAAAAGATGGACTTGCATGGAACGCAGATCTTGACCATAGAAATGTAAACATCAAAAAGTCCATCGAGATCGATCTTCCGGCCAATAATGTTTACGAATTCTGGAAAGCCTACCGTGATTTTCCCCATTCTCTCAAACATCTGAAGGGAGTAGAACAATTTAGTGATCAAAGGGCTATTTGGATCGTCAATCCCTTAATTCGTTGGGAAACTGAAATTGTTCATGATGAGCCCAATACCAGAATAGGGTGGAAGTCCTTTGGGGGCTCTATAATCAAACAATATGGAAATGTACATTTCGATGTTCTCCCTTCCAAAAAAACCAAAGTAACAGTAGCTATTTCTTACATTTTCCCATTTGGAAAGGCAGGAAAACTAGTGGCCAAGATGATCCAGCCCTTTATGAGTGCAACCATAGAAAAAGAGCTTTTTCGGCTCAAAAAGCACATGGAAAATCATAAGCTAGAGCAAGTCTAATTAGATTCTCTTGGTGTTTCTTTGAAAGTAGTCAAATTTCCTTTTAAGTAGTCGTCACATGCCGCAGCACATGTCCTGCATGCTTTTGCGCAGAGCTCGCAATGTTGGTGCTCATGTTTTTCACATATTTTTGCACATGCTTCACAGATGGATTTACAGTAGGCTACCAGTGGCTCAATATTAGAAAAGGAAGTGCTCAAGATTTTTGAAACCAGGGAGCAGACTTCACCACATACCGTGCAGTTTCTGATGCAGTCTACCATTCCATTGGGCTCATCTAGACAGGCATCGGCACAATAAAAGCAGGTAGAGGAACATTCATTTACTATTCTGAAAGTCTGTGTATTTTTCATGATAGTCGAAATTTAGTTTATGATCAGCCTATTTTTTCAAGCTAAAAACAACAAGTTTCCTGCCCCAGTTAAGTAGTGGAGTATATTCGGATAAAAAGCAATGGATTGACCGTGCTATTCTTAATGAATATTGGTCCAAATCCCTAATAAATTGGTTTTGGTCTCTTTCTGCTATGGTCAATACCTTAGTTAAGCTTGATAAATTCTCCTGAAATCAAATAGACCATAATAGAATGAAAAATTTTGTTGCTTTTTGATTACAGATTGTAACAGATATTGTCCATAGAGTATATGAATTATATAAATCTTGTAATAAATAGTGTAATGTAATGGGCGTCTTATACACTTAACTTTATATACAGCAAACAACTAAAGTGAAGAAAACTAATTCGTTCATTTAAATCAAAGAATTATGGAAAGCATACTCGTCGTTGATAATCAAGTATCCGTGTGTAATTTATTAAAAAAATACTTGACAAATAACGGTTACTCGGTGGATACAAGTACACAGGCCACACATGCACTTCAATTAATGAAGGGAAATTTTTATCATTTTGTAATCAGTGATTATCGATTGCCGAAAATGGATGGAAATGTATTTTTCCATATGATCAAAAGCATAAGCCCTAGAAGTAAAGTGATCTTTACTTCTAGTCAGGTGAACTTAAGGAATGTGGTCAATATGATTCGTGAAGGAGCCTCCAGTTACCTGGCAAAGCCCTTAAATCCCGATGAACTGGTGGAAGTACTCAAGCAAAGTCCAAGACCTGTTTCCCCGTCATCTACACCTGAGGAAAAGTCAGTGCCCAACAAAATACTACCTGATTATGTGATGGGAAAGAGCAAAAAAGCCGGGGAGGTTCAATACAAGGTGAGTAAAGTAGGCCCTACTAACTATTCGGTCATCCTGGAAGGTGAAACAGGTACTGGAAAAGAATCCTATGCACGCCTGATCCACCATTCCAGTGCTAGAAAGGACAAGCCCTTTGTTGCGGTGGACTGTGGATGCTTGTCCAGAGAATTGGCAGGAAGTGAACTTTTTGGACATGAAAAAGGGGCATTTACTGGAGCGGTTACCCAAAAGACAGGTTTTTTTGAAATGGCAAATGGGGGAACCATATTTTTGGATGAAATTGCCAATCTTGGTAGCGAAATCCAAATGGCACTTCTTAGGGCCCTTCAAGAAAAGGTCATCAGAAAGGTGGGAGGTACCAAAGAGATCCCCATAGACGTAAGGATCATTGCAGCTACCAATGAAAACCTGTATTCTAAATCCGGAACTTCAGGATTTCGGGAAGACCTTTATTATAGATTAAGTGAATTTGTACTGAAAGTACCGCCCCTGAGAGAAAGAGGGAATGATATTTATCAATTTATCGACTTTTTCCTTAAAAAGACCGCTCTGGAGCTCGACAAACAAAATGTTCCACAGTTTACTGATGAAGCATTGACTTATCTTAGAGAATATCCGTGGCCAGGAAATATCCGAGAGCTTAAAAATGCCATCCGAAGGGCTAGCCTCTTTATTAATGATAAAAACCTCGTTCCAGCATCGGCACTCCCGGAAATGATTAAAGCTAGCCAACATAGGGGAATTTCTATTTCGGGATTGTCAAATACGAATACTGGACCAAAGCACGGAGAGCATCAAGAAAAGGATCTAAAATCGGTAGCCTTGATGGCAGAATCAGAAAAAATAAAAGAGGTTTTGGAAGATGTAAAATATAATAAAACCAAAGCGGCACAGAAGCTTAATATTCACCGGAAAACACTTTACAGCAAACTAAAAGCCCTTAATATTACTTATTAATGAGATCTTTGGGAGTCAACACCTCGTTTAGTCGTGGCTGGAGAAACCACACGCCAATGGGGAATATCAAGGCCATAATGAATTCACTGAAATACTCGGTTTTGTGAGGCTGATGGTTTCTTTCGGCCATTACAAGCAAAAATGCCAAGTGATTTAAGCTGATAAACAGTAAGGACAGCGATATAAATAACATGATCGCAATGGAGATGGACAATAATGGGGAGTTTTCGATGGCATTAAAATGTTGGTCCATGGACTCCCCAGCCAGTAGTCCTCCTGAATGAAAATATAATATGGCCAATATCCCAAACACCATGGACACCAACAGTGCCAAGGAAAAACTGGAACTTGGAGTGATTTTTTTTTGGTCCAGTATTTTGCTCAAATATAAAATGCACGACCAAATCCACAAATACATCATCATCATTCCGATCAACATAGCGGACATATTAATACTGGCCATAGTGTTTTCAGAGATGTCGGCTCCTGCCAAATAAGTGGTATTGATCAATAGACTGCTCGCAAACGGAATACCCACAATGATGAGGAAAAGGGTATAATGTTTCATTTTGATAAATACTTCCATAGCTTCGTCTACTTAAGTTTTGGAAATTGGGAGTTCTTCCTTGTGAAGCGAGGTGCTCCAAGCGATCAATTTATTGCCTATTTCGCCTTCAATCCGGAGGTTTTCTGCCAGCAATGGGAATACCTCTTTTTGTTGTAATTGTTTAGCTGTCTCTTCCATCCAACGGTATGAAAAGTGGACCAGTGAATTAATCGCCAAAATTACCTGGGATAATTGAAAGTAGTTTTGGGAGCGACCATCTGAATTTGCGCCGTAATCGAAGCATTGATCCAAGAGGAAGTCCATGAGGGCATTTTTCTTACCCCCAACGGGCAAATCGATAAGTAAAAAAATTTTCTCAAGGTTTTCAATTTGAATTGCTTTCCCTAATTGAAAGTTGGCCAATAACTGATCAGGTAACCACCTGTCGTTATGAATCCTAAGAATATTTATACATTTCAATAACTTCATCTCCCCTTGATAGACCTCCATGCATTTATACATGAACCATTGGTGAATATCGCCATTTAGAAAGTTTACAGGTCTGTGGGGAGTGGGAGCGTGCTTAAAAATCATGTTTTTTCTTTTATTTTGGTTTGAATGCTATACTGACACCAGTAGCCCATCTCCAGAAGTGCTTTACTTCATAATAGTCAAAAGGCTTATCCACTTTAGTTTGATATACTAATTACTGCTAATTGTAGACCAGTTCATTTGATCTCGGTATTAATCTGAATTATTTATTTGACAGGAAGCAGGTGGGACTATAATTAAACTTGACCATCCATTCAAGCTGCATATAAAAGGTGAATTGTAAGGAATTGTGGATAAATAGAAGTATGAAGGGGAAAAATGAGTTTAATGACCGTTACAATGTCGTAACAAATTGTCACTCTATCTTGACAAACTGGAGGCTGATAAGAAACTAAAGAAAGAGGATCAATATTCCCTAATGAGGTTGTTTATTTACTTCATTAGGGTTCTTATTGTGTTTTTCTAACCAATAAATTTTTCACCATATAATAGTCATAAAATCAGTTTGTTTTAATAAAAAAAGTACTTGTTTTAGATTTAATATACTACTAAATTAGAAATGGTGTTTTTGGATTAATATTCCAGTAAATGCTAAAAATCCCTATTCATTGTTACCACTCTAATTATCAGGCCAATTAACCTGTGTAATATGAGTGTAAGCATGTTACTTTTTTTGTTTCAACTTAAACTTGAACTAATGAACCAAAAACCGATTCGGATATTATTGGCAGACGATGATGAAGACGATAGAATGATGTTTAGAGATGCTATTATGAAGATTCCCTTGAAAACTCGTGTGGAGACCGTGAATGATGGAGTGGAATTATTGAATTATTTGTCCAATTTAAATGGAACTTTGCCTCATATACTTTTCTTGGACTTAAATATGCCCAGGAAAGGAGGGCTGGAATGTCTAAAGGAAATAAGATCAAATGAGAATTTCCGTGAGCTATCTGTCGCGATTTATTCCACTTCCAATGCCGAAAAAGATGTAGAAGAAGCTTTTGTGAGTGGTGCTAATATTTATATCAATAAGCCAAATGATTTTGGCTGTTTAAAGAAAGTCTTGACCAAAGTGCTCTCTGTAAATTGGCAATACGTAACTTCTGGTCTTGACAGAGAAACTTTTTTATTGAGTGTGTGAAGGAATAGGATATGCTTAGATACCTTGGCCGATCAGAAATCATCCTAAATTTTATATTTCTTTCCACTGTCATATTATTGGTGGTCATAGCTGGATCCAGTTTTATCCAGCACCAATTAATGATCAAGAGCCAAAATAAAATCATCCAGTCCCATCACTTTAATTATGCCCTGCAAAATCTTATCGTGGAAGTTTCTGACATGGAGTCTGCAGAGCGTGCCTACGTGGCTTCAGGAGATAAAATGTTTTTAAGTAACTATGGAGCATTAAAGGATTCCGTTTACAGAGCGATAGAGAGTATCAGAGAGCTGGCCATTGCAGGAAATGCTCCTTCCCAAACAGTGGATTCACTTCAGTACATTGTTCAGGGGAAATTGGACCATTTGGAAACTGTAATCTCAATGTATGAGAATGGTCAGTCCTTTGGACAATTGCAAGATGAGTTTGTGCGAGGGGACAGCCTTATGCGAAATATTAAAACAGCCACCAGTATGATGGGCTATGTTACGTTCAAGGTATTTCAGGAGAGAAAACACTATCTCCAACAAAAGAATAAAGTCTCTCCTTATTTTACTGCCATTACCTTTCTTTTTTCCCTTTTACTGTTTACTACGGCTTACTTCAAGATAGGTAATGACCTGCGAAAACAAAAAAAATCCCTTAACCAACTTGAGATAAACCATGAGATTTTTGAGAAAGCAGAGGCAATGGCTGAAACGGGACACTGGAAGTTTGATCCCGATGATGGAGAGATCATACTTTCCAATAACCAATATCGGCTGCTGGGCTATGAGCCTGACAAGATTGAACCTACCTTTCTTCTTTTCGTCCAACATGTGGATAAAAAGGACCGAAAACTTGTGCTGGATGCAATTAGGAAGGTAGGGAATGGTCAGTCGGCGAAATCCATTGATGTACGTGTTATTACAGCTTCTGGAAAGGAAAAATGTCTCCAAATGGTCATCAAAATGCACGAAAATGAACTCGGCAAAAAAACCGTTATCGGAGTAAATAGAGACTTGACCAAGATCATTGAATCCAAAGAGGAACTTCAGGAATTGAATAAAAAACTGACAATTCAGAACAATGCTTATAACAATGCCGAAACAATAGGGCGTATGGGAAGCATTTCCATGAATTGCAAGACAGGGCAGCTTTCTGCATCGGACAATATGTTTGGAATGCTAGGACTAAGCAATGAAAGGGATCTTTCTGATATTGCGAAATTTAAAAGCTATATACATCCCGAGGATTTGGTCGATCTGGAAGAATATTATAATTGTGACACTTTATCTGTAGAACGTCAATGGGTTAGCTTTAGACTGATGAAGCAAAGTGGCGAATACATCCATGTAAGTTCTCTCAAAAAGATTGTACAGGAATCCTGGGGCAAAATTTTGACTACAGTGGTGCGTGATATAACCACCGAGAGGGATGCGGAGCTAAAATTAAAAGTTCAAAATGCTGAGCTAAAAAAAATCAATGAGCAGCTTTCCTCTTTTAATCATATCGCCAGTCATGACCTTCAGGAGCCGCTGAGGAAGATCCAGACGTTTATCTCCCGTATCAATGATGATATCGACCAAGTTCCCGCGGATATGGTAAGTTACTTTTTGAAGATCCAAAAGTCTGCCGAGCGGATGCAGCAATTGATCCTTGATTTACTCGATTTTAGTAGGGTCAGCAGGATAGAGGAGGAGTTCAGAACGGTAGACTTAAACGAGCTGGTTTCCAAATCGATCAACGAAATGGCCATTGCCATCGAAGAAAAGAATGGAACGGTACACTGCGCCAAACTACCGACAATTAAAGTCATTCCTTTTCAGCTTATTCAGCTTTTTAATAACTTGATCAGTAATTCAATCAAATACGCTGATCCGGAAAGACCTCCGGAAATTATCATCTCTGCAGGTCCTGTCACAGAAATCGACCAGCTGCAAAGTGAGCCTTCCGAACGTAAGCAGTTGGTGAAAATTACTTTTGAGGATAATGGGATTGGTTTCGAACAGGAATATGCCATGACCATTTTTGATCTCTTTCAGCGATTACATCCCAGGACAAGTTTCTCAGGCACTGGGATAGGCTTGGCCATATGTAAAAAAATTGTCCAAATCCATCATGGAGAAATTTTTGCGACCGGTGAACCGGGCAAAGGTGCGCGCTTTACGATTTTACTTCCTCAAAATCTCAGCTGAATTTCTTATAAAAATGTTGTAAGGAATCAATAGAAAGATGTAAGACATCAGAATTTGATCCTATGTACCTTCATAGTTAGAATTGGTAATCAAAGATTATTTAAACAACCATAAAAATGAAGGAATCATGAAAAAACTTAGCTTAATGGCAGGTTTAGCCATTTTTCTGTTAGTTGCAGCTTGCGATGAGGGAAAAAAGAATACTGACCAATCCTATGAATCCCCAACTACAGTTGCTCCAGGACCAAAAACGATCGATATGGATCCTTTTCAAGTGACGTATGAGGACATTGAAGAGGAAAAAATGAAACTTAGTGAAGACCTTAAAAAACTAAAAGCTGAAAAAGCGGAACGCGCCCAAGGCAATGAAGCTACCGAGTTTGATCAGCTAATGAACCAAGCAGAAGAAAAACTTAATGAAATCGGTGAAAAAGCCGAAGAGTTTCGGTCTGCTGCAGAAGACCAACAAAAAGATATCTATGATCAAATCAAAGAGATGAAAAAACAAGTCGAAGATAAAATGGCTGAAATAGGAAATCGGTTTGATAAAAACAACTCATAGGATTAGCCAAAACCTAGAATGGCCAACCTTGTCCCTGCCTATTGCATGCCCAGTCGGCAGGTGTACAATCCCTTCCCTGAAAATATCTATGAAAGATGTATAGGGGAAGGGATTTTTTAGTGATTTCTTTTTATCCCTGCTATTAACACTCCAAATACCCAGTGACAGATAATGCGGAATTTATAAATAGGTGTGTAAATCGTACAATATCAAGGAGAAATAGTGTAACATTTTGAACGTCGAAAATGATTAGATTGGATTTTGTACGTATTACACCAATTTTCGGTGATCAACCAAAATAAATCTAATTATGAGGAATATCTTATATTTAATTGTCGTAATCGTATTGATCGGATGGGTAATGGGCGCCTTCGTTTATGACGTAGGAGGATTGATCCATATACTGCTTGTCATTGCACTAGTTGCTTTTGTTTTGTCATTTATAAAAAGAGCTGGGTGATTGATTGTGGATGAAATCACTTATCTGTTAAGAAAAAAGGCTGTCTCACAGCGTAATCAATTTTACAGAGACAGCCCTTTTTAATTCAGCTAATCGAGTAAGTTTATATGGCTAGAACATAAGGGAACTATCAAGCTACCTTTAAGCTGGTATATTGCTGGATCCTTCACGCTTCCAAAACCTGTATTTTGCCACCGCTTTTAAAAACTGGTCGATATTACCATTGGTAATTATCCCTTCACGAGCATTTTCATTATCGTGCACTGCCTGCGCTGAGCGTGTGGCCTTCCAAAGGAGCGACCCTTCATCATCCATTCCAATGGATTTGCAGTGTTTGAACATTTCTTCCACAAAAAGCACGGCCTCGGAACTTTTGCTCAAAAGTTCATCACTTTTGGTACCTTGTGGCAAGTATAAAGCATCAAAAAGTACCGATGCGCTGGAGGCAAGACTTTTTTGGACAGTAAGAGATCCATTGTCCATGGTTTTGATCATTCCGAGCTTTTGGGAAATGAAGGTCACTTTTGCTCCCTCAGCTTTTGCCTGTTCCAGTAACTTTTGTATAGTGGCAGTATTGACGCCCTCAGCTACTAATACCGCGATGCTTCTTCCTTGAATGGAAGTGGTTTTGGTATGTTCCATGCTCAGGGCATTTGATTTTTTGACCGAAGGTCGGGCCGGACCGGACTGGAAATCTTGGGGATTTCCATCAGCAGGAAAACTTTGGTTTAATTCCTTGTCCAATTTGACAGGTGTGTCCACCCCAATGTGCTCGGCTACTTCTTCGGCAAGATCTACGTTCACTTCCTGTAACTGCGCAATCATGCGCTCTTGGATTTGTTTCGAGCCTACTTTCCCCAGTTCAAATATAAGCGCTTTTTTGAGGTGTTTCTTTTCCACTTCGGTCTGACTGTCATAGAACAGCCTCGCCTGGCTGTAGTGGTCATGGAAGCTTTGGCTCCTCGCTTTGGTTTTTTTACCAGAAACCGGTTCAGTATAATGGGCATAGCCCCCGTCACCCATCGCAGCTTGGAAGGGACAACCTCCTCCGGTTTGATTGGGATGGTAACTGCTTTGGCCCGAATTGATGGTCTGACGCATGTGTCCGTCCCGTTGATTGTTGTGTACAGGACTAACAGGCCTGTTTATAGGGATTTCATGAAAATTAGGGCCACCTAACCTGATCAGCTGAGTATCCGTGTACGAGAATAGCCTTCCCTGCAGTAGGGGATCATTGGAAAAATCTATCCCTGGAACCAAATGGCCAGGATGAAAGGCCACTTGCTCAGTTTCTGCAAAGAAATTTAAGGGATTACGGTTAAGCACCATTTTCCCTATGATCTTTACCGGTACGAGTTCCTCAGGAATGAGCTTGGTGGCATCCAATAGATCGAAATCGAATTTATCCTCATCTTCCTCATTGACGATCTGGACACCCAATTCAAATTCCGGATAATTTCCTTCTTCAATCGATTCCCAAAGGTCTCTTCTTAAAAAATCGGGATCGTTCCCAGAGATTTTCTGTGCCTCATCCCACGTGACCGAATGTACACCGTGTTTTGGTTTCCAATGGAATTTTACAAAGTGAGATTTCCCCTCGGCATTGACAAACCTAAAGGTATGAATTCCAAAACCTTCCATCATGCTAAAACTTCTGGGAATGGCCCGATCACTCATGACCCACATGATCATATGCATGCTTTCTGGCATAAGTGATATGAAATCCCAAAAGGTATCGTGTGCGGATGCTGCTTGGGGAATTCCATTATGTGGCTCTGGTTTGACAGAGTGGATCAGGTCAGGGAATTTGACGGCATCTTGGATAAAAAACACCGGTATGTTATTCCCTACTAAGTCGAAATTTCCTTCTTGGGTATAGAATTTAACGGCAAAACCTCGCACATCCCTAGCCAAATCCGTGGAGCCTTTAGATCCTGCTACTGTACTGAAGCGTACAAAAACAGGTGTTTTAGTGGAAGATTCCTTCAAAAACCCCGCTTTGGTATATTTTGACATGCTCTCATACGTCTCAAAATATCCATGTGCTCCAGCACCCCGGGCATGGACGACGCGTTCAGGAATCCTTTCATGGTCAAAGTGCGTTATCTTCTCACGGAAATGGAAATCTTCCATGATCGATGGCCCCCGTTCTCCCGCTTTTAATGTATTTTGGTCATCATTGATACGAACACCTTGATTGGTAGTGAGAAATTGTCCTACTCCTTTTTCTGTGTTTGGCCGGAGTCCCTTTTCTTTATCATGCTCAGATGAATGTTTTTTTTCATTTTTTGACATATTAATTTTTGGTTTTAGTGGATAAATTTTTTACGAGTCTCCGCAATCATAGACGTAGCCAAGCATAATTGAATAAATAGTGTTTCCGTCCTTTTATTCAGGTGTAAAATTGCTTTCAATAGGTCTTCATGAATGCTACGCATTTCCATTGATGAAAAGGACCAAAAATCCAGTCCGGTGGTGAGATCTTTAAATTGGGAAAACAAGTTTTCCAGGGAGGACAATACGTTACCCAATTTAATTTAAGAAAACTGCTCCGGCCTGAAAATGAATGGATCTCGCTGTTCCACGACGCGAGCTAATTCATTTTCTTAACGGCCTGCTCATTTTTCTTAAACCGGTCTCACCAAGGGACTTCCTTAACTTTCCAAATCACATTTTGTAATGGTACCACTACGTGTAAAATTACCGATGGTCATTAAATTTTTAACAGATCAAACCAATAGTACCTTTTAAGAGACACATAGTGGCAGGATTTTAACGCGATCTCCAAGGATGATTATTTCTTTTTTTGTATCCATATTGGTCAAAATTCCAATATCATGCCTCAGGGGTTGATGCATGAAGTACTTAAGGTAGATAGTGCCGTTTAGACCACCTGGGCAGGTATAAAAGCGACTAGTTCGTTTGCCTTAACCAAATAATAAAGCGGTTTGGCCAAATCAGAGTATCATCCTTGTAACAAATTGGTGATTACTGGTTACAGGGTCACACACTACTTTAAATTGCCAACCTTTAACCTACCTTTCATGGTTTTAGAGGCCGAAGTACTGGACCAAGCCATATTTCTGGGGACAAATAAATTTCAATCTGCTTATTTTAACATTCCTTTTCCTTGTAGATTATGTGATTAATGCTCCACTGGCGTGGATCGGGTTTTAGTGTAAATTTGAGGGGATTGGTCAAGTGATCGATACTAAAACCTAAATCGGTTTGCTAGACTGTTTATCATAGGCGTTGCCCATGGCTATGGATATAGCGCCATTTCAAATCTTGGCTATCTCCTCTTGGATTTCCAATTTTAAAAAAATCAGTGGAAATCTGCCCAACCTGTCCCGCCGGGGCGGGTCAGCGTTACCTGCGTTCCATATAAAATAGCTTCAGCTCTAACTGACGCTTAGACATGTATGTCCAGCCCCCCAATTTTCCACTTGATCCGAAATACTTTGGTGACCTGAAGCAATGGGCTCTCATTAATGATGTAATGTTTTGATTATTAAATTTTACAATATTCTATAGAATTATTACAACTATAATAAGGTGGTTTGGAATAAAATTTGGATGAAATTGTAAGTGGCTGGATCTTACATCTAATTGGTTGAACCTAATACCACAAAAGATCAATTGATATCATCTTCCAGAACAGCATAAAGAAACAACTGTGAGATATCAGTACTTCTCCTATGGCAAAAGGCCATCAGGAAAATTCATTAAATCACACCTAAAACAAAAGTAATCATGAGTGAAGCTAAAGAAAGAATCAAAGGAAATTGGAATGAGATCAAAGGAAAGCTTAAGCAGGAATATGGGGAATTGACAGATGATGACCTGTATTACGAAATCGGCAAAGAGGATGAACTAATGGGAAGGATTCAAAAGCGAATAGGAAGACCCAAAGAAGAATTGGAAGGCCTAATCATGAGGACGACCATTAGATGATGCTGGTTTCGTGAGAAGCAGTAGGTTTATCGTCAAACATGCACTAATCTATCTGTTTCGACCCGAAACTACTTCAAAAGCAGCCGCTACGCTTGAGTTTTTGCTCTATTTGGCAGCTGGCCAGATACCCCGTAGCGGTGCTTCGCTTTCGCCTCCAACTAACTGATTGTATTTTCCGTCCTAACTACGGTTCCCAAGACATAATCCGTCTTTAAACCAAATTTATATGGTTCTATATGGAATACTGTGGGTAAATTATCCATGGGACTGTCCCACTTGTGCGGATAGATCAGGGGAATAGTTTTGTTCCTATGGCACAAAGCCCGCTGGAGGCAACCTGATTTTACCAGGCTTAAATGCCTAGTGGCATTGGCCAGGACTCCCTTCTCACTATTTTAGCCGACAGAAGTGTAAGCAGGGATGCTCCGTTAGGAGCATTAGCTTGGTAACAAAAATTGGATACAGCATCCTAACAGTGCCGTAGGTACTGACCATGGGCAAGGAAAACATATATCATTATCGACTGCATCAGGAGCATGGGCACCCAAATTCATCCGTCCACGCGATGCTTCGATCTCCATAGCCCGCTAGCGCTCAGTTTACCCATAGTAAATCATAGAGAACCGTTTATACTTACATATGGAAGTAACATTTTTTGGGTCTTATAAAGACAGTGGAGCAGATTCTGAAAAAGTTCAAAAGGAGAACCTAAATATTCCAATTGTTAATGATGAGATGATATACAATCCAGGGCTACTTGCATTGACAGATATTAAGGACAGACATTTTGATCTTGTGTCGATGATGGCGCCCCCTACGGTCTTTAAATTGCTGATTATTACGTTATCGATGGGAAACTAGTTGTAATCCATTGTATATCAATACGGTAATAATTTCAAATTTATAAGTCGATTGTCGGGGGCATCATCCATCTAGTTGGTTTAGCTAACGGTGCTAGTATTTACCAACTTAAATCACCCGTTTTATTTATGATCCCTCATATAATGACTACTACTAAAGAAATATTGCCAAATTCTGTGCCGATAACTGCCCCTTTTTCCTGTGGCCCGGGTGACAATTTCAGAAGCCAATATCAGGTTATTGTGTGTTATAAAGGTGACAATATCCTTCCATGATGTCACATTTCTGTAACATATGATGCATGGACGAATGAATGCTGCCTTCCTATAAAATGATCGGATACCCTCATTTATTGGCGCTAACCCGCCAAATACGGTTTCCATTGTCGTCATTGACCAGGAGAGATCCATCAGGCATTAATGTTACATCAACAGGCCTCCCATAGACCTCCGATTGATCAGCATCGGAAATAAATCCAGTAAGAAAGTCCACAGGTTTGCCAGAAGGTTTTCCTTTTGAAAAGGGAATGTAAATCACCTTATATCCACTTAACTCTTTGCGGTTCCACGACCCATGTTGCCCCACAAAAGCACCCTGTTGATACTTTTCGGGAAAAGCATCCTTAGTATAGAATGTAAGGCCAAGTGAGGCGGTATGACTACCTACCGGGACATCTGGAACTAAGGTTTTTTTGACCATTTCAGGGGCTTTTCCTTCCATTCTAGGGTCAGGAATAGCTCCATAATAAGTATATGGCCAACCATAAAACCCTCCTTTTTTTACACTTGTGACGTAATCGGGCACGAGGTCATTTCCCAGCTTGTCCCGTTCGTTCACTGCTGTCCATAGCTCTCCAGTGATTGGATTGATGGACATGCCCACCGGATTTCTCAGACCATGAGCATAGGTGATTTCTCCGCTGCCATCCGGGTTTACCTGCAAGATGCAGGCGCGTCTTTCTTCTTCGTCCATTCCATGCTCACCGACATTGCTTGCGGAACCTACCGAAATAAAAATCTTGCTTCCATCTTTGCTCGCCAGAAGGTTTCTGGTCCAATGATTATTATAGCCTCCTGCTGGTAGGTCCACTATCTTCTCGCCTTCTTCCTGTATGGTTGTTTTGCCGGCTTCATAAGGATATCGATATAGCCCGTCCGTATTAGCCACATAGAAGTAATCGTCCAGCACCAATATGCCATAGGGTTGGTTTAGTCCTTCAAGATAATTTTCCTGCAGCTCATAATCTCCATCACCATCCTTGTCCTGAAAAATAACAATCCTGTCAGCACTGTTTTTTGTGCTGCTTTCTGCGACAAATACATCTCCATTTGATGCCACATACGTATTTCTTGGATGTTTCATGTCTTTGGCAAAGAGACTAACCGTAAATCCTTCTGGAGCCTTGGGTTTTCCTCCTTCTGGCCAGTCAACCATTTTGCTTTCGTTGGTCACTGATTCGCTAGAGTAGGGAGGAGGCAATATCAGATCACCGACTGCAGTCTGGACAGTGTCGGCTGCTTGTTCCGATATATTCTCTTTTTTCTCCTTGGATACCTTGTCGCTGCATGAATAACAGCAAAGCAGTGTAATAAGAAATAGTGATAGTGAGATTTTCATAGCATCAAATGGTTTATGGGTTGATGGAGTTTATGACCAAAGGACAATGACCAGTACAATCATAATGCCGTTTAAGCGCATTATTTGAAGAGTCCCTTCAGCTTTTTGGCCAGTGAGCCCAAGAAATCATCATCCTTGCTGCCCATATCTTCCTGGCCCAAAAAATAGCCTAGCGGTTTCAATACCTCTATCTGGTCGGCAATGATTTTCAGCATGCCAAAGAATGGAATCGAAATGATCATGCCCACTACACCCCATACCAATCCTCCCAGCACCACGACAATGATCGTCACCAATGGGTTAAGGTCTACTTTGTCACCTACGACAAAAGGTTCTAAAATATAACTCTCGACAAATTGGGCTAGGCCATAGGTGATGGATACACCGATAAACAGCCCGGTCTCTCCACCTGATACTACCGCCATCATCATCGCGATGACATAGCCGATCACCGTCCCCACATAGGGGATCATTGATAACACTGCTGCAATAAGGCTGATCAGAATAGGGCTATCTATCCCTGTAATGGTCATCCCGACACTATAAATGATCCATAGAAAAAAAATCAAGATAAGCCGACCGATAAGATATTGCTGGGCAATGGTCAATGAACCGTTTAAGATCTTGGTTGTTTTGGTCCCTTCACTTTTAGGAAAAAAGCGTATAATGGAAAGCCTGATTTTTCTTCTATAAAAAAGGAAAAAGAAGATATAAATAAAGGTGAGCAACGAGTAGCCCACAAAATCAAAGAAGTTAGCAATTGCTGTTTTGACACCTTTGTTTTTTTCAGGAGCTTCCGCTTTGTTGTCTTTTTCTCCTGAAGAAGCTGTTTCTTTGCGCTTCTTCTCTTTGTCGGCTTTGGTACTATCCGATGGTACGGCAGAAGGCGGAATATTTAGGATTTCAAGTTGTTCATCAGGACTTACCCCTGAAATCCCCTCGATGGAGCCTTGTATTTTCCCTATCGTGCTGTGAAGTCTTCCTTTGACGGTATCCCAATTTTCATAAATATTATTGGCCTGCAGCGAGATAAGGACAAACATCGCCAAATACATACTTAGTGCCAAAAAAGTAGATAGAAAAGCCGCCAATAAACGGTTTACACCCCATATTTCAAGTTTCCTCGCTATGGGAAGCAGGATCATCGTCACTAAGGCAGCAATAGCAATAGGAGCCAAAAACACATAAGCGTTGACAATGCCCACAATAAAAAAGTAAAGGCCTATTACGTACAAAGGAAACAAGTAAAATAATGGATGAGGAAGTTTGTTTTTACTTTCCATACAGGCGTTTGATAGAATAAACAATGGTTTTAAGCATAATATTGGTAATTATAAACAAAACACATACCATAGATATCCAGTGAGCCTATTGTGGGACTTACCTTATCAGCAGTTAGTAGTTTAGTTTATGGAAACATTTCTAATTAATGTTCGAACACGGAAAGTTCAGGAGATTTAATGTTATCACAAAACCACATTTTAAAAGCTTCCCGTTTTTTGGACAGCAAAAAATTGTACAGTAGTTCGAGCTGCATCGCACCAGTTTTGGTAAGAGTTGATTCTTACTTCTAGTTTTCTACCAAATTACTTTTACTTGGGAGACCACAGGTAGGTGGTCGGAGAGGAGGATGGTTTGTTTTGGGGTGTTTAGTAATTTCCAATTGGTTTTGGGGTACCCAAAAATATAATCTATCTTGTATTTGGCTTCGTCTGAAGGGCTGGTCGGTTCCTGATTATCCAGCAGTGACCACAAGGACATACTAGAATTGATTTCGTTGGATGTTGGTCGGGCATTAAAATCACCGCAAATAAGCACGGGAATGGATTTGCTGAGGAGGGTTTCATTGATCTGCTTCACTTGGAGTTGACGCTCTTCTGTATTGGTGTAGTCCAAGTGCGTGCTGGCAAAAACAATAGTTTTATCGCTTGCCAATTCAATAGTGGCCACAAGAAGGGCTCGCTGTTCCTTGCCATTTTCAGTAAATGGTAAAAGGATTCTTTCCGTTTTGGACATTGGATATCTGGACAGGATGCCAATGCCATAATAGCCACCGGCATAATCGATGGTTTTCCCAAATACAGCAAACATTCCTGTCATATGAGCCAATTCTCCCATAAAGTCCTTTCCGTTTTGATGCGGGGCTCTTTTACGAAAAGTCTTAATGTCCACTTCCTGTAAGGCTACCAAATCGGCATCTTGTGCTTTAATAAAATTGGCAAATTCTTCCATGGAAGCACGCTCACCAAAGCGCAGGTTATAGCTGATGATTTTCAGGGTGTCTGACAATCCTTGCGCTTGAAGCTGAAAAGAAGATACAATTAAAAATAGGACGAAATAGATTGATTTCATAGCGATGATTTTTTGGACAAAAAAAGGCTGCCGCTTTCCTTGTGATGAGACAGCCTTACTGATCATGGATTTGACTTAAAGTCAAACAATGTAATAATGGGCAAGTGATCCGAAGCCTCCGTCTGGAGCACTTCATGTGACTTTACACCAAATGAAGTCCGTGGCCTAAAAAGGATATAGTCCAGTTTTCGATCAGGATCACGGGAGGGTATGGTGAAGCACTTGCTTTGATCCCCTTCGCAAGTGCTGGCGTAGCCCCTTTCCGAAAATGAGGTCATTGTTGGTCCTTCTGGTGTGGCATTAAAATCTCCTCCAAAGATCACTGGATAAGGAGAGGAGGAAAGGACACTGTCAATCGCGGGAACTTGCAGTTCCCTATTTTCCGGTGTCAGCTCCATATGCGTATTGGCAATCGTCAGCTGCTTTTGCTCTACCGTAATAGCGGCTGTCATCAGGATACGGTAGCTGACGTATTTACCATCCAGTTCCACACGGGGCAGGTGATGGATCTGCTGATCGGTCATGGGGTATCGGGACAATATCCCCAGTCCCGTTTCACCACCTTGATACGAAATGGCCTTACCATAGAAATAGTAAGTTAGCCCTGTTTTTTGCGATAACAGCTCCAGCTGATTGACCTTTCCGCTGCGGGTGGTGTTACGGTCTATTTCCTGCAAAAAAACGATATCTGCATCAGTGTGGCTGATGATCCGTGCAATAGAATCCAGGTCAGGTGTGCTGCTCTTATAAGGTGCACAGTATTTTACATTATAACTCATCACCTTTAAGGTGCCATTTCCCTCTCGGGAAGTATTTATTGACGAGGCTCCAAGCGGGAGAAACGTCACGCACAACCAAAATAATGTCGTCGCAAATAGCGTATTCATATTGAAATGTTTACATGAATATAAAATGGGCAGGATTGTTATAAGAACTTTCCTGCCCTTTAGTAACTTATTCCCAACCGGGGTTCTGTCCTAGGTCGGGGTTTTTTATCCTTTCAGCATAGGGAACCGGCCACAGGTAATGTTTGGTTGGGTCAAAATTATCCAGGCCACCTTCTGCCACGGACTTTTCGTAAATAATATCACCAAATTCATCGGTACCATTGTCAGGATAGGGGTTAGCTCCCAAATCATTCATACAAACTTCCAGACTTGGACCCACCATGGCTTTGCCCAGGTGAACTTCACCTTCTTTCCATCTCAATACATCAAAATACCTCATGCCATCCATGGACATTTCTACACGTCGCTCCCGATGAAGCTCTGTTTCCAGATCCAGTCCCCAACTTTCCAGCTCCTCCAGGTTCATGGGATGCATATCGACACGTTCTCTGAGTTGGTTGACAGTCATGTCTATCTGTGCTTGAGTGAGGGTTCCTCCTTGAAGGTTAAACAGAGCTTCTGCATAGATCAAAAGGATTTCGGAATAACGGATGACGTTGATGTTGTTATGATCACGGTTAAACAATCCGGCCAGTTCCATTGAGTTGTACTTTTTGAAATAAAATCCTGTTAATCCATTGGCACCAAGTCGGTTGTTGTTTTGCAAGACGGCAAACCGTGGAAGCTGATAAATATCATTGTCCGTATCGGTATCAGGATCTCCATCATCGCCACCAGGCCATTCGTCTCCTGGGCTGTAAACGGTCATTTGGAGACGTGGATCCCTGTTTTCAAAGTAATCTGTATAGTGTTCTTCAGGATAATTGTACAGTTCGGAAGTGGTTACAGTCTGGCCATAATATTCCAGTCCTGCTTTGGCGGGTTTACCATCGGTGCACAAGAAAGCGTCCACCAGCCTCTTGGAAGCATTAAGACGAACATAATCCACTGGTGTACAAGTGTAATTGCTCATGTTATTGGTGCGGAGGTTATCTACAAAGAGGCTATAAATAATGGCTTCCCTATTAGCAGGATTTGTCTCTGCATTGCCCGCCAGCTTGTACATGTCGCGGTAGTTTGAATATAATTCATAAGGACTGTTGTCCATGATTTCCTTAGCGGTGTTGGCAGCCACTTCCCACATCTCATTTTGGAGGGCTACACGTGCCTTTAATGCCAGTGCCCCCCAGCGATTGATCCTGCCCACATTATCCCCTGAGGGAATTTCATTTCCCAGCTTACTGGCCGCCCAGTCCAGGTCATCCATGATAAACTGGACGACTTCCTCTTTTGGAGTTCGTGGCATATAAGCTTCGGAAGCGTTGATTACTTTATCCACCAAGGGCACATCACCCCAATAACTTGTCAACCAAAAATACTGCAGCGCACGGATGACCTTAACTTCTGCAGCATAGACATCTTTGGTGTCCTGATCCACATTTGCCTTGTCATAGTGGTCCAGGAAGTTATTACAGGTAAAGATCGGTGCATAAAGCCAAGACCAAAAGCTGGTAAAAGGAAATCCGTCCAAAGCAGTGTGCCTTCCTCCGGGGATTTTGGCCAGGCCACTGTTAAGGTCCCCCACACCACGTCTCCGCCAAAAACATTTGGGTACATCAGTAATTCATAGTCCAAGCCCTCATAACAAGGATACAGAGCTGCTCGCAACTGGTTTTCTGTCTCCCAATACGTTTCATGGGTAACACTGTCCAGTGGATATTTATCCAGAAATTCATCATCACAGGCACTGAAAAGAAGCAGTGCCAAGATCAAGGAATATTTTATATAGTTCATGTCAAATTGAATTAAATGTTGAAGTTGCATATCAGGTTAAAATCCAAGTTGGACGCCCAGGGCCATGGTTCTTACCTGTGGGTAAGCATCCCCGGAAGTTTCACGTACCTCCGGATCAAAACCACCAAAGTAATCCGTAATGGTGAAGAGGTTTTCACCCGTAAAATAAATCCTGCATCGGGAAAGTTTGATCCGTTCGATTAGCTGCTGGGGTAGGGAATAGCCCAATTGGAGGTTTTTTAGCCTTAAGTAAGAAGCATCTTCCAACCAGTAATTTGAGAAAAGGATGTTGTGCTGGGGCTGGTAGTACATGCGTGGGTAGGAAGCATCCGTATTTTCGGGTGTCCACCGGTCCATATGGACTTTTTTAGGCACAGAATAGTCGTTGATGAAGGCATGACGCGCTTCGTCGCGCAAGTATCCGTTCACCTTAGCCACGCCTTGAAGGTAAAAAGAAAAGTCAAATCCCTTCCAATTGGCAAAACCTCTTATTCCATAGCTATAGCGAGGATAGGGATCACCAAATACCACCTTGTCATATTCATCAATAAGGCCATCAGGCTGGCCTTCTTCTCCACTAATATCTCTGTAGACCACGTCTCCAGGCTGGATGATGTCTGCATAGCTGCTGACTACAGGGAAAGATGGATTTATATATCGGCCTGTGGCTTCATCAAAGGCTTCGAAGTCTTCGATCTGGGCAAGCCCACTGGTGAGGTAACCATAGTAGGCATTGACCGGATCGCCCACTCTCCTGATATTGTCCCCCAAAGAAGCAGCACTGGATCCCATGTCGGTGATTTCATTTTGGGCATCTGCAATATTGGCATTTATGCCGTAGCGGAATTCGCCCACTTGATCATTCCATCCCAGTGCAATTTCCCATCCTTTGTTTTCGATGGCGCCAATATTTTCCAATGGAAGATTACTGGACGAGGTAATGCCTATCAGTGAAGGATAGATGGGTTTTAGGAGGGCATTGAGGTTCTTTTTCTTAAACCAGTCCACGGACAAGGTCATCCGATCCTTTAACATGCTGAAATCCGCTCCAATGTTGATCATTTGGATGGTTTCCCACTGGATGTTTTCATTGGCCAGTGAATACTGTCTGAAGCCGACATTTTCCTTGGCCCCAATCGGATAGGCTTTGGTCTCCCGCTCTATTTCTGTGAGGTACGGGTAGTAATTGCCACTGATGTTTTGGTTTCCCAGTTCGCCCCAAGAAGCGCGGATTTTTCCCACCGTGAGGAAGGGTTTTGCAAAATCCATGAAAGTTTCTTCCGTGAATTTCCATCCTGCGGAGAAGGAAGGAAATACGCCCCAGCGATTGTCCCTGGAAAACCTCGAAGTACCATCCACCCTTAAGTTGGCCTCGAAAAGGTACTTTTGGTCAAAGTCATAGTTTAACCTGCCGAAATAGGAGCGAAGTGCCCATTCCTCGGAAGTGCCTCCGTTAATGATATCTTCGGTACCGGCGTCTATTTCGGTGATGCCATCAAGCAAAATGTTCTTTCTCGAAGCATATAGACGGGGCATGCTGGACCATTCTTGGGAATAGCCAGCCAGGAACTTAATTCCATGCCTTCCGATCACTTTGTCGTAATTAAAGGTGGAAAGCAGCGTTTGTGTCAGGATGGTATTGTGGCTATTGGCTATGCTGTTCCTGATGTTTTCATTGGCAGCGTGGGGCGTCCCGTCCGCTAAGAACCTCGGCATAGTTGGTGTCCAATCCTTGATGTCCCTGTTATAGTAATTGTAAGCATATTGGGCATTGATGTACATGCCATCGATGAGATCCAGTGTGGCCTTAAAGTTCCCGTTCAATGTCCGTGATTTGCTCTTGGTATAGCCGGATTCATGGGCGGTTCTGACGGGATTGGTCACGGATCCATACGACCAATATGGTGAATCTTCCCAGCCTCCATCAGCGGAGGGCTGCTGCCACATGACAGGGAGCAATGGGCTGATTCGCTGGGCCAACCTAAATACGCCTGAGGTACCTGCTCCTCCAGCATCACGCTTGTAAAAATCCACATAACTGATATTTGCATCTAGTTTCAAGCGGTCCACCACTTTTGTGCCCAATCGTAACCTGACATTGTTACGAGAAGAAAAGTATGGATCGCCCACTACCAATCCTGTTTGTTCCAAATAGCCATAAGAAAGGTAATATGTGGCGTTATCGGTTTGACCTTGGATATTCAGGTTATGGTTTTGTTGTGATGAATGTGACTTATAGGTTTCCGATACCCAATCCGTGTTGGAATAATCATTGGGGAAATCACCGGAGTCATACATCTCAAAGGCTTCATCAGAATAGGGGATGGCTACGCCTCTGGCACGCCGTGCTTCATTTTCCAAGGTCATATATTCCCTTCCATTGACCAGCTCTGGCGTAGAGATTGGCGTCTGGATACCAAAGTAATTACTGTAATTAAGGGAAACTTTTTCCTCTCCGCTGCCTTTTTTGGTGGTGACCAGGATCACCCCATTGGCAGCGCGTGCACCATAGATGGCTGAGGAAGCGGCATCTTTCAGTACAGTCACACTTTCGATGTCATCTGGATTGAGCAGGTTGATATCCCCGCCCGCTACTCCGTCAATTAGGATCAAGGGAGAGGTTTGGCTATTGATGGTGTTTACGCCCCTGATCACCATGTTGGTGGCCGGTGCTCCCGGCTGACCTGACGGAGAAGTGACGGTCAGGCCCGGAATGAGCCCTTGGAGTCCCCCCGCTACAGATGAGATGACCCTTCCTTCCAGCACATCGCCTTTCACTTCGGCTACCGCTCCAGTGATATTGGACCTTTTCTGGCTACCATATCCGACGACGATCACTTCATCAAGTCCAGTGACGTCTTCCTCTAAGATGATTTCAATCGTTGTCCTGCCATTTAGGGAATATTCTTGGGCTATAAAACCCAGGTAGGAAATTTTAAGCACGGCATCTCCATCCGAAACCTCCAGGGTAAAATTCCCATCGATATCAGCCACCGTCCCATTATTAGTTCCTTTTTCCAAAACCGAAGCGCCAGGAAGGGGGGATCCATCCTTATCTGTGACAGTCCCTTTAATGGTTAACGCCTGGCGGGCAAGTAGCTGATCTTGTTGGTCAGCAGCTTTTTTCTTCAGGACAATTTGCGTGTCCATGATGATTTGGTATTCGATTTCCAGCTGGTTGAAGAGCTCGTTAAGTACCTCCACCAACGGTTTATTCTGAACATTTAAAGTAATATTTTCTCCTGCATTTAGTTCGTTATTGTTATAGATGAATTTAAAAGAAGTCTGGGACTCTATTTGATAAAGAACTTCCTCAAGGGGTTCATTTTCAATATGTAGCGTTACTTTTTCCACTTGTCCATAGGCAGAATATGCCTTGATAGGGCTTATGGTAAAAAGAAAGATGAGCATCATCAGGAAGGGAGGAGATTGGACAGCCTGCCTAAACCTTAAAAGGGGTTTGCCTTTCGGCTTACATAGATTTTTCATACTTTTGAAGTGCATTTGGTGGTTAAATTGATTTTGATCACAAAATTCTTTATCGGAAAATGTTCGCGCATTTTCCGATTTTTTTTCCCGTCCTTCGGGACAATCTTTGTGAAAGCATTTGGTGTTAGGTTTTTAATTTTGATTCATAAGCAGTTTTTTAATGGTGGATCTTGATTTTATTTCCTTCTATTTGGTATTGTAGGCCATAGGCCCTTTTAAATGTTTCCATGACTTCTTCGATACTCTCCACATCAAAGCTGGCTGTATAGTACTCATTCTCAAAAGCACCATCAATATTGATGATCTCGACATCATAGTGCCTTTCCAGCTTCTTAATGATGTTTTCGAAGGGAACATTCTTAAAAATGATTTTGCCGGTTAGCCAAGCGGTGTACATGTCCAGCGATGTCTCCTTTATTTGTAATTTGTCGTTGGTTTTGTTCCAGCTGGCCAAGTGACCAGGGCGGAGCATTTTGGAGGTTTCGGGATCGTATGATGAACTATCGCCATAAACACTGACTTTACCCTCGACCAGTGCTGTCTGGACAAGCTCATCTTCAGGGTAGGAAGATACATTGAATTGGGTACCCAAGACCCTTATGTTCATTTGGTCGGCATTCACAATAAACGGATGGGATTTGTCTTCCCTTACGTTGAAATAGGCTTCTCCGATAAGGGTGACGGACCTGATGTCCATTGTTTCAAAACTCGTAGGATATGTGAGTGAGCTACCTGCATTGAGGGTAACGTGGGTACTGTCAGGGAGGATGATTTCGAAGCGTTTGGCGTAAGGAACCGTTAAGGTATTGTAGCTGACCTGACCAGGGGTGTCGGTGCCATTTACTATATATGACAGCTTGCTTCCGATTTGGTTTCCAATAATTTTGCCGGCTTCATTTTTGATGGGCAAATCACTTAACTCGTCTATGGCTACTACTTTCCCGTTACCGAGTTTGAGTGTGATCACATTTTCCGCCATGACAGGTGATGTTTGTTCTGCAGCGAATTGGAATGTGTAAAATACATAGCCGGTTCCCAACACCAATATGACCGCTGCTGCATACCGCAAGACGATGGAAAGTGAAAAAGACGATGGAACAGTATCAAGGTGATCACGGAAATTATTCCACTTCTGATCCAGGTCGACTTCTTTGGAAGTTTCTGAAAACTTGGAGGCAATATAGTAGGCCTTTAATTGATGAAAATGGCTTTCATTGGCTTCATCTGCATCGATCCATTGATTGATTTGCTTTACCTCTTCTGCTGAAGCTGTTCCTTCAAAATACCTTAAAAGTTTATGGTCTTCCATCGCGGTGTATTGGTCATGTAACTAATAAACGATTCAGCACGAGGAGGTACGTAGTGGAAAATGTAAAAAACAGAAAATTTATTTCTGACTATTCGCTTTTCTACCCGTCACACCAAATTGAGCAATTTGCCCAATATTGATCTGTAATAGGTCAAGCAATATTTCTGGGGGCGGGAGAAGATTTATATTCATTTGGTATGTCGCCACGAAGTCGCCAAGACACGAAGTGTTTTGTAGGCGGATTCCAAATTTCATGGAAAACAAACAGCTTTGGGTCTTAGAATCTTTGTGGCAAAAAAACAAAAAAGAAATCCTTTTAAAATAAAGGGATTCATGCCTTCAACTTTTTCGTTTGCCTCCTTTTTAGTACATTTTGAGGAGCAAGCAATATTTCTGGAAGATGAGAGATTTCCAGGTGGTTTTGGTAAGCATATTTCTCTTTAATTTAGCAATAGGAATGTGTAGATTATAAAATCAGTATAAATCCGTCATTGCGAATGCAGAGCAACGGAGTGAAGCAATCTCGTTTTCTTAATACGGGATTGCCACGTTCCCGATAGCTCGGGACAGGCTATACTTCCTCGCAAGGACGGTATTTTAAATCGCGTTTATTATAAAAAATCAGCGTAAATCTTATTAATCTGCATCATCTGCGTGCAATCGAAACTAACCCTAATCCCTCAACTTTTCCGCTTGATCCATGATTTGGGGTAACCATATAGGAAACAATGGGGGTACATTTTCCGAATTGATTATCTGTACTTTAATCAGCGCTGGGATTGACTACCTGATTTGTATTGGCCCTCAACTTTTCTGTCTTCACCATGGTAATTGGCAATTAAACAGTTTGAGTTGGCCTTGTCATCCGTAGGAAAAATTCCTTCCTATTTTGAAGGTAACTACAGCATCAGCATCAAAAATTCTTTTAATTGCAAACGCATGGCCTTTAGTGCTAGGGTGATATGGGTGTCGACAGTCCTCTTGGAAATTTTTAATTCTTGGGCAATTTCCATGTTTTTTTTGCCATCCATCCTGCTTTTTACAAATACTTCTCGTTGTTTAGTGGGGAGCGCAGCGATACTTTCCTGAATTTTCTGATCAAGTTCCTTTTCTAAAATATAGGAAGCCGTTTCATTTTGAATAAATCGTAGCGGATCGGCTAATTGATTGTCATAGAGTTCCTTTGATTTCTTCAAGACGATCGATTGATGTTTTAAATAATCCAAACAGCCATTTTTGGTCATGGTAAAAAGGTAGCTGTTGTTCAGCTTGGTGATCTTTTTTCTTCCTTCCCAAAGCTTTAAAAATACATCCTGAACGATTTCCTCTGCATCTTCAGCGTTATTGGTATAGTACTTTGCCAAGTGAAGGAGTTTGTCATAATATAGCTTGAAAAGCAACTCGAAAGCCTTGACCCCGTCTTTCTGCAAAAGGTCAATGAATTTGCTGGATTCAATATATTGTTTTTGATCAAACAATGATGTTAGGAGATTGTTAAACAAATCTTTAGTCAATAGGTATCCTACTGCCGTGTTATGACATCATGAGGATATAACAAAAATAGAAAAAAGTGCAACTCATCAAAAAATACCAGCTATAAAGAAAAAATTACTTAATTGTTAACTCATTAATTCAACCCTTGGAATGGGCGAATAAAGAGCGAAAGGGGCGGTTAAGTGTTTTAGATGGATTGTTCTTATTTAGAAAGGGCTAGTTAAAAATTAGGCCTCCTTTTGCACCGCAAATGGAGGCCTATTGGTATTTGCTATTTTACTAAATGGTAATTGATGCCAAAAGAGAATTCTTGACCTTGTTTACCAAAATCAACTTCGTAGTCATAGTCATCCTCATCAGCGTATTCATTTTTCTCGCCATAGAACTTCCCTGGAGCGTAATAGGCCTCGATTCCTAATCGTGGTAAAATCATATAATTGATACCTACATGGATTTCGGATGCGATGTAATTTCTTTTTCTAGAAACTGATTGACTTGAATAGCCCGTAGTGGTTCCTTTTTCCTTATAAAAGTTAGTGCTCAGCCCGACAAATGGGGAAAGCTTTCCCGATAAGGTAAAGTACTTTCTGAACAGCAATCCTCCTCCAATTCGATCGAGATCCGTATCGCCCTCTAGGATGGTTTCATTGTTTTCATTTGTTTGGGTTTGGTTTATTTTGGTCTGTCCAATTACTGCATGCGCACCAAGATAATACCCTTTGCCCAAAAATTTACCGATCCCAGGAGTGAAGTAATAGGAAGATTTTTTAAAATCAACTCGGTGAATATCCGCTGGATCTGGATAAGATTGGTACCAGGTGGAATGTTCATCAGAGTACTTTCCAAAAGAATAACCAGAACGGATAATAATGTCCTTACGGTCTGTTTGAGCGGTTACTTGTTGGATGGACACCAGTTGAAAAACGAGAATGGCAGCTAAAAATGCCATAAAATGATTTCTGATCATGATAAATAATATTTTAATTTTAAATTTCAACAAAAAAAGATAAAAATAGTCAATTCTAAAAATTGAAAGTGCTAAAAATTGTTACGTGGTTTTGTTTTAAGATCTATTGGCGTTTATTATTTTACAAGTTTCTAAATAAATTGAGGATATTATGTGTTGAGTCAGTTTTTTTGGTTATATCACTTGTAAAATACCCAAAGCTGGGTATTTTGTATGTTTAGGAAATTGGTTATCTTGCCCTTAATAAGTTCTTTTCAGTAATAGCTGAAAATCCCCCTAGTTTTCAACGAGACCTGCTATTCCTTGAGGTAGCATTTTTAATAATCTCCAAACAATAATCCCTAACAAACATGAAAAGATTGTTTTGGCTGGCTCTTAGTGTCAGTTTACTTTTATTATCAATATCAAAAGCTCCTTGTAGTCCTTTTCAGGAACTGAGCCAAAAAGAAGAAATTCCCGTAAATGTCCGCACTCCTGCTGTAGATCAACAGCCCTTTAGAGGTGATACCGCTCGATTGGAGGGGTACATTAAGGACTATGAACCATCCATGGGCTTCAAGACGGGGATCATCCAGGCCGAAGATGTATTGTCCAACAAATCTTATCCAGTGGTGATAAAGGTATTCCCGGATGGTAAGTTCGAAGCAAAATGGCCAATTCTATATCCCATCTATACTTCCGTAAAGATCGGTGATCAGTGGATGTCCGTGTATGTCGAACCAGGAAAAACCTTGACCATGGAGTTGGACAGGAGGGATTTTATAGAAGCGGGCAAAAAAAATGACCATCGATACAAATTCCAACATACCGAATTCCATGGTCCACTGGCCAAAATCAACAGAGAGCTAATGGACTTTGATTTCGAGCATTTTAATTACCGGACCATGGAAAGTCAGGCTACATCCCTAACGCCAACGGAATTTAAGGAGAAACAAATGGCTGTTCTTCAAACACAGCAAGAAAACGCCAATAGCTATATCGAAGAAAATACTGTAGACCCGAAAGCAGCTTCCATTATCAACAACAATATTTTATTGGAAAACGCCAGGGTCCTATTTAATTTTGAAAATAAGCGCCAGTATTTGACGAAGCATGACACATCAAAAGCAGTCTTTGATAATATCGTGCTAAAGCAGCCTGTGCCGGAAGGTTACTATGATTTTCTAAAAGAGCTTCCCTTGGATGATAAATCCCTTATGGTTGCTGATGAATATAACCTTTTCATAAACAGGTTTGAATTCAGTAAGCCATTCACAAGGAGTAGTCCCACCTATAAAATTCCAGTGAAAAAGATTGATTTGGCAGTGATATTGGGGTATTTTGATCAAGAGGAAATTGAGATTCCTGATCAAATGAGGAGATTGATGGAACTAAGCTATAAGGAGAATAAAACAAAGGAAGACTCGACTTTTATAGAAGAGAGTGAATCCGATATTAATTTTTTCATGGCCAAGCATAGTGCTGGATTACAAGGTTATCTAAAAGAATTTATAGAAAGCCAACAACCCTCTAAGTTGACCTATTACAAAAAATATTGGCACAACCGGGATTCGGTGCTAATCAATCAGTTTGGCCTTCGGGATAGCTGGACCTATCAGGTCACCAAATTGAGGAGCTTGGCATTTACATTAAACTTTATTGGGCCTGAAGGTGCTGCTGAATACTGGGAGGAATTAAAAAGTGACCTCACTTACGATGAACTCCGATGGAAAGGGCAAGAAATTTACGACCAAGTGGTAGCCGATAGAGTGTCCATTGCCTATTCGCTCGGGAAAGGAGAGGCCGCTGAGATTTTCAAGGAAATCATTGCTCCCTATAAAGGAAAAATACTGTTTGTGGATTTCTGGGCCACCAGTTGTGGTCCTTGCGTGTATACCATCGAGAAAATGAAGCCTATTCGCCAAAAATTTATAGATAATGAGGATGTGGAATTTATCTTTATTACCGAGCGTAGTAGTTCACCGGAAAAGAAATACCTTGAGTTTACAGCCGAACAGGAATTGACACACACCTATATGATTTCCGAAGACGATCTTAACCAGCTGCGTCAGTTGTTTGAGTTTAATAGTATCCCCAGATATGTAGTGATTGATCGAGAAGGAAAGGTGTATGACGATAATTTTCCGATGCATAATTTTACGTCAAGACTTCAGGATATTCTTGCAGCAAATCCTTAGTAATTAGACTTGAGAGATATGAGTATTGAGATGTGAGACTTGAGAAATACCGGCTTGCAGGGGGGTAGGTGGGGAAGATTGGAAAAAAGAGCAAAGAGAAAATGTAGATAGCAAAAATATAAGGTTGAGTCGGGAGACTCAGTATTTGCTGTCCAGCGTCAGAGACCGAGGGACAACGCTAAGACGTGGTAGTACCGGTATATAATGAACTTTAGTAAAAACAAACAGTAAAATCTTAAAAATATGGGAATATTTTCATCACTGCTGGGCAATGCCGGAGCAGTAGAACCTGAAAAACTTCGTGCAGATTTCGGTCAGCTGCTGATTAATGGGGAAGAGCTTGAGATAGGATTTAAGTTGATACGCGATACTTTCATTTTCACCAGTAAACGATTGATTCTGGTGGACAAGCAAGGATTGACGGGTAAAAAAGTGGAATATAAATCCATCACCTATAAAAGCATTACGAGGTTTAGTATCGAGACTGCCGGAACCTTTGATCTGGATGCAGAACTGAAGATCTGGATCTCCGGTGAGCAGCACCCATCACTGGTGAAGAAATTTAATAAATCAGTCAATGTTTATGATGTGCAGAAAGTGCTTGCCCGCCACGTTTTAGGATGATTGCTGAAGATATCATCACGAGCGGTATACCGAAATGATAATCCTACAAAAGCCTATGCTCATTTTCCAGCCTGGCTTTTTATACCAATGACATAAAAAAGATCACCCGACAATCAGGTGATCTTTATATGCTATCTTGTTAAGATGAAAAGTCCTTATGCGGACTCTCCATGCTGGGAAATATCCAACCCGACTTCCTCGTATTCGTCACGTACCCTTAAGGTCACAAATTTGTTCAGGACAAAGAAAATGCCATAAGAAACCACAAAGGAAAAGACCGATACTCCTAGCAGTACTACCATATGGGAGCCAAAGATCGCCCAACCGCCATGCAACAGGCTGGATCCTTCAGGGCTGGCAAAGATGGCGGTCAAAATCATCCCTACAATTCCACCTACGCCGTGGCAGGCAAATACATCCAGGGTATCGTCCATTTGCTTTAGGAATTTGGCCGATAAGGCCAAGTTAGACACAATAGCGCCGATAAATCCAAAGAACATACTTTGGGGGACGGTGATAAACCCGGCAGCTGGAGTGATCACCACCAAACCCACTACCGCACCGATGCAGGCACCCATGGCAGTGATCTTGCGCCCTTGCATCCTGTCAAAAAAGACCCAGGTCATCATGGCCGTGGCGGAGCTTATTGTGGTGGTTGCAAAGGCTACAGCGGCCGTTCCGTTGGCGGCCAGGGAAGAGCCTGCATTAAAACCAAACCAGCCAAACCAAAGCATGCCGGTCCCAAGCATGATGTAGGTAATATTAGAAGGAGCATGGTGTTGGTTTCGACGCTTGCCTATGAACATGGCACCCGCCAAAGAAGCTAACCCAGCACTGATATGCACCACGGTACCTCCTGCAAAGTCCAACACCCCAAAATATGCACCGATCAGACCATTGGGGTGCCACACCATATGACAGAGTGGAGCATAGACCAACACACAAAAAATACCAATGAAAAAGACATAGCCAATGAACCTTACGCGTTCCGCAAAAGAACCGGTGATAATGGCGGGTGTGATGACCGCAAATTTCATTTGAAAAAGCGCAAATAATATAAATGGAATACTGCTGGCAATGTTTAGGTGAGGAAGCTTGTTGACCTGATCAAAGAACATATATTGAAATGGATTACCTATCAGGCCGTACAATTCACCACCTATTTCTATCCCAATGGGGTCTCCAAATGCCAGGCTAAACCCAACGACTGCCCATACCATGGTCACCACACCCAGTGAGATAAAACTTTGGAGCATGGTAGAAATAAGGTTCTTTTTTCCGACCATTCCTCCGTAAAACAAAGAGAGGCCCGGAGTCATCAGGAGCACAAGGCAAGAGGCTGTCAAAAGCCAAGCGATGTCTGAAAAGACCAACTGGTCTTCTGTTCCAAAATTTCCGGGTGAAGGGGCTTCGACCTGCCAAAATAAACCAGCTATTGAAGCTGCGATAATTGTCCCGAAGGCAACTTTCCACTTTTTCTTCATTGTAAATCTTAAAATTTGGCTACAAAACTAAGTCAATTTTCTGAATTTTCAGAATTTAAATCAAAACTTAGCATAGTTCTTAATAATATTACGTTTTCATTATTTTTATATAAAAGTTCCAGGAGTGGGTAATAACTGAATGAAAATTTCTCAAATGGCTATAAGAAATAGTATAAACAGAGTCTTTTTTAGGTCAAAAACTTAATGGCCTGAATCATTAATAGTACTGAAACAAACTTTTGACTTTATTTACGTAAAAAATAAATAAAACAGGTATAGGCACTGTTATTGTATTTTTAAGATTTTAAAATTATACATTCATTATATGCAGAAAATACAGATTCCCACATTTATACGAATACTTTTCGTATTGCTTTTAATCATTACCATCGCCTTTATCATGATTTTGGGAAAGAAGCTACTTGTTCCGCTAATGTTGGCGGGATTACTTTCCATGTTATTGACCCCTTTGTGCGAAAAGCTTGAAAAATGGAAAGTCCCTGAAACCGTAAGTGCATTGTTATCGCTTTTGAGTGGAATCATTATTGTGGGAGCGATTATAATGTTAGTGATCCTCCAAATCAAAGGAGTAAGTCAGGACCTTGGCAATGTGGGACAGCGAGTGGATGAGTTTTTTGCGAGCGTAGATCAATTCTTTTCGGTATATCTGGGAATACATTTGGGGCTTGAAAATGGAATTAATAAAGAACAGGTCGTAAATGTACTCCAATCAGGCAATGAATCCATGCCCCAGTTATTACTCAGTGCCATTGGATCACTTACCGGATTGGTGTTTACGCCCGTATTTATCTTCTTTATGTTGATTTACCGCCGTCATTTAACGCATTTTTTGGTGCAGCTGTTCAAAAACCATAACCAACGGGAAGTAAAAAGAGAGGTGCTGCATATCAGAAGGATGGTCCAAGGCTACATCATCGGCTTACTTAAGGTCATGGCTATTTTGGCGGTGCTGAACACTGGGGCATTGTACATTCTCGGCATTAAACACGCCTTGTTTTTTGGGCTATTTGCGGCGATCTTAAACGTCATTCCGTACTTGGGTCCATTTCTGGGAGCTATTCTGCCTTTCAGCTATGCTATGCTCACTTCTGATTCTATGCTTTCACCGTTTATCATTATTATCTTATTTGCCATTATCCAATTGATAGAAAGTAATTTTCTTACGCCGAAGATTGTAGGCTCTAATGTTAACTTAAATGCTTTTATTACTTTGCTCGGGCTCTTACTGGGAGGGGCTGTATGGGGAATAGCCGGAATGATTGTGATTATTCCAAGTTTGGCCATCCTTAGAAGAATTTTCGAACTAAGCGATAGCACGAAGCCTTTCGCATTTCTCTTAGCGGAAGAAAAAAACAATATTTTCACAAAAAATCCATCTAAATAGATGAAGGAGGCGAAAACCGCTAACAAAATTCACTTAAGGATTACTGATTTAAGTAAATGAAAATCAGATATTTAACAATAGTCAATGGTGTTAAATAATAGTCAATATAAAGTAAAAAAGAAGCGCACCAGCTTAACCACCGGTGCGCTTTCCAGATGAGCTATTTCCTGGATTATAATGTCTGTTTGGAGTGTCTGCCTTCGTAAACCTCTTCGATGAGCTTTTTGTTAAAGGCAGGTAAATCACTTGGGCTTCTTGAGGTTACCAAGCCTTGGTCAACCACTACTTCTTCATTTAACCATTTGGCTCCGGCATTTTCCAAATCTTTACGGATGGAGTGGAAGGAGGTTAGCTTTCTTCCATTTACAGCATCCGCGTCGATGAGTATTTGAGGACCATGGCAAATGGCGGCCACTGGTTTATGGCTTCTGAAAAAGGACCTTACAAAGGCGATTGCCTTTTCATTCCTTCGGAGCTTGTCAGGATTTATAACTCCACCCGGCAGTACCAAGGCGTCATAATCATCTTCATATATAGCATCTATCGTATGATCTACGGCTATGTCCAAACTCCAATTGCCATCCTTCCAGCCGCGAATTCTCCCTTCTTCCAGCGAGATGATATCCACCGTAGCACCACTTTCTTCCAAGGCATTCTTGGGACTGGTAAGCTCTGATTCTTCAAATCCGTCAGTTGATAATATCGCAACTTTCCTATTTATTAAATCTTTCATGGTTACTGTGGTTTTTGGTTATAAATTTAAATGATAAATTATATAGTAAATCATGCAATGACCATTCCAACAACACATGTATTTATTATGTTTTTAATATTTTTAACATACATTAAGGATATGTTTTCTAGTTAAATTTATAAATTGAACGTATATAAGAAACCATAGAAATGTATTGCTCCTCTAAAAGAATGGGCATATTGTGGTTTTCATATTGAAACTGTATGTTTACAAAAAAAAACCGGATCTCAACTATGAGAAACACTCAACTAATAGCTGTCCTAATGATCATCATGGGTATTTATGGTTTTCAAACCAAGGAACCTTGGACTGCCAGTCAGCTGGTCTCTCCATATGATCTGAATAAACAGATGAAATCAGACCATGAAAATAACCCCATTTTACTCAGTGTTGGGCCCGAAGCAGTGATAAAGGGTTCCGTGGATATTGGGCCAGGACAAGAAGAAAAGAATATTGATAAACTGATCTCACAGGTGGAAAAGCTCGACAAGGATCAAGAGATTATCATTTACTGCGGCTGCTGTCCGTTACAAAAATGCCCCAATGTGAGGCCTGCATTCGAAGCACTCAACGACCTGGATTTTACAAATCATAAATTACTTGCCATCCTGAATAATATCAAGACTGACTGGATCGACAAAGGCTACCCCGTTAACATAATTGAATAAATATTGTTTAATAAAGTTGTTATAAATTACTGATAACAAGTTTATTAACATTGTTTAATTAAGTTAAATTTAAGTCAGTAATGGTGTTTTTTGTCGGGAATTTGAAGTACGGTTCTTTTCTTAACTGGCCATATTATGGTTATGGGTGTGTGCTTTCAGGTATTCGGAAGGAGTATAACCGGTAATCAGCTTAAATTGCCTGTTAAAATAGGAAATATTGAAATAGCCACTATCAAAAGCAACCTCCTTCACACTATATCCTTCCTCAATAAGTTGTTTGCAAGCATTACCGATTCGGACTTCATTCAAAAATTGGGAGAAGGTCTTGCGTGTGTGCTGTTTAAAATAGCGACAGAATGCATTGACACTGAGATTGGCCACATTGGCGGCATCGGATAGGGATATGTCCTTGGCAAAATTCTCCATGATGAAGGTGATAATTGCATTTACCTTTTTCGTGTCATGTGGTGGTGTACATGGTTCAAAATTAATATGGCTAAGTACCTTTATCTCTTTGCTTTTGGATATTTTGTCCAACTGCTTGACCAAACAAATTATCCGTTCTATTCCGTCTTTATGTGCTATTTTCTTGGCAGCTTTAAAGAGTTTCTTTTGGGTTTTGCCATGTATCATCAATCCCTTTTTGCTGTAATACAGGAGTTTTTTGATGGCATGGAATTCTGGCAGATCCAGGATCTTTTCGCCCATGGTCTCCAAGGAAAATAAGATAGAAATGTTCTTTGAGCGTAACCCCGATCCTTCACTGTAATAGTCCTTGTCACTTCTGAAAAAATGGGGAAGGTTTGACCCCAATATAAATATGTCCCCCGCACTGAAATTACCCATAGCATCTCCTATAAAATAGGTGCCTTTTCCTTCTAAAATCACCATGATCTGAGTTTCTGTATGGTAATGGAGATTATCATAAAAGTATGGATAATCTTCCTGGAGGATCCTTACAGCTTCCTCTTCAGTTTTTGCAATTTTGAATAAAAGGGGTTTCATAGCTTTTGTGAGTTGATGTTGTCAGTGATTATGGTTAATTACTTTATACGTCGGTGGTAAATCGAATAATTCGATGGCTAGTTATCCCATTGGTGTAAATTCGAATACATTTTAATAATGTAAATTTTACACTTTTATAACATTAACTATTATAATCATAATTCTTCACAAATACACTTGTCATGTTAATAGAGTATTAGAAATGAATAAATATGTATGATTGATATAATAAACAAAGAATAATGTTTGGTTAAATTAAAGATATATATCTATTATAAACGACTTTTATTGTCGTATAAAAAATTGATTTGTTGGTGATTTAAAGGTGATACATTATTAATCACACTGCATTTGGGGTATAACTTTTAAAAGCATGGGAGTTTTTCGGGTACCGATAGGCTGAACATTGAAAACCATAAACAGCCATTAAACACCCCAAATAATTATGTAAAGGGTTCTAATTACCCTATAGTATTACGTTAAGCGATCGTTTTTGATAATCCTGTATAAGTATTGGGTATTATGGTGAAATGAAAGGATAAATGGATAGCCTAATTTTATGAATGACTTAAATATAGTTGAAAATCAGCTGTTTAAGTACGATTTTTTACGCTAGTATTCACCTTAACCCAATCTATATGAAACACTTTACTAAAAAGGCTGGACTGCTTTTGAGTTTGACGTTAGGAGGCTACATGCTTTCATCCGGAACGGCTTTCGGCATTTCGACGCATGAGTTGTCCACTGAATTAAGCCCTGAAATGACATCTTTTACGGAAGTAAGGGATCTTACCGTAACGGGGACGGTAATTAGCGGAGAGGATGGATTAACCCTTCCAGGTGTGTCTATACTGATCAAAGGTACTTCCAAAGGCGTAACAACTGACATGGATGGTAAATTCACCATAGATATTCCGGATGAAGGAACCACCTTGGTATTCAGTTTTATAGGTTTTGCACAGCAGGAAGTGGACGTTTATACAGCCAAAGACCTATCGATCACCATGGAAGCAGAAATGACCTCCATGACAGAAGTCGTCGTGGTAGGCTACGGTACCATGCGCAAAGGGGACGTTACCAGCTCTATTGGTGGCGTAAAGGAGGAAGATTTTGTAAAAGGAGCGGTACGTGATGCTGCGCAATTGGTACAGGGAAAGGTCGCCGGTCTTCGGGTCACTACGCCAAGTGGCGATCCAGGGGCATCCACAGAGATCAATCTCAGAGGGATCAACAGCATCAACGGTACTTCCAATCCTTTGGTGCTGATAGATGGGATACCCGGGGATCTGAACACCGTGCCACCAGAAGATATCGAGTCTGTAGATGTCCTGAAAGATGGTTCTGCAGCGGCCATTTATGGCACCCGAGCTACAGGAGGGGTGATCCTGATCACTACAAAGAAGAACAGCAGTGGAACCAAGAATTCCATAAATTATAACAGTTATGTCAGCTTACAGACCATCGCCCGCAAACCAGCGCTCCTTACTGGTGATGATTACAGGAGATTGATAGAAGAGGAGGGGATTGGTTATACCGATTATGACGGCAATACGGACTGGGTGGACGAAATGATCAGAAATCCCATTAGCCAAAACCATAATTTAAGCTTTTATGGGGGAGACCGTAAAACCAATTTTACCGCCTCGGTAAACTACAGAAACTGGCAAGGGATTTTTCTAAGATCAAATCAAGAAAGGTTCAATATCCGCGCTGATCTTAACCACAGTATGTTTGATGATAAGCTTCGGGCCAATATCCAAGTGATCAACCGGGTGTTTACGCGTGAAGAAGGCGGGGCTGATGGTTACGCATATCGACAGGCCATTATCCGAAATCCGACCGATCGTGTGCGTACGGAAGACGGTGCTTGGCAGGAAAGGGACGGTTATTTTTACGAAAATCCGATTTCAAGGATTTATGAAGCGGACGCTGAGTCCAAGTTCAAAGAAATGCGTGCCAATGGTAGCCTGAATTATAATCCAGTTGATAACCTGGACATAAAACTGATGGTTTCCAATGTACAAAATAGCAACCTATCAGGATATGCCACCAGTTTTGACCATACCAATACTCGATTAAATAACCAAAACGGCACCGCTTCGCGATCCACCAGTGCTTATAATGAAAATTTGCTGGAATTTACGACCAATTATAACAAGACAGTAGGTGATCATTATTTCACCTTGCTGGGTGGCTATAGCTGGCAGGATGCCACTTACGAGGATTTCTTTGCATCCAACTGGAATTTCCCTACGGATTTATACACTTGGAACAACTTGGGGGCGGGCGCTGCATTACAGTCCGGGCAGGCAGATATGGGAAGTTCCAAAAATAAATGGCAATTGGCCGGGTTCTTTGGTAGGGCCACATACAGCTACGATGACAAGTACCTTTTCATGGCCAGTGTGAGAAGAGAAGGTTCTTCCAGGTTTGGAGAAAACAGCCAGTGGGGAACTTTCCCTGCCGTCTCAGTGGGCTGGAGAATCAGCAATGAACCTTTCCTCAGCGGTATCAAAAATGTTGGAGATATTAAGTTGAGAGCGGGATTTGGAGTGACCGGAACCATTGCCAATTCACCTTATCTTTCCCAGATCAGCTATGATTTTACCCGTACCGAAGGCGCTTTCATTGGTGGCCAATGGGTGCAGGGGTTTGTTCCCGCACGGAACTTTAACCCTGATCTGAGATGGGAGCGGAAGGAAGAATATAATTTCGGTGTGGACTACAGCTTCTTCAATGACCGATTGAGCGGTTCCATAGATGTGTACAGAAGGGATATCAAAGATTTGCTTTATAATTTTCCCGTACCTGTCCCTCCTTATTTGACCAGTTCTATGACCATTAATGCAGGAGTCCTTCAAAATGATGGTATAGAGGTACTGGTAAATGTAGTGCCCATCCAAAACAAGGATTTTAGCTGGAACACCAGCATTACTTATTCCACTAATAGGAACAAATTGGTTTCCCTTTCCAATGATCAGTTTGAAGCGACCAATGATTTCTTCACTGCCGGTTATACCGGTGAACCTATACAGGATTATACCCACCGTGTAGAAGTAGGTGAACCCATTGGAAGATTTTATTTGTGGAAGACAGTGGGTGTTACTGAAGATGGCGAATGGCTGATCGAAAACCAAGAGGGGACAGCCACTCCTATCAGTGAAGCCTCCCAAGAGGATCGGCAGTATTATGGCAACGGGATTCCACTACATATCCTAGGCTTTAACAATACCTTGAAGTATAAGAATTTTGACATGCAGGCCAACTTCCGTGGCGCTTTCGGACATGAAATACTGAATTTTCAGCGAATGTTCTACGAAAATCCTTATAACCCTGCTTACAATATGCTGAAAACAGCCTATGATCCAGTATATGGACAGCGACTAAACAGTGATTTGGCTTTGGTAAGCCATTATGTTGAAGATGGAGACTATTTTAAGTTGGATAACTTGACCATTGGCTACACCATTCCAAAGCTGGGTTTCTTGAAAAATGCACGGCTATATGCCTCAGGACTTAACCTCTTCACTGTTACCAACTACAAAGGTATCGACCCAGAAGGGGTTAGCATCACCGGGTTTGACCCCGGAAATGACGAGCGGGACAAGTATCCCACGACACGCACCTATACCTTGGGCCTTAATGTTACATTCTAAAAGCGACCATTATGAAATTTAATTATAGATCATTTCAGTGGCTTTTGACTGCTGGTATATTGACAACAGGCTTATATTCATGCCTGGATTTGAACGAAGAAGTATATTCAGAAGTAGTAGCCAGTAATTTTCAGCCAACAGAAAAGGATATACCTTCTATTATCGCTCCTGTCTATGGCTCCTTTAGAGGCTTGATGATGGGCTGGCAAGGGTATTTGGATACCCAGGAAGAATCGGCAGATTGTATCATCACGCCGGCCAGGCCAAATGGTTGGTACGATGGCGGTACTTATCTTAGGATGCACCAGCACAACTGGACCTCCCTGCAATGGCAGCCCACCAATATTTGGCAAAGTGCCTATCGCAGTATCACCACTGCCAATCGGGTGATGTCTCAAATTGAAGAGGGAGAAATCCCCATTACAGATGGAAGGGAAGCGGTGATCGCAGAACTGCGCGCTACCAGGGCTTTTGCCTACTACCTATTATTGGACAATCATGGCAATGTCCCCATTGTGACCGACTTTAAGGATGTCTCCTTACCCGAGCAAAAAAGTCGTCAAGAGGTGTATGACTTTGTGGTCAGTGAGCTTCAGGAAGCGATGCCTTTGCTCAGCGAAGATGCCAGCTCCACTTACGGTCAGTTGAACAAATGGGGCGTACAGACCCTTTTGGCCAAAATATTTCTTAATGCGGAAGTCTATACCGGCAGTCCTGAATGGGAAAAATGCATCGCTGCCTGTGATGCCGTGATCAATGGTAATGGAGGATATGAATTGGACGACAATTATTCGGATGTCTTCAATTGGGAAAACCATACTTCTCCAGAGATCATTTTTGCGGTTCCTTATGATGAGATCTATGGAACCGGCAATCTGGTGCATATGAAAACCTTGGATCCTCTTAGTAGGTTTGTATATGACATGCAAGCGGGGCCATGGGGCGGAAACTGTGCTGTCCCACAGTTTATCGATACCTATGACGAGCAGGATGGAAGGCTCCAGGATACCTGGATCATGGGACCGCAGCACAGTGCCTCTACAGGTGAAGTGGTCATTGATTATCAAAAAACAGTTCCCAGCATGAATGGTACGGCTTCCAATGATGGTTTTCGAATAGGAAAGTATGCCATCAAGCAAGGAGCCACCGGATCGCTGGACAATGACTACCCCATGTTTCGGTATGCAGATGTTTTGATGATGAAAGCTGAGGCACTTTTGAGAACCGGAAGGGCGGATGAAGCGGCTACACTGGTGACCCAGGTAAGGGAGAGGGCATTTAGGGATACAGATCCCTCCAAAGCCCAAGTCACCGGAGCCGAACTGATGCAAGGCAGTAGCTATAACTATGGGATTCAAAATGAGGATGGATCAGTGGAAGGCACTGGTGGAGCTGATATCCCATTTGGTAGATTGCTGGATGAATTGGGCTGGGAATTTGCCGCTGAGGCACACCGGAGACAGGATTTGATCCGTTTTGGGGTATTTTATACCAAGAGCTGGTTTAATCACAGTCCACATGCCCAAGCCGAAACAAGGACCATTTTTCCGATTCCCAATGATGAGATCAACAAAAATCCTAATTTGACCCAAAATCCCGGGTATGCCAATTAAGCGCATTAAGGCATTGGGTACGATGAACGCTCAAATAGGGAAGAGACCAGTGCCTTTGCTCTTCGTGGATTGATCATTTTATTACCAAATTAACCATTCATGCCATGGCATTTAAGCTATGGCATGAATAGTTTCATATTCTGACTGGGTTTTACCAAGTTTTAATGATTAACGGCATTAGTCAGAACACCTCTTTCACTATTTTAGCGAACAGAAGTGTCAGCTGTGATGCTCCTAACGGAGTATCAGCTTGGTATTAAAAGTGAATGCAGTATCCTAACAGCAGTGCTATAGGTACTGACCATGGGAAAGTAATTGTATGTATCAGAATAGACTGCATCAGGAGCAAAGGAACCGGATTCCATCTCTTCAGGTGTTTCTTCGGATCCCGATAGCCCGCTACCGCCCAACTTACCCACAGTAGATCATTTAAAACCAAAAACCATATCACATGAAAAGAATTTTTATCCTAGCTTGTTTTATGCTTGTCAGTTCAACCATCCTTGCACAAGGAACACTGGCAGATTATCAACGGGCAGATAGTATCAAGAAAGCTTTTAAAAAAGTGTACCATGCACCTGCACATTTTGAGTGGATTGAGGATACCGAAATGCTTTGGTATGTGATGAAAACAGAAAAAGGGCAGGTCTATAAAAAAGTGGATGTCAAAAATAAACAAAAATCAGCGCTCTTTGATCAAGAGAAAATGGGAGATCAGCTGTCCAATACGCTAGAAGATACCATAAAACCATATTCATTGCCCATCAGTAAGGTGACTGTCAAGGAGCATGGGAAGTTATTAACATTTATAGCAAAAGATTACCATTGGGAATATGATCTGGTAGCGGAAACACTTAGCCAGAAAGAACCAATAAAAAAGCGCGAAAATGGCTATTGGGGAAACCGTTGGGATGATCGGAAAGGAGCCCCTGTACCTTCACCAGATAGCAGCAGACAAGCTTTTATTCGTGAACACAATGTTTGGATCAAGGATCTTTCTAGTGGTGAAGCCGAACAATTGACCTATGATGGTGCTCGAGGACTTTACTACGCAGCCAATTTGCAGTGGTCTCCTGATGGTGAAAAACTGGCCGCCGTTAAGGTAAGGCCAACTGAAGTGAGGAAATTGACCTTGATCAGCTCATCACCCGATGATCAACTCCAGCCAAAGATGGAAACCCGGGATTACCCAAAACCTGGAGATGCCTTGCCTCAAAAGACACCTGTCCTGTTGAACTTGAACAATGGTCAATTCTATGAAGTGGATCAGCAGCTTATCCCAAACCAGTTCAATCTTTCTAAAATAAACTGGCGTGAAAACAGTCGTGCGTTTACCTTTGAATATAACCAGCGCGGTCATCAGGTTTACCGAGTCCTTGAAGTAAATGCCAAAAATGGAACAGTTAAGTCCATTATTGAAGAAACAAGTGATACGTTTATCGACTATTCGGGAAAGCAATACCGAAAAGACTTGAATGACGGTCAAGAGGTTATTTGGGCTTCGGAACGGGATGGCTGGCGGCATCTGTACCTATATGATGGCCTTACGGGTAAGGTCAAACACCAAATAACACAAGGCGACTGGGTGGTCAGGGATGTACTGGATGTGGATGAAAAGGCGCGAATAGTCTATTTTTTGGCCAGCGGCCGATCAAAGGACGAAGATCCCTATCATCTTCATTTATGCATGGTTAGTTTAGATGGAGGGAGTGTAAAGCAGCTCACATCGGAAAATGCTTATCATCAGGTAACCTTGTCTCCTGATTACCGGTATTTTGTGGATAACTATTCCAGACAAGACCTTGGCCCTGTCAGTGTCTTAAAGTCCTTATCTACCGGAAAAGTTGTCTTGGAATTGGAAAAGGCAGATATCCACACAATAGAACGTGCCGGATGGAAGGCCCCCGAGATTTTTACCGCCAAAGGCAGGGACGGAACCACCGATATTTGGGGCCTGATCATTAAACCAACGAACTTTGATCCCAATAAAAGTTATCCAGTGCTGGAGTATATTTATGCCGGCCCACACAGTTCCTTTGTGCCAAAATCCTTTGCGCCAAACTATGGTGGATTGCAGGAAATGGCAGAATTAGGCTTTATTGTCGTCCAAATTGACGGCATGGGAACCTCCAACCGCAGCAAGGCATTTCATGATGTATGCTGGAAAAACCTTAAAGATGCAGGCTTTCCAGACCGTATTTTATGGATGAAAGCTGCTGCCAAAACAAGACCCTATATGAATGTGGATAAAGTAGGCATCTTTGGTACATCTGCAGGTGGACAGAGTTCAACGGGAGCCTTATTGTTTCATCCGGAATTTTATAAAGTGGGTGTTTCTTCCTGCGGCTGTCATGACAACAGGATGGATAAGATCTGGTGGAATGAGCAGTGGATGGGGTATCCCATTGGCAAGCACTATGAAGCCTGCTCTAATGTGGTCAACGCCCATAGGCTGGAAGGAAAGCTTATGCTCATCGTAGGAGAGGTGGATGACAATGTAGATCCTTCCTCAACTTATCAGCTGGTGGATCAACTGATCAAGCACAATAAGGATTTTGAATTTTTGATGGTTCCTGGCATGGGACACAGTTCAGGTGGTGAATATGGTGAGCATAAAAGAAGGGATTTCTTTGTGGAAAACTTACTAGGTGTCGATCCTCCAACATGGACTGCCTTTGAATAAAAATAGTGGGAGAGATGATTGACATCACCATTGAATGGCAATTTTCCCGCATGGATTGTGATAGCAGTAAGCAATTTGTGTGGCAGCTCCTTGAATCGGAGGATACTCAGGACTAAGCAGTTCGGGGCCAAGACCCCGAACTGCTTAAACTCAATACTTACCAATTATTTTTATCCAAAAACCTCCAACTCGTGCGGTGGTCTTTGGATAGCGTTTTGCCTTTGATTCGGGCTCGGATCAGTTCGATGGGAAGGGTGTTTTGGGTCATGATAAAATCATGGAATTCCTTTTCGCCCATGTCCCCATTATCCACCATTTCAGCCTTGAGCGCATAGAACTGTAAGCCACCGACCATATAGGCAATTTGGTAAAGTGGCCCATAATTCCCTTCAAAGGATCTTCTTACTTCCGCTTCAGCATTGGCATATTCATGGCCTACTTTATCCACCAGGAAATCGATGCATTCCTGTGGCGTCATGTTACCAAGGTGATAGTTGAGTGAAAAGATGATGCGCGCACAACGGTGCATTCGCCAGAACAGCATGCCCACCTTATCCTCTGCATTTCCAGGGAAATTTTTGTCCCAAAGGTTAAGCTCCCAGTAAAGTGCCCAGCCTTCGATCCAAAATGGCGTATAGAACATCCTTCGGTAGGGCTTGTGCCGCTGATTCATAAAACCTTGGAGATGGTGGCCAGGAATAATCTCGTGCTGGACTGTCGCCCGGCTGAAGTGTGGATTATTACCGCGCATGCTCATCAGCTTTTCCGCTTGGGTCATCGTGCTGGTAGGATAGGAGATGATGATCGCCTCACCACCAAGGAAAAAAGGGTTGACCCGTTGGGCTTCAGGGCTCATCATTTTGGTTCGCCATGTTTCCTTGGCCAGCTCAGGAACGGTGATCAGGTCATGCTTTTCCACGTATTGGGTGGCTTCTACCGCGAGGTCATAGACGTCGCCAGGCCATTCACCGGCAGGGACATAGGTGTTCTTCACATGCTCTAAGGCTGCTTTCCAGTCATTGCCATAGCCCAGTTCTTGACTTGCTTTTAGCATCTCCTTTTCGCAAAAGGCAAATTGCTTTTCGGCTTCATCAATGAGCTCTAGGGCGGTATAGGGGATCAATTCAAACTCAAGTTCTTTTTTTATCGCTTCCGCTCCAATGGGCTTTCCGATGATCCCACTGCCATCGTCCTTTACAATGGTATTTTCATAATGGTCCGTTAAGGCTTTCTCATAATCTTCCAGTGAGGTCGCCAGCAGCTCCCAAGGTTTCTTCACCCACCAAGTAAACGAAGGGTCATAGTCATAGTAAAACAGGTATGCTTCCTCTAGTGTTACTTTAAGTTCCTTGATGATGTTAGCAGCCAATTCCGCCTTTTGCCAACTTGTATATGGAGTTGTTTCCTTTAGCTTTTCCAACTTCGATTGGACGGATCGCTGAGCCGTTGTAAATTGCTTGGCGATGGCCTTGGCATTTGGTTTTTGGGCACTTCTTCTGAAGATATAAAATGCTTCCAGTTCACTGGCAAAATCCTTTACATCTTCCACTTCCTTATAATCAGCAAATTCTTTTTCATGAAAAAACAGTTGCTTCTGAAGGTAATTCCGGAAAGCCAGGTAATCGATTTTTCCATCGTCACTGAGAGCAGCGTAATCTAGGTTTTGAACCTTGTCCAGCCAATTCTTATAAAGTCTCCCAAATCGCTCAAAATACTCTTCCGAGAGGTGGTTGGAATACTTCCTGCTCAAAGCCGATCGATCGGCCTGAAAAGTTTGTATAGGTTCGTAAAGTTCACTGGATTGGGCCAAAAAGGGCATTATCAACAGGAACAGACATGCTAGGACTATTTTCATAATTGATTCTGGTGATATGGATAATTTGATGTAAGATCGGTTTCCCTCTATTATTATATGAAGAAATAACTTAATATGCTCACCTAGGTTGATATAGTATAGACAATCATTAATCTGGTATTATAAAAGTAGACAGTACACATGTGATCGGTAATCAGAGTTTGAAGAGCAAAGAACCGACTGACTAAAAGATTTCCTGAGTGCTGGGCTTCACCACAAAACAGCTCGACCTAAGGCAACTGACTCAACTAGATTTACTATATATACATATATAACTGAATAACAAGTATTTACAAAACTTAACTGAATCATTTTGTTTAAGCCTAAAAAGGATACACTTTCAGGTCAATCCCCCACAGAAGTGGCATGATGTAGTAAACAAATAACGTAATAAAGAAAATGGAAAGGATATTCATCCATAGCCCAGCTTTGGCCATGGCGGGAATGGTCAGGTAGCCGGAGCCAAATACCACTGCATTGGGAGGAGTGGCCACGGGGAGCATAAAGGCACAGCTTGCTGCCATCGTGGCTGCTACCATCAGTCCGTAAGGATGCACGCCCAATGCCAAGGCAACAGCTCCCAAAATGGGCAACAGCATGGAGGCAGTGGCTACGTTGGAGGTGATTTCGGTGAGGAAATTGACGGAAGCTACGATGATCAGGACAAAGAACAGGAAATGGATACCTTGCAGTGCTTCAAAATGGCTCCCAAGCCAAGCGGCTAAGCCTGTATCCTTAAAGCCTGCTGCCAGTGACAGTCCTCCTCCAAAGAGCAGCAGTATGCCCCATGGGATACGTTCAGCCGTTTTCCAGTCCAGCAATTGCTTTTGTTCTCGCGCAGCAGGGATCATAAACAAGGCAATAACACCTGCAAGGGCAATAATGGTATCATTCAAAAAGGGGAGGAGGTCCTCTAATAAAAACACCCGGCTGATCCAACAAAAACTGACCAATAAAAAGACGATCAATACGCGTACTTCAGGCTTACTTATCGTTCCCAAAGCCTTTAATTGACGTTGAATTTCTGCTTTTCCACCAGCCAAGGCCATATTTTTAGGAAAAGGATAAGCTATGCGCACCAAATACCACCAACAAATTCCCAATAAACACAAGGAAATAGGCAATCCCACCAACATCCATTCTGCAAAACCAATCTCAATGCCATAAAGTTCTTTTACGATACCCACCAAGACGATATTGGTAGGCGTTCCAATGATTGTCGCCAAGCCGCCAATAGAAGCACTGTAAGCAATTCCAAGCATCAATGCTTGACCGATCATTGTATCAGTAACTTCATTATTGGCAATACCCGAAGAGAGTTGATTGACCACGGCTACGGCAATGGGCAGCATCATTAAACTAGTGGCCGTATTGGAAATCCACATGGACAGCAGGGCAGTGGCCAGCATAAATCCCAGAACGATAAAACGCATGTCCGTACCGATCAAACTGATGATAGAGAGGGCAATACGTTTGTGAAGGTTCCATTTTTCGATGGTCACTGCGATCATAAAACCGCCCATGTAAAGTAACACCATAGGGTCAGCATAAGCCGCCGCGGTATCGTCCATTGGCAGTGCACCTGTCAATGGCAAAACCAACAAAGGCAATAGCGCCGTGGCAGCAATGGGAATCACCTCCAGAATCCACCAAATCGACATCCATATAGCCAAAGCCATTACGGCCAAAGCTTCGTGAGACAATCCCTCAGGACGTAAAAACAGTATAATAAATATAAAAGCCAATGGCCCCAGCACTAAGCCAGAACGCTTCCATAACAAATGGTCCATAAAGTCAGCAAGGATAGTTTCTTGCCAAGTCACCAAAAAACACAGTGCCTCGGCATTGGATACATTTATCCAATAATAACAAATCTTAAGGAGCTTTTACGCGGATTGGAAAAAATTGTAAGATATAGCGGATTTATAATGCCAAGTATTCCTTTTAGCTTACTCAGATCTAAGCTGAGCTTAACATTATTTTGATTTTTCTGTTGGCCATTTCATCTGCAAAAGCAGGAAGATAGGGGAAGATATAAAACCGTAATGAATGAAGTTTATGACAATTGACATTTCTTTATTTAACATAATGTAAATTATATAACAATGAATCATGTTACTATTATTAACCATCACTTTTTGTCCCATAGACTTTGGTGAGAATATCATCCCCTGGATCATATTTTATTCCCACGGCAGCGTTCAGGTTTTCCGAAAGGAATTTAACCTATATTCTAGATCAAACAACCTACTTATAGCTTTAAACAGAGCAAATCATCTGTAATCAGTTGGTATGACGGATTCAAGAAACAATTAGTCCTACAGGACTATTTTGGTAAGTTTGTTTTTTCATGAACACAGGCATTAAAAGCTTCTCATTTATTATTGCTTTAATCTTGGATTTTCCCTTAAAAGTGTTCCGTCTAGTTTTATAAAAATCCAATCCGGCAGGTTTACCCAAAGAGTGTCTACGTAAATTATCCCAGCTCTGGACAATGATCGTCTATCTGTATTTAATTCTCCAAAATCACCCTGGACTCAGAATACAAATCAAAAATGGCCACTAATCCCTCTTGTCCAGTGTTATGGGGATATGTCTCAAAACTCTTTAATTCTTCGCGGTTTTCCACATATGTCGGGCGGTAGACTTCATCCAACACATTCCAGATAATCAAGAGGTAATTGTAAGCGATCTTTTTATCCCGACCTTCTTCAAACCAGGTTTCAAAAAGTGCTTCATCAAGGGGTTTAGGGTAATCTGAACTATCAAACATAGCTGTGTGAGAGGGTTTTTAATTTTCCTGGAAAATTAGTTAAGTAACAAGAAAAGGCAAAGGCAATAAATTCGAAAAGCAGAAATCATCTGGCAAAAAGAGTCTTGGAAAAATTGAAAAGCAGGATACCTGACATCCAGCCTTATATAGTCCTTAAACAGGCGGAAGAGCGTACTTTCCTCCTCCTGTCTTCCGCTCTTCACAAGCCTTTCCTGCCCATATCATTCACAATACTTTTCTAGAGCAGTATCAGCTGCTTTATAGCCCAATCCTGATGCTTTTTTGAAATCGTCGCAGGCTCCACGCTGCTTTTTGGTGGCATATTTTAGCACACCGCGGTAATAATAAGCCTGGCCAAACTGATCATCTATTTCGATCGCTGCCGTATATTCCTTCATGGCTTCTTCCGTATTGCCGATCTGCTGTAGCGCTCTGGCTTTAAGAAAATACGCCATGGCCGGTGCCCCTGCCACTGATGTAGCATACTCCGCATAGAGCAGAGAGCGGTCAAAATTGCCTTGTTTCTGATACACGTTTGACAGGGCAAGCAAAAGCTTCACATTTTTTTCATCCTGTTTATAGCCAGCTTCAAAGTCCTTTTTGGCACTTTCCAAGTCTCCTAACTCTTCATAAGCCCGCCCCCTACTGTACAGTGCTTCCACATCTTTGGGCTTGGTTGCCAGCTTATCTGAATACACTGCAATGGCCTCTTTATAGTTGCCTTGCTTGAATAAAGTGTCACCTTTGGAATCCCCCTTATTACTGCATCCCGAAAAAAGGGCTGTACAAATGCACAGCCCCAAAATTGATTTCTTAAACATATTTCTTTGTTTGTATTTTCCTCTTTATCCACTATGTTTGGTCGTGGGCCTTTCTGATGATACCTACCTTACTCAAGTGGATCCTGGCAAGCTAGACAGCTACATTGTTTTCACGCAGTGCCTCATTTAGTGAGGTTTTGCGGTCTGTCGACTCCTTGCGCTGGCCAATGATCAAGGCACATGGTACTTGATATTCCCCAGCAGCAAATTGCTTGGTGATAGACCCTGGTATCACTACGGATCTTGGAGGTACAAAACCTCTGTATTCTTTCGGTTCGTCACCCGTCACATCGATGATCTTGGAGCTGGCTGTCAACGTCACCCCGGCACCGATAACGGCTTCTTTGCCTACACGGACACCTTCCACGATAATGGCTCTGGATCCAACGAAGGCGCCATCCTCAATGATCACAGGTGCTGCTTGGATAGGCTCTAATACACCTCCAATTCCCACACCACCACTGAGGTGTACATCTTTGCCAATCTGGGCACAAGAGCCGACTGTTGCCCATGTATCTACCATCGTGCCACCGTCGACATAAGCGCCGATGTTCACATAAGAAGGCATCATCACCACACCTTTTGCAAGAAACGCGCCATAACGGGCCACCGCATGAGGAACTACCCGTACGCCTTGCTTAGCATAATCGGATTTAAGGGCCATTTTGTCATGAAATTCAAATGGTCCCACTTCTATGGTACGCATTTTTTGGATCGGGAAATAAAGGATTACAGCCTTCTTTACCCAGTCATTTACCTGCCATTCGCCGTTTTCCAATGGCTCTGCAACTCGGATTTTACCTTTGTCCAAGTCTTCAATGACCGTCTTGATGGCGATTTCAACATCCTTTTCCTTTAACAATTCCCGGTTTTCCCAGGCGTTTTCGATGATAGTCTTTAATTCCATAAATTTATATTAGATTCGCTCTAGTTAAGCACACCAAGTTTTACATGAAAAAAACCAAAATTGTCATTGCTTCAGTATTAAAGCCACTTACCGATAGCAGGGCTTTTTACAAGCTGGCAATTTCACTGCGTGAAACAAATAAATACCACATTAACATCATAGGATTTTTAGAAAAAAATCCGCCAAAACTGGAAAATATTGAATTTATGTCAATCTTCGGAAGGGACAGGTTGCATCCTAAACGACTTTTAGTGCCTTTTCGATTTCTTTCCCAGCTACTCCACATTCGACCAGAGTTAGTTATCATTACCACCTATGAACTCCTTTTACCTGCACTGATCCTAAAACCCTTTATAGGATATAAACTAGTCTATGATCTGCAGGAAAATTATGTAAAAAACATTCTCTTTAACCGGACATTAAACAAATGGCTCAAGTACCCAGCGGCGGCTTATGTACAGATTGTGGAAAAAATCGGCAAGTCCTTCGTCAACCATTATTTCATGGCTGAGAAATGTTTTCAGCAGGAATTTCCCAGTATCAAAAATTATACGGTTTTGGAAAATAAGCATCATGGAAATGTGAATAACAAACCAGCTTTTTATCTTCCAACAACAGCTATTAAATTTATCCTGACAGGAACCCTCACAAAAGTCTATGGCATCGAAGAAGGCATCCAATGGTTCAAGAGTATAAAACCCTATTTCCCCCATGCACAACTGCACATCGTGGGTTATGCCCCGATGGCTGACTTCAGGTCAAGGATCAGGGAGTTATCCGCCAGTTCACCTGATATCTACCTCCAGGTCAGTGATCGCCCTCTCCGCCAACAAGCCATTTTTTCAGCAATGGACAAAGCCGATGTTCTGCTCCTACCTTATCACTCCATCCCCAGTATTTGGTCCAAGATTCCTACCAAAATCTATGAAGCCCTGGCCATAAAAATCCCCATGATCATTCCCGAAAATCCGTTGTGGACGGCATTGATATCATCACATCCTGCGGGCACTGCATTGGACTATTCACACCCAAACCTCAATCGGCTCCGATCCATGATCGCCCAACAGCAATTTACACAGCCTGTTGATGAAGAAGTCACATGGGAAAGTGAAAAACCTAAGCTCCTTCAGCTTGTGGAAAACTTGATAAAACCATAATCAACTCAGTACAAATAGCCCCAAGCAGCCTTGAAAAGAAATTTCTTCCTGGAATTGATTGGCTGAATTTCACGTTTTAATACAGACACCCCTATTTTGGCCATTTTTCTATTGCCCATACCTGGCAGGTTTAAATTAAGAGTAGATCGAATTAAACCACTCCTTCGATAGTGTGCAGAGAAATCGTTTTTAGATGCTCAGTTCGTTTAGATAAAGCCTTTTTTTTAAAACGATTTGTCCCCGATATCCATCGGGGCAGGCTATTCCGAGGTCACGAGGAATATCTTTCCGATAACGCATCAGGTAAAGGCCCTTCATTGCATCAGCATAACAGGACGCCTGTCATTCCGAGGAACAGCCTGTCCGGATACATCGGAAGCAATCTTTCTTACCATTACGCAGGTTTTAGAGATCACGACTTCGCCTGTCTGTCTTGATGGAGATGAATGACAATTGCAGCATGCATAGCATAAAACCACTCAACGTTAGCAGAGATTCCTGCCGAACCGGTCCATTCCGACAAACACCAAAGCCATATTATAACATAACAGCCACCCTATCCATATCAATTTTATGGACAGTAGTTATCCACATTTTTGGAATGTGTAAACTGAAGGACTGGTTTTGGAAACGCTGACCAACTGCCCTAACAAGAATTTTTCAACCGTGTGGATAACTATACAAATGCTTATATAACAGTGATATATAGTAATTTTAAGATATAAACGTAACTTATTTTTAGTCTACACTAAAACCGTAATCACATATCAAGATCAGTTATCCACAGCTGTTTTAGTTTATATTGAAATATTTTTTTAGTATTACCTAAAGTTTGTATATTTGTGTCAATAACATTAGAGAAAAGAAATGCCATCATTGACCTACGCAGAAGAGAATTACCTTAAGGCTATCTACCACCTATCGGATGGTGGCCAGCATAATGTATCCACCAATGACCTCTCTAAGGAGATGAAAACGAAGCCGGCCTCGGTGAGTGACATGCTTAGGAGGTTGTCCGAAAAAGCAGTGATCAACTACCGGAAATATTATGGTGTGACCATCACTGAAGAGGGTAAAAAATCAGCCCTACAGATCATACGGAAGCACCGTCTTTGGGAGGTTTTTCTAGTGGAAAAACTGATGTTCAGTTGGGATGAAGTACACGAGGTAGCCGAGGAATTAGAGCACATAAAATCCAACTTGCTTATCCAACGCTTGGATGATTTCTTGGGCAATCCCAAATATGATCCTCATGGTGATCCTATTCCTGACGAATACGGTGATGTAAAAGCCCGCCCGAGAATACCACTGAATGAACTCAATATTAATGATGGAGGACAGATCGTAGCAGTAAAGGATAGCAGTGCTGCCTTTCTTCGGTATTTGGATAAAGTGGGAGCTTACATCGGTGCCCGGATAAAGATCCTCGATAAAGTGGAATTTGACGGTTCATTGGAAATATTAGTCGACAATAAAAAGACATTGTTTATGTCAAAAGACGTAGCTGCAAACATCTTAATCATTCATACTTCATGAAGACGCGGATTTGGCTTTTAGTAGGCCTCGCATTTCTGACTGCCTGTAAATTTGAAAATGACGAGGACAAGAATAAGTTTCACATTACCGCCACCACCAATATCATGGCCGATGGTGTCAGGGCATTGGTAGGTGACAGTGCTGTGGTGACCCCGATCATGGCCGTAGGCGTGGATCCTCACCTTTACAAGGCTTCCCAACGTGACTTGGACTTACTCTTCGAAGCAGACTTGGTCGTTTACCATGGCTTGCACTTAGAGGGCAAAATGGTACAAGTCCTCCATAAATTTTCACGCACTCATCCAGTGGTAGATGTGGGAGCTACACTCCCCCCTACTCTATTGATCGCAAGTCCGGATTATGCCAATACGGTAGATCCTCACATTTGGTTTGATGTGCATCTTTGGAGCATCGCCATGCGCAATCTCAAAGATGAAATCATCGAAAGGAAGCCTGAATGGGAACCTTATGTCAATGCCAACTGGGAAAAGCTTAATGCGCAACTCAATGAGCTTGACCAGTATACCGCCCAAAAGGTCAAATCAATCACCAACCAAGGACAAGTACTAATCACTGCCCATGACGCCTTTTCTTACTTTGGCAAAGCCTACCAGATAGAGGTAAAAGGACTCCAAGGACTGTCTACGCTTAGTGAACCAGGACTGAATGACGTATCCAGTTTGGTCAGCTTTATTATAGAAAAAGACATTAAAGCCATATTTATAGAACAATCCATTTCACCACGAGCCATTAAAGCGGTAATCGAAGGGTGTAGGCGAAGAGGGCATCAAGTAACACTTGCAGGCCCACTATACACTGATAGCTTGGGAGACCCCAAAGGCTCCGCAGGGACTTATGTGGGCATGGTAAAAACCAACGTGGATGAGATTGTAAGTAACCTGAAACAGCATGATACAACAAATAGAGAACCCGGTAGTTGAGGTCCATGACCTAATGGTCAGCTATGGACAAAATCCGGTGCTTTGGAATATAGACCTTACCCTGCCATCGGGATCATTAATTGGTATTTTAGGACCAAATGGTGCAGGGAAATCCACCCTCATTAAGGCCATTATGGGCTTGGTAGAGGCGAATAGCGGCTATTCCAGACTGTTTGACCAGGAGTTAAACCAAGTCAGAAATAGGGTAAGCTATGTTCCTCAGCGTGAGTCTGTGGACTGGGACTTTCCTGCATCTGCACTGGACATCGTCATGATGGGCACCTATCATCATTTGGGGCTGTTCAAAAGGCCTGGCAAAAAGGAAAAGGAATTGGCTATGGAGTGCCTGGAAAAAGTAAACATGAAAGCCTTTGCCAAAAGACAGATCAGTGAGCTTTCCGGTGGCCAACAGCAACGGGTGTTTATCGCCCGAGCCTTGGCCCAGCAGGCAGACATCTATTTTATGGACGAGCCCTTTGCCGGTGTGGACATGAGCACCGAAAAAGCCTTGGTGGAGCTGTTCAGAGAAATGACCGCCAGTGGAAAAACGGTGATTGTGGTCCACCATGATATTTATTCAGCTGGAAGCTATTTCGACTGGTTGATCATGCTCAATATGCACTTGGTGGCTTCTGGTCCGACCAAGGAAGTACTGACCGAAGAACTATTGACCAAAACCTACGGCGGTAAGTTATCCACACTGACAGATATTGGCGAAGTGATCAAGAAAAGTGATTTTAACCCATTAAAGAGCTGATATGGAAGAATTTATTTACTTCTTTTCCTTTCAGGACCCTAACGTCTTAATGGTCGTCACAGGCATTGTTTTGCTGTCCATTAGTGCTGCCATGGTGGGAACATTTACATTTCTGGACAAAAAGGCATTGGTTGGCGATGCCATTTCCCATGCGGTACTACCCGGGGTCTGTTTGGCCTTTATGATTTCTGGCAACAAGAATCCCTATTGGATCGTATCAGGAGCGTTTGTTACGGGCGCTTTGTCCACTTATACCATCACTTGGGTAGCTAATTACACCAAACTGAAAGAAGACACTGTCATCGCTTCGGTTTTGTCAATTTTCTTTGGTGTAGGGATCGTGATGATGACCCAGCTGCAACAAACCGGTAATGCCTCCCTTTCAGGATTGGACCATTTTATTTTTGGTAATGCCATTTCCATTGTAGGCCAGGACCTTTGGGTCTATGGCTTTTTGGCCTTGGCCATTATCATAGTGATCTTGGTTTTCTACAAGGAATTCCAACTCATGGTTTTCAACCGCTCTTTTGCAGAAAGTGTTGGACTTCCAGTCAAACGACTTGAATTCTTGTTTAATTCATTAATGGTCCTGGCAGTGGTAACAGGCATTCAGGCCATTGGTGTGGTGCTAATGGCTGCGTTGTTGATCACACCTGCAGCGGCCGCTAAATTCTGGACCAACCGCCTAAGCCTAATGCTGCTGATCGCGGTCATCTTTTCGGTGGTCTCTGGAATTGTAGGTGCCTATATTTCATTTGTACTGCCTCATATGCCTACGGGACCATGGGTAGTGATTGTGTTGTCGCTAATTGCCTTTCTATCTTTTTTCTTTTCTACGAAAAAAGGAATCCTCACCAAATGGATCTCCAAAAGAAACTATCAGCGAAAAATTCATCGGGACCATATTCTGAAAGCATTATTTTCCGCAAATGAACAAGGCCATGAAGGACTTTCATCTAGTGAGGTCTATGCGAATTTTCCCGGTAAAAGCTTTCGGACACAATATGCCATAAACAAGTTAGGAAAAGAAGGTTATATTTATGAAAAACAGCTAGTTATATCGTTGACCAAAAAAGGAATTAAAGAGGCTGGGAGGATCGTAAGGCTCCACAGGCTGTGGGAATTATACATGACTGAATACATGAACATAGCACCGGACCATGTGCACGACAGTGCCGAAAAGCTGGAACATATTATTACCCCTGAACTGGAAAGACAGTTGGACAAAAACCTGAATTTTCCACAAGAAGATCCCCATCAGTCCATTATACCACGAGATAAAGATAAATCATGAATTTTGACCCTAATGCATTTCTGATCATCACCACTGGATCAATGATCGCCATTTCATGCGGACTATTGGGGGTTTTTCTTATGCTCCGCAAAATGGCCATGACAGGAGACGCCATTTCTCATGCGGTACTACCGGGAATTGTCATCGCCTTTCTGGTATCCGGAAGCCGCCATGGATTGACCATGGTCATCGGTGCTGGGTTAGTGGGAATCCTTGCCACCGTATTTATTGAATACCTGAGCAATAAAGTAAAACTACAATCCGATGCTTCCATTGGCATTACGTTCACTTCACTTTTTGCGATCGGAATCATCATGATTACTTTTTTGGCAAACGAAATTGACCTTGACCAGGACTGTGTGCTGTACGGTGAAATTGCATATGTGCCCATTGACTTGTGGATCACGGGTGCCGGTAAGATTATGGGGCCCAGGGTAACCTATCTTTCCCTAATAAACATGGCTCTGGTAATTGGGTTTATCACCCTGTTTTTCAAGGAGTTAAAGATAAGCACTTTTGATAAAGAATTTGCCGCCACCATTGGCTTAAATACTGTTTTGGTAAATTATGGCTTGATGGGCATGGTGTCCTATACCACAGTGAGTTCCTTTGAAGCAGTGGGAGCTATTCTAGTGGTAGCGCTGATGGTAGTGCCTCCCGCCACTGCTTATCTCTGGACAAAGAATCTTTATAAACTGATCCGATTGACCGTATTACTGGGCATTATTATCTCGTTTTTGGGGTATTACTTAGCCTATTTCCTTAACAGTTCAATCGCCGGAGCCATGGCTTCAGTGGCAGGTGTATTTTTCTTTACCACCGTCGTATTACAGCGAAAACAAATCCCCCGCATCAAAAAGAAGCTATCCACCATGAAATTAAATGATTAAACCCGCATTTAAATTACAATACTAATGAAGACGGATATATGCAGAATAGACCAAGATACCTGTGTTTATCCTCTTCATCTGTGGTCAACTCATATTTTAGCTAACGATCCCTTGCCTCGTAAATCCTCAAAAACAAAATACTGGCCATATTTCGGGCGTGTTCTTTGGCATGGTCGGCTACTCTTCCTTCAAACAACATGTCCAAAGTGGTAAACCACAACTCCAGCCAGTTTCCAAAGTGTACTTGGCTGAGTCCCTGTCCTGTTTTCTGATCTACCTCTTTGTGTGCTTTCAGTGGATTGAATTTATTCTTACCAGGCCCTGATTGCAGCAGGATCATTTCCCAAAAATCCGATAATCTTTCCAGGTGTTCCGGCCAATTGGTCACTATTCCATTAAAAATTGGCCCTAAATCCGGGTGTTGGCGTACTTGTCCATAAAATGTATGCACCAGTTTTTCCACATCTTCCCTATTACTGATATCCTGCTTCGTCATACTACAAAGTTACGGTATAGCAGGAAAGGTTAAAAATACCAGGCCATAATTTGATTACTTGGATTTAATTTGGGCAAGGGTAATTATTCATGCTTAGATTTAAGTATCTTGGTAAGAAGATTGCTTCGATAATAAGTATAGTTTTTAACCATAAAATCACTAATAATATGAAATTTTCAAGAAAAGGATCAGCTAACTGGAAAGGCAGTGGAAAAGAAGGCAAAGGCACTGTCAGCACCGAAACCACGGTTTTGGATAATACGCCATATTCTTTCAAATCACGTTTTGAAGAGGGAAAAGGTACCAATCCTGAAGAACTGCTGGGTGCTGCCCATGCAGGGTGTTTCTCGATGAAGCTGAGTTTTGTGCTCAATGAAATGGGCTTTACTGCTGATAACATCGATACTACCGCAAAAGTAACCATGCAGGATGGCAAGATCACCAATGTGCATTTGGATCTTAGCGCCAAAGTTCCAGATATCAGTGACGACGATTTCCAAAAAGCTGCTAAAGACGCTAAAGAAAACTGTCCTGTTTCCGCCCTCTTCAGCACGGAGATAACCATGGATGCCAAATTAGGGTAAAATATTCCATCTAGTCAAGCACTAAGAAGTTTCTCACGGAATTTCACCAATGTACACTAATTTGAAAAGTGTCATTTTGTGATTACCGTGAGAAACTCTCGTTTAATCCGCTTTTGTTAGATCAAGTAATATTCCTGAGGGAAGATTAGGGAATTGTTTAAGATGTTCTGTTCGTTAAGATAAAGAAATCTTTTTCAGGACGATTTGTCCCCGATATCCACCGGGGCAGGCTATTCCGATCCCGATACATCGGGAAGGAATCGCTTACATCATGCTAGTTTGGAAAGCGACTCCTCTTTCGCTTGTCCGCCTTGGTGGAGCACGGTGACTGTTAGCTAGAAATGGTGATTTACAACAGTTATGCTAAAAACGATTTCCCCTTTTTTGATTAGGAATATTCTTCCCAGAAATCAGAAAATTCGTAAGGACTGTTATGCGCTGTCCATAATTTACCGTCGGTAAAGCGGTAAGGGCCTTCAAGTTGGTTGAGTTGATCCATTTCCTCTTGACTCAAGGTTAATAGATTTGACTTAAAGTTTTCCTCAATCCTAGAAGGGGTTACTGACTTGGGAATCACAGCTATATCCCGTTGAAGATTCCAGGCCAGCACTACTTGAGCGGTACTGGCATTTAGCTTATTGGCTATATCTTTTACATGTTCGTTTTCTAAAAGGATGGGAAGGTCTACCCCACCTTGCCCCTGAGTTCTATATGCAGCACCAAGTGGCGCATAAGCAGTAAGATGTATGTCCTCATTTTTGCAGAAATCTACCAATCCCTGCTGGGGTAAAAATGGATGCATTTCGACTTGGTTGACTTCAGGCTTTACCTTTGCTTTGGAGAGAACTTCCTTAAGCTTATTGATTTTAAAATTGGAAACACCGATATGTTTTACTTTTCCAGTTTCCAAAAGTCCTTCCATGGCCGTCCAGGTGGTGGATAACGGAATGCTCTCCAAGGATTCAAAATCCGCATTGGATTCAGGGAAGTCCACCCCATACTTCAGGGCCAATGGCCAATGTACCAAATAGAGATCCAGATAGTCGAGCTGAAGGTCCTTTAGCGTGTTTTCTAAAGCAGGAAGGACGTGTTCGGGTTTATGACTGTCATTCCAAAGCTTAGACGTAACCCAAATATCACTTCTTTTGATAGTTTTATCTGCAAATGCCTTAGCAAATGCATCCCCTATTTCTTTTTCGTTTTTATAGATATATGCACAATCAAAGTGACGGTAGCCCACTTCGATGGCTTTTAAAACTGCTTCATAAACCTCTCCTGGCTTTGATTGCCAAGTGCCCAGACCTAAAATGGGCATTTTATCCCCATTACTAAAAGTTAGTGATTTCATACGTTTGCTTGATTTTGAAAATTATTGATGAAAGTAACCCCTTTGAAAAGGTACCATAAATATACCTTTTCAAAGGGTAATTGGAAAACAAAAGTTCCGAAGATCAATTCACTTCAAAGGAGACCTTTGCATTTATCCCATAAGAAACGATTTGGTTGTTTTCCACATTGGCTTTCATGTTTTCTACATAAACGGACTTAATGTTTTTTACCGTTTTGGAAGCTTCAGTGACGGCATTTTTGACGGCATCATCAAAGCTTTTTTCAGAACTGGCAATAACTTCAATAATCTTCACTATAGACATAACATTAGAATTTTGGGTTAACAAATGAATGTTGGTCATTTTGACCGATGTCCAAATAGATGCAAAACATCTGCCAAGATAGCGTTTATTTACCCAAAAGTACCTTGTAAAATAGGATCCCAGTCCTTCCAAACCGGTTGATAACCATTCCTTTCCAATAAATCCGCTACTTTCCTGGGACTCCGTTCGTCTGAAATCTCGAATTGCTCCAAGGACTCCTTGCCTGCGGCATATCCTCCTGGATTGGTTTTGGAGCCCGCGCTCATGGACGTAATGCCCAGCTTGATCACATGGTTTCTGAAGTGCTCTGTTTCACGCGTGGATAATGACAACTCTACATCAGGATCCATAAGGCGATATGCGCAGATAAGCTGTACCAATTCCCTGTCACTCATGGCTACCTTGGGTTCTTGACCGCCCGAAAATGGCCTCAGTCGGGGAAAAGAGATGGCATATTTTGTCTGCCAATATTTCTTCTCTAAATAGCGCAAGTGCATGGCGGTGTAAAAACTGTCTACCCGCCAGTCTTCCAGACCGATCAGCGAACCAATGCCAATCTTGTGTATACCCGCTCTTCCTAGTCGGTCGGGCGTTTCGAGCCGATAGTCAAAGTTAGACTTTTTGCCTTTTGGATGGTGGATTTTGTAGGTTTCGCGGTAATAGGTCTCCTGGTAAACCAATACACTGTGAAGGCCACTGCTGATCAGCCGCTCGTATTCATCCTGGTCAAGCGGCTGTACTTCCATACTGACATTGGCAAAATGAGGCTTGATGAGCTGAATGGCATGCGCTAGATAGTCCACCCCCACCGTTCTGTTTGCCTCACCGGTTACTAGGAGAATATGTTCAAAACCCATTCCCTTAAGCACTTCCACTTCCTTCATGATTTCTTTGTCAGAAAGGGTTTTACGTGGGATTTTATTGTCCAGACTGAACCCGCAATAGGTGCAGATATTTTGGCATTCATTGGAAAGGTACAGTGGGGCAAAAAGTTGCATATTGTTACCAAACCGTTGCAGTGTCAATTGACGGCTCTTTTGCGCCATCACCTCTAGATAGGGAGCTGCTGCTGGAGAAATCATGACCAAGAAGTCTTCCAGGTCCCTTTCTTTTTTGGCCAAGGTTTGCTCTACTCTTGTAGCAGTAACATTGGTTAAAGCTTGATGTACTTTTTCTGGTGGATATTGAGATAGAAGGTCTTTAAATTCACTCATAGGATAAGAATTCTGTTAATGGACTACTTGGATTTGCTTGGGTACTGATAGCTCCTTTACCACACGCATAGGCCATTCTACCTGCTTCAACAGCCATCTTAAAAGCTTTTGCCATTTCTACGGGATTTTGGGCTACGGCAATGGCCGTATTGACCAAAACCGCGTCAGCCCCTATTTCCATGGCTTGGGCAGCATGGGATGGAACGCCCAGCCCCGCATCTATGACCACCGGAACGTTACTTTGTTCAATAATTATTTTGAGGAAATCAAGGGTTTTGAGGCCATTATTGCTGCCAATGGGAGAACCTAGCGGCATCACTGCAGCTGCCCCTGCTTCCTCAAGCCTTTTACATAGCACCGGGTCTGCATGGACATAGGGCAATACCACAAAGCCTTCCTTCACCAATTCTTCCGTAGCTTTTAGTGTCTCTATAGGGTCGGGCAATAAATATTTGGGATCCGGATGTATTTCCAGCTTCACCCATTGGGTTTCCAATGCCTCTCTGGCCAGTTGAGCCGCAAAAACGGCTTCTTTAGCTGTTCGTACACCCGAAGTATTCGGAAGCAAGTTAATTCTGGGATGGGATAAGTGAGCCAACATATCATCATCTTTGTCCTTGACATTTACTCTTCTCAGTGCCACTGTCACTAGTTCGGATCCCGAAGCCTCGAGCGAATCCTGCATGGATTGGTAAGTAGGGAATTTTCCAGTTCCTGTAAAGAGCCTGGATGTAAATGTTTTATTGGCAATGGTCAACATAGTCGAATGTATTTTTAATTTCTTTGATTAATTCTTGTGGCGTCTCGCTTTGGTGAAGCAAACCGCTGACGGCCACTCCATCCAAACCGATCGCTTTTAGAGAAGCGAGGTCTTCACTGATTATTCCTCCTATGGCAATGATGGGGAGATCAGGAAACATCGTCTTCACTTTATCCATAATAACTTGATAACCAGTTATTCCAAGTATTTTACTTAAATCTTTTTTGGTACTGGTAAAACGAAATGGTCCCAGACCGATATAGTCAGCAGTATTGGCAGCGGCCAGGATGTCTTCCAGCGTATTGGCAGTCGCGCCAATGACCATTCGGTTACCATATCGCTCCCTGATATCCTCAACTGATTTATCATTTTTGCCCACATGTACGCCATAAGCACCTGACTTATGGGCGATCTCAGGATGATCATTGATGATCAAAGAACACCCAAATACATCGCAAATTTCTTTGGCCCTATATGCTGTTCTTAGGATAACCGATTTTGGAAATGCTTTCATTCTCAGCTGAACCCATTTTCCACCCGCCTCACCATACGTCTGTATGGTGTCCAGATAGTCTTTTGGATGGTCTAGATTGGGTGTGATATAATGTAAAAAACTGATCGTGCTCATTTTAGGGCTGTATTTTTATAGTTCAAGAACCGCTTTAGTCGTATTTCAGTATTTTCCCCGTTCCAAATACCTCCCATTATAGCTGCCCCGTCAAATCCAATCGAGTCTAGATAAGGTAAATGTTCAGGAGTAATCCCGCCGAGGGCAAATAATTGGAAAGGTAAATCTCCTTTATAAGCTGCAGTCCATTCGCTGAGTTTATGGGTAGTAAAGGCTTGTCGGTAACCGGGTTTTGAGATGCTATCAAAAACCGGGCTTATAAATGAATAATCCAGTGCTGCATTTGGGGATTCTTGCAAATCTTCCAGTTTGTGAAAGGACTTACTGGTCACGACCGACCCTGGACAAATGAGCTGGTCACTTTTAAAATGCGTTCCTCCCACCCCATATTGATGAACCAACTCATGGTGCTCATGAAATGAAATTTTAGAATAATAGACAGTAGGCACTTGTTCGATTAATTCTTCCATTTGGGCTTTTGACCAACTTGGCTTTCGGATGTGCAGGCGATAAAGGCCATGGTCCAAGAGCCGGACCATGGTTTGGATTTCCTCTTTTTCTTTATTGGGAGAACTGATTAAAATCAGCTTCATTATTGGTTAAGGTAGATTTCACCACCATTTTCGGAAAACTCCTCCGCCTTTTTCTGCATACCTGCTTCGATGGCTTCTTGGTCATTTAGGCCATTTTTGTCGGCATAGTCCCGCACATCCTGTGTGATTTTCATGCTACAGAAGTTAGGACCGCACATGCTGCAGAAGTGGGCTATTTTGGCGCCATCCGCAGGAAGTGTTTCATCATGGAAAGACCTGGCGGTGTCTGGATCCAAGGAAAGGTTAAACTGGTCTTCCCAGCGGAATTCGAAGCGGGCCTTGCTAAGTGCATCGTCTCGATATTGGGCACCGGGATGGCCTTTGGCCAAGTCTGCTGCATGCGCAGCGATCTTATAGGTGATGACACCATCTTTAACGTCCTTTTTCTCCGGTAAACCTAAATGCTCTTTTGGTGTCACATAACAAAGCATCGCACAGCCGTACCAGCCGATCATAGCAGCTCCTATTCCAGAGGTAATATGATCGTAGCCTGGAGCTATATCAGTAGTCAATGGCCCCAATGTATAAAAAGGTGCTTCTCCACATTCTACCAATTGCTTGTCCATGTTTTCCTTGATCATGTGCATCGGAATATGGCCTGGACCTTCGATAATGGTCTGCACATTATGCTTCCATGCGATCTGGGTAAGCTCACCCAAGGTTTCCAGCTCCGCAAACTGGGCCGCATCATTGGCATCGGCGATGGATCCGGGACGGAGGCCATCTCCCAATGAAAAGGTCACATTATAAGCTTTCATGATCTCGCAGATTTCCTCGAAATGGGTATACAGAAAATTCTCCTTATGATGGGCAAGACACCATTTGGCCATAATAGAACCACCCCTGGAAACGATGCCCGTTACCCTCTTGGCAGTCATGGGAACGTACCGGAGCAATACGCCCGCGTGAATAGTGAAATAATCCACTCCTTGCTCTGCCTGCTCGATCAAGGTGTCCCTGAACAATTCCCAGGTAAGGTCTTCTGCCTTGCCGTTTACTTTTTCCAAGGCCTGGTAAATAGGCACCGTCCCTATCGGAACAGGGCTGTTACGCAGGATCCATTCCCGGGTTTCATGGATGTTTTTGCCTGTGGAAAGGTCCATGATCGTATCCGCTCCCCAACGACATGCCCACACCGCTTTTTCTACCTCCTCCTCTATACTGGAGCCAATGGCCGAATTCCCAATATTGGCATTGATCTTGACCAAAAAGTTACGGCCAATGATCATGGGCTCTGCTTCGGGGTGGTTGATATTGGCAGGGATTACTGCCCTGCCCTGGGCCACTTCATCACGGACAAACTCCGGTGTGATCATGCCTTTTGGTGTATTGGCACCATAGTTTTGGCCCGGATGCTGCTTGGGCAGCTCTTGAAGCTCATCTATACGCTGGTTTTCCCGGATAGCAATGTATTCCATTTCTGGAGTGATGATACCCATTTTGGCATAGTGCATTTGGCTGACATTCTTTTCAGATTTGGCACGGTAAGGCATCTTCACCAAGTCAAAACGTAACTTATCCAATGCCGGATTGGCCAACCTGCGCTGACCATATGCCGAAGTGAGCTGATCAAGTAACTCCACATCTCCGGTATTGGTGATCCACTCTTCCCGAAGTCGGGGAAGTCCTTTTTTAACATCTATTTCCAATGAAGGGTCAGTATAGGGACCACTGGTATCGTAAACGGTCACTGGTGGATTTTTCTCTACCGTCTCATGACGGTCAAGGTGTGAAACGGTATCGTGCAGCGCTATTTCCCGCATGGCTACCTTGATGGGGTGTAGTTTGCCTTTCACGTAAACTTTTTTGGAATTGGGAAAAGGATCCGTGGTAATGTAAGACTTAATGTTTTCTTGACTGAGTGTTTTCATCTTGCTGTTTTGAGGTTGTGTAAAGTTTAAATGTTGGAAGGTTAGATGAGGATTGGAAGATTTGAAAATTATAACGTGGAAAGATTTCCCTTCAACTGTGCTTAGGTGCCGGTACTTTCGACTTCATTCGCTACCCTACCAGTGACCATCAGCCCAATTCCCGAAGTCGGGCTGTCCTGGACACTGATATCCACATCAAGCGGACTTGGGGGATTACGATCTCGACCAGCGAGCAAATAGCGTAGGATGGTCAAAATTTGGCGTCACCGAAACAACGTGAATTTACAATCCACCTTATCACAAGTTCTGGATTGCAAATCCGAAACAGCTCAATAACTATAGACCTTAGTTCGACTATGAAAGCAGTATTAAACCGTCATTGCAAGCCTGCCTGGCGCAGACAGGCCTGCCTTTGGCTCCAGACAGGCCTGCCTTTGGCTGTAGACAGGCCTGCCTCTGGCTGTAGACAGGCTCGTAGTGATGATTTTTAAATTGAACTGAGGTTTATAGGGACTGACAGCTGATAACGTCTATCTTCGTATTTCCCCTCACCCGCCTTGTGTAGCTTTTATGATGAGGATTTGATCGTTTTCGGAGAGTTTGTAATGATCCCATTCAGATTTGGGGATTACCTGATCATTGACGGCCAAGGCCATGCCACGAGTCGGGTGGATTTCCTTTTTATGGAGCATTCCTGACAATGACAAATCCCCGTCTGTAAGCTCAAAGGGCTCATCGTTAAGGAGAAAATTCATAAGAACTTAATTTTTGTGAATAAATAAAAAAACTTCAGGAATGAAGATAATCGCTCGGAAGGACGCTTCACTTTTCCCTTCGCCCGCATTACCGGGATCAGGTTCAGAGGGTATGTCTCAGTCCCGATGGATCATCGGAACACCCCTAAAGTCTTGTACGTACTTGCAAAGGTAGAATGATAGCGGAATTTTAAAAGCTATTGGTGAATTTTATTTGGATTGAACAGTCATTCCAACTTATAATCTACCTGGAGGCAGGAAATAGAGGATAGCGGCACTATTTTCCTTATTAATTTTTACTGGCGTTCGACCAAATTTCAAATATGATCAAAAACTGTCTTTAAATAGAAATTTGAGGATTTTTATTCCAATCCCTAAAATGACCTTCAACACAGGGCAAACGCATTTACCAAGCATGAGCAAAATTAATGGATTTATGAATAATAGGCCTAATTGCCGATCCTCAAGGGTTGGACAGCTGAACATTGGTTGTGCATATTAGCCCTTGCTGCGGTTATAGGAATATATCAACTTACTGAAAAGGATCAGGCAAATTGTTTTTGGATCACTCCCCTGAAAGGGGTGTTTAATCCAGCCCAATGAAACGCATTGGGCCAATAGGTGATGATGGGACTACCTGCGGCCTGTAAGGCCAGCTAAAAATCTTCCCGTGCATATTGTTTGACTTGATGGAAGAACTGAGCTGGGCTTTCAGCCTTAATGGCTACAAGCGATTTTCTGATAATAGGACTCATTAACAAGGGATTAGATGGTATTTAACCATTCCTCGTCCAAGGATCGATCCTTGGACGAGGAAAACACGGCTAGATTTAGCAACCCCAAAGGGAATGATTTTTTTAAAATGCGTTCGCCTTGCCCCATCCCCTAAAGGGGATTTAGGGGTGAAAACAGTTGCTTTTTTTCCATTTAACGATCGTTTTCCAGGACGCCAGTAATTAATTTTCCGATATCGAATGTGTCAAAATCGCATCCAGTATGGTATAAATGGCAGATCAAGGAAACCGATATAAGATCGCATTGACATTCATGCCGGCCCCAACGGAAGCGAAGATCACATGGTCACCCGAATTGATATTGTGTCTTTCTATCTCTCCACGGAGCAGCATATCCAATAAAATCGGTATTGTTGCCACAGAATTGTTGCCCAGTTTACTGATGGTAATCGGCATGATCTTTCTCGGGTCTTCTTGCATGTCATAAAGTTTGAAGACCCGGTGGATAATGGCATCATCCATTTTGGCATTTGCCTGATGAATAAGGACTTTTTTTATATCCCTAATGTCCAAACCTGCCTTATCAATGGTGGCCTTGACCAAACCTGGAACTGTATTCAAGGCATATTCGTAAAGTTTACGCCCATTCATTTTCATGAACAAGGTATCATCTTTGTAATCTGTATTATAAGACAGGTCCATTCGTAACAGCATGGCTTCATTCAGGGTGTCTGTCCGGGTTTTATGGGTCAGTATCCCGACAGGGGTGTTACTTTCCTGGGACTGCAAGATAATGGCTCCTGCCCCATCGGAATAGATCATGCTATCTATATCATGTGGATCAGAAATCCTGCTAAGCGTTTCCGCACCGATCACTAGGATGTTTTTGGCATCACCGGATTTGATATAATAATCCCCTTGGATAAGCCCCTGCACCAAACCAGGACAGCCAAAGGGCAGGTCATAAGCGACGCAATCAGGGTTTTTGATTTGAAGCTTATATTTTACTCGGGAAGCCAGACTGGGAACCATGTCGGATTTTTGGTTGTCCTTAAGGACATCACCAAAATTATGCGCCACAATGATGTAGTCCAATGTTTCTTTATCCAATAAGGCTGATTTCAATGCTTCTTCTGCGGCAAAGAATGCCATATCAGAAGTAACATAATCATCCTCGATATATCTTCTTTCGGCTATTTCTGTTATTTCTTGGAATTTCCTGACAATCTCCTCATTGGATTTAGTGAGCTTTCCACCATCCTTATTATAAAATTGAGCATTTAGAAAATCCTTATTTTTAATCACTTTTGAGGGAACATACTTGCCAGTTCCCTTAATAACAGAATAATGCGGATCGGGCATATAATTTTTTTTTAAAGTGACTTTGATTGATAAACCTATTAATATAAAGGGGGAATTTACTAAAACCATTAATTGGAACAATACAAAAAGAGAATTTTCGGCCCAAAATGAAAAAACGTAATTAAGGATAACGGAAATACCGACATAGGTACAACAGATCCATCTGCCAAGCTAGAAGTTATTGGACACATTAAGGTAGCTGAAATTGCAGAAATCAATAGGGAATCTAATGGTTCTATATGGAATACTGTGGATAAATTATCCACGGGACTGTCCCACTTGTGCGGATAGATCAGGGGAATAGTTTTGTTCCTATGGCACAAAGCCCCTGGAGGCAACCTGATTTTACCAGGCTTAAATGCCTAGAGGCATCGGCCAGGACTCCCTTCTCACTATTTTAGCCGACAGAAGTGTCAGCAGGGATGCTCCGTTAGGTGTATTAGCTTGGTAACAGAAATTGGATACAGCATCCTAACAGTGCCGTAGGTACTGACCATGGGCAAGGAAAACATATATCATTATCGACTGCATCAGGAGCATGGGCACCCAAATTCATCCGTCCACGCGATGCTTCGATCTCCATAGCCCGCTAGCGCTCCGTTTACCTATAGTAAATCATATAGAATCTAATTTAGATTCTATTGCCTGGCATTATTTTTATTTCTGCTCGTACGGGTGGGAGGCCATTTTCTCCTCCAATAAAACAGGCTCTAAAACTTTCACCTGCCCATCAATATCTTTGGGAATCGGAAGCCCCAACAACCGACAGATTAGCGGATAAACATGAATGTTTTCAAAAGCTTTTATTTCATGACCGGACTTGACCCGGGGGCCATTGGCGTAGAAAATGGCATGCATGTCTTTTAGCGAAGGATGGAATCCATGCTCGCCAAAAGTATCGGTATCAAACATGGCTGCCCTGTTTTGATATTTTATGAATCCTGAAGTAGCCACTAAATAATACCCTGGGTCGGGAATAATCAGTAAATCCCCTACTCTTTCCGAATAATTGATATGCTTGCCGTAATAATTTTTGGATAGTGGATCGACCACCGAAAAATGATCTTCCAATTTTCGTAATTCTCTCCTAATTTCCCCCATATCCTTTGTATCTTTCAAGTGAAGGTGTGCCAGTGCCCCATCATTATAGTAATCAAGGGGAAATGGAGCCAGCAGCTTTTCCAGGTCTATCAACCGATCCTGTGTAATATTGGTCATCCCATGATCCGATACTATAATGATGTTAACAGGAAGACCTGACTTTTTTACTCCATCAAATAATATCCCCAGTTCTTCATCTAACTTGAATAGGGCCTCTTTAAGTTTTAGATCATTATTAGGACCATATTTATGCCCAGTATCATCCATGTCCGAAAAGTATAAAGTAATCATCCTGGGCCGCTCTTCATCCGGAAGCCGTAGCCACTCCAGCACTTGGTCAATTCGTGTAGTGTTGGGTATGGTACCATTATAATCATAATAATAACTGGGACGAATTCCCTGAATGGCTGCTTCAGAGCCTACAAAGAAGTAGCTTGCAGATTTCACTCCATGCTTCTCGGCTTGAACCCAAATGGGAGTTCCTCCATACCAACTTCCGTCCTGTACCACAGAACGGTCACTAATACGATACGTTTTACTTTTCTGTGAACTAAAAAAAGTATTATCCACCAATCCATGATTACCCGGTTTCATACCTGTCGCAATAGTATAATGGTTTGGAAAGGTTTTGGAGGGAAATGAAGGAATCATAGAAGTCGCTGCAGTGCCCGAGGAAATAAATGCTTCGATATGCGGAGGATGAAAACGCTCGGTATAATCGTGGCGATAGCCATCCAATGAAATTAGCATTACATATTGATCCTGGGCAAATCCCTGAAAAATGGTTGTGATCAAAAAGATGATGAATAAAAGCAATCTCATTTGGCTCAATTTATAAGTGACACACCAAAAATAAATCAATCAACACGATATTAGATCAATTACATGTTAAATTATACTGTCGTCCGACTAAATTTCAAATATGATCTAAAACTGTCTTTAAATAAAAATTTGAGGTTTTTTATTCCAATCCCTAAAATGCCCCCCATCCCCTAAAGGGGAGCTTTAGAAAGTCCCCTTTAGGGGATTTAGGGGTGGATTTCGACGAATTTCCTTCGAAAGCAAAATCTTTACTGGGACGCCAATGTTAAATTATGGCTCTATATGGAATACTGTGGGTAAATTATTCACGGGATTGTCCAACTTGTGCGGAAAGAGCAGGGAAATGGTTTTGTTCCTACGCCCCCCTGGAGGCATCCTGATCTTACCAAACTTAGATGCCCAGCGGTATTGGCCAGGACTCCCGCCTCACGGTTTTAGCCGACAGAAATGTCAGCAGTTATGCTCCGCTAGGTGCATTAGCTTGGTAACAGAAAGTGAATACAGTATCCTAATAGTGCCGCAGGCCTGCCTCGCCCTGGGCGGGTACTGACCACGGGAAAGAAAAGTATGTATGATTATCGACTGCATCAGGAACTTGCCAGACAAATCCATCTGTCAACCAGCTTCTTCGATCCCCATTGCCCGCTACCGCTCAACTTACCCAAAGAAATCATATAGAACAAAAAAAAGGCTGTCAATGCAAATTGGCAGCCTTTTCTTTCAAGAGAAACTTTCTGTATTAATTTCCACCTTCTATCCAATCAGGCCCGATCAGTTCTTGCAGTTTTTGATCGTATTCTGCAGCTTTGTCTTCATTTTTAAGACGCGTGTGGATAGAATGCAGGATTCTCAAAATTTCAGTGTTGTCAGGCTTGAGCTCTACAGCTTTCTCAAACAGAGGGATAGCATTTTCATAAAGGCTATCGGCCTCTGCAAGCATATCTTCAGATTTAGCTTCCCACTCATCATCAGGAAGGTTGTTTACTTCATTGATGATATCCCTTGCTTTATCAATGTAAACCGCTCCTGCATAATAGTTACCTTCGAAGAAGTCAGGATCAATTTCCACCGTTTTCAGGTATTCTTCCAGTGCCCCATCCATATCACCAGATTGCTCTTTTAGGTAACCGTATCTCAACCGGATAGGCGCATTGTTTGGATCTTGGTCAAGGGATTCTTTGATAGAAGCCATGGCCTCGTCCATTTTCTCAAGCTGGAGCAAAAGCTGGATTTCAAATTCAGATAGCCCTTTATCGTTAGGATATTCTTCACGTGCTTGTTTTACTAGACGGTAAGCTTCTTCTTGATCATCCTCTTGCTGGTTAGCAATTTGGATAAGGAAGTAATATGCGTTTAGTTTATTGTATTCAGGTACATCAAGCAACATGGTCAAATACTTCTTGGCTGCATCATAATCTTCCGCCATGTTTGCAGTATATCCAGCATTAAATACAATAGAAGTATCTTTAGGGTCAATATCAGCCGCAATAGCAAAGAACTTGGATGCCAATGCATTATCATCAGTCTCATATCTACTGATCGCTTTATTTACGGAAGCAGTTTTTAGTTTGAATATACCTTCTCCTTGTAGATTCTCTGGAAGACCAGCAACTACTTCTTTATAAATTTCTTTACCAATCTTACTGGTAGAATCATTGCCGTCCATGTCCAGTGATTTTCTGAAGGCATCAAGGGCATTTCTCCCCTTATCCACTGTAGTCTCAGTATTAGAGGAATCAGCTGCAAATTGAATAGTAAGGATTTTACCTTTGATTAAAAACGTTTCCGGATCAGCTCCAGTTTCTGCATCTTGTGTTGCCGCTTCTATGTCCGTAAGTGCTTCTGAAATATTACCCTTTCGTAGGTTTTTTTCAGCTGATTTTACAACCTTTTTTTGGCCAAAGGCTACTGTTGAAGCCACACCGACCAAAGCCAATGATAAAATTAATTTCTTCATTTTTGTCTAATTATTCCTCTTTTGGTTTTTCGCTATCGTTTGATTCGTCTTGATTTTCATCAGTAATATCCTGAATGTCCTCGATCTCCTCTTCCACTTGCTCTACTTTCGCAACGGAAGAAATTTCATCGTTTTCATTCAGTTTGATAAGGCGCACACCTTGTGTCGCGCGGCCCATGATTCGCAAACCAGCTACTGGGGTTCGGATGATTATTCCTGATTTGTTGATGATCATTAAGTCGTCTGAATCGATTACTGACTTAATGGCCACTAAGTTGCCGGTCTTTTCAGTGACGTTCATCGCCTTGACTCCTTTTCCGCCTCTATTGGTAATGCGGTATTCTTCTACTGCACTCCGCTTTCCATAACCTTTCTCCGAAACAACCAATAAAGTGGCTTCTTCCCTATTAACACAAACCATGCCAACAACTTCATCTTTAGCGTCACTTAAGGTGATGGCTTTCACCCCTGTAGCCGTCCTGCCCATTGGTCTAACTACTGATTCATGGAAGTGGATCGCCCTTCCGGATTTGGCAGCAATGATAATGTGGGAATCCCCATGGGTAAATTCCACATTTAACAGCTGATCATCTTCCCGGATATTAAGGGCAATGATCCCGTTAGAGCGTGGTCTTGAGTATTGCTCCAAGGTCGTCTTCTTGATCACCCCCTTTTTAGTGGTCATGACCAGGTAGTTATTTTGGATGTAATCCTCATCATTGAGATCAGCTACTTGGATAATGGAACGGATCTTATCATCACTTTCGATATTGATCAGGTTCTGAATAGGTCGACCTTTGGAAGTCTTGCTGCCTTCAGGAATCGCATAGGTTTTCAGCCAGAACAATTTCCCCTTGTCGGTAAAGATCAACAGATAATTATGTGTCAAAGCAGAAAACAGGTATTCGGTGTAGTCATCATCCTTAGTCTTTACTCCTCTGGATCCTACTCCTCCTCTACCCTGTGTACGGTATTCCTTCAGCGCAGTCCTTTTGACATAGCCTTGATGAGAAACGGTGATGATTACCTCTTCGTTTGGAATCATATCTTCGTAACTGAAGTCTTCAGCGTTATGCTCGATGGTCGTTCTTCTGTCATCGTTATAACGTTCCTTGATTTCAGCCAATTCTGATTTGATGATTTCCATCCTTCTTTCCTTCTTCTCAAGGATGTCTTTTAGGTCTTCTATAAGGATCATTAACTCCTCGTACTCTTTCAGGATCTTCTCACGCTCCATACCTGTCAGTCGCTGGAGACGCATATCCAGGATGGCACGGGCTTGAATTTCGGTCAATTCGAATTTCTCCATCAAGCTTGTACGTGCTGTTTCAGGATCCCTTGAATTTCTGATAAGGCTGATCACCTCGTCCAAATTATCCAGTGCAATCAAGTACCCCTGCAGGATATGAGCTCGCTTTTCTGCCTCTTTTAGCTCATACTCTGTCCTTCTGGTGACCACTTCATGACGGTGGTTCACATAGTGGACGATCAGTTCTTTTAGGTTAAGTGTATATGGACGTCCTTTTACCAGTGCCACATTATTGATGCTGAAGGAAGTCTGTAGTTGTGTCTGCTTATAAAGGTTATTCAGGACGACATTGGCAATGGCATCACGCTTGAGTTCGTAAACGACGCGCATTCCGCGACGATCGGACTCGTCTCGAATTGCCGAAATTCCTTCCAATTTTTTCTCTTGGATCAATTGGGCCGTTTTCTCAATCATATTGGCTTTATTGACCAAATAAGGAATTTCGTTGATGATGATCATCTCCCTGCCGGTGTCCTTGGTTTCGATGGTGGCTTTTCCGCGCATGACGACTCTTCCTCGTCCGGTTTCATAAGCGGATTTCACACCATTATAACCATAAATGATCCCGCCTGTTGGGAAATCTGGAGCAATGACGTGCTTCATCAATTCCTCCACAGTGATGTCATTGTTTTCAATATAGGCAATGGTACCATCTATGACTTCTCCCAGCTGATGAGGAGCCATATTGGTGGCCATACCCACGGCGATACCGGATGCTCCATTCAACAATAAAGCCGGAATTTTAGCAGGCAGTACCACTGGCTCTTTCAGTGAATCATCGAAGTTTAGCTGGAAGTCAACCGTCTCCTTATTAATATCAGTCAATAATTCCTCAGCGATTCTCTTTAGTCTCGCTTCGGTATAACGCATGGCAGCGGCATTATCACCGTCAATGGACCCGAAGTTTCCTTGTGGATCTACCAATGGATACCTTAAGGACCAGTCCTGGGCCATTCTTACCATGGTCTCGTACACGGCACTGTCACCATGCGGGTGATACTTACCGAGTACTTCCCCTACGATCCTTGCTGATTTTTTGTAGGGCTTGTTATGATGCACTCCCAGTTCCTGCATTCCAAAAAGAATTCTGCGGTGAACTGGCTTCATCCCATCTCTTACATCTGGAAGTGCTCTGGAAACAATGACCGACATCGAATAGTCGATGTAGGCACCACGCATTTCTTCCTCAATGTTAATCGGTATTATGTTCTCGTTTTCTCCTTCGGCCATATGTTGAATATCTCAATATAAGGTTGCAAGATAGTAAAAAGAATAAGGTTTTAAAATACTATTTTAGCTTTCAAAAGGGTTTTCTACTCGCTTTTTAATACCATTGCCCTACCTTTCGATTTTGCATGTGCCAGATGGAGCTTCCACGGTATCCTACCCCGTTGTGTAAGTGTTTCATTTTCACCCCACATCCGGGAATTTTGCACCTCTTGGTTCCAGGAAGGCGAAGGGCCACACCTAGATTTATGGTGAATAACTTTTGCTCAAGCATTTGGCTTTCTTCCAATCCCTCCAGCTGGTAATTAAACTTCCTGAATGATGCGTTTGGTTTTAGGAATATCTTGGTATATTCAGAGAATTCCCTCTCGATCCTCAAACCGATGGCATAATAAGGTTCTGTAGCGGTCAGGGCATCGTCATAACTCTCCTGGACTTTTATTGACCCATATTCCCCCTCTAAGGTAAACCTCCAAGGGTAGTTTTGTTCCATTCTTAGTTTCCGCTGTGCCTGCATATAGTGATTGTTACCACTGTACTTTCTGTATTTCCAATTGAGAAATGCCCTTCTTCTTTTGGCATCATACAGCACGAGTCCCAGCGTACCGTACATTTTATCAAAGACATATTTGTCACTTGAAAAGGTAAATTGATGAGAATCGCCTTCCAAAGCTGCCATGCTCCCCATTTCTCTGCCGTATCCACCACCTATTGCGAACAACCCAAAAAGATCAATTCTAACACCTGCATCGAACGGAATAGCACTGCTATTTGATTTAAAAGTCCTGGTCTCACCAGCTAAAATGTCTTGGGAACTGCCATCATCACTTATTATGGAAATAGGATAATTATCAGGCATGCCGCTATTAAAATCCATCGCATTTAGGTGCATTCCATATCCTCCACCCAACTCTAAGGAGATTTTACTCATGATTCCTCTGGTAATGTTCCCCACCCCACTTTCACTTCTTCGGGTTTTATCAGGCCTAGCTTTCGTGTCTATTCCGAAAATATCCTCCTCTTGCGCATGAACTATTCCACTAGAAATAAGAAGGATTAATACCCCTATAAACCTGTGCTTTATAAGGCTCACTAATACTGGGCATTTAACAAAAAAAGATGAGTGTCTACTGTTGGTCATGGGTAGTTATTGATTTACGTAGTTTCCTTGTCGGTTGCTGCCTAAATTTAAGTAATTCAACTTGTATCTTCACGGCATCCATTATTATTCTTCCATTGAAGAATTTACAAAACGAAAAAAAACCCTCCAATTAATTAGAGGGCTTTGGGAAGTTATTTTTACCAATTTAAGTATTAAGCACCGTCGCCTTCCTCTTCAGGAGCTCTTGCGCTTGTTTTTTCAGCGATCAATGCATCAACTTTCGCTTTTACTTCTGGATCTGCTTTCATAGCTGCATTTACCTTATTATAAGTAGCAGCACCCAAAACCTCATCGTCTTTGATAAGGGCGATCATTCTTTCCTTGATCACGTCAGAAAGAGAGTTTTTGGTGTCCAGAATTTCTTGGTATTCGGCTTTTTCTTCGTCTGTAATGTTGATCTCGGCGAGCTTGGCATCATCGCCCCAAGCTTCTTTGATCTCATTGTATCTTCCTACATCAAACACCTCATTATCTTTGATCATGCTTTCTAAATCTGCTTGCTTTACTTCCATAAAATGATTCACAGAGTCTTTCATGCTTGCAAATTTTTCGATCTCTTCGTCAGTAACTGCTTCAGCTTCACTGTTTTCTTGCTGAGCTTGTACAGCTACACTCATTAAACACATCATTAACAATGCCCATCCAAATAAACGCTTCATCTTTCTTAATCTTTTTAGTGAATATTCTTAAAATAAACTAAATTCCAATAAAAGGTATTACAGCTAATTAAGCAAGGAAATTACCTTAAAAAACCTTAATTTTTTCACTTAAAAACATTTCTATTGGAAAAAAACAAGTGTTAACTACCTGATAGTTTTATAGTTTTTTAAGCTCCGAGATGGTAGCTTTAGGATCATCCGCATTAAATACAAAACTACCGGCCACGAGGATATCTGCACCAGCATCGATCAGCTTGTATGCATTTCCCATGTTTACGCCACCATCGATTTCAATTTTTGCTTGAGAACCTGAAGCAGTAATGATGGCCTTCAGATTTCGCACTTTCTCATATGTATGCTCTATGAACTTTTGTCCGCCAAACCCAGGATTTACGGACATGATGATTACCGTGTCCAGCTCCCGGATGATATCCCTTAGCAATTCCACATTAGTATGTGGATTAATGGCCACGCCAGCTTTGCAATCCAACTCATGGATGGCTTGGATAGTTCTGTGCAAATGCTGGCAAGCTTCGAAGTGTACTGTTATGGTTTCTGCACCTACTTCCTTAAATGCTTCTAAATACTGATCAGGATTTACGATCATCAGATGGACATCAAGGGGCTTTTTAGCGTGCCCTTGGATGGCTTCCACCACAGGAAACCCGAAAGAAATATTGGGCACAAAGACGCCATCCATAATATCGACATGAATGAGATCTGCCTCTGAATCATTTATCATTTCAATTGCTGATTGAAGATTGGCAAAATCAGCGGCCAGCACCGATGGGGCAATTAGGGTATCCATAGTAACAATTGGGGTTAACTCGTACAAAATGAAGCATAAAGAAAACAAAAAATATGCAAAATCAGGACTACATGGACAACCTTTTCAAAATTTACCACCAATAGTTACTTAATGATTATCTTATGTCGCTCGATATTGAGTCCCTCCATTAGCTGCACAATATAAAAGCCACTGGTTATTTTAGCTATTTCCACTTCGTATGGAACATCGTTGGAAGTCCTGACCAATTTGTCCTGATTGATCACTTGACCGCTTTTATTGATCATGGTAAATTCACATGCCTTTTTACTGCCAAATTGGATAAAAAGTTCTTTACCATCGGTCGGATTGGGATAGATCTTGGTGTTGGCTACTTCTGGCCTGGCCACGACATCGAGGATTTCCCCATAATAGGCCAATTCAAAATCAGGAATGCCATAGCCAAGCTGACTGTCAGGATCCTTAAATTGACTGCTGCTCTGTAAAATGTAATGGATAAGTTGGTCTTTTGTCCACTCAGGTCTTCCTTGCCACAACCCTGCCGCCAAAGCCGAAATCTGAGGGGCAGAAAATGAGGTTCCGTTTGCGGTACTGGTAGTGTTAGCACCTTGCCATAGCCGTACCCCCCTGCCCAGGGCGACTACATCCGGTTTGATACGTCCATCCGCTGTCGGCCCTACCGAGCTGAAACTTGCTTTGGTGAGGTCTTTACTTACTGCACCCACTGATAAGATGCCATCCGCATCCGCCGGAGCTGAAATGGTCATTTCTGAGCCACTTCCTTCGTTACCGGCGCTATTTATTACCAGAATTCCCCTTTCAGCAGCCATGACAGCTCCTTGTGTGATAGTGGCTGTTTTGCCATCCAGGTCGGATTTGGTGTAATCCATGGACGATTCAGTGAACGTAGCATAACCAAGGGAACTACTAATAATATCCACTCCCAAACTGTCTGCAAATTCTGCAGCCCTTACCCAGTTGTATTCTTCTATACGATACTCAGAGGCCACATCTTCTGTGATGCACAAGACATAATCGGCATCATACGCACCCGCCACGAGGGTACTGGCATCATTTGATGCAATCAATGACAGCGCGGCTGTACCATGGGTTTCTGATCTGTACACATTCTCCGACCACGGCATGACAAAATCCCTGGTGGCGAGAATCTGATTATTGTCAAAGAGATGCTTCATCCCTCCTATCTTATCTGTATTCAAGAACCCACCATCAAAAACGGCTATGGTCACTCCTTTTCCAGTAAGTCCTTCTGCATGCATGGCGGGAATACCGATCAGGTTATTTTGAAATGCATAATCTTCTTCGTCGTTGGTTTTGGACAATAAACGAATGCTAACAGGATGATTTAGGATATTGGTTTTCTGTTCTTTACCATCTGTATAAAAACCCTTCGCAATCTGTTCAATGCCCTCTTCTTTTATAAAGGGAAGCTCTTTTATAGCGGAAATCTGCTCATCTGTGGCCACGACAATGGAAGCATTCATCCACTTACTGCTGTACTGTACATTAATGACAATATCCTTGACAGCATCAACATACTTTTGGGATACGGGCAGATCAGTGCTGTCCAATACCACTGCATTGCGCTCACGTCTTGCGATTGCTTTCTGGCTTAAAAAAGTAGCTGGTTCGTCTAGATGATAAATTTCTTGCGGCTTATACTTGTAATGAATCGCATACCTATCCTGCCCTTTTACCGCAGCTGCAGAAAGGATGATTAAGCCGACAGCAGCGATAAATTTCCTAATATTGTCCATTATTGATCAGTTTCAAATGAGATAAACGACCATTCTCAATTATTTGTTCGCCGAGGCAGTCATTTCTAGAGCAATAGGTCAAATTTTCACTATATTGCTCTACCAAGCCTACTCCTTTGGCATATATTTCATAGCGATTGTCCCTGATGGTTATTTGGTCATCTTCCTTTTCCTGTAGCACTTTTACGACAGCTTGGTAAGTGTTGCCATTTACCTCATAAGCTCCCGTTTGTTCCGAGGAATATAGATCTTCTGCTTGGGAATTATAAACATTGGAATCCCAGGATTTTTGGACTGATGGCGGAAAAACCAATGGTACGGTAGTAATATTTTCACTCGATCTTAAGAGGGCACTCTTTTTTACCTGCAAAGTATATACCGAATGGTCTAGCCAAGTGGATTGGTCATCTGATTTTTCTCTTATGACGCGATAAACCAGGACTCCTTCTTCATCAATATAGCTGTCTGCAATAATATCCCGATAATAAAAAGTGGATGTCTCACTATCTCCTTCACCAAAATACACCGTTTCTTCCACCGCATATACCCAAAAACGGGATACTTGTAAAGGCATATAATCATGCCCCAATTCTGTCGGTGCTGTACCGTCGGACTGGCATCCAGTGATAACTATAAATAGAAAATAATGTAGAAACTTCCTCATTCAGTTCTTTTTCGCCACGTTGCAAAAATACAATTTCCCTTGATATCTTCATGATTGTTACCTCAAAAAAGATTATCGAATGAAACTATTCAAGGAAAAAACTGTCAATTTTCCTTTCCACGACCGTCAAGAACTTTTTCCTTGAGGCAGTTTAAGTCTCATTTTTGGTTCAGTGTGGCCGGGGTTTAGAAATCGTGGCTTTTCTACTTATCTTTGGCTCGGTAAAAACAAAAAAAAGAAAATAACAGACAAGAATGGCCCTCAAGACATTTGTAAAGATCAGCACTGTAAACAACCTTAGTGATGCGCGATACTGTGCAGGCATGTATGTAAACCTTATGGGATTTAACATGGAGGAAGGAAATAAGGATTACATGGCTCCAGAGAAATACCAAGAACTGACAGAATGGCTATCCGGATTAGAATATGTGGGCGAATTTGAGGCTTCCCATCCCGACGGCATTTTGGAAACTGTCAAAAACTATAAGGGTCTAAGTTACCTTCAAGTAAATGAGGAGGCATTGCTGCAAATGTTGGTCAACACGTCCTATAAGCTTATCCTAAAGCAAGAAATACAATCCCTTGGTGAGTTGGAGAATCTCGTGACCAAGGCCCAGACTTATCAAGAAAATGACGTTTTGCTATTGCTCGAATCTGAGAATTTGGAACTTAATGGAGATGCAAGCAACCTGGTAAAAGAAATTGCAGAAAAATGCGAGGTCTTACTTGGTTTTGGACTAGAGGCTAACACGGTCGAAAATGTGCTCAAGGATACAGGTGTAAAAGGAATTGCCATCAAAGGAGGCGATGAGATTAAGCCTGGTCTCAAGGACTTTGATGAATTAGCAGACATTTTGGAAGCATTGGAAGAGGAAGATTAACATAATATAACTATTGTTTAATCCAAAGGCTGGTATCATCGAAGTTGTGAACTGGATGATGCCAGCCTTCTTTATTGAATACCTTCCTGAAAATAAATTTTAGCCTCAGTTCGACTCTATAATCAGGCTTGAAGGGTTGGTTTAGATGTTTTTTTAGAACGCTCCCCTGAAAGGGGGACTTCATCCAACCCAATGAAAGATCAAGCCATATTTCTAGAGGCGGATTCAGGTTTCCATTCATGTGGGATGTCGCCACGAAGTTTTTTGGAATAGGAGCCAAGTGCACGGCCCCCCTATCAATCTGCTTCGGGCCTTTGTGGCAGAAAAAGTCAAGTCACCAAGACACGAAGTTTTTGATTTGTATAAATCAACACCCCCTGTTGTTTCGACAGCTGTGCTGCGGAACCACGAAGGATCTACTTCGACAGCTAGGATTTTTTAAATCGAAAAGAGGTTTTTATCTAAGTCCATTCCCCGATCAGCTTTTATTTGACCGTTAATTTTAGTATGTTATAAATTGTATAAACCATTATATTGTATGAAAAATAGCATTTTCCTTCTCTGCATACTTTGTTTTATGTGTACTGCATGTGGTACGGATGACATGGAGCCAGAAGCCATGACTAAAAAGGACATGAAAGATGATACGATCAGTGGTGAGGTCGCCTATTTGGGTGACTTTATGAATGATGCGCATCCCACCAGCGGTATCGCTTCCATTGGGAAAAGTGAGACTTCGCTAAACTTCACGGACTTTAAAACTGATAATGGGCCGTTACTGGAAGTATACCTGGCCACTGATAAAGAAGCTTCTGATTATATCACTTTGGGTGAGTTAAAGGGCATAGAAGGGGATTTTTCGTATAGCATACCTAAAAATGTAAATTTGGACAAACATAAGTATGTGCTGATTTGGTGTGTAGACTTTTCGGTGAACTTTGGATACGCAGTACTTGAGATGCCATAACGGTAGCCAAGTCGGTTTATGAACATTTTCAAAAAAGCAACCATTACAATCAGGGAAATCGTTTTTAAACTATCAGTGAAGTGATGTCAGCCTGAGCGGACCTATCTGTCCGCCAAGTAGAGTCGAAGGCTAGACATTATACCTCGACTCCGCTCGGTCTGGCACCATATTTCTTGAATTGAATAACACCATTAGCTAAAACCAATTTCCCTGCCATTACAATTAAAAAAATCAACATACTGGCGTCCGACTAAATTTCAAATATGATCAAAAACTGTCTCTAAATAGAAATTGGAGGGTTTTTATTCCAATTCCTAAAATGACCCCATCCCCTAAAGGGGATTTAGGGGTGAAAAAAGTTGATTGTTTTTTCAATTTGACGATTGTTTTCTTGAACGCCGGTAAAATCAATTCACCATTTTACCTTCTTTTACCAACTCCTTTTTTATCCCGGTAAGAAGGTCATCTTGACCAAGTTCCTTTTTAGCTTTGCTCAGTGCTTTTAAGCTGGCATATTGGATAACATTAACAATATTGGCTCCGGTAAGCTCATATTTTTTGGCAAAAATGGATAGATCAAGGTCTTTGGCGAGCTTTGCCTTTGGTGGGATATTTTTTTCCCACAGGATAAGTCTTTCTGCCGCCACAGGAAGGGGAAACTCAATGATACTTTGAAATCTCCTAGTAAAAGCCATGTCGATATTACTCTTGAAATTGGACGCTAAAATCACCAGCCCAGGATGATTTTCGATGCGTTGTAATAGATAGGACACTTCTTGGTTCGCGTATTTGTCATGGGCATCCCGCACATTGGTTCGTTTCCCAAAGATGGCATCCGCCTCATCAAAAAACAGAATCCAATCTTTATTGGCTGCCTTGTCAAAAAGGGATGACAGGTTTTTCTCTGTTTCCCCGATGTATTTGGAAGTGACCAGTGAAAGATCAATTCTGTAAACATCCTTTTTGGTGTATTTTCCCAATAGGCCTGCCGTAAGTGTTTTACCAGTACCGGGAGGGCCAAAAAACATCACACGATAACCTGGTTTCAATCTTTTGTACATTCCCCAGTCATGCAGTAACGCATGCTCATGCTGGAGCCACTCTTCTATTTCTTGAATTTGGTTTAATGTTTTTGAATTTAAGACAAGATCATCCCATTCCAATTCGGTATTGATCAGTTGCGCTGGAAAATTGGAACTTAATTTGGGCTTACTGATACGCTCAGTGGTAAATAATTCAGCATATTCTCCGTCTAGCACCAATGCACCTGACCAGTGCGGTTCATTTCTGCTACTTTCTTCAAGGAAAATGATCCCTTTCTGGAATAGAAAAGATGTATTGAAAAGCGATAAATATCTTTTTCGGGTATTGGCGTCATTGCCTGCCAGAATGTACAGCGCAGTTTCCCCCGTGGGAATGATTCCGCGATGGTTTTTTGCTTTTACACCGCCAAACTCAGGAAACTCCCCTCCTTTTGGGAAGTATTCTTGAATGATACGATTAAAGAAACCAGGGTCTATATGTGGAACCAGTGCCAAAATCAATAATAACAACTCTTGGTTTTTGACTTGGTTGTCAAATATAAACTTGCCCAGTGCTTCATTCTTATTGAGGTGCAAGTCCATCTGTGGTTTCTGGAGCTGTTTGACTTTGCCCGTTTCAAAATCCATGCGGGCACAAATGGCAATCTTTAAAAAATGGAGTAATTCATTCATGGGTTGAGGTTGTAAAGTTATAATGTTTCAAGGTTTGCAAGTCGAATTGTTTAACTGGTCCACCGCCTGTGGTATGTACCAAACGAGCCTGTCTGGTGCCAAACAGGCTTGTCTGGTGCCAAACAAGGAGGAACCACGAGGCAGTCTTGTTTCAAGAAAAGGAGATTGCTTCACTCCGTTTCTCTGCATTCACAATAGCCTGCCGCGATACTTTCGGGGACGTAACCGACAAGGCACCTAATTTGTACCTCTCGCCTTTAATTTCGTCCTTCATTTGTACCTTTCATAGGCTCGTTGTAGTTTGACATCATAATGATTTTGGGCATAGGCAGGGCCATTATATCCTCTTGCGAATTTTGCCCAATCTTTTTGCTTCAGGTACCTGATAAGGTTGTTGGTCTCAAGAAACCTCCCAAAGGCATTCAAATGCTCCCGCTCATGTTTTTGCATCCTTTGCACAAAATCCGTCACGGAAGAATAGCCAAGGTTTTCGGCATGATACCCCATGATCTGAAAGGCTCCCCAAGAGGCAGCTGAATAAGCCGCATCTTCAAACTCAGGCTTTCTGTCGATATTAATTGCTTTTTGCAATCGATCATATTCAGCACCTCCTCCTTTGTAATGGTTACGGGTCCATTCTGGATAGAGCACATTGCTCGTTTGCTGATTATAGTAAGCATTGGGATCGATTCCTCTTTGTTTCAGCTGTCGCCAAAATACATGTCCCTCAAAAAGGATTTTTGCCCTTCCATCAGCCAAAAAGCCTTTGCCACTACTTTCTACTTCATTTACAGCTTTTACTGTAGCCAGTTCCAGGTCATATTCCTTTCCGAAGGTTATCAAGTCCTGTTCAGCGAGTAGTTTGCTGTTCTGTTTGAGTACGTCAGGGTTTTGTTCCAGCAATTTACTCCAGGTTTTCAGTCCGACGATTCCATCTACCACCAAATCATTTTTCTGCTGATAGTCCCAGATAGCATTATGGGTATCCATTCCAAAATAATTGGAAACATAGACTTGATAGCCCAAGTCTGACAGGATTTCCTCCAAAAAACGTACTTCAGGTCCTCGAGAACGGTATTTGATGGTTTTCATAGTTTCAGGATGTTTGGTTTTCGATGAGGTTCTTGTAATGCTTTGCTTTGGGAAATTCCGGCTTGATTTCCAAAGCCCTTTCAAATAGCGATAAGGCTTCATCATACTGGTGCAAACTGCTAAGAATAACTCCCTTTTCAGTTAAGATATCCGGATTTTCGGCATCGTATTTTAGTATAATATCGAATTGTTCCAAGCCTTTTTGGGTATCTCCTTTGGCAAGATGGTTTAAGGCTAGATAGTACCGGAAGTCAGCATGATCAGGAGAGGTAGCCAATGCCCTCATTAAAGCCTTTTCTGCTAGCCCATGATTCCGGAGCTGAAATTCACATCTGCCGATCTGAAACCAAATTTCTGGATTTTCACTTTTGGCGGAAGTAGAATACAACAGCTCCAGTGCAGGTTCAAGGTCCTTTTGAAGGATCATTAGCTTGGCCAGTTCCATGAAATTCTCAGGCTTGGGAGCCAGCTGGACTACTTCATTCCAATAGGCCCTGGCATCTCCCAAACGGTTTTGGTGAGCTGCTAAACGCGCCAAACTGACCCAAGCACCCAATGCCTTAGGGAATCTTTTTACGGTATTTTGGTACTGCTTTCGGGCTTCTTCGAGTTTGCCCTGCATCGCTAGCGCATTTCCTGCATTTACCATATAACTGGACTTTTCTTCCAGATCAATGGCTTTTTGGAAAAATGACAGGGCTTTGTCGAAATCCTGCTGCTGATGATAGTACAATCCCATGTTATTAAGAAGAGATGTATTTTCCGGATGAAGCTTGTACGCTTCTTCATAGCAGGAAACCGCCTGGTCAAATTTTCCATTAAGGAAATACCTGGCTCCCTGATTGTTAAGTTCGATAGCTCTTTTGGTTTCCATAGTAGTAATTTAAGAAAATATATCGTTTTTAACATCGCTGGCGAGTCCTTTCGCCATGTCCACTACATCTAAATCGGGATAGATGACTTCAATATCATCGAAGGACATATCGAAAGCTTCCCCTTCTCTGTAGTGAACCGGAAATACCACACCAAACTGAATGTCTGGTCCCCATTCATACGAGGCAAGATTGTGACGCCACGTCTCAGAAATAGAAAACCATCCGATTCCCAGACTGGCCCGGGCAAAGGCATTCAGGTCGAAGGTGAATTTCGGATTGACCGTAACCCGTCCTTCCGCATCCAAGGCCAAACCAGTCTGGGGACTCCAATTGACATCTACTTCTGCGGCAGCCTCACCTTCCAATCCCAAAGAGCCCGCTAGCTCAATTCCCCCTGTCAAACTGGCAATACCGATACTCACGCCTAAGCTCAAGTCACCACGCAAGGTCAATCCTGCATCTGCCGGAATAGCAAATTCACCATGGCCTGTCACCGTAGTTTCTTCTTCCCGTTCAGGGTTATAAGTAACCTCCGCAGACATATTACGCAGTTCCCCGGGGCCAAATCCTGCGGTAAAATCCAAACCACCTCCAATTTGCGCCACCAAGCCAATACTACGTGGTCCCAGCGGAATGGCAAACAAGGGAATCTCGATGGTAGGAACCGTGAATAGATTGCGGTTTACCTCTCTTCTGCTGAATACCTCGTAGCTGTCAGCAGCCAATCGGGCAGTGACTTCTATTTCTCCTTCTGGTGTAAATGTGACTCCGGCGGTAGCCTCCAGCCAAGGGGTCAGCTGTAGCGTCAGGCTGCCACCCCCATATACCCGCATGGTATCGTCAGGTTCGCCTGTAGGCTCTCCATCCTCGCCGATGGCACGATTGGTGGCGCCGACCTCAATGGTACCGCTGAGCATGCCCCGTTCGTAGGAAGCGCGCCCCTCAATGGTCAGGGCTCCGTTATCATAAGTGACCGTCAAGCTGGAAGAAATGCCCGGAATATCCGGCTGGGCCGTACCGGAAACGAAAACACTGTATTCTTCCGCTCCGGATTCCTTGGATACACGGGCCTCTACATTTCCTCCAGAGATTCCCGGAATGTCACTGCTCAGGTCAAAATTACCACCAATGGAAAAGCCCTCTTCCCCGTATTCGATGGACATGGAGCCACGCTCAATACCCGGAATGTCCAGTTCAGCTTCCCCTGTGGCACTGAAAGTGTTTTCACTATAGGTGGCATTGATGGTCGCACTTTTAACTCCGCGGACTTTGCCTTCGGGAATTTCTATGGTTCCACCAATCGTCCAAATATTATCCCGGTAAGCAACATCAATTTCCGCATTGTCAAAAAGGTTAGGGTCGAAAGTAAAATTCCCTTCCAGCTCAAGACCACCTGAGGTTGATGCTGTAGCACTTATATTCCCATCTCCTACTTGATCAATGCCAAAATCTGTTTCTCCAGTTAATCCTAATCCATTTTCAGTGCTGGCAAAAATCGTTAATGAGGTATTGGATATTTCAAATGGAGGAGGGACATTAATTTGTTCAATTGGAAAGGTCTTGGAAACTCTTAACTCACCATTGGAAATAAAGAACTCAATCGGATTCCCTTCAAAAACCGGAATACTAGGTAAAATATGTCCATAGACCTCAATGCCATTTGGAGTTAGCTCCAATTCAATGATGTCTATTGGACTGGCTTTCTTAACACGGAGTCCATATAAACTGAATTTTACAGATTGTTTACTAATATATCCAGCATATTTTGATCCAATAAAGCGATTAACAGGTATCACTTTGTCTTCAGACCAAGGATGCCAGGTTTTATCACTTGAAGGTATATTTACAGAAATACTTCCCAAGGATTCTGTATTTTCAACCCCTTCTCCCGAAGTGTTAAATTGTTTATTTGTTATTCTAAATGGATTACCCAGCCATGTTCTCTCATTACTTGTCAAGGCTGTGTCGGCTCCGTTCCAAACAAATTTCTTTCCAAGACCACCAGCTTCACTGGGAAATATCCGAACCTCTCCTTCTCCTCCAATGTCCGCAAGATTAGCAACTTCTATTGCATTGAGATGTTCTCCTGACTCAATTTGTTCTTTTTTCCAATATTCATTTTCAGTAATCTCTCCATTACCACTTAAAGCTTCTGCTTCGTTGAAAACAAGCGTATAATTATTTTTGAAATGTCCATCCCCTCCTGGATATTCCTCTCCATGCCGCTCTCTAAAGCTATCTAACTTTTTCGTGATTTTGCTTTTTATTGTTGATCCACTTGAACTGTTCTTTGAAGAATCCAAAAGCTCCATATTTAACATAGTATTTGGCCAAGTTTCATTTCCCCAATTGGCCAATTGCAATTCTACAATATGATCAACATCAAATCGTCGATAAGCTTTATCTTTTCCCCATGTTGGAGTGGACAACTCCATTGCAACGTCGTCTATGTTACCTATAAAAGTTGGAGGTACATTCCTACCTGTTATATTAGCTTGGAATACATGAGTAGTATTTGGTGTCGGGGGAGTATGATGATGACTTTCATACAATTCATTAAGCTGAGATACAATATTTGATTTATCTATTTCAGGTTTCCAAACTCCGCTTCTCTGATTAGTAGTTCCTCGGGTATAGTTGTTCTTTCGTTTTAATGGCTTTTTACTGTTATAAAGTGAGCTTCGATGCTCCAATAATTTAAATCCAGGAACCGGTATTTTATCAAAAGTTATGGTCTTGGCTGTTTCATCTATTATTCCCGTTTCTAATTCCATTTCTGGACTCTCTCCATCCTCCCCTTCCTTCTGCACCATTTTACCTTGCACGGCACTGCTGCTTCCCTGCTGGATGGTGTGGGTCAGCTCATGGGCCAGAAGATGCTGTCCTGACGGGCTGCTGGGATTATACTTTCCTTCGTTGAAATAGATGTCATTACCATGGGTAAAGGCCTGTGCACCCAGATCACTGCTCATCTGTACTGCTGAGCTGTCTGTGTGGATGTTGACTCCGCTAAAGTCTGCTCCAAAACCACTTTCCATGTTGGATTGGGTGTTCGTATCCATCGGACTGCCTCCACTGCTGGATTTTATTTGGCTTTCGAGTTGGGGAATTACGGAATTGGTATGCTCGGACTGGGCTTGTACATTTCCTTCATTGGGATCATCGTCATCACTGGCAGCGGGGCTTTTCTGAAGTTCCTCGTCATCCTGCATTTGGAGCTCCTCTTCCTCTTCTTTTTCCTGTACCTGTTCTTCTTCCACTTGTGCCTGTACCACTGGCGTGACTGACTCTGCGAGCGGTTTTTCCTGTATTTCCGGCTCTCCGCTTCCTTCTTGCTGCATTTCTTCTTCCTGCTGGCTTTGAATCGGGGTATCGGCGGTAGTAGCGACGGGGACATCGTTTATACCGTTGACTACCTGATCGGCCATCTGGTCAGCTTCCATTTCGTATTTATCCCCAGGTTGACCCACGTTCAATTTGGCCTGAAAGAAATTTTCGGGCTGCTTTTGAGCAGGATTGCCTTTGGGTTGATTCGTTTTGGAGCTGAAGTGTTTCATCTAATGGACGTTCGATTTTTTCGGAGAAAATTATTCACTTGGGGAATGTTTTACAGGTACTGTATTGGTGTGGAAAGGATTACTCTTTTTTGTGTCCAGCCCCGTAGTAAAGGGCACAAGATTGCCTAAAACCCGTAGGTAACCTATTGCTCCTTTTTGATGATTGATAGCCGGGAATGCCAATGTAAACTGATACCTGGATTCTGGTGCGAAATTGAGGGTAGTCTGGTTGACCACTTCGGTTATATCACATTGGTTTTGATTATAGGTTACCTTTTTGACGACAAAGGAAAAGTCCCGTTCTGGATCCAGCGACCGGTTAAGATTAAGCAAAAGCACTGGCACCTTATCTTCCATTGGGATCACATTTTGTTCTTTGTCGATCCATTCTATTTTTAAGTAATATAAAGGGTTGATTATTTCTAAAGGAGCCTCACTGATATAGTTCAAGGTAATTTCTAATGGACGAGATTTTGGGTTCCAAAACACCTCTTCAGCAATCACGGTAAACGCTCTTTTATTTCTTGGTTGCGCTGAGTCTGCTTGGCCAAGTATTTCTTGGAGAGGGATGTCAATGGTATTTTTCACAATTGTGTTCATAGTATTTTTATAAAAGCTAATCCAAACAATGACATATAAATATACGGTCAAGGTATTCATTCACCGTACTATTTAAGTACACAAAGGAGGGCAGGATGGCCATCTGTTTGCCTTTGCGTGATGACAGATTCTTCTGATCATGGGATTGAGAATTTCCCTTTCTGCACTATAGGTTGGCCCGGTACCTCTTGGCGCGCCATGATCTCCTCCCACTAGCACCAAAATCTGGTTCAGCCAATTGGTTTGTGCGTCGCTCAGGGCAGTTAAGTACGTTGGGCTTACCCTTATCATGAGCTCTGCAAATCCGGCATTGGGGGCAAAGTGCTTGGGAATAGTGACGCCTTCAATCGCTGTTTCTAAGGGAGTGAGTACTGATGGATCGATCAGTGCATCCCTGAACTTTTCAGCATGTACTCTTTCATGGGCCACTACCGCAGATTCCATAAACCAGTTGCCTCCTGCCAACGTCAAGCTGTTCATATCATTGATTTGATTGCAGTAATTGGCTGCAGTAGCATTACCTCCTGGTCCGGTCACCTCAGACACACCTGGAAGAAGACGTGTCTGTAGGCTATAATTTCCCGTAACACCTACTATTACTGGTTGCCATACTGCCCCATTGTCAATTACCTCAAGGTTTACCTGGACATTTTCAGGAAATGTCAGTCCCCAAACACCCGCCCCGAGTGCTCGTGATGGTGCTGCTCCAGGCTGCGCTATGACATTATCAAGGTTAATAGGTGCGTTGGCAACTACCGGTAACGGGGCTGGATCTACATCCTGACCGCGGTCTCTTTTATCCAAAAAGTCTATCGTATTGGTTCCTACAATACCATCCACTTTGATCCCTACATCTTCTTGAAAAGCTTTGACGGCACGTTGCGTCTCATCACCAAAAGAGCCATCCACACCAAAACGAGGTAGTGGATAATCAAGCCCTACAAGGGCATTTTGGATCATGGTCACATGAGTACCGTTACTTCCGGACTGTACGGTTCTGAAATTGTCAAAGGTGGATTCCAAAATGGCATTTCTAGAAAACCTGCTGGTAGCAGGAAAGTCGTGCCCATCTCCTAACCTGGCTTGGATTTTTTTTTGTACCATTCCTTTTTGCTGGATGGTATGGGTAAGCTCATGTGCCAACAGGTGCTTTCCTTTAGAGGAATCAGGTTTGTATTTTCCTTTGTTAAAGTAAATGTCATGCCCATGAGTGAATGCCTGTGCACCAATTTTGCTACTCATCTCCTCCGCTTTCTTATCCGTGTGGATATTGACCTTGCTGAAATCTGCCTCAAAACCGCTTTCCATCTCGTGTTTTGTAGCTTTGTCCAATTGACTTCCCCTTCCCTTACTTTCTCTTAAGGTGCCTTCTATACCTTGGAGGGCTCCGTCTGTTTTGGATTCGAGCTTCTCTTCCTCAGTTCTCTGTTGGAGAGAATTTTCTTTTTCTACCTCCTTAGCCTTTAGCGGCTCTTCACTGTCTTCTGTGGCCGCCATTGTAGCCTCATCCTTTTCACATTCTGCGCATTTTGATTGCACGGTTTCTTCTTCCTCTGCCTTTTGGACTGGTTCTTCCATTTCCTCATTGGATTTGGTTTGTAATGGTTCCTCCTCTTCCATTTCCTGTTTCTGGACTTTGTTAATGGTTTCTGCCAATGGTTGCTTTTGTACTTCTTCTTCCTCTCCCGCTTGCGCCTGGATAGGCTCTGATGGATTTGATTTAGACACTACCTGATCGGCCACGGCATCTGCTTCTCTTTCGTATGGGTCACCTGGTTGTCCCATTTCCAGTTTTGCCTGGACACCAAAAAAATCTTTGGGTTGGTCATCTGCTTTTTTGAAAAGCTGGTTATTGTTTTGCTGGCCGGCTATATTTTTCTTCTTTAATTCTCTCATGGCTGTTTACAGTTTTTCTTTCCCAATCTATTTCCGGAAACATTCCGCTCTGTGCAATATAAATCTACCTCATAAGTAACCCAGTATTTATATTCGGTTGATCCATAGCTCCTTCATAGGATTTACCAAGGAAATTGCCAGCTTATGCCCACTCCACAAAGAGCAATTGCTTTTTCCACGGGAACTTTACCAGTCCGATATTCCAAGGCAACCGATCCAAGAGGATATCCTGCGTTTTGCGTTCAATGATCAACTTATGGTAGTTTCCTTGTGTGACCAATTTTCCTTTCCTATTAAGGTATTCCGCTCTCAGGGTATTCCCCTGTGTGTTTTTTAAAGCTGTCCAATGTCCTATCGCCGCTTCCAACAATTCTTCTGCGGCACCTTTCATCTTTTGGGATAAGGAAACCTCCCTTTCCAGAGAAGTCTCCAGTCCTACATTACAGCAGTACTTTTCAAATACCATTTCCTGTTCAAAGGCATTCTCCTGTTTGGTCGCTAAGTAATGCAATAGGTGTACTGCCTGGGTTTTGTTTTGTATATTTTTATCCTGATCCAATAGATTGGTGGATTGAAACAATTGACAGATGAATGGATGTAAGAGCACCAAACCCGCCTGATCTACATGGATTCCTTCGGAAAGCCTGGCCTCATCTGTTTCGGGAGTAGAAGGAGCGGGCTCTTCCTCTTGCCTCTTTTCTTCGCTAAGCCTCTCCCTCACCGTAATGTTATCCTTGGTCTCCCAAAGCTGACCTAACTGATTTATCAAGTCCTTTTTGTTAGTTTCAGTTGTCGATTTATCAATTGAATTGTTTTTTTTAAGCTTTAAACTGTTGTAATTTGATTTAAATTGGCTAAAGGTTCTTGGGTTACTCCAGCTTTCCTGATGGTGAAACTGACTCGCTGTAAGTACGATTTGGTCTATGATGCGGAAAATCATCTCATGACTTTTTGGATGTTCCTCCATGCCTATCTTCCAAAGATGCTGTGCATCGTCTATATAATTTTTGTCAAAATAGGTCTTCGATAGCGCTCCGAATACCATTTGCCAAAACGCCATCCTAAACTTACTTGATGAAAAGCTATTGACTAAAGTTTTATAAAATTGAACAAAAGTTAATTCACTGTTGTAATTAATCAATTCATGGTATATTTTTTCCAATTGATGATTAGAAAACTGGTAAATTAGCCGTTTAAGGATAATGGGTTGATGGACGATGCCTCTAAGGAAAACTTGAAGTTTAGGTTTTTTAATGCTCTCTTTTAAAGAACCATCCATTGTATTCCAGTCAGAAAAAAACAACACTTTTTCATTCTCCCTTAGCCACCATGGCCTGTGACCGTGTTCCAATATATAGATGATCGATTCCACCGTCCGTTGACTCGGAGTCATGTTTGAGGGAGCATCTTCAGATGGCTTCTTCCTACCGTCCAATGCATTTAGCGAACGAGCTCGATTGACCATGCTATCCTTGGTGACTGGACTGGACAGGATTTCTCTGTTCCATTGCTGTAGTTGCTGCTCTACCTGCTGCCGAAATTGGTTCAGAAGATGATCTACAGCCAGCATATTGGTGGACCGTCCTAAGGAATCAAATATCCGTTTGGTGGTATGAAGCTGGATAGTGAGCGCTGGAAGCTGCAAATGATTTCCCTGGAATTGTTGCTCCAGTTCATTAAAGTATTCCTCCAGTAGTGGAAATAGCTCTTTTTGGACAAATACTGCGATTTGATTTTTAATACCAAGCGCTGTTTGCTGATCGTCAATATTGAGCTGTACCAGTACTTTATGAACAATATGGTTGGTCAGCGTGCTCACTGGCTAAGGATATTTGCTTGTTCCCGTATTGCTTCCAAAAGGAAAACCACTTTTTCAAAGGACGATGAGATCTCTTCATAAAAGGATAGCATGGTATTTTTGGGATCCCAGTTAACCTTGCTTTCTGCCAGTAAATTGAAATCATTGGTGATTTTATCAGCTGTTTCCTGTAAAACCTTTACTGATTCCTCCAGGATGCTTGGCTCCTGACATTTCAATACCAAATAGAACAGACGAACGTAATCTCTATATAAATCCTTCATTGGGACATCAATTGCCCCATCTCCACGGTGCATTTCACGGAGGTAAGAAACCAAATTGGTAAACTGCTTATCGAAAATTCCCTGCAAGCTACTATTAGCATTTCCTTTTTGGAATTCATCAATTTCTCCGGTGATTGAATTCATCACTTCGACTGCCTCCTTCATGGTATCCTGACCCCAACGGCCCATTTCCTTAAACTGTTCCGACTCGATAAATTCATGATGCTTACGGTTCATTGCTTCGACATTTGCTTTACCAAGGGATAGGCAGTTTTCCTCTAGCGTCACCGTAATTTCATCAGAAGAAGCGACCTCGCATATATTGTCGAGATTGGCCTTCACACTTATCCTTATAGATGATATACCTGGCTGGAACGTCTGACTATAGCTGGGTTTATTGGTGGATTCCTGTTCCTGACCATCAATGATCCATTGGTATTCTTTGGCTGAATTGGGTGGATTGGTAATGGTGAAGGTTAGCGTTTTTCCTTCATTAGGACCGTGATCTTCAGTTTTTGTATCGATAAGCAAAGTAGGTTTTTGGTAAACCCTGACCACCAAATCCACCGCTTGGCCATTTACGGTAAAATCAGTGATGTCTTTTCCCAGTTGACTTTGCGGTACTGTATTGGGGGCAAACACAAACTTCCCTTCCTGACTGGTCGTAACACCGGTACCTTCTACTCTTCCATCCTCCGGTACCACGTCAAAGGGAACTGGTGTACTTTCCCTGCCACGGCAGAATTCATTGGGTTCGAGGGCCAAATCAACAGTGTCATCGATAATAATATGGCCAATTTCAAGTTCTTCCGTCACAGTGCGTGGACATGTGCCATTTTCGGGAGTGACCGTTAGTGAAACCGTTACGGATTTAACCTCTTCGGGTAAATCGTAGGTATGACTAGGAGCTTGATCCGACGAGCCATTGTCATCCCCAAAATCCCATTCGTAAGTCGCCCCATCAAAAGCTTGTGACGGTTCGAACTTAACCTCTAGGCCGCTTATTGCTGGCTGCTCAGGCAATTTGATGGTAAATAGCGGCGCTTCGTGCACGATAAGCCGGGAGTCCGTCGGTTCACCATTGACCGTAAAGCTTATGGGTTTTCCGATCATGTCAGCTTCGAATGCTTCTGGATCGATGCTGATAAACTGTCCAGAGATCACCACCCCAGGTACTTCTTCTTCCACCTTTACAGTAGCATCTTTTGGTACCACCTCGAACGAAATTGGATCCTGCTCCAAGCCCAAACAATATGTTTCTGTGCTAAGATTAAGAAACACAACTGGTCTTGGCACGATAAAATTGATGGGGTTACAGTCTGAACAGCAGCGGTAAGGAAGCATAAAATCCGCTACGACTGTCTTGTCCTTCAACGTGCTCTTGTAGTCTTTTCTATATCCTTTCACAAGTCTTGTCCGATCCATAAAGGATTCCTTGGAAACTTCTCCGGCCTTGATCATTTCTGCCAATAGGGCGTCATATTTCACAAAATCTCCTGAACGAACTGACCGCTCCTTTTCCTCCTCCATTGCTTTTAACAACGCAAGCCTCTTGCGCTCTTCCAGGTCTTTTGAACTGGCCTTTGCTACATCCTCGATTGCTTCTGGGGCATTTGATTTGTTGCTTGAAGGGCTGGAATAATAAACCATCACAAAGGTTCCGCCTTTGCTCACTCCTGCCCTATGGTCAAGTCCCGGATGATGTTCTACAAATTTGTGGAGCTGTAATTCCTCCAAAATATTCTTTTTTCTGACATCTATTTCTTTCCGTAGTACTTCCAGCTTTTTATCTGCACAGCAAATAGAAGAGAAAAATATAGCTTGTGCCTGAAACTCTGTCTTGTACTGTTCTCTTATCGATAGTTTCTTCACGCCTCGCCGAAATTCCTTTAGTTCATTGCACAGACGATCGATCGATTCACCATAATCTTTTAGATAATTGTCCTCCAATTCACTGAGCCTTTCGGGAATTTTAGTTCCAATAGCGATCGTACTGGCGATAATGTCGATTGGCTTGTCCACAATCGCTTTCCTCACCGCATCTGTTAGTTCAATGTCGCCAATGTAATGTTCTGCTTCTTTTTGGGCCTGTACCTTAAATTGGTCTGATGTGAGGATGCGGTCCTCGTTATCTTTCAGTACTTTTTCGACCACCATTCCAAATTTCCCTTCTTCTGCCACGACATTTTTCGAAATACTGTTCCAATAATCCTTCTTACTATCTGTCTTGCGGGAATCGGTTCCGCTGAAGAGCTCAGGATAGTATTTTGCCGCTTCCCTGTAGTTGATTGTTCCTTCTTCTATCATCTTTAGGACCTTCTCCGTTTCTCTGGAGTGGGATACTACGATTTCTTTACTTCGAACCGTATCCTTTGTTCTTTTGGATTCATCGACCACTGTCTTTTCATCTACAGGTTCTTCTGATAGTATATCGCCTAATTTCATGTCGGTGAAGTACTGGGATATTTTACCGGCAATACAGGCCAGTTCTTGGTTCCAAGCTTCCAGGAGGACCATAAGGTCTTCAAACTGACATTTATAATCCTCCATGCGGATGTTTTCTATTACTTCATTTATGGAGAGGATCTTTACATCGAAGTCTAAATTGTATCGTTGAACCATATCATTTAGCGCAATCAGCGCTTGGTCTGCGATCTTTCCTTGGTGTCCTTCGATCCGGTAAAAGTCCACTTCTGTTAAGTCATATTCTAGTGGGGTCAGGTTTACATTTTCTTGATTTTCTTCTTTATGGTCATATTGGAGGATTTCCTCGGTTTGTCCACGCTGCCGCTTAGCAAAGCTCCAGTTATCCAATAGGCTTCTACTGGGGTTATAGTAATATGGAATGGCCATTTCCCCTAGTTTGCCCCTAAATTTGGAAGGGGTGATCTGTATGGTATATCCCGTTGTCTGGAAAGCATTCAACATGACATTCAGGCGGTCCAGGAGGGATTGGATGTTTGTAGTGGTGCTAATGTCACCGGTGATGGGAGACTTATAAAAGCGGTGCCGATACTGTTCTGCCTGATTATTATTGCCCACAAATCCAAGCAGCAAATGCTTAGGAAAAGCAGTGATGTCAGGTAGACATGTGGCATTGAGTTCAAACAAGGTCTCGATGAGCTCATGATATGTTGCAATGACATCCCGAAGCCAGTCGTAATGGTATTGGAACGGATTGACCAACTTGGTGCTGGGTTGTTCCATAAAAAACTTGAGGCTATCTACCTTCAGGTTCGCACCGAGCAGGCCAGCAATGGCGTTAAGCCCATCGGCCAATTTCTCGATATCGGTGGCTGTTATGGAATCGTAATAACTGTTTTCCAGCCTTTGGAGAGCTTGGGTATTGGAGGTAGAAAGCAATACACGTTTCAGTTTGATTTTAGCCAGTTGACTGTATATTTTCTTGGCATTTAGCTTTTGGTAGACATTATCTTCTGAGAGCAATCGCTGGGCACCTTCTTCATCGGTGAGAAGGACCCGTAGCCTTGCCACTTGTTCCACTCCTTGATTGTCACAGTCTATTCCACTGCACATATCTGCTTCCTTGGAGAAGGTCTCCAAATAGAGCACAACTATCCTTTCATTCAGGTTCTCAAAATCAGCTAGCGGTGTATCCGTCTCTACACTTTTTGATTCAGGAACTATTTCGAACAAGGAGATCTGGCTGTCATCGTCTTTGGTGAATTTGGTATAGTTGCCATTGAGGTCTTCGAATGCACGATAAAAAGTATAGTCAACAGCCCCTGTCACCATTTCCAGACCGGGTTGCTCAGGATCATTGGATTCCTGGAGCAACTTGAGCATATCTCCGTCTGTCGTCACGCCGATTCCCTGTGTGATCCTTACGGTACCGCTGTAGGGACGGCTCACGTTAAATCCACATACAATGCCGACCCCATTTAAAAATACACGCGTCAACCTATCCTGATCCTCAAAAAAAGCAATGGATTCATTAAGTTGCGTATGGGTCAGTACCTGATCCACCTTATAGGTGCGGTACTGTGTGGTTAAGGTACTTAGTTTATTAGCCATGACGGTATTGATTAAAGAGTTCCCAAATTCGTTTTTCCTAGTATTAATTTTCCATCCAAGTCTTCATTCTCATCTGTACAATCGTACAGTCGACCTGTTGGATAAATGGTATGAAGTCCGGTCAGGGAAGCTATCATCTCATTTAAGGTTCCATTATATTTGTTCATGGAAGTGATATTATCTTTTCGTTTGTGTATGTCTGTCAATTCATATAAAAATTCCTTGTAGGCTTTTTCGAACCTTACCAGCTGATTTTCTTTGTAGGTGGCATCTTCTGGATTTTCTACATCCTCTTGGTGAATCTCTGGTTCTTCCCCTTCGCGGTAGCCTATCCAGCAGATTTTTGCCACAATGTGGGCGGGAAGTTCTTCGCGAATGACATTTTCCAAATAATTCCTGAAGTCTTTATTGGCAAATCGATAAGTGAAACCAGGAAGTATGATGCTTACCCTGAAGGAATAAGGATCGATCAGCTTGCAGCTGTCATAATCATCAGAGCAGAAAGGGAGAAATTCTCCCTTCGTAAAGGTTTTACCATCGCTTTCCCATTGGTCAAAATGTTCCGCATCATCCGCACTTGGGCGCAGCAATATGTGCTCTACCAAAAATATTCCCTCTTCTGTAAATTTGTATTTCAAGAAATCAATCAATTCCAGTACAGCTTTCACAGCAGCTTCTTTGTCTTTATGATAATGATACTGCTTCGCTATGATATAATCAGGACTTGACTCAGATTCAATGGCAGGATTAATGACATCAAAACTGTATTTATCCGAACTCTCGGCTTTGTGAAAATGGAAGGCCTCTACCTGAATGGATGTATCAAAAAGTTGGTACAGCTTATGCTCAGGATCCAAAAGATGCTGTATTTTCTCTTTGTCAGTTTCGATGACCTTTAGAATAGTGAAATACATTTCCTGGCCGGCTTTGTTATAGCTTGGATAATCGGTGGTGGAGGAAAGCAGAATGTTTCCACTCTCATTTCTAATTCTCCACCGATAAACCTCCTCACCATCTGTGTTTGTGTATTTGTAGATTTCCACAGGAGCATCGGACAAATTCCTCCGTTTGTATTCTTTGATACCCACGAGACGCGCAATACGTTTCTGTGCGCCAGACACATTGAAAGTATCCCAAAGAGCAGATGCAGGCTGATCATAATAGTTAAATGCATCGCCTCTATTTTTGCTTATCTCTTCATAATCCTTTAAAAATTCCAACTTATTTTGAAGAACAATCTCATCGGTACTTTTTCCATAAAGCAGCTTCATAAGAAAGGCATAATTACCAAAGTTCTCCGCGAAACGTGCCATAAGGTGATCCATGAGCTCATTTCTCCTTGTGATCGGATCATCCAAAATCCCCATCAGTGATTTGGAAAGTCTCGCTTCGTCTTCCAGTATTGAATCATCTTTAAAAAGCTCCTTGACATCCTTAATGTCATTCACGGCTTGGGTAAAGTAGGTCATCCGCGGACTTTGGTCCATCGATAGCAGGTCACTGACTTTTTCAAGGTGCTTGAAATAGGACGCCAGGATTTGGTCAAAAAACAGTAAATACCCTTTCAACTGCTTAGCCAGGGCCCTCCTCGGCATACCCAATTGATGAGGGAGCCCATTGTCACTGAGACCGTATGTCTCAGGAAAATCATGTTGAATACTACTGTAGGCGCCCCATGCTCCATAGTTACCTTTTGGGATTTCCGGAAACTTATCTTTTCCGGCCAGTAAATCCTTATCATGTCTGGCCTTTAGAATATTCTGCTTGTATTCCTTGGCTTGTGCTTTATTTACATTGACCGGTAAGATGCCTTTGAAAAAATTCAGTGTGGTTTTGGAACATAGCTTTGGTTTCTTGTTTTCCGGAACACAGATAACCCATGGAGTATCTCCTTTGCCATCATTTTCATCACAGTGGCCTAGGGTGATATCCTTCACTACTTCCACTCCCTTGATATCCATGATAATATTAATGATATCAGACAGCCTTACTTCCCTTCTGAGTTTAGAAGCATCCAGTTCTTTTGGATCCAGAAAGCCATGTGATAAGACAGGACCTTCAAAAATCTCTGCTGTGCCATATCCTTTATCGATCATCTCCTTAAGGGAATAAAACCGTGGTGATGGTGCCAAGTAATCCTCTAAGGCCACGGTAATTTGCGCATGGATCAGCTCCTCATCGGCTTCTGGTATTACTTCAATATTGGCACAGACAGAAATGGGCACGGTTTCTACAGCTTCTACCGCAATTAGCTCCTCACATAGATTTCGATGGGCGTGAAATGCTTTAAAGATTTGGGTTTTTAGCGCTTCAGGCAATTCCTTGTCAGCATTATCAGTTTCAACTAAAAAACGATAGAGTCCTTTTAGGGTAAAGGATGTCTTTTGGTGAGTTTTCACATTGGGGTCTGCAATCGGGACATAGGATAGCTTCTCATTTTTGAGATCAGCATAGAGCGTGATTTCTTCTTTTTTTAGCCACGCATTTTTGACTCCTTCGATGTCTATCATCAGTTTACGGTAGTCACTGGCAGAAGTCGGTGCAGATGGAAGTATCTCTGCCACCTGGTAAAACTGACCTTCCAATCCCACGTCTTTTCGTGTCATCAGATCTTCAATGGGAAGGTTGATGCGATTGCCAAGATCTGTAATGGCATAGCTCAGTACTTCGAGCATTGTAATACCCGGATCATGGACATTGTAATCTGTCCACAGCTTACTGCCCAATTCCTGGATATGACGTATGCCCTCCTGCCTTAAAAAGTCAAAATCAAGGTCATCTTTGGACTTAATGTCCCTAGGTATCGTGATATGTTCATTTAATGTTGACATTCCTCATTGGGTTGGTTGGGTTCACTGGAGCAAGTATGCGTTATTGGTGTTATCGTATGTTTTTTTGCGGAAACCAAGATCGATTTGGGATTGAGAGGACGGATATAGTCTTTGGTCGATACTTCTTCGAAAGTAGGTGAGCAAGGAGGACTGCTGGGATTTCGCTTCTTGAGCTTAACAGCTTCCAGGTAGTCTACATAGGGAAGTTCTTCCAAATAATGAATCAATTGGCTGCGATGTAAGGTCACGCCAAACTGCACGGTCAGGGCTTGGTCATACGCCCAAGGAGATAGAAAACGTTTAAGGTCTTCCTGCATTTGGGTTTGATAGAAACTTATGTCAAATCCCTCATGAAACTTTACTTTGGTATCCACTTTTACTTCTTCATAATTGGGATTGATGATCTTTGCCTGGACATGAAAACTGTTCAGGTCGTTGATAAAGGTGGCCACTTCGTTTAAGGTAGCTTGGCTGACCCTAGGCTGGTAAATGTCGAAAACCGCTTGCTTGACAGTGTCCGGTACCAGGATAATGGTGACATTTCCAGGAGATTGAAATGCTTGTTCACACGTATGGTTAAGGCATTTTACTTTATAGACATTTGGAAAATGCTGCAAAATCAAGTGCTCGTAATCCCATAAGGTAATGGCTCTCTTTTTGTGCCTCAGTCGTTCGCTGATCCTTCGATAATAGGCATCGTCTCCTTCCTGGTCGCTGCCATCAAAAGAAGAAAATGGTTGATTAATTGATTTTATGCTGCTCAGGCGTTGCTGCAGCTTGCTGATCGTGGCAGCATCCAATCCTTTGGCAAGATGGTCTCCTGTATTTCCCTTATCTTCAAATACCGCTTCTACTGCCTGGGCTTTGATGTCAATCAGCTGACAAACCACATCATAGGGCTTCCTCATGGACGCTCGAAGCCAATGAAGCCCTGTGGGAAGTTTTGTACTTTCCTTAGAGGCGTCTTTAGGTAGGGAAAAGCGGAATATTCCTGATTTCAAAAAACGGGGACTTTGGTTAAGCAGCACATGATCGCTTTTTAACTCCTCCCAATGATCACCTTTCAGATAGTGCCAGCTTATTTGTTGGTTGCCTGTGAATATATCTTTGGCAATTGGATTTTCGCTTCCTTCCAGAAACTGGAACAGCAAGGTGACTTGCTGAAGGGCTTTTGCATTTTCAATGCCTATATATAGCTCTCCCCCCTTGCAAAATGCCGGAACCACCATCAGATCCTTTTGGACTTTCGCTTGGTCTGGTGAAAAAACCTGTAAATGACCAAAGGGCTCTTCATGGATAATGTGAATATTTTTCTCAGCACTTTCCGACCAAAAGTCAATCGTAGCACTGGCCGTATAATCCAATCTGAGATTTTCTACTAATGGCGTGTATGGTTCATTTGGAAGAACACCTACATCATTAATCCCTTCTCTGCCGTTGATCGTTGCTAAGGTGAAATAATGTGGGTATTTCTCATGTAGGAATGAATTGACCAAACGGATCTTTAGTGTTTTATCTTCTCCTGTATCCCATTGGGGATTATCAAAACTAAAAGCAGATGAGTATACGGATCCATTTTTCTGGAACAAATTAATGGTTTCGGAAACATCGTCAGGGTACTTTCTGACTTTAAAATAGTTGTCACTGGTGACCGTTTGGTTTAATGAAACCAATACATTTGATCGATCGGTCTCCTTTATTTCGACGATTTTATTGTCATAAAATTCCCTTACTATTTTTTGACGATTTTTTGAAGTTTTGGCTTCTTCCGCCTTTTCCAATTTTTCTGTAATGTCTTTAATAATCGCCGGGGAATTATATGCCATATAATGTTCCACAAAATCATCCGGTGTATTCAGATAATCCATACTAAAACTGATGTCCTTAAGGGGTTTGGACATTGCTTCGGGATAATGGATGGTAAAGTTAGCTCCCTTTAAAGCCCTCGGGCCAAAAGGAAAAAAAGGCTTGGAAGGGTTTAAAGTGCCTAAATCATTTTCAACTTTCACATGCTCCACTCCAAAAACATCGGTTTGGACAGTGACCTGATGTAGAGGGTTTTCATTGAGCAAACGATAAAGGTTATAACCTTCCCTGTTTTCTGTCCTGAAAATCACCCTCAGCAAGGGCGTTTGAATGGCATAATTTCCACCGTGAATCCCAGCGTCATAGGCAATGACTGGAGAAGCAGATTCATCCAGGTTAATTTGAAGGATCAATTTGTTATTTCCCACAGGAGTATTGATAAACGCTGGTTCATTTTCAAGCACGAACGCTTCCTCACCTATCCAACCCTTTTCACCGGTTAATTCCAGTTTTAGGGCTTTCTGTAAAAGTGCAAGGTCTATGGTCTCTCCTAGTATATTATGCTCGAACAGCAGCGTTACCGTAATCCACCGGTTTCCTTCTGCCAGGTTTAATAGATGGCTGCCAATGGTAAATCCCAATTTGGCGTTTGGAAGTGTTGGCAGTTGGGTGGAGGCATTGCAGCTTTTGGTATATCCAAAGGGCCACCACTTTTTAGCTTCCTTTGGAAGATCCGCCCCTTGGCCGTCATAGGAATTGGCGATAGGAGCCATTACTATCGTTCCTGTTGCATCTGAGGTATCAAGTTCTTTGATGGCTGCTTTATCTACCGTAATATCATTATAGACACTTTTTAGTGCCACGACTTGGGCTTTATTGATGATGGATTCCTCTATCGTCAAGTATGTCCTTTTGGTTCCAGCACTGTCTTTTCCACCATCCAGAGCAGTGTTCTTTTCCAGTTTCCCTTCAGATAAGTTCTTGGCCAGCTCGAATATCAAGTAAACATGATCAGGTGTTAATGGCTCCTTTTCAATTTGAAGTATATCCTGATAGTAAAAATCAAGGTGTCTTTTGGTGAGTTGATTAAAGCGATCCTGGCTGATTTGCAGTAATTTGATAAAGCAAACAAAGAGTGTTAGGTGTGGTGTAAGGTCTTTCGTAGCTGCCTTTTCGGCTAAAAATTGGTCAAAAGAGTCTTTTAGCAGATCCAATTTCTCCCTATCCTCCAAATTGTCCAGCCAGGAAGTGTCTTTCAGAAAGTGTCCGAAGAATTTTTCCCAATCACCAGCAGGTTTATTCTCTGATTCCTTAGTGTAAAAAAGAACGTGCTTAGAAAAGTTAAGTGCAAAAGCATACCAATCCCCAAGTTCAAAATCCTGTAGTTTTACACTTTCAGGAGACAGATGATCCAAGACCAAATCAGGCCTGCCTGTGCCGTCCCTGTTCAAAATATTAACAATATGATTGCAATCTGCGCTCATTGGTTTTAGATTATATTGTTATGCCTTTGTTCCAATTGTCCCCTTAATGTAAGTCCCGGTCCTAACGGTTTATATTGGTTCCTTCTTCGATATAGAATGGATAGACCATATTGTTTCGTGCATTGGTGGCCCTGACCCTGTAATGGAGATGAATGAGTAATTCTCCCCTTAATTCGTCTCCTTGTGTAATGTCGATTTTCTCCGTTTCGATCCGTGGTTCATGGTAAAGTATGGCATTTTTGATAAGCTCGGTGACATAGGTTTTTAAGGTCCTGTTAATCGAACTGAACAATAGCTCATCAAGGTTACAGCCATAAGTAGGCTGCATGATTCGCTCACCAAGCTTGGTTCCGAAAAGGATTTCCAGGCTTTGGTTGATGTCTTCTACTCCTGTGGTGGTTTTCAAACGGCCGCTTTCCTTGGTAAATTCAGGGGGAAAGCTCCATCCGGTTCCTAAAAATTCGTTACTATCTGCCATGACTTTTATCCGATTAAAACTGTAGGTTCGCCTATCACAATACTGCCTCCATGGGCCGTAGAATCTCCAAGTCTCGCTGCCGGCATTCCTCCTATCAACACCGTGGATGACCCCATCACGATACTGTCAGGAGGTCCAGTACACGTGGCCATATCGCCCACACGCGCAGCCGGCATTCCACCGATCAAGACGGTAGGCTCACCGGGGGGCATGATGGGGCCTCCCACATGGGGAACTGTACCCGTCACCATTGGGCAGACATGCATATCGTTTGCTCTTGCTGCTGGCATTCCCATTTTTTTAGCTGTTAGATGTTAGAAATAAAATGTTCGATGTGTCACTTTCTTCGTGCTTCCCCTCAATTGATCTGTACCAAAGAGCCCTTGAGCACTGCTACAGCACTGGTGCTTACTTCTGCTCCTGCGCTGCCTTCTGCTTTGAACTGGGCATTGGCCTTTACATTTACATTGGTGCCTTCCAGGTTAAGGTCTCCAGTTGCCTTGATATTGAAATCCTTCGCTGCCTCCAACGTAATACCACTGCTGTCCATCACTGCGGTATTGCCATTTTGATCTTCAATGGTAATACTCCCGGCATCATCATCCAGCAAAGCTTTGTTTCCACCAGGTGTTTCGATGAGCACACTGGATTTTTCATCATTAAATATAAACTTGATCCCGGATCGAGTATGGATTCCTTTTTCGTGGTTGTCATCAGCGCCTGGAATGGGGCTAGGTTTAGCACTGCTATGGAGCATTCCCAAGATCACGGCTTCATTCGGATCTTCATTGATAAACCCCACTACCACTTCATCATCAAGTTCTGGCCTGAATGTCACGCCTCTTTCATTGCCTGCATCGAGACAGGCCTGTCGACACCAAATGCCTTCCTCTTCGTTATTAATGATGGGAATTTTTACTTTGATACGATCTTCTCCATCGGGATCTTCTTCCAGTTTGGTCACAATCCCTACTTGTAAACCGCTTATGGCGGCTGTTAGCCCCGCTGCAGGCGGAGTGTGGATGTTTGACTCAGATTCAGAAAACCAGGATGGATCAAAACCAAACTGCGCATCTATCGTCCAGTTTCCTTCAGCGATTTGATGACTTATGCCCGAAATAAAAACCTTGCCGTTATAGCGATCCCCTACCCCTTCCAGTAATAAATTGGTGCCGGGCTTTACGTTAGGTATTCCCTGAAACTTAATCCTTCCCCTGGTCTTGGCCATTTGCTGAAACTTCCATTTAGCATCCGCCCAGTCTTGCAGAGCGGTATCTTTCTTGTTCCCACCATGCCGAAGTATTACCTCACTGTCATCCAATAAAGCAGCTAATTCCCCCGAAGAAATATTGCCATTCAAGGACAAGGAAGGATCGGTTCCTTCGATCTCCAATAACTCCTGATCGGCCATATTCCAAGCTTTTGCCAATACTGTGGGTATTTGGGTACGTGCATCCATCTCGGCATCAAACTCTAAAACGGTAGCGCCAAACGTAACCGTCTCCACGGGTTCTGCACTTAAATCGGGCAATTGAAATTTCAATTTTCCGTCGTCTACCAATCCAATCATCCCATTGGCTTGTGCCCTCATGATCATAAAATCCCAATCGGTCACATCGTATTGGATCAATTCTGCGTGAGTGGTATTTGTAGAGCCAATGTCAGTATCCAAACCATGGGCGCCCCCAAGTGCTTCCAAAACATCCGCATCAGCCATTTCATAGAAATATTTACTTTTCCTCCTAAGGGTCATTTTCACCGCTTTGTCTTTAGCCTCTACCATAAGTAAGGACTGGTTGTTTCGGATTTTCAGGTTTTGCTTTACGATGATGCCTTTAAAAATGGTGGCTTCATCAGAATGGTAACCAGCGGTAATTTCCATTTCCTTTCCAGGAACAAAATACTCACCGTTACTGACGGCGAAATCCCGTTCAGATGGATCACCATCCAAGATGACCAGCTTTGCCACCGGTATTCTGTTGATTTCCTTGGACACGAGAATGTTTTTTACCTGAATGGTGCCTGGGATTTCTTCCCCGTCAATCAGGATCTTGTGCGTCACTCGATCTACGCTTTGGCTGGTCGATATGGTTCCACTGTTGTTCATTCCTTCTGTTTTTGTAGTGGTGGAAATCTAAGCTCTGTACCTGTTTTCAGCTTTCTGAAGTTCGTCAGTCCATTTGCTTTGGCTACCTCAAGGTAGTATTTGCTGTCTCCATAGATCCTGTATGTCATGAGTGGCAGCTTATCCCCATCCTTGACCACTCTATAATGGGTTAAGTCTGGTGACTGGTTGTTCTCTTGGGCAGTACGGAGTTCTTCCTCGACAAACTCCCCGATCTTTGCCGTGGCCAGTGCTCTTATAGGCGTACCATCTGGTCGAAAGAGCTTATACTCAATGTCCATTTCCTTGAGATAGCCCTTGAATAGCAGGCTTCCCCAAGTGATCATCAGGTAGTTGGGTTTATGCTTTTCTCCATTGTACTCATAGACCACTTTTTTGAAATGCGCCACATCATCGATTACCCCGTTTTCGGTAGCTTCATAGCCAGCGATCACGCCTGTCCGATCAAAGAGAAAATCCAATTCCAAGGTCTGTGGCAAGATCTTATTGAAGCGGATGGGTGCTGCACTGGTCCCTGCCGCCTGATCTTCATTTTGCTCTACACGGTACTGAAATTTGTATTTTTCAGGATTGAGCAAGGTGGTAAATTCACCATTGTCCACTTCTTCAGAGAATTTAGTGTCCTTGTAGGCGACGATTCTAAGCTTTTCCAGTTTTCCTTCACTCATGGCTTACCTTTCCTTTTTATTTTCCAAAATTTCCATCACTTGCTCCACACATTGCGATATGATCTCTTGCTGTCCTCCCGTTCCGGACTTGCCACCGCCAGTGGGTGATTTCCCTTCATCCACGGTGATTTTGATATGCAGTTCTTTGATTTCAATGGGCATCACTAATTTTCTTTTGTGATTTTGGTAAAATAATTATAGGCCAATTCAAGTGATTCAATGGCCAACTTACTCTCTTCAGCATTGAAATCTTCCACACTCCATTTTACAGGGTAAGCGTGTACAATATTCCAAGAGATCAAAGGCTCATGCTCTTCATTTAGCAGAGAAACAGTCACATCCAAGGGCTGGAAAACAAAATTCTCAATCGCATCCCTGCACCAAGAAATCAATTCGGAGTCAACTAATAATCCTCTCTTTAGGACTAGATTGGGATACTTGGTCTTTACTGGGAATTTATGTTTAAACCTATTTTCACCTCCCTCCGCAAATTCCTCTGTATCTATATCCACACTCAGGCCGGATACCGACTGAAAGGCATGATCCTTTTTCTTACTGAACTGATCTCCTTTTTGTGAAAAGGAAACTTGAAAGTGAAAACTGGAAGGTGGATAGAATGTCTCCATGGTTTATACTAATCATTTTGAATAGTAAGTCCCTCATGGGCAATCTCCATGGAGTCTATCGCCACCTCATTCCCATCTCCCTTTAGATCGGTAGACTGGATTTTGAGTGGCCAGGCATTCTTTACTTTCCAGGTCACCACCGGTTCATGCTCTTCATTTAATAAGCTAATGGTGATATCCCGTCGCTCTACCTTGTTTAAATTGATCGTTTGGTACCACTCGTAGTAGTTGTTGTTCCCCTTAAAAGTGCCTCTTTTCATGGTGATGTTTGAGAATTTTTGCATTCCGGGCATTTTGATCTTGCTGTATTCCGGCATCGCTCCATCCCGGTATTCTATGATCTCGGTTTCCATATCCAGTCCGGATATTTCAGTAAACCCTATTTTATCTTTTCCCCATTCCACAGAGAAATGAAACTTTGATAATGGATAGCTCATGATTTTTGTTGTTTTTGGTTACTGCATTATTTGATAATTGAATTAGCCTGGTGTCAGAAGCCGAATGTCCTTAAGTATATCTACACGACACGCTTTTACGGACATCTTGACATCCTAAGACTCTTGCATTTTGTGGGAGAATTTGAGAATGATAAACTCGGCAGGTCTTACTACGGCCATACCTATTTCTACATTCATTCTTCCTTCCAAAACATCTAAACTGGTCATGGTCTGTCCCAGTCCTACCCTTACATAAAATGCATGCTCCGGTTTCGCTCCTGCCAATGCCCCTGCTCTCCATTGGAGGGTAAGGAAGTTTTCGATCATTGCTCTTACTCTCACCCAGGTATTGCCATCATTCGGCTCAAAAACAAACTGCTCGGTAGCCTTTTTGATGGATTCCTCTGCCATGATAAAGAAACGCCTCACCGAAATATAGCGCCATTCATTATCGTTTCCTGCCAGGGTCCTGGCTCCCCATACCATAATACCTTTACCCGTAAATGGCCTAATAATATTAATGGACTTCCCTGCCACGACGTCCACATTAAGGTTTTCTTGCTCCTTATTATCAATCAGTTCGGTAACGCCCACGACATTATTCATAGATACATTGGCCGGGGCTTTCCATACTCCTCTGTTAGCATCCACACTAGCATAAACGCCCGCTATTGCTGCACTTGGAGGCAAGGTCAAATATTCATTGGCGATCCGTTGAAAAATACTCTTGAGCGCCGGAATGGCCTCCTTGGCTGAGTTTTCGACGGTAGCAGTGAAACTCTCTCCTGAAGTGGTGATGAGATCCAGGGAAGATTTAATGCTACTCCATAATTTTGAAATAGCACCTACATGGGGCTGGATCCTTTCCACATTGGAAGTTCCGGTACCAAAATAGGTATTTGTCGATGTGGAGCTGGTATAATCCAAACCTGTATCCGAAGCAGCCAACGTTAATGCTGAGCTGAGTGAACCGCTGTCTCCATTGATTTTGGCAATCTCATTTTCGGTACTGTCCAGGGCGGTACTTAATTTTGAAACCAAAAAATCAAACAGGTATTCATCATCTCCTGCGGGAGCACTTTTGTCTTCCAGTGTAATGGCCGTACCGCTACCGATATCGATGGTATCCCTGACCACATCCATGCTAGCGGTGTAATAATTGATTAGGGCTTCCAGATTTGTTTTGCTAGGCGTATTTTTCAGAGTAGTTGAAAGTGCCTCGAATTTTGCCTGAAAAGAAGAATGGCTTCCCTTCAGTGCATCTATGGCACCTTTAATGGTGCTGTGGTCATCCACAAGATTATCTAGCCTATTGGCCAATTCCTTGGCGTCGGCATCTGCTATCAAATCTGCTAGATTGACAGCGGGACCATTTTGGGTTATTTTTCCTTTTATGTCCTTATATTTAACCACACGAGGAAGGTTGGCTTTTATCCATGGAGAATAAGCAGCACCATATTTAAGGTAGTTCATGCCTATTCCATTTCTAAAATTCTCCACCGCTTCATCGTGATCCACTGTATCCTCTTTTAAGTCAAAAATGCAAAACCTGTCCTGAAGGTCATTGCACTGGCCTAGCATAGCGGCATAGAGTGAATTTAGATTACTTTGGTTCATTAACGGGGCGTCTGGCATCACCAATAAAGTGGGGCGATCCACTTTTTTTATCTTCGCCAAACCTGCCAAAAAACCTGGCGTGGATCCATCTGCAGTGCCATTCTGAATGGTGTCTTGATATGAGCCGACAGATACCACATAGCAATCTCCGCCGCCATTAGCATAAAACATCCTAATACATTCATAAAGATGAAATTTTTCTGTTAAAGCCAATTCGGTGACTTGATTCTGTGCATTGATCTCCAAAGTACCTACATCAACTTGTGGTGCACCACCAAAGTATTCGGTGAATTCAAGAACGGAAGAAATCTTCACTGGTTCATTTTGGGGGAGATCTTTCTCTCCATCCTTAGCTTTTGCCGTATACCCGATAAAGGCCGGAATTGCTGTTTCTACTTGTGCTACAGAGGGTGGAAATTTGGTGATTTCCTCTATGTAAACACCTGGTGTTTTATATGATGTTGCCATGATAAAAAGGTTTAAATGAAAATTTCTGAATATGGTTTATTAGCTATAAATTTTATTTGCTGAGGGCTGGGATTCGGAAAATTATATTTATCCAAATCTGCAGGCGGAGATTTAAAATCGGAGGGCTTGTCCATGGGAATATACCCAAAGCGGGTCAATGGCCATTCCTGTTTGGTTTCTGTCTCAAAACCATCCCGCAGATGGATGTATTTCCAAGTGGTCTTTTGATTGTCAAAATGGATTTTGAAATGTGGTAAATTATTCTTTATCCTCCCGTCGTTGATGATGGGGCTTTTATTGGTATGGTCGCCTTGCATATATACATGGAGGATGCCATCTGTGTTGATCGACTCGTCCTTGTCCAGAAATTCCAGCAGGTGACCTTTGTTTTCACCATCAAAAAGATACCTGCTCGTGACGGTGGCTTGCTGGTTTGAGGTATGGATCGTATTGAAATTATGGCTTTCGGGAAGCATGAGTTCTTTATTGGAAAAATAGAATAAGGCTCCTGCCCTTTCTAGATTTGTATAATTATCAAAGAATGGATCTGTAATAGAAAGCTTGAAAATCAATTGCTGATCACCTGCAAGGGATACGTAAGGAGTACGGTCATCATCAGGACTTACCTTCACCACCACCAATAGCTGGTTTGGAAATGACTTAAAAATCATCAATTGACCATTGAGCATGTCCTTTGTTCTGGCAGTTGGTGTGATGTTCATGAAATCCTGCCAATTATAGTTTTTCAATTGGCTTTCCTTTTCATTATCGGTCATATTACTGAACTGGACCTCTCCATCATTCAAAAAGTAATTATGGTAAATACTTAGCTTAAAAACCGGCCTGTATAGGGAAGTAGCTTTCATGGTCATTGTTGCTTGTAGTTTCTGCTGATTTCTGTGATGACGCCCTGTTGGGAAATAGGCAAATCCCTTTCGATTTGAACAAGGTTCAATTTGTAAAAAACGGAAGGTAACTGCCTTCCTCCCAATGTGCCCCAGATATAGTTTAACTCTTCAAAAGTTGGGGTAAATAGCTCCATTGTGAACCGGAAATTCTTAATACCACTCATCTCATCCAACTCCCGATCAAAAGAAGTGTTGGATTGGGTAAAGACTTTTTTATGCTGGAAAAACTCTAAAATCCTTGATAAGTCACTCAATGACTTTTTATAAACAGTGCGATTGGCACAGAATATCAAAAATAAATTAAGGTTAAGCTTGGGATTTTTATAATTGACCATATCCTCTTCTATTTGATGATTGGAGAAATTTTTCATTGTAATTTCTTCCCTCAGGTTCACCATTGATAGGATCAACTTATTCTTGAGTGATTCGGCCACGTCCTGCTGAGAATCGATCATGGCCACGTTCTCCAATATGACTTCGGAGTCGTCCATTTCAAGTTCATTGAAATACTGGTTTACTTCACCAGCTAGGATTTTAAGTACTTCAAAAATCATATCGTAAAAGAATAATTTAAAACAATCTCAAACTGCCCAACACGTCCGAAAGGACAGTCAGAAAAGTCAAACTTTGGATAATTCCGATAAACTGATGGATGGATGTTCCGAATTAAAAATTAAAACAGTCCAAAAGATGATCAGTTTCGTGCCGCTCTGCGATCAAATATTAATTCGAGGGAGAGCTATGCTCCTCCCCCGAAGTGTGTGTACTTGATAGACTAAAATTAGTAAAAAACACTACTAAACAAAAGATATTTTAGGTTAAAAATTATTAGATAGAATTAAATATTTAAAAATACACTTTTTAAAACTTAATATTCTAATCCAAACCTGATAAATTCTAATTGCTAGTATAATTTAGCCTAATTCAAGTAATGTTTCCTTAAGAGAAAAAAAGCCAGAATTATTTTATCCATTTCTAAAAAATCTATAATCCATGCCGATCGAATTCCGTTTATAAATAAAAATCCTACATTAATTTATAATGTAGGATCGTTTATATTGTCCAATATGAATGCTAACTGTTAGTCAGTTACGTTGCGCCTGGTTCTGAATTTCCCGGGATTTTGGGATTCTTCCTTGTTCTGTGTGGAAGGCTTTTCATTTTTAGGGGTATCCTTACTTGTATTGTTGGAGTTACTTTGCACGTGCTTTCGTGCGTTTCGTGGTTTTTTATGCTTACCCTCCTTCTTTAGATTTCCTTTGGAAGGTTGTTTGCTTTTTCTTGCCTTAGGCTCACTATATTCCGGCCCCCTTTCCATCTTTTCCGGAAGATCCATCCGAGGGATTTCAAGTCCGATCAGGTTTTGGGTTTTGTGGAGCTTGTGGAGATCTTTTTGGTTCACAAATGTAATGGCCTCTCCTTTCTTATCTGCTCTTGCGGTTCTTCCTACACGGTGGACATAATCTTCTGGATCACTTGGCGTATCATAATTGATGACCAGTTCGATTCCTTCTACATCGATCCCCCTCGAGATAATATCTGTACCAATAAGGATTTTCAAGGTTTTGTTCTTGAAATTGGACATGATTTTCTCCCGCTCTTCTTGGCTGAGATCAGAATGGAAAGCTTCTACATTAAACTTCTTCTTTAAGGTCTTAAAAATACTCTTCACCTTGTCCTTAGTGGACGCAAAGATAATGACCGCCTCATAATTCTTCTGGGTAAGGATATGCTCCAAGAGATTTTCCTTCTGGCTATCATGAACCATATAGATCATCTGTTTGACCCCTTTGGCAGTTTTACTGATTGCTATACTGACTTCTTGTGGATCATTGACTATTTTTCTGCTGAATTGCCTGATTTTTGGCGGCATGGTAGCTGAGAACAATACCGTTTGCCGGTTTTTGGGCAGGTAATTGATAATTTTCAGAATATCATCCGAAAATCCCATGTCCAACATTCTATCCGCTTCATCCAGCACCAGGTGCTCTAGGGTGTCCAGCTTCATTTTTCCACCTGCCAACAGGGCAATTAGCCGTCCAGGAGTAGCCACTACGATCTCTGTGCCATGTTCCAGTGCCTTCTTCTGCTGCTCCCAAGCTAGGCCATCACCGCCACCATAAATCGCTATAGAGCTAACGCCTACGAAATAGGCTAGCCCTTGGATTTGCTGGTCAATTTGGATCGCCAGTTCTCGCGTAGGAGCTATTATTAGCGTATTGAACTGATTATCTCCCTTTTCTGCGATCTTGTGCAGAATAGGCAAAATAAAGGCAGCTGTCTTGCCAGTTCCCGTTTGTGCACAGGCAATCAAGTCATTGCCATTAAGTATTACTGGAATAGCTTCTTTCTGGATGGGTGTGGGTTTATTGAATCCCATTGCATCCAGTCCCTCTTGTAGGGAATCATTGAAATTAAACGTTTCAAAATTATCTGATGTCATAAATATTCTTGGATTTTTATTGGTCCATCCTTTCTTCTGACTGAAGTAAGACGCTCAATGTATGGCGTTAGGTGAATTACTGGACCTATAAACTATGTATTAGGCGATATGCCTGTCCTACTGTTTTGTACATTCTTAGCAAATATATCTATTTTTTGATTTTGTAAACCATAAATTAGATTATCAATTAATATTCATTTAAGATTTAGAATAAAATTCCCCAAATTCCTCGCTTACTTAAATTGGACATGAACAGGTTTGGATAAGTGCCCATGAATTTATTTAAACAGCTTTTCAAGAATCTTAAAGGTGATCAAGTAAGTGGGCTTAACCCCTTCTATTCCCAAGCTGCCTGAAGCCAGGGTACTGCCCGTCATGAGTGGATTATCCGAAGCATAATAGGCATAGAGTACTTTTACATTTTTCCGGATGCTTCTCCTGATTTTGCTTGCAGCTTGGAGGGCCTTTTGGTAATGTGCCCCTTCCATTTCCAGCCCAATTGCTTTCCAAGAAGACTCCAAGAAATAATTCAGTACATCTTTATTTTGGAGTGATGTACCCAAAACCGTGATCATGGCTCCTTCATATACCCCTAATCCATAACCTTCAAAATCGGATGGTTTTAGCTGATTTATAAATGGATAATTATCGGCAGTTCCTTCAAAGACATGGCTATTGGGGATCATTAGATCTCCTTTGTTTCCCTCGAGAATACCTGCTTTTCCCATAATGGAAGCAGATACTACGTCCAGTGGAATAGATTGTTTGCCTGTTTCAAAGGGCTTTAACAGCTCATCAAAACACTCATATGCCTGTTCCCCAAAAGCATAATCCATTACCACAATAACCGGTTTCTTTGAAGCTTCTTTTGGTAAGGAGACCCCGGGAATTAACGTCGATGAATTCATTTTGGCTGTATCGAATATCTGTGCCCCAATATTGGTACCAGACAAATCCGGCACTTCGATATAGCCGTGCTTATGTGCATACGTTATGATTTGCTCAGCTTTATTATTCTTCTTTCCAAGACTGATATCCTGGGCTACCTTTTCAAGGGCATCAAAGTCCTTTAAGCCCAGCATTTGATACCCGTAAATGGTGTTCAAAACACTGTGCAAATTGGCACTGATAATATGAATGGGGCGATGGAGTAAATTGTTTTCGTCCAGAATTGCTTTGATATTATGCGCCCACATCTCTCCATAGACATGGTGGCCAATTCTCTCCCGTAGTGTTGCAGAAAAGCTTATTTCCCGATCAATATGATGCATGGATTCGTCCATCGATAATTTCCCCAAATGATAGACGATCGAAAAGAGGCTATTGGAATTACTGCTGGCTTCAAATTTTCTGATGGCTCGCTGTGCCTCATCAAAAGTCCTTCCGGTGAGGTGACTTAGGTACGAGCAAGCTGCTTCCTTGTCAAAGGGCTCTCCCTGCTCCTCCTTTTCCACGATTTTTTCCAGCCTTTTCCAATTGAGATGGATGCGTCCTTTGCTGTCTGTGCTGTTGAAGCGGATTTTTTCCGCCTCGATATATAAAAAGGTCAGGTGCGTCAGAATGTCATAAACATCACTTTTTCCCCTTGTCATCTCCACAAACATTTGTTCCTTATCCACGCGATAGCAATTTCTTCTTCGCTTCGATGGAATCAATATTTCAAAATCGGCATGTTCATAGCCTTCACGGCTGATCAGCCGAATATACCGGCATTCTTCAATTCCACGTGGCAATCGCTCCATTACGTAAAGCAGCCCGTCCAGTTCAACTTTTTCATTTTCTGTAATCAAGCCATAAATCTCTGGGCGCAGGACCAACAAAGCACTGATCAAGGATTCTCCTGAAACTCCCAATGGCTTATAGTTTCCCCGCATAAAAAGATGGCGCATGGTGATGTACAACCGTTCAATGGCAGCTCTTGATTCTTGGGCTCTTGTTCTCATATCAGTAATTTAGAAATCTTAAAAAAAAGGTCAATTATCCCGGAATATGTAATAGGAATCGTAGTAGCCAGTCCTCCCAAATCCTTCAGGCTGCCCGCCAGGTAGAGCCGAAAATAAAGCATAGTGGCTGATTTTAAAGCAATCTCAGGTCGCAACACTTGTGCACTCCCTAAATAGTCAGGGACAGGCTGTGGCGTAGATAGACTCATGCATATTTTAGGATCAATATCCTAAATTACATTAAACATGGTAATTTATCCGAATATTTTGTTTCAGAATAATTCCAAATTGTGATTATACGGAATTGTGCAAGTTTTCCATAAACCTGAAACCTTCTATCCTCATTACTCTGGAATATCCCGTACTGCTCCAACCCCCAAGTAACAGCATTTAGCACCAGTGTAGCACCAGCCACGCCACGAGCTGAAGAAGGGGTGCCGGAAACTGTCCTGTCCTTATATCTCCTGTCTGTCTGCCCCGTACTCTTCGCTGTTGGATTTTGAACCCTATGTTCCCCCAGGATATAATTGGGATCGTTGGCCCCATAGGTATTGTCCAGATTGAGTGCACCTGGATATTTTGGTAAATCGGGATGGGTCAGTTCTCCAACTGCCGTCGGCCAACCAACATAACCGGGTGGCCAGTTCCCTTTCTGGTTCCTTAAGTACCATTTACCCCTAGTAATGCGGTTAAAATTCTCAAGGTTAATATGGGCCTTTCCTCCCATCATTTTAATCCTGGCCTCATCTGCCCTTAAATACTCCAGTCCGTCCAGATCAACACCATCAATCGGCCTGTTGCTCGCAAACTGATAAGGCGTCAGCATCGGATAGGACTTCGTCAGCGGGTCGACGCTCAAAAACCTCTGTACGGTTTTTTACCCCGGACTCACCTTTCCCTACACGATAATCCAGTCAAAGAACGCTTCAACATGACGTTGCACTTTAATGGATCAAGATATATTATTCCAAAAATGGGATAAACATAAAATCCTTCAAAGACATCTGGGAACTTAATATTGAATCTTGTACAGATTCCTTACTTGGATCTCTCTTGTTAAACGAACTTGTTCGGATTTGGTGCAAATTGAAACCATTTTGCTTGCACTGAAAATAAAACTCCTTTTGATAATAGTTAATTGAGCCATACTCGACTGAAACAATAAATCCTTTCTCAGTTTTCAAAAAGCCATTCAATGAAAATCCACTATAATCAAGCTGACTAGGTAGATTGACTCTTTTATATATTTTGTTTTCGTTAAAAACGCGAATGAATTTTGATTCTTGGTCATAATCAACTTCTAACCTGTATTCTTCCCCATTACAAATAACCACAAGAGTATCACTTAATTCTTTTAATTGTTCATTTCTCAAATTCTCTAAATTTCTTGATTTTGTATTCGTACAAGAGCAGAAAATTAAACTTGCAATAACCAAAATTGTCTTGAATCCCATGTCTTTAATGTTTATTAATCTACTCTCCAAATGAGCATACCCCAATTTGTCCCTACACGGTTTTTCCAATCAAAGAACGCTTCCAAAATGCCGTTGCATTTCCTCTGGCAAAAATAAAGATTTTTAATTTAAACTAAGTTTAAAGTTTTAATTTACAATCCTAGGTGGCAGAAAATGGTAACTGAAAGCTAAATTTCTTGCCTATCGAGTGCGAAAATGCCGAAAAAGGCAGTGGCCTTATCCACTTTTTTAGACAGTTAATAGATCCTAGCTTACAATATCAAGCTCCATATTTTCTTCCTCAGAAATACAAGAATTTCTGAATTTAAACTCAATTATCTCTTGCTATTTATTAGGTTCTCGCTGAATTTGGTAATCCAACCAGCTTTCCCAAATAATTCTCCTGATAAACCATCACTTTCTTCCACAAGGTCATCACTAGGAGTTACCGCATTTTTCATCGCAATCGTGAACTCATCAGATTCTTCAAAAAGAAATAGAAATTTATGTATTACTCGATCAATAATTTCTTCAGAAAATCGGTCTAGCGTATCTAAATCTTTTTCATCAAATGAGGACATAGATTCATAGAGTTCGCGACCGATCTTTGACTTAATTTGTCCTGTTTTTATCAAATTATAATCTTCGGACACAGAATCTCGAACTTCTCTAATTAATATTTCTCCAAATTTTTCTAGCATATTATTCATTATTTTTGTTCCAAGGAATTTTTGTAGGTTGTTCTACTTTTTGATTCTTAAGGTTTAAAATAGACTGATTTACTAAACCATCAGCCATTTCTCCTCCTGCGCCACCTGCTATTAAAGCTTCTCTTGCTATACGACTATGTTCTTCCAGTGTATTAGGTCTACCACTTTCTGAAAGCTCATCAAATAGTCGTCTTTGAGTCCTAGTCATTTCAATATGATCAAGTCCATTAGCTTTCATGAAAGCTTGACTAATCGAAAATCCTTTATTAGGATCATATGTAAAATGATTTTGGAAAGCAGCTTTAGCATGGACATGATGCCCGCCAACCTCTTTATATTCACCTATTCCACTTTTAATGGCAGTAATACTTTGATTTTTAGCACCAGTCTTTGCACCTAAAAAATCCGTAGGATCCAATTTACCGAAAAAAAGCACATTGACTACGTCTAGTCCATCTAATAAAGTATTTATAAAATAGTCCCCTAAACCAGTTTCTTCTCTAGAATAATATTCGGTTTCAAATACCTGATTATCATTCCCATCAACTTTATATCTCGCTCTGAATTTCCCTCCATTCATCGCTGCTGAGGCATTGTAAATAGAATGCTTCACATCATAAAAAGTAGTTTTGACCAATTTGGCAACAAAGAACGGATCTTGCATTGGATCATACTCCTCCAAACCATCAAGATCAATGAATCTAATTGGCTTATTCCCCGCAAACTGATAAGGTGTGTACCAAGGATAATCAGCTGCCAAGGGATCCACACTCAGGAACTTCCCTATCCCCGGATTATAGATCCTAAACCCATAATCATAATGGTTCTGATTTCCCCATTCCCTCCGGATCTTTTTCCTTCCCGTTAAAGCCATAACGGTACACACCTGCACAACCTTTCCAACTGGTTTCCAGCTTCCCGGCACAACTTTTTTCAACAGTCAAACAACTTCCGGGCACACTATTTTAAAGAACATTTTACCTTTCGGCCACTCCCCTAAAGATAGCCTATTCTTTCAGATGAAGTCTCTTTTCAATTGGAAAAAGAAAGGGTAAGTTATTGCTTAATCTGAATCGACCGTACGGTTTCACTTCCCTGTGATATGGAACTATATTCCAATCGATCATTATCGAGACTTAATGATGTACAAATCCCTTCAATCCTGTCACTTGAAAAAATAACTTCCTCTTTTTCGGTATCCGATACAACTATGTCAAAACCTGGCTCATTATCCGCCTTAATATCCCATTTTATTAGAGCCAAAAATTTGTGATTATGATCCCAACTATAAATATCTTGAAAGCCTCCCTCGCTTAATTCAGGTAGCGTAAACCCTTCGAATTTCAGCTTACAATGATTAAATGGTGACCCCATTCTAATTTCCATTTTATCAACAAAATACACTTGCTTCATATAGATTTTTAGAGGTAAGCGTTTAACTAAATATGATTTGGACTTGGTAAACCTTGCCCTTTTCGACCATTCTCTTGATGAGGTTATAGAAAACTGTTGGCTTGGACTGTGACCTGTTCGCCCTGTAGCTGAATTCGCTGAAATACCTTCCGATATGTTTCCTGCTCACCCAGAAGTAGGTTGTTCTTATCCAGGATTTTACCTGATGGATCATAGTGTGTAGGGCCTTGAAGTTCTGTCCGTGAAGGCTTGGGATCTGTTCTATATGGTTTCATTGGTTCCCTGACTTTGTGCATGAACAGTCGTGCGGTATTCTCGGCCACACCATAACTCACAGCCATATAGCTGGCAGACATGTTCTTTGTTTTTGTCGACATCTCAAAGCAGATACAGAACGCCTTTCGGAGGCCGAATTTCACTTTGTGGAAAAGCGTGTCTGCGCTGGCAGTTTCCGTGTCACTGCACCTGTTGCACGTACGGGAATAATCCTTTCGCACTTGGCTGCCGGAATGCCCACATTTCCTACAGGTATAGCCCGAATCCCATTTGAGTTCTGACAGGTATTTCTTGTAATCTTGATTACTTTTGAACCGATTAGAAAACTCCAGAAGGTTCTGTCCTTTAAAAATATCCATATTAATGCTCATTGAGTGGATAAATATATGAATTTATCTGATGACCTCATTTATTTTAATTATGAAGCTCCCCCAGGCTGCAGGGGACATTAAAGGCAAAGAGGATCGGAATAAACAAGCGGGGAAATAGCAATTGCTTTATGCCGGAAATCCTTGTCCTGTATGGGACCTGTCTGCCTAACTTTGCGGGGTAATTGAATAAGAAATAAAAAATAGGCTTCTTTAATCCTTCATCGCTTATATTTACATTGCATGAAAAAGTTATATGTCATAGCGGGATGTAATGGAGCGGGGAAAACCACTGCTTCTTATACCATTCTTCCTGAAATACTGGATTGTAAGGAATATGTCAATGCAGATGAAATCGCCCAAAGGCCTATCACCGTTCCGGCCTGAAAAGGCCAGCATACAGGCGGGAAAACTGATGCTTACCCGGATCAAAAAATTGATCGATGATGGTGAAAACTTTGCTTTTGAAACAACCCTTGCCACGAGAAGCTATACCAAACTGATCAAAGAGGCCAAGCAAAAAGGTTTTGAGGTTTACCTGCTTTTCTTTTGGTTACATTCCTCCCAATTAGCTGTTGAACGGGTGAGGATAAGGGTACTGGAGGGAGGACACAATATTCCACACAATGTTATCCTCAGAAGGTATGAAAATGGGTTAAAGAATTTTTTCAATCTATATTTGCCTATAGTTGACCAATGGTTCCTGATTGACAATTCCGGGGAACCTTATGAAATCATAGCGGAGAACCCCGGTAATGAAATCAACGTTAATGACAAAAGAAATTGGGATATGTTAAAACACAAATATATCAGGTAAAATGGACAATACCAGAGACAAAATCATCAAGGGACTGGAAGAGACCTATAAAAAAATGGTCGAATTCAAAAAGCAGAAAAACAGCCCGATTGTGGTGTACAAAGACGGGAAAATAGTGGAATTGAGTCCTTTTGAGGCCAGTCCCACTACTAAATACGGGCATAAAACAAAGTAGCTACCTTTTTTAGATGATATACTTGGCCAGTCCCGGACTGTCCATCATCCGTTCCAGTTCAGACTCGACAAGTTCGTTGATCTCCTCCTTTATCCGCTTGTAGTTGTCCATCACCTCCTTTTCCCCCAACTTCCTACAGGCAGGAATTTCCCTGTATGCATCCTCCTCTCTTTTGATCCTTTCATGGTCATTGATGATCCTGGCATGGAAGCCCTTCAGCTCCATGGGCTGGTCCGGCGTATCGGCCACCATTCCCACAAATTCCCCGGATGACAGCGAAGCAATGGTGGATTGGGGCACTGCCAGGTCCAGTTGCATGGAATGGCTGATGGAAGTATCGTTGGAATTGACAGAACGGCTTTGCCGCTGCTGCCTGATCTTCCCAAACCTGTCGGACAGCTGTCTGGCCGTATCTCCCACTACCTGTCCGGAGATGATATTGCCCACTGTGTTCATGATGACTTCTGCCTGTTCCTTTCCATAATCCTTTTTGAGCTGGCTGTAATCCTGTACGCCCAGGCAGGTAGCCACCTTGTTGCTCCTTGCCGTGGCGATCAGGTTGTCGATGCCGTTAAAATAGATGGTTGGAAATTCATCAAAGATAAGGCTCGATTTGAGTTTTCCCTTTTGGTTGACCAGTTTGGTGATCCTGGAAATGTAGAGTGACAGCACTGCCCCATATACCTGCTGTTTCTGCGGGTTGTTGCCCATGCAGACGATCTTGGGCTTTTCGAGGTTGTTGACATCCAGGGTAAACTCGCTTTCGGAAAGCACATAGTAAAGCTGCGGGGAGGAAAGACGGGCCATGGTGATCTTGGCGCTGGCGATCTGGCCTTCCAGCTGATCGGTAGCCCCTTGCAGGTAGGCCGATACAAATGGGTTGATGAGCACCTCGATTTCCTGTTCGCAGCGCAGCACGGAAAACAGCTTGTCATAATCGGTCTGCATCATTTCTATGACATGGGGAAGGGTACAGTATTTTCCCTTTTGGTAGCGCTTCAAAAACCAGATGACCGCGGTCAGAAAGTTGATGGGCGACTCCACAAAAAAATCGCCCTGTTTTTTGATCCACTCCCGGTTGAGCCCCATCATGATGGTCCGGGAGGATTCGCTGGCATCGGTAATGTCCAGCATGGTGGCCGGCTCCAGCGGATTGCAGCGGTGGCTGCGTGACAGGTCATCGAAGTTGATGGTATAAAACTTAGGGGGAACGGTATAGGCTGTTTTATTATTCAAAAGGGCATTGTAGGCGATCCTGGAAAGGTCATCGTACTTGAAGTCATAGACGAACATGGAAAAGCCCTTGGCGATGTGTTGGGTGACCACATGGCGGATAACAAAGTAGCTTTTCCCCGAGCCGGGTGTCCCCAGTACCAAGAGGGCACGGAAGGGATTGATGATATTGATCCAGCTTTTCCGGATTTTCCGTTTGAGCTGGTATTGTGCAGGAAGGTTAATGGAATATTCATTGGTCAATTTTCTTTCCTCCTGGGGAAAGGTTTCGTTTTCGGTATTGAACACTTCTTTGCTTCCCTGGTCTCTTAGGAAGCGCGACAATCTTCCTCCGCTCCCCAATACCAGTAGGTAGCCTGTTATCATTGTTCCGGCATAAAAATAGTCCATCACCAAAGGCTTCGCTATCATCCATGCCCAAAGCTGGGCCAGCATGAATAAGGAGCTTCCTCCGACCAGTCCCATCAAGGCCGGTAACCACCTGGTATTGATATCCTTTTTTCCTTTTGCCCCCATCAGGCTGATATAAAGTAATCCCAGTGCCAGACATTTGGCATAAAGGGGGATTCCCAAAAAGGGTAATTTGTCCAAATTCTTTAAATAGGTATCCCAGAGCGGCTGTATCAGGCCCCAACTGTCCCAAAGGTCAGGTAGCTCCAGGTAAAGATGGATGAGCAAAATTGCCATGCTGATCTTCGTGGTCAGATCAAGGATTTGGCGTAATGCCTGTACGTTTTCTCCGGTTGCCATCGTCAATGTTTTTTGCGCCGCTTACGCTTCTTCTTTTTATAAAATGGATCGGCCAGCTCCTGGCTTTCCGGTCTAAGTAACTGGTGGATGCCTGATAGGAAGACCTGCATAGAAGGATTAATGTCTATTTTCCAGATGGGCCTTTCCTGTTCCAATGCTGGTGTGGAACCTCTCCATTCTACCGGGCCTTGGGAAAGTTGATGGGCTTCTCTTTTCAGGATGATGGCCGATCCTTTCTGTTGATCAGGGGCCAATGCCTGGATTACACGTTGACCACTGAAAGCACGGGAAAGCTCGGAAGCCTTGAAAGCTGTTCGGTTGACATGGTCGATCAGGGTAAGTCCATAGACCTTTCCGGTTTTTCCATAGTGGAAATCGGCAACCAGTCCGTGTTTCTTCAGGTTTTCCTGAAAGTGTTTGGTGCCTTTGCCCATTGATTCCCTTAAGACCGAGTCTACGGTTTCCCGCGTACGGTGTACCAATTTGTTTTTTATGGCCCCATTGCGTTCCATTCTTTTCTCCAACCTTGCCATGGAAGGGCGGATATAGAATGCACTGGCTTTAATGGGTACACCAATTCGGTTTCCATGATCATCCAAGATACTATAGGCCAGTCCCCTGTTGGCTTTCATCCTGCTTCCCTCCTCTCCCTGGATCAGCCCAATATTAAACTGCCGTAAAATGGCACTGAACTCCCCTATGGAAGTATAGGAATAGGCCCTCATCACCTCGGTAAGGACATTGCCCATCGCTGCTTTACTTTCCTTTTTTCCATATTCCAACTTTTCCAAAGGTTCAAGACCGATCAGCCGCTCCTTTTGCTTTTCGGCTTTTACCAGCCCCAGCTCCTGCTCCAGTTCCTTCCTGGCTTTTTCTGATTGCTCCTTGCCCAGGTTATGGGTTTCTATACGTTTGCCTTCCCTTGTGATATTGGTACTGACAATATGCAGGTGGGGGTGTTTGGTATCGGAGTGCTGGTAGACCAGGTAAGGTTGGTTACCAAAACCGATACGTGCCATGTATTGCTGGGCGATGTATTGGAGCTGTGCCCTGTCCAATTGGTCTTTTGGGGAGAAATTCAGGGATACGTGGAAGGTATTGAGCTTTGACCGCTTGTTATGGTCGGTAAAAAACAGGAAACGGCGGTGCTTCTCCCCGATGGATGCCCGGTGGCCATCAGTTCCAAAGCCATGGGCAGCGAGCACGGTTGCCTTACCTGCTTTCACCTTATCCTCGTTATAATGCAGCAGGCCAAGGATTCTTCTGCCCAAGCTGATCCTGGCTACCATTTTGGAAAATGTCGCTTGATTTCCATTTCCAGATGGTCCACCTTTTTACCGGTCTGTACCAACTGCTTTTCCAGCTTTTTGACCAATGACTTCTTGCGAAGTGGATCTTTCAGGCTGTTGAAGTAGCGGGTCACCTGGTTGATGTTGACGCCTATGGCATGGATTTCCATCTGGATGGCCTGCATGCGGTCAAGCAAAAGGTCATACGTTTCATCATGGGTTTTACAGACAATGGTCTTACGCGAAAGAATGTCCCGGATTAGCGAGCTCATGGTCGGATTTTGGGATTTGGCAAGGGTATCCACTAACTGTTGGTACTGCTCCACGGAAATTCTGGACTCAACCAGTTTGGTGAGATTTCTCCGTTTGGATTGTTTTGTCATGGCCTTTAGTTTTCCAGGTTGTACAACCATTCGTTGGCTGCTTCTTTCCAGTTATGGATGGGCATGCCGTTTTCCGAATGCCAGTTCAGGGACTGGTAGTAGTAGTAGAATACTTCTGCTTCTGCCACGGGCACTGCCTTTGCCGTAAAGAAGGTTTTGGTTTCATCGAGTGTGGGCGGGATGATATGCCCAAAGCTGAAGGACAGTTGAAAATCATTCATGGCTGTTTCATTTTGGTGAGTGACCAAATTGAAAATCCCTATGAACAAAAATTCACCAGTTGTACCGTAGTGGGGTAAAAATTAATGTGAAGTGGCCTATGTATTTGGAAGCCTGGCACAACTCTTGGCCGGTTTTTTAGAATGGCCATTGGTGAAGTATTCAACAAATTGAGGTAGGGCTGAAAATGTCTCCATGGTTAAAAAACTAAATCAAGGTTCTGCTATTAAGGGTGTTAATTGTGGGTAACTTCCGGGAAGTTATCCACTGTTCACGCCCCGCATAATAGGATTTTCTTAAGGTATTCAGCATATCATTTATCCCCATCAAAAGGCTGCGAGTCCCGAGCACCTTTCCACCCGACTTTGGAGGTTGAAAAGAGGGTTTTGTATACAAAACTACATCTTGCTGGCCGCCGGATCGCGGCCCTGTCTTGGCACAAACCGTCCTACGTTTCACTTGGTTGGATTCGGTTATTATGGAAGGCCTTGATTAATTTTCCAGGTTCCACACCCACTGATCCTCGGCCATCACCCAGTCCCGTAGCGAGCTTCCCAACTCGCTTTTCCAGTCCAGCCCCTGATAGTAAAAATAGAATACTTCCGACTCGGAATCCGTATGTTCATGTACCGGAAATAGGTTTTCACTTCTTCGATGGTAGGAAGAATACGGTCGGTAAAATTCGGATGTTCTCTTTGGTCTTTCATGATCATTCTTCGTTTTGGTCAAAGACCAAAGGTGGATCACAAAAGGTTGGAATGGTCACACTGAATACCGAAGGGGGACACACGGCTAATATTTGCAAAAACCGTTGACTGTTAAGATCACACATCAATAATTTTAAAAAATCTCTTTGTTTATCCCCTTTACAACGAAAAAACCGATATTTTGTCCTTCAATCAGAAAACTGTATTTTACACTAAACAAACCCAGGTATAAGAATATAACACCACAGTACATGATCGATATACAAGAAAAAACAATATCGAAACATGAGGATATCTCTCATAATTATGGTAAGAAACCTAAATATAGTCCCATTAATAATTATCCTTTTTGGATTCACTGCCTGTACTGAAAAGGGGCTCCCCAGCACAAGTATCCAGGGTATATGGAACCTGATTGAGACAAAAGGCATGATGGAAACCGATTATTCTTCCAACAGGATTTTTTATGAATTCGATCCGGATGGAACATTAACGGTACAAAATGGAAATGGGGCAATGAACGGTATCTTTGAAGGGGGGGAGTATAAATATGAAGTACTGGAAGGAGGCCCCGAAAAATGGAATGAGTACACTTATTACGGCACTGTAAAAATTGAAGATGAAATTTACGGATTTTATTTAGCCCCAAACAAATTGGTACTTGTTGACAATCCCGCTTTTGACGGGACACTTACGTTTTTTATTAGATAGTAGCAAACCTACATTATTCATATTAATAGTCAAATCATCAATACCATCCTAAATAAAAAATGAGAGGCTCTATTTTTTATTTAGGACGCTATTGAAGCCACTTTATGAAGACAAAACAATACGACATAAAAAATAATATCAAAATCGGACAGGAGATTTTTGAGAACTTACCTAACGACATTAGACCAGATTGGGCAGGACTTGTTTTATCACGTTTTGACTATTATATAAAAGACATTCCGATTTCAATTAGTGAACTTTATCCAATCATAGACGACAAAGACCGTTGGAAAGAAGCACACGAACAATTTACCAAAATCAGAGTGTTCGGACTTGAAAACAAAAATTACGAACCTGACAATTATATAAGACTTGCAGAACTTGTTGCTAAAGTTACTTACAATGCTTCGGGGCAATCTGCATCGTTTGACAGCGACAGCGGACACTACATTGCAAGTTTGGCTCTCAAAGCAACAGAATATTTTGACGACAATAGACTTGAAGAAGAAGTAAAATCTGCAATTCTGTTGTTTAGTCGCAACAAGAAGTTCAAAGACAATTTAACAGCAGCTAAGGACTTTTTGCTTTACAAAAAAATTGACGACATACTTTGGTTTGACTGGGACCCAATTGGCATTAACGACATTACACCAAGAGACGAATATCAAAGTTATGTTCCCGAAATCTTCGGACTTGTAAAAGCAAAATCTGACAGACAGGAAATTGCAAACAGACTGCACAAACTTGAAACTGAAAATATGGGAATGAGCGGAACAATTGAAAACTGTTTGACCATTGCAGACAAAATACTAAAAGTACGATGACAGAAGGAAAAGCGGCATATAACAGGCGTTTGGCAAAAAAGCGGGTTCAGTGCTTAATTGAAGCATTGTGCTTCGTATCAAGTTCAATGCTGGCAGACAGTTTAGTGCTTCGAAATCCGCTTCTTCTCCAAGCGCCAAACCGTGTAGCACAGTAAGCATTCGTCCAACTACGTGTTGGATTTAAAATTCTGAGGATAAAGACTCTTGATGTTTTTATGTTTAATGGTCAATAGCGTCCTAAATAAAAAATGAGAGGTTCTATTTTTTGCCCAAAAAAGTTATTTTGGGTTTGCACCAAAAAACACGAACCTCTCATGTGTAATATTACATTGTTTTCACAGATTATTAAAAAGATAGACCGATCAATTTTCAAGAAATTGGTCAAGGAAAAGCAAACCGATAAGGGCTGCAAGGGATTTGACAGCTGGACGCATCTTGTCTCGATGTTGTTCTGCCATTTTGCCAAGAGCACCTCGGTAAGGGACATTTCCAACGGACTCCGGTCTGCTACCGGGAACCTTAACCATCTTGGTATTGCCAAAGCCCCCTCCAAATCAAGTATCAGCTATCAGAACAAACGAAGGGATTCGGACCTGTTCAGGGACCTTTACTATTCCCTACTGGGAAGTTTAGGACAGCAGGCAGCTGTCAAGAGGTCCAAACTCAGGATCAAGGTCCCCGTTTACCTGCTCGATGCCACGGTGATCAGCCTTTGTCTTTCGGTGTTTGACTGGGCTACTTTCCGTACCAAAAAGGGAGCTGTAAAGATGCACACCCTGCTGGAATATGACGGGAAACTCCCTGTTTACGTGAACATTACCGAGGGGAGTGTCGGGGATAATAAAGGAGCTTACGACATTCCCTTGGAAAAGGGCTCGGTGATCGTCGCCGACCGGTATTACAATGACTTCCCCATGCTCAACGTCTGGGACAGCAAAGGGGTGTTCTTCGTGATCAGGCACAAGGGAAACCTTGCCTTCAGCACCCTCGAAGAACGGGAGCTGCCCGAAACAACCGCCCAACATGTGCTCAAAGACGAAGAAATCGAACTGACCAACCCACAATCCAAAACCAAGTATAAGGGAAGGCTCAGAAGAGTGGCCGTGTGGGATGAGGAAAACCGGCAGACCATTGAACTGATCACCAACAACTTTGCCTGGGCGGCCCAGACCATTGGGGACCTCTACAAATCAAGATGGGAGATTGAGGTGTTTTTTCGGGACATCAAGCAGCTATTGCATATCAAAACCTTTATCGGAACCTCTAAAAATGCAGTAATGATCCAGATATGGACGGCTTTGATCACCATCCTGCTGATCAAAGTCATGAAGGCAACAGCTAAATTCGGCTGGCACCTGTCCAATCTGGTGGCCTTTATCCGGCTCAATATATTCGTGAAAATCGAACTGCAAAAATGGCTTGATAGCCCATTTACGGAACCCGAAAAACCACCCCTGAAAATAGTACAGGGGGATCTGTTTGCTCAAACTCCTTAATATGTCCCCAATTTGCTTTCAAATACAGACTAAAGGGTAAATCAAAAATTATTTAGGACAGCATTGTTTAATGGTCATAATATTTTGTAGTGTATACTTGAGCCATTCGTAAGGATTCACTTCGTGTTTCTTGCAGATAGCAAAGAAGGAATAGATCATTGCCGCTCTCTGGGCTGCTTTGTGCGATCCTGCAAATAGGTAGTTTTTGCGTCCGAGGGCCACAGGCCTGATGGCGTTCTCCACAAGGTTGTTGTCTATTTCAAGCCTGCCGTCGTAGAGGTAGTTTGAGAGTTCGTCCCATCTTTCGGCGCTGTAGCGCAGCGCTTTGCCTATGGCACTGCCGGGCAGGACCCTTTGGTCCTGGAGCTGTTCCTTTATCCATTCGGACATGCTGTTGATTACCTGAAGGGATTCATCCAGTCTGAGTTTTTTCACCGCATCGGGTACGAGGTTGTTTTCTTTTGCTTCCCTTTCGACCGCATATAGTTTCCCGATGAACTCCAAAGCCTTTTCCGCCCTCTTTTTGTCATTGGTCATGGCATCAAAGAACTCCCGTCGGGCATGTGCCCAGCAGGCCAGGTGGGTCACCCCTTCCTGTTTGCCCAGTTTTTTGTAAGTGGCATAACCGTCGGTCTGGAGATATCCTTTAAATCCTTTCAACAGGTTTTCTGCTCCGATGGATCCACGGGTAGGCTGGTAATCAAAAAGGACGGTTTTCTCCAAGGGGTTATGGTAGGTCCAATAATAGCCCAGGTGGCAGGCTCCTTTTTTGGCGCCGTCCATGACCTTGATGGTTGTTTCGTCCGCCTGAAGGTATCCCATCGCTTTGGTGTCCCCAAGCAGGCAGTCATATAGGGGTTCGAGCCTTTCGAGTGCCTGTCTGACCCATCCGTCCATGGTGGAAGCGGCGATCTTTATGTTTTCCCGTTTAAACCGCTGCAGCTGCCTGTAGAGCGGGAGATGGTCCCCGTATTTATCCGTGAGGATACTTGCCAGAAGCCCTGCCCCGGGTATGCCCTTATCAATGACCCGCTCGGGAAGTTTTCCGATCAATACCCCCGAGCCACTGTTTTTGTCTTTTGGGGCATATTTGTAGCGGATATATCTTCTGATGATATGTCTGCCCGGGATGTAATCGAGTTCTTCCGTCACTTCTTTGCCAATACATACCATACCGCTAAGGTCTCCTTCCGGTTTGATCTCTACTTCCTCAACGGGAAGGTGTTCTGGAAGGGCGACCCGTCCTGGATGAGCAGATGCCTGCTTCCTGCGGGTATATTCGGTCTTTTGTTCAAAAACTTCCTTTTGTGCCTCCTGTCCGGCCGCTGCTGTCTCGAAGGGCAACGCCATCTGGTCTTTGTTGCCCTCGAACCTTTCCCTTTTCTGGGCAAAGGCCATGCGCTTGAACTTGTCGATCAGGGCCAACAGCTGGCATTCATAGGCCTCCTTCTCACCGATCACCCGGTCACGCTCCCCGATAAGGGCGATGAGCTGTTCCCTTGAAAGATGTTCCAGTGAGGTGTCCATGGTTTAAAAATAAGGCCCTTTGGGCACTTTTCCATGGATTATTTCCCCACAACTGGCCGTGGATAACCCGGCAGGAAAAAGGTTTTTTCCCTTTTGGCCCACAAAACCCCTTTTCTTTAAACATATAAGCCCATCAGCCCCGAAAAGCATAACCCCCGGTCAATAAAAACGCCCTTTTTCAGGCAGTATATGCCGGGGTTTTTGGCTGGATTTTTCAACCTCTATGCCCTCGACCATCATCACCAGCTCAGGCCACCGGATATATTGGGATTCGGGGCGGGCTACAGGCGGGACAAAGGTCCCCTTTTCAAGCCTCTTGTAATAGACCACAAAGCCCCCGTGTTCCCAGTGGAGGAGCTTGAGAAGGTTCCTGCCCCGGTTGAGGAACACATAGACTTCCCCCGAGGCAGGGTCTTTGTCCAAAAAGTTCCTTACCAGCCCGCTGAGTCCGTCAAAACCTTTCCGCATGTCCACCGGGTCCCGGTAAAGAAAATAGCGGTGGGAAGAGCCCAGACTGAACATCAGAAGAGCCTGATCAGATGGGAAACAAGTGAAAGATCACCTGATGATAGCTTTAGCTTTACACCGTTGGGGTATTCAAGTTCAAGGGTCGCCCGGCCGGCCGTTTCGGGTTTTGACGTGTCCACGCGCACAAAATCCGCAGTGCCCCCGGACCCCTTCTCTTTTTTAAGCTTCCTGTACCAGTAATTGAATTTGGGAAACCCTATTCCCATGGTGGCACTGAATTCCTTTTGGGTCTGTCCACTGTTTTCAAACTCCTCCATCAAAAGGAGCATCTCTTCTCTTTTATCCATAATCCTTTGTTTTTATGCAAAGCTATGGACTATATTATCTCGAGAAAACATGTACTTAGTGGGATGGATATATTGCATCTGCAACAGATCTTTCAAGCTGAAGTCCTGCCTTTGAAGCATTTAAATTCTTCAACCCTCTCTGAATCCCAAAATTGGCTGTTACCGCACCAACCTGACCAAATGCTTGTGCAGTGCCCTCCATCTCATTCAATCGCATTTCCTCTGCATTTGTGGTTTTTGCAGGATCGAATCTGTCAATTCCTTTAAAATTAGTTTTAGCAGCTTGAAATGCTTCAGACATATTTGGGAACCTGTATCCTACATCTCCTCCATTTTCCATCGCAGCATGCACAACCACTTCTTTTTCCAAAGGAAAATGGAAGGTCGGATTCCATCCGAAAATTCCCAGTATTGTTGACATCTGGACTTCACGGCTCTTTTGAACTCCTAAGAAGTTAAAGACTTGTACGGCTTCTCCTGACTGCTGTTTTTCGATTGCGAAGCTGTAATGTATCCTTTCCAGTCCATCCAGATCAATTCCATCAATAGGTCTGTTACTGGAAAATTGGTAAGGAGTCAGCATCGGATAGCTCTTGGTCAAGGGATCCACACTCAAAACCTCTGTACGGTTTTTTACCCCAACCCCACTTTTTCCTACAGGGCTCACCGGTCAAAGAACGCTTCCAAAATGCCGTTATATTTAAAAATCAATAATTACTGCTTTTTGTTTCCCAGATAGTATTTGATAATATCATCAGGGCTGGGAACCACATTTTTGAGATACACACTATTAAACACTATAACGCTAGTTGGTTTAGATTTCTTACTAAGGCTTTTGAAATAGATTCCAAATCCAAATTTGGGGGATGTAAACCCTTCTTTATCTGCAATTAACCCTAGATCCTCTTTTGAAATTTTTTCTTTTATTTCCAGAAAAGTTGAATTCAGTATATTCAATTCGTCAAAAAAAACATCTCCTTTAAATATTTCAATACTTTCAATTTCATTACCACCGATATCTGAAAATACAATATGGATATCGTAAGCAGGCAAATATAAAGTCTTATTTCTTTTGCCTAGAACACTTGTGCTTCCTTCTTTGGAATTAGGATACCTAGATAAAATTTCTTGAAAATTATCTTTTAGCTTAAAATCACCAACAGAAAAATATGGAATTATCTTCATTGCTTATTTTTTTTTGATTGTTCTTCGAGAATAGGAATAACCTCTTTCACAAAATGATCCCTTGCATCGTCCAATCCTTCATTGTAGATATCTCCAAATTGTTCTCTGATAGCATTTGCATTTAAATCAAATGCATCTAAATATCTCCCTTCACTAAGTAGATTAGCTTCCGCTTGTCTAAACATTTTTGCAACCTCTTTTCCACCTGTTGATATAAAATCCTTATGATCTTGTATAGACATTATGTTAGCACTGCCCATGTAACTAGAAATTTTAAATCCAGATAATTCATAGGACTTAAGCGTTGGTAAATGATTCTTATTCGTAAGGAGCTCACCTAAACTACCATAAAAATTTTTCATCCTTCCATATGCACCACCTAGTTTGAATCCCTTATTTATTAGCCTTCCAAATTCATCCCCACTCGTACCTGGAATTTCGCCATCAAACCCCATAGCTCCGGCAGCAAACCCAAGAGCTTCAGGACCATATTTTCCAGTGGCCAAGATCCCGCTTGCAGCGGAACTATAAGCCCAGGGGAGCCAAACAGGCATGGTCTCCACAGCTGTAACGCCTACCAATGGAGCCAAGACTGTACCAAAAGCAATCACAGTATTAATCTTATTTTTCCTATCTATTTCCGCAGCAACAGATTTCACGTCGCCGCCTTTAATAGCAGTTGTATTTAATTTGTGATAGTCTTGCCAGCCAGCATATTGACCCTCCAAACCGTCGATGTCAATATTTGCTATAGGATTGTTACTAGCAAATTGATAAGGAGTAAGCATTGGATAGGAACCGGTCAGCGGATCCACACTCAAAAACCTCTGTACGGTTTTTTACCCAGGACTCACTTTTCCCTACACGGCTTTCCAGTCAAAGAACGATTCAAAAATGCCGTTGCATTTCCGTTGGCCAAGATATAAAAAAACACCTGACTTTTTCTTTTTCATCTGAACAAAAAAGCTTTCATGGATTCTGAGCAATTCCCTTCACTGCGTGGCATTCATTTGAATCAAAAAAGCTGGATCATTCTGATGAGCTCCAAAAAATTCTGTACTCAATACCAGACAGTTAAAATCCATAGGCGTCCCCCTAAGTAGCATTCACTTTTCAATCTAAAAAGCTTCCTTATTTTATACTAAGCCCTATAGAGTCGCAAAATAACACCATGTCACGAACTTCTTCCCCAACTAATCCCTCTATCTTTTTATCCTCTTCAATCATTTGCTTTAACCTGTGTGTGACCGTCATCAACAGTTCCGTCCCTGTACTTGCTGAAGATTTCAGCTCAGTGATCTCTTCAGAACACGATAACGCCTTGGCTGCTACCAAAACTTCTATTATATGGTCTATTTTTAATATGTAATTCATTTGTTAATTGTGTTAAAGGATTCAAGCTTAACACCACTAGCCGGTGTTACAACCTCTATTCCACCACCCCCACCCTGTGGCCCCCCAGGTGCATTAGGAGCGGGTCTTGTTATAAAATTGTTTCCCGGTCGTAAAGTTCCTATTTCTATAAAGTTGGCATTCGTGATATTTTCTACAGGAATTCCGTATTTTACTGAAAATGCATCCGGGTTGGATAAAGGGTTTTCAGTTGCCCAAAATTGTGCTTCCGCCGCTTGACTTTTACCTGTGGTACCGATTCTATATAATTTTCCTCCTGATTCGACATACGAGCGCATGCTCAAAGCCTCTTCCGCCAAGGATTGGACAGCTTCACCATAAGGAGTTTTAACCGACCTAGGAATACCCACCTTATTAGGCATTCTGAACTTGGAGAATGCTTCGACACCTCCATAAATACTCAATGCTCCAACTGTTCCCAGCCTGAATCTGTCCTCAATCGACCCATGCTCGATAGTGTTGGAGATTCCCCTATAAGCGTCTTTTGCCTCAGAATAAATTGGAATATAATTTGGACCAACAGACTCTGTTGCCATCTGGGGGCGGAAAGCGCTGAAGAAGTCATAAACACCTAAAGCAATCCCCCTGTATGCCCTATATACTTCTTTGACCTCCTGTTCGGTCGGTTTCTGGAGCATTTCCGTTGTGGTCCCCACTCCTGGATACCTGACTGCCTCCAAACCATCCAAGTCTATTGCCTGTATCGGCGTATTGCTGGCATACTGATACGGTGTGAGCATCGGATATGAACCGGTCAACGGATCCACACTCAGAAACTTCCCAATACCCGGATTATAGATCCTGAAACCATAGTCATAATGATTCCTTGAACCCCATTCGCCATGGCTGTCATTTTCCTTGCCGTTGAACCCATATCGGTACGTACTGTCCGAGAGGCTTCTACCGACCATGGTCAGCCCAAATGGATAGTAATCCGAAACACTCACAGTCTCCGTCCAAGTAGAGTCTTGGGATAACTGAATTCTATCTCGAACTGTAGCAAGCACATTTCCCAGATGATTGGAAAGCTCGTAGCTCTTACGGCCAAGGGTTCTATATCCCGGTTTGGCTGCATGAAGATGCAGTCCTAGCCTATTGCTGCCATAAATGGACTGTTCTACAAGCGTATCGTTTTTGTAAACAGCCATAACGTTACCTGAAGCATCCCGAACGTAAACGGTCGAATCCATGCCCGTTATTTTGGCGATCCTGTTTCCGGCAGCATCGTAGCGAAACCCTGTTGTGGAATTATCTGATTTAGAAACCTGTCTTACTTTGCCGTAAGGGTTCCAAGTGATGTCCACTCCTTCCTTAAGGTCTTTTGTCAAATTGCCGATGGGATCGTACTGGTAGTTGTCACCATCTTCCTTGGCCGTGTGCCACAGGCGGTTGGTACCGTAGTAGTAGCTGTACTGGAAGTTGTCCTGTAAAGCCCCTGCCTGGTCCCTACGCTGTAAAGTTAGCAGATTTCCGTTGGGATCATAGCTATAATCCACATCATATGGCGAAGGATTTTCGTCCCTGGCTGCGAAACCGGAGCCTTGGGTATATTCGGTCAGGCTACGCGCCTGTACGATACGGTGGAGCTGGTCATAGCCGTACACCATGGCCTGCATGCGCTTGTCCCCTTCCAATCCCGGTAGGTCGGTTGCCATCCATGCGATATTACCGTTGTACAATCCTGTAAGGGTGCTGTCCCCCTGATCCCGGTACCGCTCCCAAAGCTGGTCACGCTGGTCGGGAAGGGAGATTCCCTGCCCAATGGGTGTGTAGTCCCCCTCGTGATAGCCCAGCGTGAAGGCCATGACGTCGGTTCCCGTCCTCAGGCCGTTTTGCCCGTCGGTGCCAGGGTCACCTTCCATGGGCATGTTCACGCCTTTCAGCCAGCCCTGCAGGGTGTAGTAATAGTCCACGCCCTGTACATTGTACTCGCCCAGCTCCACACGCGCCAGCGGACCGTGGGGATAGTAGATATACCTCGCGTCACTGTTCCAGATGAAGCCGTCCGTACTGGTCTGTACTTCCTGGATGCGGTTGTCCGCATCGTAGGTATAGCGGTGGATAAACTGGTCGGGCTCGTTGTACTGATAGAGCACGAAGTTCACATTGCCACTGACCAGGTCATAGACGTAGTCCGTCCGCTTGTAGCCGATGCCCGGCAGCTCCTGTAGCAGGGACCTGACATTACCGTGCGGATCATAACTGAACTTGGTAGCATCTCCACCACCCTTATTCACCGTTCTCACCTTACCGTAAGGGTTCCACGTGATTTCAGTTCCTTCCTTGAGGTCTTTTGTCAAATTGCCGATGGGATCGTATCTTAATTGAATAATCAAGCTTGTACTGTATCCCACCTCTCACTTTATCAAACCAAGGTGCTGCCTTTCCCTTTACTTAATCATCTTCATAATCATCTATGTTAGAATTTCCTTCGTTGTTAATTAATTCAATTATTCCATTTTGAAACATAAACTTTCAAGCTTGGTTTATTTGAATAATTGTAATTAGATAGCAAAAGATAGTTTATCTCATTCCTTTTAAAGGATCAATATTTACATATAAAGATTACCGGAGTTTCTTTATCAGTTGCACCATTAAAAATCCAATCTTCCTTATCAATTAATCTTTTATTCAATTGATAAAACCTATTTAATTGGTCATAAGTTTGATAGTACCATGCAAAATCATTAGAATTTCCTTTAAAATTTATTCCAGTCGATGGAAGATTAGCTAAGTCATTTTTTAGACTTTTATAAACTATACCTACATTTTTCTCTAAGTCAACCAATAATATTTTTTGACGCCGGTTGTATAATATTGTAAAAAGAAATTTATTTTTTGTTAATTTTATACCATTTGATATTTTATAATAACCATTAAAAGAATTTACCTTCTTCAATCTTTCAACTGGGTGAGAAATATCGAAATATTCATACGGTAGAAAGTTGTTATTAAAATCAATTCTAATTTTATTTATTGTTCTATCTTCTATTATATATAAAGAATCTATATATGGATGATAATGAATGACTTCATCTTCAACGGGAAAGAAAAATTCCTCACCAGATAATATAGTTTCATTTAATTTATCAGTTTTAGGAAAAAAATCTTCAATCCACTTTCCTTCATGATCATAGAGACTAAAATTAAAATCTATTCCATCCAATCTGTTTTGGTAGTAAAGATATATTCCGCTATCATCCACCCATAAATTATTTGCCAATTCTTTGATATTAAATGTTCCTAAATCATTTAAATCTTTATCAAAGATTAAAATTCGTCTACTAGTCCCATCTAATACATACAGTTTATTTTTATAGTATGAGAAGTCAGTTATCTCACTCATTCCGTATGGACCTTCTCCTATATCATCCCGCTCAGATAATAGTTTACCATTAAAGTCATACACCTTCAATGATTTCATTAAATAAAAATCAGAAATAAATATTAAAGAATCCTTAACTACCACCTTGTCGATTTGTCCGACTATATGATTTGGATCCAATTGCACAGGTGTGATAGTTTTAAAAAAATCACTGAATTTTAATTCTTGGCTTAATGCTTGTCCTACTTTTATTGTTTCAATAATTTCACCATCCTTTGTGTTATCTTTTTTGTTGCAATTTGTAAATAAAAGGATTGAAATACCAATAAAAATCAGCTTGTTAATTGACATAGTATTTGTATTAAGGTTATAAAATTTATGAGTATGGCCTATAGGCCATACTCACCCTACCCTTACTGATCTTCCTTTTTCTAAGATGTACTTTCATATTTAATAGTTAAAGAAGTTTTCAATGTTTTTCTTTGAAATAACAGGTCGTCCTCCCAGTTTAATGAACTGAAGGTCTCCTTTTTTCCTGATCCTAAATAGCGTCGTACGGCTTATGTTCAAGAGTTCGCATACATCGTCCAGGTTCAGATATTCCTTTTCTTTTAAAGCCCTTAGGGGAGCCTGAACAATGTTCTCTGTTTCCCTGTTGGAGGCTTCAAGTTTCTCCTCCTTTTTACGTTGTTTATAGGCTTTTTTGGCGCAGGCATCACTACAATATTTGGTAACAGTTGTTTTTGCTACGAACACGGCATTGCAGTACTGGCAGATACGATGTACACGGATATTGGAACTCATGGTAATTTCTCCGGATTTTTTGTTTCAGAATAGTTCAAAATGTATCAATATGTTTCAAACTGTTTCAAATCATTTCATCAATTCCCAAAATTTGTATCGTGGTGCAAACACCTGGTTTTGTGGTACAAATACGGGATGAATACGGTACAAAAGTATCAAAAAACCGGAAACAAAAACAAATAAAAAAAGGTGTAAAAATAATTTTTACACCTTTTTAATTTCGTATTTTAGTATTTTTTTAGATTTATTTTCTGTTTCTACTTGCCGATACAAAACTTACTAAATATATTAGCCAACAGATCATCCGTAGTGATCTCCCCGGTAATCTCTCCAAGGAAATGTAGGGACCGGCGGATGTCCATGGCCAGGAAATCATTGGTGATTTCTTCGTCAATACCGTTCAGTACATCCAACAGGGACTCGCGGGTCTTTACCAAGGAATCATAGTGACGGATATTGGTCACTACGGTATTGCCTGTTTTGAATTTATCCAGGTTGACCAGTTCCAGTACTTTATCTCTCAGATCATCAAGGCGCTCCTTTTGCCCTGCTGAGATAAAAATCGTATCCGGATATTTATCTTTTAACTCACTGATAAATTGATCATTAGCCTTATCAATCTTATTGGCTACTTTAACGAAAGGAACGCCGAGATTTTCCAGCTTATTGATATCACGATTGATCTCCACCATATCGGTATCGCTGAGGTCAAAAAGGTAAAGAATCAAAGAAGCACTTTTCATCTTTTCCTGAGTCCTGGAAACACCCATGGCTTCAATTGTATCGGTCGTTTCGCGCAAACCTGCCGTATCGATAAAACGGAAAATCACTCCGCCAATATTGATTTCGTCCTCGATAAAATCACGTGTGGTGCCCGCAATATCAGATACAATGGCCTTTTCTTCATTTAGCAGCGCATTGAGCAAAGTAGACTTGCCTGCATTGGGTTTCCCTGCGATGACCGTCGGAACACCGTTCTTGATCACATTGCCCAAGTCAAAACTGCCAATCAGCTGTTCTACCACCCGGAGAAGCTTCTCCACCAGCACTTTCAGGTCATCACGACTGGCAAACTCCACATCCTCTTCCACAAAATCCAGCTCCAGCTCGATCATGGATGCAAAATGGATCAACTGGTCCCTCAACTGCTTGATTTCACCACTAAAGCCTCCTCGCATCTGGTGAAGAGCTGCCTGATGGGAAGCTTCACTGTCCGAATGAATCAGGTCCGCCACCGCCTCTGCCTGGGCCAGATCAAATTGCCCATTTAAAAATGCCCGCTGGGTAAACTCACCCGGTTTGGCAGGCCTCGCCCCTTTTCTTATTAGCAGCTTAATGACCTGATTGATAATATATGAAGAGCCATGGGTAGATATTTCCACGACATTTTCCTTGGTGAAGGATTTTGGAGCTACGAATAAGGACACTAATACTTCGTCAATGACCTTATCATCATCCCTGATCGTGCCAAAGTGAATGGTATGGCTTGCCTGCTCTTCCAGGTTCTTGCCAGCAAATACCTCATTGGTAAGTCTGATAGCATCCTTGCCGGAAAGGCGAATGACGGCGATGGCGCCTACGCCTTGGGGGGTGGCCAATGCGATGATCGTATCTTCTTTTTCGCTGATCGAAAAGCTCATGGAATGGGATTATTTTATAGATAAGGAGACAAAGATACAAGGCATTTGGTGGAATTGTCGAACTCCTGGACTGTTAAATTACCGAACTGTAGTATTTTCAAATACGAGATTTTGCCTCACTATATTGGAAACGAGGATCCCGAAAGCCTTCATTTTACTTCGTACCTCGTATTTCTAGCTTCATTCTTTACCATCGACAAACCGCTCAATGGTCGCTTTTAGGTCATTGATAAAGGCTTCTGGCTTTCGGTAACCTGGAAGTTGGGTGATGTTTTCCATTGCTGAATCAATGATCACGAAATTCGGATAAGAACTTACGCGCATCGCCTTGGCCATGCTTGCTTCGGTATATTCCTGTCCTTTAAACTCAAACTTCTCACCGTTATTTTCAGCATCCAGCTTCACCGCATAAAAATTTTCATTCAGATAACTGATCACTTGCTCATCCGTAAAGGTCTCCTTGTCCATTTTTTTGCACCAACCGCACCAGTCGGTATAAACATCCACGATCAGCATTTTTGGAATTTCTTCGTTCAGGGCTGTTGCTTCTTGGAAGCTATGCCATTTTATCTCAGGTTTTTCCTGTGCGAAAACCAGCCCTCCAACCAACAAGAAAGCAACCAGTGAAATTAACTTTTTCATTTGATTCATCATTATGTGCTATTACCAAGCATTTTCAGTCTTAGTTCCTTACGGAAAGAGACCGGAATAGGTTTGGAATTAAAAGATTCGTAGCTACACTGTAGGTTCTAACTCATGACGATTGTTTATGTTTTTTTACCCGGATGCCGTTTAGACAATAACAGACAGTGACAAAGCTTTGATGATTGAAAAGGTCCTTTGCCGATCTGTCGGGATCAGCCCCGCATGACTATCGGGGACATACGTTAACTAAACGGCATTGATTTCGGGTTTAAGCATTTTGGTCCTGTATCTGTTATGGAGAAGGATTCGGAACGTTTATTTTCTTCCTCGTCATTGGTCATTACCTAGCCTAAAGGGATGTCTTTGGCACGGCACTGCATTTGACCGAATACAATCAATTAGTGGCCGTTTTTCATTTTAAGCTCCGGCTCTACCCCCAGTTGTTTTGCAAATTCCTCTAAATATGCCTTAAAGTAGTCTTTACGCGCAAAGCCCGGATCTGACAATTCCCAGGCCGCCACGGCATAATATTCCATCGGTTTTCCTGGTTCAATGTTCACCTTGGCCAAAAAGCTATTGGTAAGCTGGCCGGTTTGGGGAGCTTCCATCCACCCTTCGTAAACGGATGTAGGAATGATCAGGGCCAATCCCAAGTACCATTCCTTTTCATAAGTCTGTTTATCATGAGTGAATAACACTGTGAAGTCCCCTACTTCCATGTCTTGGAGTTGCTGGTCAGTATGGATATTCACCAATCCGATCACACCCTTTTCATCTCCCTGCAGGTTGTCAAAAACCACAGCATTATGGTAACCAAACATCCCAGGCCAGATTTCAGTGGTTTCTGTGACCCGATACGTTCTTCCTGTTTCCTCTGGTGCCCAATCCTGGTAGTCGTATTTCATCAATGAAAGTAAGGGCCCACTTTCGATCACCTCAAAAGTTGTGGCGGCCACATTATTGGCACTGTCTCGCTGAGTGACACCCAACCGGACGAGTTGATCGCCTATCAAAAGTGAATAGCCACCAATACCCACTGAAGTTCCCACCGACAGGATATCCCTGCCCCAATCTTCCATGACATGGTAGTTGTCCTCTGTCACACCAGCCTCATTGATACCGACATTTCGTGGGGACATGGCGCTTACCCTTTTGCCAAATACATCCTTGGAATTACGGCCGTCCAGATAGTGTCGGAAGCCTACTTTGTCATTTTCCCATGATGGCCCATCGGTCTGGTAAGGTTGATAGCCCATCACGCCCGGCAATTCCTTGGGATAAAAAGTATCCTTTTTGGCCGGATTCACCGTATCCGATTCGGAAGACCTGACCCCAAAACGCACATAGGTCCTCTCTTGCCATTTTGGGACCACTTCCTTCCAGCTTAAGCCTATTTCCTTGGACGCTCCTTGGTCCAAATCCAATAGGAAGAACAACTCATCCCACTGTCCATCCCCATCAGTATCTACCAATTGGCTTGGAATCGTGTCTGATGATCGCTTATCGATCAATAGAGGCTGCATTCCTTTTTTATCGGAGGTGCCCAACTTTCCCTTTGGAATACGTATAGGCTTTTCTGCCAGATCAACTTGACTTGGATTATTGGCCGAAATCGATGCATCATATCCATTCTTAGGTTCACAACCCACCACTAAAAGACAACCTATAAATGGTAAAAAAAACCTGTATTTGAATCGTTGATAAATCATTGAAATGTTAGTTTATGGGTAAATGGCGTGATGCCAGTGAGGTAAACATGATTTCCTTCTGTACGCAAGGAGCCAAAGTGCACACTGTACTTTTCACCATCCAACCGGCGAATCCGCTCATGTTCTTTGATTCCAGGACCAAAAGTAATCGTATCTCCACCTTTCTCAAACGCCCCTTGACCATCGGTCAAAAAGTAATTATCCTCACCATCATTCGCCGGTTCCACACCTTTCAATTGGCCTGTCTGGTCAAAACACATTTCCACGGTAACACTCACCCCCTCCAATCCAGTAACCTCAAAAACCAAGTCTACTTTTCCATTGTTTTCTTCGACAGTCACCTTACTTTCCAGTGTCTTTACATTGCTCACAGGCCGCTTGTCAAAGGCCATTTTACTCCAGAACCTACCGTCCACACTCGGGGTAAGTTCATAATCCCCATCTTTATTTCTAAGGGACTTCGGTAGCGGTTGGTAATAGGGCGCCTCCAATTTTTGATAAAGGTGATATTTGCCATTTTCATGACGAAGTCCTTGACTTCTGAAATGCCCCATACTGAAAAAATTGGCGGACATCCGCATGTACCAAAGAATGGCATTTCCTTTGCGATAACTGAAAAAGTTAGGACTAACAGATCGCCCTGAGGCAATGATCAAAGGCCAATCCACTCCACCAAAAATGGTTGCCGTGGTAGCCTCCCTCCTGATTCGGGCAAGACCACTTGTCGTAAACAGTTTTTCGAAATCCACCGGCACCGGCTCACCAGCTGGAAGGTCTTTTCTCAGCATTTCATCCTCCATAAAATGGAACAATGCTTCTTCGACAATCATCCTGTCAAAGCCAGGAAAGCCTTCGATCATCTGGCAGATTTTTGCAAAACGACCATTTTGGTCATAGTTGGCCAAATAACGGTAATGCAGGTACTGCACCACGATGCTACGATGGGAATATTGGTCTTGACGTCTGCTGTCAGTGGTCACAAGATCGCCGTTTGGCTCCATGTAATAGTAGGTCATCTCCAGGCTTTTCCTTGGAGCCGCATATAATTCCGGCCGATCCAACAGCCTTCCCAAAGCAATAAAAGCGTTATTTTCCACATCGGAATAATTCATGCTTCGTTCTGGATAATGTCCGTCTTTGTCCAGGTAGATGCCTTCACTTAGCCATTCATCTATGCGGTCTACGTATTTCTGTTCAGGGTAAAGCTGATTGATCCTGGCCAGCGCATGACACACCACCCAACGGTGATTAGGGGTATGCACCCCTCCTACTACCAGTGCCTCCCCCGTTTTCAGCACAAATCCTTTGATCTTTTTCTTTACCGGATCCAACTCACCATCTGCCTTTTGGCTCAAAATATAGACACCGGCACAAAGTGGCTCCATGATAAAAGCAGTATCCGGAGGAGATTCTAAGTTACCTGCATTGATGGTGCCATCGGGCCGTTGGTTTTCTATCAGTTTGTCTGCTGTGTAGTCCAATAACCCTATCACTTTATGGTCTTCATAATAACGTGAGTCAGTACAGCAATATGCAGCAGCCAACATGGCAAAATTATAGCCATAACTTCGGCCTCCATGCTTATTGGCTTGATCCCCTTTCTCAAGGAGATTTTGTACATGCTGATCATTTGCCTTGACCATCTCATTCCAGAGAGGTGTCATCGTTTCATACCTTTTCCTGCCGGAAAAAGAAAAACCCAGGGACGGCATCAGGTACATAGCTCCTCCCAGTCCAAGGGATTGTTTTAGAAAGGTATTTCTGTTTATTTTTTTCATTGCTTAGATGTTTTAATTTCGACCTATTTTCGGAGTGGATCATCACTTCGAGCTTGTCTGAACTGTCTGGAGCCAAAGGCAGGCTTGTCTGAAGCCAAGCAGGCTTGTCTGAAGCCAAGCAGGCTTGTCTGAAGCCAAAGGCAGGCTTGTCTGAAGCCAAAGGCAGGCTTGTCTGAAGCCAAAGGCAGGCTTGTCTGAAGCCAAAGGCAGGCTTGTCTGAAGCCAAGCGGGCCTGTCTGGAGCCAACGGCAGGCTTGTCTGGAGCCAAGCGGGCCTGTCTGGAGCCAAAGGCAGGCTTGTCTGGAGCCAAGCAGAGCGTAGCGAAGTATTTGTGGGAGGTGGCCGTGGCAGTCTCATTTTCTTAGATGAGATTGCTTCACTTCGTTTCTCTCCGTTCGCTATGACGGTTTGGAAGACCTGTCTATTGCAGATAAAGTCTAAGGGCAACTTCATTCAAATAGATCTCAACTAATTATAAAAGGAAATGCTCCCAAAAGGAGCACCTCCCTTACAATCAAACCCCCAACAATTAATATCCGTCGTTTTGTGTGATACTGTTTCCCGTCACATCCACTTCGCTTTGCGGAATGGGCCTAAGGCTGTGAAAAGGCTTAATGGCTTTGTTCAAGGCCGCATGGGGATTGTACGCAAGGACTCTTTCCTGCAGCTTGCCCGTACGTTTGAGATCCATCCATCTGCTGATTTCTCCTGCCATTTCTATTGCACTTTCATTCAAGATCACATCAAGGTCGATATCACCTGCATCCAGCATCATATCCAGTCCGGCGCGATCCCGAAGCGCGTTGATATGTTCAGCTGCTTTGCCTGCATCGCCTGCTTGGAGGTAGGCCTCCGCTGCTATCAACCTGGTCTCCCCGGATCGGATCAGGATCGCGTCCCGCTCACCATCTGGATTGATTCCTGGATTGGTATACGGTACGCCCGGATCGTCAAATTTCTTGAACATTGGAAAATGAACCTGGGTCAATCCGTCAGGAGTGAAATATTCATCAGGATTGAAAACCACATAATCCTTACTGCTGATGACAGCATCTGCCCAAGCTGTTTTGGGAAAATAGATGCTGGTATCCCCTTCTTGAATAATCCCGTCCGGACCATTCACCTCGGCAATCATCAGCCTTCGGACCGTAGCTGCTTCCCTTTCGTCACCTTCTTCAAACAAGCTGAAGAAATAAGGTGTGGGAGCCCTACCTAAACCTCTGTGGTAAAGTGTGGATCGCGTCTGACCAGGATATACATCATATACAAATTTAAACAGCAAATGACGATAGTTTCCAAGACCTCTGGATACAGGATTATCTCCATAGAGCAACGAAAAGATGACTTCTTCATTCCGTTGGTTTTCGATGGACACCAATGATGCAAAATCATCCACCAAAGGGTGCTTTTCGATCACTGTTTCGGCCAGTGCCGCTGCTTCAGAAAAATCAGTTGCACTCCCAAAATCCTTATAGCCCCTTGTCAAAAGCACTTTGGCCTTTAAGTGCCTTACGGCATCTTTTGACACTTTGCCATATTGGGCAGGGGATTCGTCCACTGCTGCCAAGGCATCATCCAGATCAGCTATTATCTGACCGTAAACGTCCGTTTCACTTGCTCGTACAAAGTCGGCTTGGGCAGTCTTGATTTCTTCCAGCACCAAAGGCACTCCTCCAAAGTTCTCTACCAGATGGAAATAAGCAAAAGCCCGTAAAAACTTGGCCTCTCCCACTCCCACTGCTCGATCCGTGTCACTCAGTCCCTGCACCTGGTCTGCCCTGCTGATAGCCGTATTGGTAGCGGCCACGACATTGTAATAATTGGTCCAATACGTCTGCAATGCACCGTTTACAGGACGAAGGTTGACATAGTCATTCAGTTCACTGATACCGGCAATAATATCCCTTCGGGTAAATATATCTGTGCCCTGATGGTCAAGGTCATAGAAAGTAGTCGCCAAACGCATTTTGTCATATGCATTGGCCACCATTTGGTCCAATGCTGTGGGATCATTGAGCAGAATCTCATCTGACAAGTAATTTCTGTTTTCCTCTTCCAGAAAGTCCGAGCAAGAAACCAAGCCCATGATTCCGACGATACTTACGAATAATACAATATAGTTCTTCATGATGCTTTCTGATTAAAATTTAACATTGATACCACCCATAAATATTCTGGACATATAGGCTGATCCCCAGCTGTTACGTGCAGCATTTTCAGGATCCCATCCTTCGTAATTGGTGAAGGTAAATGGATTCTGTGCAGTAAAATACAGCCTCATGCTCTGGATTTTAAGGGCATCCAGCACGTCTTGCTTAAAATTATACCCCAAGGTGATGTAGCCCACTTTTACGAAAGACACGTCATGGTAAGTAAGTGGCTCCGCAAAAGGACCATTGTTACTCGGTTGATACCATTCATTGGACGGATTGTCAGGAGTCCAGTAATTGGTCTGGAGGCTATTGAACCGTGCAGGTGTGCCGTCAAATCCACCAGAGTGGGAAATATGAAAATAACTGGCCGAAACCGCACCTTGATTGGTCCTTACAAAGAAGGTGAAGTCCCAGTTTTTATAATTAAAGGTATTGGCAATACCGCCAGTCCACTTTGGCATATTGGATCCGATCACGGTGCGGTCATCTGCGTCAATAGCACCATCATCGTTAAGGTCTCTCACTTTTACCTGACCTGGCTGCTGGCCATACCCCTGGGCTTCGTCCAATTCATCCATCTGCCATATCCCATCAAAAACATAAGAATAAATCGACCCAACAGGCTCTCCTACTTTATGCACATAGGAACCTGCCTGGACACCAAATAGGATTTTGTCTAAATCACCATATAGCTTGGTGATCTTATTATTGTTTTTGGCAAAATTCAAGGAAGTAGTCCATTTGAAATCACTAGTGTGAATGTTCACGGAGTTTAAGCCCAATTCAACTCCTTTGTTTTCCGCCTCTCCCACGTTTTCGAATACTCCAGAAAAGCCTGAAACGGTCGAAATTGGCCTGAAAAAGATAATGCCAGTGTTCTTTCTATGGTAAATATCCAATGACCCGTACAGCCGGTTATTGAAGAAGCCAAAATCCAGACCAAAGTTAAACTCCTTGGTTTTCTCCCAGGTCAAGTCCTGATTGGCCAGGTTGGTCACATAAGCTGTCTGCGTAATTTGGTCGCCAATATTGGTAAAGTTATTACCAATCAATGAAAGTGATCCCAGCGGTGCCAAACCACCTCCCGCACCGTTGTTACCGGTTTCACCGTAGCTCAACCGCAATTTCAAATCAGCAATGAAGTTTTGGTCTTTCATAAATCCTTCATCGATAATGCGCCAGGCAAAGGCAGCCGAAGGGAAAAATGCCCACTTGTTTTGCTCGGACAAGATGGATGATCCATCATAACGGCCTGTCAAGGTCAGCAAGTACTTGTCCTTAAAGGCATAATTTACCCTTGCTGTATAAGACTCCAATGTCTGCTTGGAAAAGCCTCCCTGGGCCGTTCGCAGGTCGGAGCCTGCATCGATATTATAAAACAAGAACTCATCGGTGCTGTAATTACGACGTTGCATCAAGTAGTTCTCGTAGCGATCCATGAACAATGAATACACAAAGGTGGTATTCAGACGGTGATCACTTCCAAACTCAAGGTTATAATTGACGATATTATCCCAGGTATAAGAAATCCGGTTACTGTTATTGACTTCCGCACGCGTATTGCCTTGCTGTCCACTGGTAGATTTTGCAAACCTTCCCCGGTACTCACCATATCGGCTAAACTCGATGTTTGGCGAGAAATTAGAGCTGATCTTGAGGTTTTCTACTGGCGTAAATGCAAGTGACAGGTTGCTCAGGTAATTAAGGGTCCTTGTTTCCCTCGTAATATTATCCGGTTCGAATAATGGATTGGTGATGAAGGTCTCTCCTTGCAAGGGGAAAAACTGTGGATCTCCGTTTTCGTCGAAAGGTGTACCCGTAGGCCTCAAACGATAGGCACTGCGCAGCCCTTCACGGCTACCTTCATTCCTCAATGCAAAGGAGGCGTAGTTATTAAACGAAATCGAAAAAAGCTCCGAGAGCTTGCTGCTCAGGTTTCCGCGGATGGTATATCGTTCGTAATCTTCTCCTTCAAAAGTTCCTTCATCCTGGGTATAAGCTACGCCGATGCCATAGACCGTCTTATCATTTCCACCATTGAGGCTCAAGGTGTGGTTTTGCTGCATGCCATTGTGCTGGATCAGGTCAATCCAGTTTACATAATCCCCATTGGCTATATTCTCCAGTTCATTGGGTCGCATATAGTCGGCTAGATCGACATCACCAGCCGATACACCAAAATCTCCGGAAGAATAAAAATTACCCACCACGGCATCTCTGAAGTATTGTACAAATTCCTCACCTTGAAGCATATCGGGCAGGTTATACGCCTCTTTTACTCCAATGTAATTATCGTATTGGACACTCACTTTTCCTTTACTGCCTTTTTTGGTTTCGATGATTACCACACCGTTACTTCCTCTCGAACCATAAATGGCCGTAGCAGAAGCATCTTTCAGGACGTCCATCCGCTCGATATCCGCTGGGTTAAGAAACGAGATATCGTTTACAAATATTCCATCCACCACAAACAGTGGATTCTGACCGGGATTAAATCCTCCCTGTTCCACGGTTTCATTGGCATTTATGGTGTTAGAGCCCCGGATCCGGACATTGAATCCGCCACCTGGCTTATTGTCGGCTGCCTGAATATTTACCCCAGCCACTTGACCTTGCAGCGCTTGGAAGGCATTGACCTTATTGGCCTCTTGGATATTTTTGGAATCCATCGACACCACCGATCCGGTAAGGTCTTTCCGCTTGGTCTCACCATATCCTACCACGACTACTTCATCCAGCTGGGCCACATCAGGCTCGAGCTCGACATCAATAACCGTTTGGTTACTTACAGCGATCTCCTGGGTAATATACCCAACAAATGAAATGGACAAGACTGCCTCTGAAGGAGCAGCTACGTTAATTGAAAATTTACCATCAAGGTCAGTTACTGTTCCCGTTCCGGAGCCTTTGAGCAGTACTGTGGCTCCTGGGATGGGCTGTTGGTCTTCTCCCGAAATGACCGTACCGGTAATTTCTGTGGATTGGGCCAAAACCAAATTAGAATAGACTAACATCAAGAGCAGCAATGCTGCCCTTGAATAACATTTTGAGCGAGGTACACAAATGTTGGTTTGAAATACATTCGAAACCGACACGATGATTCGCTTAAGGGTTTTTAGGGAAAGGTGCTTCATAGATTCTCACTTTGGGTTATAGAAAACATAAGGTTTTAAGCATCGATATTGTATGTTATTTAGTTTGGTAAAAGGATATCTTTACAGTACTAAATTTCAAACATCGTACACTCCAAAGTAAAAGTGTTATGAGTACACTTCCAAAACATAATATGCAAACGTTTGCATCAGGTTACATGGAATTTTTTCAATTCAATCATTGATGAATCAATAATTAAAACCTGCTTTTAGTACCAACTAATACATAGATATATAATACTGATTTACAGTAAATTATGAATAACAACAACAATTTAGCTTTATATAATTTATAAAGAGCAAGTCATACTGTACCTATGACTCGAAATATGCATTAGCCTACAGTATCGATATAAAACTGATTCAAGCCGGATCAAATACAGCCCCTACAATTTCTAATGCACAATAGAGGTTTAAATATTCCCAAGCAAAATGTAAATGGCCACGGTAATGATGACCAGAATAGCAGAAAGTAAACGTGCGTGTTTCCATCGCGTGGTGGGAATGATCGATTTCAAGGAAGGAACATCCGGCCTTACCCGCTTTGGTCCAAAATGAGACACCAAAAACATAATCAGGACATTCAGCAGAAATTCTATCCCCCAAATGTGGACAAAATGGATATCAATATCCAAAATAAAAGTGGTCAGGACATAAAAAGTCAGCCCCGTCACCAAGGCTACTTTAGCTGCCAACGGTGTGACCCACTTGGTGAAAAAACCTGCCAACATAATCGAGGCAATCGGGATAAAGAAAATACCATTCAGCTGCTGTAGCAGTTGGAACAGTCCTTCTGGAGCATTAGCTACCATGGGCGCAGCCATTATGGACGTGACAGCCAATACCGTAGCGGAAAGTTTACCGGCTTTTACCAATTGAATTGAACTCGCACCGGGCTTGATCAGCCGTTTATAAATATCAATACTGAAAATAGTAGAGGCACTGTTCAGCACACTGTTAAAAGTACTGAGCACCGCTCCCATGATCACAGCAGCAAATACACCAGTCAACCCAACGGGAAGTACTTTCTTTACCAGTTCGGGATAAACCATATCCTGCTGATCATACATGCTGTCGCCAAAATAGTAAAAACCGATCACCCCTGGCAAAACAATGATAAAAGGTACCAAAAGCTTTAAAACTCCTGTATAGAGCAACCCTTTTTGGGCCTCCTTAAGGTTTTTGGCACCAAGTGCCCGCTGAACGATGGTCTGGTTCATGCACCAAAAATACAGCTGATTGATAATCAATCCCGTAAAGAGGGTGCTGAAGGGCAATACGGAATCCTTTTCGCCTACTACATTAAACTTTTCGGGACTGTGTTCAAAGACCTTTTCCATACCTAGGATTGGATTGCCATCGCCAATCATAAAAAGGGCAATCAACGGTACCATCAGCCCCGCCAGGAGCAAACCATAACCATTGATGGTATCGGATACGGCCACGGCTTTCAAGCCTCCAAAAATGGCATAAATGGAGCCAATTCCCCCTACAGCCAAGACAGTGTACCAAAGCCCTTGTTCCTGACTCACGTTCAACACTTCTGATACGTTAAAAAGGCTCTCTAGATTGATCGCTCCTGTGTAAAGCACGATGGGAAGTAAAGTTATGGCAAAAGACACCAACAGGAAAAAGGCCACCAAGGACCTTATGCCAGCATCAAAGCGGTTTTCTAAGTATTGGGGGATCGTCGTCAAGCCCATCTTAAGGTAACGGGGCACAAAATACAAAGCTGCCACAATCAGTGCTAGGGCTGAGGTAACTTCCCAAGCCACAATAACAAAACCATTTTTATAAGAAGAACCGTTCATGCCTACCAAATGCTCGGTGGAAATATTGGTCATGATCATGGAGCCAGCAATGACGATCCCTGTAAGGCTCCTCCCTCCCAAAAAATAGCCATCTTCTGAATCGAGGTTTTCCTTTCGGGTTTTTAACCAAGCATAAATGGCCACAAAAAGGGTAAAACCAATAAATGATAAAACAGTTAAATCCATAGGTATTTTGGGTGTATGTTTTGGTTATTCAGTTACTTGTTGATTGGTTGTGACGGGGACTATGACCCGGTACAGCAGATCCCGATACACTTTTTCAATAATCCCATTATTTGCACTATTTAAAAAACTTTCTCCACTATATCATTATGCAAAGGTTTGCATTGCCACAATTTAGTTTTTTGCAGCCCTTGGACATGCTATTCATCTAAATAATCATTAAATTTAAAACAGACTGTTTAAAGTTAATACTCGACTAATAAGAGAAATTAAATCATCAGTTATTTTGCCCCGCCAACTCAATAAGTTACGCACCATGCTTTCTTTAACAGCATATGAAAAAGCTGCTTTTCACTCCTTTATATTTTTTTCATACTCATTGATGCTCCTATTGGGGGCTAATCAAGCTTTCGGCCAGAAAAACGATGATAAAAAAGTCGCTTTTCTGGCCGACGTGCATTTGCAGGATGTGTATGCCGATTTAGGTGAGGAGGAATTTAAGGGGATTTATAACCCGCAGAATGGCAAGTATGCCACCATTAGGACGATGAAAGCCCAAATCTACTCTACCAGGCTTTTTAATGAGAACTATTTTGCGTTTCATGAAGCACTGAGGGAAGTGGTCTCACAAGGCATCAAAATAGTCGTGCTGCCGGGGGACTTCAGCGATGATGGCCAACCTATGAACCTTAGCGCACTAAACACCATTCTTTCCGAGTTCAGCGAAGCATATGGCCTACGTTTTTACCTTACCACAGGAAATCACGATCCCGTCACCGCAGCAGGAAGTCCTGGTGGAAAATTTGATTTTATGGGACCTGGTGGAAAACCACAAGCGTTGGTTAGTGATAGAAGTTTCTTAAGGGACAATCTTCCAACAGACTTGCCCGTGGCTTTTTCGGATCAAATTGCCTACGGTGGTTATGCAGACGTTTTGGAACAGCTGGGAGCTTTTGGCTTTTATCCTTCAGAGAAGGACCTTTATTGGACCCACCCTTTCGAAGTACTGGATTATGAAGGGTATAACTTCCAGGAATCCAAAAAAAATGCTGCATTGGCCAATCGATATTTTGATGTCTCCCCTACCGATTCCCTTCCCGATCTCAGCTATCTGGTGGAACCAGTGGAAGGAATCTGGCTACTTGGAATAGATGCCAACGTTTATTTTCCTGTGGAAGGGACGGATGTTTACAAAGGTTCCAGTGTAGGCTTTAATCTGGCTAAAAGTCATAAAAGCCACCAGCTGAAGTGGATCAAAGAAATCGCAGTAGAGGCTAAAAAAAGAGGTAAAACACTGGTTTCATTCAGTCATTATCCTCTTGTGGAATTCAATGATGGCAGCGATGTCTTGTTAAAAAGGACTTTTGGCCCAAATAGATTCCAATTGGCACGGAGTCCGCTGCCCGCCATCTCCACCGCCTATGCCGATGCCGGAATCAAAGTACACGTGGCCGGCCATATGCACATCAATGACACTGGGATCTTTACGTCTGAAATCGGTAACACCTTGGTCAATGTCCAAGTCCCGTCCTTAGCAGCCTATCCACCGGCTTTTAAGGTCTTGACTTTTGGTCAACCCAGTAAAATAAAAGTGGAAACGCACCGTCTCCAAGAAGTACGAGGAATGGACGAATTTTTCCCGCTGTATACAATGGAACACGATCACTTGAAGGAGCAAAAAGACACCAGCATCTGGAAAAAGGACATCCTTAGTGCTCATACTTATTTGTCCTACACCAGCCATCATTTAAAGGAATTGGTAAGGCTCCGGTTCATTCCCAGCGACTGGCCAGAGGGTCATGCCGGACAATTATTATCACTCAATGGATTGGAATTGGCATATTGGGCCTTGCTACAAAACCATGATGATCGAAATGAATTTTTGACCAATAGATCACTCGGTAGCAAGTCTCTTAAGCAGCTCACAAAAACCCTTAGAAAACAAGGGGTAGAAAGGTCATCGTTGGCCAATATGAGCGGACTGGAGCTCATTACTGCTTTTTATTTTATCAAAAATGGAGACCAATTGGCAAAGAAAGACATGGATGGCTCTAACTGGGCCACTGCTGTACATTTAATGCAAACAATAGCAAGGTTGACCCCGGGTCAAAACGAGGCATTTGCGCATTTTATGGTGAATTTTGCCCAGATCTTTACTGCCATGGCAGAGGATACACCATCAGACCATTTTCTAATTGATTTGCAGGAAGGGGTAGTTGAAGATCTTTATTGAATTGTTATCTCCAATAGGCAAGCTTGTACTTTTATCAACAATCGTATTTTTCAAGATTTAGAGGCTGTCTCATAATTCAATAATTTCCGATCATAGAATCAGCGCTATAGATTTTGTTTCCTTTAGAATCGATTTCCATTCATCAGGATGACATTAAGTGCTTACTTATGAGACAGCCTCTATCTTATTCCCATTTATGTTCTACTTTTTTAGTTTTTGGTTGTTATCCTCTTCATTACAGTAATCCACTTGATCCTTCAACCCGGGTTCAATGCCGTTTAGTCAACGTATGTCCCTGACAGATCGGGAAAGGATCTTTTCAATTATTAGCTTTGTCACTGTCTGCTCTTATCTAAACGGCATTGATTTTGGGTTCAAAATCAATAACCTGGATTCTGCTCCAAGTATCCGGGAATGCTTGATGCTCCATCCAAGGCTGTTTGGGGTATAGGGAAAACCCTTTTATGCGGATCATTATCGGTCTTTTCGGTCCATACGCCTTCATATTTTCCAAATCGTACCATGTCAGTTCTTCGCTGCATTTCCCAGTAAAATTCGAACCCCCTTTCTCTAAAGAGAAGATCAAGATTAATTTCTTGCAAAGGAGGAGCTGTAAACCGTGCTGTTCTGGCTGCTCTTACCATGTTTACATCCGCAAGTGCCGCTGCCAAATCTCCCCCACTTCTTAACTTTGCCTCTGCTCTCATTAGATAAATATCAGCCAACCTGATCAGAACAATATCTGCCTCGCCGAAATTTCTACCGCTTGAAGATTTTTTGCTAAATTCATATTTTTCCACACGATATCCCGCACTGTACTGGCTTCCTGGGGTGGTGTAATCAATTTGTCTGGTAAAATTAACGGCAAGATCAGGCCGGTTTCTACTCCTGCTGTATAACTTTCCGATGCGGTATCCTCCACCCTCACATCTTTCGAAACCATTTTCATTCCTGATAAGTCCATATTGTTGGCCCCTAAGGATACCGCGGTTGATCTCAAATTCATCCGCACTCATACAAGAATCTGAAGGAATGATCAGGTTTTCTCTATGAAAGCGAGGATCAGTCACGGCAGGATCCATAGGTGCATAGGCTTCTTCCCAAGTGTCATAAAAGTCAGAAGTGATACCAGGTCCATCAGTACCGTTTGCGTTAGGAAATTCAGGCAGTGGATACATATCCCCAGAAAGGGAAAAATAGGCCATCCTGTTATGACCATTTAGCTCAGCCCTTTGGTCGTACACAAAAATCAGTTCTGGATTCGTATGGTTTTCATCATCAAACATCGCAAAATAGTCGGTAGAAAGCTCATACATACCGGAATTGATTACATCATCACAGTATTCGATCACCTTGGCCATATCTGACTGGTCAAAGGTGAAATTTTCTGCATACCGATCTTTGTAAACCGCTGCATTCAGGTAGAGCCTGGCCAATAACCCTTGCACGGCTCCTTTGGACATCCTTCCGGGCCCAATATTACCTGGTACAATTGGCAAGGCATATTCAAGTTCAGAAGCTATATAGTTAAAAGCTTCCTCTCCCCTAAGAATTTCTGAAGTCTCATTTACATCTTCTTTTACAAAAACCAGCCCATAAAGATCAAGGCTAAGCATTGAATAAAATGCTCTCAAAGCCCGCATTTCCGCTACATAAATTGTAGCGTCTCCTTCTGAGGTTTCCGGAATGACATTGATCGCTGTCACACAGCGGGAGATCCCTTGCATAATCAAGTTCCAACTGTCACGGATCCTTGGGTCTGTAGTAATGAAGTTATGTGTATGCATGCCAATAAAAATCCCATTATCTCCCCAGTCTGTCCCGCCCCTAAAAGGCAAAATCGCCTCATCTGTAGATATTTCTTGAAGGTTAAAGTAATTTACATGATTAAATAAATTGCTAAACACGGCATAGGCAGCGGCCACATTCCCTTCGACGATCTCATTTTGAGACAGTCCGGAAGCAGATGTTTCATCCAAAATTTGTTCGTCCAAATCTGTGCATCCTGCTGTAATAAGCAACACCACAGCTAAGGCTGATATGATCATTTTTTTCATAGTTGAAATCATTTTCATGTTCAAGTTTCTTAAAGTGTGATGTTCAAACCAAATATAAAAGTTCTGGCCTTTGGATAGCTCAAATAGTCTATCCCATAAGAGGAAACACCATTAATATTCCTGCTGGTATTTACTTCGGGATCATATCCATCATATGGCGTGATCACGAAGAGGTTTTGGCCAGTCAGTGAAACCCTGAGGTCCTTCACATACTTTGAGATACCTAAGTCGGCGGTATTAAAATTATAGCCGACAGTAAGATTGTTTAACCGGAAGAATTGGGCATCTTTCAGGTATCTAGTGGACACCGGCGCAGCATTATTTACAGATTCTTCTGGAGATGCCGTGGCTTCTGGTGTCACATTAAGTCCGCGAGCCAAACGAAGTTTGAAGAAGGAAACGTTAGCGGTATTATCATATACTTTGTTTCCTGATGCCCCATTGAAGTTAAAGGACATATCGAACCGCTTCACGGTAAGGTTACCGAATAGATTATATTGGAAATCCGGTAATGCCGTTCCTGCTACAATACGATCTTGATCATTGACTACACCGTCATTATTGGTGTCCCTGAATCTATTGAGCCCATCTTCATCAAAACCAATATGATCCAATAGGTAAAAGGAGCCAATAGGTTGGTTATTGATATAGCCATTGATAGTGGCTGAAGAAAGCCCCGCTCCGGTGGCACTTCCTGATGGTATCACAGTAAAAGGAGAGTTTTTTACTTCATTGTCAATAAAAGTAGCATTCCCTCCTACGGTCATAAAAACGTCAGTTGAAAAGCGTTGACGATAGTTCAAGGCGAGCTCCAGCCCTTGATTAATAATGTTCATATCCTCTACATTGACCCATGTGGTGCTGGCAGGTTGTACAGGATCTGCTGGGATTACTTCGAGAAGAATATTATTGGACACCTTTCTAAAGTAATCGACCGACCCTGATAGCTTAGCATCAAAAACGGCAAAATCAAGGCCTAGATTGGTCTGTGTGGATACCTCCCATTGCAAATCGGGATTGGCCAATCGCGCAAAAGTAATCCCTGCTGGAAAAGTTCCAGAATTGTCCAATGGATAACTCGTACCTCCGCTGACCGTGGCCGTATAAAGAGGTTGGGTGATCTTAGAAGGAATTTCTTGATTGCCGGTCTGCCCCCATCCAAAGCGCAATTTCAAATCGCTAATCCAAGAAGAACGGTTTAAAAAATCTTCTTCGGAAAGCCTCCATCCCAAGGAAAATGAAGGGAAAACACCATACTTATTATTGTCACCAAACTTAGACGAACCATCTGCTCTTACTGTAGCAGTCAGTAGGTAGCGGTCATTATATTGGTAATTTAGCCTTCCAAAGAACGACTGAAGCTCATTTATGGTGGCATATCCCGTTGGTCGGTTATTAGCCAAGCTAAGATCCTGTCCCAATCCAGGGTTATAGCGCGGCTCGATTTCCGATACCGGAAACTCATTGATACTATTGGTTCTGGACTGTATAAAAACCTCCTGGTAGGAATGTCCTGCCATTGCCGTTAGAAAGTGAACATCTTTATCATAAGTATAGGTCAAGTAATTTTCGATCAGGAAATTCCTATTATAGGCATTAGTAATTTCCAATCTTCCTATTTGCTGAGGTTCTACACTGGGCAACTCTTGGACATCTCTAGTGGAATTACTGTTGTCTATACCCACGTTGATCTTGTATTGGAAGGCTTTACTGATATCCAAGGTTCCTGAAATGTTTCCGATCACACGGTTTACCCTAAGGTATTCATCATAAATCTCCAGATACCGCAGTGGGTTGGTCCCTGCTGGATCCCTAAAGGGTGTACCATCCTCATTATAAGCTGGGAAGGTAGGATTGGCCGCCAGGGCACTTCCTATAATCCCTTCCACATTGGGGCTTTGGCTCAGTGTCTGCGAGGCACTAAGATTCATGTCTATGGTAAGAATATCATTTTCTAAAAATTTCTGGGAGACATTTAGCCTACCGGTATATCGCTTTAGTTCACTGTCCTTAAGGATTCCTTCTTGATCTTGGTAACCCAATGAGGCAAAGTAAACCAGTTTTTTGCTACCACCATTGAACGAAAGGTTATGGTTTTGGGTAATGGCTGTTCTGGAGATTTCTTCTTGCCAGTTGGTATTGGCCAAGGAGTCTTGAAGAATACCGTCAACCGCTTGTACCTCACGACGGTAATCATCTGCTTTAAACACGTCTATGGGTCTGGCCATTTTGGACATCCCCATTCCCATCGTGTAATTAATTGTAGATACGCCTTCCGCACCTTTTTTGGTAGTAATCATGATGACGCCGTTAGCACCCCGACTACCATAGATGGCCGTAGCAGAAGCATCCTTAAGTACATCGATGGATTTGATGTCTTGAGGATTGATAAAATTTAGCGGATTGTTATTTCCTCCAGTGCTGCTATTGTCCAAAACTACTCCATCAATGACAAACAACGGTGAGTTTCCTGTCCTGACTCCCCCTGGTCCTCTGATGGTTATATTTTGGCTGGCTCCGGGCTCACCACTTGACGACACCACATTTACACCAGCTACTTTACCTTGGATCAAGTCTTCTGGTGAATTGACTATTCCTCGGTTAAAGTCCTCATCCTTGACAGTAGCCATAGCTCCGGTTACATCCTTTTTCTCCTGGATACCATAGCCAACAACTATTATTTCATTAAGGTCCTGCGTGCTGCTTACCATGGTGACGCGCAAGGACTCCTGATTTCCTACCAATATCTCTTGGCTGTCAAACCCCATAAAACTAAAGACCAAAACTGCTTCAGTCGAATTCACTTCTATGCTAAAATTCCCATCGATATCGGTAATTGTCCCATTGGCAGATCCTTGTTCCAATATACTCACACCTGGTAAGGGCGAGCCTTCACTGTCAGTGACCAATCCGGAAATGGGAATTTTATCCCGGTACGAAGAAACGCTATAAATACTTGCTTGGGCTTCAATTGGCCCATATACGGCAAACACCATCCATAAAAAAAACCACAAACGTGTAGCAGTTATTTTTGGTGGCAACTTATCGGTAAAGTTATCCATTAATAAAGGGTTAAGTATTGAAAATAAAATTAGCTCTAGGTTAATTTGCTACTCCCCCTTGAATAACCTTTACTTCATGGTTAAAAGCTGAATTCCGGACGGTCTCTACATAAAAGTCAACATCGTCAACCTTTTCTTTCGCTGATAGACGAAATTAGTTTGATAAGAGTTATTCTTGGGTATTTGCCCAAATAAGTTGGACAAATATATCCGAAAGTAAAAGGACAACTTCAGTATTCATTGTGCAAAGGCTTGCGCTTGAGAAATCGAGAATATATGTGTTTAATAATTGCCCAAATAAGTAGTAAAGGAGAAGATTTATTCAAAAAATGCAATGCCTAATCTTCAACAACTATACGGGCCTAGATGAATTTCTAACTATCAATTCCGGTTTTAGCAGCTCGTATCGAAATTGGGTCACATCAAGGTCTGATGCCAAATGGTTCATCAAAATCTTGGAAGAAAGCATGCCCAGCTCATAAACGGGTTGCCACACGGAAGTCAGTGATGGATGGAAATACTTACTGTAAGGTTCGTCATCAAATCCCACGATGGAAATATCCTCCGGAATCCTTAACCCTTTATCCCTGATAATAGCCATGGCTCCTATGGCCACGGCATCATTGATGGCAAAAATAGCATCCGGTCGCGATCGCCTATCCAATAATCTTTTGGTGGCTTCCTCACCATCCTCCGAGGTAAATCCTTCCACCCATTCGATCAAGCTTTCATCTACTGGAATTTGATGTTTCTGAAGGGCTTTGATATAGCCGTCCATTCGGTGTTGACAGGTAGTCAGGTTTTTTGGACCAGCAATGTGGGCAATACGACGGCACCCCGTTTTGATCAGGTATTCCATAGCCTGAAATGCCCCGTCAAAATCATCCACCAGCACCCTGTCCGCATCAAAACCAGGACAATCCCTATCAAAAACCACCACAGGAATGCCTGAAGACCGTAAACGCTCGAGATGGGTAAATTTCATGGTTTTGGAAGCAGGAGAGATCAAAAAACCATCCACCCTGTTCAGCGCAAGTGTTTCGATCAGCTTTTGTTCCTCCTCAAAGGACTCATTGGATTGGCAGATCACCAGTTTATATCCTGCTTCATTGACCATATCCTGCACACCACTGATCACAGTGGAAAAAAAATAACTGGTGATCTCCGGTACGATCACTCCAATGGTCTTGGTCCTTTTGCTCAAAAGGCTTACCGCGAGCATATTGGGTTGATAATCCATTTGCTTGGCCATTTTCATTACCGCTTGCTTGGTCTCCTTGCTAATGGAGGGACTATCGTGCAGGGCCCGGGAAACGGTAGATGCGGCAATATTGAGTGATTTGGCGATGTCTGTTATGGTACTGGGTCTCTTCTTCATACAGCTATGAAGATATCAAATTTCTTGGTTATGATTAAAGGATACCATTTAAAACCTTTCCTTCACCAATAACTAACTGATAAATAATCTGTTATAACACATTTCTATAAATAGACCATCATTAAATACACTTTTAAGTTATTTATATACAATAAAAATATTTTTATAGTATAAAAGTGTCAAAATAAGTAATTTTAACTAATCAATTTTTAAAGAAACGCTATATCCATTTTGTCATGAATAAACCCAGCTACTATAATCTATTGTTTTTATGTCTATTGGCTTTTGCCTGCGTGCAAGAAAACATCGAAGAACCCAAGATGGGAACAGTCAGCATTTCCAGGATGACTTTTGAACACTTTGGCAGCATGTCACCTAACAGCCGTGTAGCAGAAGAATCGGAATGGAAACACATTTTTTCCGAATCTGCCACACTGCTCATCACTAACAAGGCCACTGGACTGGAATACACATTGGAGTACGATCCGAATAACTTCACCGAAGCCTATCAGATCCAGCTTCCCTTTGGGGAGTATACGCTCTTCTCAGCAGTGGAAGGCGGGGATTTTGAAACCTTTTTGCCTTTCACCATCTCTGGGGAGTTTACCCTGGACGAAACCAGCCTCGACATCAGTCTGCAGGGCAGCACCGAATACGGCCTGGTGACGGTAAAAAAGGAATTCGTCCAATCCGCCAACCTGGACGGTGAGCATGAGCTGGTCATCTGCGATCATGGAAAAATTCTTTATGGATACGTCAAAGAAGGCCTCTCGCCCACCCTGACCATCTATGAAAACTTCAACGGACAGCCTCTGCAAAAGGAGCTGGACATCTCTGCCTACAATCACTACCACTTTTACCTCAACCTAACCGAAAGTCAAGGGACGGTGAACTTTATCGAACTGGCCATTGGGCCGTTTGAGTACCACGAGGAAACATGGATGAGAGGCGAGGAAATCAGCTATGTAACCGACAGTGAAGGAAAGATTTACAAAGTGGTAAAGATAGGTGACCAATACTGGATGGCCGAAGATCTCAACACCACGAGGTTCTGCAATGGTGACAAGATCCCGACAGAGGGGAATATATTTTCGGAGACACCCGATATTGATATTCCTTCAAGCTCCAATAGCTTAATATCAAGTGAATACAACTACTATGCGGTCATGGATTCAAGAAATATCTGCCCATGCGACTGGCATGTTCCCTCAGATGAAGATTGGATAGAACTGGAAAAATACTTGGGTATGCCAATAGAGGAAGCCTATAACTGGGGGCCTCGTGGGAATATCCAAAATATAAGTGTAAAGCTAATGACCAGATCCATAGATTGGGAATATGTGGGTTTTGGAGGCAGTGATGAGTACGGATTAAATATCACTCCAAATACCTACTCCAGAGGCTATCAGGCGTATTGGACATCTACTTATTCACATGAAGAAGATTACCAAGGCACGGTCCTACCTCTTGGTATCATCCGTTACTTTTCTCCCTATTCTAGGAGCATTGACAGAGAAACTGAATTTCCACACAATCTTTCTGTAAGGTGTGTTAAAGACTAATTCTTCCCTACCATTAACAGCATTATCATGAAAAATAATTTTATAATAATTGCCATCATTACTTTGTTATGGGGATCATGTACCCATGAGCGAGACCAACATTCTCCAGTGGGCAAAGTACAGCTGACGACATTATCCCTAGAAAGTTTTGGAGTAATCAACCCCAATGCAAGGACAACGGAAAATTCTTCTTGGAAGCATATTTTGCCGGAAGAAGCTACTTTGGTATTTACCAATAAATCCACTGGACAAGGCACCACCCTGTTCGTTGACCCTAGACAGTTCGGCAAAGACCTTTACGTCCAGTTACCTTTTGGTGATTATAATTATCGGATGGAAATCGAGGGAGATATATTTGAGGATTATTTGCCCATTGAAGTCAGTGGGGATTTTACGTTGGATCAGCATGTATTGTCCTTGTCCCTTGTTGCCCAAACGTCCTATGGACTGGTGACGGTGGAAGCTGCCCACATCGAAAGGGCATTGCTCAATGAAACGTACGAAATGCCCCTCACGACCGATGGAAAAAATTATTATACCTATGTAAAAGAAGGCATCCACCCTACCTTGACCGTTTACGAATATTTTAATGGACAGGCTATAAGTCTTGAAACACAAATCCCTTCTCAACACCACGAGCATTTTTACCTCAAGATCACTGAAGACCAAGGGGAAGTGAATTTCGTAAGCTTGGCCATAGGAATGTTTACCTATCATGAAGAAAGCATCGATATCATTGCTGGTGATGGGTGGGTAAAAGACGCAGATGGCAATATTTATAAAACCGTAAAAATAGGCAACCAGTACTGGATGGCAGAAAATCTACGCGCCACTACTTATTGTAATGGGGATCCCTTGGAAGTCATACGTCCAGAATACAATTACTTCCTTCAAGGAGCTAACCTTTATCCCGACTTTGTAGTAGAAGAAGAATCCGATTACAGTGACCAACCTATTTATTTTTATAATCCCAAAGCAGCCCTGAGTGATAAAAATATCTGCCCTTGTGATTGGCATGTATCCACAGATCAAGACTGGATGGAACTGGAACAGGTGCTGGGCATTCCTGAAAACGAGTTGACAAACAGGGTCAGAGGAGAAGCCCAAATGGCGGCGGACCAGCTGATGGCGCTGGACTGGGAGGAAATACATGGATACCTGCCATCTGATGTGACGATTACTGATCCATTCGGTTTTTCGGCCTATCCTTATGGTTTTTATTTGGATGACTGGGTAGGTACAAATCAATATGAAGGATACGCCTGGTACAACCAAAACTATGACCTGGCTTGGTGGAGTGTCATTGAAAATGATGTCCTGAGCCGTGAAATACGAACAGTAAACGATTTGTTTGATTCATCTCCTATTTATCGAGATGATAATCCAAGCAAGGATATGTTGACCATTAGATGTGTAAAAGATAATTGAAAATAGTCATGAAAAATAGCTTAATATATTGTCTTATCAGTATGTTCACCTTAATTTCCTGTATGGAAGAAAAGGCTGAACACCCCACTCAAGGATTGGTAAAATTCTCTTCCATTGATTTGCGGGAATTCAACCAATATGCCGCCAATAGCCGCATCCAAGCATCTTCGGAATGGAAGCATGTTTTTCAAGATGAAGTGATATTAACCATCACAAACAAAGAAAAAGAATATACCTTGTCGATCAATCCGAATGATTTTTCTACAGGCTATGAAATCATGCTACCAATGGGGGAATATACTTTTAAATCAAGAGCTTCAGCACCAAACTACACTGCTTATTTGCCATTTTCCCTATCCGGTGAGTTTGTTTTGGATAAAACCAGCCTTGACATATCATTGGAAGGTAATACCAATTACGGATTAATAACTCTCGATCCTGCCTATGTGGAATCGGCGCAATTAAGCAAAACACATGAATTGGAGATGACTGAGGATGGTCAATTTTATTATTTATATGTGAAAAACGGGCTGCTGGTACAATTGAGCATTTACGAGTTTTTTGCAAGTCAAGAATTTGTCAAATACTTTAAAATGGAAGCAAAAAACCATTACCACTATAAACTTAACTTAACAGAAAACCAAGGTACCGGAAACATCATGGAACTGTTGTTAGCTCCATTTACCTATGGTGAAACTCCAATTGAACTCCCCGGAGGAAATTAAACCCGAAATCAATGCCGTTTAGTTAACCTATGTCTCCGATAGTCATGCGGGGCTGACGACAGATCCTTTCCCAACAGATCGGGAAAGGATCTTTTCACTCATTAGGGATTGTATGAGAGAGATTCCCTCGCCGCGACGAGCTGACAGCTTTGTCACCGTCAGCTCTTATCTAAACGGTAATAAATCCGAGTTAAACTAAAAACACCAACGTCAGCACATACGCCATCAAGAATGCAAAGATCGGTGCCACTGCCCAGATCAGAAAGAATTTTCTTACAGTGGGTTTTTTGAGCGTTGTTTTTGCGCCATCCTTACTGATGCTAAGCGCGATAAAGGCTGCACCATTCAGCTGTACCAATGAGGTGGGGATGCCCTGTATGATGGATGCATACAGTAGCAGACTGGCCACGATCATCGCAATCACCGTCGCGTGAAAAGGTGTGGGCTCCACAATGCCTTTTCCTGTAGCTTTGGTTACCTTATGTCCCATTAGTGAACTGCCGATCGCAAAGCATGGCGCCACGATCAATACCGACAAAATGATAATGGGCAGGAAATTTCCAATGGCCTCTTTCCCAATTTCATTGGCTGTCAGTGAGGCAATAGGTGCTGCGGCATTGGCCACATTATTGGCACCAATGGAAAAGGCTACGTAAAGTGAGGAAAAAATCAAGAGGCCTTTTAATACCGGATGCGTGGACAATTGTTTGTAATCGGAAGTGAACATTTTTTTCTGGACCAAAGGGAATACCCATTGGCTCAGCACCAGCATTAGCCCAAAAGCAACCATGGGTAAAATCAACCAAGTAGGCAAAATCACATAGAAAAATTTCCGACTGTCAAAAACGCCCAAAGCTGTCGCCGCACCCGCAATCGCCAACACCGTAGACTGGCTAGTGGACTGGGGAACGCCAAGTAAATTGGCGATCAAAAGTGAAAGACTAATGGACAGCAAAATCAATGAAGTAGCTTCAGGAGTAAAAAAAGCCGCATCCAGAAGCCCTTTTCCTAATGTTAAAGAGACTTCCTTACCCGCAACCAAGGCTCCAACCAATACCATAATTCCAAATAATCCAGGAATCAGGCTTCTGCGGATGACACTCGCCCCATAGGCTGCTGAAAAGGCGGGCGCGGTACCACTTCCTCCCATATTTACAGCCAAAAACATCGCCAACAAAAAAGGAATGGTAAGGGAATTAAATAACTCTGACATAATACCGTCGTGAAACAGGTGTGAAAATTAGGTTAGCAAGTGGCAAAACTAACAAATAAAAACATATTCCCTATTAAACCAATAGGGAATATGTTTTTAAACTAATTTCTCTTCATCAGATAAGCACAGTTCAGTCAAGGACAAACGCCTTCACTATTTTGTAGGGAAATCGTTTTCAAGAAGGTTGCTATCAATCGAGTTAAAAACCCAAGGTTCCTGGTTCAACAGCACAGCTGTCGGAACAACAGTTAAATTAGTTCGTGAGGGAAAATCCGTATAATCTTGATAGCCTTGTAGAATTTTGGGACAATGAACTTATTTGCCTTCACAATACTCCTTTAGCCGTTTTAAAAACATTGCCCAATGGTAATTGCAGAACCGGTAAAAGTCTGTCAATTCCCGCCAATCATAGTGCTTTAATACTACATCGGTAATCCCATCCTTTTCAATGAGCTCAAAACTGATCTTTGTACCGATCCACTCTTCATCCGAATCCACACATTCCCAAAACACCCTTTCATTGTCCTTGAGCTCCAAGACTTTCATTTTGGTAATGTACCCCTCATCAAAATCAAATTCATTTATAGCTCCCACTTCTGGACGAACGGAAAGCTTTGGGGTCCAAACCTTGCCAAGTCCCTCTTGGGAAATAAGCGCCTGATAAACCGTTTCTTTGGAGGCTTTGATGGGGTTCAGATGTTCTATACTGGTCATTTTAAATTTGGATTAAGTTCACGTTCTATATTACGATACGAAAAATTACATAAAAATGTCTCATTTTGAACAAATCCTAATCAATTTTACCAGCCATATGTTATTTCCTAAATTTTTAATTTAATTTACCGTATAACGGTCAATAAGCCAAACCTTGTTTTTATGATTTCCTGCATCTATTTCTAAGCCCTTTTCTTTATGCTTCCAAGCCATGAGTTAAAACCATTTTTTGGTTTAATCCAGTTCCTTTGCTTACTTCTCTGCGCAGTATCCCCTCTTTGTGCCCAGCAGTCGAAGCTAGCTTCGGATGCAGCAATAGCAGAAAAAATCTACCTCCAGACAGACAGTGAGCTTTATATCAATGGACAGGTCATATGGCTAAAGCTATTTGTGGTCGAAGCCGCCACCAATAGGCCTACCAAACTAAGCGGTGTCCTCTATGCTGAGCTGATCGACGCCAATGACAACATAATGGATGAAAAACTGCTGAAAATTGAAAATGGAGCAGGCAGTAGCTATTTTGAGCTCACTGACCAATACCTTCCCGGTAGGTACATGATCAGGGCTTATACCGCTTGGAACAAGAATTTTGGTCGTGCATTTATCACTAGAAAGTACATTGATATTTATCCTTCCAAAGAAAAGGACCATTTGACTCCTATTCAAAACACTATTGTTTCTGAAGAAACTCAAGGCAATTATTTGCTTTCCGCAGAATTCCTTCCCCTGCAGATCGATAGCCTCCATTCCAAAAAACTGGATGTCTTTATTAACCTTGATGAAGACACGGATTCCCTCCGTATAAAAAGCCAAGATGGCCAGATTTACCCTTTTCAATATCCAGTTGCTGCTGCCCATCACCTCGCTACACTGGGAATGCGTACCGCTAATGGCAGGTTTTATTCCAAAACCATCGCCCTTCGCCCTACCCTGCCAGAAGTAGACTTCTATCCAGAAAGCGGCCATTTGGTGCACGGTATTATGAGCAAGGTAGTTTTTAGGGCAACTGATATAAAAGGCAATGGGCTGAAAATAAAGGGTGCTATAGCAGATAGTGATGGTAATTTTATCTGTGATATCACCAATAACCACTTGGGATTGGGCACTTTTATGCTCAGACCGGACAGCAGCAAGACCTATCATGCCTCCATCAATATCGCTTCAGATAGCGTCGAAACTTATACATTCAAACTCCCTAACGTAAAAAGCAGCGGCAATATCCTCAACGTAAGCACCTTTAAAAACCAAATCAGGCTAGCGGCCTATTCTTTCCCCGCTACACAGGACAGTATATACATCCAAGTATCCAGTCGGGGAATCAATTATTATATGCTCAAAGGACCAACAAACAATGGCCAGATGGCAGCGTTGATAGCGGCTGATCATTTGCCTACCGGGGTAATTTCATTTACCCTACTCGATGCGGAAAAACGTCCCCTTTCCCAACGCCTATTCTTCAATAAGGCAGGAGAAGATGACTTAAGTATTCAAGTAAAGACTGACTCCGCCGCTTATCATCCACGATCCAAAGTGGCCCTTTCGGTGCAAATTTCGGATACCACAGGAAATCCAATACCAGCCCAAATAGCCATTTCCGTAGTCAATAAACGACTTAATGGGGCATTGCAGGAAAAAAGCGCCAATATCCAGTCCTCCTTTTTGCTAAGCAGCGACTTCGATGGCGGAATAAAGCAGCCGGGATATTATCTGGATCCGCAGCAGCCGGCACGTCTTCAAGAACTGGACATGCTTATGATGACCAAAAACAGTGCGTACCGTTACGGCATCATTGAGCATCAACTAACCATTCCTCCTGAACCTTCCCTAAAAGTAGCGGGGACTGTCAGCAGTACTTTTTCCAAAAAAAAGAAAAAGGAAGGCATTGACCTGACATTAATGACCTTTGGGGAAAAAACTTCCTTTCTGAAACAGCAAACGGATAGCCTTGGCCGATTTAATTTCAACCTACCTGACAATTATGGCCAGCACATCAACGTCTTGCTCCAGACTGCCAATGCAAATGGAAAAAAACGTAATTATACTGTCCAACTTAATCGGAATGTAGCTCCTGCTATTAGCTTTGATCAAAAAGAAGCCATCACCACACTGGATAGTGTAAAGCATCTACTGGTCAAAAAACAGCAAGAAAAAAATACGGTGGATGAGGCATTCAGGCTTACAGGCGATTATATGGACCTGGAGGAAGTGACCGTAGAAGATTACCTGCTTACTCCCCAGCGGCAAAAAGTCATGGACAGATTTGGCAAACCGGACGATGTCATCGACGGGGAAGAAATCGAAGCAAAAGAACAAAAATGGTCCTATGGTTTGTACAGCGTGTTATTGTTCAATTATCCCGAAAAAGTCAGGATCGAGCGTGTAGGTGGAGGCGGTGGCTACTTATGGGCCAAGGTAAACAACAGCGAAATGACCCTGGTGGTAGTCGACGGCATTCCCGTCATGAATTTCAACTACGACCTCATTCCAAACATTCCCCCATCGGAAGTCAAAAGTGTAGAACTTATCGAATATGCCAATGACTTTTCACGGCTCTTCATGGAAGTATATCCACAAGCAAGTCCCCTGGAAGCACCTATGACAGGCAATGTAATCGCCATATACACCTACGCGGGCAAAGGTGTTTTCTCCGTGGACCAACCCGACGGAATACTCAAAACTTCCGTGCCCGTATTTTCACCAAAAAGGGATTTTGAAGCTCCTGATTATTCCCAGCTCACCCCACAGGAACGCCTTAAACCAGACTTAAGGACCCTTATCCACTGGGACCCCACCCTAAAAACCAATGTTGAAGGCAAAGCTCAAATTCATTTTTACAACGCCGACTCCCCGGGAGAAATGCTGATCATAATTGAAGCCATTACAGAAGATGGCAAAACGGGTTACCAGGAATTCACCTATCAGGTCAGGGAGTAGAAAACAGTCAATCCAGCATAAACAAAAATGGAATAATGATCAGGAGGTGAAATCACAATTGGGGATCCGCCATGTTAAAAGGAACAACACGGGGCAAGCGGAAAAGTCGGGGTCGTGAATCCCTTTATTTTAATATGATTTCTTTTTTGGTTTTTTTGCCATAAAAATTAGGTTCTATATGATTTACTATGGGTAAACTGAGCGCTAGCGGGCTATGGAGATCGAAGCATCACATGGACGGATGAACTTGGGTGCCGATGCTCCTGATGCAGTCGATAATGATATATGTTTTCCTTACCCATGGTCAGTACCTACGGCACTGTTAGGATGCTGTATCCAATTTCTGTTACCAAGCTAATGCTCCTAACGGAGCATCCCTTCTGACACTTCTGTCGGCTAAAATAGTGAGAAGGGAGTCCTGGCCAATGCCACTGGGCATTTAAGCTTGGTAAAATCAGGTTGCCTCCAGGGGGCTTTGTGCCGTAGGAACAAAACTATTCCCCTGATCTATCCGCACAAGTGGGACAGTCCCATGGATAATTTACCCACAGTATTCCATATAGAACCAAAAATTCTAAGCCCCAAATCTGTTTGTTTTCCATTCATTTGGACTCCGCTCACAAACCACTTCATGGCGACATTCTATTTGAATGAAAACCTCGCCCCGCCCCCCAGAAATATGGCTGACCCAATAATATATAAATAACTGAATACCAGCTGTATGCAAAAACAGTCTACCTGACACTCAACACCAAGCTGTTCTATTGTCTGATGGGCCACATCTACCGACGGTACCATATGCCCAGCAGTATATGGAAATACTTCACCGTGAAACCGCTGGCCAACTGCTGAATGCATTGGGCAACAGGAAAAAATGAACGGGTTCATCGAAGAGCTGTTCGAAATGGCACCCCTCCGTATGAAACTTGAGAAAGAGAAAACATCTCTTAATCAAATATTACGCTGTTAACCTAACAGTTATGGGTTCCTAACAGGCCTGCACCAATGGTTATCTGCGCTTTTCATGCCATCGTCTCCGATGACTGTGTAAGCCTCGCTTCCTGTAAGAGGATAACCCTTTCAGGCTAACATGAATAAGTTGACTTCTACATGTTTATAATAAAGCTAAAGGTCTTATATAAATTCTCGTTTCATGGACTTTCATTGCAAAATAAATACACTTTCCCTGCCAGTTTTCCGCTTACACTGTGAACGTAGATTCCCTTTTTATCTTACTAAGATATGATACACCAGACAACAACAAACATTTTTAAAAAAACCGTAAAACAAGTAATAAAAGTTAATTATTTACGATAAATACCAACTATTAAACCTTATAATTAATTTAATCAGAATTTAATTTCAATAACAATCTGTTTATTATATATTAGAAACAAACCAACATATTTCACACTCTCAGGTAATAACTAATGTTAAAAAAGTCATTTCATACATTAATGTGAAGCATCGTATCCTCCTATGGCTCTAAGAAGTCATAGCGAAAGTAGTATGGCAATTCCACTTTCGAAACAGGAGACTACCACTTCGTTCCCGATAGCCATACCGGGCGGGCTTTCCCCATCTCAGCGACATGGTTTTAAAGGCAGAACCATGGTAACGCATTTGAAATATCACGTTTGACACGACACTATCCTCCTGTAAATGCTCAAATAACGGCTAAGGAAGAAGTGGTGGTTTTTGGGGAGATTTGGCTTTAATAAAGCTGGTATATCACTGCGCAGAGTATCTTTAATTGTGCATCAGGCTACCTCGAAATATGATAGAGTAACATAAAACATACAGTGGATGGCTTTAATTATCAATAGCATTTGAATAGAGCTAATGATGAAATAATTATAAAAATCTCGTTGAGAAAAAATATGATAATATGATGAAAGTGCTACTCAAACCTCTTATAGCAATTGTTTTTTTATTTTTAATTGGCCTGTCGGGATTAGTTCATGCACAGTCCGATCCCGAAACTTCTGAAATAGACATCATCCAAGAGCGCTTTTATCAGGGTTTTATTTCTTCTCCAAGCGTTGAGTCTAACGACCAGAACGTAACAAATCTTATGGCCAGTCAGGAAGGGGACGGTTCCTGGTCTGACATTGATTATCAGTCGAATGCACAATCAATCTGGCCACCGGGCGACCATCTTTACCGTCTTGAAATCTATGCCAGGTCGTATTCCAATCCTGCAAGTGATTATTACAACTCAGCAGATCTTTTGTCAAGGATTGAAACTACCATCACGTACTGGCTAAACCTTGATCCCGAACCGAGCAGTACCAACTGGTTTTTTTATGCCATCAGTGTCCCTAAGGATATTGGGAATACGCTTATAGCACTCCGGGAGGCCCCCAATGGCATTTCTACTGCGATGGAGAATGATCTGCTCGACTGGATGACCAAAAGTAACAGACCATTTTCAGATTTTACTGAAAGCGGAGGGCCTAACCTTACCGATGTTGCCCAGCACTATATGATGCGGGCCTGTATCACCAATGATGAGCACTTGCTTTCAGAAACCGTAGAAGCAGTTTCGGCATCGATCAAAATTGATCCTGAAAGCGGTATACAGCCCGATAATTCCTTTAAGGCACATGGGCCCCAACTCTATACCTATGGTTATGGAACGGAGTTTATAAAAGGAATTGGAGTCATTGGGAATAGTGTAGTGGGCACTTCCTTTGCATTTCCTGTGGGAAAAATGGCTATTTTTTCTGATTTCATGCGTAAGGGCTTTATGAAACCGGTCCGCGGCCAATATGTGGATTTTAACAATTTCGGACGTGGGATCAGCCGCCCAAACAATGCAAGAGCCCAGCCAAGTATTATTGCCCCCATTTCACAGATTGACCTGCCGGAACACAAAAGCGAATACGAGGATGCAATAGCCCGGATGAAGGGGGAAAAGGATGCTTCCTATAATATAGTTCCTGAACATTACCACTATTGGACCACGGATTATTCCCTTCATATCCGTCCGGAATATACCTTTGGCCTGCGTTCAGTATCCAGGCGCACGGCAAAGTCTGAGGCAGGTAACGGGGAAAATGAAAAAGGACATTTCCTGGCGGAAGGGGTGACCTACATCGGGGTGAGCGGTGATGAATACTACAATATCTATCCCACCTGGGACTGGAACAAGATCCCGGGAACGACCACCCCGGAAATCACCTCTTATCCCAAAAGGCCTCAATGGGGAGGCAATTTGGGTACTTCCTCCTTTGTGGGCGGGGTTTCCGACGGAGTGTACGGCGTGAGTGCCTATGCCATGGACGACTATGGTACCCGGGCAAAAAAATCATGGTTCTTCTTTGATGATGAAATCGTGTGCCTGGGCTCCGGTATTGAGGCAACGGCCGCTGAAGCAATCAACACCACGGTCAACCAGAGCCACCTGACCACGGACGTGAACGTGTCCACCACGGGAGGGACATCTGTCCTCTCTTCGGGAATGCGCAGCTACAACGGAGACCTGAAATGGGTGACGCAGGGAAATGTGGGGTACCTGTTCCCTTCCGGGGGTAATATCAGCCTGTCGAACCAGACCCAGACCGGGACATGGAAAAGCATCAATACCAGTCAGTCTGATGCCGAAGTGAGCCACGAGGTGTTCAAACTGTGGTTCAACCACGGCGTTGCCCCCCAGGACGCTTCCTATTCCTATGTAGTTTTACCGGGAAAAGGGACGCCGACAGCGATGCAGGGGTATGACCAAAGCCGTATCGATATATTGGTGAACAGCGACAGCGTCCAGGCGGTGCTGCACCGCACGCTGAACATCCTGCAGGTGGTGTTTTATAAAGCGGCCACCCTGAAGTACGGCGATGTGCTGCTGAAAGCTGACAGGGCGTGTACGGTGATGCTGACAGATCCCGGATCGGCAGAAGTGGCCGCATCCGTGGCAGATCCTGCCCAGACCCACAGCGAACTGAACCTGGTGTATAAGAACGGAGTTCTTGGGGAACCCCGTACACTGACCATGACCTTGCCTTCCGGCGATTATGCGGGGAGCACGGTTTCCGGGAAGATCAACAGTACGCTGCCTGTTTATGTACCGCCTGCTCCTCCGATCATGAGCCTTGTGGCCATAGCCGATTCCTATGTCCGCGACGGAAGTCACAGTTCCAAAAATTACGGGACAGAAACGGGTCTAGTGGTAAAGGACAATCCCAGCAGTTATCTTCGGGAATCCCTGTTGAAATTTGACCTTTCGGCGCTGCCTGCCCAGACCGACAGCGTTGTCCTGCGTCTTTATGTGAAGGAGACCAATGCCGATATTGAAAAAGGTGTCAAATGGAAGTTCTATAAGGTACCCAATGATTGGAGCGAAACCTCTGTTTCCTACGATGATAAACCGGCGGCCACCGGGGATCCTATCGGTGAGGTACGGGGATCGTCTGCGGGGACCTATGTGAAACTTAATGTGTCCGGGGCGCTGCAGGACCACAGCACAGACCAACTGTCATTGCTTGTAGTAGCAGACCTTTCTTCATTTTCTTCCGGGGGTAATTCAAGCTGGACAGACGCTACATTTGCTTCCCGCGAGAGCACAGAGGAGGGGATCCGTCCACAGCTTTTGGTATATGGTGATGCCCCTGAGGAAGCGGTTACCGGTTCTGTTGTCGCAGAGGCCGATGCGTTTGTGGACAAGGATAATCCTGACAATAATTACGGGTCCAACGGCTATATGGCAGCCCAGCAGGACCGCAGGGATATATTTCTGCGATTTGATATCAGTGACGTTGATCCCGATAAGGTCACATCGGCCAAAATGCGTGTCTTTTTTAAGAATGACGAGACCTCCGTCGGGCTGAACCTGCACCCTGTGGCAGACAATACCTGGGAGGAAACGGGGATCACCTGGAACAATGCACCTGCCGGGGGAGATGTGATCGCCACGGTGTCCGGTGAAAGCAAAGCTAAGCAAGAGGCGGCAGCATTTGATATTACCAGCCAGTTACAGAACTATCAGTCCGATGGGGAACCCGGCTATATTACCTTCAAGATCTCATCGGCTTCGGGCTCGGGGGTATATTTAGATTTTTATACCAGAAATAGTCCGGAAACGGAATATCATCCCAAGCTAGTTTATGAAGAGGGAGGGACAACAGCTTCAACTTCTGAAATCGACATCATTCAAGAGCGCATTTATCAGGGTTTTATTTCTTCTCCAAGCGTTGAGTCTAACGACCAAAACGTAGCAAATCTTATGGCCAGTCAGGAAGAAGACGGTTCCTGGTCTGATATTGATTATCAGTCGAATGCACAATCAATCTGGCCACCGGGCAACCATTTTTCCCGTCTTGAGGTCTATGCCAGATCGTATTCCAATCCTGCAAGTGATTATTACAACTCACCGGAACTGTTGTCAACGATTGAAACTACCATCACGTACTGGCTCGAACTTGATCCCGAACCGAGCAGTACCAACTGGTTTTTTTACACCATTGGTGTCCCTAAGGATATTGGGAATACGCTTATAGCACTCCGGGAGGCCCCCAATGGCATTTCTACTGCGATGGAGAATGATTTAATTGCCGTGATGACCAAAGGACATCCTATTACGCATGGGTATATAACCGGCTCAGCGTCAAATACTACTGATGTGGCTCAGCATCAAATCATGCGGGCCTGTCTAACGGATAATGCAGCACTGCTTTCGGAAGCTGTGGATGCCGTGACAGCCTGGATAAAAATAGATGTTGAGGCAGGTATACAGCCCGATAATTCCTTTAAGGCACATGGGCCCCAACTCTATACCTATGGTTATGGAACGGAGTTTATAAAAGGAATTGGAGTCATTGGGAATAGTGTAGTGGGCACTTCCTTTGCATTTCCTGCGGGAAAAATGGCTATTTTTTCTGATTTCATGCGTAAAGGTTTTATGGAGCCTGTGCGCGGGAGATATGTGGATTTTAATGTGTTCGGACGTGGGATCAGCCGCCCAAACAATGCAAGAGCCCAGCCAAATATTATTGCCCCCATTTCACAGATTGACCTGCCGGAACACAAAAGCGAATACGAGGATGCAATAGCCCGGATGAAGGGGGAAAAGGATGCTTCCTATAATATAGTTCCTGAACATTACCACTATTGGACCACGGATTATTCCCTTCATATCCGTCCGGAATATACCTTTGGCCTGCGTTCAGTATCCAGGCGCACGGCAAAGTCTGAGTCGGGCAACGGGGAAAATATTAAAGGAAATTTCATGACTGAAGGGGTGACCTACATCGGGGTGAGCGGTGATGAATACTACAATATCTATCCCACCTGGGACTGGAACAAGATCCCGGGAACAACTACTCCTGAAATCACTTCTTTTCCCAGCAGGACCAGTTGGGGAAGTAATTTGGGTACTTCCTCCTTTGTGGGCGGGGTTTCCGACGGGGTGTACGGCGTGAGTGCCTATGCCATGGACGACTATGGTACCCGGGCAAAAAAATCATGGTTCTTCTTTGATGATGAAATCGTGTGCCTGGGCTCCGGTATTGAGGCAACGGCCGCTGAAGCAATCAACACCACGGTCAACCAGAGCCACCTGACCACGGACGTGAACGTGTCCACCACGGGAGGGGCATCTGTCCTCTCTTCGGGAATACGCAGCTACAACGGAGACCTGAAATGGGTGACGCAGGGAAATGTGGGGTACCTGTTCCCTTCCGGGGGTAATATCAACCTGTCGAACCAGACCCAGACCGGGACATGGAAAAGCATCAATACCAATCAGTCTGATGCCGAAGTGAGCCACGAGGTGTTCAAACTGTGGTTCAACCACGGTGTTGCCCCCCAGGACGCTTCCTATTCCTATGTAGTTTTACCGGGAAAAGGGACACCGGCAGCGATGCAAAGCTATGACCAAAGCCGTATCGATATATTGGTGAACAGTGACAGCGTCCAGGCGGTGCTGCACCGCACGCTGAACATCCTGCAGGTGGTGTTTTATAAAGCGGCCACCCTGAAGTACGGCGATGTGCTGCTGAAAGCTGACAGGGCGTGTACGGTGATGCTGACAGATCCCGGATCGGCAGAAGTGGCCGCATCCGTGGCAGATCCTGCCCAGACCCACAGCGAACTGAACCTGGTGTATAAGAACGGAGTTCTTGGGGAACCCCGTACACTGACCATGACCTTGCCTTCCGGCGATTATGCGGGGAGCACGGTTTCCGGGAAGATCAACAGTGCACTGCCTGTTTATGTACCGCCCGCTCCTCCGGTTATGAGCCTTGTGGCCATAGAAGATTCCTATGTCAGGGACGGGGTCCACAGTTCCAAAAATTTTGGAACAGAAACGGGTCTGGTGGTAAAGGACAACCCGAGCAGTTATCTTCGGGAATCCCTTTTGAAATTTGACCTTTCGGGGCTGCCTGTGCAGACCGACAGCGTTGTCCTGCGTCTTTATGTGAAGGGGGCCAATACCGATATTGAAAAAGGAGTCAGATGGAAGTTCTATAAGGTAGCCGATGACTGGGGCGAAACCACAGTTACCTATGACAACAGACCGGCAGCGACCGGGGATCCCATCGGTGAGGTATGGGGATCGTCTGCAGGGACCTATGTGACACTTAATGTGTCCGGGGCACTGCAGGACCACGGCACAGGCCAGCTGTCATTGCTTGTGGCAGCAGACCTTTCCTCATTTTCTTCCGGGGGTAATACGGGCTGGACAGACGCTACATTTGCTTCCCGCGAGAGTACAGCGGAGGAGACACGTCCGCAGCTTTTGGTATATGGTGATGCCCCTGAGGAAGCGGTTACCGGTTCTGTTGTCGCAGAGGCCGATGCGTTTGTGGACAAGAATAACCCTGACACTAATTACGGGTCCAACAGTTATATGGCAGCCCAGCAGGACCGCAGGGATATATTTCTGCGGTTTGATATCAGCGACATTGATCCCGATAAGGTCACATCGGCCAAAATGCTTGTTTTTTTTCAGAATGACGAGACCTCCGTGGGGCTGAACCTGCACCCTGTGGCAGACAATACCTGGGGGGAGACTGGGATCACCTGGAACAATGCACCTGCCGGGGGAGGTGTGATCGCCACGGTGTCCGGTGAAAGCAAAGCTAAGCAAGAGGCGGCAGCATTTGATATTACCAGCCAGTTACAGAACTATCAGTCCGATGGGGAACCCGGCTATATTACCTTCAAGATATCATCGGTTTCGTGGGCATATTTAGATTTTTATACCATAAACAGTCCGGAAACGGAATATCGTCCCAAGATCGTTTATGAAGAGGGGGACCCTTCGGGAACAACAGCTTCAAATTCTGAAATTGACATTATTGAAGAACGCTTTTACCAGAAATTCCTTTCCTCTGAAAGTGTGGGATCCAATGATCAGAAGGTAGTAGTTCTATCAGACAGTCAAAATGCAGACGGTTCCTGGCCTGATATCGATTATCAATCACAGGATAATGTAATATGGCCTCCTGGAAGGCATTTTAAGATGCTTGAAGTTTATGTAAGGTCTTATACAAATCCTGAAAGTGCCTATTACCGCTCAGCGGAACTTCTTCAGAGGATAGAAACGACCATAACTTATTGGGTTGAGCTGAATCCTGAGCCAGAAAGTGTTAACTGGTATCATGGCACAATAGGACTTCCCAAGAGGATCGGACAAATTCTCATAGCTCTCAGACAAGTTCCAGAGACTATACCGGTTATGTTGGAAAATGAGTTGCTTGCCTGGATGACCAAAGGACTGCCTATCACTCACCAATATATGGTTGGCTCAGCGTCAAACACTTCTGACGTAGCCCAGCATCAGATTATGCGGGCCTGTCTAACGGATGATCCGGTACTTCTTTCGGAAACTGTTGATGTCGTGACAGCCTGGATTAAAATTGATATCAAGGCTGGTATTCAGCCTGATTATTCTTTTAAGGCACATGGTTCTCAGTTGTATATTTATGGTTACGGGTCGGAATTCATTAAAGGTATTGGACTGATTGGTAGTGTGATTTCCGGTACTTCCTATGCGTTTTCCGCCGAAAAAATGGCCATCCTATCAAATTTTGTCCGCAAAGGCTTTATTAAGCCGCTTCGTGGTGGTTTTGCTGATCTTAACAATTTTGGACGTGGAATTACAAGGCCAAACAATGGGAAGGCTCCTAAAAGCCTTATAGGCACCATTTCAGTAATTGATCTTCCGGAACATAAAAGTGAATACGATGATGCGATCGCCCGTATGACTGGAGAAAAGGAGCCATCTTACAACCTTTCGCCTGAACATACCCATTATTGGACCACCGATTATTCATTGCACCTTAGACCAGAGTATACCTTTGGCCTCCGGTTAGTTTCAAACCGCACAATAAAGTCGGAAGGGAGCAGTACCGAAAATCTGAAAGGTCATTTTTTGGCAGAGGGTGTCACCTATATTGCTGTTGATGGGGATGAATACTACAATATCTATCCCACTTGGGACTGGAACAAGATCCCGGGAACAACTACCCCTGAAATCACTTCTTTTCCGACAAGGCCTTCATGGTGGAACGACAAAGGTGTAGCCTCCTTTGTTGGCGGGGTTTCCGACGGGGTGTACGGCGTGAGTGCCTATGCCATGGACGACTATGGTACCCGGGCAAAAAAATCATGGTTCTTCTTTGATGATGAAATCGTGTGCCTGGGCTCCGGTATTGAGGCAACGGCCGCTGAAGCAATCAACACCACGGTCAACCAGAGCCACCTGACCACGGACGTGAACGTGTCCACCACGGGAGGGGCATCTGTCCTCTCTTCGGGAATACGCAGCTACAACGGAGACCTGAAATGGGTGACGCAGGGAAATGTGGGGTACCTGTTCCCTTCCGGGGGTAATATCAACCTGTCGAACCAGACCCAGACCGGGACATGGAAAAGCATCAATACCAATCAGTCTGATGCCGAAGTGAGCCACGAGGTGTTCAAACTGTGGTTCAACCACGGTGTTGCCCCCCAGGACGCTTCCTATTCCTATGTAGTTTTACCGGGAAAAGGGACGCCGGCAGCGATGCAAAGCTATGACCAAAGCCGTATCGATATATTGGTGAACAGTGACAGCGTCCAGGCGGTGCTGCACCGCACGCTGAACATCCTGCAGGTGGTGTTTTATAAAGCGGCCACCCTGAAGTACGGCGATGTGCTGCTGAAAGCTGACAGGGCGTGTACGGTGATGCTGACAGATCCCGGATCGGCAGAAGTGGCCGCATCCGTGGCAGATCCTGCCCAGACCCACAGCGAACTGAACCTGGTGTATAAGAACGGAGTTCTTGGGGAACCCCGTACACTGACCATGACCTTGCCTTCCGGCGATTATGCGGGGAGCACGGTTTCCGGGAAGATCAACAGTACGCTGCCTGTTTATGTACCGCCTGCTCCTCCGATCATGAGCCTTGTGGCCATAGCCGATTCCTATGTCCGCGACGGAAGTCACAGTTCCAAAAATTACGGGACAGAAACGGGTCTAGTGGTAAAGGACAATCCCAGCAGTTATCTTCGGGAATCCCTGTTAAAATTTGACCTTTCGGCGCTGCCTGTGCAGACCGACAGCGTTGTCCTGCGTCTTTATGTGAAGGAGACCAATGCCGATATTGAAAAAGGTGTCAAATGGAAGTTCTATAAGGTAGCCGATGACTGGGGCGAAACCACAGTTACCTATGACAACAGACCGGCAGCGACCGGGGATCCTATCGGTGAGGTACGGGGATCGTCTGCGGGGACCTATGTGAAACTTAATGTGTCCGGGGCGCTACAGGACCACGGCACAGACCAACTGTCATTGCTTGTAGTAGCAGACCTTTCTTCATTTTCTTCCGGGGGTAATTCAAGCTGGACAGACGCTACATTTGGTTCCCGAGAGAGCACAGAGGAGGGGATCCGTCCACAGCTTTTGGTATATGGTGAGCTTCCACTGGCAATTACAGGCCATAGTCAGACCAATGTAAGCTGCTCCGGAGGTGCAGATGGCTCGGCGACTATTTCCGTAGACGGTGGGAGTGGAAACTACACTTACCTGTGGTCACCTTCAGGCGGAACAGGTGTAAAAGCTACAGGTTTGGCAGCGGGAGAATATACGGTGACAGTTACGGACTCTAATGGTCTTACGGTAACTCAATCGTTTGAGATAACCCAAGCTGAAACTTCAATGCATGTGCATCCGACACAGAATAATGTGAGCTGCAATGGTGGCTCGGACGGTTCGGCAACCGTATCGGTAACTGGCGGAAGTGAGGACTACACCTATTCCTGGTCTACCGGCGGAAGCGATGCAACGGCCACAGAATTGACAGCGGGGACCTATACCGTAACGGTAACCGACGGGTTTGGCTGTACAGTCACCAAATCCTTCGAAATCACCGAGCCTGAAGCCCTTGTCGCGACACTTTCTGCCCAGAACAGCGTTAGTTGCAATGGCGGATCAGACGGTTTGGCGACCGTATCGGTAACTGGCGGAAGCGGGGACTACACCTATTCCTGGTCTACCGGCGGAAGCGACGCAACGGCCACAGGGCTGACAGCGGGAACCTATACCGTGACGGTAACCGATGGGAATAATTGTACGGTAACTAAACCCGTCGAAATCACCGAAGCCGAAACTTCAATGCATGTGCATCCGACACAGAATAATGTGAGCTGCAATGGTGGCTCGGACGGTTCGGCAACCGTATCGGTAACTGGCGGAAGCGAGGACTACACCTATTCCTGGTCTACCGGCGGAAGCGGCGCAACGGCCACAGAACTGACAGCGGGGACCTATACCGTAACGGTAACCGACGGGTTTGGTTGTGCGGTAACCCAATCATTTGAAATCACCGAACCTGATCCAATAGTATTCCATGGGAAGAGGTTGTCCAACGGAAAAGCGGGTAGAACATATGATGAGACTGTAAGTGCTTCAGGAAGCCAGGGAGAATTTACATACTCTATCCAGAGCGGTAAACTGCCTGTAGGGTTAAACCTGTCTTCCACAGGCCACATCAGCGGAATCCCAGAAGAAGCGGGAGACTTCATCATTGAAATCAGCGTAGCAGACAAATGCTCATCAGAGCATGCAAGCTTCTCAATAGAAATTGCAAAACAAAATCAAAGCCTCACATTCAAACCTTTCCCTTCAGGTGTGATGTACGGAGAGGGTTCTATCAATGTTGATGCAGGTGCAAGTTCAGGTCTTAAGGTGAAATATACATCATCAAATCCTTCAGTAGCCGTTATCAATGGGCAGCAAGTGGATATTGTTGGAGCTGGAACAGCGACCATTACTGCAGTACAGGAAGGTAACGATGAATTTGAATCGGCAAGTAAAGACCAAGAACTGACCGTTGGGTTACGTTCGATCAATGTGACCGTTGATAGAAAGCACAAAACTTATGGGGAACCCGATCCCGTCTTGACTTATACGGCAACGGGTTTTGCCAATGGAGAAGATGAATCTATTTTAAGAGGCTCATTGGACAGGGTTTCTGGAGAAGGCACAGGCACCTACGCTATCCGGCAAGGAACCCTGAGTGTAGGTTCCAATTACACAATCAATTTTGAAGGAGCTGACTTTTCAATCAGCCCGGCAGCACTGAAGGTGAAGGCCGACAGCCATAGCAAGATATATGGCGAGGGTGATCCGGTGTTCACCGTTGGATATGAGGGCTTCGTAAACGGAGAGGACAAAACCGTCCTTGGTGGAAGCCTTTCGGTAAAACGGGCTGCTGGAGAAGATGCCGGATCATATGCGGTTACACCTTCTGGTTACACAGCCAAAAACTATACGATTGACTATGCGGACGGCAACCTGGAAATTGTACCGGCAGCACTGAAGGTGAAGGCCGACAGCCATAGCAAAATATATGGCGAGGGTGATCCGATGTTCACCGTGGGATATGAGGGCTTCGTAAACGGAGAGGACAAAGCCGTCCTTGGTGGAAGCCTTTCGGTAAAACGGGCTGATGGAGAGGATGCCGGATCATATGCGGTTATACCTTCTGGTTACACAGCCGAAAACTATACGATCGACTATGCGGACGGCAACCTGGAAATTGTACCGGCAGCACTGAAGGTGAAGGCCGACAGCCATAGCAAAATATATGGCGAGGGTGATCCGATGTTCACCGTGGGATATGAGGGCTTCGTAAACGGAGAGGACAAAACCGTCCTTGGTGGAAGCCTTTCGGTAAAACGGGCTGATGGAGAGGATGCCGGATCATATGCGGTTATACCTTCTGGTTACACAGCCGAAAACTATACGATCGACTATGCGGACGGCAACCTGGAAATTGTACCGGCAGCACTGAAGGTGAAGGCCGACAGCCATAGCAAAATATATGGCGAGGGTGATCCGATGTTCACCGTGGGATATGAGGGCTTCGTAAACGGAGAGGACAAAACCGTCCTTGGTGGAAGCCTTTCGGTAAAACGGGCTGATGGAGAGGATGCCGGATCATATGCGGTTACACCTTCTGGTTACACAGCCGAAAACTATACGATCGACTATGCGGACGGCAACCTGGAAATTGTACCGGCAGCACTGAAGGTGAAGGCCGACAGCCATAGCAAAATATATGGCGAGGGTGATCCGATGTTCACCGTGGGATATGAGGGCTTCGTAAACGGAGAGGACAAAACCGTCCTTGGTGGAAACCTTTCGGTAAAACGGGCTGCTGGAGAAGATGCCGGATCATATGCGGTTACACCTTCTGGTTACACAGCCGAAAACTATACGATCGACTATGCGGACGGCAACCTGGAAATTGTACCGGCAGCACTGAAGGTGAAGGCCGACAGCCATAGCAAGATATATGGCGAGGGTGATCCGATGCTGACATACAAAGCTATGGGTTTTACAAATCATGACGATAGTGCGGTACTTACTGGAGAGCTGTCCAGAACCGCAGGGGATGATTTGGGGAGTTATCCGATCAACATTGGTACCCTCTCAGCTGGGGATAACTATGCTATTCAATTCGAGGGGGCCTTATTTACCATAGAACCGGTACAAATTGAGGAGATTTTCACCCCAGCCCCGGTAGAGGTAGCATGGGGCGTATCACCCGGGGAGGTGAACCTACCGGAAAACGTCCTGATAAGAACCCGACATGATGAAATGATCAATCTTGCGGTGATCTGGGACAAAGGACCTATTAACCTGAGAAGCAGGGGAACCTACCAAATAACCGGAGAACTTGTCTTACCGAAAAGTATCGATGATAATACACCGGAACCATACATGGACGTAACGGTCCTCGCAAAACCTGTCCCGACCGACATCACACTCGATCATGATCAGTTTGAGGCATCGGTCGATCATACGCCAATTGCTGTGGGAGCATGTACGGTTATTGATCCGGTTGATAGCCAACACACGCTTGGCTTAGTTCCGAAAGCCGCCGATAACCGGTACTTCTCCTTATCAGGAACTACTCTCTACTGGGACAGCGAAGAAACAGTAGCCGGGAAGACTTCTTTCGACCTGTTATTACAGGTGACGGATGCGGACGGGAATATTATGGAGAAGACATTTACGGTTACCCGTCTTCGAAAACCACTTAATGAGGTGGTGATTTATAATAGCTTTACGCCGGACAATAACGGTTCCAATGATAGCTGGGGTGTCAGTGAACTACAGCTTTATACTGAGGTGAGATTTATGATCTTTGAGCGAAGCGGTAAACGGGTTTTCTATACCGAAGATCCTAAGAAACGGTGGGACGGAACATATAACGGGAATAAAATGCCTTCCGGAACTTACTTCTGGGTAATAGAAGTAAAAGAAACCGGTGAAGTAAGGAAAGGAACATTAAACCTGTTGAGATGATGGTGCGTTTTTCGATTATTTCCAATTGGTATGTGGATATACAATCAGATAAGCTATTTATAAAAATGAGAAAAATACTTATTATATTATTATTGATAATGGCTGCCCCTCTTACTGTAATGGGGCAGTCCAGAAAATATATCAGCCAGTTCAGCTTTTTCCAAAGTTACTTTAATCCAGGGCTCACGGGGTATGAGGGAAGTGCTCTCAGGGGCTTTATCAGGAATCGGTGGAGTGGATTTGAAGGGGCACCGAGGACGATGTTCTTCAGTGGGGAGTTGGATTTTGCGGAGATGAAGGGAGCACGAGATCCAAGCCTAACGGGGAAAAATGCCGTTGGGTTAAACCTTCTTTTTGATAAGTATGGTGCATTTGCCGAAACTGGTCTTGTCTTATCCTATGCCAGTAGGGTTCGACTTACGGCCAAACACAATCTACGTCTGGGAGCTGGAGTAAGTTATACCAATATAAAACTGGACGGCACTGCCATGACCGCGGAGCAACAAAATGACGAAGTTCTTGGCAAATATATTGGGGGATTTTCGGATATGCAGATCGTGGACTTCAATATTGGACTGGCTCTTACCCATTCACAATACTACATTTCTTATGCCATGCATCAAGTAAATGGTGGTAGAATATCCAGTGGTGATGATTTCTTGGATGGACGTCCCGTAAATTACATTGTGCAGGCCGGGTACCGGGAAGCTCTAAGCGATAAACTTGCAGTGATTACCAATATCTACTTCAGATCCCAAAATGATCTTTTCAACAATGTGGAGTTTAATGTGAAGGCACTCCTTATGGACAAATTTTGGATCGGAGGTGGCCACCGCGTTGACTATGCCAATAACCTTCAGGTCGGTCTATTGACCAATAGGTTCAGGTTTGGCTATGTATATGAATTTCCTACCAACGGAAGTTACCACTTTCCCGGAAGTACCCAGGAATTTATGTTGGTTTTCAACCTCTTTAGAAAAAATGAGCGCAGGTACGCCGACGAAGTATTGATTTGGTAGTGTTCTTGAGCCCCAAGGCAATGTAAACGGTCTGTTGAGCACCTTGGGGTTTTCCCGTACTTTGAACAATATTCCGTCCATCCATACGATCAATAGACCGAGTCAAGGGAACCGTTCAGCCAGCGGGACATCCCTTTGGCCTACATGGAGCAGATTACATTCTATAGGCCTTCGGCATATTTTTCCTTTTGGGAGTGTGCCCGTGGCGTGGATTGGGATTCGCCCATTGTTCCCTTTTACCATAACCCATTTAGGCCTCCAGCTCTCCATTGGGCACCTTCTCTATAGCACGTTTTTGGAGTTAGTTTAAAAACTGTTTACCGCAGGATTCTCAAAAAATCAGTGCAGATTTTAACCAATCACACTGATTTTTTGAGATTTGTCTTTTTACTGCAAAACCCTCTCTGCGGACTTTCACAGTTTATGAATTACTCCAAAGATCACTCTGTAAATTAGCAAACTGCGAAAATGAGTCCCCATTGTAAATCATAGCACCTATTTATATTATCATTTGACAATAGCTATTATGATTCTTCCTTAAATGTCCCATGTTTCAAGTCAACCTTAAATTGCTGGCCATCAATGGCATTAATCACCAAAAAGGAATCACCTGTTGCATCTACTTCATAAGCGTACGGATTCCCGGTTTCAGTCAACCAATAATAATGCAATTCACCTTTCTTTAGCTTTCTCCGAGGAATGTCCAGTGACTTTCCATTAATGGGGGAATGAACCTGATGGCCGTTTTTATAGATATGAACAATTGGGTTTTCCTTATTGTACCAATTTTCGACGTAGGTAAAGAACTGGCCATCATTGGATAAAATCCCGGTAGCTTTACCCGAATAGGTATATGCTGACTCCCAAAGCAATTTTCGACTATCTTCAATCAGTTCATAAACTTGTATCTTCCAATCATTTTTCCAACCGGGATTCACTTCATTGTCGTCTGCCGGTCGAATGCTTGCCAAATATTTTCCATTTTCTGATATCACTTCAAAAGCGCACCAACATACCTCTTTGGCTTCAAGGAATTGAAAAGAGAGGAATACCACTACAGTCAAAAGCAAATTTTTCATATATGTTATAGTCATAAGACGAGTCAGCTATTTGATGAATAATTTAGCTTAAATTACCTAAGAACAATTGTTTATGCTACTCAAAAAGATTAACAAAGTGTTAAAATCGACAAGATAAAATAACACAAAAAGTCAAGAATAAGTATAAATGGTATTTTTTAGTATATAAAAATCACATTAATCGTATTAAGTTAGATGTTAAAATTGATCACCATTAGCATACATCGTTTATCATTATGAAAAAAGTATATACCATTTCACTACTATTTCTTTTAACTACTCCCATGCTGCAAGCCCAGCACTATAGCCATATGAAAAGTAAAAGTTTTGTCGGCATAGGACTAGGGCTACCTTATGGAGGCATCGGTTTGAAATTTACTTATAATCCGATTAATATGCTGTCAGTATTCGGAGGATTGGGATATAACCTGGGCAATGTTGGAAGCAATGCTGGAATAGAGTTGGAAATCCCTTCCCAAGAACAATCTTCTGCGTATTTTACAGCAATGTATGGATATAATGGAGCAACTAGAGGTGGCGGACACTTTTTGAGCGGAAAGAATTATTACGGTGTTAGTTTTGGAGGAGGAATAAAAATCAACTCAAAAAGAGTTCCCGGAAAGTTTGTCAATATTGGTCTACTGATCCCTCTCCGCTCAGAGGAATTTGAAAGTATTAATAATCGCTTGGACCAAAAGGCCTGGCCAATGCTTATTACGGTTGGATTAAATTTTATGGCCTCGGAGCCATAGTCCCTCCTTTTGGTGCTTTACCTTTATTATCTTTAGCCCTTATCAAACTAAAAATACAATTAGCACCTATTGAGATATCAACAAGTAAATAAAAAAATATATGTGTATCCGCAATGTTGCACGTAACCAAATTCATTACTGTTTTTTCTTTATTCATCTCTCCTACTTTTTATTCAGGTATTGGACTGATTTTCAAAGAGCTTCATGAATGTTTCGCATTTCCATTGATGAAAAAGTCTAGGTATGGAGCATTCTTTAAATTGAGTGATTTGGTATTCCGGTTACAATTTCATTTGGCTTAATTTGGTTTTGTGCCAGTTGCTTAGGGCTGAAAATGAGTGGATCTTGCTCGTCCACTTCGTAAGCTAACTCATTTTCTTAACGCCCCCATCAACTATCCCAAAACCGAATGCTACAAAGGCCAATAAAAGGATTTCATGTAAATATTTCCTTTCTCCAGTGGTACGTGCAAAGTAACGGGTAGTCATTAAAAACAAATGATTATAAGAACAATAAACCTATCTACTTAAACCTAAACTTCAAGTATTTAATCTTCTCCCCCTTTGCGCTGAAAATGGTTTCATAGCGTGTTTTGATACCATGGTGATCATTACGGAATTCCGAAGCGTAAAAATCATGTGTAAAAACCAAGTCCCTGATATCGGCTCTGTTTTGAAGTAATTCTACGGTGTAATCAAACAACCCCGTATTATCCGTCTTAAAATGGATCCAGCCATCATTCTGGATCATCGGTTTGTACATTTCCAAAAATCTAGGGGATGTTAACCGCTTCTTCTCATCCCCATCCCTTGGCCGGGGGTCAGGAAAGGTGATCCACAGTTCACTGATTTCTTTTTCTGCAAAAAAGCGGTCCAGTAGCTCAATTTGCGTCCGCAAAAAGGCCACATTCTTCAAGCCCTCTTCGATGGCTATGGTGCTTCCTTTCCAGATTCTAGCACCCTTTATGTCCACCCCGATAAAGTTCTGCTCAGGATACTCCCTCCCCAGCCCTACGGTAAATTCTCCTCTACCACAAGCCAATTCAACCACAATTGGCTGTTCATTCTTAAACTGTTCCTTTCTCCAATTGCCTTGGATGCGTCCAAAGATATCTTTGCCTTCCTGGACGACATTGCTATTTTCCTCGTTGGCCTTAAATCTCGCCAGCTTATTTCTGCCCATTTTATAAGTTTTCGATTTCAGCGACCACAAAGGTACTGCCTCCGATAAAAATAAGATCGTTTTTTGATGCTTTTTTTAGGGTATCGGCCAAGGCTACATTGACATTCCGAATAACTTCACCTTCGATCCCCTGAGCTGCGGCTTTTTCCTGGAGCTGATCAGCAGGTAGTGCCCTGGGGATATTAGCTTCACAAAAAACGTACTTTGCCGCTTTCGGCAAAAGGCTAAGCACCTTGCCCAGATCCTTATCATTGACCATCCCAAGGATAATATACAGTTGATCATATCGCATAGCTTGGAGCTGCTCCATCAGTAGGCTAATGCCATCTTCGTTATGACCGGTATCACAATAGACCAAAGGCTTCTCACCTAGTTTTTGGAACCTCCCTTTCAATCCGGAAATCTCAGCAGCATGTGCAAGTCCAGATTGGATGCTTTCGGGTCTGATTGCGATCCCTTTATCCCTTAACACTTCTAACACCATAAGGACTCCAGGAAGATTTTTTTCCTGATACTTCCCAAAAAGATCTAATGAATAAACGGACTCTTTATTATTTTTAAAAACTTGATAATCACATGTTTTTAAACCTCTATTTAAACCAATTTGTTGCACTTCAAAAAATTGGTTGGCGAAGAAAATAGGTGCTGCCTTTGCCATTGCCTTGGCTTTGAACACTTCAAAAGTTTCCGGTTGGTTTTGGCTGATGACCACGGGAACTTTTTCCTTAATAATGCCTGCCTTTTCTCCCGCTATTTCGACCAAGGTGGTACCCAAAAACTGAGTATGGTCCATACCGATATTGGTAATCAAACATACCTCAGGAGTAATCACATTGGTGCTGTCCAGTCTACCGCCCATCCCTACTTCGATGACGGCAAAGTCCACTTCCTCCGCTGCGAAATGGGCAAAAGCCAATCCCACCGTCATCTCAAAGAAACTGGGCTTTAGGCTATCGAGAAAATCACGGTATTGGGTTACAAAATCAACCACTTTTTCTTGTGGTATCTCTTTGCCATTTATCTTTATTCTTTCCGTAAAGGATTTTAAGTGTGGAGAAGTGTACAGGCCTACTTTATAGCCAGCTTCTTGAAGAACAGCAGCGATCATATGGGAAGAACTCCCCTTGCCATTGGTGCCGGCTACATGAATGGACCTGAATTGCCTTTGGGGTTGACCAAGGTGTTCGCAGAGCTGAAGGGTATTGCTAAGGTCTTTCTTAAATGCCGCTGCACCAATTCGCTGGAACATCGGCAATGCATTGAACAAGTAGTCCAACGTCTCCTGGTACGTCATCTTATGATTAATCTACTTTGATGATAAAGGTGATTTTTCCTTCCGAATAGTCGGCCGCAGGATTCCCGCTTTTTCGTTTAAAAGTAAGGCCGTTGACTACTCCCCGGTAATAGGTAAGGACCGCATTGGTCACATTATAGGTATCTGGAATGGCCCTGATTACCTTGCCATTGTCATCCACAGTGATTTTAAAAACGATTTTACCATTTCTATTGGAGACCCTGTCCTGAATATTGGGCTTGCTGGCAAAATCCCAGCCGGCCAGATCCAAATTATACCCAGCGCCATTTCCGGCATTGCCCTGTCCGGATTGCATCAATGACCTGCCATCAATGGTGCCTTCAGAATTACCTTGGTCGCCTTTCTGTGTGGAAGTGCCCTCACTACTGCCAGCAGAAGATTGGTTGCTCTTGCCTTTATTGCCTCCAGCACCAAAAATAGCACGCTGGTCAATGGTCGGCTTTTCTTCCACCTTCTCCTCTACTTTCTTTTCCTCCTTTTCGGCAGGTTTGGTCACAGGCTTTGCTTCCTCTTTCGGTTGTTCAGGTTCTTTTACCGCTTCCTTACTTTTCTCACTGCCCTTTAAAGGACTTGTGGTATTGGAACGCGTTTCATAACTGTTCTTCGATTCGGTAGGTTGTGGTTGTGCTTCTGGTTGGGCTACGGGCTGCGCTTCTGGTTGGGCAGGCTCAGGTGTCTCTACGGGTGTACCTGGAGCAGGACTTTCAGTGCTGATCTGCTCACTCTCGGAAGGTGGGGTCTCCGTTTGTTCATTACCGCTTCCCACATCCGTAAAACCAAGATTAAGCTCCAGGCCAAACTGCGCCATCGGTGGCACTGGAGGTCTCCATACCACAATAAAATAAATGCCCACCAATACCAACACATTCACAATGATGGTAATGATCGTTGCCTTCTTTTTGCTGTCCAGCTCCGTACTATGTGCGGTTCCTTCCACTCTTAACTCCTGCTTTATATTTTACCCTTCTTGATACTGATATCTAGCTACTCACACCTTGTCACATCCTCTAGCTTCTATCTTTGCTCCAACACAATCCCAGCTAACCGAGGAATCTTGATGCTCATGTCTTTGCTCTTTCTTCTTTACTCTAATCTTGCTACTTATATGGTCTTGTAGCGATAGACACATTGGCTTCCAGTTTAGCGGCAATCCCACCTATTTCAACTAAATATTCCACCGGTACTTCCTTATCGATATGAAGCACCACTTGTCCATCTTTGCCTTTTAGTAACGAAGTCAATTCATTTTTGATTCCCTCCCGCTCCACGATCTTATCGTTCACGGAATATTTCAGGTCTTTGGTCACCGTTACGGTTACCTCCTGCATCACGATATCAGCTGTTTCACTACTTGGCAAGTTTACCGGTAATCCAGAAGGCGTGATGAAAGAAGAAGTCAGCATAAAAAAGATCAACAACAGAAATATAATATCTGTCATGGATGACATGCTGAATGCCGCTTCCACTTTATGTTTTGATTGTAGTGCCATATGCTTGTTTCTTGTAAAAAAGGTCCACTGTTGACCTTACTTCTTATCCTGTAGCAAATCCATAAACTCCACTGTGGTATATTCCATACTGTGAATAAGCTTGGATACACGCGCCACGAGGTAGTTATATCCCAAATAAGCGATAATCCCCACCACAAGTCCAGAAGCCGTCGTAATCATCGCTTCATAAATTCCCGTGGACAGCAGTTTTGGGGAAACCATTCCTTCTTCTTGGGCTACCCCGATAAACGCCCGGATCATCCCGGCCACTGTACCTAAAAACCCGATCATCGGTGCTGCACCGGAAACGGTCGCCAAGAGGCTCAGGTTTTTCTCCAATTTGTAGATTTCTATTTTACCTACATTTTCGATCGCCACTTCAATGTTTTTTAGCGGACTACCAATTCTTTCCAGTCCTTTTGAGATCATATTGGCCACTGGAGTGTCTTCTTCCTGACATATCATTTTGGCACCACCAATATCCCCTGTCTGCACCATCATCTTCACCTGATCCATCATGCCCTTTGGGGTTTGGGCCGCTTTCTTCAAGGTAATTATACGTTCCACAAAAATATAAATAGCTAAAATGAACAACGCATAAAGCGGAATCATCATGTATCCACCTTTGATCAATAGATCAAAAAGCCCAATACTTTGAGCTGTATTTTCCATGGTATTAAGTGAATCGGCAACCGCTTGACTATCGGTTGATAAAGTCTGTAGTAAGATCATATTAGTATTTAAAAACCCATAAAGTTTCTTCAAAATTCTTTTGCTCTCGCTCAATCATGGCCAAAGCATCATCTACATTATTAAAATCTTCAATGGCCAATTTATAAAACGAAGAACCATAGCCAGGAAGTACAATGTAGGTGTTATATCCTTTTCCGTTTAATCGCTTGGAAAAATCTTTGGCAAGGTCTCCATCAATAAAAGCGCCCACGGTCACAAAATAATGCGGTACATCGCCTTTTTCACTGATTTCCGTAAGCGAAGGAGCCTTGGGAGTTTCCACTGGAGCTGGTGTTTCAGCTTCTTCCACGACAGGTGCTGGCTCTTTTGCCTCCGGCTGAACAGCCACCTGTTCTGGAACTTCCGGCATTTCCGGTGCCTTGAACACAAAATGATATACACCAAAACCTATCAAGCACAACAGTAACAAAATCAGAATGATCCAACCTGCTTTATTGTTTTTCTCGTCCTTTTTCTCATCATCTACTGGTACATATGCAGCTGGAGCCGCTTCAGGTATAGCTGGTGCTTCAGAAGCAGCAGCTTTCGAATCAGGTACAGGTGCTACGGGCTTTTCAGGATTTTCTTTTTTGGTAGGCTCTTTTGGAGAATCTTTCTCGGCTCCACTTCCCGTAGGCACAGGAATCACAGAAGGACGTGAATCAGACTTGTCTTCCTCACTGGATATAGGAGTGATTTCGATTTCAGGCAAGCCAAAATCCTTATCCTCGTCTTTTCTTTTCGATTTTTTTTCCTGGTCCTTGTCTGTCATTCTTCTGCTTTCTTGGTGGTTTAAATTGCTAAACTAAGATAAAACCCTCAATTACTCAATATGGCACTAATGAATAATTACGGAAAATCATTCCATCTCACCAAAACTAAAATTTAAAGGTCACCCCACCAATCCCTTGAATTCCACGGGATTGATAATTCCAATATCGTTCATTTTTCTGATTCAATAAATTATTGCCTTTTGCAAATACCGAAAACCGTTCGGTGATTTTATAATCTATCTTAGCGTTTAGGTCCAGAATGGGGTTTAGGGTATCCTCAGTTCCTGATTCGAGGTTTTTGGCATAAATCCCGCCCATCATATCCAGTCCCGCCTGGATAAGCCATTTTTCATCCGGCGTGAATGTATTATGAACATTGATCTCCCACTCAGGACGCTGCCAAGGACTGGCTGCTACACCAGGATTACTGCTGTCTACATCATCCAGGGTATAATGGTAATAGTTTGCCTCAGCAGTGAGGTGGTAGCGGTCGCTAAAGCTATATCCCAAAGAGCCGGTATAATTCAACACAGAACCGTCATTGTACAATACCTCAAAACGCGTGCTGTCCGACTCTCCATTGGCATAGAAATACATATTGTCATAGTCTCCATAAGCGATGCCCAGCTTGTAGGTGAATGCATCGTTTACACTGCCCTTGATGCCTCCTTCAGCCCTAAACTTCTGCACCGTGTTCAGCAGTCGGTCACTGGGGCCCAAATAGGGGTTTTCCATAGCGAAACTGTAGTACGTATTTCGCTGCACATCACCTATATACTCGCCATACACCGCGAAAGCTTCATGGATATAATAGGCTGCATCGATCTTAGGGAAAATATGAAAATCTCCACTCTTACCATCATACACGTCGTTTTCATTGATAAAATTCACCCCGGCATTCACTTCAAACATGGTGGTTTTGTACCTCACAAAAGGCGTGAGCTTAGCGTAGTTTCTATTGATGTTATTATAATTGACATCAGAAGGTGAGGTCAAAAATGCCGAAATGTCCAATCCCGCCCTAAAACCATCACTGATTCGATAATTACCAAAGCCATTAAAATTAACTTCATGCTCTCGAGCGGAATAATCGTCATTAAAAAGCCTTACACCTATTTTTGCTTCATAATTAAATGGATCGTCCTTTTCAATATTGCGAATACCTCCCTGTCCATATATTGTGCTAAACAATTGCTGGATGCTGTCCGCCATCACTTCAGTTCCTGGTGTATAACCATAAAAATGGTACCGGTCGCGGTCATACCCTACCTCTCCAAAAATTTCCACAAACTCGGTAAAATAGCTGGCGTTCAGCCGAATGTTTGTATGGTCTTCAGCAGAATTCTTCTGGTCTACCGGCCCTTCATAAAATCCCTGATGCCTGAGCATCACGCCATAATTCAGGTAATCACTCTCCAGGTTATTGACATAGAGCTCTGCGAGTGGCGACTGGTAATTTCCATACCCTAACCTTACAAGGCTATGGTGCAGCATTTCGTTACCGGAGGGAAACTGCTTTTGATACGGCTTGATCTCTGATTGACTTGGTGGAAGCGTAAAGAAGAAGTCCCGCGCATCATAACTAAAACTGCTTTTGCTCTCAGGCTGTGGCAGTGCCGGTACCGTTTCAAAATTCCTTGTCCGCTTTGGCAAACTCAATATCCTATCCTTACGAATGATAAACTCTGCGTCGGTTACTTCACCGCGCTCATTTCCCTTTTGGTCTTGGGCATAGACCGAACCAATAGATAAAAATATTGATAAATATGTGACTATAAGTACTTTATTCATGTTTTCTTTAATCAATGCATTAACAAAGTTTATGGTAAGTTTGCTAACTCAGCCTTGGCCTCTTGAATGACTTGTTCGTTTTCTGAATTCTCTATTACTGATTCCAGTGTAGCCTTTGCTTGGAAATTTTCATTGAGCGATTTATAGTTTTTAGCCAGCAGCACGAAGCATTTCCCGTACCAATAATCATAAACCGCATATTTCTCTGAAAAGCCAAAGATCGTTTCATTGGACTGCGTGAAGTTTTCGGCTTTGCGGAAAGCATCTGCCAGCAAGAAAAGCGCCTCTGCCCCTTGAACACTGCCACTCTCATTGACCAAGGCCATCAGTTCATCTTGGGCTTCTGTGGTGTTATTGGTTTTCAGCAGTGACTTGGCCTTTATGAGCTGGGCATTGGCTTTGGCATCAGCCGTTACATCCCCGAGTTCGATCACCTTATTGGCATAGAAATCTGCCGAATCGTATTTGGCCGTCTCATAATAAGCCATCATCAAACCCTTATTGGCTTCGTATTGCTCTATCCTGTCACGGGCGACTTTGGTACTGGTGATGAAATATGGAATAGCTTTTTGGTAGTTCTTTTGTTTAAATTCAATTTCCGCTATCCGCTGTATTGCCTTGGCCTTTTGGCTAGAAGCCCCCATTTTTTCCAAATCGTAAAACGTCTTCAATGCCTCATCCTCTTTCCCCATTCGCAAATAAGCATCTCCGATGAAATACGTTGCCTCGTACTTCTGGGCGGAATTCGGATAATTGCTCAGGTAAGACTGGAAAGCTTGAATGGACTGTTGGTAAGACTGTCCGAAGAACAGGTTTTTGGCCGCTTCATACTCCACGCCCTGAACGCTTTCGTTGCCGGGATTAGAATTTTTATAGTCTGAAAGGTAATTCGAGAATTCTCCTGACCTACCCTGCAGCGTCAATGCCTCCTGAAGGCCGACCAAAGCAGCATTGGCATTTTCAGCATTGGGATATTGGCCCAATATCTTCTTATAGTCATTGATGGTCTGGTCATATTTTTTTAGTGAATAACTTGCGATGGCCCTTCCCTCCAGTGCAAATGGCACAAATGGACTGTTAGCACTTTTGGTGATCAGTTCACTATACCCTTTGCTGGCCTCTGCGTAGTTGGATTCTTCCATATTGATCTGGGCTTTTTGGAAGATGATATCGTCTCTAAAACGGCTATTTGGATAACGGCTGATGGCCCTGTCCAGCTCAGCAACGGCTTCCCTATTTCTGTTTTGGAAGTTGAGTACCACGCCCGCCATGTAGTGGGCATAATCGGAAGAAGGATTGCGCTCGCTGATCGCCATACGGAATGTGCTTAGCGCTGGATCAAATTTCTTTTGAATGTAATAACAATCTCCCAAGCGGATCAAAGCATCATCGTAATAGCTTTGGACATTGGAAACCTTCTTGATTTTATCGGTATATGACTTAAATTGTTTTTCGGCCTTGGCGTATTCCTTGGTGTTAAAATACGCATAGCCCAAGCCATAGTGGCTTTTGATCAATGCAGGATCCAGTGATGTCAAGCGCATGTTCATGACCTGCTCATAGGCTGAAATGGCACCTTTTAAGTCCTCCTTTGCCGCATATGACTCCCCTTTTCGATAAAACGCCTCATGTACGATCCCCTTATCCACTGGATAGATAATGGATTTATCAAAATAGGTAATGGCTTGGTTGTACTGTTTATTACGGTAGTAGGTCAATCCCTGATAATAGGTTACTTTTTGGTATGCAGCCCTGATGGCGGGTGACTTACTGCTCATGCCTTCGATATGCTGGATGGCACGAAGGTAATTATTGGTATTGATGAGGGCATCGCTCAGCAAAGTCTCCACTTCGCCTACATTCTGGCCATTTGGATAGTTGGCCAGATAGCTGTCCATCGCATTGATGGCTTCTTGAAATCCACCCCGCTCTAGGCTCAGTTTAGCATAATTGAACAAGGCCTCCTCTTGAATTGCCGGATCAAAATCACCCTTATATGCAGTACTGAAGCTGGTCACAGCGTATTGGGGATTATTCAGCTGCAGGTAAGCATGTCCAAGATAATAACTGGAAACTTGGCCGAGCTTATCCTTTTCCAGGGCCACTTGCTTAAAGTAATCGGTGGCTTTCTCATATTGACGTACCTTAAACTGGGCCACACCAGCCTTGTACATTTGTTCACGCGTCATATCGCCTTTTCCTGCCTTTGTAGCCGCATCATAGTAGGTGGCGGCATTGGTGAAATCACGCTTCTCAAAATAAGCCTCCGCCATCAGCAGGTAAATCCCCTCTTTACGGTCCAAGTTCCCTCTAGACTGCGATATTGGTGTGGCATAAGCTATCAACTCATCATACTGTTCTTGGCGATAATAAAGCTCAGAAAGCATGTAAGGAACCTTAGACTGGTATTCAGGATAGCGGTCTGCTTGCTTGAAATCAGTAATGGCTTGATCATACTTGCTTTGTTGCAAAGCTACATAGCCACTGTAGTAATAACCATCTCCGGTATACGTGGTCTGCATTTTCTTCACCGGATCGAAGTAGCGCGAGGCATTGGCATAATCCTTAAGTTGGAAATAAGCATATCCCATCTTAAAATACACCTTTGATCGCTGTTCAAGTGAGACCACGTCTACATTGACCAGGTTATATGCTTCTATGGATTTTTTATAGTGGCGCTGATCAAAATAATAATCCCCCATTAGAAAGGCCGCTTCATTTGCCTTGGGGTCATTGGGATAATCGTTAATGATCTTGCCGACCAAGCTCGGCCCATCTGGATTGTCCAATCGCAAGGCCGATACCGCATGGTAAAAGTCCACATCGATACGCTGTGAAGGGCTCAGCTCGGCCGTTTGTAGTTTTTCAAACTCAAGTTTGGAAGAACTGTATTGATGCTTATCAAAAAGTTCATATGCATCATCAATCTGCTTTTCCAGTCCAGTCTGATAAATGCCGGACTGAGCCTGTGCCTGATAAAAAAAACCTGCGGCCACAAACAATAGTAATAGTTTTCTCATGGTAAAATGGTGTACCTTAATGCATCAATTTAAATACGAGTTCCTTGAGGATTTCTGATTCGTTCATACCGTTGGCATCGATACCCTTTGAACGAAGATCAGCTTCCTTTAAGTATCCGATGTTATCAATAACCTTGCCTAAAGGATAGTTTTTGGAAGCAATCATATATTCTTTCATAAAATAAGGATTTACCTTTAGCTTTCCCGCCAGCTCCCTTTCACCTTGGCTCTTATTGGCGTGTACCAATAGCAATCTCGAAAAGTGCAAGTAGAGCAAGGCAATGATCGGTATCAGCGGATTGGATTTTGGGTTTTGGCTAAAATAGTGAATGATTTTATTGGCTTTCAATATATCCCTAAAACTCAGCGCTTTGGTCAGTTCGAAATTATTGTAGTCTTTATTGATCCCGATAAACTGCTGGATGTGGTTACTGTTGATCTGCACCGGCTCACTGAAGTTGATCAGCATCTTATCGATCTCATTGGTCAGTACCTCAAGGTTGTTCCCGATGGATTCGGCAATGATTTGGCAAGCTTTAGGCTCGATGGTAAAGCTCTTGCTCTTCAGATAGGCATCTATCCAAGGGCTGAGCTTGTATTCAGGTACTTTTGCGGATTTCACCAGCACCGCTTTCTTGTCCAGCTCTTTGGCCAATGCCTTTCTGCCATCCAGTAATTTATACTTATGGGCAAATACCAAAATGGTACTCGGCAAAGGATTGGAAAGGTAATTGATCAGCAAATTATCACCGGCCTCTTTGCCCAGATCCGGTAGGTTTTGGGCTTCCTTGACGATGACTACTTGCCGCTCTGCCATCATCGGAAACCTTCGGGCATTGGTCAGTACGGTATTCATCGTGGCATCCTTGCCGTACATTATGATCTGGTTAAAGCCCTTTTCGTGTTCCGGAATGGTATTTTCTTCAATGTAACTGGTAATCTGATCAATAAAATAAGGCTCTTCTCCCTGCAAAAAATAAACGGGAGCATATTTCCCGCTTTTCAATTCCTTTATTACTCCTTCAGGTTGGTTTGGCATATCTCTATATTTCTACTCAAATATAGAAATTATTGGCATTTTGGGAATAATGAAAAGGGATATTCCTTACATTAAATAAGGCGTGTATGTAGCTAAGTTAATAGGTATCGACTTTTTTCATGCCCACAACCCAAAAACAATTTTGCTTGCTATTCGTAAACAGAACTTACCTTTTTGGAATGATTGAATTTTTAAAATCCCATGCATTTATTTGATTCATCGTAATCCTGCTTTGTCAAATTAAGAAAGTGACTTAAAAAGATCTCTTCCCGATGTATCGGGACAGGCTGTTCCTCGGAATGAACAGCGTGTTTTGTCATTCCGACGAAGGAGGAATCTCCTAAAATAACCGACCAAGCAATATTTCCGGGGGATGAGAGATTTCCAGGTGGCTATTGTAAGCATATTTCCCTTTAATTTAGCAATAGGAATGCGTGCTCCAGCATAAAAATCAGCGCAAATCTTATTAATCTGCGCCATCTGCGTGCTATCCGAATCAACCCTAATCCCCCAATTTTTTCACTTGACCCAAAATAACCGTAACATGACAAAGTAGGAGTAACTACTCCTTCCTTTCCATGAAGTCCTTGATGCCCGTATTATTGTTGGTCATTTTCTCAGGATGCTCTATGTTTTTCAAAAACCGAATAGTCATAGAACATGATGAGGTAAAGGCGATAATTCGAAAATTAAAGAAGCTCATCGCTACCTAAACCAATCCATCTTCCATTCATTCCATTTTTTACCAATCCCCATTCTTCAACTTTACAAGATTAAAGCCTCCCCTGCTAAACTTATTCAAACAATGGGCTGTTATAAATATTGTTGCTAATTTTGGCCAAAATTAAAAGCATAAAGAGCGTGAGTGATATCAATCAAGGCATTTCGCTGTACAAAGAAGGGAAATTTGAAGAAGCACTGGGGATTTTCAATCAGTTACTGACCAGCAGTCCAAAACAACCATTGCTTTTGCTACATCGGGGACGTATCCTTTCCAGAATGGGAAAACTGGATGCGGCATTGGAAGATTTTGACCTACTGATACAAGCCGACAATTACAATGCTGATTTTATCAGTGACCGTGCCGTGGTACTCCACCTTCTGAAGCGTAACGAAGAAGCCCTGTCAGAACTGGACCGCGCCCTTAACCTTGACCCCAATAATCCCTACCGGTATTCCAGTAGAGCCTTTTTAAAAGACCGTATCGGCGATTTGGAAGGAGCCATTACTGATTACGACAAAGCCATCGAAATGGATCCGGAAGATGCCATTTCTTATAACAATAAAGGTCTTGTGGAAGAAAAATTAGGTTATAAAGAACGGTCAAAAAAGAGCTTTGATAAAGCCGACAAGCTGGTAGGCTATCAGCCGAAAAGCACCGATGCTCCTGAAGTAAATCCTTCACCTAAACCGGCTGCCGAAACTCCTGAACAACTCAAAAACCAACCCTCCAAGGCTCCTAATGAACTATCCTTTTCCAATTATTGGAAAACCGTAGGAAAGGTTCTTGGCGACAAAAATACACGAGCTGAATTCTTCTCCTTTATCCAATCCAAACTTGGCAAAAAGAATAAATAAAGGTTGAATTAGTGGCTTGGTGACTTAGTGGCCTGTTTTTTTCTGCCACAAAGGCTCGAAGGCACAAAGCGGATTGACAGGAGTTTGTTGTGCAATTGGCACCTTATATTTACAAATAACTTCGTGGCTTGGTGACTTAGTGGCCTGTTTTTTTCTGCCACAATGGCCCGAAGGCACAAAGCGGATTGATAGGAGTTTGCCGTGCAATCGGCACCTTATATTTACAAATAACTTCGTGGCTTGGTGACCTGGTGGCTTGCCTTTTTCTGCCACAAAGGCCCGAAGGCACAAAGTGGATTGATAGGAGTTTGCCGTGCAATCGGCACCTTATATTTACAAATAACTTCGTGGCTTGGTGACTTAGTGGCCTGTTTTTTCTGCCACAAAGGATTGAAGGCACAAAATGGATTGATAGGAGTTTGCCGTGCAATTGGCACCTTATATTTACAAATAACTTCGTGGCTTGGTGACTTAGTGGCCTGTTTTTTCTGCCACAAAGGATTGAAGGCACAAAATGGATTGATAGGAGTTTGCCGTGCAATTGGCACCTTATATTTACAAATAACTTCGTGGCTTGGTGACTTGTCTTTTTCTGCCACAAAGGCCCGAAGGCACAAAGTGGATTGATAGGAGTTTGTCGTGCAATCGGCACCTTATATTTACAAATAACTTCGTGGCTAGGTGACTTGTCTTTTTCTGCCACAAAGGCCCGAAGGCACAAAGTGGATTGATAGGAGTTTGCCGTGCAATCGGCACCTTATATTTACAAATAACTTCGTGGCTTGGTGACTTAGTGGCCTGTTTTTTCTGCCACAAAGGATTGAAGGCACAAAATGGATTGATAGGAGTTTGCCGTGCAATTGGCACCTTATATTTACAAATAACTTCGTGGCTTGGTGACCTGGTGGCTTGCCTTTTTCTGCCACAAAGGCCCGAAGGCACAAAGTGGATTGACAGGAGTTTGTCGTGCAATCGGCACCTTATATTTACAAATAACTTCGTGGCTTGGTGACCTGGTGGCTTGCCTTTTTCTGCCACAAAGGCCCGAAGGCACAAAGTGGATTGACAGGAGTTTGTCGTGCAATCGGCACCTTATATTTACAAATAACTTCGTGGCTTGGTGACCTGGTGGCTTGTCTTTTTCTGCCACAAAGGCCCGAAGGCACAAAGTGGATTGATAGGAGTTTGTCGTGCAATCGGCACCTTATATTTACAAATAACTTCGTGGCTTGGTGACTTAGTGGCCTGCTTTTTTCTGCCACAAAGGCCCGAAGGCACAAAGTGGATTGATAGGAGTTTGCCGTGCAATCGGCACCTTATAATTACAAATAACTTCGTGGCTTGGTGACTTAGTGGCCTGCTTTTTTCTGCCACAAAGGCCCGAAGGCACAAAGTGGATTGATAGGAGTTTGTCGTGCAATCGGCTATTGGCCAGGACACCCACTCACTATTATCGCGGACAGAAGTGCCAGCAGGGATGCTCCGCTAGGAGCATTAGCTTGGTAACTGAAAGGGGAAATAGTGTCCTGACAGTGCCTTAGGTACTGACCACAGGGAAGGAAAGCTTATAATATAGTACGTGGTATTGAGTTAAAAACTCAATGTTCGTGGTTCCGCAGCACAGCTATCGGAACAACAGGGGTCAGACAGTCTTTCCTATAAGCAATGGCAGCATCGTTCAAAATGATCTTCGACTCCATTAACGTGATCTGTCATCCTGACGTTAGGAAGTATCTCATAAATAACCGTAACATGACAAAGCAGGGCGAATATCTCCCACCTAATATCCGCTGTCTTGCTACTATCTTCACACCTTCTTGATTACCCAAAGTGGTTTATTGATGAAATAGGACATTTTCTTGGAGAGGTTCTTGGTAAAAAGTTGATCAAACCAGCTCTTTTTCTTGCTGAGCGTGACGAGGATATCCCCTTTGGCAGTCAAAAGATAATTTTCAAGTCCCAAACCGACTTCATCCCTAAACGTTTTTAATACATAACTGGTCTTTTCATACCGGATAAAAGGCTTGATCTCTTCTACCATGGTTTGGTGCAGGGCTTTGTCTATTGCTTTTACACGTGTTCCTACATGGACAATGTCGATTTCACTGTCATAAAAATGGGCCATCTCCACCACTTTTTGGACGGCTAGCTTATCCTCTTCCAAATAGTCAGAAGCATAGACGAATTTACGAGGAGGCTTAAAAAACACTTTACGTGGTACGATAAGCACATCATTCTCTGCATTTTCAACGACATTGCTGGACTTCGTTCCTATAAAATTAGTCTTGATATCATTAACTCCTTCTGTGCCCATGACGATAAGGTCAACACTGTTGGTTTTGGCATAACCTACAATGGTGTCGACCGTTTCTCCTTCTTTCAAAACAGACACACAAGAACGCAGCCCATTATCTTTGCTCTCCAATAACACCTCCGCTACCAGGCTATTCATTTTTTTCTGGACAAAATCCAACGCCTCACTCTTCGGCTCCTTAAACAACTTCTTGTAATCTTCCATATTTGGCACATGGAAAAGGACCAGCTCTGCTTTGAATTTCTCCCCCAGCTTGGCAGCATATTCAAGCGCGTTCAGCGAACATTCCGAAAAATCGGTCGGGCATAAAATCTTAAAAGTACTCATGTCTGTTCAAATTTTATTTAATATCCTTTCTTTCTATCTATTTGATTTATAAGCGGATGCCCTTTTTCCAGATTCCAGAAATTTTCGATGATTTGGGGAGCCGCAGCATCTGGATTGGTAATACTTGCTATATGAGGGGTAATGGTGAGCCTCTCTTGTTGCCAAAACGGATGATCTTCTGGCAAGGGCTCTTGGCGAAACACATCCAGCATGGCACCACTCAAAATACCTTCCTCCAAAGCGGTAATCAAATCCTCTTCTACCAAATGCTTCCCCCTCGCCACATTGATCAGATAGGTTCCCTTGGTGCACTTCCTGAACAAATCCAAGTTCAAAAAACCATCCGTACTTTGTGTCAATGGCAATAGGCACACCAACACGTTGCATTTTGACAAAAACTCCTCAAGCTGATTTCCATAATAATAAGGATGTCTAAAGTCTGATTTTGGGCTGTTTCCATATCCATATACTTCCATACCCATATATGATAATTTGTCCAGCACATCACCTCCCAGCTCTCCTACTCCCAATACGCCAACACTCACTGGGATTTCGGGATTGCTCATGTCCCATTTTCGTTCTTTTTTATCCGCTTGGTATCGCCTAATCTGACGGTGAAAGTCCAATACGCCCATTACCACATAATTGGTCATGGAAAAGGTCAATCGCGAATCTACAATCCTCGTAATCGGGATATCCTCAGGAATGGTATCATCGCCAAGTATATGGTCCACTCCCGCCCCCATGGAGCAAATTAGCCTTAGGTTAGGAAGGGACTGCAGGGATCCTTTTGGATGCTGCCAAACCATGGCGGCAGTTACCTTCTTCGGGTGTTTGATATCCGGATAGATTTCCAAAGGTATGTCTGCTGCCTCCTTTCTGAAAATCTCCAACCAAGGAGTAATGTCTCTGTTAGGTGATATTATCGCTAAACTCATTTATTTCTTACTTACGTATGGATTATTCTTGATGTAAAACCTCCAAGGGAGTTTGGCATCTTCCCCTGCATAATCTACTCCTATCCTTGTACTAACATTAATTTCAAAATTAACGTTATTCATTTCACATACAATGCCGATTATACCATTTTTTTGATATAAGATCACATCATTGTGCAAAGTGCTGATTCCCAAGGCTTGTGCAGCCTTACCGGGGCCATTGGTCAGTTGGATATCCGTTTTTACTTTTCTGCGCTTTCGCATTACTTCCTTTCCTTCCAAGGGCTCAACAGCCCTTATAAGGACGGCTTTGGGGATTCCCTCTCCTTGAGTTACGATGTTAAACAGGTGATGGATGCCATAGCAAAGATAAACGTAACTTCTTCCTCCTTCGCTGAACATTACTTCCGTTCTTCTCGTTATCTTGTTCGGAAATGCATGACATGCCTTATCTATGGTGCCATCATAGGCTTCTGTTTCGATGATCCGGGCTGTAGTGTATTCACCGTTTATTTGTGTTACGATTATTTTTCCTAAAAGATGCCGCGCTATTTCTGTTACATCATCTTTCAAAAAGAACTCCTTGGGAAGAATATCAACATCGTTTATGATCATTTACAGCACATTTTAAATATAAATAATAAAAACCTCATATAATTACTATTAAAATTAACGTATTAAATCTATGAAGCTTATCGCAACTCCGTTTCTTTTACTTTTGGTGCTCTTTTCATTTGGGATGGCAAAGGCACAGCAAATCCAAATGCCACAGGCAAGTCCTGCCGCAGCTATCAGTCAAAAAATAGGGCTCACTGACGTAAAACTGGAATACAGCAGGCCTAGCGTCAAAGGCCGTAAAATCTTCGGCACCCTGGTTCCTTACGGTGAAGTGTGGCGGACCGGCGCAAACGCAAGCACCAAAATAACCTTCAGCACTCCTGTGACCGTGGAAGGCAATGAAGTGGCTGCTGGAACCTATGCACTTTATGCCATTCCCAATAAAAAGGAATGGACATTTATTTTGTCAGACAACCTGGAGCTTTGGGGCGCAATAGGCTACACTCCTGAAAGTGACGTATTAAGGTTTACTGTCCCATCCACAAAAAGCAAGGATGAGTACGAAACCATGGAGCTGAGCTTTAATAACATGACCGATACCGGTGCTACACTTAACCTTCACTGGGAAAAAACTGCTGCAGGTTTCCGCATTGAAACCAAGGTGGATCAAATCGTGATGGATCAAATCCAGCAAATGGTCATAGATACCAAAACGGACAACCCTGGACTATTATATCAAGCAGCTTCTTATTACTATACCAGTGACAAGGAAATGGAACAGGCACATAAATGGATAGAACAGTCTGTAGCCACAGATCCAAAATACTGGACAGTTCACCTCAAAGCCAAAATCGAGGATAAACTGGGCCTCACAGAAGAAGCCATCCAAAGTGCCGAAATGTCCAAACAGTTGGCCGATGAAGCAAAAAACATTGATTATGTCAACCTCAATGACCGATTGATCAAGGCATTGCAATAAGGAATCGGAAGATGGAAGATTTGAAAATTGAAATATTACTTTTCATATCCCCATCAGCAATTTTTGTTAATTGGGACACATTATAGTACTTTATTCTGAAACAACCGTCATCACTTTACTCGTGATAACGGTTGTTTTTACAAACATCAAGCCTTCTCCCCCTTCACCAATTGAAATACAGCAGAAAGGGCCATCACCAGTAGGCAGCCGATGGCATTGTACCAGAGGTAACCTATATCGATGTGGATTCCGAACAGCTCACTACCATTTTTCCAGTGGATCAATAAAATCACTGCTTCAGTCACTAGTGCAGCAATAAATACGGCATTTCCCCTTACCCATTTCATATAAAACCCTACCAAAAATATCCCCAAAATGGTTCCATAAAACAGTGAACCCAACAGGTTTACGGCCTGGATCAAGTTTTCAAACAGTGTCGCATAGGTGGCAAATAGAATAGCAAAAACACCCCAAAGAGCTGTCAGTAGCTTTGAAGACCGTGTATAGTGTTGTCCTGATTTTCCTTTGTTGATCGAGCGTTTATAGATGTCCACCGAGGAGGTTGCTCCAAGTGCGTTAAGCTCTGAAGCAGTGCTGGACATCGCAGCACTGAAAATAACGGCAAACAACAGTCCCACTACGCCTTTTGGCAGATAATCCATCACAAAACGCATAAACACATAGTCCGTATCTCGCGTCTCTGCATTAGGATCATTCTTGGTAATCAAGTCTTTGACGCCTGTGCGGATTTCTTCCTGTTCCTGCTGTTTTTCGGAAATTTCTTGCTGCAGTTGGTCTACTTCTGCCGTCTTTCCTTCATTTTGGGCGGCAATCAATGATTTGATGGCCGTATTTTTTTCTTCAAAAACTTCATCATAAGCACCTTGGAGCTGTTGAAATTCGGCATTGTAGTCACTTTCAACCAGCTTTTCGGTTTGTACCTTATTAAAGAAAATAGGCGGCTGATAAAATTGGTAAAAGACAAATACCAATACTCCGATAAACAGAATAACAAACTGCATGGGCACCTTCAAAAACCCATTCATGATCAATCCCATCCGGCTTTCCCGCAGTGAACGTCCGTTCAAATAGCGCTGGACTTGGGACTGATCCGTACCAAAATAGGACAAAAACAAAAATAGGGCACCCGTAATACCAGACCAAAAATTATACCGGTCCCCAAGGTCAAAGTCAAAATTGACAATATTCAGTTTTCCCATCTTTCCAGCCACATGCATGGCGTCATTTAAGGAAACTGGTAACATATTATAAACCAAAATCCCCGCAAGGATCATCCCTCCCATCATCACAGTCATTTGCTGCTTTTGGGTAATGGAAACGGCCTTGGTGCCACCCGTAACGGTATATAAGATCACGATCAAGCCAATGAAGATATTGGTAAAGGTCAGGTTCCAATTGAGCAAAGTACTTAGGATAATGGCTGGCCCATAGATAGTGATCCCAGCAGCCAATCCACGCTGGATCAAAAACAAAAATGCAGCCAGCGTCCTTGTCTTCAAATCAAACCTAGACTCCAAAAACTCATAGGCCGTATAGATCTTCAGCTTATAATAAATGGGAATAAAGGTTACCGAAAGGATAATCATGGCTATGGGCAATCCAAAATAAAACTGGATAAAGCGCATACCATCTTGATAAGCCTGTCCGGGCGTACTCAGAAAAGTGATAGCCGAAGCCTGTGTGGCCATAATGGACAATCCTATCGTCCACCATCCCATTTCACTTCCACCTTTCAGGTAGCTGTCCATGTCCTTTGGACCATAGGTTTTATAAATCCCATAACCTATGATGGCTATCAAAGTACCAAAAAGTACTATCCAGTCAATATAACTCATGAGTAATAGCGTGTTATGGCATAAAACACCCCTATTAATCCCGCCAGTACCAAAATTAGCAAGAAATAAAGTCTTTTCCAGTTGACGGACGGCTCACTCATGGTCTTGTTCGATTAAGTTCACAAATAATTTAATAGCACCTGGCACTCCTGCAGGCAGTAGCCTGAACCAAGATATTCCAGAATAGGTGTACGTTCCCTTTCCATAATTGGCCAACAACAAACTTCCCTCGCTGGGCGACTCTTCGGGATCATGCATGGACAATGGCGTCACATAATGCTCATCCCAATTTTCCGTAAAGTAAAGTCCCCTTTCCTGGATCCACCCATCAAAATCTTCCAAAGTAATGGCGTTCGGGCCTTTAAGTACTGGATGTGCCTCAAAGTCCGCCTCAACAGGTGCATTCTCTACAGCAACCCTTTTTCGTGTAATGTCAAAGGGATACGGCCCCAGTCTATCCGTCTTGAGAGAAGCAGTCGTATTGTATTGGACAATGAGATTACCGCCATCTTCTACATATTTCATCAATTGGTCAAACTGATCCACCACCTGCTGGTTGACATTAAATGCCCTGATGCCGACGATGACGGTTGAGAATTGCCCTAAACGATCTGCATCCAAGCTGCCATTTTCCAATTCCGTCACTGCATACCCTAAATTGCGCAATACCTCAGGTACATCGTCACCAGCACCTGGAATATAGCCAATATTCTGGGCTGTGGTCTTTAGGTTAAGTTTGATCAAGTCAAAAGTGGCCTTGGGGAAGTACGTCAGTGCTGGAATATGCTTGTAATCAATCCGTTTTACACCCTCTTCATAGATCTTCCCATCAGTGGTAAGGTACTGGGCTGTCACCACTGTTTTTCCTATTTTGGTATCTCCATTGACGCTAAGGTGATAGATTTTTTCCTTTTTAGCTTCATCTATGGTAGTTTCCAACACCTTGTAATTTTCCTCTTTGAGTCCTTTAAGCATTAAATCTCCCGGAAGAATGCGGGTTCCAAAAGATACCTTTATTAAGAACTCAGAAGGTTTGTCCGACAGGACATACACCTGATCATGATCGATGGACACCTGCACAGGCGGCAGCAACACGAACGGCTGGTTTACTTCCCCGTCCACAGGGTCATTGTACTTATATTTCAAGGGAACCTTAATGGTAAATTCCTCCCCCTCAAGATGGAATGTAAACTGTCCGCTGACGGTAGGATCATTAAAAGCCTTGCCGATTTTTTCTTGGTCGCTTACTTGATAAAGGTTGTTTTGAGGACTGTTTTTAATCCAATATGGCTGGGAAACGGACATGGTTGGTGCGAACTCCATTGCGATTCCATCCCTTAAGACGGCATTGTCCTTGATCTCTTTGTTAAAAGAATGGCTGCTGCCCATCACAGTAAAATCCTGAACCTGTATCCCAACTGAAGAAGGGTTGTTGATCACAAGAGTTGCTTCTACCCTCTCGCCCACATAGGCTTCTTGGCGGGCTGCGGTAAATTCAACCTTCAATCCCAGCAACTCCATGATCAGTTCATCGATGCACTGTTGCTTTTCCCTCACCCACTTTTCGGGGGAATCCAATTCATCCAGTAATTGCTTAACCGCTAAAAAGCGGGATAAATTATTCTCAAGCTGGGCAAAATCAAACTGGTCAACAGACTCATCCAGGGCGTCTTGTATAGCAGCACCGTTGGGAACACCATCCCATCGGTTATTGACACCTTCAAAAGGAGATTCTTCAAAACGAGCCCCATCTACCAATTCGATAAAATCCACCGCCCCTCCTAATGGAGCTGTGGATCCAAAACCCTGTGATTTGTGCATCGTCCTACTATCAGCGGCAATCTGCGCATAGGTTACGCCCAATAGATCATCGTATTCACCGGTTTCGAAAGCATGATATAGTTTTCCTTCTTCAGGCTGATATGGAGCCCTCCAATTATAAGCATTCCAAAACACACGCTTTGCCTGCCAGGGATCCACCATATCCAGCTGATCGGGAAAAACCTGTGGATCTGCCGCGGCCTTAAAGGCTTCCAATGAAAGAATAGCGGATGTGGTATGATGGCCATGGGTGACGCCTGGAATGGTATTGAACCTATTGATGATAATGTCCGGCTGAAAATTCCTGATCACCCAGACCACATCTGCCAAGAGCTTTTTCTTATCCCAATTATTGAGGGTTTCTTCCGGGTTTTTACTGTAACCGAAATCAATGGCCCTGGAAAAAAACTGCTGTCCTCCATCTGTCTCACGCGCCTTTAGCAGCTCCTGTGTCCTGATCATGCCTAATTCGACGCCAAGCTCCTTTCCAATGAGGTTCTGCCCCCCGTCTCCTCGGGTAAGGGAAAGGTAACCAACCTCCGCATGTGTGTGGTTGCCCAAATAGGCAATCAACCGCGTGTTCTCATCATCAGGATGAGCAGCTATATACAGCACTCTCTTCGTCTCCCTCAGCTTAAGTAGTTGGTGATAGATGGTAGAAGATGGATACCTGGGGCGTTCATAGCTCCAGGAAGTACCATTTAGAATTAGAAAAAATAGGATAAAAAGAGACAGGTGTTTAAGCTTCATAGATATGGTGTTAATTACCGAAAACTAAGGGAATCAATCTGAACTTCAAATCATTTTTATACTAATGGTAGGTCAACGAATTTATCCCAAAAGGGTTTCCTAAAGTACAGTAATAAACTACCTTACTTAACAATAGACTTGTTTTTGGTAATTATAAATTGGTAATATTTATAAATCTTATCAACCATTTAAGATTTAGGTTTACCTATTCCTGCATTATTTGATTACTTGTATTAGCATAAACTTTAAAGTTCTCAAATTAAGCTAATGATGCAATTAAAATCACTACTCTTTTTCGGTAGTTTACTTATCATCTCCGCTTGTACACCTCAGGGCGCGGATTATGTAGAAGATCTTGATATCGCCATTACATTTCAAGATCCTGAAGTAAATTATGATCGCTACGACAGCTATCATCTTCCAGACACTGTAGTACTCATTTCCAATGACGCTAACACGGAGCTTTCTTCAGAAATGGAGGATTATATCCTTACTGAGGTGAATCAGCAATTCCGCAGTATTGGTTGGGAGAAAAACAATGACCCTGTAAGTAATGGATCGGATGTGGTATTAATGGTCTCGGTAGTCAATTTACTGAATGTCCAATATGTTTCTTGGTGGGATTACTGGGGCTGGTGGCCAGGATGGGGCTGGTATCCCTATCCTGCTGATGGCTGGTATCCTTATTATCCAGGAGGATGCTGCTACTTTGGGGGAGTTTACAGCTACAGGGAAGGGACCATTATCATCGAAATGGTAGATCCCAATAGTATCGAAGCGGTAGATGATGGAGAACCCGACAGACTTCCTGTCATATGGGCCGGTGGACTGAACGGCATATTGCAGGGGGATGAAACCAATATCAAAAACCGAATTGATCGCGGCATGGATCAGATTTTTACCGATTCACCATATCTTAACAAGTAATTATGAGATTCATCAAAACCTTATTTATACTATTTGCACTGCTGTTAAACGTACAACTCCTAAAGGCACAAGGAACTAGTCAATTTCAAGTGAATTATACCCCAAGCCTTCCGCTTGGGGATGTGGCAGATTACACGGGAAACTTCAGCTTTAGGGGTATTAATATCGCCTATGAGTACCATATAACAGAATATCTGGGGCTGGGAATTACCACAGGTATCAATACCTATTATGAAGATATCCAAGGGGTGGAAAATGTCAAAGTCGACATCGATGGAAAAATGGTTACCCTTTCCGGTAAACGGTACAATTATACAAACTCCGTTCCGATCCTGGCTACGGCCAATTATTACTTTTCACCTGAAGGCCAACTAAGACCCTATGTGGGATTGGGGATAGGAGGATATTATGTAATGAAATGGACAGAAATAGGCCAGTACCAAGTAAGGGATAATGGATTTCAGTTTGGCTTAGCACCTCGAGTGGGCGTATTAAAGCCACTGGCTTATGGGCTGGGCCTCCACTTGGCAGCCCAGTACAATGCTGGATTTGGAGAAGATCCCTTCAGCAGTGTCGACTTTATGGTCGGCTTTTCCTGGCAATTTTAGCACTTAAAAACATTATTATGATACGCACTAAAATCTATGCTTTTGCAGCCCTTCTTTCAGTCTTGGCCGTTTCATACGCTTGTACGGCGGGAAAGGTAATCGATACCAATCAGGCAGAAAACTTCAAATTGGAAAATTATAAGAGCTTTGACTTTTATAAGACCGATTTGGAGATTGACAAAATGCCAGAATATACCCAGCGGGTAGATTGGATAAAAGAGGCCATCAAAGAGAACCTTGAATCCAGGGGTGTCAACCAAGAAACCGAAAACCCAGAAATGCTGGTCAATATTGGGGTATTTATAGAAGAAAAGGTACAAACCCGCGAAACAGACCTGATCAGCGATCCACCCATGTATATTGGCCAGCGAAACTATCACTGGGAAGTACAGGAAATCCCTGTCGGAACTTACAATGAGGGAACCTTCACGCTGGATTTTGTAGACAGGGCGACCAATGAAATGGTCTGGCAAGGTGTAGGCAAAAGCATCATCACCAAAAAAGACGAAGCGGCTAAAAAGGACATAAAAAATGCCACCCAAAAATTATTTACTAAAATAGAATAACACCCTTCAGGAAAAAATCCTGTAAAATAGTACACACTAAACTTAACAGAACGATGATAAAACGATTAATGATTTTTGTAATTGCCATTGCATGTGGATGCTCTAGCTCCACTTCCATTGTAAGCTCATGGAAAAGTCCTGACGCCACTCCTCAGGATGTGGAACTGACCAAGGTATTGATTGCAGTATTAGGCAATTCGGAAGCCAGCAGAAGGATCGCAGAAGACAAAGTGGCCAGCCTCAATGCCAAGGTTCACCCCTCCTATCAAGTCCTCATGAACGCAGCTGCCGCTACAGACACCACTAGAAGTAGCAATATCCTAAGAGAGCAGGGCTTTGATGGTATTATCGTCATGAAACTAGTGGACAAGGATAAATCCACCGATTGGGTACCGGGTTCTTATTCCGGCTATTGGTCCATGCACCCTTATTACTGGGGTGGCTTTGGATATGGCGGCTATTATGATCCTGGGTATTATACTGAAGATGTGACCTATATCGTAGAGACAAGCCTCTATTCGCTCAAAGGTGACACCAGACTGCTATGGTCAGGCATCTCCTCTACAGTTAATCCTTCATCTGTAGAAAAGACCGTACAGGATATCGCCATGAAATCCTATGACCAAATGAAAACGGATGGATTATTGCCAGCAGAAAATGGCAAATAGAAAAATATTGATAAATTAAATGCAATCAAGGCTGTCTCCTAATCATCGGGGCAGCCTTGATTATTTTTCTTCGTCGATAAAACTCCTTACATTTCTATTTAAAGACAATTTTTCATCGTATTTGCCATTTCGCTGGATGACCATAATATAGGACTTTAAACTTCATAAAATTTCGACCAATTAAAGTTGAAAATCGATTACTATAAATCTTCAAATTTTTCAATATGACAATCTTCCAATCCCCTCCTACTTCACCACTTTGCTGATGGCAAACAGGCCTCCAAGACGAATCAAAAGTGTCATGGCAGCTCCTGCAGAAGCAATGATCGTATTGATTTCACTGAGGACATGGATCCTGCCAAAGGAAATAAACACCAGCAAGCTAATGACCACTAGGATCAGCACCGCAAACGTAATGTTCCAAGTTCCCTTTTGCTTGGATTCCAGTTCCCTTGCCAGTGCCTCATCACTGCTCACCTTGGACAGTACAAAGTTTCCAAAGCTCTCATTCATCAATCGCAACGAATGGTCAAAAACCAATATTCCTTTGTGCAGCAGATCGATGATCCCGTCCACATTGTTGGTATTGACGAATTTATCCCTGGCAATATCGTAGACAATATAACGCTCCTCTTTTGACAGGTTGTTCCAAATAGAATAATAGTAGGTATAGGAGGTCTCCTGAACATGTAGGATGACATCTTCCTCAGTCTCGCACCCTTTGTAAAGTCCCCTATTAAAGAAAAGCTGGTTGAGGTACTTGCCATGCTCGAATTCCCCTTTCATCACTTCATATTGAGGTGATTTTTGATCTCCGATTGACCAATCAATTTGGGTGGTGTCAAAAGGAACATTGATCCGATAGAAGCCTCCAAGTACATTAAGCCAATTTCTATAATCCATCTTGAGTGCCATCATTTTATCGTACGCCCCATCTGCTTTGGCCCCAGGGTCGGTAGAAAAATGATTGATTTGATCTTCATAGTGCTCATAGATTTTTATGGGGCTTATATTACTAGAAATCACGACCCGGATAAGTGGATTATGTACTATTTGTTGAAGGATATGGAGCTTGATTCGGTTAAGTTCCATATCATCATATAAAAATTCAAAGTGTTCGATATAGATCAAAAGTGGAAGTTTGGGGAGATTTTTATCTTTTTTGGAAGTTTCATCTTCATATAGCCCTTTGCCCTCCACGGAATTTCTCAGCGCCGTTTCCAACGCTGTGTAGGTAGATACAGGTGATTTTATGAGTTCGTCCAATGATATGTCCAAGCCTAATTGATCATTTTTAAAGTGATAGATGGATCCAGCAGGGCTTTCTACCGCCTTATCCACGGCCTTTTGGCTTTTTAATACTTGTGGCAAGTCTATCATGTCCATGGTGTACAAAGTAGTTGAAAATTCTCGCTCCAGCTTGTGATAAACTTTTCTTACACAGGAAGCATTTACACCTACCAAAAAGGTATTGTTAAAACTGTCCTTGCCGATTCCCTTGTCATACTCTAACCGCCATTTGTCAGCTTCTTTGTAGATCTTGACCAGATCATGGCTACGGCTTTTGGTGGGCTCGCTAAATTTGGGGATAAGATGATCCACATATCCTTTAAACGCCAATCCACAGATTTTACGGGAAGTTCCCGAAAGCAATATGAAGAGAACTGCTATCAGCAATGGAAAAAGCACTAACACCAACATCGCTACGTTATCTAAGAAGAAATCAGAAAATCGCTTAGGACTGCCGGCCATGATATACTTTTCAGTTGGTCCGTAATAAATAAAGGTGTCCGTTTTATACTTCCACTCCTGGTTCCTGTCCTCATTTGCCAAATAACCCTCTGAAGCCATCCCATAAGGATTAAAAGCAATCCTTATGTCACCATATACTCCTCCAATCAGAAAATAGTACATAAAATCCTGTGACAAACTATCTGTACGCAGGTCATCTGCGGTGTCATAGGTGGCCGTTTCGATAGAAATATCCTCAAAAGTAAAATGGCGCAAATCATCATTTTCCATGGTCGCTATAAATTCATCCAAATCGGGAACCCTACTCGATTTTTTAGGGTCTGAAAAATCATAATACTGCCTGGCTTTGTTGGACATCCAACTGGCATGTTGGGCGGTCAGATCATGGCTATAATATTTATGCAGGATCTCCCTTTCTTTATTATAGCTGATCGAATAAAAAATAAAACTGGGTATTACCGTTATCAAACAAATCAAAGAAAAGGTAAACAACTTATACGCTTCTAGCATGGGCCTCTGTTGATACTTCTCCAATAGCAGTGCTCCCTTATCCAACACATTACTTTTATTTGAAATGGGCTTGGTGCCGCTTTCAGGTGGCAAAGGTACTAGCCTCACCAATTTATAAATTCCAATGGCCAACATCCCAAGTAGCACCAAACTCCAAAAAGCTTTTAGATCCTTCGCATAGCCCATCAGTATAAATTTCCCAATCATCAGCACGCCCAAAATCACCCAAAAGCTAATTTTTAAAAACCTATTATGACCAGGCTTACCAAAACGGGTGTACATTTTTTTGCTGGGTGGCAATAAATTGGACAGCACATAATAGTTAATGCCTACCACACAAATCCCAACCAACATCAAGTCATGAATGACATAGTCCTCAAAGCCAGCATGTAATACACTTTCCACAAAACAGTAAATTCCTGCCAGAGCATTCATGAGAAACAGACATACATAGGCGCGGTTATACTGATGATCATCAGAACTGTAGGGTCTTAGCCAATTGAAAGCAAAAACCTTTTGCTTAAGGTTACTGGGTTTGGTCGATAGTAAGGAAACTGCTACGGCCAGTAGAAAGAGTAAAGCCAAATAGGCTACCTGCATTTCTATGGTAAGCATAATGGTCATGGAATTGGCTGTATTGATGTATTCCTTGTCCAAGAAAGTGGCCAAATAATAGCCATCAATACAGTCCAACTTTCTGAGGTAGACGTAGTGGGGCTTGCCCAAATAGTCTACGGACGAAAATTGAGGACGGCCGCTCGTAACATAAGAAGTGAACTCACCACCTGTTTCTTCGAGAAAATTCTCATTGAGGTTCCGCTCTTTTTCAGAATGGAAAAGTGTTTTACCGGATTTATCAATCAGGCAAAACCCATATCCGTTCTTTACCAACGGGTCAATTAAGCTCGCTGAAGAAAAGCTGACCGCCAGTACCGGCAATGAATCAATTCCGGATGGAACACCAATCCCGATCTCATAATTACCATCACTAACCGATCGGATCGACTCCATAAAAAGTGGCTGACCACGCTTAAATCGCCTCGCTTCATTATTGGCCACTTTCATAATGTACTTTCTGTGAGAAAGATCGGTGACCTTTTCAGGTGCCCCCTCGCTGGAAATATAAATGCGTATTTTTCCATCTGGGCTACACCAAAAAATAGAATTGAAATATTTGAAGTGATGCGTGCCTTTCAAATTAAGATCATCGTATTGCAGCCCTCCAAATGACCAGTATTCACCCTTTTCTGTATCACGATAGACCGTCGTATCATCATCTTTGGTCGGAAATGAATCACGCCTATCGCTTTGGTATAGCCCGTGAAAAAAAGCCGAACTTTCTGGCCGATTAAAATCTTTGATCCAGTTGGAGACACTTTTTAGAGAATCACCCTTATTTTTCCATTCCAAGGTAGTGATCGAATCGATGTCATTCAGCAACCCCATGGCACTTGTGATCTCCGCTTCGAAGTTTTTATCCACCCGATCGTTCAGCGTCACTAGATTTTCCCTGGCCTCATTTTTATCATCCTTTAGCTGTGTGGTCAGGTACATAAACAGCAATATAATGCCCATAGGGATCACCGTAACAGATGCTCCCGTAAATAGCACGTCCTTCGTGTACAGCCGCTCCATATTGCTCATGACGAAAAGCTTAATAATGGGTAGCGCCAGCAAAATGATAATCGTAAGGATTACGGCTATGGATATCGTGTGCGCTGAGACTTCCCGCTTTTTATCTTCAAACTTATCCATATTCACCAATCCCGTAAGGTAAACAGCACCATCCTCTGATTTGCACAAGAGTGTATTGTAGGCTTTATACTCAGCCAAGCCCAAATCCAGATGAAATATTTTCTTGCTCTCAAAGACATTTACCACGCTATCTCTGGTATAGTATAGCTCCCCAAAAGTTGGGTTATTGGTAAACAGTGTATTGAGCTCCTGTTTGCCATCCTTGGTAGACACACAATTGATGCTGATAAAATCGAAAATGTCCTTCCGTACTATCAGGGGATTACTAAATAGCTCTTCATAATTCTCATTGGCCTTTACTTTTGAATCTTTAGCGTAATCCATTAGTTTAAAAACCACATAATCCTGCCCAAATCTGTATTCATAATCCTCGGGATTATGAATACTGTGATGAGTAGTCATTATTTTCTTTTGGCCTTCTATCAGGTTTTCGATATTGGTCTTGATATTGCCCAGTACACGCATATTATCTGCGTTCATGGTTTTCTCATTCCCCGCCACGTGCACAAAGAAATAGTACACAAAAGCCATGGCTATAATGACCAGTGTGGAAAGTACGACAACCCCTTTCTTGGATATTCGCATAACTCATAAAAATTATAAATTGTAAAGAACTACCGACGGATGTGGTGATCTCGGTCAATGCATGAATTATTGAAGCAAAATAGCTTGGTGATGGCCACTTTACTTACCTGTAGGAGCAGAAATTTGTGGTAGTAAAAATTACCAATAACGGATTTAGTACTTATCGATCCAAAATGAGGACAGCTTAAGGTTTTGATCCCATTCATCTAGGGAAGAACGTAAAACATATAGCATAAATCCACCTTCATTTTCATGTGCAGAATAAAGGTAATACCTTTTTAACTGTAACTCAATACCTGTTTTACGGTATTTTCACTTATTTTGAATAAGATTCAAGTTCTTCAACAAGGGAGTAATAATCGAATTGCAGGTCAGGGTGAAGGGTTGAAAAAAGTTTCTGGATTTTAGAAACTTGGAGTTCATACAGGTTATGGATCACTTGATGATCAAAATCAAGGTACTTATATGAAATCAGCCCTTTGCAAAAATAAGCGATCAGCTCCAATTGAATGGTTTTGTCCTTGGTGAATTTCAGGTATTTGTTCAATTTACGCCTAATGGCCTGAGCAGATTTCTTAGCAAAATAGGCATGATCCATATTCGCCGCTTCAAAGGACTCCGATAACTCCTCTTCCACCATCTCCTGGAAAAATTGGGGGTTTTCCCGGCCAAACACCTTAAAATATAAAAACTGCTTATTGTCCTTGGTAAACTTCGCAGTCTCCATCAGCAAGTCCACCAGCTCCTCATCAGACAAGTGCTGAAGTTCCTTTTTTATATTGGCCAAACTCGGTAATTTCATATAGTCCAATTTGTCATGATCCCCAAAAGATAACGGCCATAAAGATATTAAGTTAATACGGAATATGTGGTAGAAATTAATTTTTGACAAGGGAATCCATGGTTCCGCCAGAACCATGTTCGAACGGACTTACATAGCCTCCTCCGATAAATAGCCTGGAATTGTGATGAATCCCCGGCAATTCATTTAACCCGGTTTCATTCCCGTTTAGTTAAGGAATTTTAGATGGTGGCAGGGTGATACTTTCTAAATTATTTCAGGTTCTATATGATTTACTATGGGTAAGTTGAGCGGCAGCGGGTTATGGGGATCGAAGAAACGCATGGACGGATGAATTCGTCACTCATGTTCCTGATGCAGTCGATAATCATACATTCTTTCGGGGTCAATACACACGGCAGGGTTAGGATACTGCATTCTCTTTCCGTTACCAAGCCAATGCCGCTAGGTATTGTTGCAGTGGGTTAACACAACACTAAGGATAGATTAAGCTAACTGATCAACCAACATTCTCAAATTTATTTCGTATAATTAAATCATTAGTTTTTAAACACATAACTAAACCAAAAGCGAGTTAAACCCGCAAAACAACATTTTTATGTCAAAATCACTTCTATTTCTCTACTTATTCTGCTATCCCATTTTTGCATTTACTCAGGACAAGTACCAATCCCAATGGGACAAGGTAGAAAAACTGGAGCTTAAAAGCCTGCCCCAATCAGCCTTGACCGTCACGGATTCCATTTTTCAGCAGGCCAAAGCAGAAGGTAATCCACCACAGTGGATAAAAGCCATGCTCTACCAATCCAAGTTTGCATTAACCCTGGAAGAAGATGCCCAATTGAAGATTATTGCTAATTTTAAAAAGGAGATCGCCCAAACTACCGCTCCTGAACGAAACATCCTGGAAAGTATGCTGGCACAGTTTTACTGGCAATATTTTCAGGAAAACCGCTATCGCTTTTATGATCGGAGCCAAACAGCCGAGGTGGTAGACAGTACCGACTTCAGGACATGGGATTTAGATCACCTCTACCAGCGCATCTACCAACTGCATTTGCGGGCTTTACAGGATCAAGAAAAATTACAGCGTATTCCCATAGCCCTTTACCAAGCCATTCTTTCCGAAGAAGATAAGACAATGTCCCTTACTCCTAGCCTATTTGACCTATTGGCACATAGGGCACTCGAATTCTTCAATAGTGAAGAATCAAGCATTAGCCAGCCCAAGGATAAATTTCTGATCAACGATCCAGTCTATTTTCAAAATGAAAGTTACCTTCCTGAATACACTTCGCCAAGTTTTTCAAGGCACTTAGAAGCCCTTAAAGTCTACCATCAGCTCATAGATTATAACCGGCGTGAGCAAAACGAAGCAGCATTGGTGGCAAGTCAACTGAAGCGCTTGAAGTTTGTCGCCGAAAACTATACCGGTGAATCCAAAGAAAAACACTACGAAGCAGCACTGACAAAACACTTTTCCAAGTATCAATCCAAGGCAATAAGCACGCTCATCACCTATGATCTGGCCACTTTATACCATAACATGGCCAAGCAATATTCCCCAAGTGATGCCCCTAAATATCAGTTCAAACGTAAGGAAGCCTTACAGCTACTTGAGAAAGCCATTGCTAGTTTTCCCGATGGTTTGGGAACCGAATCCTGTACATCACTGCTTACTTCCATTACCCGATCATATCTTGAACTTACCACCGAAAAACACCTTCCTATCAACCAAGATGCCCGAGTATTGGCTGAATATAAGAACCTTCAACGGCTGGATTTTATGCTTTACTCCTTGGATATTCAGCAGTATGAGCAATTCGAGCGCCTATACAACAAGCATGACCAAGATAACTTTATCCAAAAACTCAAACCATACAAGTCGTGGCAGAGCAAATTGAAAAATGAAGAAGATTATCAGCTTCACACCACAGATAACCTTCTACCCGCCTTACCAGCTGGCATCTACTTGATCGTGGCCAATAGCAAAACAAGTGAAAGCCAGGATCAGATCACCGCTCATCAAGTGATACAAGTCACGGATATAGCCTTGATCCATCAAAATATAGGCAATAATGTTTCCCTCCAAGTCATCGACCGTCAAAACGGCGAGCCTATCGAAGGAGCTAAAGTGACCTTGAGCCATGAAGGATACGGAAAAAAGATACAGTTGCCCAAAGCACCTCTTACAACTGATGAGCGTGGTTTTGTGAAATTTAAAGTGGATGACCGGTATTACGGCGTGGTAACCAAGGTGGAGAAAGATGGACAAACCGCTATTTTTGACAATTTATCCAGTCGAGTCTATTTCTCCAATAATTCAGAAGCTACTATCAGGCCCCACTTATTTACAGATAGAAGCATCTACCGTCCCGGACAAACAGTGTTTTTTAAAGGCATTCTTGTAAAAAGGGTAAACGACCAAAGTGAAGTAGTTGCTGATGCAGGTGTCGAAGTAGTGCTGAAAGATGTGAATGGAGAAAAGGTTTCAGAACTGCTTCTTGAGTCCAATGAATATGGGGCCTTCAGCGGAGAGTTCGTTTTGCCTACTACAGGATTGACGGGAAATTTCACCCTTGAAGTAAACAAAAACAACAAAATAAAAAATATTTCGCTCAGGGGAGCGGATTTTTCGGGTGGCCACCATGGTATTTCAGTGGAAGAATACAAACGCCCCACTTTCGAAGCCAGCTTTCAGCCGATCGACCAAGAATATCAGGTCAATGATAGCATCCATGTTCATGGGGAAGCCTTGGCATTTTCAGGAAGTAAAATTTCCAATGCCAACGTAACCTACCGAGTGGTCAGAGAGGTGCAAATGCCGTATTGGTACTACTCGTGGAGACGGCCAATCCACAGGGGACAGTCCCAGGAAATTGCCCATGGTTCATTGCAGACTGATGCAGATGGCAAATTCATCCTGCCTTTTAGGGCCATACCTGATGAAAGTATTCCCAAAGATGACCAGCCTGTATTCCGCTATACCGTAACGGCAGAAGTCACCGACATCAATGGCGAAACCCGAACCGCCAATACCACGGTAAAGCTAGGCTACCATGCACTGCTCTTAAACCTTGACCTTCCCGAGCTTGGTCATAAGCAACAGGACAGTATTTCCCTGAGCATTAACAGCACCAATCTTAATGATACCTTCGTTCCTGCCAGTGGAAACCTGAAAATCTATAAGCTAAATTCTCCCGGACGGATCCTGCGCGACTCCCCATTTTCCACACCAGACTATCAACGTTGGGACAAGGACGAATTTACCAAGCGGTTTCCGCATGAGCCCTACGGGCCGGAAGCGGAAAACACCAACTGGGAAAAAGGAGAAATGGTCGTCAACAGGGAATTCGATACCAACAAAGAAAAAGTAATCAGTATTACAGGATTTGACCAGTGGTCAATAGGTAAATACCTCGTTGTGTTGGAAGCAAAGGATAAATCTGGCCAAGAAGTGGCCGTGAAAGAGCTTTTCACACTACAGGATAAAACCAGTAAAACAGTCCCTGACCACCAACTACTGGACATCCAACTGGATCAATCTTCCTATATTCCTGGAAATACGGCCAAGCTTACCTTGGGCACAGCAGCAGAAAACCTAACGGTAAGTGTCTTTTTGGAAAAAGACGGTGCGATCAAAGATACCTGGCTGGTGAAGCTGAAAAACGGCTATAAAAGCCTGTCATTTCCGGTGGAAGCCACTGATATCGGTGGTTTTGTGATTCATTATACGACGGCCTTTGCCAATTCGAGCGTAACCGGCCAACTACCTGTAAATGTCCCCTACCCGAAAAAGGAACTGGAAATAGAAACCCTCACCTTTCGTGACAATATCCAACCTGGATCCGCACAAACATGGACCTTTAAGATCAAGGGCCCGCAAAAAGATAAAGTCGCCACAGAGATGCTTGCCAGCATGTACGATGTATCTTTGGACCAATTCAGATCGCACCAGTGGAATTTTTCCACTTCGCCCAGAAACTACCGCAGTCAGGCTTCCTTTGACAGCCACTCCAGTTTTTCTACGGCAGTGTTTGACATGAACTATTATTTGAATAGCCGTTATTTCACCTCACATGAAGCCCTACCCCTGACACAGTTCAATTGGTTTGGTTTTCATTTTGGCAATGCATACTATTCCAATTATCGCTATATCCTGTCCCTTCGGGAAAAATGGATCCCCATCGCCCCCAAACTCACTTACGACTATGATGAATCCTTGGCAGAAGGCATCGTAAAAGGCAAGGTCACGGATCCTGACGGTAAACCGTTGGCAGGAGTAAATATTTCTCATGAGGATCATAAAAAAAGCATACTTTCTGACCTGAATGGCCAGTTTACCATAGAAGCGGCATCCGGGGATGAGCTGCACTTTAGTTTTATCGGTTTTCTATCTGCCACCGCCAAAATTTCACCCAAACGTAACGTCATCCATCTGGTGTTGCCAGAAGACATTGCAGGATTGGAAGAAGTGGTCGTGGTGGGATATGGTGGTGAAACGAAAAGAGTGAAAACTTCTTCGAATGCTACTATCGCTCCTCCGCCGTCTCTTATGGAGGCCGAAATGAAAGTAGACGCCAATATGCCACCAGCAGACATGATCATCAGAGGCACCAGTTCTGTAGAAGATGAAAACACCCTTTATATCATCGATGGTGAAATAGCCACTACTCCGCCAGACCAACGTGACATTGCCACATTAGAAGTGCTTAATCCTGATGAAGCCTCAGCGATCTATGGCACCAAGGCTGCGAATGGTGCGATCATCATCACAACCAAATCAGGACAAGCCTCCCTCGATCGGCAACTGGCAGAAGTGCAGGCAAGGACTGACCTTAGGGAAACCGCTTTTTTCTACCCCCACCTTAGTACTGATTCCACGGGCAATATCAGTTTTAGCTTCACCGCACCGGAAGCACTTACCAAATGGAAACTCCAACTGCTAGGACACACCAAAACCCTGGACATCGGCTACAAACAGCTGCAGACCGTGACCCAAAAAGAGTTGATGGTAACACCTAATGCGCCACGGTTCCTCAGAGAAGGCGATGAACTAATGCTATCCGCCAAAATCAGCAACTTGTCCGATGAGCCACTATCAGGGAAAATACTGTTAACATTGACAGATCCGATTACGGGCAAGATAATCGATCCGCAGCTGGAGAATCTCAAGGGAGACCAAACATTCCAGATAGGTGCCAATGGAAATTCAGTTGTAAATTGGTCATTAAAAATCCCAGAAAGCCTCCAAGCGGTGCAGTACAAAGTAGTGGCGGTGGCGGGGGATTTTTCCGATGGTGAGCAAAGTGTACTACCGGTCCTCTCCAATCGCATCTTGGTAACCGAGACCATCCCGATGTGGATCAGTACCAAGGGAAGAAAATCCTTCAAACTGGAAAACATGACCGCCAATACATCCACTACCCTTAGTAATCATCAACTGACGTTAGAAGTCACCTCCAACCCGGCTTGGTACGCTGTTCAGGCACTGCCTTACCTGATGGAATATCCCTATGAATGTGCTGAACAAATCTACTCCCGCTTCTTTGCCAATGCCCTGGCAAAGCACATCGTAGACAGCCATCCTCAGATAAAAGCAGTCTTTGAAAACTGGAAAAATCAAGACAGCGATGCCTTGCTCAGCAACCTCGAAAAGAACCAAGAGTTAAAATCATTGATCATCCAGGAAACACCCTGGCTGCGTGATGCCCAATCCGAAAGTGAGCAGAAACAAAGAATCGCTCTATTATTTGACTTGAACAAAATAACCAATGAACTGTCAACAAACATCGACAAACTGTCATCTATGCAAATGAGTTCAGGTGGATTTCCCTGGTTTAAAGGCAGCCGCTATCCCAATCGCTACATCACACAGCATATTGCCATGGGACTAAGCGAGCTGAAAAAGATGGATGTCAAAGCAGCACAATCCGAGAAGGTAACTGCCATCATCACCAAAGCGAAGAGGTATTTGGACGAACAGTTATTGGAAGATTACGATAAGCTTAAAGACCAAGTGGAGCAAATAAAAAACAAGACCGATAATGATGCTGACGCCCAGGCCAAGATCAATACATTACACGACGAAAATCCTCTACAGTCCATCCAAATACACTACCTGTACTTACGCAGTTTACTTCCTACATCCAACGTCTCCAAACCACTTCAGGAAGCGATCAATTATTACCAATCCCAAGCCCTTCGCCAATGGACCACTGTGAGGCTGCAGGAACAAGCAATGATCGCCCTGATGAGCCATCGAATGTTATCAAATGATACCGATCAGGAGATTCTAAGATCACTGGCAGAAAACAGCGTCAACAATTCGGAACTTGGCCGCTATTGGAAAGCCAATAAACCTGGCTGGCGTTGGGACCAAGCGCCCATCGAGACCCAAGCTTTCTTGATCAGAACTTTTGCAGAAATACCTATAGCCGACCACACCGATACCGAGCAGACCAATATGGTAAATGAGATGAAAATATGGCTCCTCAAGCATAAACAAACCAACCGATGGAGCAACACAAAAGCCACTGCATCAGCTGTCCAAGCCTTACTTCTTAAAGGTATGGATTGGCTAAGTATTGCTGAAACAGTCCAAGTAACCATAGGAAACCAACATGTCTCCCCCGCATCGGACGAAACCATCCAACCAGAAGCTGGAACGGGCTACTATAAGAAATCGTGGCCAGGTGATCAAATCACCTCCGAAATGGGGAAAGTTACCTTGGTCCAAGAGAAAGAAGGCATTGCTTGGGGCGCGCTCTATTGGCAGTATTTTGAAGACCTCAATAAAATCCAGGACAACACCGCTACCCCTCTCCAAATCACAAAGGAGCTCTTTGTAAAAGAAAACACCGATCAGGGAGAAATCTTCCATCTCATCGAAGGAGACGCAGGCATCAAAGTGGGTGACCTGGTCAAGGTACGCATTGAAATAAAGGTGGACAGGGATATGGACTTTGTACACCTGAAGGATATGCGCGCAGCGGGGTTTGAACCCGTAAATGTACTTTCGGCATATAAATATCAAGATGGTTTGGGCTACTATGAAAGCACCCGTGATGCCAGTACCAATTTCTTCTTTGAACGACTAAACAAAGGTGTGTATGTTTTTGAATACGAATTAAGGGCCAACAATGCAGGAACCTTCTCCAATGGGATTAGCACCATTCAATGCATGTATGCCCCAGAATTCAGCAGTCACTCTGGTGGACTGGTTGTCAGGATAGAAAGATAAATGCCATGGAAAATGACTTCGGCCATTCCAGATAATTAAACAGTCATCGCGAACAAAGCACTAGTGACGTGAAGCGATCTCGTATAAGGGAAATGAAATGCTTTTGGGAAAATTGGGATATAATAAGGAAAATCAGAGCCCATATTCCCTTTTTCCCACCACACACAACTAAACTCGTCCATCTACGTAATTCAAGTATTACCTTTTTAATCGAATATGCAATACACCTGGAACTTCAAGCTCTCCCATGACATCAAAGGCGATCTAAAGCATATACTCAGAGAAACATTCTCCCATCAGCAAAAGGAACTGGAAATTTTCCTTTCCTATTACACAAAAATGGATGGAGCCGTGGCTGAAAATGCGACATTTGAAAAGGCTATAGAACCCGTCTCAAACACATCTGGTAAGCTGATATTACGTTTTCATAAAGTTTTTTATAATGCTTGTCTAAACATACACGAAACAGAAAAGGATCAGATGGAAGTGGAGTATAAAATTGATTGGGACGGCAGCACTATAAAACTTTTAGGTCCCGTTATCGAAGAAAGAGGGATGGATGATATTTGATTGCTTCACTCCCTCCCACCATCCATTCAATCACAGTTGGATACAGGGAAATCGCTTTTAGATGAGCGACTGCGTATTCCACTAGCTACGCCATTCTAACAATGCCTTTGTCATCCCGAAGAATTATAAATTGTGATTTATACAACATTTTTTTAAAAGCGGTTGCCCTGCAGTTGGATACCCTTAATGTGGTTATTCCGGATGATGCATCAGGAATTCCCGACGAATGTCAGGAAGACCTGAAAGAGCTATATAATCAGTCATTATGGGTTGCATGAGAGACTCCACCTTCATCGGCATGACAGCTTTGTCACTTTCTTCTTATCTAAACGGCATTGACTTCGGATATAAATATCCAGGATTATAAGGCTCCATATGAATTACAGCGGGTCAATATAACAACCATAATGCCGACACATACACTCGTTATTTTTACTAGTAAATATTGAAAAACACTTGTTTTAATTATTTTTATTCTGAAATTTATTGTTTTTTAGATTAAAATTTTGACTTGATAATTATTACACTAAGTTCGAGCATGTATAAAGTCAGAACTCACTAAACCATCCATATGATGAACACTGTAAAATCAAAAAAATGGATTTAGGGAGGGCCTCAGGTGCATTGACCTTGATAGCCAACTCAGTGTTAGAAAAGAAATGAGGGGTTTTTAGAAAAATATAACTTAAGATATATGAAAAAGAAACTATTAATTGGGATGCTATTGCTAGGAGCCATCAGCTGTAACCAAACCAACCAAAAATCAAATCATATTGATGAAAACAAACATACTACTTCAGCTAAAGTTATAGAAGTGATGACAGAGCAGAAGCAGCGTGAATTAACACCTGAAGAGGTTTTAACAGATCTATTACAGGGTAACGAACGGTTCGTATCCGATCGACAAATAAACCGGAACCTACCAAAACAAATCAGCTCAACTACAAAGAAACAATACCCCAAAGCTGTAGTACTGGCCTGTATTGACTCCCGTGTGCCAGTTGAATATATATTTGATCAGGGTATTGGGGATATCTTTGTTGTTCGCGTGGCAGGAAACATTGAAGACAAAGCACTCCTTGGAAGCATGGAGTATGGCTTAGGGATAGCAGGCTCTAAACTGCTTATGGTACTGGGACACGAAAACTGTGGTGCTGTTAAATCAGCAATCAAAAAATTAGATGTCGGTAGTGATAATGTATCAGTATTATTAAACCAAGCCGAACCTGCAATTCTAGAAATTGACGGCGAAAGAGATGATAAAAACAAAGAATATTTTGACGCTGTCGTCAAGAATAATGTATACCAAACCATTGAGGATATAAGAAATAGAAGTTCTATAATTAATAACTTAGAAGATAAAGGTGAAATAAAAATTGTAGGGGCATTTTATAGTCTCACCGATGGCAAAGTTACCATTATCCGAAATGATACTCATGAACACGATGATGATTAGGCCTCGTTGTTATTGAAATAATCTTATAAACCTGGACAAATTAAACAAAGTAGATGTCCACTTTTTATTGATCCATAGTGATTAATTATTACCACCTCAACCAAATTATTATCTCAATGAATATAAAAGTGAATAAACAATATGTTATGATTGTGCTTTTCATGGCGCTGATAAGCCATGTTTTCGCTCAAAAAAAATTGGTGTATGTAGCTGCTGAAAAAGAGGCTGTGGCGCAGTTGGCGGCATCAGAATTAGTAAAATATCTGAATCAAATGTATCCGGCCGATGAGTTTGTGCAAGTCAATAAGTCAGGCAAATCGCCTACTTTTCGTTTAGAGCTTAATAAAAACAATAAATCTTTAAATGGCAAAGCAGAAGCCTTCTGTATATACAAAAGAAAAAACCAGGTGGTTATTGAGGCCGCCAAACCAAGGGGCTTACTGTATGGAGTTTTTGAATTCTTGGAAAATCGGGGTTGTTACTTTCAATTAAGCGACGAATTTGTTCCTGTATATAAAAACACTTCTTTCACCATTCCTGAAATTAATATATGCGATGTACCGCTAACCCAAAAACGAATTGTTTTCAACTGGCACAATTTCCTGAGCGGTTGCTCTGGCTGGGAGCTGGCAGACTGGCAAAAATACATACGTCAAGCAAGCAAGCTGCGCTACAATACCATCATGATTCATGCTTATGGAAATAATCCGATGATCAAGTTTACCTACAACGGTTTGGAAAAAACGATCGGTTATATGTCATCGACCAACAAAGGCCGCGACTGGGGTACCCAACACGCAAATGATGTAAGAAATATAATAGGGGCCGAAAGCCTGTATACTGATAAAGTATTTGCACCTGAAGCTGCTAAAGTAACTGATGATCAGCGATATACAACAGCTAAAGAGTTGATGCAGCAGGTGTTTGATTATGCCCATCAATGGGGGATGAAAATCATATTGGCCTATGATGTAGATTCCGAACCTGCAAATCCGCAAAACATTTTAAAAACCCTGCCCGAGCATGCATTGATTAAAATTGAGAAAGGCAAATATGTGGTGGCTAATCCGGATACCAAAGAGGGCTACGAATATTATAAAGCGCAGTTGAAACAAATACTGGATGACTACCCGCAGATAGACGAATATGCCTTGTGGAATAGAGCGCATACAGGTAAATACGGTATTATTTGGGGACTGATACGAAAAGATGATATGCCTGAAACCTGGCAAAAGGAATTCGAACAGGCTTTCCCCGACGAGAAGGAAAATACCGCTTTTAACCATGTGGTTTTTGCCTGGTCAAAAATGCTGGACACTTATCAACGCCTATTAAAAGATTTGGGCAAAGAACATATCAAACTATCCACCGGTAGTTGGAGCTTCGATTTTATGGGTCCTTTGCATCGTGTCGCCGATAAGAGCATTCCTTTTATTCCGCTGGATTTTAGAATTGAGTTTGGCAAGGAAGAAATTCGAGAACAAATTAGTACGGTAAGCCAGCAAAGACGCGTGATTCCCATCTTATGGAGCCATCATGATGATTTTTCTTATGTTGGCCGCCCTTATCGTCCTTTCGAAAATCTTGCTGATGTTTTCGAAAAAATGGAGATTAAAGATTTCGCAATCATCCATTGGCTGACGCGCCCGCAGGATTATTATTTCAAAAACACGATGCAGCAACTGTGGCAGCAATCAAAAAACAAAAAGCTGGAATCAACATTATCAGATTATAGCAATGCCGTCATCAATACATCAGATAGTGTGTTGTTTGCCAAATTTCTAACAAACTGGATGAAAGATGCGCCTATGTTCGGAAGAGAAACAAGCAATAATTTAATCGACAGAAAGCTGTTGGAGGTTGAGAAAGTAATAGCCGATTGCTCACAGAGAATTGACCAGTTGCAAAAGATTGACAAAAGTCATTTGAATGCTTACGCTGGAGATTTAGTCTCTTTTCATTTGAATTATGACAAATTTATCCGGTCTTTTTACGAAGCCCATTCTGATTTTGAAAAAGCCAATGCTGCCATCAAAGACAAAGATATCGCAACGGCAACACGGCTTGCAGATGGAATTAACCCTGAAAAGGTAATCAACCATTTTTCGGACGCAATTCGGAGCACAGAAACAAGTGCCGGCGGAAAGGGGATGCTGTATTCATTAAACACACGTTGGCTACCGCAAATGACCGCATTGAAACAATCGCTGGGCTTAAAAGAAATCACTTATATCTTCGGAGAGACGAAACACGATTTTCTGGCAAAAGATCCTGGTAAACATACATTCTATTTTGACAAAAACGGTCACCTTTCTCAATGTCTCGGAAATTATGAAACAAAGCTTGTTGAATATGAAAATAAGCAAAAATGTGAAGACCAATTTTGCGGTGTGGTTATCGAATCTACTTATAGTTTCGATTATAAACCTTTTGTAGATTTTGATTTCAGCAAAACACTTAAAGGCACTTTGCATCTGTATTTGAGCACGATGAATACATCCAAAGCGCGTGTAAAAATAACACAAAAATCTACCGACGGAGCTTCAAAAGAAATTGTTGTAGATGGAAAAGATGTTGAATTGGAAATGCCCATTAATGTAGTCGACAAATTTTTTGTGGTGGATTTTGATACAGACGCTCCTGTTGTTTTAAACAAGATGGTGTTTAAGCAAGAAAGGAGCGAATAAACTAACTTCAATGGACTTTCCCCAGTTTTCAGCTTTGGATAATCTTCTAATTCCACAGATAGTTGAAACTGGTCAAGGGAGAGACCTCGTTTGGTTTTTACCTTTTCAATTCCGACCCTGATGTATTTCGAGAGCTCGTAAATACCATCAGCCAAGCCATAATTAAAGAAAGTGGGAATCCCAAAGAACCTTTTGGAGAAGGTGAATATCTTCTGCCTAAGCAATTTAATTCAGTTCTAACCCTATCCAAATACTGGTAAAATAGGCAACGGAATAGACGAAAGCTGTGATATATTTCGCTCTCCGTTATAAGAAAGTAAACCTACATCTTCCAAGGGCTGTTTGGAGATTGAGACATCCGCTGAGGCGGATGATGTCCCTGCATGCCCGCCAGATAGAATCGAAAACATCAGTGTATCGACTGATTTTGAGGCAGTTTAAGGTCGTAATAGATCGGCTAATGCATATTCGGCATTCAATACCGTTTAGTTAACGTATGTCCCCTATAGTCAAGCAGGCCAGGCTATCCTAATTCCGATACATAGGGAAGAAATCTCTTACTTAAATTGAGCTTTGTCACTTTCTTCTTTTCTAAACGGCATTGACTTGGGGTTTAAATATCCAGGATTATAAGGCTCCATATAAATTACAGCGGGTCAATATAACAACCATAGTGCCGACACATATGCTCGTTATTTTTACTAGTTAATATAGAAAAACACTAAGTTCGAACATGTATAAAGTCAGAACTCGCTAAACCATCCATATGATAGACACTATTTATTGGTTCATAGTGATGATTTAATGTAAATGTCCATCAGCAGAGGAATCATAATAACCGGCTTTCTGCTACCTATATAATATCCCGCAAATCCCCCAATTAAAATGGATTCTTTTTCAATATCCATAAAAAACACGATGCAGTGTTTTTTATGGATTTTTTAATATTTATCCAATCTAAATGGTACGCTATTTGCACTTTAACAAAGTGAACCAACAAGTAAATACCATGAGCAAAAACCACGGCCCGCATATTAAGAATGATGAACAATATGAAGCGCTAAGAGATCAAGGAATGAGTAAAAGCAAAGCTGCTAGAATAGCCAATACTCCAGATGCTGGCAAGAAAGGGGGCAAATCTAAACCCTATGAAGAATGGACCAAAGAAGAGCTGTATGATCAGGCTCAAAAAGTGGACATCCAAGGAAGAAGCAAAATGGATAAGGAACAATTGATCAAAGCACTAAGGTCAAATTAACCTGACTGGACGCTATTAATTACACGAATTATTTTAACCTAAACCAATATAAAAATGGCTAAAAATTTGAAATTAAAAGGAAATTGGAATGAACTGAAAGGTAAATTAAAATCCAAATACGGGGAAATTACCGATGATGATCTTATGTATGCAGAAGGTCAGGAAGATCAGTTGCTTGGCAAACTGCAGCAAAAAACTGGAGAATCCGTAGAGAACCTAAAGAAATTCCTGTTCACTGAACAGGAGGAAAACAAATAGAGTCCAAGAAATATGTAAACAATGCTCTAATTAAATTAAAAAGGTGACGTTAAAGAAACGCCACCTTTTTTCTTGCCTCTTTGGTTAAATCATTGACACACTATCAACTGTGTAAAGACAAAAGCAATATCCCTCTTCCCATTACTTTAACTTATGGAAATTGGCTAAATTTGGAAAGCTGTTGGAACTTAACCCCATATCATAAGGGTTAATGCTACCATGAGCAGTTTTTTTCTAAATTGAGAAAACGCATATACAACACCTCATGGGCCTTGACCCCATGAAAACGTAAATACCATGAGCACAAAAAAAAGAGTCGTCGTCGGCCTTTCGGGAGGCGTGGACAGTTCTGTAGCCGCTTACCTTTTACAAGAGCAAGGCTATGAAGTCATCGGCATGTTTATGAAAAATTGGCACGATGAATCGGTCACCATTTCAAACGAATGTCCATGGATGGAAGACAGTACAGACGCCATGCTGGTAGCCGAAAAACTGGGCATTCCATTTCAGGCCATTGATCTGAGTGAGGAATACAGGGAGCGGATCGTGGACTATATGTTTGCTGAATATAAAGCTGGCCGGACCCCAAATCCCGATGTGCTCTGCAATAGGGAAATTAAGTTTGATATCTTCCTGAAGGCTGCCAAAAAGCTGAAAGCTGATTTCGTGGCCACTGGGCATTATTGCCAAAAAGGAGAAACCCAAATGGAAGGAAAGGCAGTATACCAACTGCTCGCTGGTGCCGACAACAATAAAGACCAAAGCTACTTCCTCTGCCAGCTTAGTCAAGATCAATTGGCAAAGGCACTTTTCCCCATCGGACATTTACAAAAATCCGAAGTTCGAAAAATTGCCAAAGAGCAGGATCTGATCACTGCTGACAAAAAGGACAGCCAAGGCCTTTGCTTTATCGGCAAAGTAAGACTGCCTGATTTTTTACAGCAGCAGCTCAAACCCAAAAAGGGAGATATTATCATCATTCCAGATGACTTGGCCATTTACCAAAAGCAGCAAATCCCAACTGGTTTGGAGTCCGATGAGCTGGACCAGGAAGTGCTGGATCAAATATGCCTTCCGGTCAAGCACCAAACCAGCCAAGGCAAGAAAGTAGCAGATCATAATGGCGCCCACTACTTCACGGTGGGACAGCGAAAGGGCCTAAATGTAGGTGGCACGGGCAAGCCGCTATTTGTGATTGAAACCAACACCGACGAAAATATCATCTACACAGGATTGGGTGAGGATCACCCTGGGCTGCTCAGAAATGGTCTTTTTGTACCAGCGGAGGATGTACACTGGATCAGAGAAGACCTCAAACTGACTCCTGGTCAATCAAGAAAGTACTTGGCCAGAATTCGTTATAGACAACCCTTAAGCGGAGCCACATTGATCATGAAAGAAAACGGACTCTATGTCCTGTTCGATAAACCTCAAAAAGGAATCGCCGCAGGACAGTTTGTGGCGTGGTACGATGGTGAAGAGAGCATCGGTTCTGGGGTGATCGCTTAGTGAGAAGCTTTAAGGGCTGGACTATTGTAAAGGATAAAGGTTTAAATATTGAAGGATACAGCGTTTGAGGGTTGTAAAGTAACTGGTAATTCGTAATAAGTTACATTAGCTACTGAATACTCCTTTCTCAAAACTAAGTACTTAACAAATCTTTTTCCAAGCCAATGTTTTTCCAGCAGTTTTTAGGTATATTCAAGGATAAAATTATATAACCATGAAAAAACCTAATATCACACGATGCAGTTTTTTGCTCGTTTTTGCACTCTTGTTTAGTGCAGCCGCATTTGGTCAAGATGAAAAGCCTAAAAGTCCTCCAGCCACCGCCACTGGTGAAATCAATGGTGCCAACATCACCATCAACTACCATGCCCCCAGCGTCAAAGGAAGAGTTATCTGGGGTGATTTGGTGCCTTTTGGCGAAGTATGGAGAGCTGGTGCCAACGATGCCACTACCTTTGAAACCGATAAAGACATCAAGATTGAAGGAGAAACATTGCCAGCAGGTAAGTACAGTTTCTTCATCATCGCAGGAGAAACGGAATCGGTGTTTATTTTCAATAGTGTAGCCAAACAGTGGGGCGCATATGATTATGATGAATCCAAAGATGTTCTTCGCGTGACCGTGCCGTCACAGGAATCGTCAACTATGGAAGAACAACTCGTTTATGAAGTAGTGGACGATGGATTCGAAGTCCGTTGGGAATACGGCAAAGGGAAAGCACATATCGAGTAACCCTGATCAGAAAGACCCATTTATAGAAAAGGCTGTTTCGAACGTTTCCTTCCTTCTACCAGTCAGAGGAAAGTACGTTTTAGAAACAGCCTTTTACTTTTAGTCTAGGTTGAATAAACCGCCGCTGCAACTTACCTTTGGAGGATAAACAATGTATCACGTGCCTTTCGATCCCTCTAAAACCAACTTACCTGTCGTGGAAATTCTCCCGCAGGTAAAACAACAGTTAGCAAAAAACAATACCCTCATCCTCCATGCCCCTCCTGGAGCAGGTAAAAGTACATTGGTTCCTCTAGCCCTGATGGAAGAAACATGGCTGCAAGGTAAAAAAATCCTCATGCTGGAACCACGGAGGCTTGCTGCCAAATCTATTGCCTCCAGAATGGCCAGCTTACTGGAAGAGCCTGTTGGCCTACACGTAGGGTATCGTATTCGTTTTGAAAACAAAGCCACGAAAAATACACAAATAGAAGTACTGACCGAAGGTATCATGACCCGCATGATCCATCATGACAATGCATTGGAAGAGGTGGGTTTGGTGATTTTTGACGAATTTCATGAACGAAACATCCATGCGGATGTTGCAATGGCTCTCTGTCGAGAAGTTCAGCAAATACTTCGTCCCGATCTGAAAATCATGGTCATGTCTGCTACTTTGGATATGCCACAGCTTTCGGCACTCTTGCAAGCCCCTATTGTAGAAAGTCTCGGACGCCAATACCCTGTGGAGATCATCCATACCCAAGATGCCGATCTCTGGACACTACCCGAGCAAATGGCACAGATGATAAAACAAGCCTCAAAAGAAAAGACCGGAGACATTTTGGCCTTCCTGCCCGGTCAGCGAGAAATATTAAAAACCCAGGAATTGGTACAGCATATGTTACCGCAAGTCAAGGTGTTTCCACTATTCGGCCAACTCAGCCCCCAAAAACAGCAACAAGCCATTCTGCCCCACCCCGAGGGAAAACGAAAAGTGGTCCTTGCCACTTCCATCGCAGAAACCAGTCTGACCATTGAAGGCATCAGCATCGTGATAGATGCTGGTTTTAGCAGAACTTCACGATTTGACCCAAAGTCAGGACTATCCAAACTCGAAACCATAAAAATATCCAAAGATGCTGCTGACCAACGCGCAGGAAGAGCCGGAAGGCTTGGCCCCGGCACTTCCTACAAGCTATGGACCAAAGCGACGGATGACCGGCTGTTACCATTCCGCATCCCAGAAATCATGGAAGCTGACTTAGCTTCTCTTTGTCTGGATTTGGTACAGTGGGGCATTAAGGATATTCCCAACATGACCTGGCTTACCCCTCCTCCATCAGGAGCCCTTTCCCAGGCCCAAGAATTGCTCGAACAGCTGGGAGCCATCACAGACCAAAAACTCACTCCCCATGGAGAAGCCCTGCGGAAATTGCCGTGTCATCCCCGCATTGCCCACATGCTTCTTAAAGCGCAGGAAGATGAAAACCTTTCGTTAGCGACGGATATAGCTGCTGTTTTGGAAGAAAAGGACCCGCTTCCCCAAAACTCAGGAACTGACATCAATCTGAGACTGGAAAAATTACGCAGGCACAGGGCTTCCAACAAGCAAGGCAGGGGCTTTGAACGATTAGAGAAAGTAGCCAGTAATTACAGAAGGTTATTTGACATCCAGGAGGACAATGCGCCCTTTGATCCATATGAAAGCGGGCTAATCCTTACCTATGCCTATCCAGAACGTATTGCGCATGCCCGGCCGGGCAATAATGCCCAGTTTAAGATGACCAATGGCAAAATCGCCAGTATGCATCACAAAGATGATTTGGCCCATGAAGCCTGGCTCAGTGTCGCCCATGTGGATGCTCGTGATGGCATGGGAAAAATCTTTATGGCCGCTCCATTAAATCCCACAGACTTGGCACCACTGGTCAAGGAAGTTGAAATTGTTGATTGGGATTTTAGAATTGGAGAATTGGTGGCCGAAAAGCAATGGAGAGTCGGACATATTGTGCTCCAATCCAAACCAATCACATCGATAAGTGACACCCAAAAAATCCACGCCATCACAAGAGCCATCCAACAGGACGGACACCGCTTATTGGACTTCAATGAAACTGTACAGCAATGGCAAAACCGGGTAATGAGCCTCATAAAATGGCAGGCAGCAGGAGATTGGCCGGATGTATCTACCGACACACTGCTCGCTAACACCAACTGGATCGCTCCTTACCTCGAGCAAATAACCTCAGCAGACGCACTTGGAAAGCTTGATCTTTTGGAAATCCTCCAATACAGCATGGACTATGACTTGCAGCAACAATTGGAAAAACTGGCACCCTCACGGCTGGAAGTTCCAAGTGGATCAAACATAAAGCTACGCTATCAACCTGATGGAGAACCACCTATCCTAGCGGTGAGGCTTCAGGAGCTTTTCGGATTATTGGACACACCCAAAATTAACGACGGCAAACAAGGCGTCCTGATCCACCTACTCTCGCCAGGCTTTAAACCTGTCCAAGTCACAACAGATTTACGTAGTTTTTGGAAAAATGCCTACTTTGAAGTGAAAAAAGAATTAAAGCGGCGCTATCCCAAACACTACTGGCCGGATGATCCATTTAGTGCAGAGGCCGTAAGGGGCGTAAAACGAAAATAACCAATGCGAAGTTAGTTATACTGGGCTTTTTTAGTGACCTTTGTCCAGAAGTAAGCAAGTCGATTCACCTCCTATTATCATTAAAGCCATTTCCAAATTTCTACATGACTGAATATTAAGGGATTAATTCGTTTATCTGTCTAATGATTTTGTTAAAGGTTTGAATATAGGTGTTGGAGCTTGTATGTCGGAACTAACTATCATTTATGGCAAGATCGAACAATAGTTTTATTAAAAAGCAGAAAGCAGACCGAAAAGCGAAGAAGAAAAAAGAAAAATTGGAGAACCGCTTAGAGAAAAAGAAACAAGAAAGTAGCGGCAAACTTGAGGATATGATCGCTTATGTAGATGAATTTGGAAACATTTCAGATACACCACCAGAGCCACCTCAAGAGAAAGACAAGAAGAAGAAAGACACAGGATCTGCATCAACTGACTAAAAAATTTCCCACCATATCAGGCCCACACTTTAGGTGATCGGGCTTTTTTTGTACTCTAGTATTTTATCTTTTTTTTGGATCATCACATACTTCAGGTGAATCGTTTAGCATTAACCACATAAGACACAATAGGATTAAACTTCCATAATCGACTTATATTTGCGATCAAGCGGAAAAGTTGGGGGGATTAGGGTTGGTTTCGATAGCACGCAGATAAATAAGATTTACGCTGATTTTTTATAATAAACGCGATTTAAAATACCGTCATAGCGAGGAAGTATAGCCTGTCCCGAGCTATCGGGAACGTGGCAATCCCGTACTAAGAAAACGAGATTGCTTCACTCCGTTGCTCTGCATTCGTATGACGGATTTATACTGATTTTATAATCTACACATTACTATTGCTAAATTAAAGAGAAATATGCTTACCAAAACCACCTGGAAATCTCTCATCTTCCAGAAATATTGCTTGGTCCTCAAAATGTGCGAAAAAGTTGAGGGCATGAATCCCTTTATTTCAATAGGATTTCTTTTTTGTTTTTTTGCCACAAAGATTCTAAGACCCAAAGCTGTTTGTTTTCCATGAAATTTGGAATCCGCCTACAAAACACCTCGTGTCTTGGCGACATCGTGGCGACATACCTAATGAATATAAATCTTCCCCCGCCCTCATAAATATTGATTGATCCTGTATTTGCCTTTAATTTTTCGCTTTATCCAACTTTATTTTTTACCAATAGTCAACAAAGAGGCTATATTGTTTCCATCAGTCCTCCATTACTCCGTATCTTAGGGAGCTTCAGATCAGTAACCAAAACCACCCAACTATGAAAAATAGATTTACTTATATCTTAGTGTTATTCGTTTTTGTCTCCATAAAATGGGGATATGGACAGACTAGAGATGTTTTTGAGATCAAGATCTATCATGTCAGCACCACCTCACAAGAAACTGCTATCGATCAGTTTCTGGAAGAAGCTTATATTCCAGCAATGCACAAGAAGGGGATCGCGCACATTGGGGTCTATAAGCCATTGGACAGGGATAGTCTAGCAGGCAAGCGTATATATGTCTTCACGCCCTATCAATCGGCAGAAAATTATATAGAGATCGCTTCTACCTTCCATTTAGTCGACTTGCCCCATGCCGGCTCCTATCAAAAAGCGTCACATGACGAAGCCCCTTATGATAGAATAGAAACGATACTTTTAAAGGCCTTTAGCGGTATGCCCCATTACGATGTCCCAAAACTAAACGGTAAAAAAAGCCAAAGAATCTATGAGCTCAGAAGTTATGAAAGTCCTACAGAACAGTTATTTCACAATAAGGTGGACATGTTTAACAGTGGAGAAATCACTATTTTTGATCGCTTGGGATTCAATGCGGTTTTTTACGGAGAAGTCATCGCAGGCTCCAAGATGCCCAATCTCATGTACATGACCTCCTTTGACAACATTACAGCTGAAAAAGCCGCTTGGAAGGCCTTTGGAAGTGATGAGGCCTGGATAACACTCAGGGATGATAAACACTATCAAAACAATGTCTCCCACATCGATATTACACTCCTAAAACCGGCAAAATATTCTGAGTTGTAAGAATAGAATCGATCCCTAAAGATAGGACTGCCCTATTCCTTGGGAGGGGTGATCATAATATGCGCCCGGTGTGTCCCAGGATCCATAATCCAAGGCATGCCGGGTGCTTCGGGTCTAAGGGGAAGCCCTGTACTTTCTCGTGTAGCATAAGGAATATAAACCACATACCTAAAGCTCCCATTTTCCACCTCGCCATTGCTCCAGTTCACATCCTTTTCATCTGCAGAAAATACATAAAGGGTAGCGCCATTATCAGGCATTTTGAGGATCCCTTCTTTCACCTCCTCTTCCCTAGTATCAAAAATTTCCCGAAAGGTTTTACCTTCTTTTTTCAGCTCCCTTCCCCGTGCCATAAATGCCTCCAGTTCCTTTTGATAACACGCTACATTCAAGCCGTCTTTATCGGGATCATCTCCTGTGCAGATCATTTCATTTTCCCCTTCTCTCAGAACAGTCAGTTGGCCCTCAGCTCCATAACCATATACCATGGCTCCTTTCCTGCTCTCTTCCGGTGCCGCCAAAACGGCCATTTTTATTTGAATATCCTTTGGTGGAATGATTTGCTGGCCATAGGACGGTAAATTTATTGCAAGGACAAAACAACTAATTAGCAATGATTTCATAGCGATTGGATTAGGATGGAGTATAATTTAACTATCTTTTCTGCCAATTCACAAACATCCCTCGAAGACTTATTGCCTAACAGCCCTAGGTGCCAGAAGAAATCCTATTGACTATTCGTCAAACATCCCCCTCATTTCACCCAAAATTTCCTCGATTTCTTGTTTTTTGATATCATATTCCTGATCGTTTGCACTGTTGTTCTGAAAATGTTTCCAGTGCTTTTCCGCTTTGCGAATGACCCGTGGAGTAATCTCAAATTCAGTATAGTCAAGATATTCCTTCGCCAGCAGTGATGCTTTAAAATTACCAAAAAGATAAACACGAAGGATATCCACGAATTTGTCACTTAAGTCAAACCCTTCCAAGGATTGGACGAAGGTACCATTGCGCATTTTGTTTTGCTTATCATGGATCACTTCGAGCAGCGGATCGAGTGCTGCGTCGTTATTCTCCATGGCCGCTAAGCCTCTAGCTGCCAAGTAGGCACTTTCCATATCCTCACCTTTCAGCACTTCCACCAATCTCTCCAGCACTTCCTTTCCTCCAATTTCAGCAAGTTGATCCGCGTAGTTAAACGCTTCCTCTTCCTGCTTATCACACATTTTTTGGATCAATAAGTCAATATCTTGAGCCATGTTTCTTATTTTTTTCGGTACTTTGACAAAGATAATTGGTTATTTGATAAGCATACACAGAAACGGAAATTTCCTCTCCATGAATGAAAAGTTGATCTCAGCAACAGATTGTCAAGTTTTGGTCGAAAAGTTAACATCATTGGTAGATGAAGTAGTGTTTGATAACGGGAAAAACACCTTGTATTTTTATAAAGACACACAGAAATGCGTGCAGATGAGGCTCCCCATATTCTGGAACTCTCCCGAAAAGATGTCTCTAAACCAGCTGGAAGAAACCAATTATATTCTTCTCATCATACGATCAGGAATAGCGGCTGTTGGTTACTTTGAAAACGGAGAAAACATTGACCATAAGGTTTTCAGGGCCTATATGGTCCGTAAGAAACAAGGAAAAAGCCAAATCAAACACCTCAAGACAAAAGGTAAATCCAGGGCTGGATCACGAGTACGATTAGCTGAAACCCTCGCATTTTTTGAAGCGATCAACTCACGATTAAGGCATTATTTTGAAGAATTTAGGGTGGATAAAATCGGTGTAAGTTATGCTACGACATTGGTACCCTATGTATTTGGGTCAAAAGTAGCCCCCCCATTTACCAAGGAAGATCCCAGAATCTTTAAGATCCCAAAACATATCGCCAATCCCACCTTTGAGTCTCTTCTGGAAACCAATCTATTCATGCTTAAAGCAACCGTCAAGTATGAAGATCATATGGCTGCGGTAATTGTGTCGAATCAAGACACTACTACGGATGATGACCTTGAAGATTGGTAATGATAAATCTTGGTTGATTTTGTCGCCATTATTTATAAATCATTACATAATTGAGACCAATAAAACCACAATTGTGATGTTTGAGTGGTAATTTTATTGTTTAAGGTTATAATTCTTTTGGTACTCTTCAAACCAACAAAGCATGAAATCATTTGTAATGGCATCGCTAATGTTGAGCTTTTTTTGTCTCAGGGCATTTGGCCAAAGCAATCACTATTGGACCAGAAATTACGGAAGTGAATCCATGTTGCTGAACGGGTCTGTCATTGGAGGGGTCACGGATTTGGGGGCGGTATATTATAATCCCGCCAGACTGGCCATTACAGACAATCCTGCCTTTATCATCAGTGCCGATGTCTATGAATTAAACGCATACAAAATAGAGGATGCGATTGGCAATAGAAAGGACTTAACACAATCGTCCTTTGGTGGAGCTCCTTCCCTAGCTGCAGGAACCGTGGATATGAAAGGAGACTCAAGATCCACTTTTGCCTACGCCATATTATTGCGGTACAATAGCGATTTTGGCTTTTCGTATCGGGATGAGGTAACCCGGAACATCTTGCCAAATGTCCCGGGAGATGAACTATTCGAAGGGGAATTGAAAGTGACCAATAACCTAAAAGACCATTGGTTTGGGGGAAGCTGGGCCTATACGCTCAAGGATAATTTTAGTATCGGGGTCTCTTTGTTCGGTTCAAGGGCAGAAGCTTCGAAGGGAAACATGTTTGACATGACTGCATTGGATATAAATAATGATATCAGCAAGTATAATTATAACCGTGCATATTCATTCCAGAGTTATGGCATTCTGGCCAAACTGGGCGCCGCCTATTCCACCGAAAGGATGGATTTTGGCATGACCATTACCACACCCAGGGCACATATATTCGGATCAGGAGACTACAGTTACAACCTGTACTTTGCTGCACCAGATGAAAGTGGCATTGAAGATATTTATGCCAATAGTTACCAGAGTGACTTGGAAGTAAACCTTAAATCTCCCTTATCCATTGGACTGGGTGCCAGTTACCATATTGCCGAAAATAAAGTCATCCATTTCAGTGGGGAATATTTTGGAAAAATCAGCCAATACAACATCCTAGAGGCTTCCCCACATGGGATGCAAAGCAAACCGGACTCTACTATCTATTTTACCCTTATGGACAGCCGTAAGAGCATCGCCAATGCTGGCATCGGTGTGGAGTGGTTTCTGAATAAAAAAGTGAGCTTTTACGGTGGATTCAGTACTGACTTTAATGCTGCAGCAGACAATACCGTAAGCTTCGTCACCCAAGAGTCCACGGCTACTAATTTATCCTTTGATGCCAATTTTTATCATGTGGCAGGCGGTGTATTGCTGAAATTTAAAGGGGCTGAATTTACGTTGGGAGCTACCCACACAAGTGGTCAAACGGATTTTGATAAGCCCATCAATTTCCCCTCAGATAATGATCCTTCCGTAGTGGATATTGCGAATGACGGAAGGATGCTCTGGGACCGCTGGCAATTTATTGTTTCCGTCTCTGTACCCTTCCTTAAGGATTATGTAGACAAGCTGGAGGACAAGATATTTTAAATATCTAGCGCTTAACAAGATAAGGCACTTTCTTCATTTTTTTCTTAAAATCGTTTGGGAAGGTAATCGTATCCATATATATTTGCACTCGCAATACGGGGAAAAGCCTCGATATTTCCATCTAAAATGGATTGATAAGCAGAGAATTTCATAGCAAAAAACTTGGTCTGCATTTTATTTTAGAATAAACGCCTCCTTAGCTCAGCTGGTAGAGCAACTGACTTGTAATCAGTAGGTCGTTGGTTCGATCCCGACAGGAGGCTCAAGTAATTATGGAAAAGCCATAACGCTAAAAATAATTTATGATTAAAAAATGCCTCCTTAGCTCAGCTGGTAGAGCAACTGACTTGTAATCAGTAGGTCGTTGGTTCGATCCCGACAGGAGGCTCAAGGCAACCAATATTTGGTTGCCTTTTTTTATGGATTATATCTTAAAACTGGATATAGGGTCAAGCGGATCAAGCGGAAAAGTTGAGGGGATTAAGGTTGGTTTCGATAGCACGCAGATGATGCAGATTAATAAGATTTGCGCTGTTTTTTTCATACTGGAGCACGCATTCCTATTGCTAAATTAAAGCGAAATATGCTTACCAAAACCACCTGGAAATCTCTCATCTTCCAGAAATATTGCTTGATCCGGTCAAGCGAAAAAGTTGGAGGGATTAGGATTGGCTTCGATAGCAAGCAGACGGTGCAGATTAATAAGGTTTGCGCTGTTTTTTTTCATACTGGAGCACGCATTCCTATTGCTATATTAAAGCGAAATATGCTTACCAAAACCACCTGGAAATCTCTCCTTCCCCAGAGATATTGCTTGGTCCGTTGATTATGGGAATAATCCTCCATTGGCGTGGATCGGGTTTTAGTGTAAATTTGTGGGCATTGGTCAGGTAATCGATACCAAAACCTAAATCGGTTTGCTAGACTGTTTACCATAGGCGTTGCCCAGGGTTATGGATATATCGCCATTTCAAGTCTTGATTTATCTCCTCTTGGCTTTCAAATTTTAAAAAATCAGCGAAAATCTGCCCAACCGGGGCGGATCAGCGTTATCTGCGTTCCATATAAAATAGCTTCAGCTCTAACTGACGCTTAACAGGTATACCCATCCCCCAACTTCTCCGCTTGTTCCAATGTTAACAGATCGTAAAATACCTTAAAAAAAAGTGGCTGATATAAATCAGCCACCCCTAAATTCTAGTAAGAAAAAACTCACCTAAAACTCTCTCAGAATAGACAGTTTTTTCTTCAGCTTATCGATTTCTTCTTCCGCTTTTTCAATTTTTTCATCAAACTGATTTTTTAATTTATCCGCGGTCCTGGAAGAGGCAAAGAACTCAAGGTTATTTTTCCAAAGTGTAATATTGTTTTCGAGATCAGAAATCTGCTTCCTGATACCATGTTCCTTCTTATTGAATACTCGATCACTGTTAGGATCACCTTGGATTTTATTAAGGTTTAACCTGAACAAGAACTCTTCCCTGTTCTCTCCATCAGTATCCAGTTTTTTCACACAAGTTTCCACCGCCTCATTAAATTTACCGGCTATTTCCTTGATATTTTTACGGGGAACAAAACCAACAGCATTATACTCTGCTACAAGCTTTTCGAGGTTTTCTACGGTAAATTCATCACCCTCAGGTAGTGCTTTTATCTTTTCACAAACAGCTTCCTTAAGCTCTAAATTCTTATCGAATTCCTTATTGATTTCTTTATTGGCCTCCCTCCTGCTATCAAAAAACGTATCACAGGCTGTTTTAAATCTCTTATAAAGATCATCGCGGACCTTCTCTGGTGTTGGCCCGAGCTTTTTCCAGTCTTGCTGAAGCTTAATAAGGGCATTGGAAGTGTTCTGCCAGTCTGTACTGTCCTTTAGCGATTCTGCTACTTTGATGAGTTCCTCAGCTTTCTCTTTGTTGATCCTTCTGATTTCATCAAGTTCTTTAAAGAATAGGTTTTTGTTATGGAAAAATTGTTTGAAGGCACCCCAAAAGCCCCTGTTGATCTCTCTACCACACTCTCTGGGCACTGGACCAATGGCCTCCCATTCCTTTTGGATCGCTAGGATTTCCTTGGTTTTGACATTCCATTCCTTGATGCGATTGGCCTTGAAGTCCTTAAAAGCATCAAGTTTTTCTATCAATGCCTCTTTCTTTGTTTGATTTTCCTTAAAGACTTCTTTCTGGCTCTCGTAATAGGCCTTTCTCTTGGCATAAATCGCATCTGAAGCAGCCTTAAAACGCTGCCATACAATCTCCTGCTCTTCTCTGGGTACTGGGCCGATGTGTTTGAATTCATCATGAAGTTCATTTAAGGCCCTTATGGCTGTTCTTAAATCTTCCTCCTTATCCAGGGCTTCCGCTTTATCGCATAGCTCCAGTTTACCTTCCAGATTTTTCTTCCTGTCGAGCTCTTTTAATTCAAAGTAAATACTCCTATTGTCATAGAAGCGATCCATTAGGGCATTATAAGACGCCCAAAGATTTTTATTTTGCGCACCAGGAACTGGGCCGATATTTTTCCATTCCTGTTGGATTTCTTTTATGGTGCTTATGCTGTGCGTGGTTTCTTCTCCATCCACTAGCTCTCTAAGTCTTTCCAGGATTTGGTTCTTGGCATATAAGTTCTTCTCTTTTGCCTCCTCCTGTTCTTTTATTTGAGAGCTCCTGCGGTTTTTAAACTCCCCGTACAGCGCAAAGAACATCTTATCATCTTCACTCTGCTTATAGAAGAAGTCATCTTCAGCGCCACCATCATTTATAAAACTCTTTAGCGCTTCTTCTTTTTCCTTATTGAAGTGATCTTCTTCAAAATGAGTTTTGATATCGTTGGCGACATGATCTTCCTTAATATATTTACCCTTTTCTATCAACTCTTTAAGTGCTGATAGCAGCTGTTTCTTACTGAAATTTCCGTAATCTACATGATGCTCCTCTTCCTGATGATCATCTTGATCATGATGCTCCTCCTCCCCATCTTGACTCGATTCACTTTTCGATTCCTGCTGATTACCCGAATCAGTATTTTCTACCTGCTGTTGGGTCACCTTGTTTTCTTCTGATATTTCTTTATCGTTCTCCATAATATCCTATGAGTACTTCTTTCCAAATATGCTATAAACAAAAGTAATAAATAATTTAATTTAATCTTGGGTCAATAGGATAATTTGCCAACACTTGGAAATCACCACCCATATTCCTCAACGCCACCCTCCAAAGATCATCTGGTGCAGAGGTAAAAATAGCCTCCGCATCAGTATCTTCACATATTATCCAAGTCTTCTCCGCCAATTCCTCCTCTAGCTGGCCACTGGACCATCCGGAATACCCAATGAAAAACCGAAAATGGTCTAAGTTTATCTGACCGGATTTATATTTCATTACAAACTCCTCAAAATTTCCTCCCCAATATAAATCCTTTGCCAGCTGTACGCTGCCTTCAATGACTGCTTCTCCCCAATAAATAAAATGGAGTGTATTTTGCTCCACAGGTCCACCTACAAACACCTCCATATCCAAAAAATCAAGTTCATCCAATAAATCCTTAATCCGCAGAATGGATAGTTTGTTCAATACAAGGCCAAAGGATCCATTTTCATTGCTCTCGCATAACAACACAACAGACCTTACAAAATTCTCATCTTGTAAAAACGGCTCTGATATTAGCAAATGTCCAGATTTGGGATTTATGTGCTTTTTTTCTTCCATCAAAATATTCATGGTATTCAACTTTTAATATAGGTCAAAATTTCATAAATGCAATTAGTAATAGTACTTTTATGATTATAATATTCTGATTTTATTATGGATATAGCATCGATTAGAACCGAGTATTTACTTAAGTCTTTAGATGTCAATAAGCTGGAATTATCACCTTTGGATCAATTTCAGATATGGCTTGATGAAGCTATAAGTGCAAAAGTAAATGAACCCAATGCCATGAATGTGGCCACAGTCAGTGCTGAAAACAGGCCAAGCGCCAGAATAGTACTGTTAAAAGGGATCGATTCGGGTTTCGTTTTTTACACAAACTATGCTAGTAATAAAGGGCTTGAGCTGGCCCAAAACAATGTTGCTGCGCTAACCTTTTTCTGGCCTGAACTTCAGCGTCAGGTTCGGATAGAAGGTAAAGTAGAGAAAGTAAGTGAAGCCCTGTCGGACCAGTACTTCCTTTCCAGACCAAAAGGAAGCCAAATCGGTGCTTGGGCTTCCCCTCAAAGTCAACAGATTCCTGATCGGAATTTTCTGGAATCTGAAGAAAAGAAGATGCTGGAGCGATTCGCACACGAACCTCTGAGCCGTCCTCCTCACTGGGGTGGTTATCGTGTGGTTCCTGATCGAGTGGAGTTTTGGCAAGGGAGACAGTCCCGTCTTCATGACCGAATAGTCTATACCCTGGAAAACACAGAAAACTGGGTAAAAAACAGATTGGCACCCTAGCATAATGACGGAGCTTTTAAGTTGACATTATGACAATAAAAGCAATACATCATACCATACTACTACTTGTATGCATTTGGCAGATTCTTTGCCAAAAGCGGTCGGCAAAGAATCTGCATTCAGCATGGTAATCAAATAACTTATAAAACAGCCGTACTGCTATTTGAGATCAAACAAGTTTGTGACCCCTATCATTTTTTCTACGGTATATCCTTCACCATATTTCACATTGATCATGTGACCAAATTCCCGTGCACGGGCTTCTACAAAATCAAAATACTCCTTGCTGCTGATAAAGCTTTCGGGTTCGTCATTGGTTGGGTCATAAAACTGCGATTTGAACGCCTTTATACTGGCCAACTTATCATCCCAAAAACCAGTAATATCAAACACAAAATCAGGCTTGATATAATTGTTTTGGATGTAATGATAGACATACTGTGGCCGCCATGCTTGCTGGTCCAGGCCATCAAGAGATGTTTCCACTTTTCGTAAGCCACTGATAAAACAGGCATTGGTAGCCAATGAACCGCCTTTTCCATGGTCAGGATGACGATCGCTGATGGCATTGGCAAGCACAATGTCTGGCTGATATTTTCGAATAATCTTTACCACTTCCAAATGATGGGCTTCATCATCTTTGAAAAAGGCATCCCTAAAACCAAGGTTTTCCCTAGCTGACAGCTCTAGCAATTCAGCTGCTTTAGCGGACTCCTCCAATCTGATCTCGGGCGTTCCTCGCGTTCCCATTTCACCTTTGGTAAGGTCTAAAACGCCTACTTTATACCCTGCCTTAATATGAGCGGCAATGGTTCCTGAGCAAGACAACTCAGCGTCATCAGGGTGAGCTGCTATCGCCAGTATATCTAATTTCATGTTCAATTATTAAGATTTATTAGTCTAAAACTGTATTGAAACACCAAACCCCACGTAAAAAGTTTACCTGATCCGCAATCTTTGACCTACACGGAGGATGGATCTGGAAGAAATATTGTTTAATCGTGTGATAGTCCTCACCGACGTTCCATAGCGATTTGCAATCACACTTAGGTTTTCACCGCTCCTTACCCTGTGATAAACAGCCTGGCGCATTTTAATGATGTGTTCGAAACTGGTTGACGTGACGGTATATACAGAGTTTTTCAGTCTTCCCACAGAAAAATCAAATAGCTCAGTAGGATTGATGGACAAACCTTGATAGCGTACCTCAAAATGAAGGTGTGGCCCTGTACTTCTTCCTGTACTCCCGCCATAAGCGATCACCTCTCCGGCTTTTACTTCCTGTCCTACTTCCACATTATACTTGGACAAGTGACCGTAGAGGGTTTCCAAACCATTTTTATGTCGTACCACAAGGTAGTAACCATAACCATAGCGATCGTATGAGCGCATCCTCACGATGCCATCAAATACACTGTAGACAGGATCTCCCCTGTTCAGGTCCAGATCAGTACCATGATGCCATCTATATCTTCTAAATCCAAATTCTGAATTGATTTTTGTCTCCTTCAGCGGACTACTCCAATTGGTACCGTGAAAGGGATCATAAAGCTTGATCATTACCGTATCCTTGAATCCCTTCGGATCAAAACCATAACTATCTATGCGCTGGCTGTCCCAGGAAGAGTAATATTCATAGGCGGTAACCCAGATGCTGTCAATCTGTATCTTTTCTGATACTTGGGCCAGTTGGTGGGTAGGTGCCCATATCAAGGTAAGCGTATCTTCACTCACTGCTGATAGCCTCCTGCGAAGGTCCACACGATCCTGGTAGATAAGGGAATCGGTTCCCTTCTGTAAATTATAGAGATATTCCTCTACATCAAAAGTCTGTAATTTACGGGCATCAGGCACCTTTACAGCAGGTGTCTTGTCCTTTTTTATGATCTTTGGAAAAATCTGTGCGTAAGCTTCCGAAAAGCCCACACACAGATTTAATGTCACTAGTAAAATGATTATTCTGATGCCCATCCTTTCTTATGCCAACTCTTTTTCTGCGAGAAAACGCTCCGCATCCAGAGCTGACATACATCCCGTACCAGCAGCAGTTACCGCTTGCCTGTAGATATGATCTTGGGCATCCCCACATGCAAATACCCCCTCTATGTTTGTCTTGGTACTGCCAGGCTGGGTATTGATGTACCCTGCTTTATTCATATCCAGGTAATCCTTAAAAATATCTGTATTTGGCTTATGGCCGATTGCCACAAAGAAACCTGTCACATCCAATTCCTGCGCTTCATCAGTTTGGTTGTTTCTCACACGAACCCCAGTTACTTCCTCTTCTCCCAGAATTTCTTCTGTTTCTGTATTCCAAAGAATTTCTATTTTTGGGTTTGAGGTTACACGCTTTTGCATAATTTGAGATGCTCTCATCTCATCCCTACGCACCAGCATGTATACCTTCTCGCAGATGTTGGCCAGATAGGAAGCCTCTTCACAAGCAGTGTCACCAGCTCCCACGACGGCTACTCTTTGATTCTTAAAGAAAAATCCGTCACAAACAGCACAAGCAGAAACTCCTTTACCATTCAGCTTGGTTTCACTTTCTAGCCCCAGCCACTTGGCAGATGCTCCAGTAGATATAATGACCGTATCGGCCAAAATCTCGTCTTTGTCATCCACGGTTACTTTATGGGGACGCTGGGAAAAGTCCACTGCGGTCACCAAACCATAACGCACATCGGTGCCAAACCGCTCAGCTTGTTTCTTGAAATCTTCCATCATCTGTGGCCCCATTACTCCTTCCGGATATCCGGGATAATTCTCCACATCATTGGTGATGGTAAGCTGACCTCCTGGTTGACCACCCGTGTATAGCACTGGGCTCAGCCCTGCTCTGGATGCATAGATGGCTGCTGTATATCCAGCCGGGCCAGATCCTACAATTAGAACTTTAATCTTTTCTGCTTCTTTATTCATTGACCAATGGTTTTTGGTTGGCAAATTTTAGAATTTTAATTTTTTTAACAAAGCTTCACCATGTTAAAATTCCCTAAAAGGAAAATTAAATGGCTGACCGAAAAAACACGATGTTTGGGTGATGGTGTGTTGGCAATATAATGTACATAAAAAAAGGGGCGTTAGCCCCTTTTTTACTAAGTTGGGTGTTTTTTACCCCAAATATGGTTTTAACGTTTTACTTCTAGAAGTATGTCGTAACCTTCGGATAGCTTTTTCCTTTATCTGACGTACACGCTCCCTGGTAAGGTTAAATTTCTCACCGATTTCTTCCAAGGTCATGGCATGTTCTCCATTAAGTCCAAAGTAAAGCGTGATGACATCGGCTTCCCGCTGGGTCAGCGTAGAAAGCGCACGCTGTACTTCCTTCCGTAAGGAGTCATTCATCAAACCATCATCAGGCTTCTCTTCACCGTCATTTTCCAATACATCCAACAGGCTGTTTTCCTCCCCTTGTACAAATGGGGCATCCATGGACACATGGCGGCCGGATATTTTCATCGTATCCACTACTTCACCTGCAGTCACCTCCAATACTTCCGCCAATTCTTCCGGTGAAGGTTCACGCTCAAAGCGCTGCTCCAGCTCACTGAAAGTTTTGCTGATCTTATTAAGGGATCCTACACGGTTAAGTGGAAGCCTCACAATTCTGGATTGCTCTGCCAATGCTTGCAAAATGGATTGTCTAATCCACCAAACGGCGTAAGAAATAAATTTAAAGCCCCTGGTCTCATCAAAACGCTGTGCAGCCTTGATAAGTCCCAAGTTTCCTTCATTGATTAGATCACCTAATGACAAACCTTGATTTTGATATTGTTTGGCCACAGATACCACAAACCTCAAGTTTGCTTTTGTTAATTTCTCAAGAGCAAGCTGATCACCTTCTCGGATTCGCTTGGCAAGTACTACCTCCTCATCTGCTGTAAGAAGGTCCACTTTACCAATCTCTTGTAGATATTTATCGAGAGATTGACTCTCACGGTTTGTGATCTGTTTGCTAATTTTAAGCTGCCTCATTCAGGAATTTCTTTTTTTGTTAGGACTTACTTATAACAGATTTTAATCTTAAATAAGTTCAATTTAACAATTGACTTGATAATTTAATCTTTTTTTCAAGATTTATCTGGCTTTGGCAATAATGCCTTCCTAGATAATTTGAATTTACCAGTCTTTTTATCGACATCGATAAGCTTGACCATAATTTCTTCGCCTGGCTCAAGTACACCATCCATAGTCTCAAGTCTTTCCCACTTGATTTCAGAGATGTGCAACAATCCATCCTTACCCGGCATGAATTCTACAAACGCACCAAACGGCATAATGTTTTTCACTTTACCAGTATAAGTCTCTCCAATCTCAGGCTGCGCCACGATCGCCTTGATGCGGCCGACAGCACTGTCCATGGAATCTTGGTTGTTAGAGAAAATATTGATCTTGCCAGCGTTATCCACTTCTTCGATGACGATGGTCGCTCCTGTATCCTTTTGGATTTCCTGTATTACCTTGCCACCTGGCCCAATCACTGCACCGATCAATTCCTTAGGAATGGTCATGATATAAGACCTTGGTGTATGTGGCTTCAAGTCCGGTTTTGGAGCAGCAAGGGTCTTACTGATTTCTTCCAGAATGTACAGTCTTCCATCTTTGGCTTGATACAATGCTTCTTTCAAAACGTTGTAGTCCAAACCTTCCACCTTAAGGTCCATTTGGCAAGCTGTAATTCCTTTTTCCGTTCCCGTCACTTTAAAGTCCATATCGCCAAGGTGGTCTTCATCACCAAGGATATCGGACAAAATCGCGTATTTACCTGTATTGGCATCAGAGATCATCCCCATGGCAATCCCGGTCACCGGTGACTTGATAGGAATACCGGCATCCATCATGGCTAGTGAACCTGCACAGACTGTCGCCATAGAAGAAGATCCGTTAGACTCTAATATATCTGATACGACACGAATGGTATATGGGTTTTGATCCTCACCTGGGAGCACTTTCCTCAAGGCCCTCATGGCCAAGTTTCCGTGTCCTACTTCTCTTCTGCCCGGTCCTCTATTTGGTCTCACCTCTCCTGTGGAGAATGCTGGGAAATTATAGTGAAGGAAGAATTTGTTATAGCCAGAAATCACCGCTCCGTCTACCATTTGCTCATCCATCTTGGTACCTAGGGTACAAGTAGTTACGGATTGGGTCTCTCCCCTTGTAAATACAGCGGATCCATGCGCTGAAGGCAGGTAATCCACCACTGACCAAATAGGCCTAACTTCATCAAGCTTTCTTCCGTCCAAACGCTTCTTCTCGTCTAGGGTAAGGTTTCTGGCAGCTTCTTTATGTATTTTCTTGAAATAAGGGCCAATCAGATCGTCCTCGTACTCATGCTCTTCTCCCAAGCTTTCGATGAATGCTTTTTTGATCGCATCGATGGCCTCGCTTCTTTCTGTTTTATTGGGAACTTGCTTACTGACTGCTTCGTAGCATTTGTCATACAGCTCGGCTCTCATTTTCTCGAAAAGTGCCTTGTCTTCTTTTTCGTGACAGTATTCACGCTTTTGTTCTTTACCAACAAGCTTGGTAAGTTCATTTTGCACTTGACAATGCTTCTTAATTTCTTCATGCGCAAACTGCATCGCTTCTACCATCTCATCTTCTGAGATTTCATCAGCTTCGCCTTCCACCATTAGGATATAGTCCAGGGAACCGGCTACGATAAATTCAAGGGAAGCATTCTCTAGCGCAGCGGGTGATGGATTGATGACCAATTCTCCGTCGATCTTTGCTACCCTCACTTCAGAAATGGGACCATTAAATGGAATGTCAGAAACGGACAAAGCAGCTGAAGCCGCAAGTCCCGCCAAACAATCCGGAAGAACATCCGCATCTGATGACATCAGTGTGATCATGATCTGGGTATCTGCATGATAGTCATCAGGGAATATTGGTCGAATGGCCCTGTCTACGATTCGGCTAATCAGGATTTCATAGTCGGAAAGTCTTCCTTCACGTTTTAAAAATCCCCCGGGAATTTTTCCTGATGCCGCGAATTTTTCTTGGTAGTCAACTGACATAGGGAGGAAATCCACCCCTTCACCAGCTTCTTTTTTTGAAACGACGGTCGCCAATAGCATCGCATTGCCCATTTTCACAACGACGGATCCGTCTGCTTGTTTGGCCAATGCACCGGTTTCAATAATGATTTCTCTACCATCCTCAAGGGTGATAGTTTTTGAAATTACATTTGGTAACATACGTTCTCTTTAAGAATAAATCTTTTGATAAGTTATAAAAGTAAGGTTTAAATAAAGGGGGAAATCTAAAAAAGTAAGGTTCCCAATTCAGGGAACCTCACGTTAATCTTATTTACGTAATCCTAAGTCAGCGATGATCGCCCTGTATCTTTCAATGTCGTTCTTGTAAAGATAGTTCAACAGGGATCTGCGCTTACCTACTAGTTTCAAAAGACCTAATCTTGTAGAGTGATCTTTTTTGTTGCTCTTTAGGTGATCGGTCAAGTGCTTGATTCTGTAAGTGAATAGCGCAATCTGAGACTCAGGAGACCCTGTGTCTTTATCAGATTTTAACCGACCATGATTCTTAAACAGCTCTTCTTTTTTCTCTGTAGTTAAATACATGCTTAGCTAAAATTAATTTTAATGAATATTTAAAGCAGCTACAAAGATAGAACGATTATTTTTAATAGTAAAATACCTCATCACTTTTTACGCGATTTAATGTTAAAACGACCCTTAATACGCTCCACAAAAGCATAATACACATCTGATTCGAATATTCGCGCATCTTTTCTGGCTTGTCGCAAAAAGAAAAAGCCAATGGGCAATAGGGTCAAATTAGAGAACCATGTTCCAAACAGCGGATTGGTTATCCCCTCTTTTGCCCATTTTTCCCCAGTCATGGTCAGTATATAAAAAATGATAAAGAAAATGATCGAAACCAGTACGGGCATTCCCAGTCCTCCTTTCTTAATGATTGCCCCTAGTGGAGCCCCAATCATAAACATCACGATACAGGCAAATGCCTGAGTGTACTTTTGGTACCATGAGACCTGGAACCTCCTCTTCTCACGAGAAAGGTTTTCTACGTTCCCTTGGTTACTGCTAAAGTTATTTTTGAGCGTTCTGGCACTCTGTAGACCAATGGTGGCAGCTCTGTTCATATAATTCCCAGCTACCATTACCGAATCGATTTTTGCCACCTGTACATCTGTGAAATTCTTATAGGCTGTTTTGATGGCTTCTTCCCGCTCTTTCTTTTCAGCGATCAGCTTATCTGCCTCTCTTCTGGAGGCACTGTCTACTTTAGGAGCTTGTTCAGGCTCACGCTGCTCAGCAATCGATCTCTCGGGTATTTCTTCTACAGTATCGTTTTCCTTTGCGGTATCGATCGACTCTATATCTTCCTCTCCGTTATCTATGGTAATTTGCCGCTCATTTGGATTTCGCTCTTCCTCATCCTCCTGTATATTTCCCTCCTCGGATGGGGATGAAAGTCGGGACATCCCTCCTTTTTCCTGTTCATTCTCTCTCTTCTCCTGCCATTGAAGTGTTTTTAGTGAATCCACTATCGCCTTTTTTCGCTGAAGATCTTCCGGAATCTCGATTTCCCTTTGCTTCGTGAAAAATGAATAGGCTGACTTTAATTGCGCATAGTTGTAGTATTGATAATTCACCAGCTGATTTGACATGCTGTCCACATCCATTTTAATTTCACTGATGTCCTTAATCGATCGGTTTGAGGACCATAGTTTTTCAGGTGTCCTGTTCATCTCAAAAGCATCTAGGCTAAAGACTATTTCATTGACATCAAACTTTGTCCTGGTAAATGGAGCAGGTTTGCCCCTGATACCCCTTTTGGGATTCTCTTCATTGTAATTGTACCCATTGTAAAGGGTGAGCTTCATGTAGCGATCATTAAAAAAAGGTTCCATCCTACCCGAATCAGCCAGAATGACGACATTGTTTCCACTGTTTCCTGTATGATCATAAATAATGATATCCCGTAGCCTGACATCGTCGATCTTTTCATTTACCTTGATACTATACCCTGGCATTCCATTATAAAAGACACCTTCTTTTATGTCCAAGGCCGGCGACTTCATCCTGATGTCGTATAGTAAACTGAAGGTTTTCAGGTTTACTTTAGGCACCAGATAATTGTTGGAATAAAATGCTGCAAAAGAAAGTACCAGGACGAACACACCAATGGGCAGTAAGGCCCTCAACAGCGATATTCCACTGCTTTTGATCGCCGTCAACTCAAAGTGCTCTCCCAAGTTGCCAAAAGTCATCAGTGCAGAGAGCAAAACCGCCAAGGGCAGTGCCATCGGAGATATAGAAATGACAAAATAACTGATCAGCTCCATATATACTCCGAATCCCAATCCTTTTCCAAAGATTTCGTCGAAATATTTGAGCATGTTGACCGTCAGTAGAATAAAATCTACTACTATGAACGTTAATAAAAATGGGCCAATAAAAGACCCTAAAATCAATTTATCTAATTTCTTCATGAGGCGTAACTACCACCAGTATTCACGTAATATGAAACCGCTAAGTTCATCATATTAAATGAAAAATGATAATGATCGCTCTATTTATCCACCTATAATTTCTTTGAGGGTCATAATAAGCCCTTCCCAAATTTTTTCTTGCTCATCATCATCATATCCATCATTATAATCTATCACTTTCAAAAACATCGTTTGGGTAAGTTCATTTTCTTCCAATCTGAACTCGACAAAAGCATGATCCTCTTCTTCTGGCATAGTAGGGTCGAAGAATTCAAATTTAACCAAGTGATTGGTTCTGATAGCTATTATCCGTGCGTAATGATCCACTCCATCATATTCGATGTGGAAATTTTTATCCTGGTCGATACTAACATCATCCGCAAACCACTCCGAAAGCCCACTAGCGGTACTTATATAAGGGAAAATAATCTTTTTTGAAGCATTTATCTGATAGTCAGCTACAAACTTATTCTTAACCATAACTTTATAATTTAATTCTGTAAAAAGTTAACTTTTTTCATCCTTAACACTTGCTTTTACGCATTTAACCCCACATATTTGCATTCCCATTCAGCAAGGGGATCGCCAGTAACCAAGGCGCTCGATTACTTGTTTGAAGGAAACTCTTTAGAGTTTTTATGGCGAGGTAGCTCAGTTGGTTAGAGCGCAGGATTCATAACCCTGAGGTCACGGGTTCAACTCCCGTCCTCGCTACATTCAAGGCTTCCTTTTGGGGAGCCTTTTTCGTTTTATACATTTTTTTTATCTCATCTGACATTCTAACACCTATTTATATTTTATTTTCTCCCTCTTTTGGAAAACCTAAGCAGCAATAACGGTTGATTTGATCAATCGATTCCATTTCCACAATACCATTGTCAAGGATGATTTTACTGGCTACTTTAGACCGCCCGTGTTTTTCACCAAGCCTAATGTCTTAATAAGGAATAGATGCTTTTGAGGTAGAAAGAATCTTAATTGGCAAAATGGATAGAAATACATCCCTTAAGAAACAATGCTTCAATGCCGCGATGGCATTTTGACATCGCTGAGGTGATCGTATTTAAGCCCTTATCTGTCGCTCACCAAAGACTCCCCTCTTCAGCATATTTTTCTTTAGAATGTGATTATCAAACAACACAAAACAATAAGCTTTATCTTTCAGTATTGGCCAGCTACTGGTGATTAATTGATGCTTACCTTCTATCAATCCCATATAAATGGGACTGTACCTAAAGCTTTATATTTCAGTACGTTTCGCCCAGTCTACTCCTTAAGCAAGTGAAACTGGCGATTATTTTGACTTCCGCTTGTTGTAATATAGTGAAATTTAGTATATCACCATGCTTCATTAAAAAAAATCTTGGACACAAAAAAGCCCCTCGATCGAGGGGCTTTCAGGTAACGTAAGTTAGTGCACCTTACTTTACTTTTTCAACTACAGCTTTAAATGCCTCAGGATGATTCATCGCTAGGTCGGCCAATACTTTTCTGTTTAGCTCAACTTCCGCTTTTTTCAACATCCCCATTAATTGTGAATAAGAAATGCCATGTTCTCTGGCACCGGCATTGATACGCTGGATCCAAAGCTTTCTGAATTCTCTCTTCTTAGCTTTTCTATCCCTATACGCGTACTGTAAACCTTTTTCGTATTTGTTTTTTGCTACTGTCCATACGTTGCTACCTCTTCCGAAATAACCCCTAGTAGCCTTTAATACTTTTTTTCTTCTTGCTCTTGACGCTACTGCGTTTACTGATCTTGGCATAATTTGATGATTTTTTGACTCTTGGTGGCATGAGAACAAGTTCCTCCGCACTTTTTACAGACCAAGCATCTGGTGAATAAATAAACCTTAAACTTAAATTGTCGAAAATTAGATCCTCAACATGTCCTTTACTCTGTTCACATCTGACTCATGAACTTCACCCATTTTAGTAAGATTTCTCTTTCTTTTGGTGGCTTTCTTTGTCAGGATGTGGCTTTTGTAAGCATGCTTCCTTCTAATTTTCCCTGATCCACTTAGTTTGAATCGTTTTTTTGCACTTGATTTAGTTTTTACTTTAGGCATAACACTGTATTATATTTGTTGAAATTATTTCTTACTTGCTTTAGGAGCAACAAACATATTCATCCGCTTACCTTCCATTTTGGGAAGCTGTTCTACCTGCCCATATTCCTCGAGTGACTGTGCAAACTTCAACAACAGCATCTCTCCTCTTTCCTTAAAGACAATCGAACGCCCTACAAAGTGTACGTAAGCCTTCACTTTTGCCCCATCTTTCAGGAAGTTGATGGCATGCTTCAATTTAAAGTCAAAATCATGGTCGTCCGTGTTAGGGCCAAACCTGATTTCTTTCAGCACAGTCTTAGCAGCATTGGCTTTGATTTCCTTCTGCTTTTTCTTCTGCTCATATTTGAACTTTGCATAATCTATCACCTTACATACAGGTGGATCAGCGTTTGGAGAAATTTCGACGAGATCCAGATCCTGCTGCCGGGCAATTTTGATAGCTTCTTCTGTAGACATGACCACATTGCCACCTTCTACAAAATCCCCTACTACCCTTACTTCTCTGGCGCGGATCTTTTGGTTTACTTTATATGGTTCCTCTCGTCTCGGTTTAAACGGTTTTCTTCCTCTCAAAATAGTTATGGTTGATTGAATGAATTTGACTGCAAATATCGGATATTTTTTTAATTATTAAAATACCGATTCTTTTTTAGCTTTTATTTTTATTTACTCAGTGATTCCAAAATAATATTTTTGAAGTACTTCACGAAATCTTCTGGTGTAAAACTTCCCAAATCTCCTTCTCCATGCTTACGTACGGATACTTTGCCTTCTTCTTGCTCTTTTTCACCGACTATGAGCATGAAAGGCACTTTTTTCACCTCTGAGTCCCTTATTTTTCTGCCGATTTTTTCGTCTCGATTGTCTATAGATCCTGTTATGTCGTTCTCATCCAACAGCTCACGAACGGTATCGGCATAGTCAATAAATTTCTCGGAAATTGGCAAAATATTTATTTGCTCTGGTGATAGCCAAAGCGGGAAGTTACCGGCACAGTGCTCGATCAGCACGGCCACAAAACGTTCCAGTGAACCAAACGGCGCCCTGTGAATCATCACTGGACGGTGTTTCTGGTTGTCCGATCCCACATATTCCAGCTGGAAGCGGTCGGGCAGTTGATAATCCACCTGGATAGTCCCTAGCTGCCAGCTTCTGCCAAGGGCATCTTTTACCAGAAAGTCAAGCTTCGGCCCGTAGAAAGCAGCCTCACCAAGCTCGGTGATTGTCTGAAGTCCCTTTTCCTGAGCAGCTTCAACAATCGCTGCCTCGGCTTTGTTCCAAGCGTCGTCACCTCCGATATATTTTTCCTTATTTTCTGGGTCTCTCAGGGAAATCTGTGCCGTATAATCATCAAAACCCAATGCCTTGAACACATAAAGCACCAAGTCGATTACCTTGATAAACTCTTCTTTCACCTGATCGGGACGGCAGAAAATATGCGCATCATCCTGCGTAAATCCCCTTACCCTGGTCAACCCATGTAGCTCGCCGCTTTGCTCATAGCGGTAGACTGTTCCAAATTCAGCATAACGAATCGGAAGGTCCTTGTATGACCTGGGCTTGTGCTTATATATCTCACAGTGGTGAGGACAGTTCATGGGCTTCAGCAAAAACTCCTCTCCATCGTGCGGAGTGGTGATCGGCTGAAACGAATCTTTTCCATATTTCTCATAATGGCCAGAGGTCTCGTAAAGTGCCTTATGGCCAATATGTGGAGTTACCACTTGTTGGTAACCTGATTTATCTTGTGCTTTCTTCAAAAAGCCTACCAATCTCTCTCTTAACAAAGTTCCTTTTGGCAACCACAGCGGCAATCCCATCCCCACTTTTTCGGAAAAGGTGAACAGTTCCAGCTCACGACCCAGTTTCCTGTGGTCGCGCTTTTTGGCTTCCTCTACCATTGCCAAGTATTCCTTCAGCTCCTTGGCCTTAGGAAATGACACCCCATAAATACGGGTAAGCATCTTATTGTTTTCATCACCGCGCCAGTAAGCACCAGCAATGTTCATCAGTTTTACGGCTTTGATAAATCCTGTATTCGGAACGTGCGGTCCACGGCATAGATCCACAAAATTTCCCTGCTCATAAAAGGTGATCTTGCCGTCTTCCAGGCCATCGATCAGATCAAGCTTATACTCATCTCCTTTCTCCTTAAAATACGCAACGGCATCATGCTTTGAAATTTCTTTTCTGATGTACTCATTTTTCTGCTTGGCAAGTTCAGCCATCTTTTTCTCAATGGCCTCCAGCTCGCTGCCATCGATCTGCTTGTCGCCAAAATCCACATCATAATAGAATCCTGTCTCTATAGATGGACCAATACCGAATTTGACCCCTGGATAAAGTGCTTCAAGCGCCTCTGCCAATAGGTGGGCAGATGAATGCCAAAAAGTGGACTTTCCATCCTTGTCGTTCCAGGTTAATAATTGAACCTCAGCATCTTGGAAAATAGGGCGCGTAGCATCCCAAACTTCTCCATTTACTTTGGCGGCCAGGACATTCCGTGCTAATCCCTCACTGATACTAAGCGCGATTTGTAAGCCGGTAGTGCCATTTTCGTACTGCCTTACTGACCCATCAGGCAGTGTAATACTAATTAAATTGTCAGCCATTTAAAATTGTTATGCTAATATGAAACAAAACACCTTTACAAACAGGTGCATCAAGAATGCAAATATGCAAATTCAGATACGGAATTGAAAAAAATTGTCCTCACAATATTATAGCGCATTAAATAAATGTGTCGGCGACATAGTTAGATAAGGATACTTTACCAAGTTTCCAGCATTTAAGTTAGATCAAGCATAAAAATCAGGAGGGAACAAATTCAACTGACGATGACCCCGCCGGTCAGGGGCCATGGAAAAAAATCGTTGCTTATGTAGAGGAAATTAAGATTCTTACATCCTAGCATTCCGAGCTTTCGCAGACTGTCCAAAAAACTGTCAGAAAATAGATTGGCCGCCTTTGCCTTTTCGAAGGGCATAAGCGGCCAACCTGTAAATATAAATAATGATAAAAAAACTGCTCCTTACCTTACCAGGGCTGGCCAGTACCTTGTAGCAACCAGAATTTGGACCAAGGACTATTGGCTTCATCTGCTTGGGAATACGGAGTCGTTTCAAGCCTATCAAGCGCCCCTGAGGCATTGTCGGCATTGATGCTTAACTCTTCCTGCATATAATAAAACCGCAATGGAAGCACTGACCTTACCGCAAACTGACCAGCCGTCAAATCTGGTAATCCAGTCCTTCTGTAATCAAACCAGGCTTCTGTAGCGGCCGTCCAGCTGGCTATCCATTTTTGTTCCATAATTTGGGAAAGTGAACCGTCAAAAGCTGCAGCTCCGGCGATATACTCATCATAGCTTCCTTCCAGTCCCCATGCTGCCAGTGACTGGCTTACACCTGCTTGATAATACCCCGATGCATCTCCACTTATCCAGCCTTTCACTGCTGCTTCAGCCAAGTCAAACTGAACTTCAGCTGCGGTCAGAAGCCTGCATTTCAGAAAATTCCCTGAGGGCTCGGTGTACATTTCACTGAGGAATGAAACGTGTGGATTGTAGGATTGCTGTCCTGGTGTCGGATTGAGGTTGTATTCACTGGGAAGGTTGGAAATGGACGGGGGAATACCTACATACGCTGGATCGGTGTCCACTGGCTTTCCTTCAGCAACATCGCTGGCTATATAGCGTACGCCATCGCTTACTTCGTCATATCCCGCCGGTAAATCCGGATCAATCACGATTGGCACATCGATTTTAGAGGCCCATACCACCAGTCGGGCATCATCCAGTTCCTGAAGCCTGTCCACCAAGGTAGCACACATCTTTATCCGACGGTAATTGCTGCCATTACTTCCATCAAAAACCGTATTGGATGGCCAGGAAGTCCCTGAGGATACGCCTGGAAATGGCAAAGCTGCTTCATCCACTTCGACCATTATCAGTGGAAACTGTCCTGGATCATTTACGATGGCCTGAATTCCGGAAGTCGCAAAATCCGGCATTTTATCTGAAACCCGGATATAGTACCGTAACATCAAGGAATTGGCAAATTGCCGCCATTTCATCACATCCCCTTGGAACAGTACATCCTGAGGTACGGCAGTATCATTGGGAAGCCCTTGCAAGGTGGTATTTGCTTCTTGCAGCATGACAATGACGCCCTGATATATTTCTTGCTGGGTGTTAAAATTGGGCAAAAGGTATTGGTCTCCCCCCAAATCCCCCTTCAGCGCATCGGTAAAAGGGGCATCTCCCCACAAATCTGCAATTCGCCCAAAATTATAGGCATTCATTACTTTGGCTACGGCTACATAAAAAGGTAGCTCCAAGTCCTGAGCACGCTTTTCCATTAGCCGGGAATTTTCCAGAATGTTATAATATCCCGACCAGCTCTGGTTGGACCAATCGTAGTTGTTGTGGTCTTCAAACCAAGCATCTTTTTGGGTGTGCTGCATGACCCCTGCGATATTCCCAAAACCCAAATCCAGCTCACGTGTGGCCGTTTCAGTAATTACTGTAGTGATCAGAAGATTGGGGTGTACCGTTTCGGGATCAATTCCATTCGGATTGACATTGAGTTCGGTAAGATCTTGGCAGGATGACCATAGGAGCACGAAGGTTATTCCCAAGCACAAGGATCGACAAAATCTATTTTTATTGTTTTTCATGATATCATCTCTTTTCTTTTTGCTATACATTCATCAAAATTTAGCATTTAGCCTAAAGCCAATAGGAATCACCCAAGGGTTGACATTGTACCGTTCGATACCCTGTTTGAAGGTGCCGTCACTTTCAGGCTGGAAGGCATTTTCCGGATCGATACCGATTTTGGCTTTGGTCCAAAGGATAAGGTTGCTGGTGTACAGCCCTATATTGATGGATTGCATATTGAGCTTTTTGGCGGTTTCGGCAGGCACACTGTAGTTAAGGGTGGCATCCCTGAGCTTGATGTAAGAAGCATCAAACATCGCAGGCTTAAAGAAATCCCAGGGGTAGTTATCCGCGTAAGGAATGATTTTGGTACCTTCCTCCCCTAAATTTTCCTGGTATCCTGTAATCTCTCCTGCATCATTGTAAACAGGGATTACACCTGGATTAAACACCCCATCATTGAGCGTAACTGCATATTCAAAAGGGAAACCTCCACTTTCTGCCGTCGGACCACCGACAATATTGATTCCATCGGTAATATAGGTACCTTGGTTGGCCACCAGCCAGTCCCTGAGCTCCTTGCCGCTCATGCCGTTAGGGCTGATGATTTCATCCAAGAAGCGCTGGGTTTTCAGGTCGGATTCAGAGTAGCGGAACGTCTGCGAAACGAAGTCCCCTCCTTTTCGCCAATCAAACGTCAAGTTGAGGCTCCAGTTTTTGTAGCTAAGGCTGGCCTGCATTCCAGCGATAAAATCCGGATTAAAGTTGCCGATTTTGTTTTTGGCATTGGCTTGGTTGATGGCTTGCCAACTGCCGTCCTCATCCAAGATGGGATAGCCATAATAAGGCGATTCGGGATCTTCGACCGTAACCAGTTTCCGGTCATAAATACTACCTATTTCATCCCCCACATAAGACCAAGCACCTCCCCGAGAATCGTTCCAAAGGTAAAATACCTCCACCTCGTCTGTCAGCTCCTCTATTGTACTTCTGTATTTAGAAACATTGAAATTTAGGTCCAGTACAAAGTCATTGTCGATAGGCGTAAGTCCCAAGACCACTTCCCAGCCTTTACTATTGACCAGACCGGCGTTTACAAATTTGCTGGTAAAGCCAGAGGATGGTGGAAGGGTTACTGGTAAAATCTGGTTTTTGTTATCGGTATTAAAATAGGTAACGTCAAACCTCAACCTGTTCCTGAAAGCAGCCGCTTCCAGCCCAAATTCGTAAGAAGTAGCAATTTCTGGTTTCAGGTCAGGTGTTTTAAGCCCATCAGGAACTGAAAGCCGGGTCTGGCCGTCCCATTCTTCTGTGTTCGAAAGTGTAGGGAGCAAATTATAAGGGCCTGTATCGTTACCTACCTGCGCCCAGCCTGCCCGTAGCTTGATCATGTCTACCTGATCGCCCATGGGCAGCATATCACTGATGATCGCACTCAGTGAGGCCGATGGGTAAAAATATGAGCGATTGGCCGCAGGCAATGTACTGGACCAGTCATTTCTTGCAGTAAGATCCAAGTAAAGCAGGTCCTTATAACCTAAGTTTGCCAAGCCATATACACTGTAAACAGCTTTTTCAGAAATACTACTGCTGTATACCAAATTATCTGAAAGGGTATTGCTCAAGGTGTACACACCTGGCACGATCAATCCAGAGCCCTCGGCTTTTGTAGCATTTTGGGCGGTATTACCACGGTTATAGCGAAGGTTTCCCCCGGCCGAATAGGTCATGCTAAAATCAGTAAGGTCCTTTTGGTAAGTCGCCAGCACCTCGATATTGCGTTCATAGCGATCCAAGTTCACGATACCGTAACCACCATTGGGATCCTCTGTATAGCTCATCGGAATCTTAGACTCGCGCCTCTCCGAATACATGTCCAGCATGTATTTTCCTTGCAATGAAAATTCATCAGTGATTTGATAATTCAATCCGATATTGCCAAAGACCCTATTCCTGTCAAAACTGTTGTTCACCTCATAGGCCAAAAAATAGGGGTTATTATACTCTCCTAGAGCCTGGGAGCGCTGCTGAATCCCTTCTTGACCGGGCATCCAATAATCTTTCAGCTCATTGATATCAATGTGCGGGGAAAGCTTATAGGCCCATTCAAGTGGGTTGGTCCCCCTGTTTCCAGCTGGCCTGTTATCAGACCCTGTTTTGCTGATATTGATGCTGCTGCTCAGCCGAAGTTTGTCATTTATGGCCAAATCGGAATTAAGAGACAGGTTGTTTCTGTTAAAATCTGAATTGGGAATGATCCCCCAGTTGTTGAGATTGGTGTAGCCAATCCTGTAATTCATTTTTTCAGTGTTATTGGATACCGAAACCCCGTTGGTGGTAGTCACGCCGTTTCGTACAAAATTGGCCACATTATCAGGGTTTGACACCAAGGGCAAGGGAACCAAATTCCCATTTTCATCCCGTGGACTGTTCCACTGAATGGCTTCGTATCCTCTGTCAAGTTCCGGGCCAGCTCCAGCCGAGGAGCCTTCCTCAATGGTCAAGACACCTCCCGGATAAGGATTATTGTCAGGCGTATAAGGCCGTACACCGGTAGCAAAGCGACTGTGCATTGGCAGGTATTTAAAGGGTACCTCCACCAAGGTATTGGAGGAAACACTGACCGTTACTTTATCCACATTTTTTCCTGATTTGGTGGTAATCAGGACGACACCATTGCCTGCACGGGAGCCGTAAAGAGCTGCAGCACTTGGTCCTTTCAGCACAGACACACTTTCAATATCCTCAGGATTGATATCGGACATGGCATTGCCATAATCCACCTTATTATCATTTCCAATTTGACTGACATTATTGAGGGAATTGATCACTGGGACGCCATCTACCACAAACAAGGGCTGATTATCTCCGCTCAGTGAAGTAATTCCCCGGATGATCATACTCACCGATGAGCCAGTACCACCAGTGGAATTGATGCTGACACCCGGCACCCTACCGGCCAGGGATTTTAACATATTGTCCTGTCCTCCTCGCTCAAATTCCTTTCCTGACACTTCTGAAACCGCATACCCAAGGGAGCGCTCTTCCCTTCGGATGCCCAGTGCCGTCACCACTGCACCTTCCAGGTTTTGATAAGCACCTTGCAAGGTTATCCGTAAATTGGTTTGGTTACCTACCTGAATTTCCTTGGAGTGAAAGCCCACGTAACTGATCACTAGTATGGATTGGTCATCAGGTACCTCTAAACTAAATTTACCGTCCAGATCGGTAATGGTACCACTGGTGGCTCCCTTTATTTTTACCGTAGCACCAGCCAATGGATTGCCTTCTTCATCGAAGACCACCCCATCTATCTGTACCCGCTCCGCTTTCACTGTTTTATGACGAATTAGAATCGTTTGGCCAGCTTTACGGAATTCCAGTTTACTCTTTGCATTGAGCATGCTCAGCAGCTCATTCAGTTGGGCATTTCGGCTGAGCATCACTTCCTTGTCCAGCGCGGTGGCAATTTCTTCGTCATATAAAAACTTATAATCTGTTTGTTCTTCTACACTAAAAATAAATTGCTTCACCGTGACGTTAGATTGGGGAAGACTGATTTCTTGGTCTTCTGCGGAATTAGCCTCTGCGCCTAGCAAAATTGCCATGGCAAAGAGAAACATCCGTCGGAGCCAATACCCCCATAGATTTCCTTTTGTAATTTTAATTTTCATACTTTGCTAAAATTTTGAGTGGTTAATGTTCTACTTGAATTGACAGCATGGGGCCGTTCGCCAAAACAGGGCTCCATGCTTGTTTTTTGGCTTAATGGTTTGGATGATGCTCCATAGGCAGAGGGTTGATCTTTATGAGTTGGGGATTCTTTGTGTGCTCTTTATTTGCCAGAAAAGCTATTGCACGGATCATTTCGTGCACATCTTTATCGGCAAAACGACCGTTTAGCGTTAGTTGGAAAAGTGATGGATCCACCACTTCCAGGTCCACGCCATACCACCGTTCCATTTTCCGTACGACTTGATCAAATGGCGTTCTCTCAAAAGCCAGAATTCGTTCTTTCCAAAGGATTTCTTGGGCGCTTTCCATTTGATAATTTCCGTTTTTCTTATCGAAAACAATTGATTGACCCGCGGTCAGGATTTGCTCAAGCTTAGGATGGATGTTATCATGGACCGCTACTTTTCCTTCCGTCACAGTGACCTTGACTATATGCTCCTCTGGATAGGCTTCTACATTAAAAGCTGTGCCCAATACCTGAATATCCATTTGGCCACTATGAATGATAAAGGGTCTCGATTCATCTCTAGCAATGTCAAAAAAGGCTTCTCCACTGAAAGTTACCTCCCGATGGTTTTGGGATCCAAAAGATTCAAATGCCAACGTACTTCCCGCATTCAGGTAAACATGACTGCTGTCTTCCAGCAAAAAGTCCGATTGCTCACCATAGGCTGTTTCATAGGTAATGTACTGGGGTGTATTTTGGTTTGTGAAAAATAAAAGCACAGTCCCCACACCCAGCACCAGCAAGACGGATGCTGCAATGGCCCAGGATGGTATTAGCCGCTTGGCAGGCTTCTGCTCAGGATGGTGCTGCTCCATCACCTGCTCAAAGTGACGCTGAAGTACTTCCTCCACCTCTTGACTACCACTGGTAAACTCCTCCAACATCAGTTCAAATTCCTCCCTGCTGATTTCACCTTTCAGGTACCGCTCTGTTAGCCCGCTAATATTTCTTTTCGAATTTGGCATACATCTGATCTTTATCTAAAGTTCTATCCACTTAACATTCAGTAGATAAGCCCCTTTTACATAAAGACTCAAAAAAGGTATAAACAGACTACTCCGCCAAGATTAACTTTTCATTAACAACATGCCCCTACTCACTTCTACGTACTGCAGGGAAAATGCCCCATTCCGCTACTAATTTGTAGAGCTCTATAGGTTTCAGCGAATGACAAATCCAACCTATCTGCCATCCATTCATGGCTTGGCCCTTGGCTCCATGTACATCCCTGATTATAGTTGACCGGATTAATTATTAGATTTCTATTGTCAAACATAGTAATATCGGGTCCTTCCCTAGATGGAATTTTAGACCAATTCCTTTCAAACTCCTCTGGGCTTTTGTTATAGCGAGAGCTGTGACCAAGCATGACGAATTGTCTGCTCCCCGCGAGGAACAGCTTGTCCCGGAGGCTATCGGAAACCAGGCAGTCTCGTCTAAAGAGAGGGAGATTGCTTCACTCCCTTGTTTTGCGTTCGCAATGTTATTCTCATGTCTCAATACTCATATCTTGATACTTTATCCTTCTTTCTAAATTGGTCTGATATCTTCCCCAGATCCACTGATCAAGCCTAAATACCTTCCCATCCAGTACGGTAATAACCAAATATCTCCAGCGCTGTATTCAGCTTTTCCTTCACCGCCACCATCCAGCGCAAATCGGTTGGCATTATGCCTGCGAATTCGGAGTTCGTCCGGTGGCAGTACTTTGGCGGTAGCTTGCTCTCTAAAGTTGGTATCCAGCATAACAATGTCTTTTCGATGGCTATTGACCATTGTCCAATCGATCAGATCCATGGGATATTGTTTCAAGTACCAAATGGCCTCCTCCTGATCAAAATCATCAGGTGAAACCATGGCAGTAAAAATATTCCACAAACCATCCTTCTCAGGGCGCTCGGCTTCCCAGTGGTCCTTGATGGCAGTCTTATATTGGGTTTTCAAAGAATCATTAAAGGCATAGCGATAAAGCCCCCAATAGCCCAAAAAGTACATTTCATCATCAGAATGATTCCAGCTCTGGGATAACATCTCCGCCCAATCATCTGAGTCTTCAGTTGCCTTGCCTATATCTTCCATTGGCACCATCAGGTTTTGAAGATAGCCATGGTCTTCCATCAGCTCAAAGGCCTTTTCCTTATAGATTTCCTTTTTGGTAAAATGATAGGCCGTTTGGAGCATTGCAATGATATTGGAAGAATTCAGCTTTCGATCACCTACCATCGGTGGAAAACCGTTTACATAGTCAGGATTCCATTTTCCCCAAAGTGTAGGTTTGCCGTCATAATCGACCAGATAATAATCATGGTCCACCACGTGCTGCATCAATGCATCCAATAACTGGATTGCCTTATTTCTGATAGCAGGCACCTTAACCACTTCTGCCAGCACCCCAAAAGCAAACACATGCCCTATTGCCTCATCACTGCTGGTAGTCGCTTTCCAATCCCACTCAGGGTGATCAGACCGTTGCCACCGCTCTGGATCGGAAAGGTGCTCTTTGTAACCTGATCGGTTAAAGGACCGGGAAGGAAATCCTTCTACCGGATTAATGGTATAAAGCCTTTCCATGGCATCTAGCGACTCACGGCAATTTTCCAGGGCTTCTGCATCCCCATTGACGCCGTACCTAAAAGCCTGCCCTGCAAGGTACATCGCTGTCCATAAACCATCATTGTCCGAGTCCTTGAGCATGCCCGTATCTACATTACCTTTTTCCATATTTCCCAAAGTGGCATTAAAGCCAAATCGGATATGGCGGTTTCTTACCTGATCTTCAAAATACATCGCCTTTTCATATAGGGTTTGCGTGTTAAAATCAAGCTTGGAAAGTCCCTTGTCTGTCAAAAGCAGCACCTGTCCATTTTTTGCTTTGGCTATATCTATTACCCGCTGCCCAACCAACCACCGGTCCCCAAAGTAATAATCAAAGCGCCCATCTTTTTTCACCCTAAAAGCACCCTTATCAGACCCTAACCAAAGTGATCCATCAATATTTTTTATAGAAGTGATGGCTGGACATGGAAGCTGGGAATTTTTGGTGGATGCTTTGTTTGTGGTTAAATCATAGGTGAAGTAGCCATCAGCTGTCCCGACAGCGATCTTTTGGCCACCATTGATAAAATCAAAACAGGTCAAGTTAATACTACTGTACAGATTGGTCAATAGTCCGTCATCCTCATCCAAACTGAAAATCGCGGTTTCTGAAAGTAAATAATAGGTCTTTAAAGCGGGGTTATATTTTACCATAAGCAGCTTTTCAGGCATGTTGATTTTCCATACTATTTCGTTTGCCTTTATGACATGAATGAGTTCTTTTCCAGCAACCAAAAAAGTAAAACGCTCCGAAGGGCTTACGATCCTCGCCCCTGCCACGCCATGGATATCAAATAGCTTTCCTGCCCAGGCATTTGACAAGACCGCCATACTATCCAAATAGACAAATTGCTCCTGATAGAGCACCATGTCACGCAGTTTCTTGTCGCTTAACGCACGGTACGTCCGATCCTTTACAAGTTTTCCTGGATATAAAAAAGCTCCGCCATGTGGCCTGAATAATCCTTCCCGGGTGAGTACCTGAATGACACCATTCCTGTCCTCACTTACCTTCAAGGCTTCTTGTGGCGTTTCAAAAGGATATTTGATACTTACTTCCTGTTCGAAAGGGATATCCGGATAGGCCACAGGTTTGCTTAAGTTATCATCTGCACCTTTGCTCTGGCAGGCACAAATACATAAGGTAACGGCGAGGCATAGCAGAAGTAGATGTGTATTGGATTTTGACATTGGTATACTAGGTTGATGGATGTAAAACTGAACGGTTTATCTGAAAGGATTACGCTACTTGAGGCAAATCGGGCTATTCAAAAATGTAACGCTGGATCCAAGACTATATACTTTATGGATTTTTTATCATCGGAAAGATGATAAGAATAGGTAATGTGCAGCAGGTCGTCCGCACCGCGTAGCATGCTGGGATAGGAGAATTTCCCCCTCTTCATCCTGTCATATTCTACCTTCCCCAAAGCCGTCCACGAAGCCCCTTCATCCTCAGAAACATATAGGGTCAATAGGTAGCGGCCATCGACGATATCATTACCTAAAAACAGCCAATGTCCCTCATCCCACTTGATCATTTCCACACTGGCTGTATTAGGAATAGCAGTCTTGGTAGATGCCGTCCAAGTGTGGCCGTTATCCATGGAAATGCTCTGGTGCACCCGTGCAGGCGCATCGCCACTATCCCGCATCAACGCCAAAATATCCCCATTTTTCCTTCTCGCCAATGCTGGCTGAATAGCCCCTCTTCCTACTATTGGCAAACTTGGACTCCAAGTCATTCCGTCATCCTCTGAAATAGCCATCATGGAAAAGTTAAATCCATCAGAATATAGTGGCAAAATAATTCTGCTTCCTTCCATCAATGGCTTTATCCGCGTCATCCAACCTATGCTGCGCTTGGACGGGTCTTTGGCCGCCGATATGATCTGTTCGTCATATGGACGCGCATATTCTGCCCATCCGCCAGTGCTTTTGGGGAGGGCCGAAAGCTGCTGATCTACCGCTTGGGCAAATTCTCCTCCCGGTTTTAGGAAAATATTGTCTTGCCAATTCCATTTTGGCAACCCATGTCCAGTGTAATCCTTTGCAGTCTTTACCCGTAGCACCGACTGTTCCCACCGATTGGCCAGTACCGCGATCCAGACCAAAAACAATTTCCCTTGGTCATTTATAAACACCACGGGATTACAATCCGGAATACCGGGTGTGTCCGCCATGATAAAAGGTTTACTCCATTGTCCTTTTCCCTTTTGGCAGGTAGCTCCCATGATCAGTACATCATCGGCTGTTCTTTCTCCCGATCCTTGAAACCATACAGCCAACCAATTTCCATTTTTAAGTTCTACCAAACTACTGCCATGAACATGCTTGTCCTGCAACGGAAAGATCAATACTTCTTCCTTTAACGACTTTTCCAAAAGGCCTTTTTCCTGTGCATCCACTCCCCCAATACAGCATAATACCAATACCAGGATACGCAAGAAGCTAGCATAATTTTTGGGTATCGCTTGCGCTAAAATATTTAGGTTAGAAAGTTTCATAGCTTACTGGTTTTTAATAAGATGACTGCATTATAGTTAAAAAAGACTAGTGCAACTTCTTTTGAATCCCCGTTAGTTGGAGGACAACAACGCCTTTGACCAGTAGTCCATGTTTGATGGTTTGAAGTAATTAAATCAATACCTTATCTTTTTTACGATGAAAATAGGAATTGATTTAGGAGGCACTAAAGTTCAGATTGGCCTAGAAGAAAATGGTGCCATTGTACGACAGCAAAAGGCATTTTTGAACAAAAAGGACAACCTGGAAGCTACCTTGACACAGCTTAAGGACTTTATCCGGCCCTTTATCTCCCCGGGAGTCTCGGGCATTGGCATTGGTGTCCCCTCTGTGGTGGATACCGCCAGAGGGATCGTGTATAATGTCACCAATATCCCCGCCTGGGAAAAAGTCCATTTAAGGGATATTTTGGAAGCTGAATTCCAACTCCCCGTGATGGTCAATAATGATGTTAACTGCTTTGTACTGGGCGAGCATCGTTTCGGCATAGGAAAATCATTTCGCAATATCGTCGGGATATGCATTGGTACAGGACTGGGAGCAGGCTTGGTACTGGGCGATCAGCTCTATATGGGCCATAATTGTGGCGCTGGCGAAATCGGTCTTGTCCCCTATTTAGACCATAATATTGAATATTACGCTAGTGGAAACTTCTTCAGTGCCCTTTATGACACAACAGCCCTGGAAGCCTTTCATGCTGCCACAGCAGGAGATCAAATGGCTTGCAGGCAATGGGAAGAATTCGGCCAACATTTTGGGAAATCTATTTTGGCAGTTTTGTATACCTATGATCCAGAAGCCATTATCATCGGCGGTTCCATTTCCAAGGCATATCCCTTTTTTAGCCAATCCCTCCAAAAAACATTGACAGAATTTATCTATCCCGAATCATTTAAACGGCTAAAAATACTAATTTCAGAAAACGAAAACATTCCCATGTTGGGAGCTGCTGCCTTAACCCACTTGAACTTATCCCGCTGATATGAAAAGAAATCCACTCATTGTTCTTTTAATATTGCTCATTTTCTTCGTCATATCTTTTTTAACCAACATCCTTGGTCCTATCATCCCAGATATCATCGAAAGCTTTGACCTGAGCCTTGCTTTGGCTGGTTTTCTGCCTTTTTCGTTCTTTGTGGCTTACGGTGTAATGTCCATTCCTGCTGGCCTGTTAGTAGAAAAGTACCAAGAGAAAAAGGTGCTCTTGGCTGCATTTATGATGGCATTTATGGGTGCATTGATCTTTGCACTCTACACGGGTTTTACGATAGCGCTGGTATCACTTTTTATCATCGGTATTGGCATGGCCATGCTCCAGGTGGTGATCAATCCTCTTTTGCGAACAGCAGGCGGTGAAACTCATTTTGCGTTTAATTCTGTCCTGGGTCAATTGGCTTTTGGAGCTGCTTCCTTTCTCAGCCCTAAACTATATAGTTATTTGGTCACCAACATCCATACCGGATCAACTTCTCCCTTCATCAAAATACTCAATCCATTAGTTCCAGATCAAATGAACTGGGTTTCGCTGTATTGGGTATTTGCAGTCATTGCGCTGGTGATGGTCATCATATTGTCCCTTGTCAAATTTCCCAAAGTTGCCTTGGCCGATGATGAAAAAATAAACATCCAGGGAGCCTTTAAGGAATTGATGGCCAATAAAACCGTCCATCTCTACTTCCTTGGGATATTCTGCTATGTGGGCACGGAACAGGGAATAGCCAACTGGATTTCCAAATTCCTTCAAACTTACCACCATCTGGACCCAGCAGCCGAAGGTGCCCGCACGATTTCTTATTTCTGGGGATTACTCACCCTTGGCTGTCTTTTGGGATTGATACTGCTAAAAGTGATGGACAGTAAAACGGTCCTCAGGCTTTTCACCTCTGGTGCTATTATCACCCTTTTACTCGCCTTATTTGGTACTGTTGAAATGGCCTTGGTAGCCTTTCCACTGACAGGCTTTTTTGCTTCTGTGATGTGGTCGGTTATTGTTTCCTTAGCGCTAAATTCGGTACCCCGGCATCATGGAACGTTATCGGGCTTGCTCTGTACTGGGATTGTAGGTGGTGCAGTGGTTCCGCTCATTGTCGGTGCACTTGCAGAAATTATTGGGCTGCGATTGGCGATGCTTTTTTTATTGGTCACCTTGGGCTATATCTTTAGTATTGGGATTTGGGCCACGCCATTAGTGAAAAATGCAACCATTGCATCGATAAAAGACCTATTTCATCGTCAAAACTAATGCTATGTACAAGGTGATTTTACTTCTGGATTTTGCGGAGGAATATAGTAAAAGTTTACTGAAGGGCATTTCTAAATATGCTTCCGAACATGGGCGATGGACATTTTGTCGCATGCCGCTATATTATCGAGAAACCAAGGGTATGGAAGGCATCTTGGATTGGGCAAAGGAATGGGGAGCCGATGGTATCATTGGCCAGTTATACAATGAAATGGACATCCAACAAATCCTTGATTCCGGCATCCCAGTTATTGCGCAGGATTTTAAAGAACGCTTCGATGCCCTGCCAAACATCACTGGTGAATACCATAAAATGGGCCAATTGGGCGCGGATTATTTCCTAAAAAAAGGATTTAAGCATTTTGCCTTTTATGGCTTTAACAATATCGTCTGGTCAAGGGAACGCGCAGAGGGATTCGAACAGCATATCAATGCCCATGGATATGAAGTCCATTATTTTGAGCATCGCAAAGCACGGTCTACGGATATCTGGTACTATAAAAGTAGCTCTTTGAGTAATTGGCTCCTCTCTTTACCCAAGCCCATTGCGCTGATGACCTGTGACGACAATCAAGGGCTGCACATTACCGAAGTATGCCGCCAAAATGATATCCGCATTCCCGAAGAAGTGGCTGTGCTGGGCGTAGACAACGACGTCATGCTGTGTGAACTCTCTGATCCACCGCTTTCCAGTATTGCAATGGACATCGAAAAAGGCGGCTATGATACTGCCAAACTACTGGAGCACATGATCGTCAATGGCAATAGGTCCTATTATGACATCATTGTTGAAGCCACCCAAATTATCACACGGCAATCTACCGACATTTACGCTACCAATGACACCCATATTGCTTCTACGCTAAAGTATATCCACCAACATATCGAAGACAATTTGCATGTAAACGACGTGGTCAGGCAGGTACCGCTTTCGAGGAGATCCCTTGAAAAACGTTTTCTACAAATCACAGGCTATCCCATCTACAAGTATATTTTTAATCTTCGTATCGAAAAATTCACTCAAAAACTATTGGAAACAGATATGACCGTATTTGAGATAGCAATGGATATGGGCCTCACCGACAGCAAAAACATCGCCCGCCAATTCAGACAGGTAAAAGGCTGCAATCCCATCGAATACCGCAAAAAATACCTTGCAGGAAAGTAGACGCTTTTCAATTGTCATCCAATGTTACAAAAAAGGTAATTTTTTCAAGGTTTTATCACTGCATTCCAGTAACTTGGTTTTCGAAATACATTTTAATTAATTTGAAATACTTTTTAATACAATTAAAAGTGTTTTTTACATACAGTATTGCAATACTTATTAGTATTATCAAACATAAAAGATAAAGTATGAGCGCAATAAAATATCGTCCAGAAGTAGACGGATTAAGGACTGTTGCAGTTATCCCTGTGATCCTATTTCATCTAGGTTTGAGTTGGATAAAAGGAGGTTTTTACGGTGTAGATGTGTTTTTTGTAATTTCCGGTTTTTTGATCACTTCTATCATTGTTAAAAATCTTGAAGCGGAAAAATTCACATTCTCAGATTTCTGGTTACGTAGAGTACGAAGAATATTACCTGCCTTGATTGGAGTAATCATATTCTGTTTTTTGATTTTTCCCTTTTTAATTTTTGAAGGCGATTTAAAATACATGGCCCAAGATGGTTTGGCGGCTCTTTTTTCAGTGGCTAATTTTAACGCCTATTTGAACTTAGGAGATTACTGGGGAGGAAGGGCTGAATCCTCTATATTCCTCCATGCTTGGTCACTATCAGTCGAAGAACAATTCTATTTAGTTTATCCCATCATTTTGTATTTCTTACACAAAAAAGGTAAAAGTATGCTAAAATGGGTTGTCTTGATTGTGATAGTAAGCTTTTTATGGTATTCCTTTGCGGTCATGTATGAAGCGGCACAGTTTCCACTCAATATCATCTCCAGTAATTCACTGGCCTTCTATATGATTCCATCTAGAGCTTGGGAGCTTGGTGCGGGGGGAGTCATCGCCCTCCTAGCCAGAAATGGTTACGGAGAAAAGTTAACTTCCTCGTTAAAATCAACTCTTTCCTTGATTGGTTTAGCAATGATATTTCTTGGCTATTTTATACCTACCAATGGAGGCATAAGCCTTTTTGCCCTGCTACCAGTAATTGGCTCATGTCTGTTCATCCTTTTCGCATCAACGAGTAGTCCGGCCGGAAACCTACTGAGCAATGGAACAATGGTATACATTGGAAAAATTTCCTATTCACTATACTTATGGCATTGGCCATTTTGCGTACTATTTCACAGATATCTATCTCCTAAGTTTGGACTTTCTGACTTTACTTCGAGTATTCTCATTATAGTACTTACAGTGGTCCTGTCTATTTTATCCTATAATTTAGTAGAAACCAAAACCCGTTTTTATCAACATACGGTCAAATTGGTCGGCGGACTTGCTGTCCTCATCTTAGCCACAAGTTCCTACTTCATTTATTTCTACATTATAAATTACGATAAGGTACCCTTTAACTATGTAGAAGCCTACTTTGATTATTATCAGATGGGCAAGAAAAAGTCTGAAAGCGGTAAAGAAATGGAAAAAAGTAAGGAAGACCACACCATAAGATTCTATCCCCTCCATGAAACCAACGAAGCCTATAAAACTGGAGGTCTGGTCATAGGGAATAATCAAATGAAAAAGCCTGAAATAATGATGATGGGAGATTCCCATGCCACCGGATGGGCAAAGGTGGTTCATGAAATCACAGATAGCCTTTCCTCCAAAATCTCCTATTATACGCAAACTGGCTTTTATCCATTCTTCAAGATTGAAGACGAAATCGATGATAATTTCTTCGGTAATGATTGGGAGGGCTACCCCACAAACGTTCTCAAAACTTTAGAAGATTCTTCCATAAAATTACTTATTATGGCCGCTCGTATGGAAAATAGAGACCAAGAAGCTTTTGATAAATTCGAAAGTTTCTGTGACTATGCCAACTCATTGGACAAAAAGGTCCTTATCATTAATCAAGTTCCCCTTTGGAGCAAATGGTCTTCTAAAAACTCCGCTGTAGTTCTAAGTTATTTTGATATTCAGCCCAACGGTGCAAAACAATATTTAAATTGTATCGAGAAAAATGAAATGGTAGAAGTTTCCAACGAAAAACTGAACCAAATAGCAAGTAAATATCCTCATGTTTCAGTATTTGACTCCTATTCTATTTTTATGAACGAGAATAAAGTTTGGATAGCAGATGATAAAGATGTTCTTTATTTTGACGACGATCACCTTAGCTATCAAGGTACATTAAGAGCTAAAGACTATTTATATGCCACAATTAAATCCTTGGTAACAACCAATGGATACTTTGATGAGAAAACAGAAAGTCACATTAAGCAAACATCTTATACAGACAATTAAAAGGTAAAAATTCTACGCATGGGAATATTATAATTTTATAAACACCTTTTTCTGATAAAGCAGCCATGCTGGGATATAGTTTATGAACACAAATAGTACCGCAAAAACCATACTCGCTATCTCAGCCATAATGCCTAAGTGGATGGCACCATGCATAAAATGTTCGCTGATGCTTTTCCCTCCCATCGGTAGCTGATAGAAAACCAAGGAAAGCAAATCGGCCAGGACGTAGACCGTAATAGCATTTGAACCAAATATGATCCAAGGCTTGGTACCTTGCTGATTTCCCTTGATGTCTATCCAATAATAAAAAGCTCCCAAGAAGCTAAATGCCGTCCCTCCTGTCACTAACACAAACGAGCTTGTCCAAATGTTTTTATTGATGGGAAAAAACCAAGCCCACAACACCCCCCAAAGTGTTAATATCAAACCTACCACCATCAGTTTGTTGGCTTTATCTGTATCTTTTAAGTTGCTTTTTAATAGCTGGCCTCCCAACATGCCCAAAATCCCTGTCGCCACTGCAGGAAAAGTACTGAAAAGCCCCTCTGGATCCCAATTGCCCTGCCACATCTTACCTGGAAGCAATTGCTGGTCAATCCATGCCGCTAAGTTTCGGCCAGGATCCAGAACCACTTGGCCGATTCCGGGTGTAGGAATCAAGGTCATGGCCAGCCAATATCCGACAAGCAGGGCCAGGGCCAAATAGGCTTGCTGTTTCCATCCAAGGTTTATAAACATAATTGTACACACCACAAACACCACCGCGATCCGCTGGAGGACACCAGCCACTCTGATAGATGAAAAATCAAACTCCGGAATCATTCCCAGTATGATCCCCAATATGAAAATCTTTGCACCACGGAAAAGTAACTTCTTATAGATATCTCCCTTATCCAATGGCGCATCCATTTTTCCAGAGTAGGCCATGACGATAGAAACTCCCACGATGAACAAAAAGAAGGGAAAAATAAAATCAGTTGGGGTGATAACATTCCATTGGGCATGATGCAAAGGGGGAAAAACATGATCCCAGCTACCCGGAAAATTCACAAGGATCATTGCGGCAATGGTGATTCCCCTTAAGGCATCCAAAGAGATTAATCGTGTACTTCTATAAGCCATTATCTATGTTTATTGGTTTATTCGAATGCCTTAAACACTTCATTTTTCAGCAACAGGCTATTGCTTTTATCAAGGAATTATTAATCAACACCCAAACATTTAACAAAACCTTAATCATCTAAAAACCAATCGGTAACAAGTAAAAACGAAGCGCAAAATGAGGTTTTTAATACGTGTTTTACGAAAAAACTTACCAATAAAAACATGAAATTTATTCTGTGGAGATAAAATTATTTCATCATGAACCAGCCAGACAAACAAATTTTATTGAGGTTTATTCAGGGAGATCAGGAAGCTGCGGACTATATCTATAGATATTACAGAACCCCAGTGCTTCGCTTTGCCATTTCTATTTTAAAGGATGAAATAGAAGCTGAAAATATTTTCCAGGAGGTCTTCACCAAGATCATTTGCAGACATGATCGAATCAATCCGGACATGAATTTCAGCTCTTATATTTTTACGGCCGTCAAAAACGAAATTTTTGATTATTTCAAAGCGGTAAAAAAAGACAATAAACTCAAGGAACAGTTCTGGGTAAATGTACAGATCGCCAGTAAGGAGGAAAAAGAACAGCAGGAATTTCAGCTGGAAAAATTGGAAGGACTTATCGGGCAGCTTTCTCCAAAGCGAAAACAAGTACTCCACATGAACATTTTCGAGAAAAAATCCTATCAGCAAATTGCCGAGGAGCTGACCATATCTGTCAATACCGTAAAAAATCAATTGATCAAGGCAAAAGCCATGATCAGACAGGAAATGAACTAAAAAAAGTACCGGCGATGAAATGCCTTCATGCCGGTACTACCTCTAATTACCTTGTTATTTATGAGGGCCAGAGTAAAGAGGCTTAGTCATCTTTACCTTTTCCTTTACCATGGCCACCATCTCCGTGATCATGCCATTTGCCATCCTTAAATTCTCCATTTCTCATTACCAAGGCTGATTCTATATTTGCATAAAGGGCAGCATATGCCTCTCCATTACCGTCTACATCATTTGGACCTACCTCGATAAGCCCATCGCCATTATTATCCCTTACCAATGACGGATCTACCCCTTCCAAGAACTTGTCCATGTATAGGGATAGGACAAAATTGGCCGTACCGCCATCGATTTCCAGTCCTTTATTGAACATAATTTCCACTTGGTCCTCAAGGGTCAGGTACATCACTGCTGGTGTGTCAAACCAATTTGCCTTTACAACCACAGATCTATTGAACATTTCATGATCCATGGGAACATCTTCCGAATGCACTAGATCAAAGCTCAATTTGCCGTAAATACCATCATAAGCCCTTCCAATACCTATGGGGGCGATATGGATATTGCCATCTCTTACTAATGTTAGGGTTTGTGACATTCCGCTATTGATATTCACCACGGTAGGTTTTTTACTGTCATCGCTGGTGGCGCGCATATGAAGTTTTAGATCCTCCAAAGAGATAGAAAGATCAGTTATCTCCAAATTGTTATATACCAAACTTGGATTTGGGCTGTCTTCCTCAGCGGTATTGGTAACCATAGCGGATACCGTGACTTCACTTTCTTGGGTTTCCGGCATTACATCCTCTTCTTGATTACACGAGGACAGTAACGCCGTGGCAGAAAATGCCATCATTAGATTTCTCATACGGGTTGTACAAATCATAATTGTAAAATTTAGTTGGTTATAGAATTAAATTGGTAATTAGGTTAAATATGGTTTTTACGTAATGAGCTATTCTTCTTCCACTGGTTCCGCTTCATCGCCCCATTGGACATGTTGAAATTGTCCATTAGTGACGACTACTTCAGTGCCATTTTCATCATCCAGTGCCTCGAAGTGGAAAGTACCTGATATGGACTTCGCGACTGGATCAAACTCCGTTACGGTAAGGCTCACTTTCCGTGTGTGATTGGAACTGGCTTTAAAAATATGCTCGTCGGTATTGACTGAAGGCCGCTTTTCCACGGCTCCCAACACTCCCTTGTAATGTGAACTCCCTTCTGTAATAGGGGTCCAAGTGGTGAAGGTATCGCCTGTTTGAATGTCTGTGACTTGCTCGCCCCCCAGTTTAAACCCTACTGCCAATGCTCCTCCGTCGTCAGAAAGCTGCACGGCATATACGGTAAGCACAAAAGCACCCTCAGCTTTTTCGATATCCGCCATCACAAAGTCCAAAGCAAGAAGCCCCTCTCCATTCACTGCTTCAAAAGGCTTTCCATTGACTTCACAAGTCACTTTTTCTGCATTGGCCATATCCAAGTCCGTCTTGGTATCCAGTGATGTAATACACCCACTGAGACAGGCAAAGAGTAAAATAGCCAATAAATATATTTGTCTGCTAAATAGGTTCATATCAAAATAAAAATATAGTTGGTTTATGTATTGTATGGTTTCACACCTATATATGAGAATTTAATCTACATTTTGTAGAAAACCGCCCACTACAATAGCTGATGTTTTTTTTGTAATCCTTTTTCGAGCTGTGTTAACGTGCCTTTTGCCCATTTTCCAGATGTATTATTCATAAAATATGCCACCAACGATAATCTTTTATCCTCACCATAAAAAAAGCTGACCACCAGATGTGATCAGCTCAAATCAAAAAACTCCTTACGTTGTCATCAAATTTACTTTATCATAAATTGATCAATTCATTAGATTACCACTTCTAGAATTGCATTTTTTGGAATATGGATACTTGCTTTAAGGCAGACCCTTGTATCGGTCACAGCCCATACTGTGGTCTCCACCATCAAATGATTCATCTCATCATCACATAAATAAAGCTTTACTTTCAGATGATCTAAATTTCCCAGTATAAGGGCATTCATCAGCTGCCTTTCACGATGGTTTATTTCCTCTTGCGTAGCCAGTACCTCATGGCTAGCTAATTTCAGCCCAAGTAATTGTTCTTTTTCAAGATGTATTAGCGTTTTCATATGTGTGCTACTTTTAGAGAAGGTTTGGTAATGGCTTCATGGATACGCTTTTCCCAAGTTTTGGCCAAAATAGGCTCATTGACCAAGCCAGAGAATTTCTCTCCATCATATACTTCCAGCATACACTGCTGCCCAGGAACTTCCCCTTCCAATATCAACTCGATTTTATCGATTATTTTATCCCCCAGTGAATTATCACGGGATTTTATCCGCCTTATTTTCTCATTAATATGCACCCGGCGAATTGTCTTTAAATCTATGATTATTGGTTCACCTCCGCCGACATCTTCCAGATAGACAAGTTGACATTTTACCTCATCCAGGCCTAAAAAGTACTGGTTTCTCCAAAGTTCCGTAAAATGCAAGGATAAATCGTGCATTCGTGCAAATTCCAAGATGCGCTTGTTTACCTGCGCTTGTTTTCTTTTATTTTTTTTACTGTGTATGACAAATGGTATGGCAAATGCAATGATCATCACCACCACAAATACCATGGATATCGTATCAATCATGTCGGTTGTTGATTGCGTAGTCGCTTAAAAGCACTACTGGTATAGAAATTTATTTCCCTGTCCCCTATCCTACGGGAAACAGCGTTATTGATAAATAACCATGGAAATGTTACCAGAAAAAATGGCTGGGAAATATGATCTCTCTAATACCAAAAGGGATGGCTGTTTTGGAACACAGAAAAATCTGCTCCAACAATTGCCTTTCCAGGATTCTTAAACCACAGAAAAAACCACCCACAAAATGATTCGTCTCCCGTGTTTGATCTACATTTGACGAACCTATGCTCCAATCATGCTCTGTAAGATTTATCGCATTTGGAGTAAAATTGCTCCAAGTCGTGACCGATACAGTATCTTTTTTAGAATAGGTATCGTGGACACTGGTGGAAAAATAACCGCTGAGTAAAACAAAACAGGTCATCAGCAGAGCGCTCATTACCCCTGAAAAACCTATTATTTTTTGTTTACTCATTGTTGTTTATCGATCAAATACTATTAATAAAAGCTCTACTGACTAAAAGGCCAAAGAGCTATTATTTAAAACGACAAAGCTCAAAAAAAACGTTTGTTATTTTCTAATAATTTATCTGATAAAATTTAGTAATGGCTGTCTCATAAGTCAAATTGACTGTCATCCGCTTGAGACGACAGGAAAAATCCCAAATCCACATTTTAGTAAAATTAAAGGGGGTAGGATTTCTCCTTGGGCCAAAATGACACGTTACGAGACAGCCTCTTTTAACATTTAGCTTATCTTTTGGAAAGCCTGCTCCAGATCTGCACGGATGTCATCGATGTGCTCGATGCCAAGACTAATTCTCAGCATTCCAGGGGTCACACCAGCAGCGGCTTGTTCTTTGTCAGACAGTTGCTGGTGAGTGGTGGCTGCAGGCTGTATGATCAGCGTCTTGGCATCCCCGACATTGGCGAGGTGACTGATGAGCTGTAAGCTGTCCACCAGCTTTTCACCTGCCTCTTTTCCTCCTTTTACTTCAAAAGTCAATACCCCTCCAAATCCATTTTTGAGGTATTTCTTTGCCAAGGCATGATGGCTGTGGCTTTCCAAGCCGGGGTAGCTTACTTTAGACACTTGAGGATGCTTTTCTAGCCACCTGGCCAAGACCAGGGCATTTTCAACGGTTCGCTCAGCACGAAGTGAAAGTGTTTCCAAACCCTGAATCAGCAAGAAGCTATTGAACGGACTGATCGCTGGGCCAAAATCACGAAGACCTTCCACCCTCGCACGGATGGTAAAAGCAATGTTTGGCAGGCCAAGCGGATTTCCTTCTCCAAAGACCTCCCAGAAATTCAGTCCATGATAGCCTTCTGAAGGTTCTGAAAACTGCGGATATTTACCATTTCCCCAGTTGTAATTACCTCCATCCACGATGATCCCGCCGATGGAAGTCCCATGGCCGCCAATCCATTTGGTAGCAGATGCCACCACGATGTGTGCACCATGCTCAAGTGGCCTAAAAAGGTATCCACCCGCTCCAAAGGTATTGTCCACCACTAAGGGGATGTCATGTTTCTTTGAAAGCTCAGCTAATTTTTCAAAATCAGGCACATTGAACCCGGGATTTCCAATCGTCTCCACGTACAAGGCCTTGGTCTTGTCATCGATCAGCTTTTCAAGGTCTTCGGCCTTTTCACTATCAGCAAAACGCGCAGATATCCCCAACCGTTTAAAAGCCACTTTGAACTGGTTATAAGTACCGCCATATAAGTATGGAGAGGTTACAAAGTTCTCTCCACTCTCCAGAATATTGCTCAAAGCGATAAACTGAGCAGCTTGTCCGGAGCTGACCGCCAGAGCAGCAACTCCCCCTTCCAAGGCAGCCATGCGCTTCTCAAATACGTCATTGGTCGGATTCATGATCCGTGTATAGATATTCCCAAACTCCTTCAGCCCAAAAAGATTGGCGCCATGTTCTGCAGAATTGAACACATAGGAACTGGTTTGATAAATCGGAACGGCTCGGGAATTAGTATTGGTATCAGGTTCGTGTCCTGCATGAAGCTGCAAGGTTTCAAATTTTAAGTTGTTTTCAGACATTTTAAATATGGTTATTTAGAAGATTTATTCATCAAATAGTATGGACATTTTGTCCATCACTGCTATACCAAAAATAATAATTACCGCGGTATTTTAGTGTTTTTTTTGTTGAATTTATCCAACTGGTCAGTCCCATATGCCAAGGAATAAAATTAGGAATAGATAGTCAATACCGTTAACAGACTCGGTTTGAAAACCGCTACTGCCCCAAAGCAATCCCTCAATGTTATTAATAACCTGAGCTCGATTTTAAATACCGTCACTGCGAGCCTGCCTTTGGCTTCAGACAGGACGTAGGATAGGATTTGCAGAAAGGGCGTGGCAACTCGCCGCAGCGAGTTGCCACGCCCTTTCCTGCCCTATTTCAATGCTAATAGAGTTCGAAATGAACAAATAATCATATCTTATTCATCGATACCAGGCCCCAGCAGGTATTTCCTGCTTATTTCCATCAGCATCAGTCCAAAAAAGGTTTAAAGGTGTATTTCTTGTTTCCTTGAGATAGTAAATTTTTACTGGATGCAGCCCTTTTTGGAGGTGAACGGTGCCTTCAGGAGAATGGTCTGTAGCATAGTTTCCATCCAATACTCCAATATCATGAATCCTCATAAAAAAGTGACTCCTTCCCCTATCTGCTGAAAAGGTATATTTCCCATCTTCTGGAACAGCCAAATACCCCTGCCACATGACCAAATTACCTTTTGTCGACACCTTATTAATGGCTAAACTCTTAACTTTTTTACTCGAAACAGCCTTCAAGGATACTTTGGGAATCCATGCGCTGTTTACGCTATAGGTTTTGGCTACCAGCCCGTTTTTGGGTTTGTCCACTACCATGGACGGGACCAGTGCTTCATCATATGGTCGGGGAGCTTGCTTGTCGATGATTCGATTACGTAGTACTGTTGCTTTGAAGGTGGTCTGCAAGGCCTCATTATCGGCCGCAAGATCATTTCCCTGCTGAGGATCTTTGGTCACCTCATAAATCTCAAAGTCATCCCCATGCCCTTTTATATTGTAGCGGACTCCTACCATATTTCCCTGTCTAAGCATCTGCATCTGTCCACGCTTTTTTCCTTGATGTGCCTCCAGAAATTCTGCATATTCCGGTACTTTTCCTCCCTGTGCATATTCCACATAAATCTGGCTTGCCTCCTGTTTTCCCTTTCCGGTCAAAGACGGCAACAACGAAACACCATCGGTCCTGATCGGCACAGGAGCTCCTGCGGCATCAGCAAAAGTCGCCATCCAATCGTATGAAATACTGGGTGAATTCACCACGGTGCCCGCTTTGATGTGCTCCGGCCAGTGGGCGATGGTGGCCGTTCTAAGCCCTCCCTCATATACATCACGTTTTATACCATCAAAATAAGCGAAGTTGTTAAAAAACTCGGGCGTATACGCTACATATTCCTGTGGTAGATAAGATTCCCTGGAAGGTCCATTGTCAGAAGTAAACACCACTAGGGTATTTTCAGAAATCTCTAAATCCTCCAACAGGTTCATCAAATCCCCCACCTGATCATCTATCCTTCTATTAACGGTCGCATAGCGCTTATAGGTGTCCGGCCAGGGCACCTCCACGGTGGATGGATCTTTGTCATGATCATAGGTAGCTTCTGCAAATTCGGGATAGATAAAGGAATCTACTTCTCCTGTAGCGGTATTGATCATGTTCCCTTCAGTCCCTAGCCACTGGACGCCGCCGTTCAGTCCCCCACCATCAGGATAACCCTGTGTAGGCAGTTCTATCACTGCATGCGGGGTATCATATGCCAAATACATAAAAAATGGTTGCTGGGAATTTTTCTCTTGGTGTTTGATGATATAATCCTTTGCCCTCGCAGTAAACAGATCTCCTGTATAGCACTTATCCAATCCCTCTACGATTTCATAGTTATGATAAACCTCTTTACTCCCCCTGTACACTCCCTCTACTGGATAATGCTCATGGCCATCTCCGTGCCTGATATAACCAAAATACTGGTCAAATCCGACTTTCAGCGGATGAGTGGGCCAATCTGGCCCTTCTCCCTTACCTTGAAGTCCCCATTTCCCCACTGCTACGGTTGCATAACCGGCTGCTTTTAGAACATCGGCCATCGTATGGTTTTCGCCTATTTCTTTGTCAAACTGGTTATCACGCACATGCGCATGACCTTGGTTTACTCCCATCAGGATGGAAGCCCTGGAAGGAGCACATACAGGCGCTGCTGTATAATGATCGGTCATCATGGCACCTTCTTGAGCCATATTATCCAAATGCGGTGTCATAATCCAAGGCTCACTTCTGTCATTTCGCCCTTTTCGTTCATTTTGGAAGAAAACCCCTATGTCGCCATACCCCAAATCATCGACCAATATGAAAATGATATTTGGCTGTTGTTCGGGTTGGCCTTTTGCAGGCAAAATCAATTTGGACAATACTATTAAAAACAGAAAGAAACTTCTCATTGGAGGTATAAAGTTATTATTGGGCAATATGTTTAGTAATTTCAAGCTATTGGCAAATTTTCATTTCGTCAGAATACGAAGATAAATATTTTCGACTTCTTACCATTTAAAGATAATATAAATATAGGTAACCCAGCACAATTCAGCTAATTAATACAATTAGCTGTCCTTTTTGGACCACTTTTTAAAAGTTCATTTCTTCAAGGAGCTTTTGATGTCAACAGGTCTTCAAAAAGTATAACATCCTTAATCTCAATTAACAAAAGGAAACCAGTCAAGATTATAAATGTATCTTCAGTAGAATACTGTTTTAAAAAATGAGTTAAATCACGTGGTAAATCAACTTTTTTATTACATCTTGGATTATGGTAATCAACAGTACCTCAAACCTTTAAAATAGAATTATTCATTTCACAAAATGAAGGCACTTCACCACCCCATTTATAAACATTCAAAGGGTTCTTGCCGGATTAATATTTAAACCGTAAGAATTGAATGAGCAAAAACAACTTTAATAAGCAGGACAATACCGCCAAACTGAAACTCTTATCGCTGGTAAGCCATGAGATAAGAACACCCCTTCATGGCATTATCGGGCTTACAGAACAGCTGCAGGACACCCCACTTTCCGATGATCAAAAATCCTTGGTGGATCACCTGATTCATACAGAGAGAATTTTGATGAATCTAATAAATGATGTCCTGGATTATTCCAAACTTAAAAGCGCTGCTTTTGACATAAAGCTCAAACCAGCCAGTGTCCATACCATTCTAGATGAATTAAAGACCCTTTTTGCACCTCTGGCAGCCCAAAAATCATTGGACCTTGAAGTCAATATAGAGGTGGGGGCTGAATATGTTTTAGTGGATAATTTAAGGCTAAAGCAAGTCCTTTCCAATCTAATCAATAATGCCTTAAAATTTACTGATTCAGGGTACATTAGGCTTGAATGTAAGCAGACTACTTCAACGAACAGCGATGGACATCCCATGTTTCGATTTACCGTCGAAGATTCCGGTTCTGGAATTCCAGAAGGTAAGGAAACTAGTATTTTCGAAGCTTACGGACATTCCTCGGAAAGCCATAATAAAAATGGAACAGGACTTGGGCTGGCCATTTCTAATATGATCCTAAACAATTTGGGAAGTGAGCTGCATTTGTCAAAGCCATCAGCTTCTGACACTGGTGCTATTTTTTATTTTGATCTTGCGATGGAGCCTACGGAAACAGCTCCTCATACCAAGAAGGAACAACTAACTCACCAGTTTGAAGGCACGCGAGCCCTGTTGGTAGATGATGATCCCCTCGTCCAGAAGATTACTACTGCCATGCTTGAAAAAGAAGGCATTTCCGTAAAAACATCCTTATCTTTTAAAAGTGCCTTAGATTGCCTTTCCCAAGTCCAGCCTGAACTGATATTCATAGATTTGGTCTTAGGAGAAACCGACGGCGCAGAACTGCTTGGTTATCTAAAAGAAAGCGGGATCCATTCAGCCTCATTTATCTGCATGACCGCCTCCGAAAACAGTAAGGATGAAATACTAAAATTGGGATTTGATGCAGTGCTCAGAAAGCCCTTTAATCGTAGGGCACTCACAAGAGTGCTCTCCCAGCTCTCGAAATAGGGATATAAACAAAAATTGGGGAATAAACTAGCCCTCTGTCCCTAAATCAACACTTTGGTCATCAGAAAAAATCCCCGCCAGCCTACTTTTTTGGTACACTAGCGGGGTTGCTATTAGTCAGTCAGATAAAAAAATTACAAACCTATTTTTTAATACTTTGTGTGGCACATCGCCAGATAAATTCATAAGAAGCACCAAAATGCTCACCGGATGTTTCTTCCGTATCCACTGCCTCTACGATATATTGGCCTTTCCATGGCGTTTCTACTACTATTTCGCCATTGGTGTCTGTTGTATATTCCTTGGACCAACCAGTAGGACCATCCACTGCCACTGTTACGCCTTCTTTGGCTTCACCTTTAAACAGGACTTTGAAGTGAAGTGGGTTTTTGAGTCCCCCTTTATCAGGCGAAGTCATCACCAAGGCCAAATCCGTTTTCGGACCTTCTACTGAAGTTTCTTTAGCTTTACCCACCCACACTTGGGAAGCGGTATTGAACTGATAAATATATTCACCTCCTAAATCCTTGGCTGAATGGCCAATCTGAAGTCGATATACACCGTCCATGCTTGGTGTAAAGCTAGCATTAAAGTGATCCGAAGATGGTGAAGTTTCCAATAGCGTCTTATTTCCTTGGGGATCGATCAGCCATAACTCAAATTCTTTCACGTCCGAGTACCAATCATCCACCTTTTCGATCACCCCTTCTCCGTATTCACCATAAAAGATTTTCACTTGTTGTTCCTTGCCTTTTTTGCCATCCACTGCTGTTTCGATCCATAAGGCATGCGCCGTGGCCAATCCAAGGTTGGCAAAAATCGCCAAGGCAAATAGAATACTAAATTTCGTTTTCATCTTTTTAATTGTCTTTTTAAGTTATTTTTTTAATAAATCCTCAATCTGAAACTGCACCTGAGCGTCGCTAAGGCAACTCTTTAATCTATAGAACTCTTCTTCCATTAGGGTAAACTGGATATCCATGTGATAGGTTTCGATCACGATCCTGTCCACTCCATCATAAAACGGACTATGGTCGCCTTCAAATGATAAATCATCAATGTAGCGACAAAACCCGGTAAAATCCACCTTACTAAAACTCAACATGCACTGGCCGTACATCAATCCTATCCTTCCACAATGCTCACATCTGGTCAGGATAAAATTGTTCTTCATCAATATGACTTCCGGATTACAGTAATTCATGCGATCTTCAGTTTGATAAAAAATCCAATTGGTGCCTGATGTGGTAAGGTTCACAAGTTACTTGCATGTACCCGATTGCGCAGAACATAACCACACAGGACTTAATTTTTTGTTCAATATTTATATAAAAACTACGGGAATTTCCTGTCCTTTCAGGCGGCTAACACCCGAAAGGACAGGTACCCTAAATTTAGAATTTAAACCCTACACTTAGACGAGCATTTCTTGGGGCTTCTGCTTGGTAATAATAATAAGCAGCATAAGCAGAACCTGAATAGAGATACTCGTTCAAGATATTAAATACATTGGCGCGAATGGTCAGGTTTTCATTTTCCCAAGACAATCCACCGTCAAGCTTGAAGTAATTTGGGAGGGCCAATTGGTTATCACCAGGCCAGTTCCAAGTGGTTCTATCAGCCTGATAAGTAAATCCAGCTGAAACACCAAAACCTTCAAGGACTCCATTTTGGATGGAATAGGTTAACCAGCCATTGGCAATGTGCTTGGCAAATCCTGGTACTGGACTTCCCACCTGAGAAAATTCTCCAGTCCGCTCATCATCGGTAATTTCAGAATCAGTATAAGCATAGTTTGCAGTTACGATCAATCCCGGAATAATCTCTCCCCTTGCATCAAATTCCACGCCTTGAGTTGTGGTCTGGGTCAAAAGAGAGTATTGGGCTGTTGGATTTTCCGGATCGGAAACCATTTGGTTATTCTTAAAAATCCTGTAGAGTGACAGTCCAGTACTCCATTTTCCGTTGAAGAATTCCCTCTTTGCACCAAATTCTACATTATTTCCAGTGATTGGTTTTACAGGATCTCCACTTTTCAACACCCCTGTCTGAGGAACAAATGCCTGATCATATAGGGCGTAAACCGATGTTTGATCATCAATAGAATAGCTCAAACCAACTCTTGGCGTAATTCTGCTATCCTCATCTACGGCGCCATAGGAATTTTGGTTAACATAAGTATATCTACCTGCCAACGTCAAGCGTAGGGCATTGTCAAAGAATCCCAGCTCATCCTGAACATAAAAACCACTGTAAGACTGGGTAATAGCAGTAGTATTGGCTCTTTGTCTCAAACTCTTACTACGATTAAATTGCGGAAGACCGTTTACAGGTACACCATAAACTGGATTGTTCATATTAAAATACCCACCATTGGCAGAATCCAACTGGTGCGATTGACTCCAATCAGCGATGTATTCTTTTGTTCCGACATCAAATCCTGCCAAAATCCTGTGATTTACAGCACCGGTTTTCACCTCACCATTTACATAGACTTGCCCAAAAGCATTTTCATTCAAAGCATCCCATATTGATACGTACCGGACAAGATTGGCCTCTTCATCCACAGAATTCAGCCACATGGAGCTTCCTTCCTGTTGATAATTAAAATAAGCCAATTGTGCAGTCACTTTCCAATTGTCACTGATATCATGCTGTAAATTGGCCATGACACTGTGGTCATCGATTTTGGTAGGATCCAAACCAGGCTCTGCAATGGTAAAACTTTGGTCATAAATACCATATCCCTCTGTGGAGAACACATAGGCAGAACCCACATTTGACATATTTACATGCTGGTAAACATACTCAAGGGTCAATTTCGTTTTTTCGTCCAGCTGATAGCTTAGCACAGGAGCCACGCTATATCGATCAGTGAAGGTGTAATCTTGAAAGGAATTCTGGGTCTGCCCCATGACGTTCAGGCGATAAAGGAGTTTTCCATCCTTGCTCAATTTACCGTCCAAGTCCAGGGTTCCCCTGTACAAGTCATAGCTTCCCATTGTTAAATTTACTTCCCCTCGGCTTACCCCTGTTGGCTTTTTGGTTACGACATTGTAAATGCCACTAGGCTCACCATTGGACATCATAAATCCTGCAGGACCTTTTACAAACTCAATAGTTTCCACAAAACTCATGTCTTCATTCAAAGGCCCCCAGTTTGAGGTTACGTTCATGCCATTTCTGAAGGCTCCAGCGCGAGATCCACGCATATTTACACGGGCATAGAGGTTTCCCCAGTGCTCTAAACGCGTAGCACCACTTACATTTCGCAATACCCCATCACTCATATCGATTACCTGCTGATCTTTTAAGGCCTGCGCTGTGACCACCTGGATATTCTGTGGTACTTCGATCAATTCTTCATTTAAGCGAAGACTTCCTGATGGCTCGTCTACTTTATATTCACTTCTTTCACCTGTAACGGTTACTTCTCCCAGTTCAGACTCTGTTTCTTTCAGGATAATGGTGCCGAGCGCGGTGGACTGTCCATTCTGCACAATAATGCGCTTGTACACTGTGGCATGACCTACGGCAGAGATATCCAAGGTATAGCTACCAGCAGGAGCCGAAAATTCAAAACGTCCATCCTCACCGGATGCGGCTCCATAAGAAGTCCCTTCTAAAATTACAGAAGCATAAGGTAAAGGTTTGCCTGCTTCATTCTTAACATATCCATTGATAGTTCCTCTAGATTGAGCCATCACCAATTGGCCAATCCCTAGTAAAATCAAGACAAGTACAATTCGTTTCATTTATCTTATTTAGATTAATTTTAATTAAGAACAAAAGTAAGCTGCAAAACCGTAACATCTAAATTATTTAGAATGATTTTAAATATATTTTATCAATAGGTTTATAATTTCAATAGAAAACTCCTAACTCTCTCAAGCTTACCATCCATATCTGTAACAATTTTATATAAACCCTTTCTACCAATAGATAACTCCTTCATAATCAAAACCAGCTACTGGTACTACTAATAAATACTTAGCATTCTATGAACAAAAAAAATGATGGAGAGCTTTTATATGATAAGTTGGGCAATTAGTAAAATGTGTATTCGCAATGTTGCGCGTAACCAAATTCAATACTGTTTTTGCTATATTAATCTTTCCTACTTTTTATTCAGGTATTGGACTGATTTTCAGAGAGCTTCATGAATGCTTCGCATTTCCATTGATGAAAAGGACCAAAAATCCAGTCCGATGGTGAGCCCTTTAAATTGGGAAGGACAAGTTTTCCAGTGAGGACAATACGTTACCCAATTTAATTTAAGAAAACTGCTCCGGCCTGAAAATGAACGGCCTGCTCATTTATCTTAAACCAGTCTCACCAAGGGACTTCCTTAACTTTCCAAATCGAATTTTGTAATTGTACCGCTACGTGTAAAATTACCGATAGTCATTATTAGTAATAAGTCTTGGTCACATAAATAATTATTTATTAATCACACAATAGTAAAACTACTTAAAAAGGGTTATTTGCTTTATTACAATTATTTAGTAACTTGTTATAAAATTCGTTTTTATACATTTATAAAACATTTTAATCGAATTATAATTCAAAAAATAAAACACTTACCAACTCAAATTATAAGTATAAATCAATACAACCACCTACTAAATAATGTCATATGAGCTCCATAAAATACCGTCCTGAAATTGATGGATTAAGATCTATTGCAGTTGTACCGGTTATTTTGTTTCATCTAGGCCTAAGCTGGATTACAGGAGGCTTTTATGGTGTAGATGTTTTTTTTGTCATTTCAGGTTACCTAATCACTTCCATTATCGTCAAAAACTTAGATTCAGGTAAATTTACATTTCAAGACTTTTGGCTAAGACGGGTAAGGCGTATCATGCCCGCTCTCATCGGAGTCATCCTCTTCTGTTTTTTAGTCTTTCCTTTTTTAATTTATGAAGGTGATATCAAGTATATGGTACTGGATGGATTTGCTGCGTTATTCTCTGTGGCAAACTTTAATGCTTATATCAATTTAGGTGATTATTGGGGAGGTAGAGCAGAAACTTCCTTCTTTCTCCATGCCTGGTCATTATCCGTAGAAGAACAGTTCTATTTGGCATATCCTCTGATACTTTTTTTGCTCCATAAATGGGGACAACCATTTCTCAAATGGGTAATTGCCATTGTGATACTGAGCTTTGGACTATATTGTTATGGTGTGTTTTTTGAGATGAAAGCTTTCCCATTCAATGCGCTTTCAAGTAATTCCGTAACCTTTTACATGATCCCATCTAGAGCTTGGGAACTTGGCATAGGTTGTATTACGGCACTCTTGGTGAAAGCTGGACATCGAGAAAAATATGACCAAAAAACAAAAGCGATTTGTTCCCTGATCGGGCTGATGCTAATCGTATCATCTTACCTCATTCCTACGGATGGTGATGTGAGTTTGATTGCGTTATTACCTACTGTTGGAACTGGTCTATTTATCTTCTTTGCTAATAATGAGGTTTTTGCAGGAAAAATCCTCAGCAATAAGCCGATTGTATTTATTGGAAAAATTTCATACTCCCTGTATTTGTGGCACTGGCCATTTTGTGTTCTCTTTCACAAATACCTTTCCATCAAATATGCAATTTCTGAAACAGTCTCATCTGTTCTAATTATACTTCTAACCACCATATTTTCCATTCTTTCCTATTATTTGATAGAGGAACGAACCCATCATTACAATAATGCAGCAAAATTGGTCGGTGGACTGGCAATTACGATACTTTGCTTTGGTGGACTATACATGCAGGTGATATTCAAAGACCTCCAAGCTCCTTTCAATTATGTAGATCATTATTTCAACTATTACAGCATCAACCCTGAATTGTTTCACAAACGTTCTGATAGTATAGAGGTAGACGATAAGGACATGAAAGTAAATCACTACCTAACATCGAGAAAATCACCAGAATATAATAAAGGAGGGTTGATAATCGGCAATCCTGAAATAGAAAATCCTGAAATAGTGGTCATTGGAGATTCACATGGATGTGGTTGGGGAAAAGTTCTTAATGAAATATCCGACAGCCTAAAGACCAAGACAACGTTTTATGTGGGCGATGGTATGTTTATGCATTTTCCAATTAAAGATGGGAAGTTACCAGCCCAAATGCCTGCTATCAATAGTTTCACCGATGAGCAAGCCAGAGCCTATGGAGAAAATGTCCTGAAATCAATCGATGATGCCAAATTAGTCATTATCACCAACAGACTTACAGGCTCCTATCCCCGAACTGACGAGCAAATGTCATACATCGAAGATTTTATCAGGTATTCAACGGAAACTGGCGCAAAGGTACTCCTAATCAACCAACCTCCTCTTTTGGCTATACCGCCCAAAAGACAGCTCACACCGCTTTTGATCTATTTTGGATATAGACCAAACGATGAAAACCAGTACATTGATGAATTCATGCCAAGTTCTGTAAACGCTTACAACAAGAGACTGTATAAAATGGCTGAAAAATATAAATCAGCTTCCGTCTTTAATTCTTACGATATTTATAAAAATCAACAGAAAGGAATTTGGGTAATTGATAAAAAGGACATTCTCTACCGAGACATTAATCACCTCAGCTACCAAGGGACTTTAAAAGCAAAGGAGGGGCTATACCGTCATATTAGCGGCTTATTGTCCCCCTCATCTTTGTATTCTAATAAGACAGTAACCCTAACCCCGCAATAATCTTACTTGACTTTGTTTGCTTAATAGGCAAAAATAACCATCAAAAAACCGAAGAGTATCAAACGTGACTCTTCGGTTTTTTGATGGTTACTGATGAAAATTTCTCAAACTTCAGTTAGGTACCTCTCCTACTCCTTAATGACCTTATACACTGTCCTTAGGCCAGATTGGTTGATATATACAAAATAGATCCCAGATGCATAACTGCTGATGTCCCAGTTGGAGGTCGACTCCTCAAGGGTTCTATTGACCATCAACACACCATTGGCATCATAGATACTGACTTCAACAGGTTCTTCTGCCGAGGCGCCTACTTCTAGCTGGAGCTTTCCTTGGGTAGGATTGGGATATACTTTAATGGTCGCAAGTTCTGCTGTTTGATCCACTCTTGCAGAGCTTTCTTCATTGGTAAGATTGGTCCTTAGCGCAGCAGTAGCAGCAGCATTTTCACTATCGGGTTCCATACCAAACATCAATTTGCCATAATAAAAAACGGCGATTTGCTCTTGAAGTACCCAGCCACTTTCAGAATGATTTGAATAATCGTTTTCCTGTTCAAAATCCGTCCAATCCGTCTTCGTTATCCGCACTTTTATTTCCTCGGTTTCACTCAATGGGGCTAGTTGGCCTAATGAGGCATCAAAGGTTATTTCCACATAATGGTCTGCAGTAGCGGTAGGTGCTCCAAGTGCCATAAAAGCACCGTGAAGATTTTCCTTTCCCAGCGCTGCATAATCCTTCCAAAACTTCAGGGCTCCCCCACCGTCTTTGGTAAACCAATAACGAATGCTAATACCTTCATAATCCAATGGCACGTTTCCAGTGTTTTTGAGATTAAAAGCCTTCTTGATAGTATTATCATTGGACGAATCATTCTTGGCCATTACCGCGGCATCTTGTTCCACAGAAACGGGCTGCGGCTCTTTCCCCCATATCAGATTGTCATCCGCATAAAGGGTAATCTTATCATGCACAATATAGGTAGAAGCAGGCGACATGGAGTAATCATTGGTTTCATCCATAACTGACCAGTCATCATCGTGGATGGCGGACTTGATCTCTCCTGAATTTCCATCGAGGGCTATTACATTTCCTTCGGCAAAACCATATTCCACATATCCAAAAGCACCTTCCCTCGGCTCATCTAGCATTATATAATCCATGGACACCTGTTCATTGCCCAAACTAGCATAATCAATTCTTGTTTGGATATCATTCATTTGTTCGGCAGTCAGCCAATACCTCGCTGTAATATTACCCAAATCAACTGCCATAGTATCCATATTGACCAGTTTTAGATAGGGTTTAATTTGGTTATTGGCAGGAGATGAAGCATCTCCATTTTTATAATGTACTTCGAGTTTTGGAAATGCATGGTATAATGCCGCTATTTCAGCTTCATCCAAGACATAATTATATAGTCTCACATCATCCATCAAGTCGCGATAAGGTTTGTTTTCATCTGAATTCCCCAACCGTACCGGGCTGGCCTTGCCTATCTTACCAGTAGAATAACCTGTTTCTGCAGTTTTCTCACCATTGATATAAAACCTAATTTCGCTGTCATCCTTATCCCTTATGGCCACCAAATGCACCCATTCATCAGTAAAGATCGGATGAGAACTACCATTGCCCACAGAGGTACTGACAGTCGTCTTGGTACGGTCATCATCAATTCCAAATGTCAACCTTCCATCGCGTAGCTGAATACCGTACCAGTTATCTGCAAAACTGCCTTTATGAATCAAATAACAATCTTTTCCGTCGCCGTACCGATAGGTGTCTTCAGCTATTTTTATCCACATGGAAATGGTAAAGGAAACTTCATCAAACAAGAGATGATCTTCATGTGCAATATCAACAGAAGCCGTGGCAGATGGCTCATCAAATAAATATGCCTGCCCAAATTTACCCAGCACACGTTCTGTGGATTGGAAGCCTTGTGACTGACCATCTTTACCATATTTACTGTAATCCTCTACTAGCGTCCCGCTGGCTTCGTCCATTTTCCAATAGCCCACCAATCCAGCCGGTGCTGCGGCTTGGAAAGACCATATGTCTCCTTTCGTGGTTCCTTTAGCACCTATGGCATCCACCCGCCAAAAATAGGTGGTTTGTCCCTGTAAACCCTCAATTTCATACTGTGGTGTTTCTACTGGAACGGTTCCTTGTAAAATGAGACTGTCTGGATGAGTGCCTAGGTAAACCTCGTATCCAGTTGTATTTATCCCTCCGTTCCAAGAAACCTGTACTGTATCCCCAAAACCTTCTAAGACACCTCCTTCACCAAGTGAGGGAGAAAATGCCTTCATAGGGGTTGGCAGCGTATGGTAAAGCTCCAAGACCTCTTGTGCAGACAAGCTTTTGTTATACAAGCGTACTTCGTCAATATTCCCTCTAAAAGGTGTGCCAAAGCCATTGGAATTGCCCAAGATGATAGGTTCTTCCTGCCCAATACTCAAATCAGTCCCATCACCGACCTCTTTGATTTCCTCACCATTGATGTACAATCTTAATACATCCTCTTCCGTATCCCTCATCGCTACCAAATGCACCCATTCACCCGTAAAAATCGGCGAAGCACTCGTCGAAAGCTGCGTCTTGTCATGGTTATCATCAATTGCAAATCGAAGGTCTCCATCTTTGATTTCGATACCATACCACTGTCCCGTTCCTCCTGTAGATTCATTGGCAGAGAATGTTCCTTTATGGATCAGGTATGATTGGGAGGAACCATCTGTGGACTTAAGCCACATGGAGATGGCAAAGGAATGAGTATCAAAATATAACTGGTCGGCATGTGGAATGAACACATGTGAGGGATTTTCAGCATTGGTCATGTCCAGGGCATTATTGACCTTTCCCGTTATCCATGAATAATCATTGAGTTCATTCACCTCACCATCATTGGCAAAATCGGTACTGTCTCCCACCAGTGTTCCCTCTGATGCATCCATTAACCAAGCTCCCACCAAGCCGCGTGGGATATACGGCCTGGTCGTAAAACTCCACACCTGTCCTTCAGTAAGTCCCAATTCATTGCCAGCATCCACTCTCCAATAATAATCCGTATCCGATTGAAGTCCTGACCACTCGTATGCTGTGGTTTCCAATGAATCAAGCAAAAGGAGATTATCTTCATCTTCACCTGCATATAGCACATAATAGTCCGTATTTTCACTTCCCGACCATGTCAATTGCACGAAGGTAGTATCCGTAAAACTCCCCTCATCCACTGGATAGCCATTAACGGGTTCGGAAGGAGCTGAAGGTACGGGAATGGTCTTGAAAGCCGATGACACAGCTGAAATGGCCTCCAAATCCGCTTGGTAAGGTCTAAGCTCAAATTGATAACTGGTATTCGGCTCAAGATCAGTCACTTCATATTGGGTTACATTCCCTCCAAGACTATCCAAAAAAGTAACATCACCTTCTTGGGCAGTTACGGACAAAATGATCCCTTCGTAGCTGCTATCATTATTGGTCCAGCTCAGGGCCATGGATGAACTGGTTATATCACTAGCGGAAATATCCGTTATCGGTTTTAAATACTCAGCAGGCGCCTGATCCGGTAAGCCATTGATATAATGCTCAATATTGGCATATCCGTCAGAAGCGATCTGCATTGCATCGGATGGATCGTTTGGATCCAGGCCGTTCGCTGCTTCCCAGTCATCAGGAATCCCGTCTCGGTCGCCATCTGATGGAGCAGGTGCTCCAAACAATTGCCCTGGACCTCCCATCGGCAACTCCCTTTCATTGGAGATCAACTTGCCTTCCAGTCCCAAACTGGTCAATTCTGTCGTCAAAAATTCATCCACTTGGTCCCTTACCGGATAGTTGGCTCCCACATGCTCCAGCACAAAATCATAGCTCTCCTGAGCAGTCATCACATCATCTGGAAATGGGTAATCATAAGGTACATCCGCAAAAGTGGTAATCCCCTCGTAAGCAGAAAGCGGCACCAACTCACCGTCCAAGGTGCCGTTCAAGTTGCCATCATGGTAATTGCCTTCTACATAAGGGATGAAGGTTTCCGTCCCCCTGGAAAATGGTCTGATGGTGGTACTGGGGCCGTCAATATAATAGTTGTTAACGATATTTACCCGGGAATCAGCCGTGGATCCGCCCATGATGTATCCTCCTCCTCTTCCCCAATTATACACGACGTTATTGACGAACTGATTGCGGTTTTTCACCTTTGGGTTTCGGGTGTTATTATCGATATAAAGATTCCTGAAAAGACTGATCAAACCGGAAGGCTCCAGCAAACCACCACAAGAGTGCGTCTCCAGCCCCTGGGAAATGATGCTGTTCTGAATGGTAATACTGTCTGCATGCCCCGTAATCGAAAAGGTCTCATCCCTTCCCCAACTAGCAGAAACATGATCGAAAATAAGGTTTTTGGCATCATCGGTCATGGTCATGGCATCCGCTCCACTGGTACCGTAACGCCCCATTCTTACCCGAAGATAACGAACGATGGTATTGCTCGCCTGGGTAAAGGTAATACCGTCACCATAGATCACTACACCATCTCCAGGAGCGGTTTGCCCTGCGATGGTGATATTGTTTGATACAATAATCCGGGACGATAGGTGGATAATGCCACCTACTTCAAAAACTACAATCCTATTGGGTTCGCTTACAGCATCCCGAAAGGAGCCAGGACCGGAATCATTAAGGTTGTTGACTATGTAGACTTCACCATATCGGCCTCCTTCTGCCATTCGCCCGGCACCCTCTGCCCCGGGAAAAGCTATTGTCTGTGCTTTACTTGATAAAATCAGTCCTCCCGAACATAGAAGAACCATGAGACAGATGCATCCTGCCTTGAGAATTGGCTTAGTAAAACTTTGCTGCATGTTAGTATGGTTATTTTGGTTGTAAATATTCTACTAACACCAGGGGTCTGCTAAAAAATTAACTTTATAAACCTCAGTATAAATCGTCTAAAAACTGTTATGGTCTATCCTGATAATAGCGCACAAAAGGAATAAATAAGCTAATCAGCTATTAACCAACATTAATTTATTAAATAAAATCAAAAAATACCCCAAAATTGGTATTTCTTGTTAGGCTTCAGTTTGGTAGATTTGTTATACTAAATTACTGGTGTCCGAGAAAACAATCGTCAAATTGAAAAAAATCTACTGTTTTCACCCCTAAATCCCATAAAGGGGATGGGGGATAATTTTAGGGACTGGAATAAAAATCCTTAAATTTCTATTTAAAGACAGTTTTTGATCATGTTTGAAATTTGGTCGATCGCCAGTAAAATTAAATTAACCCCCTAACATTAGATCGACACAAAATGCATTTTTACAACTATGATGAACAATTAAAAAAAATCGACCGCGCAGGAAGAGGAGCCATTATTTCACGTAGTATAGCTACGGCCACTATAGTACTTTTTCTTTTTGCCACAGCCTTCACCATGGAGCTCCGTTTCGTGATTGGATCCATTATGTGCTTAATGGTTTGCTGGTGCCTTGAATCCTATTTTAAAATTATCGAAGACAAGCATCAACAGCTATTTGACTTAAATGGAAGTTCCACTAACCAACCTAATGCAAAAGAAACAGTTAAAACCTGGATGGGAGAACTTTTCTTTTCCCTAAATAGTCTATTTTATTTTCTTGCCATTCTATTGCACGGTGCACTTTTTATCCTTGTACAGTAGCCGGCTATACCATAAATCAACCACCACAATCTCCCATAAGACCAAAAGCTCCATTTCTCGGTATATGGAGAATGGAGCTTTTGAATTTTGGTCATAGTATATTGGATGTTTGTACTTACCTGCCAATCATCTTCCAAAGAATAGTTCAAGTATGTTGTCCTGAATTAAAAACTCAAGGTTCGTGATTCCGCAACACAGCGGGCGGAACAACAAGAGTCTCACTACAACATCCTTGGTGTCTTGGCGCCTTTGTGGCTTTCATTATTAACCTCAGTTCGATTATAAAACCGTCATGCGAGCCTGCCTTTGGCTTGTCTGGAGCCAAACAGGCTTGTCTGAAGCCAAACAGAGCTTAGAGGAAGATTTGAGAGGAGGAAGCCGCGGCAGCTCGCAACGTAAGAAAAACCGTCATCGCGAACGGAGTGAAGCGATCCTGTATCTGAAAACGAGATTGCCGTGTCGCAAGCTCCTCGCTATGACGGTTTTGATACTACTTATGAGTCAAACTCAGGTTATTAGTGCCACAAGGGCGCCAAGACACGAAGACTACCATTAGCTCATTACTTCTCATAATGAACTTCCTCACCATTGATCAGGACGTTTTCAAATTTGACATCCTTCATGTGGTTCACGTTAAATACCTCATCTACTCCGTCAATACGACAATTGATCATCTGAAAATTGGTCACGGGTGAACTTTCATAAGCATTCGCCATAACCGCGTATTTCCCTCCATCTTTGACTTGAAGGTTTTCGACGATGACATTTCTGATGGTAGGGATATGGTCACCTTCTTCTTCATAGAACATATTAAAGCGTACAGCAGCTTCCCGGTAAGTACCCACGACCACATTGCGCATGTAGATATTTTCCACGGTACCTCCTCTTTTGGAAGAGGTTTTGATGCGCAGCACCCGATCCAGGTTAGGGCTGTCCATCACCAGATTTTGGGCGAAGACATTCCTTACCCCACCGGAAATTTCGCTTCCCATCACCACACCTCCGTGGCCTTCTTTCATTTCGCACCCTTCGATGATGATATTTTCGGATGGAATACCTGGGATCCTTCCGTCCTCATTCCGGCCAGATTTGATAGCGATACAGTCATCCCCAGTATCAAAATAGCAATCCTTTATCAATACGTTCTTGCACGCTTCTGGATCACAGCCATCGTTATTTGGCCCGAGGGTTTCTATTTTTACCCTTTCTACGGTTACATTTTCGCACAATACGGGATGAAGGTTCCACATTGGGGCATTGATCAACTTCACATCCTGGATCAGCACATTTTTACATTCAAAAGGCTGGACAAACTGTGGACGCATATAATGCCCTTCCCCAAAAATCCGCTCTTCCAAAGGCACCTGATCATGCACCATTTCGTGCAATAGCTTTCTGGAAGGATTCTGTCTTCCCATTCCTTCTTTCCATCCAAAATGCTTAGCCCCACACCAAGGCCACCAGTTTTCCATATCTGCATGGCCATCCAAAACACCCTTTCCGGTGATCGCAATGTTTTCTTGCTGATAGGCATAGATGAAAGGGGAATAGTTCATCAGCTCCATGCCCTCCCACCGGCTTCGCACCAGTGGCAGGTAATCTTTAGGATCACGACTAAACCGTAAAGTGGCACCTTCTTCCAGATGCAGGTTCACATTGCTCAGTAAATGTACCGCACCAGTCAAATAAACCCCTTTGGGAATGACCACTCGTCCTCCACCGGCCCCATTACATGCTTTGATGGCTGCCGCAATGGCTTCGGTATTTAATGCCTCGCCACCTTCCTCTGCACCATATTCGGTAATATTAAAGTCTTTATTGGGAAATTCCGGGACGATGATCAATCCTCGAATAGAATCCAGTTGTGCCCATGGACCAGTTTCCGCTACGGATTGATCGTCCTTCTTTTCGGACTTTTGGCTACAGGAAGAAACCAACATGGCTACTGCTAAACCTAAAATGTAAAACTTACTGTTAATGCTCATTTTATTTATTAATTATTATTCTCTAAAAGAAATCAAGCTGTCTCATTAGTCTGAATGGTGTGTCCCCGATAGTAAGACAGGGACAAAACACGCTGTCGCCCGCCGCAGCGGGCAAGGGATTTATTTGAATCAAACATTTAATTTGACAAGATAGGACCAATGAGATTATTCCGTAATCTACCTGCCGTGGCTGATCGAAATAACCGCATGTGAGACCGCATCGTATCGATAGGCCACTATTTCAAACCCCGATCAGCAACCTTAAAACATTCAAACCTCACTTCCCCAACTCCAAGGCCGCCATGATAAATGGCCCCACCCCTTTGGGATCGTTGACGCGGATTTTTTCGTTGACGTAATAGTCATAAGTGCCATCGCGGTATGGTTTTCCGCCAAGCCCTGCTACAGCACAAACCTGTATCAGACTGACTTCTCCATTTCCGTCGACCTCAATCAATTGATCCACTAGGCCTTCAAACCCCTTCTCAGCTGTCTGCCTGAAAGATTGGTCCAAATAGCCATGGTTTACGCCTTTGGCAAGTGCATAGACAAACATGCTGGACGCCGAGGCTTCTAAATAATTGCCTTCCTGGTCTCCTTTGTCAATGACCTGGTACCACAGGCCACTTTCAGCATCCTGATAGTTCCGAATTGCACCGGCCAGCCGTTGTAAAATGCTTTTCAATACCACCCGTCCGTAATGTTCGTCAGGAAGGAAATCCAATGCATCTACCACAGCCATGGCATACCAGCCCATTGCCCTGCCCCAAATATTGGGTGAACGTCCGGTCCCGGGATCAGCCCAGGACTGGAACCTACTTTCATCCCAACCATGATAAAGTAAGCCGGTTTTGGGATCACGAAGGTGCTTTTCCATCAGTACCAATTGTAAAACTCCTTCATCAAAAGCAGCTGGATCATCAAACTCCTGTGCATACTGCAATAAAAAGGGCGTTCCCATATAGGCACCGTCCAGCCACATTTGGTTGGTGTACCGTGCCTTGTGCCAAAAACCACCTTCACTGGTCTTGGGCTGATACCTCAACTGCTTCCGCAGGACTTCTATCGCTGTTTTATACTTTTCATCATCGGTTTTATTGTAAAGGTTAAACAGCAATTTTCCGGAATTGATCATGTCTATATTGTACGTCTCGTACTTATAGGTTTTAATCTCACCTAATGGATCGATCAGTTTATCCGCATAAGCTTTGATATAATCATAGTACTTATCTTCTCCAGTCTCTTTCCACAATTCTTCAAAAGCATGCAACATTAGTCCCTGTGGATAGCTCCATACCGGACGGTCCATAAAGTCGACCTGCCAAGCCTCTGGGTTACGCTTCATCACCGATAAGGCCATCCGCTCCGACCAGTCCAAGGATTTGGGAATTGGCCCGTTTTGACCAAAGGTCAGGCCCATTATAAAAACGGAAATGAGTAGCAATAAGCTGATTTTTTTCATGGTGTAAGCTTAAATATTTTGAAAGTGGTAAGGTTTTAATGTTGGGAGGATTACAAATCCCGACCACTCTTGGTTCTTTTTTCTATCTTGATAGGTTATACTCAAATTTCACCTACGGCATCTTCCGCAATCCTTCCCATTTCACGTTCCACTTTCCATTGTCCGGAAATCCGGGATTTTCCCGGTCTGGGGCTCCTTCCCATCCGGCTGCCATCATGGCCACAGTGGTCAATAGACCACCATTACCCGGAAGATAAATCCTTAGTCTTTTATCCTGATAATTATGCCCATTTGGCAAATAGGTATTTTTTTCTTCTCCCATAAACAGGGCCTCCAATGCCGTTTCAGACATTCCCAATCTCGCTGCATTCATGGCCATCATGGGATAATCCCAGCCCCAGGTGGATTCCCAATTCCAGATTTTAAGGATCTTCTCCAAGGTATTCTTCATGATGGTCGTATCGATCATCTCTGTTTTTGGCAAAATGCCATAAGCTCCCAGCACAACTGGATGGTCATGCAGGTAAAAATCATCCTCGTATGCTCTTGGGTGCGTACTGCTCGGCAAGTAAAGGCTGTCCTTGATAGCCAATGGGGCCAGATTCTCCAGCACTTCACGCCATTTGGGATTTTCTTCCATACCCAATCGTTCTTGCCAGTCCAATGCCACATTCAGTCCATAATGCCAGTAAGCCAGCTCAAATGGCGGATCATCGGTGGCATTGGCAGGAAACAGCTCTTGTGCAGGAATCAATGGTGCGATCAAATGGTATTTGCCATCACCTTTGCTGTCCTTGGCAAAGGAAGCCATGAATTCCGCTGTCTCAAAAACCAGTTCTTTGTACTTCTCCAATGTGGCTGCTTCAGGGCGTGCCTGATAGATTTGCTCCACAAAATACAGGATATGTGGCTGTTGCCAGATCAGGTAAGGTGCTACACTGGAAGGGCTTTCATCACCATAAGGATCAGTCATTTTTTGCCACCTGGCTCCGTCATACCCTTGCCTTTCTGCTGTAGCCTTGGCCTTTTGCAGTGAACTAAAATACCACGGAAGGCTCTTCTCCATCAATCCAATGCGATTCCATAATCCAAAATGGGCACCATGCCACCAATGCATCTCCATGTGGAATTTTCCATACCAGCTGTTCATGGTCAACCCGGTCTCTTGCGGTGGCAATGAACCTGCGCAGTTTACCTTTGTCAAATACTGGGAAAGCACTACTCTCCTTTCCAGTTCATCGGCACGTTCGTCGGTACATTCGGAAAAGTCAATGGCTCCACCCGATTGCCAAAATGTCTCCCAACCATCTTCACTACTCTTGGCTGTTGACCCAAAGTCAGGCATATCATTTTCTCCCTCTTCCGAAAACAATGCTGTGAATTCCAAGGTTTCTTGCCCTTCTTGGGCATTGAGCAAAAAGGTATGCTTCGCCGCTGTTTCAAAGGCACCATTTCCTTCCCAACTCACATCTGTCACGTATTTGGCACTGTCCAAGCTCCTGGAAATACGGACTCGGCCTGGCTTTGTTACTTCCACATATGTATCATGTTTGTCTGGCTGCGTCCAATCGTACCCCGGACAAACATGACATCCAGAACCGTATGGGAATCTGAATTTAACTTTCAATTTTCCGTTTGCCACCAGCGGTGAGCTGATTTTGGCCGAAATGCCATCTTTTTCTTGATGACCGTATAATTCCACCTTCACCGGCTGTCCTTCAATGCTGTACTCACTGGTGATTTTTCCTTTCCAGAGATCAAGCTCCTGATGGACATCCTGTAAATCGTCCACCATTACTTTTGTGCCATCTTCCTTGGTGATCTCCAGCCCTATAATCCCTAGATGCAACCGATGGGGGCTGGTACGGAAATAATCGGTGACTTTCTTCTTTCGACCTTCTTTCCACTGAACAGGAAATGAAATCACCTGACCAATGGCTGAAGTATCATACCGTAAGATCTCTTCCCAGCGATAGTTGTCTGGATTGGGAAAGGCATGCCAGCCCCATTGGCTCTGGGTTCCCAGTGAAACACCCTTTTCATAATACTCAGGAAAAGTCTGTAGTCCACTGACATCCACAGTATAGGCAAACTCACCATTGCCCACACTAAGTGAGGCCAAAGTATCTGGCTTTTCCAGCACGACATTATGCCGATTTACCAAAGCATACCGGTCAATACCAGTACTGGAGTTATCTTCGTTATTTTCATCGTTCTCAGTACAGGCAAAAGTGACTAAGCCTGATAGCAGCAAAACACACCAAGTGTGAAAGTAAGGGGAAAAAGAAAATTTGATCATGAGGGTACTATTGTCTTATTTTTATCTATTTTAACATTAGTTGAGGGCAATCCGATCTATTAAACTGAATCCTGAACAAAACTTCATAATAACCTAATTATCAATATCATAAAGCATTTATTCTATATTATTTATTTAAGGCTATTGATCGGTCATTTACCAAAGTATTAAGATAATTTTCCAAAGCGGTATAACCATACTTGTCTGTCCGGTTTCTGTCACTGGCATCTGTTGGATTGAGCCCTTGCTGTTTTTCGTAATGGTCAGGCATCCCATCACCATCACTGTCTTTTAGGGCCTTGCCATTCTTTACTTTACCAGGACCCTTCATAGGCAAATTCATCTCATCACTGATAGTTCTTCCTGTTTTCCCCAGGGACAATAAGTCCTTGATAAGAAATTCGTCCACTTCATCACGATGCAGTGAAGCCCCTACTTCTTCCACCACTTCTTGATAAGCCGCCAATGCTGATTTTATAGTGACTTTAGGATAATCAAAAGGTGTTTCCATCCAGGTTACTGGTTCGTAGACAGATCTTTCCACTACTTGGCCATCCAGTTTACCGTTAAAATTCCCATCGTACCAGTTATCTCGGGCAAAAATATGGAAGTTTTTATTCGAGCGGTTAAAAGGAGGCGTATCGCCTGTTTCGGGACCGGCAATAAAATAGTTCCCAATGACATTGGCATGGGACAGTCGTGCTGATCCTCCCCCTTGGATATAGCCCGCCACGGCCCAGTTGTACACTACATTATTGACGTACTGATTGGTACCTTTTACCTTGGGGTTACGGGTATGGTTATTGATCCACAGGCAGTTTAAGATGGATACTCCGCCGGATGGCTGGATGAGTCCGCCGGTAGAATGCGTCTGAAGTCCCTGGCCAATAATGCTGTGCTGTAAGGTCACATCCTCCACATCTCCGTTCAGATCGAACGTACCGTCCCTTCCCCAGGTGATGGAAACATGATCAAATATCATATCATGGCCGGTCGCCATGGCTACGGCATCTTTACCTTTATCACCTACTTTGCCCATCCTGACACGGATATAGCGTGTGATGGTATTGTTGGCTTCTGTGTAGGACAGTCCATTGCCATAAATAGTAATCCCCTCGCCAGGTGCAGTTTGGCCAGCAATGGTGATGTTTTCCTGGACAATTATCCTCGACTGGATCCTGATAACTCCGCCCACTTCAAATACCACCGTGCGGTTAGGTTGGCTTACGGCATCACGGAATGACCCTGGCCCTGAATCATTGAGATGGGTTACTTTGTACACGGCTCCACCTCTCCCACCTGTGGCAAACCTCCCAAAACCTTCAGCTCCCGGAAAGGCCAGCTGCTGGGCATAGGATATAGAAGTGACCAAAAAGGCAATTACAAATACTAGTATTTTGTTCATTATACTTTGAATTTTAAGTTATTGGTTATTGGAGTTCCTGATTGCAAATCCGGAACAGCTGTTGAACCCCATTGCTATAAAGCTATCACCCTATCTAGTACTGACGGGCCTCTTTGGAACCAGAGAAGTACTCTGGGATTTGTCTTTGCTCGAATCTACCCCGCCTAACCTCTCTTTGCAAGGGGGAGGAACTTATACTTCCCTGATTATAGTTGATCGGATTAATTATTGGATTTCAATTTTACATATAACTGTAACTTATCAAAAGGCTCTTGGTGACCTTTCATGGAAATAGCTATGGCTACTCACCCACTGCGGGCTTGCAAATCCCCTCTCTCACGAGTTCCTGATTTCACCCTGGGACACGCTCAGGACAGGAATCAGGAACAGCTTAATGGAGTCAGAGACTCAATGCTTGCCAATGCTGGGGCAGAGCTCCAGCATAACCCAGTTGCGGTACTTTTACCTTGATACTTGATTATCAACTTGACTCAATATACTCATGTCTCAAGACTCAATACTCTCGTCTTAAATCTCATATTTCACTACTGAAAAAGACAAGACCGGGCAAAACTTCACCCGATCCTGTACTGGATTAACAAACCCCTAGTGTTGAGTCATTTTTCAATGACCTTTCAACTCCGCCCAAATTAAACCAGCGGTCAATCTGGGCGGAACTGAGCTACAAAAGCTACTTGGATGAGCTTTTTGTATAATGTTATTGATTTAAATCGTAGTCAATAAACCAGTTTTCGGGCTGCATGAGCAAATTTCTGATGCTCTCACGCTTGCCTGCGGGGTATTTGGCACTTACCCGGTCTGCCAGCATGCTTGGATCATTCCACCGCTTAGCCATCCGGATCATGGCAAAATAAGACCTTGCTTCCCCAGCGCTTTCCATGCATGTTTCTTCCAAGAGCAGGCTATCCAAGCCTTTCTTATATTCCTCTATCTTTTCTGGTGTATCCAGTTCATCCTTGCTCAAGCCCTCCGGAAAGACTGGTCCCAGGTCAATTCTTCTTCTTACTCCCCAGTTGATGTTAATGGCTGCGTTATAGGTCTCATTGTCCAATGGATACGCTAAATTTCCCTCATTTTTGGAAAGGTAATTTTGAACGCCGTCATTAAGGAATGCTTCAGCCTCTTTGAATTTCTCCATTTGGTTAAGAGCTTCTGCTATAAACAAATGAACATCACCTGCACGGTATAGCACAATATGTACATCATTCTTGTAGATGTTGTCAGCGGACTCATGTGCTCGTGAAAACTTACGGACTACCCAATCGCCATTTTGTCTCCGATAGGTGTAATTATCTCCACGATAATTATCACCAATGGTAACCCCATCCTGTCTCACCTGTCGCTGGAAACGCTCCATGGCCGCATCTGTTGGGCGTAAGTAGTACTTATTGGGCTCTGTATTGGAGAAATACTCGATTAGTCTATTGGTCTGCTGACGTTGGTAGTCAAAAGGAACAATATTGATCAATTCCCGGGTTTTGGTGATCGGATCACGGTAAAAGAACTGTATCCACTCTCCATTGTAATCATTATTGCTCAGCTTATATCGGCCACTGCCTTCATCATAGATAAAGGACATGCCCAAGTTCACCACCTGCTCATAATTGCCATTCCAAAGGTACAGCTCAATGAGAAGCGGCTCCGGAGAAGGGCAGATCATGTTCCAGGTAAGGTCCTGCGCTGAAGTATTCACGCCGGGAAACAGGAGATCAGACCAGATCAACACCTGCTTTCCGTTTATGCCATTGACACCGCCTTCCATCAGGCTGATGAGTTGGCCGATAAGCTCTTCGAAGCCCAAAGTGGGATATTTTGACAAGTCTGCTTCTTCTGTGAGGGGTTCATCCAAGTAAACCGCCTCTCCATAAAGCTTACCAAGCATCAGGTAAGCCCAAACCTTAAAGCGGATAGCTCCACTCACCAATGGCTCAAAAACAGCATCCTCCACAGCATTGGGATTGGCCTGCTTGTATTCAAAGGCCTTTTTGATGTAGTTATTGGCATTGGATATCACGTCATAGTATCCGCTGGGATCAGCTAGACTGTTTCCCGGACTGATACTATGGTTATAGATCTCCCACAGTTCCTGAGGGGCATTGTCGGTAGGTTCGAGGAAATCACCTCTCAGTTCAGAAAGGAAGATGGCTTTATCGGCCACCGTCTGCACCTTGGCCGCTATGCCCATGTATCCAGAATACAGTTCATTGGTATTTCCAATATAATTTTCCTCCAAGAGCATGTCATCTGTATCGGCCTCAAAGTAGCTTTCGCAACTACTAAAAGCCAATAAGCTCAAGAGTAAGGTATATTTATAAAAAGCATTATACTTCATAACTGATGTCATTAAAATTGTAGGTTAAAACCAAATTTCACGGTAGATGGAAGAGGCATAGCACCGTAATCTACTCCTTGCCAAGCCGGCTGGTAAGCATAGGAAACCACTGGATCCAGTCCTAAATAGTCGGTAAATGTCAGGAGATTTTCACCCGCCAGGTACACTTCTCCGCCCTCGAAAAAGCTCCACTTGCCAAGCTGATAGCTCAAGGTGACATTGTTAAGGCGCATGAATGATCCATCTTCTATCCAGCGGTCAGAAAAACGGCTGTTGCCCATTGGGTCACCGTAACTCGCCTTGGGAATATCGGTCTGCTGGCCATCGGTCTGCCATCTCTTATCCACCGCCAATGACTGGTTTCTAAAATTGCTCAACGATTCCATTTCCCTTCTCACACCATTATAGATCTGATTTCCCGAGCTGAAAGTAAACTGGGCCGATAGCGACAGTTTTTTATACCTGACTTGCGTAAAGAAGCTGCCAAAGAAATCAGGAGAAGCATCACCAATAATGGTTCTGTCCTGATCGTCAATGACCCCATCCTGGTTCAAATCCTCAAATTGGATATCTCCGGCATTGAACTGGTCTCCTTTAAAATCCACCAAGCCCAAAGCATCGGCTTCTTCCTGTGTACTGATCACACCGTTGGAGACAAATCCATAGAAATTGTATGGGTTTTCACCTACTGCGGAAGACACGGCCCATTTGCCGCCATCCATCTCGCGGATGACAGGGCCATCAGCGCCTTCCATCACGGTGATCTTATTTTGGTTTTTATTGATGGTACCACCTACACTCCAGCTCACATCCCTGTTATCCACCAGTCGCAACTGTAGTGCTGCTTCGATCCCCTTGTTCTCCAGCTTGGCTCCGTTTACATACATTTCGTCAATGCCGTACACTGAGGAAATACTTTGGGGAAAAATCACGTCTGTAGAAATCGTCTGGTAAACGTTTAGGCTGGCTACCAATCGTCGATCAAAGAATCCTGCGTCTATGCCTGCATCGAAATTTTGGTTGCGCTCTCTACCAAGACTGGTGTTGGCCACATTACCGTTCACGATTCCCGCCAGCTGGCGGTAGGCCTGACTGGCATAGAACTGACGACTAAGGCCCGTGGGATATTGGCTGTTTCCTGTGAGCCCATAGCCCACATGCACATCCAATTGATTAACAGCCTGGCTATTCTTCAACCACGGACTGTTCTTTGCCTGCCAAGTCATTTCCAGACCTGGAAACACACCAAACCTGGATGCGTCGGCTCCTGTAGAGGAAGCACCATCTGCAGACACATTCAAGGAAGCAATCCACTGATCTCCCATGGTGTATTTGGCATAGCCATAGAGGCTCATCCAGTTCCAGGAATCATAATACCCTGAAAAGTAACGTCCCTCAGCATCCACATAAGAAAGTGTTTTGTAGAAATCCGAACTAGTATTTCGTCCAAAGCCACCATCAAACTCATGTCTGATCATGATCCCTTGGTAACCCATCCCTGCTTCCAACCGATTACCTGCCAATTCCTCTACCATATCTGCACTGACTTTATAGAATAAATTGGAGACTTTACCGGTTCCTGCTCTGGCGGTGTTAAGTGCCACGCCCTCTTCTTGCGGGGTGATGGTCTGGCTGGATCTGCCAGGGATAAAGGCTGACTGCCGCTTATATCCTGAATAATACCCAAATACCGCTTGCATTTTCGTATGGTCGTTCACCTCGAAATTCAATCCGGTGTTCAAGAAGGCATCAAAATTATCAGACTCCATCTTGGTATCATTCACCACGGCCAGGGGATTGGACACCCCAAACTGCCTAACAGCATCATAAGCTGGTAGCTGATTGTTGTATTCATCCTTCTTAAACGGGCTCAAGATCGGTGCCTTGTACAAGGCCGCCATTAATGGATTGGTAGCATCGGAGAGGATCTGCTCATGCAGCTTGCTATTCCCATAGGTCAAGCCCATGGAAGTCACCAGTTGGAAACGTTGGCTCAACTCGACCTGGGCGTTTAGCCGGGTGGTATAGCGGGTGAAATTTGCATTATCATAGGTACCTCCTTGATTACTGGCTCCTACAGATAGATCGTATTTTGCAATGGCATCCCCACCTTTCACACGCAAGTGATTAGAGGTAACAAAAGATGATTTATCAATCAAATCCTGCCAATCGGTCTCATTATTATATAGGAAATTATAGTAATAGTCCGGATCATCCCGCAAGAAAGGAAACAGGTCCAGCATGTCTCCCATGTCCTCATAACGGGTAAGTCCCACATCTCCGATATAGCTCTTGAAATCATCTACTCCTAAGACTGGTAGCCTTTTATTGTTGTAGGCCATACCATATTGCCCTGAAAACTCAATGACCGTTTCCATGTCTTCCGGAGAACTGGTCTCGATCAGCAAGACGCCATTGGAGCCCATGGAGCCGTAGCGTGAAGCTGCACTCCCTTTGACCAACTTGATATTGTCAATATCATCCACACTGATCACATTAAACATACTTGGAGAATAGCCCTTGATAATCGCTGAATTGTTCATATCAGGCAGGTAAGGCATGCCATTGATAACGATCAACGGCGCATTTTTGCCGGTCAGGGAACGGATTCCCCGCAAGTTGACATAAGCTCCCTCGCCGGGCATGCCGCTTTTATTGATGACATTCAGTCCTGGGAAAGCCCCTTGGAGCACATCCTCGACATACATGGAACTAGGTTTGAAGCGCTCGGCAGGAAGCACCTCTCCTTTCATGCTGCCCTGCTCCTCATTTTTTGCAGGCACTTCATAATAGTCTGTTCGCTGAGGAATCAGTACCACTTCAATATAATCCCTGCCCAGGAGTGGAATGGTCTGCTCCCGAAACCCTGGGGACCACACGATCAGGTTTCCCTCCAATTCGTCCAGCTCGATACTGAATGTACCCTGTCCATCTGTCTGGGCTGTATTTTCCTTATTTTCTATGGAAATATAAGCCTCACTGATAGGTTCATTCCCATATGGGCTGCTCACCTTTCCTTTCAGCACTTGCTGTGCATTGGCCCCAAAGGCAATAACCATCATCAAGGCCAACAGCACGGCTATTTTATGTTGTTTTATCATTGTTCCTTCCATTTTCATCAATAGTTATTTTGGGTGGGTACAAGTGCCCAGTGGTAGAGCTTCATTTCTTCTCTGGATGATTTTCCCAGCAAAGCCACCTCTACCCTGATCTTGAATGTGCGTACTTCATCACCTTCGATGTTCACCACGCCGACCAAACCGCCGAGGCCATCCCATTTGGTACCGGAAACCGTATTGGTGCTCCGGTCATAGTTCCATGGTGAAGAAGGCTCTACATTCAACTCTGAAGCGACCAGTTGATCATCGATGTAAACGTTCAAGAATGGATGGTTTTTGGACTGAACGCCCATGTAGAGGTTATATTCACCCGGCGGAACCTCCACCACAGAAGCCGACGTGGTACCGTCCTCGTTTTTATCCAGCTTCACCGGCGTATAATCCACTGCCAAAGGTTGGCCTGGAATATTGTCGCCAAACAACCTTAGAATGGTATAGGTACCGGAAACGTTGAGACTAGGAAATGAATAATTGTCCGTTCCTTGTGCCCTGATCTCTGTGGCATTATGGAAGGTAAAGAGTTCATCTCGCTGCTGGTCTGGCACAAATTCGTAATAGTAAAACAACTGCTTGATCGCCGATATATGGACGTTATTGGGGATTTTCAGGAAGTTTACTTCATAGATCCGGCCATTGCTCATCCGCTTGTACTGGGTGTTCACGCCTTGTACAGAGGTCTTCCATCGGGCACCAAATGCCGATATCAAATCCTCTTCTGTACCATAATCCTCTACAATGTCATCATAGAAAACTGCATCCATGATCCAATTCCAAGCCGTCAACGAGTCCTCTCTGGTGAAAGGCTTGCCAAACTGGTCATAAAGTCCCTGGAGGTTTTCGAAGCAATTCGCAACCACCTGGTTACTGGGCACAAACATGGTCACCTGGGAAAACTCTGACCTAAAGTCAACCTCCTCAAAAATCTGGTTTTCAATGACAAACGCTGAATCATAAATGGTGTTTCCCGACTTATCTACACCAATAGGAACACTGTTTTGCGCATCAAATACAGTATCATTGGCTGCAAATACGGAATCCCTGATCATGGAAAAATCGTCTGAAAGTTTATAGATATAATCATAAATACTTTCATCCGGCACCATCAGTTCATTGATTTCATGCACTACTCCATTTTGACAAAACTGGTTTCCATTGGTGATGGTAGCATCTGCCACCTGGATGGTGCTTTCTACCTTTTTGGTCACTGGAATGTATTTACCGTTAAGTGACCGAAGTCGTAAGCCGTCCCGCAGTTTGCTCATATCATAGGTCAAATTGTTGATATGATAGCGAAGGACGAATTCAGCATCCAAGTCCATCTGCTGAAGGGCTTCCATTCCTTCATTATTCACTGCCCAGACAGACAAGTATTGGTCTCTGGTCAATTCCTCAGCGATACCGTGCTCTTCCAGTGCCTCCACAAATTTGGCATAATCAGGATTTGATTTCAGGTAATCCAATAAGTTAAGATCTGAAACCACCTGGGTACTTTCGTCTGTCCCTTCCAAGCCATAATGCTCGTCCCATGTCTCCTCACATGCCACACAAAATAAGACAAGCAATCCAAGTATGTATTTAAAATTTTTCATGAGCTTCATTGTTAGTCAACAGGTTTAAATCTGATGTGATCAAGTGTTAGCAATTCACCGTCAATCGCCACAATCCTCAAGGTGTGGCTACCGGTTTCATTAAAGGTGAACGAACTGGTCATTCTCCTCTCCAAAGCCCTGTCATAACGCCTATTGGACACGGGCCACTGGCTGCCCAGTCGCTTGCCGTCCATGGAGCACTGCAGGTAACCTGTATTTTCAGACTCTGTATAGCTAAGGTAGGTCATGGTGATTTCATAGCTTCCTTTGATCAGCACGGGTGTTTCCATCTCTATCCAACCTGAAGGACCAAGGTCCAATCTAAGATGGTCGTGGTTTACCGCATCGGCATACCAAATACCGTCTGCCCCTCTATTATTGCGGTAAGCGACGACATTTTGCCGGTACTCTGGTGTGGATTTCCAGGTATAGCAGCTTAGTTCTTCTTGGGTAAATGTCCGTGTATAAGTCGAACTCAGACTGCTGTTTTGGTATTGGTCGCAGAGCGCTTGGAGATCAGCATAGTCTGTTAAGTCCCAAATCACCGTCACCCTCTCTGGTGTAAAAAGCGGCATCCAATGGTCTACTTCGTGCATGACACCGTTCTTACAATTGATGTTTTCCTCGATAAAGGCCACGCCTCTGTTGGCGGCAGTATCATAGTTCATGACCAAGCTTCCTGAGCGATCGGCGATATTGATCAGTTCGTTGGTAGCCAAGGTATTGATGTTCATGGATGTTTCTCCTTCCGGAAAATCACCCAAATCCGCAAAAGACCTTACCTGCGACAGCAAGTGATAATCCACATATTTTCTCAGGCCATTTTCCGGGTCAGTATAATTGTCACCTTCGACCGCTAATTTTTCAATCAGGTCGGCGAAGTTCATAATTCCATCTTGGGCAAACACCTCATCAGTCACGGCAAAAGCCGTCATTCGAATCCTGTATTCCAATGGATTCCCAGTCATATCTGTTTCCTCTATCACGATGGTATTGAGCGTCTCAGTCCTACCGGTCGCTTCCACCGCCTCACGGAAAATAGAAAACCGTTCATCTCCCAGTCGGTCCATGATGGTGGCCCTTACCGGTACTAATACATCTTCCAATCCATGAATAATGCCGTTGGTTGCCTCAATATCCAAATCTACGATCCGGGATTCTCCGTTCAGGTAGATCGCATTCAGGCCGCCTTCCCGAAATTCGATGGAAAGGTTATCATCGGTGGCATTACGGTCATTGATTACGCCATTTTCAAATTGGCTTTGGCTGATCTCTACCTGATTGATAGTGTGGTATTTTACCAAATAGGCAGCATCCTCCTTGGGAATGTCTGTAACAGATGACCAATTATTGGCCTCCAAATAATGCTGTACCCCTTCATTAGTCGGCGCAAACACCGTGTAGGTGCTTTTGAGGTTCAGCGTATTGTACATATCTGCATGCAGCATAAGTTCTACCCACATGGAGAATTTCTCCGGCTGGGACTCCAGCAGCAATGAGATGGGCAGCTCTTCGTAAGCGGTAAACGTGGTCTCCTCATAGGGATCCGAGCATGAGGCCAGTGTCATGACCAACCCCATGAGGTATATGATATAGTTCTTTCTAATGTTCATGGCGAGGTTAATTTAGGTTATCGTAATATGGGTTTTGTTCCAACAGCCTGTTAGCTGACAACTCACCAATGTGTATGGGCAGGTAATGGCTGTCCACATCCAGTAATTTGGAGCGGATAATGGGTGCGGAACTGGCAGGAGCCGTCAGCAATACCTGGGTGATCAGGTAATCCTTGTACTGATAGTCATTTCTGCTCGCCACACGAAGGATATCGTACCAGTTTTTACCTTCACCGACAAATTCCCTTCCCCGCTCCTCCATAACAAGTCCCAGCATCTCCAACTCCGTGGAAGCAGCAGAAACCGGTGCTGAAATCTGGGCTCGTTCACGCACCTGATTGATCAGTTCAACGGCTTGATCATAGCTGCCGGAACCTTTCATGACCATGGCCTCTGCCTTCATCAGGTAAATGTCAGCAATGCGGTAAATGATCCAGTTTTGATCACTGTAGGTCCTTGGAATGCCCGTCTCAGCCTCCGAACCCAAATACTTCCAAACACTGAAATCTCCATCCAAATAGCTGGATCCTTCTCCTCGGATATCTTCATCATAATCTGCAAATAAGCTAACGGTATGTTCAGTGACGCTATACCGTTGATTGGAACCAAACCAGGACACCAGGTTATTGGTCTGACTCTTGTCAAAGTCAAACTGCAACTCAAAAATCCCCTCGTTGGTATTGCCTTCGCTGAAGATCCTGTACCAATTGTTATTGTTATTGACCATGCCTTCCAATAGGCCCAGTTGACCGCTGTTGATCACTGCATCACTGGCTGCGATAGCCTTGTCATACTCTTCTGTCCACAAGTAAACATCCACCAAAGTGGCATATATCGACCATTTGGTCGCACGACCTTTGGCTTCCCAAACGGTTGGCGCTACTTCCTTGGCATATTCCACTGCTCCTTCCAGGTCCATTTTTATCTGCTGGAAAATCTCATTGGAAGGTGACTTGGCTACCTCGAAAGCCGTCTGGTCATCCATATAAGGTTCCGTGATCAAGGGAACGTCCCGGAAGTTTCTGACCAAATAGAAATAAGCCAATCCTCTGAGGAAATAAGCCTCCGAAAGATACGATTGCATCACATTTTCATTGAAGGACGGATCCCTCTCCACTACCTCAGGAGCATACTTGATGACCATGTTCGCATAGTTGATCACTTGGTAAAACTTGTCCCATTTGACAAAGTCATTACCGGGAAGGATGTCCCATTGGTTGATTCTGAAGATATCGGCTAAAATAGCCCCACTGCCTGTTGTAAGGCCATTTCCACGCATCTCGCCCCATACCAGCTGCTGTTCCATCGTCTCACGGAGCCTCACATAACCGGCTCCTAGGACAGCCTCTACTTCTTCTTTATTGGTCCAGTATTCATCACTGACCTGGTTGTTTTCAGGCTGCAATTCCAGCCAATCGTTACATGAACTGATGACGAATGTCAATGCAGCCAGTAAGCATATATATGTCTTTCTCATGATTCCTTCGGATTAAAAGTTCATATTTATACCCAATGCAAACCGCTTAGGACGCGGCGTGGATGCTCCATCCACACTGAGCATATAAATATTGCTGGAAAGGTTGACTTCTGGATCCTGACCGGAATAGTTGGTCCAAGTGTGCAGATCCTGTGCGGTAAAAAAGACATCCAGCCGCTCGATCTTGTTCTTGGACAGCCAAGCTTTCGGTAAGGAATATCGCAGCGAAACGGTCTTTAGCCGTACAAATGAACCATCTTCCACAAAACGATCCGATCCCAGGTAATTGTAGCCTTCATTATAAAGTGCTCTTGGGATATTCGTATCGTCTCCTTGGTGCCTCCACCGCTGAAGTACCGCCGTACTTTGATTGGAAGTACCGTACATATTTTCGGTGTTGATACGCGTCTGGTTGACAATCTTCTGACCAAACCTTCCGTGCAGGAAAGTTGTGAGCATAAAATTCTTCCAGCGGATATTGAAGCCACCACCAGCGGTAAACAGCGGCATGGCATTCCCCAGGTACACAATGTCAAACTGGTCGATGACCCCGTCTCCATTGACATCCTCATATTTGGCATCTCCGGGATACACACGTCGATTTCCGTTTTGCATATACACCAACTCCCCGTCAATGTCATACATCAAGTTTCCGTCATTGTCTCTTGCATAGGTCTCCTCACCATCTTGATAGACGCCTTCATAGCGATATCCATAAAATGAACCGATAGGATTTCCTTCCACGATCTTATGGGCGTACTTTCCATTGTCAAAATCATAATTTTCGAAAAGCATATTGTCCGGAAGCTGCTCCACCTTATTGCGGTTACGCGCAATATTGAAGTTAAAGGAGATCCCTAAATCCTCTCGCTTGATCGCATCATAGTTAAAGATCATTTCCCAGCCCCTGTTGTACACTTCTCCGGAATTGTAGTACCTCACTTCTGAGAATCCAGTGGAAGAAGGCAAACTGTAGTCCTTCTGCAACAGATCGGTCGTCCGTCTGTCATACAATTCTGCCGTGACAAATAGCCTTCCCTCCAAGAGGGAAAAGTCGATACCGATATTGGATTGTGTGATGGTTTCCCAGCGCAGATTCTCCAATTGCATGCTGGAAGGTGAAATGGCCACCATGTCCATATAGCCAGGAGTAATCGGGCTAAACGTGCCGATATAAGGAAAAGCTCCTCCCGGAGGGTTACCGCTTTTACCCCAACTGGCCCTTAATTTTCCGAGCTCTATACCAGCTATATCCTTCATAAAAGGCTCGTCTCCGAAATGCCAGGCCAAACCTATCGAAGGAAATCCTGCCCAACGGTTATTCGCCCCCAAGCTGGAATTGGCTTCCCAGCGGTAACCACCCGAAATGATATACTTGCCATTAAAGGTATAGTGCGCATTGGCAATGGTCGCCACTCTCCTGGTCATCGAATTATCAGATTCCATTTTGGAAACTGCACCACCATCTGTTGGGTCATTTAAGGATTCAGATGCGTTTCCGCTGGTCTGGCTGACATAGCCAAAACTCCTGGCCTCGTTGGTTTGTACCAAACCACTGAGAATAATGTGGTTTTTATCGTTAATGGCTTTGTTATAGATCAGCTTGTTCTCTGTATTGATATACAACTGATCCGAAAGCATATCAGCACTTCTGTTGAAATAAGGATCTGTCCAAAGCACACCCGTTACAGACTGCGGCAAAAAGCTGGTGTTCTTGTTGGTTCTGGTGTCAAAACCTACCGTCCCCTGATATTGTAAATCTGGATTGAACTGGTAGCGCAACCGAAAGATCACCCGGGCATTGTCCGCTATGGTTTGATTACTCGATTCATGTACCAAAGCCACTGGATTGTAAAATTTGTTATTGGCAAAACTTCCTTGGAAATTCTCCAATGGAGAGAAATACTCGGAAGTCCGGTTACCGTTATCATCCAATACATAAGGACTCATATTCGGCATCTTACGCATGGCCATGGCACGAGCCGAAGAAATATCATTTCCAGTCCAATTGGCGTCCTTTATACTCTGTGAATAGGACATATCAGCACTGACACTGAGTTTCGTGGAGAAGTTATAGGTCACACTGGCCATGGAATTGAACCGGTCCAGTGAAGTACCGATCGTCGTTCCCATGTCCCGAAGGTAGCCGACGGACACACGGTAGATGGCCTTGTCCCCTCCACCACTTAGGGAGAAATTATTGTCGAGAAAATAGCCCAGCTGTGTCACCTCATTGACCCAGTTGGTGTTTTGGTTGTATTCATCAAAATACACCCATTCCGGATCGAAGTTGATCTCCGGAGTCTGGAACAACAGGTTCGTATAGGCAGAACCAGACTGATAGCCGATATCATTGATGGAATTCCAAATCCCATCTTGCATCATGCTGACATACTGTGATCCATCCAGCAGTGGAATGGTATTGGGTTCTTTCTTGATTTCCGATTTGGTGGAAAAAGAAAATCTCGTCTTTCCTTTCTTTCCTTTTTTAGTCTTGAACACCAAAACCCCATTGGCTCCCTGAGATCCCCAAATAGCCGTCGCAGCAGCATCCTTGAGCACCTCGATGGATTCTATGTCATTGGGTGAAATATTGACCAAGGCACCAAAATCCTGGTCATTGGCCGTGGCAAAGTTAAAGTCATCCCCGAAATTGGTCGGATAGGGAATCCCATCCACCACGATCAATGGTTCCGAATTGGCATTCAAGGAAGAAGTTCCCCGGATACGGATGGTACTTCTTGACCCTGGGTCAGCACCTGAAATAATGTCCACATTGGCCATCCGGCCCTGCAAACCTGACTCGATGGAGGTCATGGGGACTTCTTCCAGTTGCTCCACATCAAAACGCTGGCTCGAAGATACTTGCTCACGCTGACTGATCCCTAGTGAGTTGGTCTGGACACGCTCAGCCACGACTTCGGCAGAGCCATATTCGAAGGCATCTTCTTCCAGTTTGGTGTTGATGGTGGTTTGGTTACCGATGGAGACCCTTTTTGTACTAAAACCTATATAAGAGAAAACCACTTTTAGGTTATCGCCCACAGGTACTGCCAAGCGATAGTTACCATTTTCGTCAGAAATGGTGCCGTTTAAATTACGTTGCTGTTCATTTTCGATGAAGATACTTGCTCCTATGAGCGGCTCCCCACCGGTGTCGGTTATTTTTCCTGTCAAAACGGTCTGTTGCTGCTGCTCCTGCGCCACAGAAGGCAATACGGTGAGCAGTAATAGCAGACAGCTAATGATATATCTTGTTTTCATCTGGTATCTGTTTATTTTTTTAACAGTCAGATGGAACCTCGCCAATTAAAATCGTACACCTGTATATGGTGTATGTCATGCTCGGTTTCATAAAACTGGTATTGAGGGTTTATTGTCCTGAATTGAGCACTTTATCTATCTGATAGATGGCGCCATCCACATAGGTTCTTGGAAATGTACTGACCACGCTGGCCATCTCTCCAGAAGCAGCCCTTAACTGTAGGCCTGTACCATTGTCCAAAAGTGTCAGTTGGCTAAAGTCATCCCCACTTTCCTGGGCTGTTGTCAGCGCACCTTCCACTCCCATTCCCGGGAAGGCATAGTCACTGAAGCTATTGGTACTGGCCGGTACAAAATAATACCGCAGAAAATCCTCCAGCTCATCTTCATCTTCCGGGATCAATCCTTGCTCCTTGGCTTCCAAAATGGCTTCATTGGTCGGTGCGAAGAGCATATAATTGTCGCCAAATAAAAATTCAAATTCATTATTAGGTTCCACCAAACCCGCTTGGGATAGCAGTTTGGAGAATTCCGAAAACTCCTGAATGGTACTGGTTCCAGAACTTGCTGATGCGATAATATACTTGAAGCTGCCCTCCTCACGGATAAGGGAGCGCTCTACCTCATAGGCCTTGCCGTTGGTCCACTCCCCAGCAACAGCCGCCGCTGGGGCAAATTCCCCAAGGTTATAATTGTTGGAAGAAGCTACGCCCTGGTCAGTGATATACAGGTAACTGAAAGGATTTCGTGTACGGTAAACCTTGGTTCCTGAAATTTCCGTGATCTCTTCAGTCACGATGTGGTTCTGTACAAAAGCCCTCATGGCACCGCTACTCATCGGTACCCTGATTCCTTCGGTGTTTTCCACCTCTACTGCTTCATCACCAAACTGTAATGGATTCCCATCGTTCCAGAAAATTTCACTTCCACCATATATGGTGCTTAGAATGGTTTCATTGGTAGGAATAAAAACCGTAAACCGAAGTGCATCCCCCAAAAATGCCTGTAGACTTCCCGAGTCATAAAGCATCTGCAAAAACATGCTGTATTCTGGTTGCTGAAGCAGTGGGCCGATCACTCCGCGGAAAAGCTCAGGTACGATCACTTCGTTCAATCCATAATACACACCGTTCACAGCGATTCCTTTGGTCTCTACGTCCTGTGCCGGGTCAAACTGGATGGTATTGCCAAAGACACTTTGGATATCACCGCGCTCGATTTCGGATGGAAAGACAATACTTCCGGTATACACATGGTTGAACAGCAATAACCTGATCGGCACAAAAGGAACTTCGTCAAGTGACGCATAATTATCTGACCAATATTCGGTGAAGAAAGCCTGCAAAGCCGAATTGTTGGGCGCAAATACATTGAAAGCATTAGCAGAAAGAACAGCTAGATGGGCATAATCCACCAATCCCGCGCCGCCATTGTACGACCATTCGGAAGCAATTTCCGGCAAGCCAGTGTGTGTTTTCACATAAAGTGAGTCTCCTGCATCTGCATAGGACTTGGAAGTCTCATCATCATACCAAAAACTGGTAAAACGATCGTAAATTTTAATAAAATCGCTGTAATTGTTTTCCTGTTCCAGTTCTTTATAAACTGTCTCCAAAGGCGCTACCACCCTGTCGACTATATACACATAGCCATTATCGGTAGGCAGGGCATATTCGGTGACCGTGGCATTGGAAACATTAAATCCACCTGATCCTGTCCAAGTACTTTCAGGATAAAAATACTCGTAATTGGATGCTGCATCGATGTTTTTCGAAGTGAATAGGTTGTAAGAAAAGACAGGGACAAAACGTTCTTTGTGAAAAATAGTACGCTCCTTTCCCGCCACTTTATCCATTTCTACCGTAATGGTGTCCCGGCTTTTGGTGCGGTGCTTATAATACATGCCGGCCATAGCGGGCTTTTCCACGGCCTGGCCTTCCGGACGGTAGTTGGCGAATCGCTCCCTGGAAAAAGAGTAATAAACCAAATGATAGCCCACCAACTTCTTTGCTTCAGCTTCTGAGACTTCATCGATAGAACCAATACCCTCTTCAGCAAAATACTTTTCAAAAGCATCATCTGGTGGGGCCATTACCGTTATAATCCCTTTTCCTTCTACTAGACTTTTAAAGCCGGCTTTTTCTACGGCCTCTAGAAAGATGGTAAAATCCCCCCTGCTTTCCAGCAATTCCCAGGCATTGCCTTTCAGCCACTCAGGGCGTTCATAGTGTTCTTCCCAGCCTACTTCTCTACATCCAAATAGCAGAAAGCAAGCTGAAAAAAAGTAAGTAATCCTTTTGATCATCTTGACTTGGTTTAGGTTATGAAATTGGGTTGTTAATTTTTATCGGCCGCACACAGTTAAGTGTTTAAAAAACACTTTATTATGCAAAATAACCGATTAATAAAATTTACTTTCTACTATTAGTTCAGGGTCAAAATTATGTTTGTAAGATAGATAGGAACATTACCACAACTGATCTGTACTGTACTGTTATGGCCACACAGCACAGGTATGTTTGCATTTTTCAAATATATTATTAAATTATACTATGTATTATATTTACCTATACACATACTATTTTTGCAATAAATCACCTAAAATTGATATTTAAATCGGTTGCATATAATAACTTTTACCAAAGCTCTCTCATATTTATTAAAGAGAGTATATGAAAATATTAAGATTTCAATCATTCGATGTTAGTCCGGGATCAATCTATATTTCTATTGTTTTCCGCTGTATCCAAAATTCAACCAAACCTCTTGGTGCCTTTGTAACACTAACAGCGGAGGCACAAAGGCGCAAAGACACGAATATACCTGTTGTTCCGACAGCTGTACTGTGGAATGTGGAGCATGGGGTTTTTAACCCAATGCCACATCGACTGTATATCATCCCAAGTGTTTCTGCTGGATTTAAGCTTTTTGTGACTTAGAGCCTCCTATGTGGTACCAAGAATGGAAGCCACAAAGCCCTAAGACACCAAGACATTTGTAGAAAAACGCCAATTTTGCTTTATGCCTTTAGTCCTTTGAAAAATAGGGGCACGTGATATTTCTGTAGGAGATTCGTGATTTACCGATATTGAACCTCTCACAATCTATCCATGTTCCTGAAAGTGAAAATCAACTGCAAAGTCAACTCGTAGTACTCAAAAAATCCCACCTTAAACATTCTGCTCTGTGCTTGATTATGCACTTTGTTATGCAAAGGTTTTCGTTTTCACTTTCCGTTGTTAAATGCATACAGAGGCCTATTTTTCGCATCCCCAAACAAACCATCCAAACGTGGGGAATTGTAAGTGATTGCTTTCGTATGTAAATTGGTTTCAGAAAAATAAATATGGAGCAGAAGGTTAGCTGCCTTTATCTCTCATTACAGCGTAAAAAGCCTCAAGTCCTACCGTAAGTGTAACAGGACAATGCTATTCAAAACCTAAATAGACCTATGAAGAATTCAAAGGACACACCAGAAAAGAATCCGCTAAACAGCATTGAAGATTGGGAAAAAGATCTGCTGAAGCGTTATCCGGATCCATCTGATCAGGATAAATCACAGGAGGAATACCGCAATTATAATGATGGAAGTCGACAAGACACCGTTAAGGAGTTTTATAAACTCAACCACCAATACCAAACCTATGATTTCGTCATCAAAAAAGAAGAGGAATTCCTAAGGTTCAATAAAAAGAAAATGGGCTTTTGGGAAGCGGTGGATTTTCTCAATACGCTGGTCGATGATTCCGACCCGGACACTGACCTGGATCAGCTGCAGCATCTCCTGCAAACGTCCGAAGCCATACGGGCAGACGGTCATCCGGACTGGTTTGTGCTGACCGGCTTTATCCATGATTTTGGCAAAGTACTCTGTCTTTTTGATGAGCCACAATGGGCTGTGGTCGGTGATACTTTTCCAGTGGGCTGCCAATTTTCGGACAAAATCGTTTTCCCGGAGTTTTTTGACCTCAACCCAGACAAGAAAAACCCTGAATTCAACACCAAGTATGGTATTTACAGTCCCAATTGTGGCTTGGAAAATGTTAAAATGTCCTGGGGTCATGACGAGTACCTTTATCAGATGGTAAAAAATTACCTGCCCGAACCAGCACTCTATATGATCCGGTATCACTCCTTTTATGCACAGCATAAAGAAAATGCCTATGATCACTTACTGAGCGAACATGACAAGAAGATGTTTGAATGGGTCAATAAATTCAATCCCTATGACCTCTACTCCAAGGTGCCTATCCCTCCGGATGCCAAGGCTCTTCGCCCTTATTACGAGGATTTGGTAGCCAAATACCTGCCTTCCGAATGGTCTTTCTAGTCCCCTTGGCCTCCTAATCGACCCTTATATAAAATGATTATAATCGGTAATTTTTATCACATAAACGGATTTCCATGTAAATAAACGGTCATTTACACATTTAAAATTAATCCAATTAAGAATTGTGAAAGTGCGAGAGATAGTTAGTTTTGCACACTAATTGAAATCAATCTAATTAAATTTAAAAACTATCTCTTTATGAACCACAGACTCTTACCAGTCGCTGCAATAGCACTACTACTGCTTGGATGTAATCCTGATAAGGAAAAGGAAAATACACCGGAGCTTACCATACCAACTACTTATCATTTTGAAAGAGGAGGAAGCTCTTCGGTAAGTTACCAGGGCCAAAAGGACCGGCTGAACATGCTCTCTGAAATAAAATCCTACCTCAAAACAGGGGATAAAGGCAAGGAACTGTCTTCCCAGCATCTTCTGGATATGTTTGCCAATGCCAACAGTCCGTTTGAAAGTGCCGACCTCAATGTCTCCAGCAAAAAGTTGGAAAACAAAACCAATCCTGCCGAGGTGGAATTCAACAAATCCCTCTTTACCGAAGCGGCCGCTGTGAGTAAAGAGGTCGCCGAGAACGGAACCATGGCTGATGAAGGTGTGGCGGGTTCTATCCAGCGGGGTACTTCTGAAAAATTCATCAATGTAAATGAAAAGGGTTGGGAATTCACTCAGTTTATAGAAAAAGGACTGATGGGGTCTGTATTTTACCATCAGATTTTTAACGTCTATCTTTCTGATGCCAGAACCGGTGATGATGTGGACAATGAAACCATAGAGGAAGGAAAAAATCACACCCCTATGGAGCACCACTGGGACGAAGCTTTTGGTTATTGGGGCGTTCCGGTGGACTTCCCGAATGGGGATCCAGTACTGACTGATGACCAAGAACGTTTCTGGGCCAAATATACCCTCGGAAGGAATGAGCTGCTCAATGTCAGTGAACCGCTGATGAAAGCCTATATCACCGGAAGAGCGGCTATCGTGGCAAAGGATTATCCCACCAAAAACGCCCAAAAAGAAGTAATCATCGATTTCCATGAACTGGTGACTGCTGCCACTGCTGTCCACTACATCAATAAATCCATGAACAACTTCAGCTCAGGAGACACGGGAAGTATGTTCCATACACTTTCAGAAGGCTATAATTTTGTAAAAGCCATCCAATACAGCCCAAGAAAAAAAATTACCCAAGCGGACATCAATGAGATCCTCAATGAGGACTTTGGTACGGATGGGGATTTCTGGACAGTGACCATGGAAGGACTCCGGGAGGCCAAAAATAAACTGACCACGGCCTATCCTGAATTAAAAGAAGTGGAAGATGAACTATAGATCCATTTCGACCTACTTATTATGGGCAACGGTAGCAGGCATCATATGCCTGCTGCCTTCTTGCATGAATGACGAGAAGGAGCAAAACCAGATGAAAGTCGACAGAAGCCCTATGCTGGAAAGCCTTGCAGACAAGGTCATTATCCCAGCCTATACGGTATTTCATACTGCTGCATTTGGACTGAATGAACATATTCAAGCCTTTGCTGAAACACCCAGTCAGGAAACCCTTTCCGATGCCCGGGAACAGTTTCACACTGCATACCATTCCTGGCAACATGTCGCGTTATTTGATTTTGGGCCTGCTTTTACCCACACCCTTCGGGCCAATGTCAACACGTTTCCAACGGATAACTTCTCTATAGACAATGCCATTGCCTCCGGGACCCTGGAACTGGACAAGATCAGTGCCCAAAACAAAAAAGGGCTGCCGGCATTGGATTATTTGCTTTTTGGCCTTGCGGAAACCGATCAGGAAATGCTGCAACTATACACCGATGGGGAGAATGCTGCACATCGCCGTGCTTACCTGACAGCCGTAGCGGAAGACATCCTGCTCAAGACCGACCAAGTCTATAATGGGTGGCTGGAAGCGGAAGGGAACTATCGGGACACTTTTATCGATAAAGACGGGACAGACGTAGGCTCTTCCATCGGTCAGATGGTCAATGCCTTTTCCCAATACTTCGAACGCTTTAACAGGGACGCACGCATAGGTGTTCCTTTAGGTAAACGCTCGCAAGGCACTCCCATTCCCAGGAATGTAGAAGCCTATTATAGTGGAAAAAGCATCTCCCTGGCAACTGAAAACCTAAAAGGTGTCATCAACTTCTTTAAGGGAGGCAATGGAGAAGGGCTCCATGATTACCTCAAATCACTGGATACCAAGCACAATGACCGACTCCTTGCTGATGTTGTCCTGGATCAATTTGAAACTGCCGAAAAGAAAGTGACCGCCATTCCTTCCCCACTGACGGAAGCTGTCACCTCCAACACGGAACCGGTGGATGCTGCCCATAAGGAGCTTCAGAAAGCTGTTATCCTTATCAAAGTGGACATGGCTTCCGCCCTGGGGGTATTGATTACCTATCAGGATAATGACGGAGATTAATTGCTTTCCTCCATCAAACATAGTATCAACCAACCGGTATCCATCGCATCACTGGTTAATTTCAGGATGTTTTTTGGTACTATCATGCTCATCAGTGTACTGCGTTTTGTCTCCAATGGCTGGATAGAAACGCAGTACCTGGAGCCTGTGTTCCATTTTCCCTATTATGGTTTTGAGTGGATCAAGCCATTGGGAAGCATGGGTATCTATGGCCTTTTTGCCTTGATGGTACTGGCCGCGACAGGAATTATCATTGGATTTCAATACCGGCTTTCAGCCTTATTTTTCTTCCTTGCATTCACCTATGTGGAATTGATCGACAAGACCAATTACCTCAATCATTATTATTTTGTCAGCATTATTGCTTTCGTGTTGATCGCTGTCCCTGCACACCGGAATTTCTCCGTTGATGCCCTTCTTTCGCCCGGAAAAACGGTGCAAAGGGTTTCGTATGGCTATGTTTTGATCATCCGGCTCCTGCTAAGCCTGGTTTACTTTTATGCAGGACTGGCCAAGCTAAATTCCGATTGGATGTTAGAGGCTTTACCACTAAAAATCTGGCTACCTCCCCATACCGGCCTGCCGTTGATCGGTCCGCTTATGGATGAGACCTGGGTAGCTTACGCTTTCAGTTGGTTTGGAGCGATCTATGACCTTAGCATTCCGTTCTTGCTTTTCTACCGAAAAACACGACCTTACGCTTTTGGTGCGGTAGTTCTTTTTCACCTCTCCACCTGGTTGCTCTTTCCCATTGGCATGTTTCCCTTTATCATGATACTGGCCACTACTATTTTCTTTTCCCAAGAAACCCACGAGCGAGTACTTTCTACACTAAAAGGAGTGTTAAAGATCAGGAAAAAAACCACCCAATTGGCCACAACTTACCAGGCCAAAAACCAATGGCTGATCTGGATCCTTTTTGCCGCTTTGTTCATTTTCCAGGCAGTATTTCCATGGAGGTTTCTGGCTTACCCCGGCAAGCTCTTTTGGACAGAGCAAGGGTACCGTTTTTCCTGGCGTGTCATGCTGATGGAAAAGGCCGGCTATGCCATTTTCCACGTCCGTGACCCTGCATCGGGAAAAGAATGGGAAGCTTATGCCAACGATTATCTTACGCCCATGCAGGAAAAGCAAATGGCTACCCAGCCCGATATGATCTTACAGTTTGTCCATTTCCTCGAAAAACAGCTGCAAGACCAGGGAATCACCGATCCGGAAATAAGGGCTGAAGTTTATGTTTCGCTGAATGGCCGGGGAAGCCGGCTGTTCATTGACCCGGAAGTGGACCTGACCGACAAAAAAGACAGTTTCAAACACAAAGATTGGATATTACCTTATACCGATAGATGAAAAGACTTCTACTCTCAATTATTTGCTTGTCAATGGCTTCTGCTTCCTACGGGCAGAGCACCATTACCGGAAAAATCACCAGCAACCAAACGGAATTGCCCGGTGCTACTATATACCTCCGCGATACTCCCCATCATACAGTAACTGATCTTGATGGCCATTACCGGCTTACTTCCCTGCCAAAAGGCAACTATACACTAGTGGTATTTTATACGGGAAAAGCAACCATCACCCATCCCGTCACCATAGGAGCAGGAGAGGAAAATCTACAGCTGGATTTCGTTATGGAAGATATCAGCAAAAACCTTGACGATGTGACGGTCATGACTGAAGAAACGGTTACTTACGGCATCAAAAGGCTGAATACAGTAGATGGTTCCAATATTTACGAGGCAAAAAAAAATGAAGTCATAGAGCTGGCAGACATGACGGCAAATCTGGCTACCAATAACAGTCGCCAAGTGTATGGCAAGGTGCCGGGGCTGAACATTTATGAAAGCGATGGCGCCGGTCTCCAACTCGGCATAGGTGCGCGGGGACTTGATCCCAGTCGGACCGCCCACTTTAATGTACGCCAAAACGGCTATGATATCAGTGCCGATGCCCTGGGTTATCCGGAAAGTTACTATACCCCTGCGCTGGAGGCTGTTAGCCGGATAGAAGTCGTCCGCGGTGCTGCCTCATTGCAATATGGTACCCAGTTCGGGGGGCTGTTGAATTTCAAGCTCAAAAAAGGCCCAAAGGATGAGAAATTGGCCGTTACCCTAAGAAATTCTGTGGGATCCTACGGTTTTTTAAATACCTTCACCAGTCTTGGCGGCACTATCGGCAAGTGGAACTATTACACTTTTTTCCAATATAAGCGCGGGGACGGCTGGCGTGATAACAGTGGATTTGATTCAAAAATGGCTTATACCTCTTGGGTTTACCAACCTCATGACCGCTTCAAAGTGACCTTTCAATACACCTTCATGGATTACCTGGCCCAACAACCCGGAGGACTGACGGATGCCATGTTTGAAAAAAATCCCAGGCAATCCATCCGGTCCCGGAATTGGTTCCAGGTCAAATGGAACCTTTTAGCCAATATCGTTGATTACAAATTCACGGACAGAACCAAGCTAAACGTCCGTAATTTTGCCCTGATCGGTGGCAGGGATGCTCTTGGCAACCTGGGAAGAATCGACCGGGTAGATGATCTGGAAGAGCGAAACCTATTTGTCGATGATTTCACCAATTTCGGTTCAGAAGTCAGGCTTGTCCATACATATGATCTTAAAGAACAGAAACATGTGGCCCTGATCGGCGCACGCTATTACCAGGGGCTTACCGACCGAAAGCAGGGGCTTGGCAGTGATGGCAGTGACGCGGACTTTCGTTTTCTTCATCCAGAAGCACTAGAGGACTCGGATTATGATTTTCCAGGAAAAAACCTGGCTGTTTTTGCAGAAAATGTATTCAACTTGTCCACAAAACTCAGCCTTACTCCGGGAATCCGCTTTGAACACATTCAGACAAAAGCAAAGGGATATTACACCCGCTCCACCAAAGTGCTGGATCGGGATACCGGATTTGCAGTGGATTCGACTTTCCAGGTACCTGAATCCAGGACCAGCACCCGGTCATTTGTATTTACCGGGCTGGGCTTAAGCTATAAACCCGGCGACCACCATGAACTCTATGCCAATTTCTCCCAAAACTATCGGTCCATAAATTTTAACGATATCCGGGTAAACAACCCCAACCTGGTAGTGGATGAAGATATTCAGGACGAAAGCGGTTATAATATTGACCTGGGTGTGAGGGGAAACAAAGCAGGTTTATTTAATTATGACATCAGCGTTTTTTACCTACGGTACAATGACCGCATCGGAGCCATCCTGAAAACAGATCCTGAAAATTTCCGCATATACCGCTACCGTACCAACATTGCTGATGCTTACAGTGCAGGAGTAGAGGCATTTGCTGAAATAGATCTTCTTGAAGCCACACACCTGGGTGACCGATATCATGTGAATTTATTTTCCAACTTTTCATTGATCAGGGCACGCTATCTCCATTCCGGGGAGACAGCAGTGGAGGGTAACCTGGTAGAACTTGTGCCGCCATTCAGCATCCGCCCGGGGCTTACGTTTGGAAATAAGGATTTTCAATTGACTTACCAATACGCCTTTGTACAGGAACATTTCACTGATGCCAGCAATGCCAGACAAACGGCCTCTGCGGTAGAAGGAATTATCCCTTCTTATCATGTGATGGACCTGTCTTTAAGCTATCGCTACAAGTGGGCAAAGCTGGAGGCCTCTGTAAACAATCTTAGCAACAATGTCTATTTTACCAGACGGGCCTCCGGCTATCCCGGGCCGGGAATTATCCCGTCCGAGGGAAGGACTTTCTTCCTAACAGCTGAATTCAGGTTTTGAAGTACTTTATTGTCACGTCCCTTTAGACTGGGAAATAGCTTACTGCAATAATTCTCTTTTTATTGAGTCAGAGACCCAATGCTTGGGAGTGCTGGGGCGGAGACCCAGCACCACTTTCAGTAATATAGCCACAGGCTTTTTCCACCAATTATATTTTGTTCCTCTAAATCCTAAATTTTTACCTACTGGCCTGTCCTACGCTCCCCCGACCCCTAAAGGGGCGAAGCTGACACATTGCCAACTGAGTCAGAGACTCAATGCTTAGGAGTGCTGGGGCGGAGACCCAGCACAACTTTCAGTAATATAACCACAGGCTTTTTCCACCAATTATATTCTGTTCCTCTAAATCATATTTTTTTGCCTACTGGCCTGTCCTACGCTCCCCCGACCCCTAAAGGGGCGAAGCTGACACATTGCCAACTGAGTCAGAGACTCAATGCTTAGGAGTGCTGGGGCGGAGACCCAGCACAACTTACATTTAGATTTTAAAAGCATGAGGTAATCCTTTACCTTAGCTGCCAGAGTAACTACTTCATGCCGGCAGCTTTACATCGCTTCACTCATTCCGTATCCAAGTCCCACTCTTCGTTCATCTGCGTAATGGCATGATAGGCCGTCATATCAAACTGGCAAGGAACTACGGAAGCGTAATTATTGGCTATGGCCCACTCGTCGTTATCTTCTCCTTTGTCAAAATTCACAAAGTTTCCAGCCATCCAGAAATACTTTCTGCCATTGGGATCGAAGCGCTCATCAAATTCCTCTTGCCACTTGGCCCTGGCCTGGCGGCAAAGTTTAATGCCCTTGATTGCCTCATTCCGTTTGGGAGGGAAGTTGACATTAAGGGCTACTCCTTTTGGCATGCCATGTTCAAGCACCTGCTTGGCGATCTTGTAAACATATTCCTCCACATGCGAAAAGTCCGCCTTGGCGCTGTAATCACACAAACTAAATCCAATGGAAGGATACCCCTCAATCGCGCCTTCAATCGCCGCAGACATCGTCCCAGAATAAAGTACACTGATGGAGGTATTGCTCCCGTGATTGATTCCACTGACAATCAAATCTGGCTTTCGCTCATGAAACACATAGTGCTTGGCCAACTTCACACAATCCGCTGGCGTCCCGCTTGATTTGTATGCTTCCACATCATCAAAAATCTCTTCTTCATCCAATCTCAGTGTATTGCCAATGGTAATGGCGTGGCCCATTCCTGACTGTGGACTGTCCGGTGCCACGACGACTACCTCGCCGAGTTTTTTCATTACATTTACCAAGACCCTGATACCCCGGGAAGTAATACCATCGTCGTTAGATACTAAAATAAGTGGTTTAGTCATTAAAATATTGTTTTAGGATTATTACCTTGAAAAGGTCTTTTATATAAAAATGATATTTCGCTTTGATCGGTGAAATTAGGAGACATCATTCTCCTTTATCCCATTGTTCAGATTACTGATCAAATTTACGATAAAGCCTTCAAAAACAAAGAATGATGAAGCGGAGATTATTGGTTATTTGCTATTGAGATACTGGGTTATTGGGTTACTAAAATCCACTGCCTAATGGCCTGTCCTACACTCCCCCGACTCCTAAAGGGGTGAAGCTACCGCACACTATACCAACCGAATACAGGCTATTGGTAATGATGAAGGTCATCGTACCTCGTACTTGGTACTCAGCATGCTACTGCTGCTTCAACTCATTGTAATAAGCGGTAATTCGTAGCAAATCCCCTCTCCTGTCACAATCAAGCCTGTTTTTACGCATATAAAGCTTCACTTCATCTTCCCTGTCCTCCATATAGCCCAACAGGTCTTTCCGCTTTTGGCTGTATTCTACAATCTTTCCATCGGTCAAAAAATAATAATCAAATGCCAATTTATTGGTCGTGCTCATGGGAGGGCCATACATTGGAGACATATACATGCTGTACATTCCCATGTTTCGTGTATCGGTGGTAATGTATTCCCGGCACAACAAGGTAATATCATCCCCTTCCGTAAGTAGTTCAAAGAAAATCGGCACCTCATAGTTGTTATTGTTTACATCATAGGGAAGGCTGTAAAAGGAACGCATTCCGCCATAAAACTCATCAAAAATTTCAAAGCGCGAAATAGAAGAGCTATTATAGGTATGGATACCCTCATTCTGGACCTGGACTATATTTTTCTCCAGATCATATTTTACTTTCCCCTTGTAAACATCTCCACTACTCAGGTAAAGGGTACCATCATGCCAAACTTGCGAAGGAAAGTTCTGGGCACCAACATACTGCACAGTTATAAACAGGAAAACAACTATTGAAAGGAGTCTTTTCATGACAAACGCATTTGATTCTACTTTAAACTAACGAAAATAAAGACGAATTAGTTAATCAATCTGTCTCAAATTATATTAGAAAAGTTTAAATCGAACGCAGAGGACGCTGATCTTTTCATGATATTCGAAGATTGATTTTTTTGCTCAATACACAAAAAAACTACTGACCCGAAATTGGTTTCTGATCAGTAGCTATCTTTCGCAGGTATTTATCTGCACCTTTCGAACTTCTATTAGCAGTATTTCGGCCAGATTATTTCATCTTGTTGATTTCTTTTTTAAGGATTTGGTGCCCCATTTTATCACGCTTGGTGGTCAGGTAGCGTTCATTGTGGGCATTTGGGGAAATCTCCAAGGCCACTGTATCCACAATTTCCAGTCCATAACCAAGAAGGCCAGCCCGTTTGGTAGGATTATTGGTCAGCAATTTGATCTTGGACACACCAAGGTCACGAAGGATTTGGGCTCCTACACCGTAATCCCTTTTATCCATCGGAAAGCCAAGAGCTTGGTTTGCCTGGACGGTATCCATTCCTTCCTCTTGCAGTTTGTAAGCTTTTAATTTATTGATAAGCCCGATGCCTCGGCCTTCCTGGTTCATGTAAAGTACCACACCCTTACCGGCTTGATTGACCATTTCCATGGCACTGTGCAGCTGAGGCCCGCAGTCACATCTACATGAGCCAAATATATCACCAGTCACACAGGAAGAATGCACCCTTACGAGTATAGGCTCTCCTTCTTTCCACTCCCCTTTTACCAAGGCCATGTGGATTTCATCAGTGTTGGTCTGGCGGAAGGCAATCAGGTCAAAATCCCCGAATTCCGTAGGCAATTCGACACCAATTTCCCGTTTGATAAGCGATTCGTTTTTAAGGCGATAGGCGATAAGGTCTTTTATACTCACCAATTTCAGATCAAAACGCTTGGCCACCTCGACCAGATCAGGAACCCTGGCCATCGTACCATCATCATTCATGATCTCTACCAGCACACCGGCAGGATAAAGTCCGGCTAATCTGGCCAAGTCAATGGCCGCTTCTGTATGTCCCGTTCTTCTCAGTACACCTCCTCTTTTGGCCTTTAGCGGGAAAATATGTCCTGGCTTGCCCAGCTCATCAGGATGAATATCATCATCGATCAGGGCTTTGATCGTTTTGGCACGGTCACTGGCGGAAATTCCCGTAGTACAACCATGACCGATCAAATCTACTGAAACGGTAAATGGTGTTTCGTAGGTAGCCGTATTACGTCCCACCATCAGCTCTAGTCCCAGCTCCTCACATCTATCTTCTATAATGGGTGCGCAGATAAGCCCACGTCCATAGGTTGCCATAAAATTGATAATCTCAGGAGTCACTTTCTCTGCTGCACAGACAAAATCCCCCTCGTTTTCGCGGTCTTCATCATCTACTACAATGACCACTTCCCCGTTTTTGATCGCTTCTATTGCCTCCTCAATGGAATCAAGTTTAATTTCTTCAGCCATAATTTTTTCTTCAATGGTCAATCAAAGGTGCAAAAATACACCCTTTATTCTCTAAAACCGAGAAACCCCTTATTTAGTTTGGTTTATCGTGACTTAACTGTCCCCAGCTGTTTATTGATATCACGCAATGAACCCGTTAACGATATCAAAACCATCTGAAAATCTGTCACTTCATCTTCTTTCCCCTGCTCTTCAGCAGTTCTGATTTTTTCCATGGTTTCGTCCACCATTTTTTCAAGAACCCTTCGCTTCAATCGTAAGATTTCATTGAAGGTGGTTTTGGATAGGTCATCTGATTCCCGATTGGTGTAGATCATGTGCTTTTGCTCCCAATTGTCAGACATTTCATGCCTTTGGGAAATCATATTGATCACCTCTCCTTTCAGCTGGCTATCATCTAATTTTATGAAGTATTCTGTATCTGGCAAAATACCTTTTTTAAGGGCCCGCTTGTATTCGATAAACAACTTTTGATAAATCGGTGTTTGGAAGGAAATATCGCCCGTCTCTTGGATCAGGTACTCACAAACATGCAAATCATCCGACACTTTCTCAAAGCCATAGGTAACCAACAGCCTCATCATTTCCCTTTCCTGTTTGGCCAAAACATCTGTTGAGGACCATTTGTTCTTTTCCTCGGGAAGGAATTCCTCAAATGGAGTATCGGGTGATGACGGAGGGGGGGCTTGCTGCTTGTCCTTGTAGTAAGCATCTTTTTGCCCCTTTAGCAGGATCTTGTTCAGCTCGGCCAGCACAATGTCCTCATCCATCTTTAGGAGCCTGGCAGACTCCTTCACATATACCGAGCGGGTAATGGGATCAGGAATCTTGGCCACACTCTGCACCACCTGGCGCACCGTATCCGCCCGTTTGATAGGATCATGTGCTGCTTCCTCGGCATACAGCTCAATCTTAAAGGCTATAAAATCCCGGGCATGGTCATTAAGGTACTGTTGGAAAGCTTCTGAACCTACTTTTCGGGAATAGCTGTCCGGGTCATCTCCCTCCGGGAACACCACTGCCTTTACATTCAACCCACCTTCCAAGAGCATGTCAATACCCCGAAGAGAGGCCTTGATGCCGGCAGCGTCCCCATCATAGAGCACCGTGACATTGTCCGTAAACCGTTTGATCAGTTTGATCTGGTTTTCAGTAAGTGAAGTACCCGAAGAAGCGACGACATTTTCGATGCCCGAAAGGTGCATGGAAATCACATCGGTATAGCCTTCCACCAGATAGCAATTGTCCTGGCTCCTTATGGCCTGCTTGGCTTGGTAGATTCCGTACAGCACATCACTTTTATGGTAAATGGCTGTCTCCGGAGAGTTAATGTATTTTGGCTGCTTCTTATCGTTGGTCAGGATTCTGGCACCAAAGGCTATAGGCTTACCTGCCAGGTTATGGATCGTAAACACCACCCTCCCGCGAAAACGGTCGTATTTCCGAGAAGGATCCCCTTCTTTTTGGAGGATCAGCCCCCCTTTAAGGAGAATGTCATCCGAGTGTCCGGCCTTGTTCGCCGCATTGTGCAGATGATCCCAGCTGTCCATGGCATAGCCCAGGTCAAACTTCTCTATGGTAGACAAGTTAAATCCCCGTTCCTTGAAATAACTGAGGCCAACGGATTTGCCCTCATCGGATTCCAGCAAGTTTTTGGAAAAGAAGTCCCTTGCAAAACTTTGGACGATATAAAGGCTCTCCCTTTCATTGTAAGCCTGGACTTCTTCTGGTGTTGCCGCTTTTTCCTCCTCGATCTCAATGCCATATTTCTGGGCCAGATGCTTAATGGCTTCGTTAAAACCGATGCCCTCAATATCCATCACAAATTTCAGGGCATCCCCGGCCGCTCCACAGCCAAAGCACTTGTATATCTGTTTGGCAGGGGATACGGAAAAGGATGGTGATTTTTCATTATGAAAGGGACAGCATGCCCAGAGGTTTTGGCCTTTTTTCTTTAACGACACGTAGTCATTGACCACTTCCTCAATATCTACTCGCTCCTTTACTTTTTCTGTCGTTATATTGCTTAATCCCATGATGCATTCTTAATAAATTCAAAGATAGAAAAGTCCGTGGAAACTTCCTTTCTCTCCTACACTTCTAAAAAGAAACTATTCCTTCTCGTTCGAAGTTGTATGGTATCGGACATTAATTACGAAGTACAAGGGATTAGGTACAAAGTATAAGATAGTAAGGTATATCCTAATACCTGATCAAGCAGCTACTATCTAAATCCCCATTTTCACCGATAATTGGACACAATAATTTTAATTCGTATCAATAAGCACTAACTTGCGCAAAATTTACCTATCGTAATGATCATTAGTAAAGAAAAGGTACTTAAGGCCCTCTCCACCGTGGAAGACCCCGATCTTAAAAAAGACCTGGTCACACTTGGCATGATCCAGGATGTGGTGGCAGAAGGGAATAAATTGAGTTTTAAGGTGGTACTTACCACTCCTGCTTGTCCTCTCAAAGAGCTGATCAAAAACAATTGTAAAGAAGCCTTGGTCAAGGAGTTTGGTGAGGAGTTGGAATTGGATATTACCATGACTTCCAATGTCACCACCGTGAGGGACAATGCACCATTGCTCCCCAAAGTAAAAAACATCATCGCCATCGCCTCTGGCAAAGGTGGCGTCGGCAAGTCCACCTGCTCGGCCAATCTTGCCGTGGCACTGGCCAAAACCGGTGCTAAAGTCGGCTTAGTGGATGCAGACATTTCTGGCCCTTCCATTCCCGTGATGTTTAACGTGGAAGGTGAACAGCCGGCCGTAAAGCAGGAAAACGGGAAAAACATCATCATTCCAATCGAGCAATACGGCGTAAAGCTGATGTCCATCGGTTTTCTGACACCAGCAGACAGTGCGGTGGTCTGGAGAGGCCCCATGGCCAGCTCTGCCCTGAAGCAATTCATTGGGGATGTAGAATGGGGTGAGTTGGATTATTTATTGATCGATTTGCCTCCCGGCACTTCAGACATTCACCTTACCATGGTGCAAACAGTACCCGTCACAGGTGCTGTCATCGTGACCACCCCACAAAAAGTTGCGTTGGCAGATGCTACAAAAGGTTTGTCCATGTTTAAGCAACCCCAAATAAACGTTCCCGTTTTAGGTGTTGTGGAAAATATGGCTTATTTTACACCTGAAGAGTTACCGAACAATAAGTATTACCTTTTCGGTAAAGAAGGGGGGCAGCGATTGGCCAGAAAGCATGACGTCCCCTTCTTAGGAGAAATCCCTATCGTACAGAGCATTAGGGAAAGTGGAGACACCGGTTACCCTGCAGTTCTGAAAGAGGGAATTACTCAAAAGGCATTTTCCGATCTTGCCGAAACAATGGCAAGACAGATCGCGATCAGAAATGCAGAAAAAAATAAAACCAAGGTAGTACAAGTAAATACCTAGCAGATAAAATGGAATCAGAACTAATCGAAAAAATAGAAAATGCACTGGATACCATCCGCCCTTACTTGGAAGCGGATGGTGGCAATGTGAAAATTGTTGACCTTACAGACGAGATGGTTTTGCAGCTCGAGTTGACGGGGACCTGCAGTTCTTGTCCCATGTCTACCATGACACTAAAGGCCGGTGTGGAAGAGGCCGTCAAAAAGGCCATACCTGAAATAAACAGAGTGGAAGCTATCAATATTTCCGTTTCGGAATAAACAGCAAAGGATTTAGTTATTAATGAAAAGGGTAATACTGATTTTAAGGATAGGGTTAGTACTATCCTTTTTGTTATTTATAAATTGTTCAATACTTTTTGCACAGCAAACGCTGACACCCACCATAAACACCTCCACCCAGGATCCTATTGAAAAATGTACTGCTCCCCTAGTGGAACAAAAGCAAATGGAAGCCTTGGGGATTTTTGGTTCGAAGGAATATTTTGAAGCCTGGATGGAAGATAAGATCCAGGACAGAAAAGGTGCCAATCTAAGAACTGCTGAAGACGAAGTGAGGGTCATTCCCGTGGTCGTGCACGTGATCCACAATGGAGAACAGCTCGGACAAGGTGCCAACATCCCCCAATCACAAATAGAGGCGCAAATCCGCATCCTCAATGAAGACTACAGCCGCACCAATACCGATGCGGCCAATACACTGGCAGCATTCCAGCCTATAGCTGCCAATGCCAATATCCAGTTCGTACTGGCCAAGCAGGATCCCAGAGGACTTCCCACAGATGGCATCAACCGTGTACAGGGTCCCCAAACAAGTTATAGGCTGAGTGATGCTATCATTTTAAGCCAATCCTCTTATTGGGACGCTGAAGAATACTTAAATATATGGGTTGCCCCTTTGGAAACCATTAACCTGGGATGGTCTTCCTTTCCCATTTCGGATTTGCAAGGGCTTGATTATCCTCCTACTGCAAAAGAAACGGATGGTGTAACGATAGACTACGAATATTTCGGGGAAGGTGGCAATGCCATCGCTTCTTCCAGGGGTCGGACTGCTACCCATGAAGTCGGTCACTTTTTAGGACTCAGACATATTTGGGGAGATGGTGGATGTGATGTGGATGACTTCGTAACCGACACCCCTGACCAAAACGGCTCCAATATCGGCTGTCAAACCGACAGAACTACCTGCGGTACCTTGGACATGATCCAAAATTATATGGATTATACACCTGATGCTTGCATGAACCTCTTTACCCAAGGGCAATTGGAGCGAATGGATGTGGTCCTGGCCAATAGTCCGCGGCGGATTTCCCTGGTCAATGGACGTGCCACACAAGCACCTCAGGTCGTGGCACAGGATCTGGCACTGGAAACGATCCTTGCCCCGAAAGATTTTGTTTGCTCCAACACCATTACTCCCCAAGTCAGTGTTTATAACGCAGGCACCGACCTACTGACAGGTGCGGAATTGGCCATCAGCCTCGACGGCCAAGTTCTGGAACTAAAGTCGTTTAGCTTTGAGCTTAACCAAGGAGATACCGAGATCCTTGCATTTGACCCCATTCAGGTAGCTAATTCAGGCAACGATTTTGAAGTAACTATCATTACTGTCAATGGTGGGGCGGATGAGAACAGTGCCAATAATACCCTTTTCACTTCACCTGTTATCCAGCCCAACCTCTCCTTGCCCTACAACTATGCCTCCGGGGATTTCGATGAGGCATGGACCGTAAAAAATGAGGACGAGGCACTTACATGGGAATCAATGGAGCTCACCTTGGATGGTCAGTCGGTGGATGCTGTAGGGTTAAATTTCTACAATTATGAAACCAGCGGCGCGACCGATTACCTGATCTCACCACAGATCAACCTTGCCCAATTCCCAAATGCCCAACTGGTCTTCGATATGGCTTATGCACGGTATCCTGAGGAAGGCTTGGACGATCAATTGATCATTGGCGTATCCACCGACTGTGGCAATACCTTTGACCTGTTAAGCCCTCCTTATCAAAAGTCCCAAGTAAGCCTGGAAACAGCTGCCGCTTCTACGGCTGAATTTATACCAAACGCCGCGAGTGACTTTCGAACAGAAGTGATTGACCTGAGCCAATTTGCCGAAAACGGTAATGTCCGCATTGCATTTATCACCATCAACGGGTTTGGCAACAACCTGTTTATCAAGAATATTCGAATCAATGCCGCACAGGAAACCAATTACAGCTTTAGCATCGATCAATTGGTTAGTCCTTCGCCACTCCCGGATGGCAGTCAGGAAAATGACGTGGTCCGCTTAACCAATACAGGAGAACTAGCTATCAACACCCTGCTGGTGGATCGCGTGCTCAATGGCTTTGCCCAAAGTACCTTGACACTGGAAGACATGAACATTGCTCCTGATGAGCAAGTGAACATCGAGCTGCCCTCCTTGCTTACAGATGAGCTGAATGGAATGGAATATCGACTCCACTCCCCCAACTATGATCAAAATGCAGGCAATGAACAGCAAATTAATCGCTTCTTCTACCAAAACGCCGAATCTGTTGAAGTTCCTTGGAGGCAGTATTTCGATAATTTGCTCCAACTGGCCCCTTGGATTACGGTCAACCCGGAAAACGGCCAGCCCGCTTGGGAAGTGGTAGCCAAAGAAGGTGCCCTAAATGACAACCTTGCTGTCCTTCAAAACCAATCAAGCGGAAACACCTATTGGCTGGGATCACCGCTGATGGACCTGAGCAATACCAGCAGGGCCAGTATTTTCTTTGACCGTGCAGCAAGTGGGATTACCAACAATACACGATTAAAAGTTATGCTGAGCCTGGACGGTGGCCAAACCTTTGAGCATCAAGTGCTCATTTATGAAGGAGAAACCTTAAACACCATTATCGGCGACAGCCCTGTAAATCCAACTACTGAAAGCGAGTTTGTCAAAGAGTTCGTCAATCTTTCTGATTTTACAGGCAATGGTAGCGAAAAAATCAGGATTGCCTTTGTGGTAGAAAACGGCACTGATGCCACCAACCCTATCTACTTGGACAATGTCGAATTATTCCTTTCGGATGATCCAGATCCAGTCTACCCGACCAATGGTGATGCTATCCTCTATCCCAATCCAGCCACGGATATTTTCAGCTTGGCGTTTAACCTCCAACAGCGTGAAGACGTGCGGATTCAGGTCATCAGCACCAGCGGCCAAGTAGCCCATGATGTGGTTTACCCTGGCACACTGAACCAAACCTATCATTTAAGCACTGCACTATTTTCCCCAGGAGTGTTCATCATCAAAATCCAGAGCGAAACACTATCGCTCACCAAAAGGCTAATTATTCAGTAGGTGGTTAGTATTGAGATATGAGACTTGAGAGTAATGTGCAGTATGCCCTTTTACCCAAAAACCCTCCTCGACAGCCTTCCCGAAATCCTTCGGGACAGGCTGAAGGATTTCGGGGGGACAGGCTATACTGCCTGGCATGAAAATCATACCAGCCGGTCTTGTTATCCTTCCTGCCCTACAAGCTGGCTCCTCGCTAGATCAGTCCGGTGGACAGATTCTTAACGCTCTGTCCTCAGTCATCTGGATTAGTGGGCTTTCTTCCACTTTCACGGTAAAATCATCAAAAGGCTGTCCGCCGAGGCAGGAACGCTTCTTTCCCTTCGGAACTCTCATTGCTAGGATAAATATAATAATATCTTACCAATCCTCCCTTAAAAAGTAGAACCTCCTCACCTGATTCAAAACTCACCGTAAAAGGCCATACCCAAGAAGTCAAGGTCGACCTCAATGGAGCCGTCGTGCCGGATTATGTGTTTGAAGAAAACTACACGCTCACCTCACTGGAGGAAACAGCCACTTATACCAAGGAACACAAGCACCTGCTCGAAATCTCCTCGGCTGCCAAAATGGAGGCTGATACTAAAAACAAGCTTTTCGATATTATTGATACCTACATCAGGGATTCTAAAGCCAGAGTGGCTTACGGCTCTTAATGACAAAAGCCCCGGATTTCTCCGAGGCTTTCAAAAGTTTAGTTACTTAATCTCTGTTGTGCAATCTTGTATTTCTGCTTAAAGGATGCTGGCAAATTGGCTTTATTTACCTTTTCCAAGCTCCTGATTACCTCCTGGTAATTTCCATCCTTCCAAGCTTTGTTGGCTGCTTCTAAGCTTTGTTGCTCTACCAGAGTGGCGGTATATTCCGAACTCCTTTGTTCGTTAAACTTCTCAAGGCTAACTAAAGCACGCTCATTTCCTTCCAACAACTTTTCCCCATCTCCCATAAAAAACAGGAACACATTATTTACAAAAGTTTCCTTTGGAAGATTGCTAAGTTTTAGGTCAGAGTTAAAATGCTCTCGCATAACCTGATTATCAATCTCAACTTCATTGAAGTGCTTTCTGCCTACCCAAAGAGTATTTGAGTTCTCTCTGGGATTATGGCTTAATGCAATAATCAATTCGTCCGATTCATACTTTACAATGTTCTTTGATTGCTCGGTCATTTCCAGTCCGTGTTCTGTGAACAAGGAATGAAGCTTTTTTGATATGAGTTGATTGAATTCCATAAGCGTCCTTCTTAATTAAAATCCAGGTGGCATCCATGCGCCACTACCCGGGTTATAAATCCAACCTCTACCCTGAAGGATTGACCTTTCTGCATTTAAGAACCCACCCGTTGGTATCAAATTACCGTTAGGCAGTCTGTAGGAGTCAAAAATAGGTTTACCTAGGCCCATCTCACTACGTAGTGCCCCATAGTTGGCTTTCCAATTTAATGCAGGTGTTCCTTTGTTAGGAAGATGAAGCATATAATCCCCAGCTTTCCAACCTGTCGCTTTCGTGGTTTGAGGAGCTCCCCATTTGAAAAGGTTCAATCCTCCTTGCGTACTCGACCTAGCAGCCCACCGGCTCCCTATTTTGGATACAGCCTTCACTCCTCTCACTGCCGCACTCAAAGCCATCTCCCCACCAACCATCTCTGGGATACTCAATATCGCCCCACCGAAAGGATTACTGGCAAAAGCCTCATTTGTTCGGTAAATACCGGCGATCACTGCATTGGTCGCACCATTGGTCCGTCCCCACCAGCTCGGATAGTTAGCTTCATCCGCTACTTTCAACAATACCAGCCTCTGGATTTCACAGAAGCTATCATTTATGACATTTTCTTATCGTAATATTCCGAGATACTAAACTCACCAGATTTCAGGGCTTCAAAAAAGGATTCTTTAGTTTCAAAGAGTTTTTCTACTTCGTATGGGTCATGTATCATTCCATAAACTGCACCTTTTTCATTCATTGAAAGATAGTTTCCATCTTCCAAGTCTTGGATAACATAAAACTCACCTTCAGGGACTTCAATTTTGAATGTGTCATCTATGTCTAATTGAGCCAATATATCATTACTTACTGTACCAATGATTTTCTCCAACTCTTCCTTTTCCTTATTTTCATAGGGCTTTTTACGAAGACTCTTTATATCGATATTTTCATAATCAAACTGTCGGCTACTGTCATCAACCTTGTAACCAATTAAAACACCTTCGTATAAATCAAGCTCAACATTTTTATAATCTTTGGCTTCTAAATCAAAAACCTTGATGCCTACAAGCTTATAGTTAATACTATTATTCTTGATTGAGTTATATACATTCTGGTCACAGATTATTCGCTTCCAACCATGTTCTAAAAACTCATTTGGAACACTATCCAAAATAAAGTTTGGATTTACTTGGCTTATCAAAAAGGAATATTTTGATGGCAATTTCTCAGCCACTGACTTCAACAAATCATACTCCCATTGTTGAATATTTTTAGCCCGTTTTTTCTTGAATAAGTTAAACATGTTAGTATCCAAAAGTATTGCCACTATTTATTGCGTTCTTAATTTCTTTAGGGAAAAACCTATACCTGTACGGGTCTCTGATTCCGTGCTGTATTGTATTTAAAGGCTGCAAATTCAACCTGTTGTTCTTTAGCCAATTTGGAGCCCATTTTGCCCTTTGAGGGATAAATCTATGATGGAGCTCCATATGAACTTTAAACACTTTCCCGCTGGACATCCTTATCGGCTGAAAAGTTGGTTTAGTTCTGGTAGCCCAATATGAAGTTTTAAATTGCGAGAATGTTTTGCCTCCTTTAAGGAAACTACCTCCCTTTGCTACTGCCTTCACCCCTCTCACTGCCGCACTCAAAGCCATCTCCCCACCAACCATCTCAGGGATACTCAATATCGCACCACCGAAAGGGGTGTCGGCAAAGGCCTGTCGTCCACCATATACTCCGGCCACTACCGGATTATATCCGCTGGCAAAAAGCTTATGCCATCCTGCCAGGTCATACCCTTCCAGCGCCTCAATGGTGTGGACAGGTAAGGACACATAATCGTCACGAAATACAGGAATGGCGAAATTTCCCCGCTGACCCGTAATAGGCATTTGGGCTTCTATCGCATTTCGGGCGGAAGCACCGGCCAGCAGTGCCTTACCGGCAGCCATCCCCCAGTCTATAGAACCTCCTGCCACCAATGTACCGGGCCATGAACCCAATGCCCCTCCTATAAAACCAGATGTCTGGGGGCTGATACCAAGCGAGTTCAGCCCCGCTGCTGAGCCGGTACTTACCGCAGTGGATGCAGCGTTTGCCAGACCGCCCATCAAAGCCCCTCTACCTACCTGACTTGCAAACTGCCCCCAGTCCCAGCTGTTGCCTGCCGTCAGACTGGCCGCATAGAACAGGGCACTCTGTGCCGCACCGGCGGCCATCGCCCCGAGGATCGGCCCCACAAACTCCCCATCCGGATCCACCGCAAACCACCGTCCCAGTGCCGCATCATACTGCCTGGCATGAAAATCATACCAGCCGGTCTTATACAAGCGTATGGTCCTTCCTTCCCTGCATCCTAGCCCCTCGCTAAATCAGTCCACCGGACTGATTCTTAACGCTCGGTCCTCAGTCATCTGGATCAGTGGGCTTTCTTCCACTTCCACGGTAAAGTCATCAAAAGCCTGCCCGCCGTGGCGGGAACGCTTCTTTCCCTCGGGAGCATCGTTACTCAGGTAAATATAACAAAATTCGGGTGCATCCGCAGTGGCCTTCACCACCTGGGATGACGGTTTTTCCTGTAATGCGACACGGTTACCGCCTAAGAGCTTTTCCCCTATTGGAACAGACCTTTATTTCATCCTACTATTCTGAATACCTTGCATATTTTGATTCCAGATCAGCATACAAAAACACCAAAAGTGGCACTCTGTATATGCTTTTATTTTTAAATTCCTGTTCGGATAATGAATCCAAATATCTTTCCAACAAATCCTTTCTAAATGAATCTTCATAAAACATATCTCCCAAAACAGTAAATATTCCATAAATTGTAGATTCTTCAGTAATATGATCTTTATTTCTCTTTATAGTTTCATCGAATATATACCAACTCCTACTCAAGGTAGAAGGGTAAACCATTGTAATGAACATATTATTTGTCTTATATATACTTTTCATATCTATGATAGAATCTCCAACAATATATTTATAATAAAACTCTTTGTAATCGTTCTTTGAAATAGACTTGAGATATTTTCTCTCTATTAACTTCTCTTCGAATCCTGTAGCAATATCCAATAAGGAAGTAGTTCTCCCATCTTCCCCGTATACTTGATTTACATTCATAGAATTATATATCAACCTTTCCTCCTCTGATAAACCCTTTTGCTGTGAACAGAATGAGAAAATAAATATTATCAATATTATAATTGCTCTCATCTTTCTAAAATCCAATCTCTAATGAATGATCTATGATTCCTGAAATTCAAAAATAAACCTCCTAGTCCACCCCATCTAATTGCCCAATTTCCATTACTTGATAACACCTCATGTTGATAATCATGATAACCAAAAACCAAGCCTTTGTTTGGCCCGTGAAATGGAATTTCATACATCACCTTGATGTTTTTGTCACCAACATAAACTGGAGCAAATAAGTCTCCACTTGGTCCCAAAAAAGAACTTAGCCACGACTGCTTTTGTCTGGACAATAAATGCGTACCTCCTGTTTTTAAACACTCAGTGCTTAAGCAAGCAAACAGTTTGTTTAAATCAATGTCACTCTTTGATGTCATATGATACTTAATACCTCTTAAAAGATGTGCCGCTATTACGTTTCTATTTCGCCCTTTAAGGTTTAATTTTCCCGGATGTTCTAGTCCGTTATACTCCGCAAGGAGTTTCATAATCCTCCTAGAACTACTATGTCTTAAATGATTCAATCCTGCCACTGTAGCTCCTGTGGCAGCCCCTCTCCAAAAATCACCGCCCATTATTTCTGATGATAGTCCACCGGACAATGCGGCTCCTCCTATCTGAACCACCCCATTACCATCCAAAGCAGCAATTCCTGAACTAACAGCGGATGACAACCCACCGGCGGCCAAACCCTGCCAGAAGTTGCCTCCCTGCATAGCAGAAAGAGCACCTCCTGAAAGACTGTGTGCCCCCACCTGAAAGGCAGCCACTCCCAACTGGCTTGCACCGGTATTTGCCAGAGATTGGGCCAATTCACCTATGCCCGCACTGAATGCTCCTCCAATGGCTCCAAAAAAGGGCTGCCTTACCACCTCCCTGAAAGAAACTATCACCATTGATCAGGTTATTAATGCCATTGGTTCCCAGACCGATCAAAGCTCCTATTAATACCGGATTTTCTCCACTTGGATCGGTAAAGGCTACAGGATTATTCCCCATTCCGCCGTAAGGAGAAACCGATGGCATTTCTGTTGATTTTGGATCAACAGCAAACCATCTTCCCAGTGCCGGGTCATACTGCCTGGCATGAAAATCATACCAGCCGGTCTTGCTATCCAGCGTTTTGCCCTGGAAAAGCTCCTTGGTGGGGTCTTCGATTTCCCTGACCCAGTTTTCGGCTACCAGTCCATAAGGGTAGTAGTCGGTCATCTGGATCAGTGGGCTTTCTTCCACTTCTACGGTAAAGTCATCAAAGAACGCTTCCTTCCCTTCCGCTGCATCATTGCTGAGATAAATATAACAAAATCCGGGAGCATCAGCAGTGGCCTCCATATAAAATTCCTGGTGCTGCTTATTACTGCCGTCTTCCCTGGCGGTCGTGGTCACAGGTTTGTAGGACAGGTTCTCCACATTGCCTTCACTGTCCACTACCACGATGTTAAGATAGGCTTTAGGGGCCGCTCGAGTTATCACTGCTATGGTCCATCAATCCGGCAAGTGGGGCTATTGGGTTAGTCCCGGCAGTCGCTCCATCAACCACTACTGTGGAAGCATTGTTGGACAAATCCTCAATCAACTGGGCAAAGGAAGAACCCGGTGTCCCCGTAGTAGAGATATCCAGGTATTTCGCCCATACCTCTGCCGATACCTTGTCGCCGGGCTTGACCTCTAGGGATTTAGCCAGTCCATACACTTTAATGTACTCCCAATAGTTAGGTCAATAAACTCTTAAATTTCAATAGGGAGTACATTAGAAAGCCCCTTTGTTAAACTTCTAATTTAGGTAGAATATGCTTTAGAAAGTACATGAATCTTATTACTCTGCTATCACATGACATCTAAACAATGATACTCTAAGAAATTAGTCTCCATTCTTCCAAATTCTTGTAATTTCATACTTATATAGCTGAAAACCTAAATACATTCCCAAACTTAACCAGAGAACATATCCACTTTTATTTTCAGGAATCAATAAGTTTAACAATGATTCATTTATTATGTAAAACAGCAAACTTAAAACAAAAAAGAGAGTTATTCCCCATTCGATCACCATTAACCTTTTCATCTTCTCCATTTTTTTAATTTAAATTTAACTAACTCCGCTATCAAAAACAATACTATTAAAATAGTGAAAGCCGGTATTAAATACTTATTATATTTTTCTTCGTTTTCCAGAAAGAAACTGGAAAACATAAACAAAAAACCACATCCGTATGCACAAATATTTGATACTAACTTCCAATTCTTTATTTTTTTCATCGCTTAGTCCTTAAGGTTTTCGATATAATTTAGGTGAAGGAGCTACGTATGTTTTATCCATAAGTGCTGGTTTATGAACATTATTAGTTCTTATACTTTTCTTATAGTTTTTATATATTTTATATGTTCCTGCTCCAATTAATGCCCATTTGGCAACATTATTTGGAGGGAAACCCCCATCAAATCTTTTTGGATTAAACCCTTCTGGAGCTTTTGGTATATAATTTTTAGGTCTATCAGTATACCATGGTTTAGGAAATGGATCATCATTATATTGGAGCATTGACGTTGTTATTGCAGCCACACCAATCACCCCATATACAGCCCATTTTTGCCAAGCTAAATCTGACGGTTCAAAAGTACCCAAATCATAAGCCATAAGAGATAAAGTAGTTGAAGCCCAATTTCCGCTACCTCTCCACCTTGAAGGTCCTACATAGGGATCCAATCTTGTTCTTTCAATAGTAAACATATCCATCGTACCTCCCTCATATATTTTGTCTTTTTTATCGTTCTGGGAGCCAATATATAAAGGGGGAAAAATTAAATTCTGATGGCCAATACCTAATAGATCATTAGTTCCTTCCAAATTTCCACCCAGAATTGAAAAAGAGCCATAATCATAATTCTCGTAATTTTCAAATCTTGAATCCGCAGGCAACATCCCGTCCGGATCAATGAATCTGATAGGATTATCAAAAGCATAGTTATAAGGGGAATATCTCCTCATCTGATCGGCCATCGGGTCAATCACACCCCACCGTCCAAGATCACTCATATACATCCTGGCCCCAAAATCATCCCATCCGGTCACTTCATCCCTTTCCTTTCCATTGAACTTGAATGCCTGGGACGTGGAACTCGGTTTTGTATAAGAGTTAAAGCTCATCCCAAAAGGATAGTAATCATCCTTCTGCACGATATATCCCGAAGCCTGCATCACCTGCATATCGTCAAAGAACACTTCCGTGGGAGTTGTACTCTCATTGGATAGGTAAATATAAGCATATCCAGGCTCTTTGATCGTGACCGGATTGATTTTTCGGTATTCGTGGGGGATATCGGAGCCGTTTTCTTTTGCCGATGTGCTCACCTGGATAAAGGAGCTTGTGACATAATTATGGTTCCTGTCCAGCACTAACATGTTCAGATAGGCCTTGGGCGCCCCTGCAATACCGCTTCCATGGCTGATCATCCCGGCAAACGGAATGACCGGATCAGTGCCAGCGGTCGCTCCGTCCACCACTATGTGGCTGGCATTGTTCGAAAGGTCTTCGATCAACTGCGCGAAGGAGGAACCTGAAGCTCCCTTGGTCTCCGGATCCAGGTATTTCGCGTTGATGCGGGTCACCTCGCCGTAGCGGCTGAAATATGTCTTTATTGCAGATTTGAAAATGACATTTTCTACAATTTAGTTAGTCTCCATATATCCAATCATAAAGCCCGAAAAGCTCCATTCTCTTTCTCCGGTAAATTTTCAGTTCATTAGGGACTTCCGGCCATCCGTCCCATGGAACTTCAACATCCACCGTGTCCGGAACCGGATAATAAAGCAATGCCTCCGACAAGTCCAGTTTCTCTTTGCTGAATTCAACGACATACCTGTCCCCAGCCCTGAGAGAGTAATCCCCCATTCCCGTTCCACCTTTAATTTTTCTCCCCTGGTAGTAGAATTCAAATTCAATTACTGTACCTGATTTCATCCCAACTGCTTTCCCTACCACTTTTCCGATGGTATAACTTTTCTCGTAGGAATCGTAATAAATGTTCCAAATAATAACTCCAACGAAGCCCAATAATATAGACAACAATATTTTTTTCCACTCACTCATCTTGCACCCCATTCTTAATACCTGTTCCTACAGTGTTTCTAAAATTGCCGTTAAAACCATTGAAAAAGTTTATTACTCCTTTGTCAATACCTGCTGTTCCCATCTTATCAGTATGCCATTTGCTGAAGCCCCCGATCAGTAAATCCGTACCAAACTGGGCAAAGTTTTTTCCTGATCCAACAGTAATGAGTTCTCCCTTCGGCGTAAAATCAAACATGGCCATTGCCACAAATCCTGATTTCCCAAAAATACCGGCAAACCCGATATCGGCTATATCCACTTGGGAAAGGTCTCCATTATAAAGTAAACTGTTCATAATCTGAAATCCGGACTCCAAGGCCATATCCCCACCTGCTTTATTTGCCAAGGTTTCCAATAAAATCGGACTCGCCGCTATAATCACAATACTGCCGGTGACCCCATATTTGTATAAATACCTGATACCGTCAAGGTAGTCGGAGTTTATGCTCTGCTATGCCTCAAAGTCACTGTAATGAAGGGGTCTCCCCCTGGTTAATAAATCCCGAGCCTCCTTTGCACCTTTATTCTGAGCAACATACCCCAGATTCCTATAAACAGTATTGGTACTATTTCTGAACTGTTCAAAGAGCAGGGAATAATCCGGATTTGCTTCCTGCAATCTACTGGCGGTGACCGTGACTTCCGGCAGATCCACTTCAGGACAATCGTCACACTCCCCTAACAGTCCAGTTGGATCGTTGAATTTGATCGGGTTGTTGAACCCAAATACCATCGGACTTATCGAAGTGTACATATCCGACAGTTTGTCCGTACCCAAAAACCGCCCAATTGCAGGATCATAAAACCTGTTCGGCGTCCAGTACAAACCAAGATTCAGATCATCGATCAATTCACTTCCCTTGTTATAAAGGTACTTTTGACTCGTAGCACCCGGCCTGCTATAAGAATTAAAACTCATCCCAAAAGGATAGTAATCATCCTTCTGTACGATGGGACTGTGGGTGTGCGTCACCTTAAAGTCATCAAAAGCCTGTCCCGTATGGCTATCGGGAAACACTTCAATACGGGAACCTGTCTCGTTTGATAGGTAAATATACACATATCCCGGCTCTTTGATCGTGACCGGATTGATTTTTCGGTATTCGTGGGGAATATCCGATCCATTTTCTTTTGCCGATGTGCTCACTTGGACGAAAGAACTGCTGACATAGTTTTGGTTCCTGTCCAGCACCAACAGGTTCAGATAGGCCTTCGGGGCACCGGCCTGGCCGCTGCCATGGCTGATCATCCCGGCAAACGGAATGACCGGATCAGTGCCAGCGGTCGCTCCGTCCAACACTATGTGGCTGGCATTGTTCGAAAGGTCCTCAATTAGCTGGGCGAAGGAGGAGCCTGAAGCCCCCTTGGTCTCCGGATCGAGGTATTTCGCCCATACCTCTGCCGATACCTTGTCACCGGGTTTCATCCCGAAATACGCTACGGGACAGGCTCTCCAGTGACTTGGCCAATCCATAGACTTCATTCCCCATGCCGTTCAGTCGCATGGAGTAGGTCTTCTTGTCTCCCGAATCGGTATGGTCGAAGAGGTCCGCATTGATGCGGGTGGCCTCGCCGTAGCGGTTGAAATACATCTCCTCGTAGTCCTTGGTCTTCCTGTCGTTCTCTGCCGTGGCCAGGTAGGTGTCCGGCGCATCGGGCATGGTCCTGAAGGTCGCCCGCACATTGCCCAGAGCCTGTCCCGAACTTTCTTCGGGATGGTCCTTCAGGTGGTACTGGTAGTCCCATCTATGGTGACTGAATATAAAATTTTTGCTTTACGTTTTTTCTTTAAAATGTTACTACGACAAATTCAAGTAAATCAAAAAAACAATCATCAATACAAAAACCATCATAATAATTTTTCCAGTTACTGATAATACTTTGTGGAGTACCAATAATCGTTTTAATGCTAAATAAGGCTTTGACCCCATTTCTTGAGATTTAATATTATTTAATATATCCTCTCTGATCAACGAAAAAAAAAATGATCTCCTTTTAAACTCTACACCATAGGATTTATAAATAAAATGAGTATAAATATTGTAAGTACATGCTAAAACAACATGTACCATGATCAAATAATAGAACAGTTTAAAATAAATCACTCCTCGTCAATTATAAAATGATCAGTTTTTATACTAGTGTTGTCTCTTGGAGTTAATAAACGTTGTCTTAATTCTTCTTGGATATCCTCCTTTGATGGCCACTGAATTTCACTTTGCTTATTTATATAATCTTTTGCACGATTGATAAATTCGGTCAATTGCTCCGATGCAATACCTAGACCCTCTGCCAGTTTCCCCATTTCTTCTTTTGTTAAATCCGTTAGATTCATTGGTTCGCCCAGAAATTCAGTATATGAAGCTTCTGCCCAAATTCCTCCACCCATTGCTCCTCCCGGAGATGCAAATGGAATCAATCCACCTAACTGAGTACCATCAGCTGTTGTCGTTAATTCTAGTGAACCGCCAGCTAAGCCAGTTGGGGTTGCGCCTAAAAAACCTCCAACACCAAAGCCTAGACCAGACAAATCTTCTAAGTCCCCGCTATTTACATAGGTTCCAATTCCACCTGCTATCCCAATACCTGATGCTGGCCCTAATGAACCTGACACAAACCTTACAGCATGAATGCCTTCTTTTCCTCTTCTAGTACCTATAGCCATTCCATATGCCCCACTGCCAGTTACACTTAAATTACCAACAACTGGAACTATACCTCTTCCCTCTGCTTGAATAGAAACAGCCTCCAGTCCCTCCAATTCAACATGTGCCGTCACCTTGTTCTCACTAAAAGCATATGGCGAGTTATAGTAATATTCTTCCGCCAACGGGTCAACATTAAAGAATCTTCCCAGATCAGGCTGGTGGTTTCTCCACTTAAAGGAATCCCAATTCAGTCCCAGATCATCAATATGTTCCTGCCCCTGGAATTTCCAGTTCTGAGCCACACTTTCCGGCCTTGTATAAGAGTTAAAGCTCATCCCAAAAGGATAGTAATCATCCTTCTGTACGATGGGACTGTGGGTGTGGGTTACCTTAAAGTCGTCAAAAGCCTGTCCCGTATGGCTATCGGGAAACACCTCGATGCGCTTACCGCTTTCGTTTGATAGGTAAATATACACATATCCCGGCTCTTTGATCGTGACCGGATTGATTTTTCGGTATTCGTGGGGAATATCCGATCCATTTTCTTTTGCCGATGTGCTCACTTGGACGAAAGAACTGCTGACATAGTTTTGGTTCCTGTCCAGCACCAACAGGTTCAGATAGGCCTTGGGCGCCCCTGCATTACCGCTTCCATGGCTGATCATCCCGGCAAACGGAATGACCGGATCAGTGCCAGCGGTCGCTCCATCAACCACTATGTGGCTGGCATTGTTCGAAAGGTCCTCAATTAGCTGGGCGAAGGAGGAGCCTGAAGCTCCCTTGGTCTCCGGATCGAGGTATTTCGCCCATACCTCTGCCGATACCTTATCCCCGGGCTTAATCCCGATATACGCTACGGGACAGGCTCTCCAGTGACTTGGCCAACCCATAGACTTCATTGCCCATGCCGTTCAGTCGCATGGAGTAGGTCTTCTTGTCTCCCGCATCGGTATGGTCGAAGAGGTCGGCATTGATGCGGGTAAACTCGCCTTACCTTGCGAAAATGATGTTGTTGCCCCTCCTTCTGTGAGCAGTTTTCGATTGTGGGAATTATAAATTTCCTAAAATAGTTGGGTGTAGTTCTGTAAACTACACCCAGACGGGGGCTCAATTAGCTGAGGGAAGGAGTTCCGGTAGAATCCCTCTATTAGGCTGTCTCATAACTTGTCATTTTCATCCACTTTGGACAAGCTGAGAAGACATCTTATCAATTTTGTCTCTTTTGACAATCAAGTATTAGAGACTCTTTCTATCATCAGTATAGCATTCGATTCCAGCTTATAAGACAGCCCCCAATTTATCATTTCAATGCTCGCATTTCTAGGGATCTTTCTTTTGTCAAGCTGCCATTTATTTCAGGATTTGCCAATTCAAAAATTAACTCCTTCAATAAATCCTCATGAGTAGGGTCAAGCCTGATATCTTCTCTCATCTCAATCAAATTTGCCCATTCATAAATGTCGTTATCTGAAAGTTCCTTTTCTAAATATCTGTTCAAAATATTTTTCAAGTGATTCAGAGTTAAAGTAACTATTTCTTCTTCTGAATCCCATTCAAGTACTGATAAACTATACCTTAATTCGACCAATCTTCTTTCAAAGTTCAGTAATTCATTTAAGGTATTTTCCCGATCATTTGAAGGAGTCCCCATTATCTCATCTTATTTTTGTTATGGACTATGTTACCACTTGGATCACTCGTAACCTTGTACATCCTGACAGTTTGACCATTACTATCAACCTCTTTAACATAAACAGCTTTAGAGCCGGGCACCTTTCCTGGAGACTCTACTGAAATTTGAATATTTCCATTTCCAAGTCTTCTAATTTTAGGCGTCTTAGAATTAGCTGGAGCCTTCTTCAAAAATCTCTTAAGATTCTGTTGCTGCGCTTGGTTTAATTGCGGATTTTCCCCTCTAGGGGTACCTTTACTTTTCCCTATTCGACGGTTTCCTTTCAACTGCTGCCCTTGCATTGTAGCACCTGATATCATAAGTGCCGTTTCAGCCGAAAAAAACAACATTTCCCATTGAGAAGTCATGGTGCTGTAATTATGCTGGCTATCAGGATCTTGCAAAGTACCGACTAAAGCCATTGTTTCTGGATCAGCTGGCTGTTCGGCATCTACTATTCCCAAAACTTCATTCTGATGATAAACAACGACAGATCCATCTGTCAATGACAGTGCATATAGAGCTCCAATATTATTGTAAGTTTCTCCATTTATTTCTATGGTTTGGTCATCCCCCTCTCTCCAAATTACTGATTCATTTCCATCATCATCAGTATAACGATACCAATCTCGACCATCTGGATCAACATTGGAAATAGGATTGTTTCCTACCCAACCGTAGGGAGACCAACGTGCATATTCCTCTGAATTTAGATCCATCGAAGCGGATCTACCAATATCACTCATATACATCCTCGCCTCAAAGTCATCCCATCCTGTCACTTCATCCCTTTCCTTTCCGTTGAACAGGAAATTCTGTTCCGTGTCACCCGGCCTGCTGTAAGAGTTAAAGCTCAGGCCGAAAGGATAGTAATCATCCTTCTGTACGATGGGACTGTGGGTGTGGGTTACCTTAAAGTCGTCAAAAGCCTGTCCCTTATGGCTATCGGGAAACACCTCGATGCGCTTACCGCTTTCGTTCGATAGGTAAATATACACATATCCCGGCTCTTTGATCGTGACCGGATTGATTTTTCGGTATTCGTGGGGAATATCCGATCCATTTTCTTTTGCAGATGTGCTCACTTGGACGAAAGAACTGCTGACATAGTTTTGGTTCCTGTCCAGCACCAACAGGTTCAGATAGGCCTTCGGGGCACCGGCCTGGCCGCTGCCATGGCTGATCATCCCGGCAAACGGAATGACCGGATCAGTGCCAGCGGTCGCTCCGTCCACCACTATGTGGCTGGCATTGTTCGAAAGGTCTTCGATCAACTGCGCGAAGGAAGAACCCGGTGTCCCCGTGGTGGGTACCGTTCAAGCACCCACAGAAAGAGGAATTACAAATTCCCTGAAATAAATGGGTGTATGTAGGTTGGAAATTATACATGGAGGGTACTTTATAAGAGCAGGTTATACAGGAATTGCCCATTGCCTATTCATTTGTAACCATCCTATCTTTACTTTTCCATCTCCAATTTCTCAAAAGCAACTTGTTACCAACATCCAAGTATTCTCTATAATGCTTTTACACACTGGTTGTTAAAGCTTTATCAAAATCTGCTTGGATTTTTTGTATTTCTTTGATTTTTAGCCGACAACAATGTATGTTATAATCAAATTTCTCATAATTAAAAAAATGATCTTTTGATAATCTCCAAAATAACAAAACATCCCCTTTTGACTTGATATACCTAATATCAAAATCATCAAATGACTCTCCTAAAGACAAGATCGTTTTATCATATCTAATATCATCACTATTAATTATTTCCAAAAAAACATCTTCACTTGACATTCCTTTAAACTCATCAAAATCAACATCTTTATTTGCAACCAACCTTTTTAGCTGGTGACTAAATGCATTAAGATTTACATAATCATCATAATAGCCTAGAGCCTTATTATCAATGTACAGTCTAATATTTCCATAACTTCCGTTGGACTGAATTATATCCTTAAAGCTAAATTCAATGGCTATCCTATTTTTACTTCCTAGAATCATTTTTCTATAGTTTTTTGATACGATTTGGGATGGTATTGATTCGAATTGGGTATGATTTACCATATTTTGTTTTCCCATTTGTTGATCCATTCCAATGCCAATTATTATTTCCATCATTCTGGAACCTATGATAAATCGCTTTTTTCCCCATCCCAATTTTCGTGTATCTGTTTCCATCTCCCCCATCAACACTTTTTAACCAAAGCTCATAATGATTCTCTGGCAATACACTTTTATTCGGGTTATAGTAATTTGGACCGGTGTTCAAAGGATCATGATGTCCAGGATTTTCATATCTTAGATAATACTTTACATACCTTTCCCTTAGCTCCTGCAAATCTCTTTTCTCCTGATCACTTAGCGAACCTTGAGATTCTTTGAAGGACAATTCATCCAGCTTCTGTTGGTGCTGATCTGACCATATAGAAGCATTTATCCCTGTCTCGGTGGGACTGAGCATAGCTGTCACAAAAGTAGCAATCCCTCCAAACAATGCCCCCAAAGATCTTTTTCCCACCTCTTCCACTGCTTTTGCGGCCACTAACAAACTTGGTGCTTCTATAAATGCTTTCTCCGTGTTATCTTCACAAGGAGGTTCCGGGGCATCCGCAGGTACAGTTTCCATCCGAATCGTAGGAACTTCTACCTTCCGGGGCATTATTGAAGATGTCAATAATCTGATCCAGTTCCAGCAGACCGGACGGATCGGAGTATCTCAGCGGGTTGTTAAAAGCAAAACGATACGGGGTCCATCCCGGTTCATAAGAAGCAAGCGGATCCACCACACCCCACCCTCCAAGATCACTCATATACATCCTCGCCCCAAAATCATCCCATCCGGTCACTTCATCCCTTTCCTTTCCATTGAACAGGAAATTCTGTTCCGTGGAACTCTGTTTTGTATAAGAATTAAAGCTCATCCCAAATGGATAGTAATTATTGCGTTTTTTTATCACCGTTATTTGGCCAGTGCGCCTCTGCAAAAAAATACAGATTTTCCCAAGGACTCCCTTCCGCTTGCCAACATTTTTCAAAAAAATCTTCTGCCATTTTCTTGTAAGACACACTTTTACCATATACTCTTAACTCCCTTCCATTGTAAAAAAACTTCTCAAAAGAAATCAAATAGAAACTCAAAATGAGTCCGATAATTACTGGTTATCTTCTATTATAAACTCTGGAATTTTCTCCCAACCTTCCCAAGGAAAATCTATCGGACCACTTGTTGGAATATCTAACAATATTTTTGATTTCTTGATATCCCTAATTGGAACTTCAACAATATAAAACTCACCAGCTTTGGGATGATATATACTTCGAGGTGATAATTCTCTGTGATTTTTCCCGTAAATTGTAAAACTAAATTCTACTTTTGGATCTTGTCCCCATGCTGGAACAATTCGTTGAACCTCGCCAACTACGTACCTTTTTTCCAAGGAATCGTAATTCTTTTTCCAAATAATATGTACTATAACTACAGTTACAATCACTAATATTACTTTTCCAATTATCCTTTTAGCTTTTGAATTCATCATTCCTTGGTTTTTGAATACTCTCCAATTCCTTTTCTTGCTCCACTAAAAATGTTGTTATATATTTTTATTACTTTTTTATTTATATCAGAAACATTTAATATTTCTGAGTGTCCTAAGTTGAAAGAACCGACACCTAAATCAACTCCAGTTGAAAACAAAGATTTTCCATTTTCTCCCAAACCAAATGAGGTACTGACTCCATCTTGAATGTTGTAATCAATAAACGCTTGGCTTACGAACGAAAACTTACCAAAAACACTTGCTAAACCTATATTTGCTACATCCACAGATGACAAATCACCTCTAAAAATCAAACTTGATCCCATTTGTAAAACAGTTTCAGTTCCCATTTCCAATGCTGCCTTAGTTCCTGTGGCTTGCACTAAATTTTCTATAAGTATCGGACTCGCCGCTATAATCACAATACTGCCGGTGACCCCATATTTGTATAAATACCTGATACCGTCAAGGTAGTCGGAGTTTATGCTCTGCTGTGCCTCAAAGTCACTGTAATGAAGGGGTCTCCCCCTGGTTAATAAATCCCGAGCCTCCTTTGCACCTTTATTCTGAGCAACATACCCCAGATTCCTATAAACAGTATTGGTACTATTTCTGAACTGTTCAAAGAGCAGGGAATAATCCGGATTTGCTTCCTGCAATCTACTGGCGGTGACCGTGACTTCCGGCAGATCCACTTCAGGACAATCGTCACACTCCCCTAACAGTCCAGTCGGGTCATTGAATTTGATCGGGTTGTTGAACCCAAATACCATTGGGCTTATCGAAGTGTACATATCCGACAGTTTGTCCGTACCCAAAAACCGCCCAATTGCAGGATCATAAAACCTGTTCGGCGTCCAGTACAAACCAAGATTCAAATCATCGATCAATTCACTTCCCCTGTTATAAAGATACTTTTGACTCGTAGCACCCGGCCTGCTATAAGAATTAAAACTCATCCCAAAGGGATAGTAATCATCCTTCTGTACGATGGGACTGTGGGTATGCGTTACCTTAAAGTCGTCAAAAGCCTGTCCCGTATGGCTATCGGGAAACACTTCAATACGGGAACCTGTCTCGTTCGATAGAGCCTGTCCCGCCTGTGGCTGATAAATATACACATATCCCGACTCTTTGATCGTGACCGGATTGATTTTTCGGTATTCGTGGGGAATATCCGATCCATTTTCTTTTGCCGATGTGCTCACTTGGACGAAAGAACTGCTGACATAGTTTTGGTTCCTGTCCAGCACCAACAGGTTCAGATAGGCCTTCGGGGCACCGGCCTGGCCGCTGCCATGGCTGATCATCCCGGCAAACGGAATGACCGGATCAGTGCCAGCGGTCGCTCCATCCACCACTATGTGGCTGGCATTGTTCGAAAGGTCCTCAATTAGCTGGGCGAAGGAGGAACCTGAAGCTCCCTTGGTCTCCGGATCGAGGTATTTCGCCCATACCTCTGCCGATACCTTATCCCCGGGCTTGACCTCGAGGGATTTGGCCAGTCCATACACTTCATTCCCGGTACCGTTCAGGCGTGAGGTATAGGTCTTGGATGTTCCCGCATCGGTATGGTCGAAAATATTAGCATTGATCCGCGTGACCTCCCCATACCTACTGAAATACGTCTCCTCGTAGTTCTTTGTTTGGGAATCATTTTCGAAAGTCGCCAGGTAGTTATCCACTTCTTCATCTGTTTTAAAAGTCGCCCGCACATTGCCCAGAGCCTGTCCCGAACTTTCTTCGGGATGGTCCTTCAGGTTGTACTGGTAGTCCCAGCCCCCGTCCTTGGGTACAATACGGCCCTCGTCGTGCTGGACGAACTGCAGCGCATTGTTCTCGTACACAAACCCTCCCAAATAATCGGAAACTTTCGTCGTATTCCCGTCCACTGTCCTCTGGGACAGTTTGGTTCCCGAGGCGTCATAGGTATATTCTATGTATTTATTGGCATTGAAGGTCACCTTCTCCGGCAGGTTCAGGTGGTTGTACGTAATCGAAGTAATGCCCTTGTTCCGGTCTTCCTTCATATTGCCGTTTTCATCATAGAAGTACTCCGTCGTTTGATTGGTACCGTCCTTAAAGCCTGCGGTCTTTCCCGAACTGTCCGTTACTTTGCTGAGCTGGTTGCCCCTGGCATAGGTATAAATCAGGTTGTCTATGGTGACATTTGCATTGTCGTTCTCATCATTACCTCTGCGCTGTAGGGTTTCGATGTTCCCGTTCAGGTCGTAACTGATCTGTGGCACATCAAAGCCCATTGTGCCTGCTCCACCATTACTGTACAAAGCTTTGGTCAACCTGTTCATGGGATCATAGTTATAGTCATAACGGTTCACCGTGGACTCGTACGGGTTCTTCCAGACAGTAGAGCCTATGTTGCCGTTATAAGCCTTATGGCCGCTCGGGGCATTGTCATACTGCATATCCATCTCGAAGAGCTTCGCGGTCCCGTCGGATACATTGTTGATTTTGGTCAGCCAGCCGCGGATATTATAGGCATAATCAATGTCCTCGAAGCCTTCGGCCAAGTCCTTGTTCACCAGTTCGCCCAGTTCATTATAGGTATTGCTCAGCAAAGTTACAGGAGTGACCCCATTGATGCTGTGGTTGACTGTCAGCAACCTGCCCGCATGGTCATAGGTATATTCTTGGGTCACTTCAGTAGAGCTGATATCTGCTGTGGGATTGTAGTGTTCCAGATGGGTTTTCCTCACCCTTCCGGCAAAGTCGTATTGGGTAGAGACGATATCGTTTCCGTTCTTATAGTTCACCACTTTGGACTGGATCAGACGATAGCGGTCGTCGTAGAAGTTGACCGTTTCGACGTAGTCGTTTGTCGTGCCGAGTATCTTGACCTTGGTTCCCGTCAACTGGCCCTTTACCGTATTGAATGCTACTGGAACTATCTTCCCGCCCGCACTACCGGAAAGTCCTGGCGGTAGGCTAAAGCTCTTACTGGTAAAACCATAGTTATCGTAATAGGTAACGGTATGGATTTCCGGTTCCGCCACGGATGCCGGATAGGCAGTGTTGGAATATTTGGTGGTCCCGCTCCCGGTGTAGGTCTCGTGCAGGACACTGTGGCCGTCCACTGCTTTCCGGATGGAGGAAAGGCTGCCGGAGATGGCCTTCTCCCCGGTAATCACCGGACGGCCAAAGGCATCGTATTTGGTAAAGCTCCATTTGCCTGTCTTCCGCTGGTTGCCGTCCTGGGCCAGCACCAGGCGGTCCAGCTTATCGTAGACCATATAAACAGGCTCCGCACCCGGCACCCGTTTGTACGTCATCCTGTTCCTGTCGTCGTACCGGTACTGGAAGGCCCACATGTCCAGGTATTCCTGTGTGGGCATGATCCCGTGCAGCCTGATCTCCGTGCCGTCTTCCAGGACATCTCCGGGCTTTACCGTGACGGTCGCCGTGGGGATTTAGGCCACCTTGCCGCCGGATTTGGCGGCGATGTCCGCATAATCCACATCCTCGGTCACCAGGTAATAGCCTGCCGGGGCTTCCAGATCGGCCTTGGCATGGCCCCTGGAGGACTCGGGCGGGAGCACATAGGCCAGGTTTCCATAATCATCATAGACGTAGTGGGTATCCGCCCACTGGCTACCGGGGGCCTGCACCCGTTTCAGCACCGCACGGTCCTGCAGGTCCCTGAATTCGATGGCAACATGCCCTTCCTCATCGGTGGTCCTGGTCTTGTACAGGCTGCCCGGCCCATAGAAGCGGTAGGCGATCAGCCTGCCCTCCTCCTCTTCCCAGAGTATCACGTTGTCGGAGGACGTGCTGGCCAGGTAGTCGGTCTTTACCGGCCTGCCCGTGTCATTGCCCTCTTCGTCCACTGCTTTGGCCCAGGGCTTCCCGGGGGCATGGGTGGCGGTCACCCGGTTCAGCGGGGAGCCGTCATAGCTGTTTTCGCTGAAGGCATGGTCACCGGAACTGCCGCCGAAGCGGTCGTCGTAGTAGGCCTGTTGGTCGGCCACCGCACTTTCCCGGTAATCCCCGGAGGAGCTGCCGTAGTCTTTGGCATAGGGCAGGTGGTTTTTGGCCGGCCGGCCGAAGCCATCGTATGCGATGGGACGCACGATGTCATGTCCCGAGGCGGAGGCCCCTGCCCGTACTTCCTGCATGGGACGGCCAAGGCCGTCGTAGTAGGTGAAGTGTTTCTGCGAGGTGGCCTTGTCGTCCCAAAAAAACATACCCCCTTATTCTTTGGCGCACCACTCAGACCGGGGCATACAGTATTGTAGCTATGATTATACAGGACTGTTGAAAAACAGTAACGTGTGAATCAGCATGACCAAACCCGCTTCACCGCATGAAAATGCCATTGCCGAAAGGGTGAACGGTATACTTAAAGAAGAGTGGCTGGTTGATCTTGAAAACCGGAAAGATATAAATGTGAACAAATGCATTGACCGGATTATCAATATCTACAATGAAATGAGGCCACATAATGGACTGGGGAACATTACCCCGACCCAGGTACACGATAAAGGTTTTTTAAGGCATGATACCAAACGCGTTATCGGAAAAAAGTATCCATGAAAAAAGAAGACCGAACCTGTTAAGGCCCGGCCAGCTCCTAGCAACGCTATCGGACCAAACGATTATTCCTCGGCAAGTTGCTCCTCAGCAAAGCTTGCATCCGCTTCATCGTGGTATTGTAATTTAGGATAATCTTCTCGAAAATTGAAACAATAACTATATTTGAAAAACAAAAGTGTAAACCATTTTCAGGACGCTTCATTGAGATCCCTCCTCAAGTCGGAATGACATCGAATTAGAAATTGTGATTTATACAACATTTTTTTAAAAGCGACTTCGCTGATGTAGATCTTCATTGTAGGGGCCATATCCCAAGTTTTTCTATTTTACTGCTTCTCCTTTTATATCAGTCCCTTTCGGATACTTGCATCCCACTGCTTGACACATTTCTGGCACACTTATTATGGTATAGATAGCTATTTATGGAAAAAATCATTCCATGAAGTAAAAATTAAAATTACCTTTACATCGGAATAAAAAATCAGATAATCGTCAATGAGCAATTTAAAGCAAGGTTCCAAGAGAGTTCTTATCCATCTCGCAGTGATCCTGGGACTGTTATTCACAATTCTATTTGTCTTCTTCCAGGTTTACTTGCCCAATTACACCAATCATGGGGAAACTGTTACGGTTCCTGATTTGGAGAATTTTGATTACAGTGAAATAGAAAGTTATTTGGAATCGCGTGATCTTCGCTATGAAATCACACTTGACAGTGGATTTGAAGCAGATGCCAAGCCGCTAACCGTACTGAAGCAAAATCCACGGCCCGGAGCAAAAGTCAAGCAAGGGCGAAAAATATACATTACCCTCAATGCTGAGAATGCACCTTTGATAAAAATGCCTAACTTGGTAAACAGTCCACTAAAAAATGCCCAAGAGGTACTTTCCAATTACGGACTGGTCAGAGGCGAGATTATCTATGTACCGGACATTGGTCAAAATGTAGTATTGGAGCAAAAATTTCATGGAAGATCAATCAAGGAGGGTTTCGAAATACCTAAGGGATCGCAAATTGATTTGGTCGTAGGCGATGGACTGGGCAAACAAAGCTTGGCCATTCCCAACCTGATCGGTATGGAAGAGGAAGAAGCAGAATTTTTGGTTGTGGGATCAGGACTACGAATGGGCAGGGTAAATTTCGTCACTACGGATACTGTTCCGAAAGGAACCATTGTCAAGCAGCTTCCTCCTTCTGGCATAGAAGCTAAAACCGGAGAATTGGTTGATGTGTGGGTATCTGAACTTGGAGCTATAGAGAATGATTTTTAAATGAAAAGAAACATCGCCAAGCTTGGTCTATTTTTATGTGCACTGATAGGTGTCTTTCACCACTCCTTTGGTCAGTTACGCCAGCTTAGCGTCAACAGGAGCGATTATGTTTCCTATAAACAGCAAAATATCAATTCCAGAGTGTTGGCCGACACCTTGGAGTTGCCTTTCTGGGATGATTTTTCCCTCGGCACCTTGGACAGTACAAAATGGGAATCAAATGGTGCCTATGTATCCCTTAGTGTCGGCGTAGGAGCGCCAAGTTTAGGGGCAATGCTCCTGGATGGAACCAAAGCCAATGGACAACCCTACAGTACTGATATTGGCCAAGTAAACCTGACCGATCAGATTACCTCCCAACCAATTAACCTTTCAGGGCTAAACGATGAAGAGCAAGGTACCGTTTACCTTAGCTTCTTTTGGCAAGCAGGCGGGAAAGCCGAAATCCCTGATTCCGATGACTTTCTCCAACTATCATTTCTGGACAGCCTGGGGAATTGGAATGTGATCTGGACCCAATATGGAGGGGACAGCATACAAGCCTTCCAACAGGAAATCATTCCACTGGACGGGATTTACCTGCATGGCCAATTCAAAATGATGTTTCAGAGTTCTGGGCGATTGGCAGGGCCATTTGATAGTTGGCTGCTAGATTACGTGTACCTTAATAAAAACAGGACGGTAGATGACCTGAGTTATCCCGATCGAGCACTAACACTCCTGAACAGCAGCTTTTTAGGAAAATACACAGCCTTGCCATTATATGAATTCAAAGCGCTTTCCGACACGGTTTTGACAAGTATCAACAATCAGTTTTATAACTTGAACGATCGGTTTAGGGCCATGGAATATTCAGCGGAAATCAGGGACAAAGACAGCCAAGAACCGTTCATGGTGCTCAATTCCAACACCCCATTTAACCCCGTGCCTTTAGCAAACGAGCGAAGGGATTTTGCCAGTGGAGTGCCTACCGAGCTGGTGCAGCAAGATCGTGAGGAAGTATTTGACCTGGAAAGTATCGTATACCTTAGCTCAGGGGATGATTACCTCATTGATGAAATTGTGAATGGTGACACCACCTACTTCAGCCAGGTGGATTTCCGCATCAACGACACTGCTCGGACTACCATCCCTATCAGGGATTACTATGCCTTTGACCGGGGAACGGTGGACTACGCGGCGGGGATAAACCAACGCTCGGGGATGGTAGCAATAAAATATCATGCCTCCTCTCCTGCCTTTGTCAATGCCCTCAGTATCAATTTCACAAACCCTGCCCAAGCGGGTACGGCAGTTGATTTATTGGTATGGTCATCGCTGGATGATGAACCGGTTTTTGCCAAAGAGGTTATTATTCAGCCCAAAGAAACACTGGAAGATTTTACCAAGTTCACGTTGGATACTGCTATCCAAGTAGAAGGCGATTTTTATGTTGGTTATATGCAGTTTACCAATGATTTCATTCATATTGGCCTGGACAAATCAAACGACACCTCTTCCGAAGTACATTATAACATCTCTGGATCCTGGGCACCAAGCGAACAGGTGATCGGTTCACTCATGATCAGGGCACATATGCAAACAGAAGGCCCCTTGCCACCAGAAACCCCAGAGACAGAATCGCTGATCAAAGCCTATCCAAATCCAGTAGTAAACGACCAAATATTCCTGGAAGGAGACGTAGATGATGTCAAACTCTTCGACACCTTCGGCAGGGAAATAAAAATCGATATCAATGAGGCAGAAAATGGCAAATTCGTTAATTTTACGACCAATCGTAAGGGCGTTTACCTGATCAAGGCCTGGAATAAAAACTCACCGCAATTAATAAGAATTTTAGTCAAATAGAGATTATGGAAGACATTACTGTAGAAGAACTAAAGGAAAGATTAGACAATAATGAGGAATTCCCATTTGTAGATGTAAGAGAAGAGTGGGAATATGAAGAGGACAACCTCGGTGCCTTGAATATTCCACTGGGGCAACTGGCGGCTTCATTGGAGGAATTGGAGGAATATAAAGACCAGGAATTGGTGGTGCACTGCCGCTCAGGCGCCAGAAGTGCCAATGCCAAAAAATTCCTTGAAACCAAGGGCTATACCAAGGTAAGAAACGTCTTGGGAGGCATTATGGCTTACCGAGAACTGGAAGAAGAATAAACAAGATAAACATGAGGCTGTCTCATCCCATAACGGGACAGTCTCTTTTTTTAGTATGATACTATGGAAATGATCGTGTTTTTCAAAGAGCTTTTTGATTATGTTTTCACGCAAAACCAACGGATCATTCAGCAGCTACGCGATCAACCTGACAAAGCCTCCGAACGCAGCCAACTCCTGCTCTCTCATATCGTCAATGCCCATCACATCTGGAATGCCAAAATCATACAATCCACTCCCTTGATGAAGCCATGGGACTTGCATTCCCTCGAGAAAGTGGATTCAATGGACAGGGAAAATCTCGAAAACACACGCGCTATTCTTTCGGAAATGGAATTGGACCAAGAAGTTCCCTACCGGTTAAGGGGAAGAAAAACCTTTCACCATCCCGTTGGGGATTTACTTTTTCAGGTCGTAAACCACACCGCTTACCACAGGGGGCAAATCGCCACGGAATTCAGAAAATGCGGCATGGAACCAATAATGTCCGAATATATCGTCCATAAAATGACGGGAAACAAGAAGAAGTAAGCAGCTATCCAGTATCAAGTAGTGAGATATGAGTAGTGAGACTTGAGACTTATGAATAACGTCCCCGAAAGTATCGGAGCGGGCTATTAAGAACGCAGAGCAACGGAGTGAAGCAATCTCCTTCTCTTTAGACGAGACTGCCTCGTTGTTCCACCCTGCTTGGCAGCAGACAATTCGTTATGCATGGTTGCAGCTCTCGTTATAGCAAAAATATAAGGTTGAGTCGGGAGCCTCAGTCTTTGTGCTCCCACGTCAGAGACGGCGGGACAACGATAGTAAAAGTATCAAGTAGTGAGATATGAGTAGTGAGTAGTGAGAAACGTGCCGCCGCGGCGGGGAGGTTAGGTGGGGTAGATTGGAGAAAAGCCAAATCCCAGAGGGCTTGTGGCAAAAAAGAAATCATATATAGGATACAAGCCTGAGCTCGGTTTAAATTTCGCAATTTTCGGGTGGTGCACATCAAATGATCAAGCTATCTTTAGCCTGATAAAAGAATCTTAATATGAAAGAGCAGGAAACCATTACTTTTCAACGCGTTGCAGAGGCCCTAAACTATCTACAAGCCAATTTCCAGCAACAGCCGCGGCTGGATGAAGTAGCTGACATAGCCCATCTAAGCCCTCACCATTTCCAACGAATATTTTCTGAATGGGCCGGGGTAAGCCCTAAGAAATTCCTGCAGTATATCAGTATCGGACATGCAAAAAAGATCCTAAGCGACCCTTCATCAAACTTGCTGGAAGCCGCTGTGGAAACTGGACTATCCGGCACAGGCCGACTTCATGATTTATTTGTCAATATCGAAGGAATGACACCTGGCGAGTATAAAAACGGGGGTGGAAATCTCCAGATCAGCTATACTTTTTCCACTACACCATTTGGGCCAGTATTGGTAGCGGCCACCCCAAAAGGGATTTGCCATATGTCATTTATGGATGACAGGTCCCAAGCCCTTAACTACCTTCATTCCCAGTTTCCGAAGGCTCAATTTTCAGAACAGGCCTCTCCCCTACATCAACAGGCACTCAATATCTTCCAAAAAGATTGGCAACAAATGGACGCCATCAAGCTCCACCTGAAAGGCTCTGATTTCCAGCTCAACGTATGGGAATGTCTGCTAAAAATCCCTCACGGAAAGCTCAGTACCTATGGCCACATCGCCCAGCACATCGAGAAGCCCAAAGCCGCAAGGGCAGTTGGAACGGCCATTGGTAGCAATCCAGTTGCTTTTTTGATTCCCTGCCACCGCGTCATCCAGTCTTCTGGCGTGATCGGTGGTTATATGTGGGGACCGATCAGGAAGAAAGCCATCATTGGCTGGGAAGCTGCGACCGCTGAAAGGGAATTGTAAGGCTGAAGGGGTATTCAAGGTATTGGGTAAAATGACTATCGGTAATTTTACACGTAGTGGTACCATTACAAAATTCGATTTCGAAAGTTAAAGGTATCACCACCGGACTGGATTTTTGGTTCTTTTCATCAATGGAAATGCGTAGCATTCACGAAGACCTATTAAAAGCAATTTTACACCTGAATAAAAGGACGGAAACACAATTTATTCAATTATGCTTGGCTACGTGTATGATTGCGGAGACTCATATTAGGTTATTTGAGGTTAGTACCACATATCATTATTTTTTACCTCATACTTGATATTTAATTATACGCTCTGCAAAAGCTGTCCAAAAACTCGAAATTGCATACTTGATAAAATTTGAAAATCCGTTTCAGAACTCTATCTTTATTGCCCATCTTTTAGTACAAAAACCTATAGAAAACCTATAATCATGACAAAAACAATCAAAGCGGCCATCGTGGGTACCGGTTTTATTGGTCCTGCACACCTGGAGGCCTTACGAAGAATTCCAAACATCGAAGTAATTGCACTTTGTGAAGTAAACCAGGAACTGGCCGAAGAAAAGGCAAAACTTTTAGGGATTCCCCAAGCCTTTACTTTTGAAGAAATGCTCAAACAACCTGAGATCGAAGTGGTGCACATTTGTACACCCAACTTTCTTCACTTCAGCCAATCAAAAGCAGCATTGGAAGCAGGCAAACACGTCGTTTGCGAAAAACCCCTGGCAACCAAACTTAATGAGGCTGAAGAACTGGTAGCCCTTGCCAAAGCAAAAGGACTGGTGAATGCCGTTCATTTTAACCTGCGCTATTATCCAATGGTCCGCCAGATGAAAACCATGAGGGAAAATGGTGAACTTGGGGATATCTATAGCATCATGGGCTCCTACCTACAGGACTGGCTTTATCTCAATACAGATTATAACTGGCGACTTGAGCCGGACAAATCCGGAGATTCCAGGGCCATTGCCGATATCGGTTCGCACCTGCTGGACCTCACCGAATATGTCACGGGATTGAAGATCACCGAAGTGATGGCCGATTTCAGCACCGTACACAAAACAAGGCTAAAACCGCTAAAGCCTATCGAAACGTATTCCGGGAAAATGCTGAAGGAATCCGATTATGCTGAAGTGCCGATCGATACCGAAGACCACGCCACCGTCATGCTGCGTTTTGACAATGGCAACAAAGGCTCCGTAACGGTCAGCCAAGTCAATGCAGGCCGTAAAAACCGCTTGAACATTGAAATAGCTGGTTCTAAGTCCAACTTTGAGTGGTGTTCTGAGCGTCCTAATGAAATGTGGATAGGAAAGCGTGAAAGTCCCAATCAACAACTGATGAAAGACCCGGCGCTCTTTACGCCCGAAGCCGCTGGACTCATCAGCTTCCCAGGTGGCCATAATGAAGGCTTCCCGGATACCTCCAAGCAGATGTTTAAGGAAGTGTATGCAGCTGTAGCAGAAGGCAAACAACCCGAGCAACCTTCCTTCCCCACTTTTGAGGACGGGTACAGGGAGCTATTGATTTGTGAAAGAATCATAGAAAGTCACAAAAAGCAAGCTTGGGTAAAAATCTAAGCGACATTACAGCATAACTAAAAAAGTGCCTTTCTTGCTTCTGCATGAAAGGCACTTTTAGGATCATGACCGAACTCGAAATACTCTTTGAAGACGAGCACTACATCGCGGTAAACAAGCCTGCCGGTGTCATGGTACACCGCTCGAGCATTGCGAAAGACGATGATCCTGTGTATGCCATGCAGGTGTTGCGCGACCAAATGGGACACTATGTCTACCCGCTTCACCGCATTGATAGGCCTACATCTGGTGTGCTGTGGTTTGCCAGAAATCCTGAAGTCGTCCCTGCCTTCCAAGAGCAGTTTATCACCAAAGACATTCAGAAATACTATCTTACCGTGGTCAGAGGGTACACCAAGGAGGATGAAGGGCTCATTGATCACCCATTACGGAAAAAACTCAAGAAAGAACTCCAAGAAGCACAAACGGCGTACCTTCGCCTGGGAAAAGTAGAAATTCCTGTCCAAAGCTCCCCACGTCATGACTCCAGTCGCTATTCACTGGTTCGTGCATATCCCATGACTGGTCGTATGCACCAAATCAGAAGGCATTTTGCTCATGAGCGCAATTATATAATCGGAGACAATACCCACGGAGACAACCTTCAAAACCGCTTTTTCAGGATGCATTTTCGGATGCACCACATGCTCCTCCATGCTTGGTCCACTGTTTTTGATCATCCGATCACCGGCAAAAGGATTACCGTAACAGCTCCCCTACCTGACCACTTTCATAAAATCATAACCGAATTTGGCTGGGAAGAATTGGTGTAACCGTGTACAGTGTCAAATTGGAACTTGGTAGTGCACGATCATCGTTTCCCATTCTGGCAAAAAAAAGCCTATATTTAACCCAGAATATTACTTTAGACATGCTTATGAAAAACAGTTTTATCTACGCAGCATTCGCAGGCCTTACGCTCCTGCCTCTTACAGCTATGGCCCAAAAAACAGCCATAGATAAGTCCATTGAAGAAAAAGAAGCCGTATCCCACTTTAGGTACTTGGCAGCGGATGAGTTAAAAGGACGGGACGCCGCCCGTCCCGAGATCAATATTGCAGGAAGATACATTGCTGAGCAGTTTCGGAAATATGGAGCTTCTCCTATTGATGTGGAGGACAGTTATTACCAGTCGGTACCCTTAAGGCTCTCCGCTCCTCCCAAATCGGGACAATTACAACTCGGAACCGAAAAACTGATCCAGGGTGAAAGCATGCTTGTTTTGGACGGGAAGTCTTTGGAAGGCGCCTACGAAATGGAGGTGGCAGGCTATGGACTAGAGGAAGATCTGGAAGGCAAGGATGTTACCGGTAAAATCTTGGTAGTACGTGTCGGAGGACCAGAAAAAATGGGGCCTTCACAGCTCTTTGCCGCAGGTAGGAAAAAACTGGCCTTGGCCCAGGAAAAAGGAGCTGTTGCGCTAATAGAAATGTACAACCTCAACAATCCACCATGGCCTCTTCTTTTAGGCTATCTGAATAAACCACAGCTGATGCTGGCAGATGACGATAAACCTGAAGATGCCGGAATTCCATACATCTGGGCCAAAGACCTGGACGGAAGCCTTATCAAATCCATTGACCAAGGGGATATTGATCAGGCAGCTGTAGCCATCAACGGAAAGGTAAATAAGGCCATTACCAGCAATAATATTGTCGCAGTGGTAGAAGGGACAGATAACGAACTGAAAGATGAATATGTGATGCTTTCAGCCCACTATGACCACATTGGTGTGGGCACTCCAAACGCCCAGGGAGACTCCATTTATAACGGGGCCAGGGACAATGCCGTCGGAACAGTGGCCATCATCAATGCCGCCAAATACTTTGCGGAAAACCCTCCCAAGCGGTCCATCTTGCTCTGTGCGTGGACAGCTGAGGAAAAAGGGCTCTTGGGCTCGGCTTACTTTGCCGAACACCCAATGGTGCCATTGGATAAAATCATCTATAACCTAAACATCGATAATGGGGGCTACAATGACACAAGCATTATCACCGTCATCGGGCTGGGAAGGACAACGGCGGATCACCTTATTTATGAAGCCGTGGATGAGTTTGGCCTGTCTGCTGAAGGAGATCCGTCCCCAGAGCAGGGACTTTATGATCGCTCGGACAATGTGAATTTTGCCAAAAAAGGTATCCCCGCCCCTACTTTCAGTTTAGGGTTCACGGCCTTTGATGAAGAAATCATGAAATATTACCACCAAGCAGCTGATCAAGTCGATAATTTTGACATGGATTATGCCATGAAGTACTGGAAAGCCTATCTCTTAACGGCAGAGAAAATAGCCAATACCGATGAAAAACCTAATTGGGAAAAAGGTGATAAATATGAAGAAGCTGGGAAGGCGCTCTATGGCGATAAGTAATGTAAACCTGGAATAAATTGGCTTTCCCTGCAAGAAGCTTGTTCACTTCCCATGGCTAAAAAAAGAGCCTGAAAGCCTGACGATCGATATCACCACACAGAAACTTGAAAAAGATAAAGCCGGGATTACTCCCGGCTTTTGTCATTTAGAGAAATTGGGTGCAATCAACTTTTTCCAGATATAAAGAATGATCAATGCTCCTATAATTGCCCAGATTAGGCCCCATCCTAGTCCACTTCCTCCTGCACTTTCGAAGCCCAATGCCTGACCCAAAAAGCCACCCACAAAAGCTCCTCCTATGCCTATTAAGATCGTTACAATAAAACCACCGGGATCCTTTCCAGGCATAATCCATTTTGCTAATGCTCCGGCTATCAAGCCAAAAATAATCCACCAAATAAATGACATAAGTTAATAAGGTTTAGTTGTTAATGAATAATTCAAAATTACTGGAGTCCGAGAAAACAATCGTCAAATTGAAAAAAATCAACTGTTTTTACCCCTAAATCCCCTAAAGGAGACTTTCTAAAGCTCCCTTTTAGGGATGGAATACAAAACCTCAAATTTCTATTTAAAGACAGTTTTTGATCATATTTGAAATTTAATCAGACGCCAGTAATTCAAAATAACGAAAACCTGCAAAATAACCTATTGATTAGTAATATTTTAAAGTATAATACACTGTCAATACCGAATTTAAATAAAGTTTCAATAAAAAAGCACCATAACAGGTGCTTCTAATAAATTATCATAATGGGTTACCCAACTCACTAGTTCTCAATACTGATGCTTCCTGAACTGACAGCGCCGTGAACGGTTTTGGTTGCGTTATTATTGATCCTTAAACTATTTCCGCTTCGCTGATCACCGACACGAACACTTCCACTACTGGCCTGCAGTTCAAAATTATAATCATCCAAGTCATCGGAGGTCTTGATACGAATGGCTCCAGAGCTGAACCTGATTTCAGTATTTTCACTCAAACCAGCCTCCTCCGCTTCTATCATTCCTGAGGACCCCATCAATTTGCCCAGCTCACCAATATTTCGTAATGCTATTTTGCCAGATGTAATCTTCGCATCCACTTTACCCGAAGCATCTGAAATTTCGATCTTTCCACTACTACCAACAGCATCGACGTTTCCTTCAACACCGTGTATTTCCATCATTCCAGAGGAAACTTTTCCGGTCACATTTCCTTTAAGATTCTTTCCCTCCAACTTCCCTGAGCTGACAGTAAGACGCAAATCATCCACGTCCAGATCCGATGCGGTTACCCTTCCAGAACCTGCAGAAATGTCAATCTCATCATACGACACATCGGAAACATTTACAATGCCTGATCCACCTTTTACCTTAAGGTCGATCTCTTTGGGACCAATGACACTGATAAATCCTTTATTATTATGGTTGCCCCAGCCACTGAAGCCTTCACTTTGCTCCCACTCGACGATTAGCCTATCCCCTTCTCTTTCATACTTTATTTCCACGCCTTCTGGGTTGTTTGATTCCAAATAGGCATTTAACGATACTTCGGTAATACCCTCCCTTCCCTCATAGGTCACTTCAAGGGGGCCTCCGTATATTTCCACTGAGTGTACTCCATCAAACACCTCTTCAATATCGGAGACGACGGACATATTTCCAGAATAAGAGCAGCTGGTAAGAAGGACAGCCCCAAAGATCAGGGCTGCCATTTGGTTAATGTGATTAAGCTTCATTGGTTTTGTTATCATCATTGTTAGAAAAATTATCAGTGGTGTATGACATCATAGATAGTGTCTCATGGGCCACCTTAATGTTGTACTCATATGCCAGGCTTTTATAATTGACCAAATCCACGATGGTACCTATCCAACAAAGCCCAAGCGTAAAGAAATAAAGGATACCTAATCCAATCTGTCCCAATACAAAGCGGTGCAAGCCAGCAAAACCAAAGAAACCCAATAGTGCCAAGATCAATACCATCTGGCTATCCTTTCTCCTCGCGCGATATACCTGAGCAAAGAGCCCCGCTTGTTCATCATCCATATTTTTAAGAATCCCTTGGATATATCCAAGTTCCATCCCTTCCAGCTCGGGAAGGTGCTTTAATACATTAGCCATAATTAAGTCTACTTTTTAGTTGCTTTATAATTTCAAACATTCTGTAAGGAATAACTGCCCAAGCAAATGCTCCCATCGGATGCATTTGAAACGATTCCCTAAATTCTCCTAAGGCAAATAGCTTCATACTTCTTCCCAATCCACAGCCCGGACACCATTCGATCCCTGCCAAGCTCAGCGGACATATTGTAAAATGATGCGCTGTATGTGGCTCAATAAACATAACCCCAACTGAGGCTGAAAACCAAAATACGAGTTCTAAGGGTAATTTTGCTTGTATATTCCTTATTGATTTCATTTGACCATTTAAATACTAAAAGGGTGCCATTTACCAAATATAGCCTTAACCTGTCCACAAAGTACTTTTGCACTTCAAAACTGCTCAAAACTGAACAAAAAAATGATCGATTTCGAACACTTTTCGCATATAAATTAACCGATTCGGATTAAATTAAACACATGACACTTCCCCTATTCCCTCAGGGAAATCGCTTTTAGATGAGCGACTGCGTATTCCACTAGCCACGCCACTTTGTCCTCGATATCCACCAGCCTGTCCCGAAATCCTTCGGGACAGGCTGAAGGATTTCGGGAGGGCAGGCTATTCCGACCCCGATACATCGGAAGGAATCTCTTATTTAACTCCTCAAGTCGGGATGACAACGAATTAGAAATTGTGATTTATACAACATTTTTTTTAAAAGCGATTGCCCTGCCTATTCCCTTAGACAAATGCAAAACCAAAAATATATTGCTGATCATCCACACCAAGCCCCAAAGGGGGAAATGCAACCTTGACAAACCCACTTTCCATTACTTTTAGTGATGGAAAGTGCTAGAAAGGCTTTAAATAAACAATTTTAATTACAGAAATAATGAACACACTTTCGTCAAAACCACTTTCCTTTTGTATTTTAGCTATTAAACAGTTCAAACCTTTTGACACCTAAAAGATGAAATACACGCTTTGCTTGCTGGCTTTTTTATTCACTGGAGTTTTTAGCCATGCCCAATCGTCCTGTGACCTGATATTATTAGAAACAAAAAAGATGTTTGGGAATTTCAGTGTCATCCCAGGAAGCGCCCAAAAGCTTACCGACCGTGATGGTTACGATAATCAACCCTCCTTTCTCAATAACGACCAAGTGGCTTTTTCTTCTATAGATGAAAATGGCAATAGTGACATCATCGTTTACAGCTTCGACACAGAGGAGTTTATGAACATGACACGAACCGAATTCAAAAGTGAATTTTCTCCGCGTTTGACAGACTGCGGCAAGTATATTTCTGCAGTCACCGTCGAAGAAGATAGTGCCCAGCGACTCTGGCTCTACCCTATCAACTTCGGTGAACCTGAACTACTCTATGATGACATTGAACCCGTTGCTTACTATGCTTGGTTCAATAATATCGCAGCAATGAACATCCTGGGAGAACCCAATAAGCTGGTGTATCCCTACAGTCGTGAAAATGTAGTTGAGCTGGCTGAAAATATTGGCAACTGCATCCAGAAAAGACCAAAAACCAGCGAAATCACCTATATCGACAAAGGCACCAGTGTGGTCCTTAACGGAAAAGAAACGTTTGAGCTTAAATCCTATGATCTGGAAGAAAAAATAGCTGGCAATCATGGGGTGGCCTTGGGACAAAGTGATGATTTTACATGGATTGATAAAAACACCCTTATCATGGCCAAAGGACAAGAATTGTACATCAAAAAAGTAAACAAAAGCATGGAATGGGAAAAAATTGCCGTGGTATCCATGCCGGGTTACGGTGACATCAGCCGTCTCGCTGCCAGTCCTCGCGGAGACAAGCTGGTCTTGGTAATGAAAAGAAAATAATTAATTCGATAATCGCCGAACAGCAAAGATTTTGAATGGTGAATGATAAATGGTGAATTAGGCATTTTTTTGCCATGGGCATGCCTTTGGCACAATCTTCCAATCCTTAGGAATTTTTAGTCCTTACTAACCGCAGAAGTGTGGGGAGCGCAGAGGATTGGGATGAATGGAATTGCGCCTTAGACAGTCTGTATATCGTTCCACAATTCGACAACCTATAACCTTCAATCCCTTTTCAACTTTCCTTCCAGTTCCTCAATGGCCATTCTGGGATCCAGATAATTATCCAATCCTTTGAGCTTGCTGATCGCTTGGTTTACCTCAAAGACATAGTCCCTGCTCTGTGGATTATAGGGCAGGTTATTTAGTGATTGAAGAATGTCATCCATTTTTCGGGAAGCTTCCAAAAGCTTGGAATCGAAATAAGCTTCGTTGAATTTCGAGGTAATATACTCGATTGCCAAGTCATTGGGCTGTAGCAAATCCCGCTCATAGAACCGGTAATCCCGCAAATCACTGATCTGTAATTCATATGCCGGAAAATACTTTACCTCTGGGAATTCATTAACAATCTGGTGAATGGCCACCCTCAACACCGACTTACTGACACAATTCAGCGTGATTGTGTCTTTGGTATGCATCACAGGACTGAGCACAAAAATGATATTTTTGATATGGTTAAGTTGCGGATAGATATGCCTGAAGGCCTCAAGTATTTTATCAGGTGTTAGTAGCTCTTTTTCGAACAGCTCTTGAGGTGCCTTGTGACAATTGGCCACTACTTTTTTTGATTCAAGATGCCTGAACACATAGGCCGTACCCAGGTTGATCATCAAAAATTCCTGCTTCTTGAAATTTTCCTGCATCACCTGGACCTGGGCTTTAATATTTTCCATCAGTTCTTCCTCCGAAGATTGTTTTCTAAGGAAATCATATTGAAAGTGGTTCCAGTTTCCCTCGTATTCGGTCAGCATTGTCGCATCTAGCTCAGCATGCCTGCCCAGTAATTCAATATGGTGAAAGAGACTGATGGGATTATATATCCGACCAAAAGGGTTACTGGTAATATCCAGGCCATACTGTCTCAGGTTTTGGTCCATCAGCGATGAAAAGCCTGATCCCAAAGACATGATTTTTGCTTCCTTATTGATTTTCGTCGGATTTTCTTCTAAGATCAGTTCACTTCTAAAGGTACTCATGTTTGGTTATTTACGTAAGAAAATATATCAAAAACGGGTAAAATCCCTTTGCTAAAAGATGTTTATTTAAGTTATAAAAAAGATCAAAGAATCCTTTCGCTGTGACAGGTAAAATAGGTTATTTATTTCGAATCTAAATTTACCGCTCCATATGGATTTATAGTGGGCAAATATTCAAGGCCGCTTTTTTCACAACTGTTTCACAATCCTTCGTAAGTGAAGGATTTTGTGACCTGTCTAGAGATAATTGACATTAAAGATTTACTATGGGTAAACTGAGCACTAGCGGGCTATGGAGATCGAAGCATCGCGTGGACGGATGAATTTGGGTACCCATGCTCCTGATGCAGTCGATAATGATATATGTTTTCCTTGCCCATGGTCAGTACCTACGGCACTGTTAGGATGCTGTATCCAATTTCTGGTACCAAGCCAATGCTCCTAACGGAGCATCCCTGCTGACACTTCTGTCGGCTAAAATAGTGAGAAGGGAGTCCTGGCCAATGCCACTAGGTATTTAAGCCTGGTAAAATCAGGTTGCCTCCAGGGGGCTTTGTGCCGTAGGAACAAAACTATTCCCCTGATCTAGGATCAAGCAATATTTCTGGGGGCGGGAGAAGATTTATATTCATTTGGTATGTCGCCACGAAGTCGCCAAGACACGAAGTGTTTTGTAGGCGGATTCCAAATTTCATGGAAAACAAACAGCTTTGGGTCTTAGAATCTTTGTGGCAAAAAAACAAAAAAGAAATCCTTTTAAAATAAAGGGATTCATGCCCTCAACTTTTTCGCTTGCCTCCTTTTTAGCACATTTTGAGGACCAAGCAATATTTCTGGAAGATGAGAGATTTCCAGGTGGTTTTGGTAAGCATATTTCTCTTTAATTTAGCAATAGGAATGCGTGCTCCAGTATAAAAAAATCAGCGTAAATCTTATTAATCTGCATCATCTGCGTGCTATCGAAACCAACCCTAATCCCCCCAGCTTTTCCGCTTGATCCCTGATCTATCCGCACAAGTGGGACAGTCCCGTGGATAATTTACCCACAGTATTCCATATAGAACCTTAAAAAATTCCTGGAGTCCGAGAAAACAATCGTCAAATTTAAAAAATCAACTGTTTTCACCCCTATATCCCCTAAAGGGGTTATTTTAGGGATTGGAATAAAAACCCTCAAATTTTTATTTAAAGACAGTTTTTGATCATATTTGAAATTTAGTCGGACGCCAGTAATGAACTACCCCGACGCAGAGCGTCGAGAAATTCTTCAGATTAAAAAATCAAAGAAGCGGGATGGAACAGGCGCAGGCGTGCCTGTCCAGCAACCGTATAGACCTGATGCAGATCAGTACAAAAAGGTAGCTAGCTGCCTAAATGGAGGAGCTTACCTGTGTGAGTGCTGGCGTTGATTTAGCCCGGAATTAATGCCGTTTAGATAAGAGCAGGCAGTGACCAAGCTGTCATTCCGACCCCGACAGATCGGGAAAGGATCTGTCGTCAGCCCCGCATGGTTACCGGGGACATACGTTGACTAAGCGGCATTGAACCTAGGTTTAGTCAAATAGCTCACCGCAGCGGGTTTTATTTGTTCCTTTTTTGAGCTGGAGCAAAAAAGAAACAAAGATCAGGAGGTAAAAATCACGCTGAAATTTAGCTTATAGAGATCAACGTTATCTATGTTTCATTAATTTTCCTTTCTCTCCCAAGAAACCCTATATTTGCAGCTTAAAATTGATCGAAAATACTCAAAGATACCATGAACAACTTTATTGAAGAGCTGCGTTGGCGAGGCATGGTCCAGGACATGACTCCGGAATTGGAAGAGCACCTTAACAAAGGCATCACCTCAGCCTATCTGGGCTTTGATCCCACGGCAGATTCTTTGCATATAGGACATTTGGTGGGTGTGATGACCCTTCTCCACTTTCAGCGTTCCGGCCATAAGCCCATCGCATTGGTAGGTGGAGCGACGGGCATGATCGGAGACCCTTCGTTCAAATCTGCTGAGCGAAATCTCTTGGATAAAGAGACATTGGATAAAAATATCGCCGGTATCCAAAAGCAGTTGGGCAAATTCCTCAACTTCGAGGATGACCAAGCCAACAAAGCTGAATTGGTGAACAATTATGACTGGATGGCTGAATTTTCATTTTTGGAATTTATCAGAGATGTGGGCAAACACATCACCGTAAACTACATGATGGCCAAGGATAGCGTAAAGCGTAGGCTTGAGGATGGCAATGGCCTGTCGTTTACGGAATTCACTTATCAGCTTATCCAAGGGTATGATTTTTACCACTTGTGGAAAAATAAAAACTGCACCATGCAGCTGGGAGGATCTGACCAATGGGGAAATATCGTCACCGGAACAGAACTTATCAGAAGAAAAGAGGGAGGCAGTGCTTTTGCGCTTACCGTTCCTTTGATCACCAAAGCAGATGGTTCCAAATTTGGCAAGACCGAAGGAGGAAGTGTTTGGCTGGATCCAGAGAAAACTTCTCCGTATGCATTTTACCAATTTTGGCTGAATGTTTCTGATGAAGACGCTTCCAAATATATCCGCATTTTCACCACATTGGAGCAGGCTACCATCGAAGGTCTGGAAAAAGAACATGCAGAAGCCCCTCACCTGAGGATTCTCCAAAAGGAAATTGCCAAGGAAATCACCATCATGGTCCACTCTGGGGAAGACTATGAAATGGCTTTGAAGGCTTCTTCCATCCTTTTTGGAAAGTCATCCATCGAAGACTTGGCAGCCCTTGATGAGCGGACATTTCTTCAGGTATTTGATGGTGTTGACCAAGTGGAATTGACTAAAACTGAATTTGAAGAAATTGATGGCGTCCTCGACTTACTTGGAGAAAAAGGCCAGGGAGTCATCTTTAATTCAAAAGGTGAAGCTCGCAAAATGATCCAAGGAGGCGGTGTGAGCATCAATAAAAACAAGCTCTCCGATCCACAGGACACTACAGATGGACTGGAACTCCTTCAGGGAAAATACCTTCTCGTTCAGAAAGGCAAAAAGAATTATTTTATCATCAAAATAATCAACTAACCTACTGACAGAGACTGTCTCATAATGGCGTATGTATGGTATCACTACTTGCCATATCGGTTTTCATTGGAGACAGTCTCTATTTACCTATATTAACCCTGATTTAAGTTTTCTGATTTTTTTCAAATATAAACCACTGATCACAAATCCAGTAATTACATTATCAGGCTAGATAACCAACAAGGTATTGGCATAATTTTGGTAATTTTTAGTTTGAACCATTATCGATTTTAAATAAAGTTCAATATCTTTAAACTCGGTTTAACATAAATACTTTTTAGTGCAATGGGAGTTTACGAAAGACAAAAAAAGGAAAAAGAAATTCTGGAGGCTGCTATTAGTCTATTTGCCTCTAAAGGCTATCATGCCACCAAAATGGATGAAGTAGCGAAACAAGCCAAAATGAGCAAGGGGCTGATTTATTTTTATTATAAAAACAAAGAAGACCTTTATATGGCCGTGACCAAAAAGGCCTACGAACAACTAAAGGAAATCTTCAGGGATACACAAAAGACCAAAGGAAAATCAGGGATTGACCTGATCACCATATTGATCGATCAGTTTATCCAATTTACGACGGAGAACAAGATGTACCAAGAAGCCATTTTGAATTTCATGGGCCTAATGGCACAGTACAATGATCCTGAGAAAAAGAAGCTAATGGATCCCCTAATTCTGGACAGTCCAAACTTCAATGAACTGCTCGAAATCCACCATGATCCCGCAAAAATCGGTATTCAATTAATATCCCATGGGGTAAGAGACGGCTCCATGCGGCCGGACTTGCAGCCGGAAATCACCTTTTATACTATCTGGACGATGATGATCGGCTATGAGCGCCTAATGGGACCTATCGAGTATGAGAAAAAAGAAGTTAAGATCAGTCAAGAGAACTGGAAAAATGGCTTTATCAAACTGATCCACGAAATGCTGAAAGGCACTATTCAGGCACAAAGGCCAAAAGCCGTCCAAGGCAGCTTATTCTAGACCTATATAACGGAATCATGAAGGCGCTATCAAGGTAATTGGAGGAAGGTGGATAGCGGCAAATGATCTGGTGGCTTAGTATCTCTGTGGCTTCCATTTTTAGGACCACAAAAGCACTAAGGCGCAAAAAGGTTTAGTTGTATCTTGGATACAGCCGAATCGCTTGGCGGATATACAATCGATGTGGAATTGGATTAAAAATTCAATGCTCCACGTTCCCCGGCACAGCTGACGGAACAACAGGCAGTTCCGAATCTTGGTGGCTTCCATTGTTGGGGACTCAAAGACGCAATATACCTATGTGATTAGCCCCATTGTTTGATCCGGTAATTGCTGGTAAAACTGGAAGATTTGAATTCCCTTGTTTCACCCAGAGTTGTTCCTTTAGCGGACCGGGCTTTTCAAGACATCGTTACTGAATGCCATTTCATTCAAATTGAATACCGATACGGATCCCTGTCTCCTCTTGAGTCTAATTACAAACTGCCTAGAAAAGACTATTTTTTGAAAAAATAACACCAAATCACCCAAACTATTTCGCTAAATTTTCTATCTTAATCAAACAATTTTTCATGATCAAAACCTGTAATCAAATGGATCTATCGTCATTGTTTTCTCTAAACAATAAAGTAGCACTCATTACTGGTGCAAGTAAAGGAATTGGCTTAAGTATAGCTGAATTTTTTGCTGCTGCTGGAGCAAAAGTAGTCATCTGCAGTAGACACCAAGAGAAATTAGATGAAATCGCTAAAAAATTATATGCAAAAGGCTACGACATCATGGGAATAGCCTGCAATGTAGGCCGACCAGAGGAACTGTCACATTTAGTGAAGCAAACGGTCAATGCATACGGACAAATAGACATCTTGGTAAATAATGCCGGAACCAATCCTTATTTTGGGCCTGTCCATGAAACTTCACTAGAACTGTTTGATAAAATCATGGATGTGAACGTAAAAGCCCCCTTTGAGCTTTCCAAGCTATGCCTCCCCCATCTACGGAAGTCTTCACAGGCATCCATCATCAATATCAGCTCTATTGGGGCCCTGTCCCCAGAGCCTCAACTGGGCATTTACAGTGTAAGCAAATCCGCCCTCCACTCCCTGACAAAAGTATGCGCCAAGGAATGGGGACAACAAAAGATCCGTGTAAACGCCATATGTCCAGGAATCATCAAAACGGATTTTAGCAAAGCCCTTTGGGACAATGACCAAATTATGGATGTAATCATGAAAAGACTCGCTTTAAAGCGACTTGGAAAAACCGAAGAAATAGCTGCATTAGCACTTTTTCTCGCCTCTCCTGCTGCGAGTTATATCTCAGGCAGTATCTTTACCGTGGACGGTGGATTTACCAGCTAATTCTCCTCATCGGTATTGTCTATTTCCTTTAATTCTATCTTCACGGCATTTCTTACTGGACGTATGCCCCTTCCTGTATTTTCGGCAATATAGAAGGTGACCTGAGCTCCATAGAGGAAAATGATCACAGAATAATATACCCAAACTAAAAAGATCACCAGCGAACCAGCCGCTCCATAAGCACTTCCTATATCACTGTTTCCCAAGTAAAATCCAATCAGGTATTTACCCAAGGCAAAAAGCAGCATCGTACAAATAGCACCTAGCCAAACGGATCGCCACTTCACCTGGGCGTCAGGTAATATTTTATACATCAATCCAAAAATCAAAACCATCATGGCCTGAGTGATAACAAAATTGGTTATGGCAGCCAAATAGCTGGAAAGTCCATCAAAAAGCGTCGATAGCTCATTGAAAAAGATAACAATAGCCGTATCAATCACCAATGAAATCAACAATACAAATCCAATGGAAGCCACCATCGAAAAGCTAAGCAAGCGGTTGACGATAAACTTGATCAATCCTTTTTGGGGCTTTGGTTTAATATGCCAAATATGGTTAATGCTATTCTGCAAACTCACAAAAACCGTAGTGGCACTAAAAAGTAACACCCCAATCGCTATGGTACTGGCCCAAAACCCATCCACATCCAACGTCGCATTATAAATGATCTCATCCAGCATGTTGGCCATCTCCATGCCGCTAAGATCGGATAGTTGTGTCAGCAGTTCATCCCGGACTTCTCCTTTATTGTAAAATGTAGCCCCAATATTTAGCACTATAATCAATAAGGCAGGCATGCTGAAGATCGTATAAAACGCTATACTCGCCGCGAACGTCATGGAGTCACTTTGTCCAAATCCCTTGACACTATCAATAAGTATCGTAAAAATGGTAAACTTTCTAAGCTTCTTTATCATAAGGCGTTAGTTTATAGAAACAAAACAAAATGTATGCCTTCACAATCACATACGCAACCTTAATGTGTAAAAAAATCCAACTGATAAAGCTATCATCTACTTGATAATAACCTTCACCGAGAAATGTACGCTTAAAGAATTCCTTGCTCGGGATACTTGCCGGTTACATTTCTACCAAAGGCTTTGATCTCTTCCATCTGCCCTTGCAGATCACCATTAGGGTATATTGCAGGGCCTATTCCGGCATGTTTCTTTTTATAGTCCAAGAATCCAATAACAATCGGTACCCCTGCGCCATCGGCCACATGATAGAACCCGGATTTCCAACGCTTGGCATAGCTTCTGGTTCCTTCGGGAGTGACCATGATTACCAGTTCATCACTCGTTTTGATAAGTTCGATCATTGCCTCAGTATACGTTTGTTTCCGCTTGCCTGCTATCCGCTTCCTATCAATAGAAATGCCTCCTAGCCCTCTAATAAGCCATCCCAAAGGTCCTACCATAACCTCTTTTTTGATCGTAAACCGCACCGGTACATCCAAGATATAAAAGGCTGCGCGAGCATACAACAAATCCCAATTACTGGTATGCGGGATCGCCACCATAACGGCTTTTTTTAAGCCTTCGGGAAAATTCCCCTTCACTTTCCAACCGGTAAGCCAAAAAACCAACCGAGACAATAACTTCATCATCAAGTTTCCTTTTATTGATTTACTTCACCCAGCTTCATCAAGCCCTCATTATAGGTGATAAAACGCTGAGCGGATTCGTATCCTGCTGCAAAGATATCTGCTGCTTTTTTGATATCAAAAACCCCATAACGTGCAAGGCCCTGTGGCTCGATAAAAAAGTCACATTTATTTTTACGGGTATATACATTATAATTCATGGACATGATCACGGTGCGCTCGATTAACCTTTTCATATTGGAGACATTGGTTTCTTCATGAAGGTGGTTACAGTTTATACCAATGATATCATCACAGCGACCTTCAAGAGGCTCTACTGGCAGATTGTTCAATGCCCCACCATCTATATAGAACTTACCATCGATCTGTATGGGATCAAAAATCCCCGGAATACAACAAGAGGCCATCAATGGCTTGATCAGTTCTCCTTGGGAAAAATACACCACTTTCCCTCTACTGATTTCAGTTGCTGTGATGCTTAAGGGAATTTCGAGGCTTTCAAACGTGTTTTCTGGCAAATGCACTTCAAAAAGCTGTTTCAAAGAATCCATTTTAAGAATTCCTGTCCAGCTGATAGCCGGCCTCATAAACTTGAAATAATTGGTGTTTATGATAATATCGAGGATCGCATCAGGCTTCAATCCTTGACAATAAAGTGCACCCACAATTGCTCCGGCACTGGTCCCCGAAACCCTGCTTGGCTTAATGCCAATCTCTTCCAATGCCTTCAAAATGCCAAGGTGGGCAATTCCCCTCACCCCACCACCCGAAAGTGCTATACCGATATTATGATTAGAGCTCACTCAGTGAAAATGTTTTGTCCAGCCTTACACCCTTTTCGGTCATTTTCACTGTACAGCATTCATGGACAGGGTCATGCTCCAGAAAAAGGATATATTCATTTTTCGCTGCCTCCTCCAAAAACGCTTGTTTTTCTTTCAAGGTTATCAAGGGCCGTGTATCGTATCCCATGACATAAGCCAGTGGTATATGGCCTACGGAAGGAAGCAGGTCTGCTGCAAAGATAATGGTTTTTCCCTTGTATTGGATTCGCGGTATCATCTGTTTATCCGTGTGGCCATCAGCTGTAAAGAAGCTAAAACCTGAAAACAACTCTCCTTTATCAGGATCGAGAAAATTCAATTGGCCACTTTCCTGCATCGGTAAAATATTTTCTTCCAAAAACGACGCTTTCTCACGTGCATTGGGGACTGTGGCCCACTTCCAGTGATCTTCATTGCTCCAGTACTGGGCATTCTTAAAGGTCATTTCAAGTTCCTCTGTTCCGGCCTTGTACCGAACCCCTCCTCCACAGTGGTCAAAATGAAGATGGGTTAAAAAATTATCCGTTACATCATCCACCTGAAATCCCGCCTTTTTCAAAGAGCCATCAAGACTGAAATCTCCATGCAGATAATAATGTGAAAAAAATTTGTCATTTTGTTTATTGCCTATTCCATTATCGATTAATACAAGGCGGTCCCTTTCTTCCACGAGCAAACAACGCATTGCCCAAGTACACATATTGTTTTTGTCGGCAGGATTGGTACGTTGCCACAGTGTCTTGGGCACCACACCAAACATGGCCCCGCCATCCAATTTAAAAAAGCCTGTATTGATCACATGAAGTTTCATAGCCCTGTTGTTTTTCTGGGTTCACACCAATATGATTATTCATCAGTATTATAAAACACCTACAGACAAAAAAGCCTCTGCTGTTTACAGAGGCTTTTTTCTGGGAGTTAATACTGGTTTATTCCTTTACTACGCCCATCGCAGAGAACTTATTGATTCGTTGTTCAATTCGCTTCTCTGGTTTTATTTTATCCAATTCATTCAATGCCTTTGTAATCGCTGCCTTAAGGTTTACCGCCATGGCTTTCATATCCTTATGCGCACCACCTAGGGGCTCAGGGATAATATTATCCACCAGCTTATTGCCCAGCATGTCCGAAGCTGTCAATTTCAGCGCTTCAGCAGCTTGTTCCTTATAATCCCAACTTCTCCAAAGGATGGTAGAGCAGTTTTCAGGTGAAATCACTGAATACCAAGAGTTCTCCAGCATCATTACTTTATCACCAATGGCGATGCCCAATGCTCCACCGGAAGCCCCTTCACCAATGATAATACAGATCACGGGAACTTTCAGCATAAACATATCCCTGATATTATGGGCGATGGCCTCTCCTTGCCCTCTTTCTTCTGCTTCCAAACCAGGAAATGCACCTGGGGTATCTATCAAGGTAACGATGGGCTTGCCGAATTTTTCGGCCATTTTCATCAGACGAAGGGCCTTTCTATATCCCTCAGGGTTAGCCATACCAAAATTACGCTCCTGACGCTGTTTGGTATTTCTTCCTTTTTGCTGTCCAATAAACATCACCGATCTACCATTGACATCTCCAAGTCCGCCGATCATGGCTTTATCATCTTTCACGGTACGATCACCATGGAGCTCTATGAAATCATTGGTAATTTCGTATATGTAATCAAGTGAATAAGGCCGATCCGCGTGCCTGGACAACTGTACCCGTTGCCATCTGGTTAAATTTTGGAATGTTTCTTTTTTCAAAGTTTGTATTTTTTCCTCCAAAGACTCAATATCGGCTGACAAATCGATTTGCTTGCCTTTAGCCAATTCCTTCATTTCTTGAAGTTTAAGCTCTAAATCAGCAATTGGCTTTTCAAATTCTAAGACCATATTTACATTTTTTAACACAACAAAGATAAAAAGATTATCCCGAAGTAAAATCATTGGCCCAACTGTCTTTCCAAATATGGCCTATGCTGATTTACAGATTTGGCGAAATATAAGGATAATTGTTTTAAAATCAACAACTTGAATTCCTTCACTATTGTTACAAAAAATAAGACAAATTCAATAGTTCCACTTAATCGCTTTTATTCTACTGGCAAACCATTGTTATTTTACTTGGTCCTGGTAAATACCCTTAATAAATTTGTCTGTTTCACCAATGCCGGTTTGTTTAAGAATTCTTAACGCTTCAGGCTGAGTCATGTTGGTAGGCTTCACTTGGGAGGCTTTATAGATGATCAAATTACCTGACCATGGATCCGGTGATCCTGGAACAAACACCAACTTATCACCTTCTGGAAGCTCATCCACCAAAAAAGCCAAAACAAGACCGTCCATAGGCACCAGTACCACAGGCAAGTCTTTATTTTCCCGTATTCCAGCTGCTGATTGAAAAGTGCTTTTCATCAAACGGTAAGCTGGAAACATGGTAAGGATATTATTTTCTATCCAAGTGACAAAGGAAGCTCCCACAGCTGATGCCGCTATCAGACCAAAAAAAAAGCAGAGAACAATAATAAAAAAAGTTGTCAGTATATAACTAAAATCAAGGATCTTATCATGATCGGGATTTAACCATTCGGAAAGTTTGTAAGCCAAGGGCTGTAGTAGATGCAGTACTTTTTCCAAAAGCACATATGCGAGCATCAATGGCAAAAGAAAAAACACCCCTCCTTTTAGGGTCTTATTGATAAAATTCAGCACTAATTTCATAGGTATTAGGAATTTCCAGTTAAACCACAAGAAAAGTTTTACCTAAAATAGTCATATTTCAGGTAAAACCTTCTGAAAAGAGAAATTTCATGCTGCCTCAAAAAGAGAACACTTATGCTAACTGCGGAGTTAACAGGGGCGTAGAAATTATGAATAAAAGATCCGGTATCATGGCGGTTTACAAAAATGCCTGAACTAATTCTCCCAACATTAAACCTTAAAACCTCCAAGGACACAGCGGTTTTGTGTTAAGCTATTTCCCAATCTATAAGTCAATCCCCCTGGGTGATCTTTAAATTTCTGAACCATCCATCCGATCCGTTGCCTACCCAAAAGCCAAGTTTTCCCTCATCCATGTCGTTGAGCTGGCCTACTTCTAATGTTGGCTGGGCTGCGTGGTTTACATAAACCCTTATTTCGGGATAATCGATTACAATCCTGGCATGAAACCAATCGTCCACAGGGTCAGGCAGGGGTTCAATTCGGTTTTCGTATTTCCCTGGAAATTTCTCCCGCAACGTGGACCAGTCATTTCCCGGCAGGGAGATATATTGAACAGAGTGGCCATTCCTTTCCGGATTGCGGAAGTTGAAAGGTCGGAAATAGATAGCATCGTAGGTTGTTGAGTCCTTACCGTGAAAGGCAACTCCTACGAAGCTCCGTCCCGGAATATTCTTGCCTTTTAACTCCAGCTCGATAATACCGTTCCCGAAAAGAGAATCCTTCAGCCATAATATTCCACTACCGCTTTTTGCATCCAAATAGACTCCTTCCTTCTCATAAGTAGGTTTACGGTTGAATTCCGTAAAGTTATTTCTGTTTATCAGCGGTGTTTCCACTCGGGACTGAGCCAACAAATGTCCGATAGTCAGCAATAAAATTGTTGAAAGCATGCAGATTATTTTCATGATCTTGATATTTTTGATTATGAAAGCAAACATAGATCTCTGGGTCAATAAGCATCGATCAAAGCCGGTTCAAAGTCCGGTCAAATTGAGGTTAAAGTCCCGGGGTAAGTGATAGCCTCCATGTCATTTTCAGAGCAACAATATATTGCCTTATGCAGAAAGCAAATCGAAGAAAAATTTATCTTCGGTAATGGTAGCAGGTATACCCAACGAGACCTTGAGCTACTGAGCCAGAACATAGAAGAGAAGACAGGGGTCGTCTTAAGCCTGTCGACATTAAAACGCCTTTGGAAGGATGACTTCAAGCAAAGTCCCCAGCTGGCGACATTAAATGCCCTGGCCGCGGTATTGGACTATCGTGACTGGCAGGACTTCAAACTGCATAACCACCCGAAGGCTGGAAATATCAATTCCAAAAAGAATGCCTTGTTTGCCGTTATTCCCGCTTTGATCCTGGCCGCTGCCTTGGCAATCGCGCTGATAATCAAGCTGGAAAACCGGCCCCATAAAGTACAAGTGGATGGTTCCGTCCATTTTTCTGCCCAAAAGACCGTTCTCTCTGGCACACCGACCACCGTTATTTTCAACTACGATCTATCCCAAGTAGCCGCTGACAGCTTTTTCATACAGCAATCCTGGAACCCCTTGCACCGGGTTCCCCTCGACCCCGAAGGCAATACCTACTCAGCTATTTATTACGAAGCTGGTTATCATCGGGCGCGCTTGATAGCAAATGATAGCGTCCTTGCCATGCAGCCTGTGCATATACTAAGTAACGGCTGGGAACCCCATCTGTATTACAACTACCGAGACAGGCAATCAATCACCTTTAAAAACGAACACATTACCAGCAACGGGTACCTGCATATCAGTGAAGAGCTACTCAGGAAAAAGAACATCGATTTCTCCCGCCAGTTCGAGACCAGAACCATTAACAGTCGGATATTCCATACCTCTTCAGACCACTTTAACCTAACATCCCGCATTAAATTAGATCATATAACGAGTGATGCCTGTCCCTTTATGCAGATTATGGTAGTAACTGAAAAACATATCTTTTGGGTTAATCTCCAAAACAAAGGATGCGAGCGAAACGCCAGCTACAAGATGGGAGAGATCATCCGTTCCGGAAATGAAAACAACCTCTCGAGTTTGGGTGTGGATGTATATAATTGGCAGGAAATAAACATCAAAGTAGAAAATAAACACGCTGAAATAATCCTAAACGGAGAGCACCTGTTCCAGGAAATATTTCAAGAGGACTTCGGAGACATCATGGCACTTACCTATATTTTCAATGGAACCGGTTCTGTCGACTATGTCCGGCTGGAAGGAGCAAAAGGTGAAACTGTCTTCCAAGATGACTTTGACTAGACCACTCGTATATTGACCGCTGAGATTCAGAGGTATTGAATGACGAAATAAGAATTGGAAATAATGAATTAGTCATCTGCCACTATTACTACTTTAAGACCTTCTCGCCTAATCAACCGCAGTACCGCAAAGTCTGCACAGATTAGGAATAAAAATTACTGTCATCCGACAAAAGCACTGGGTGTTTTTTGTGACAGTAGTTTCCTTTTTGTTCTTTTGCCACAAAGATTCTGTATTAAAAGCCAAGGTATAAGTTTGTTTTTTTACCTGTTGTTCCGACAGCTATACTGTGGAACCACTAACATTGAGTTTTTAACTCAACACCACCTACTGAAGTTATTTTTTCAGACATGATTTGACGTTAAGCACAGAGGAGCATAGAACATGATTGGTGTGAATACATTTAAACTTCACTATTTTAATGATGGATTAAATAATAAGCCACCAGGACACAAAGATTCTCTAAAACCCAAAGCTGTTTGTTTTTCATGAAACTTGGAATCCTCCTACAAAACACTTCGTGTCTTGGCGACTTCGTGGCGACATACCAAATGAATGGAAACCTTACCTGCCCTTAGAATATTTAATGATCCTATAAATGCAAAAAGCCCCACTTTCGTGAGGCTTTTGCGGAATGGACGGGACTCGAACCCGCGACCTTCCCGACACGTCGGGACTTTCTAACCAACTGATCAGATTGAAAAGATCCTTTCCCGATCTGTCGTCAGGATACCGATAGGGATCAGGACAGGGTTCATTATCGACTTTAACCATGACTTTCTATAAGAGTATACCAAACGAGACAGAGTTTGGACAGAAGCTCAAAAATGGTTTTAGAAACGGTTGGAACAACTTGATTTGGTTTTTTTACCGTTATGACTAATATTTGGCCGTTTACCTAATTATATTAGAATAAAGTTTTACATAATAAAAAATAAAAGCCTGGATAGAAGTTGTGATAGCGCCTACTGAAGTTGTTTTTTCAGACATGATTTGACGTTAAGCACAGAGGAGCATAGAACATGATTGGTGTGAATACATTTAACCTTCACTATTTTAATGATGGATTAAATAATAAGCCACCAGGACACAAAGATTCTCTAAAACCCAAAGCTGTTTGTTTTTCATGAACGTTGAAATCCTCCTACAAAACACTTCGTATCTTGGCGACTTCGTGGCGACATACCAAATGAATGGAAACCTTACCTGCCCTTAGAATATTTAATGATCCTATAAATGCAAAAAGCCCCACTTTCGTGAGGCTTTTGCGGAATGGACGGGACTCGAACCCGCGACCTCCTGCGTGACAGGCAGGCATTCTAACCAACTGAACTACCACTCCATTATTTTTTCTTAGTGACCCCAGATTGGAAATCTTCCCGATACGTCGGGACTTTCTGGCCAACTGAATTTTCACTATTGTTTATGAAATAAGAATAAAATATCTAAGCGGAATGGACGGGACTCGAACCCGCGACCTCCTGCGTGACAGGCAGGCATTCTAACCAACTGAACTACCACTCCGTTTATATTCTTTGTGAAATCAAATCAGCGACTTTCCCGACAGGTCGAAATTTTCTAACCAACTGATTCACATTATTTTTACAACAAAACCTATGTATTCTGCGAAAACTGAAGGATTTTGCTTGTTTATATTTCAATTCTTATATCAACTCCTCGTTTGAAGTGATGCAAAGGTAGTAGTTCTTGTTTTTATTGCAAAACCTACGTCAAAAAAAATACCACTTTAACATTTAGTACCCTCTTTTTCAGCTTAATAATTTTCGATATTTATCTAACATCGACGTTGCAGACATGAAAAAGCCAAGAAGTTTTCTCTCTTCCTCTTTCATAATACAATGGAAATTTCCTCAAGCCTATATAAGCCCGTATATTTGTGATCCATTTACCCAATAAAAACGCTCACCATGAATCAGGTCTCTTTTCAAGGCATCATCGAAGCAAGTGAAGCACTCAAAGAAGTGCTGAATACCACACCGCTCCAGTTTAACGAACAGTTAAGTGATGAGTACGGCTGTCATGTGTACTTAAAAAGAGAGGACCTGCAGGCGGTAAGATCCTATAAAATCAGAGGTGCCTACCATAAAATAAGTTCTCTCTCCGAAGAAGAAAAAAGCCGAGGAGTGGTCTGCGCCAGTGCGGGAAACCATGCCCAAGGGGTAGCCTTTGCCTGCAAAAAGCTGGGCATCAAAGGCACCATCTTCATCCCATCCACCACCCCTGCCCAAAAGATCAACCGGATGAGATTATTTGGAAAAGAATTGGTTGAAATCGTGCTTTCAGGTGATACCTATGACGATGCTTACCAAACGGCAGCCATTTATTGTGAGGAAAAAGGCGCTGTGTTCGTTCACCCTTTTGACGACCCGAAAGTCATTGAAGGACAAGGCACTATTGCGAAGGAGATACTGGATGATGCTGATTTCCCAGTGGACTATCTATTCCTTCCCATTGGCGGAGGGGGTATGGCAGCTGGAGTGAGCACATATTTCAAGCAAACCAGTCCTGAAACCAAGTTGATCGGAACAGAACCCAAAGGAGCTCCCTCCATGTTGACTTCTATTCAAAACCTAAAAAACACTGTTTTGGATGAAATTGATGGATTTGTTGATGGAGCGGCGGTAAAAAAAGTGGGTAATATTCCCTTCGAAATTTGTCGTAAAAACTTGGACGAAATGTTACTGGTGCCGGAAGGCAGGATCTGCACCACCATCCTAAACCTCTATAATAATGAAGGCATCGTAGTAGAACCAGCAGGAGCCATGACTTTGGCGGCCCTTTCCCTGTACGACAAGGATAAACTCAAGGGCAAAAATGTAGTCTGTGTAGTCAGTGGTGGCAACAACGACATCATGCGAACAGCAGAGATCAAAGAAAGATCATTGATCTACGAGGGGCTTAAACACTATTTTATGATCCAGTTTCCCCAGCGCCCTGGCGCCCTCAATGATTTTGTTTCTAAAATCCTTGGGCCTGATGATGATATTGCCTATTTCCAATTTACCAAAAAGAACAACCGTGAAAATGGCCCCGCTGTGGTCGGCATCGAACTTAAAAAACCTGATCATATCGCTGGAATCTTTGACCGTCTAAAAGAAAACCGATTTAAATACAATTACCTTAATGAAAATCTCGACCTATTGACCCTGCTCATGTGATCAGTTGATGATGGTAAACATGCCTCGCTTTTGCCTGCTAATTTGGTTTCCATCGATTCTATATTGGTATTCCAAAAAATAAGTATAGGTATCACCGGTGACCATTTCTCCATCTACACTACCATCCCACCCTTGGGATCCGGAATAAATCAGCTCTCCCCATCGGTTGTAAATTTTTAATATAAAATCAATTGGACAGCTAGAAACAGGTTGATAGATCCTATTGACTGCCTCACCATTGGGATCATATCCGGTGGGCATTCTTACTTGGGGAGCTACTTCTTGGAGCCAGGCCGTACCAAAGGCCAAACATCCATGATCGTCTTGGACAGTAACAGTGTACTCCCCCTTTGGAATCCCCGTGAGCTCAGCATTGGCACTTGCGCCATAGTTCCAGGTAAACCGATACGGATTTGTCCCCCCTGACGGCACGGCCAGCAACTCTCCACCAGATTCCCCTGGACAGCTCCTACGAAGCACATCTACTTCTACTTCCAAAGGTGCAGGCTTTGGCACCTTGACCTCCAAACTGATTTGACAATCGTTGCTATCGAAAATGATAAATTCGTGTTTTCCAGCTTCCAATGCCTCCAATCGTATTTCCTCACCAGCTATCAAGGCACTTTCACGATCCATTCTGTAAGGAGGACTTCCTCCTGCTACCTTTATCATCACTTCAGCATCTGCCGTCTCGTAGCAACTCGTACCGGCATTGGATGTTACCTTAGTGGTCAGCTGATCGGGCTCCTTCACCTTTAGATCATCATAAATAAACTGACATCCCAACGCATCTGTTATGGACACCTGATAGCTTCCAGCTTCCAATCCCGCAGCGGTAGGGCTGCCCAGCGAGTCATCATGGCTCCACGAATAGGAATAGGGACCCTTCCCCCCAGCCACTTCCAAGCTTATTTCGCCTGAGCTACCTCCATGACAGTCTACATCCTTTATCGTCTCTGTTACTGAAATGGCCACTTGCATCTCGACTTGTACGGTATCAGAAACCACGGAACACTGTGCAAAGTCCTCATGAAAAGTCTCATACCAGATCTTCCTGTTTGTAGCAGAAGCGCTCCACTTTACTTCCACTTCTCTCTTGTCACTAGAAGAAATGATTTCACCTCCTTCCACAAACCACTGGTACAGGTGCTTTTCCTCGGTATCCGTTATAAAATAGTGAGTTGAATTTTGAGGATCAGAACACACTTCAGAAGGCCCATCTGGTGCAGGTGGCACCCCTGGCTTCCAGATGCTCACTGCTTTCGTGATTGGACTACCGGGGCACCCCTCTGCTGTAAAGGGTAACAGCGAAAGAGCTGCATTATCCGCTCCAAGATCCCAATGAACAGTGGCCGTATTTCCTTCCGATGAGACCAGCTCCCCTCCCACTGCTTCCCATTCGAAATGATCGATATTTTCCATGTCAATAGCTTCGTAGGTGATCGCTTCCATCCCTTCACATACAAAATCGCTTCCTCGTACTGTCGCACTGGTCTCTATAACCTCTACCTCAAATCTTATTTCCTCTATATGGTCGCAGGTAGTAGGGCCATTTGATGCATAAACGGTCACCTGATAGGTCCCCGGCTCTTCAAAAGTGTGCTGTATTTCTGCCCCTGACTTTGGCGCCTCCAAACCTTCTATATACCAGTTAAAATAGTCAAATGCCGGATTTTCGGGAATGATCTGCCAGGTAAATTCTTCATCGAGGCAGGTCACATTTTCACCAATCACCTCGAAATCTTCATAATGGGTGTCAGTCGTAAAATCAAGATTTTCCAGGTTGGCCCCCACTGCATATCCGTAGGACTCCAAATCACCAAAGCCATAGGCATAAGCAATAAAACCATCCGGATTGGACAAACGATGGACCCCTCCGGACACTTCTATTCGTGCATATGCATAATCACTATTGCCAGGTACTGGCTGAAAAGACTGGGAAATGACCTCACCATCCAGTCGCATGGTGCCTGTGGATGAATGCTTTACAACAATATTAATATAGTGGTATTCAATCTGGACAATATTCATGGATTCAAATGTCACGTCCTCCAGTAAACGTTCTGATGGATTTAATGCCACCATAAAAGGATCCCCAAAAGCATAAAAAGGATCTTGAGAGCTATTGCAATTTCTACTTTTGGAAAACGAAGTAACAGAAATGTCCTTTGATCCACTGATAGAGACCACCTCATCAGGAGCCATGTCCATCGCCATCCATTCACCTGCATTCAGGACATCCTTAACTTGTCCATTGACCGCTACAGATGTACCATTTTCTGCAGCTAGCACCTTTACCAGTTCCCCTGACGAACGGGTTTTCAGCGGGATATGAATAGAGGATTTGCCCCAGGTATTTACTGGATACATTTGCTGAAATAAATGATCGGGCGCAGAACCGCATTCCCCGACACCTGTCCATTTATTTCCTCCAAAAACCGCTATATTCTTACAATCGGACAATTGATCATCACGTACCCGTACCCGGCTTCCAGTCAGGTCCCCTTTTGCTTTTAATTGATAGCTTTCGCCGGCATTGAGTGAGATGGTAAAAGATACCCCTCCCTGCTTTCCATCCACTGTGGTCACGGAAGGCGTAATCTCCACTTTGGTATTGTCTTCCACCCCTACTACTAGCATAGTGCTCTCATCGTTGATGTTCATATCTACTCCGGGGGTAGTATTAGGCGTAATTTCATAATGAGAGGTGATCAAGTAATCCTTTCCTAATGTTCGCTTTGGCAAAACCACCGTTCCATCAGCACTTTTAAACCGTTCATTGAATGCAAACACAGAAACCTTTCCTGATGATGTAACAAAGATGCCCTTGTCTTCTTTCTGGCCAGATTCTCTATGCAACAAATCAAGATCATACTCCGGAATACGCATAGTGTAACTTTCCCCTTTCTCCAGATCAAAAGAATAAGTTAAGCCATCCGAAATAGCACTCAGGTCGATAGTACCTTGGGCGGCTTCATTGGCAGAAATAACTATCACCGCCTTACCATTCTTTCCATCAGTATTATTATCCATAAAGCCTACCCAAAACTCCTTTCCCACCGTGGTCAGTTGAGCTTGGGCAGAAGGTATTGACCAAAGGATCATGCTCCACAAAAAAAAGCAATAGAAAGGAATTCTCGACTTCATGCTGACAGGGACATTAATTAGGGTGAAAAAATCACTTGTCTCATACAGGCTATTCACAAATCGCTATAGCTAGGTTTATCGTCCACCAAAAGCGTGTAACAGGGCTCAAGAAGCAATTAAGATAAGGGATTTGTTTCGAACGTATTTAGGAAATGTATACAATTGATAATAAAAGGTATTTTCTGAAATCCATTATAACTGGTGCGATTCTGTGAAATCATAATTTCAATCGTCACCCGCCACACTTAAAAAAAATTCTGGCGTCCAAGAAAACAATCGTCAAATTGAAAAAATCAACTGTTTTCACCCCTCCCCCCCTAAAGAGGACTTTCTAAAGCTCCCCTTTAGGGAATGGGGGCAGGGAAATCGCTTTTAGATGAGCGACTGCGTATTCCACTAGCTACGCCATTCTAACAATGCCGTTGTCATTCCTCCTCAAGTCGGGATGACAACGCATTAGAAATTGTGATTTATACAACATTTTTTTTAAAAGCGATTGCCCTGGGGATGGGGGCATTTTAGGGATTGGAATAAAAATCCTCAAACTCTATTCATAGACAGTTTTTAATCATATTTGAAAATTAGTCAAATGCCAGTAAAAAAAACAATAAACCAACAAAACACATAAATGCAAAATAAAATTCCACAAAACCAGTTATCCATCCTCGTGATAATTTCAAAAAAAACCACAATCACTTTCTACCTACACAATTAATCCTTATAATTTTTAACAATAAAACAATACTACACCCTTAAATTTGCGAACTAAGCTAAACAAGTTAGTGTTGGGGATAAGACAAAGTTTATTTTGATCCAAAATGTCAGAAGGGGAATGAGCAAGAAGCAATATTTTGTAGTTATTTTGATTTTAGGGGCTTTGAGTACCATCAGCCCTTTTTCCATAGACATGTACCTTCCTGGGTTTCCTTCCATTGCGAAAAACCTGGGAACGAGCATCGCCAATGTGCAGCTTTCCCTTACCAGTTATCTTGTAGGTATCGCCATTGGTCAGCTTTTTTATGGTCCCCTATTGGATCGATTTGGGAGAAAAAAACCCTTATATATTGGCTTGCTGATCTACGTGGTGGCTTCCGTCGCCTGTGCCTTGAGCAATAGTGTTGAAAACTTGATATTAATGCGCTTTATCCAAGCGATTGGCGGCTGTGCAGGAATGGTGGCTGCTCAGGCAATGGTACGGGACATTTTCCCAGTCAATAAGACCGCACAGGCAATGGCACTTTTGATGTTGGTCATAGCGGTCTCTCCAATGATCGCCCCTACCGTTGGGGGATTTGTAACGGCCCATTATGATTGGCATACCATTTTCATGATTTTGGCAGGAATCACCGTAGTGATCTTGATGGCGGCTTATTTCTTCCTTCCTGACGGGGCGATGCCTGACGCCGAAGTATCCCTGAGACCAAAACAGGTTGTAAAAAAATATGTAGAGGTAACTAAAAACCGCCAATTTTTGGTTTATATGCTTATCGGTGGTGTGGCCGGGGCTGCCCCATTTGCCTACATCTCCGGTTCCGCAGATGTATTTATGAACATTTACGGTGTGACCGAGCAGCAATATGGATGGATCTTTGCACTGTTGGCCTTTTCAATGATTGGCTCCACACAACTGAACCATATCCTGCTGAAGAAATTCACCAGCCAGCAAATCATCAAAGTAGCACTGACCTATCAGACGATCATAGGCTTTGCGATGATTCTTGGTGTTTGGAATGGGTGGCTAAATGTTTACACACTGATAGGAATGATGTTTATTTTCCTTACTGGTCATGGATTGAGCAATCCCAATGCCGCAGCACTGACCCTGGCTCCATTCAGCAGAAATGCTGGGAGTGCCGCTGCCATGATGGGCAGTATGCGCATGGCCATGGGCGGTGTAGTATCCGGAGCAGTCAGTGTCTTCCATAATGGCACTGCTAACCCAATGGTCATCATGATGACGTTCTGTGCGGTAGGCGGCCTACTGACATTGGTCATTGACACCAATCAAAAAAGAGTGGAAAAAAAGCGTAAGGCCCTGGAGGAAGAAAAACAACACTCCATGGCTGTATAACATTTTCAGTAATAGTTGATTAACAGCCGGTTTATTTTCAAGAAGCCGTTGGTTTGATGTACAAATCAGCGGCTTTTTTATGCCCCCTGGGTAAAAGGATCGGAAAATTATGTAAAACCCTATAAAAATATCCATTTCCTCCCTGATCCAAGGCAAAAATCGTTTCTCCGCCCAATAAAATTTGTATCTTTGGGACTTGTAAAAAACAGCAACGGAACGATCCATGATTTCAGTAGATAATCTCTCTTTAAAGTTCGGAAAACGAACCCTTTTCGATGAAGTAAGCTTAAAGTTCACCCCCGGCAATTGCTATGGTGTGATCGGTGCCAATGGGGCGGGTAAATCCACCTTTTTAAAGATCCTTTCTGGGGATCAAGACAGCACCACCGGCAGTGTCAACATCACGCCTGGCCAACGAATGGCCGTATTGAAGCAGAACCACTTTGAATTTGACGAGGTGGAAGTGCTCAAGACGGTGATCATGGGCCATAAAAAATTATACTCCATAATGGAGGAAAAGGATGCCATCTACATGAAACCTGATTTTTCAGAAGAAGACGGCCTCCGCGCATCGGAATTGGAAGCTGAATTTGCCGAAATGGACGGCTGGAACGCTGAATCGGACGCTGCCGCTATGCTATCTGGTTTGGGGATTTCTGAAGACCTTCACCATGCATTGATGAAAGACCTGGCCGGTAACCAAAAAGTTAGGGTATTGCTCGCCCAGGCCTTGTTCGGTAACCCTGACATTCTTATTCTCGACGAACCTACCAACGACCTGGATGCCGAAACCATTAATTGGCTGGAAGATTTCCTGGTAAACTTCAAGAACCTCGTGATCGTCGTTTCCCACGACAGACACTTCTTGGATGCGGTATCCACGCATATCGTGGACATTGACTTTAGCAAAATCAAAATTTACAGCGGTAACTATACCTTCTGGTATGAGTCTTCCCAGCTGGCAGCAAAACAAAAGACAGATCAAAACAAAAAGGCAGAGGAAAAGCGAAAAGAACTACAGCAGTTTATCGAGCGGTTTTCTGCCAACGTGGCCAAGTCCAAACAAGCCACTGCCAGAAAGAAAATGCTGGAAAAACTCAACGTGGAAGACATCCAGCCTTCAACGCGTAAATACCCAGGCATCATTTTCAAACCTGAAAGGGAAGCCGGTGACCAGATTTTCATGACCGAAGAGCTCGAGCTGAAGGACGAAGGAACTACCTACTTTACCGATGTCAACCTGATGGTGGACAAAGGGGACAAAATCGCCTTCATCTCAAAAACCAAGCAGGCAGTCAATAAATTCTTCCAGACTATTATGGAAGATATCCCTACCCAAAAAGGAGAATTCAAGTGGGGTGTGACCATCAACAAGGCCTACTTGCCCAATGACAATTCAGCATACTTCAAAAGCAGCCTTAACCTGATCGATTGGCTACGTCAATATTCTAGCAATCAGGAAGAAGCCTATGTAAGGACGTTTTTGGGAAGAATGCTCTTTACGGGAGAAGAAACCCTTAAGTCAGCATCAGTGCTCTCTGGAGGTGAAAAAGTAAGGTGCATGATTTCCAAAATGATGCTGCAAAATCCAAACCTGCTCGTCATGGATGAACCCACCAACCACTTGGACTTGGAATCCATCACAGCATTTAACAATGCCATCATTGAATTCAATGGCACTGTGTTGCTCTCTTCTTATGACCACGCTTTTGTGCAGTCCACCGCCAATAGGATCGTGGAATTCACTCCTAACGGCACTATTGATCGAAGAATGAGTTACGATAACTATCTGGAGAGTGACGAGATCAAAGCGTTAAGAGAAAGCATGTACAAAAAAGGATAATTTCCGCCCTATACATTCCTTACCTAATCCCTTTTTGAATAGTTTCCGGATGTTCAGAAAGGGATTTTTCAGCTCCATAGACCTATGACTAAATATCCACAAATCACCCTTAAAAAAGGAAAAGAAATTTCACTCAAAAGACGCCATCACTGGGTGTTTTCAGGTGCTATCGCCAAGGCAGACTCCGGCCTCCAAAATGGCCAGCTTGTGAGCGTATTTAGCCATCGCCATGAATTTCTGGGAACAGGTCATTATCAAAATGGATCCATCACGGTTAGAATAATCAGTTTTGAGCCTCGGGAAATCGATGCTTCATTTTGGCAAGAAAAGCTCCTAGATGCCCATCAAATGCGGACCAAGATAGGATTGACCGATAGTCAGGCCACTAATGTATATCGGCTGATCCATGGAGAAGGGGACCAACTCCCCGGGCTGATCATTGACCATTACAATGGCACCGCTGTCATACAAGCCCACAGCATAGGCATGTACCAACATCGGGAGGAAATTTCAAAAGCCCTACAATCAGTTTATGGAGAGAAGCTGAAAGCCGTGTACGATAAAAGTGCGGAAACGCTCAAGGGACAAACCAATATCGAAAATCAGTTCCTCTACGGTGAACCCACGACCAACATTGTCTTGGAGAATGGCTGTAAGTATGAGATTGATTGGGAAAAAGGCCAAAAGACCGGTTTTTTTATTGATCAGCGGGAGAACAGAAAACTTCTCGGGAATTATAGCCAAGGCAAAAAGGTGCTGAACACCTTTTGTTATTCCGGTGGATTTTCTATCGCTGCACTGGAAGCAGGCGCCGTAGAGGTGCATTCGGTGGACATTTCTGCCAAAGCCATCGAGCTGACCGAAAAGAACCTACAGCTCAATTCCGAGTTTAGAGGAAAACATGAATCCAAGGTAGCTGACGTGGTAAAGTATATCCGTGAAATAGAGCATGATTATGACGTGATCGTACTGGATCCTCCAGCCTTTGCCAAGAACATCAAAGCACGGCACAATGCAGTCCAAGCCTACAAAAGACTGAATGCAGAAGCCATAAAGCACATTAAAGCTGGTGGTATCCTCTTCACCTTTAGCTGCTCCCAAGTGGTGGACAAGCAGCTTTTTGCCCACACCATCACTGCTGCAGCCATCGAAGTAGGCAGAAATGTCCGTATCCTCCAACAACTCACCCAGCCCGCTGATCACCCCATCAATGCTTTCCATACGGAAACGGAATACCTGAAGGGCCTGGTGCTGTATGTGGAATAAAGGAGGAAGGTCTTGAGGTTGGTTTACTGTTTGGGATTTGGAATCCCCATCACTTCACATCAATATTATAAACAAAAGCCCGGTATTTCAGCAAGGCCACGAATACCGCTCCTCCCACGGCATTACCAAAGAGTGCAAAAACCTGGAAGTTCAGGTACCTTTCAAAAGTGATATTGGGAGAGCTCACCAAACCTGCGAAGACCTCTACGTTTCCCACAATGCTGTGATGCAAGCCTGTAAACGCCATCATGGAGGTAATGATAAAGATGATCACAATCCTGCTCAACGTATCCCGGGACGAAGACAAGAGCCAAGACAGTAACCCCATCAGCCATCCCGCCAGCAAGGCACTGCTAAAGATCACCAAACTGGAAAAATCCGTAGCATGATGTGCTATTTTCTCCACCACTATCATGTCAAATATGCCCAATCGAGGGCCAATCCACAATAATAAAGAAGCGATCAGCATTCCACCAATTATATTTCCGGCAATCACCAATCCCCAGATTTTTAACAAACTCGACACACTTCGTTTCTTATTTAGCACGGGCAAGGTCAATAAAGAAGTTTGCTCTGTAAAAAGAATGGATTGACCGAGAATAACCATGATAAACCCCACAGGATAGACCAATGCTGTTAACTTATAGCTGACATCTTCACCAAGGAATTTGGATGAGTAAGCGTAAACCGCACAGATCAGCAGATAACTGAAGCCAATTTCCAACCCTGCAGTCAATGAACTGAGCAATAAGCTGCTCGCCTTCTTATCGTAGGTTTCCAGCCCTTCAGTGATCTGTTCTTTTAGAATTTCGCCATGAGACTTCGTACCGTCATTAGAAACGGATTTGGATTTTTTTAGCTCAGAATCAATGTTCTTCTGCCGCTTTGCTTCTTCTTTATTGTGCTTCTCTGCCATGGATATTCCGCTTTAAAACCTCAATAACGCACAAAATCCGTTCTATTCATAACTTGGGGATTGTAAAATTGTAGGATTGGAAAAGAGGTCGTCATTCGATACGAATATCCAGTAATCAATGGGGCCTGGGTACCTGGGTGCAAGCCGTGTCTATTTCTGCTATCCTTCTTCTTAATATTATTCTCTTTCATAAAACTTTCCTCTTGCACTTGACATGCTCATCTTTTGTACTTCCCTGATTATAGTTGACCGGATTAATTATTAGATTTCATTGTCAAACATAGTAATTAACTGCTCTTTCCCTAGATGGAATTTTAAACCAATTCCTGTCAAACTCCTCCGGACTTTTGCTCATTTTTGCTATAATGAGAGCTGTGACCAATCATGACGAATTGTCTGCTCCAAGCAGGCTTGTCTGGTGCAAGCAGGCTTGTCTGGTGCAAAACAAGTTTGTCTGAAGCCAAGCAGGCTTGTCTGGTGCAAAACAAGTTTGTCTGAAGCCAAGCAGGCTTGTCTGGTGCAAAACAGGCTTGTCTGATGCAAAACAAGTTTGTCTGAAGCCAAGCAGGCTTGTCTGGTGCAAAACAGGCTTGTCTGAAGCCAAGCAGGCTTGTCTGGTGCAAAACAGGCTTGTCTGAAGCCAAGCAGGCTTGTCTGAAGCCAAGCAGGGAGGAACAGCTTGTCCCGTAAGCTATCGGGAACGAGGCAGTCTCGTCTAAAGAGAAGGAGATTGCTTCACTCCGTTGCTGTGTTCGCAATAGCCTGCCCTGATACTTTCGGGGATGTTACACGTGTCTTAAGTCTCAATACTCACTACTTGATACTCTATTCCTAGCTTTCTTCTTTTATCTGCACTAGAAACTATTTGAATATGTATATTTGTCCATCATTACTTTTAGCACATAATTTGTCAATGTTTAAAACACCTGACGTAAAAAAATGACATACGATATCGCAATTGTGGGTGGTGGCATCGTGGGCCTGGCCACTGGACTAAAGATAATACTGCAGCGACCAGAACTTAATGTGGTCGTCCTGGAAAAAGAAAGTGAATTGGCCAAACACCAAACCGGCAATAATTCCGGCGTGATCCACTCGGGCCTGTACTACAAGCCTGGGTCACTAAAAGCCACCAATTGCATCAATGGATACCATGAACTGGTAAAATTCTGTGAAGAGGAAAATATTCCATTCGAAATTACCGGAAAAGTGGTGGTCGCCACCAATGATGAGCAGCTACCGTTGCTTCAAAGCCTTCTGAAAAGGGGGCTGCAAAATGGACTGAAAGGAACTCGTCAGATCACCTTGGACGAGCTCAAAGAGTATGAACCCTACGCTAAAGGCGTGGCGGCCCTACACGTGCCACAAACCGGCATCGTGGATTATAAAAAAGTGGCTTTGGCATACGGTGAAAAGTTCAAATCCCTTGGTGGAGAAATCCTTCTCAATCACAAGGTCAAAAAAATCCATCATAAAGCTGATCAAACGGAGCTTATCACTTCTGGCAAAACCATTGTTTCCCGCCTTATGATCAACTGTGCGGGACTTTATTCCGATAAGGTCGCCGATATGAACGGTGAACTGGACCTGGATGTCAAGATCATTCCTTTTCGCGGGGAATACTACAAACTCAAAAAAGAGCGGGAATACCTGGTCAAAAACCTCATTTATCCAGTCCCAGACCCTAACTTCCCTTTCCTTGGCGTGCACTTTACCCGAATGATGAAAGGCGGTGTAGAAGCCGGACCAAATGCGGTCATGGCCTTCAAACGCGAAGGATACAAAAGGACGGATTTTAACCTCAAAGAATTCCGTGAATCCATCACTTGGCCAGGCCTTCAGAAAGTCGCTGCCAAATATTGGAAAACCGGTATCGGTGAATACTACCGCTCCTTCTCCAAAGCAGCCTTTACCACTGCCCTGCAAGAGCTGATCCCTGACATCAAAGAAGATGACCTCGTGGACGGTGGCGCAGGCGTGCGTGCCCAAGCTTGCGATCGTACAGGCGGCTTACTGGATGATTTTGCCATCACGGAAAATACCCACGCCATCAACGTTCTCAATGCCCCTAGTCCAGCTGCTACCTCTTCCCTGTCCATCGGCGGAACGGTTTCCGAACTGGCCTTGAAGCGGTTTTTATGATGACATAATTTCATCCCTCCAACGAGAAAACCGTCATTACAAACGTAGCGAAGGCAGCGTGAAGAAGTGATTGAAAGAGGAGGCTGTGTTCGAAGCGACAGATTCCTGGGATTGCATGAAGCGGAAGAAATATTCCTGTACTATCGACACGAGATTGCTTCGTTCCCGATATCGGGACAGGCTATACTTCCTACCGATGACGTAATTTTAACCGTCATAGCGAACGGAGTGACAGCGGAATGAAGCAATTTCTTTCTTCACTAGTGCGTCCGCAATTTACCTGACAAACTTAAACCAAAAATGCCTCTAAAATATATCCGAACGGTTCTATTTTCCTTTATACTCTTCGTCATCTCATTATCCTCCGCCTTGGCCCAAGCCAAAAATTGGAAGGAGAAGGACTATGCTGACGCCATCCAGGAATTGATCGGCGGCGAGCGGGAATATGCAGTTCAAAGTGGCCGGGTAGACCTGCTGACGGAAGAACGTGCCTTTGAAGTGGAATGGGCCAACAAATGGAAAAATGCCATTGGCCAGTCGCTGTGGTATGGACTCCAGACCAACCGGAAACCGGGAATTATCCTGATCCTTCGTTCCAGAAAGGACTACAAATACTACATCCAACTCAATTCAGCCCTGAACTATGCCAAATTGCAGGATGAAATTGTAGTCTATATTTATCCGGATGATTTTAAGGAGAAAAGAGAGAAGTATTAGGGCCATCGATGAACATGCATAAACTCAGATGGGATTGAGAGGTCTGATCGGAAAAACAGGAATGTTAAAGTTCTTTCCTTCTAGCTTCTTTACCCCACCAAGGTCTTTGGCCCACAGGCTTTTTGGAACGGATAAGAAAGAATTGTTAAACAGTATTTTGGACCTTACCGACACATTATTCACCAAATGGGCAGTAATACAGCTGGTGAAATGGAAAAATAGAAAGAGAATTGAAAATTTAATTAAAATATCGGGAACCAAAGACAAACTAAACCCTGCTAGCAATATTGATAAAAATACCTACCTTATCGTAAACGGAGAACACTTTATGATCGTTGATAAAGCAGATGAAATAAGTCAACTTATCAATCAACAGTTACCATTACTTTTCACTGACCAATAGACCCATTATGGTAACCTGGCCTTTAAGAACCATAAAAACCTTGCGGATACCATTATGAAGACGAACTTGATTTTAGCATTAACCATGTTTTTAGGTGTAACCTACAATGTCTCTGCCCAAAGCGAAGGCCTCAAGTGGCTGGATATTGAACTCTCCAATTACCAATATCCTTATGAAGTTCACACCATCGATCTGGACGTGCAGGAACAACATCTCCACATGGCCTACATGGATGTAAAACCCAGTAACTATAATGGCAAAAATATCCTCCTGCTGCATGGCAAAAACTTTAATGGAGCCTATTGGGAGACCACCATCGAGGCACTGACCCAGAAAGGATTCAGGGTCATTGTGCCTGATCAGATCGGCTTTGGCAAAAGCTCCAAACCAAGCCATTTTCATTATACCTTCCAGCAATTGGCCCAAAATACCAAAGCAGTACTGGACGAGATTGGTGTTGACCAGACCGCAGTACTTGGCCATTCCATGGGCGGTATGTTGGCGACCAGGTTCGCGCTGATGTATCCTGAAATCACCGAAAAGCTGGTCTTGGAAAATCCCATCGGACTGGAGGATTGGAAGCTGAAAGTTCCCTACAAACCTGTGGAATGGTGGTACCAAAATGAACTGAAGAAAGACTACGATGCCATCAAAAATTACCAGAAGGAAAGCTACTATGACAATAAATGGAAGCCTGAATACGACGAATGGGTAAATTTACTGGCCGGATGGACCTTTAATTCCGACTATGAAACCATCGCTTGGAATGCAGCACTCACCTACGACATGATCTTTACCCAGCCAGTGGTATATGAATTTAAAAATGTCACCGCACCTACACTATTGATCATCGGTACCCGTGACAGAACTGCGCTGGGAAAACCATTGGTCACCGAAGAAGTCAGGACGACGATGGGGCTTTATGAAGAGTTAGGCAAAAAAACACAAAATCGCATACCCGATGCCCAATTGGTGGAAATCGACAACATCGGTCACTTACCACATATCGAAAGTTTCGATCGATTTATCCAGCCACTGGTTCACTTTCTAAGTGAATAACACCAATATGCTCAACCTCATTGCCCACAAAGATAATGTTGATTTTTTCACAGAACTCACCAAAACCTAGCCCACTCTGTGAATTCCGTGTGTTCTGATAGCAATTCAACCTTATGACTTTAATGTAATTCGCTCTATTCCACCATGGCCAACCGCTTTCAAAACACCTTTCGCGCCTTACATTCTTCCAATTATAGGATTTTCATTACAGGCCAAGCCATTTCACGCATTGGAACGTGGATGGAAAGGACGGCTGTGAGTTGGGTAGTATACGAAATGACCAACTCCACTTTTATGCTTGGACTTACTGCTTTCGTTTCACAATTTCCATCCTTCCTGTTTTCCTTGTACGGTGGTATTTTGTCAGACAAGTATCCAAGGCTCAAAATCGTCATGATCACCCAAGTCGCCTCCTTTTTGCAAGCGGCTCTTTTAGCTTTTATCGTGCTAAGTGGAGATACGGAAATATGGCATATTCTGACCCTGATCACCCTTTTGGGCATTATAAATGCCTTTGACATTCCTGCCAGGCAATCTCTCCTACATCAGCTGCTCTCCCACCCAGAGGACTTACCAAACGCCGTAGCACTCAATTCTTCTGTGGTGAATTTAGCAAGGCTGATAGGCCCTGCAATAGCCGGACTGGTGCTGAGTACTTTGGGCGCTGGTATCTGTTTTTCTCTTAATGCCCTGAGTTATTTGGCAGTAATCGTTTCACTATTATTTCTCCGGCTAACGCCACAACCAAAAAAGGTGAAAAAGCAAAGCAACCTCTCAGAAATAAAAGAGACTTTTGCTTACTTAAAGCATCACCCTATCCTCGCCCCTACGATGGTCTACATTGCCGTCATCAGCCTTTTGGTCATTCCATACAATACACTCTTGCCGGAATTTGCAAAAGAAGTATTTCAGGGAAATGCCCAGACATATGGCTTTATGGTCAGCAGCATTGGTTTAGGGGCATTTTTAGGAACCCTATTTTTGGCATCCTTGTCCCCTAAAACCAAAAAATCCTGGATTTTGATCATCAATGCGACTATTTTGGGAGGCTCATTGATTGTTTTTTCGATTACCGAGCTGCTGCCTTTTGCCCTGTTTCTGGCAGTCATAACAGGCTTTACCGGATTGACTCAGTCCACCATATGCCTGACCATCGTCCAGACGGAATCTGATGCGGAGAAAAGAGGCCAGCTCATCAGCCTGTACGCCATGGCGCTGTTTGGCATGATGCCCTTGGGAAGCTTATTGGTCGGATTGACCTCCAACCACATTGGAAGTTCGATCACATTACTGGTCCAAGGATTGATCGCCATAGCCATAGCCTTTTCGTTCTTTCAGTTCCTGAAAAAGAAAAAACTAAAATCAATAGCAAAAAAGGTCGCTACAGAATAAGGATATTCATAACCCCATACCTTGAATTCCGTAAAACTACTTAACAGTGTGGAAGAGAAAACACTATGAAAAATAAAAATCAACCTCTTAATTTTCCTTACGACAAGCTTTCTATTACTTTATAATTTTTCAGTGGCACAGAATATTGATGAAAGCCAGCTAATAGGAAAGTGGAAGCTAAAAAGTTTTGACACCATCGAAATGATTCGGATGTCTCCGGGATACCAAAGCGTGCCTGAAAACACCCGCAAAGAAATGTACCAGCATATTGACAAACAACTTATTACACCATCTACCATTTCACCGGCAAGGACAGTCTGGTGTATACAGACATAGAGGCTGGTAAAGTACTCAAGCGGAGTGCCGTCTATAATATCAGCGGGGAATGCCTTACGCTAAAGGAATTGGATCGATCTTACAACCGACAAGCTAAAATCATAAATCTGGATGAAGAACCCCTGATTCTTACCCCTAAAGTGGAAGGAAGAGATGGAAAGGGAAAGATGGTTTTCAGCAGAATATCAAGGGATTAATTAAAAAAAAGTGCGCATTTTAAACTTTTAGATAAATTTAATCGTTTACGATATAATCGCAAATGAATTTAAATCCTAATAGTAAATTTATCATTATGAAAACTCTATTTGAAACTCGTGCTACGGCAGTTGGCGGTAGAAATGGCCATGTAAAAAGTGAAGATGGCATTTTGGACTTAGACGTCCGTGTTCCCACCGGAATGGGCGGCAATGGCGGTGGATTCACCAATCCGGAACAACTATTTGCTGCAGGCTATTCCGCTTGCTTTGACAACGCTATCATCCACGTGGCTGCCATGAAAAAGGTGAAAATACAATCCCAAACCACCGCCACCGTTGGATTGGCCATGACAGACGATAAAAGTTATCAATTGACCGTCGCGCTTGATGTAACCATTCAAGGTGCTGATCAGGCCACGGCCGAGGAAATCGTGACCACCGCACACGCGACATGCCCTTACTCCAATGCCATAAAAGGAAATGTGGATGTAAACATCCATGTAACTACAGAAGCATAAATAACATATTTATAAATCAGACTATAAATCAACTACAAATTGTCATTTGGGAGAAGATAAAACGAAGTAATCCCGTATCCTGAATACGAGATTGCTTCACTCCTTCTTCACTGCGTTTGCCCCGCTACTATCGGGGAAGGTTCTTAAGTCGAACTCATGTTATGACACTAACCCCGACCTCCATGACCACCACAACGATCAAAACTTCCCTAGTTCAAAATATCTTTCGCATACTGCTCGGGCTAAACATGCTCTTTGCGGGTTTCGGGCACATGACCTTTCTGAGGGCTGAATTCCAGGCCCAGGTTCCAGATTGGATGCCCTTTTCAAAAGATTTCGTTGTACTTGCCTCAGGTGTGGCAGAGATCCTCTTTGGGCTTGGCATGGTCATCGGTACAAAATATAAAGTGCATACAGGACTGGCACTAGCGCTCTTTTTTGTGGTTATATTCCCTGGTAATATCGCTCAATACATTAATGGCATCAACGCCTTTGGTCTGGATACCGACACTAAAAGATTGGTAAGACTCTTTTTCCAACCTGTACTTATCGCCTGGGCACTTTGGAGTAGTGGCGCGTACCAATACTGGATAAAGCGAAAAATCTGATGTAACTTGATTTGACAGATCGAACATAATCACTGACAATGGCAAAAACCGAAGATTACTCTAGCCTCAACCTCGAAAATCAGCTTTGCTTCCCTCTCTATGCCGCTTCCCGGCTGATGATAAAAGCCTACCAGCCACACTTGAGCAAACTTGACCTGACCTATCCACAGTATTTAGTACTACTGGTGCTTTGGGAGGAAGATTACCTTACCGTAAGTCAGATCTCCCATGCCCTGATACTGGAATCCAACACCCTGACCCCACTTTTGAAAAGATTGGAGGAAAAAGATATCTTAAAAAGAACACGGGACAAAGGTGACGAGCGAAAGGTATTTGTCACCTTGACCTCCCATGGCAAAGCACTGAAGAAAGAAGCTGTTTGCATCCCAACAGCCATTATGAAGAATGTAGATGTTCTGAGCTTGGACGAGATAAAAGCCCTCTACTACCACCTAGGGAAATTGATCAATCACTTAAAGTAGCTGAAAATAGGGAAACCTTCTTCCCGCATTCTTGTGGCTCCTGATATTTCTGCAAATCACGAAAAATATATCAGCGGAAACTCCCCCCAACTTTCCCACTTTATCCCTAGCCTTTCCTATTGTGCCCTATGTGATTACCAACAAACCAGCTCCCAAAGGATAACCCTGTAGATGGTCTTGAGTTAAAAACTCAATGTTCGTGGTTCCGCAGCACAGCTGTCTGAACAACAGGAGCACAATGGCACATGGTTTAAAGTTTCACGTCCATATCTCAAGACTACCTACTAAATACTCATCAATCCACTCTGTTCAGTACAGAATCAGGGAAGTATTTATTGGTCAGGGCCACCATTTCATCACCTTTTACAAACATGCTAATGTCAATTTCATTGGTATGTTTGACCCCACAAGCACCCAATAATTCCAGTACGGCATGCATCGTATTGTGGTGGAAGTTAAATACCCTTTCTGCTTTATCCTCTACTACAAGACCTTTTACAAGCATTTTATTCTGGGTAGCCACACCTGTTGGGCAATCGTTGGTATTGCAGCGGAGGGCTTGGATGCAGCCCACAGTAAACATAAAGGCACGTGCGGAATTACACATATCAGCTCCCAACGCACGCATCCTCAAGATGGAAAAAGCCGTCAGCACTTTGCCACTGGCAATTACCTTGATTTCTTGCCGCAGCCCAAATTTCTCCAAGGTCCTGTTTACAAAAATCAAGGCTGGCTCCAGCGGAATGCCCACCGAATCGGAAAACTCCAAAGGAGCCGCTCCTGTACCTCCTTCTGCCCCATCCACCGTGATAAAATCAGGCACCACTCCACTCTTTTTCATGACTGCACAAAGGTCTATAAACTCTTCAGTCCTTCCCACGCACAACTTGAATCCTATCGGCTTACCATCGCTAAGTTCCCTTAATTCACTGATAAATCTGATAAGGCCTTCTGGATCAGAAAACTTCCGATGACTGGGAGGTGACACGATAGTCGTATGGGGCTTTACACCTCTGATTTTAGCAATTTCTGGCGTGTTTTTCTCTCCAGGAAGAACCCCGCCATGGCCTGGCTTGGCACCTTGGGAGATTTTGATTTCTATCATCTTTACCTGCTCATGTGCTGCTCTCTGCTTGAATTTTTCCGGATCAAAATTTCCATCCTCAGTACGACAGCCAAAGTAACCGGTACCTATCTGCCAGACAAGGTCTCCACCGCCTTCCATGTGGTAAGGAGAAAGCCCTCCTTCCCCTGTATTATGATAAAAGTGCCCTTTTTTGGCACCTCGGTTAAGGGCCATGATGGCATTTTTGCTCAATGAGCCAAAACTCATCGCTGAAACATTCAAAATCGAGGCACTGTAGGGATGCTTGCAAGCCTTGCTGCCGACAATCACCCTGGGAATCTCTGATACCGGCGGTGTAGCATAAATCGAATGCCGGATGGCTTCGTAGTTTTCTCCTGTGATTTCCAGCTGCGTTCCAAAGGGATGCGTGTCATTTACATTCTTGGCCCTTCTATAAACCAATGCCCGATGGTTGCGGCTAAAAGGTTTGCCATCAGTGGTCCTCTCGATAAAATACTGTTGGATTTCTGGTGAAATCATCTCAAAAAAATACCTGAAATAACCCAAAATCGGAAAATTCCTTAAAATCGTATGGCGCTTCTGAAAACGATTATAAATACCAATAATGGCTATGGGACCAATGATGAGAAAAGCCCAAACCCATTGCTCATAATAGTACGTCAGAATAGCAAAGAAAACGACAAGGATAATGGTGATATTATAAAAAAGATAGCGCATAATTTTGGTATTTATTATTTAATCTGACACCTTGGCCAAGTATTTTATATTAACAAATGACCTGTTAAATTCAATAGGTTTAAATATAAGCTTTTTGAATCATGCGAAAAACTATTTAATACCCTAAACCATCAAATCAGCAAAAGGTTTTGGGCACTATAATAAACCTAGCTGGTTTTAGCCTAAAAGTTACTAGAAAGTAGTATGTTGGGTACAGGATTGTTTCGTCATACTTCTCCTTCTCACAATGACAGTTTCATGAAGGCATAGCCCATCGGAAAGTTATTTTTTCATGCTAAGGTATTAAGCCGCCCGTCTACTTCGAATCCAAAAACTCCAGCAACCGTCGTTCTACCCAGGTAAATTCCTGCCCTTTGACGGCAAACCCCGTATGTCCACCTCTTTTAGGCATTTCCAGATAGATCATTTCGTGCAGAGCGGACAGTTCCACTGGATAGCATCGGTCGATCAGCAGTGGATCGTTCTGGGCATTGACAATGAGCGTAGGAATGGATATCTCCTCCATCCAATTGTCTGGGCTTACCTGATGATAAAAATCACTGGCATCCTTAAAACCATGTAACTTGGCGGTAAAATGATCATCAAACGTATCAAAATCACTTACCTTCTGCAGTAGAGCTTCGTCAATGATGCCTGGAAACTGTTTGGCTTTATTGGCCATTTTTACCTTTAACTTGGCGAGGAATTTATTTTTGTAGAAGATATTAACAGGAAAACGTAAGGTAGCTGCACTGTCCGGTAAATTGCAAGGAGTGCTATAAACCGCGGCCTTTTTTATCTGCTCAGGTAGGTTGTTTCCTTCTTCGCCTAGGTATTTGAGTGTTTGAGCTCCCCCCATACTGATCCCTGCAAGGTAAATTTCCTCGTACTCCTCAGTAGCCAACACATGCTTAATGACAGTTTTCAAGTCATGCGATGCTCCATGATGGTAAAGTACTTGCTGAAGGTTCATTTCACCACTGCACGAGCGATTGTTCCAAGCCAATGCATCTACCTGATGATCGTTAAACAATTTCACCAGACCAGTGACATAGTGTCTTTCAGAGCTTCCTTCCAGCCCATGGGAAATAATCAGGAGTTTTTTGCTCCCTGTTTTACTCCAGTCCAAGTCCAAAAAATCCCTGTCAGGCGTACCAATCCGCTCACGCTGGTATACGACACCAGTGATCTTCCGAAACACACTGGGTAAAATGGTTTCGAAATGGCCATTAAAGTAATGTATTGGTGGACCGGGATAGGTAGATTGTTTTATTAAAGGCATGGAAATTTCACTCTGTATTGCCTGACAAAGTAAAGGGTATTAGACTGATGGAGCAACAAACTTTTCAAAAAGAAATCATATTGAAAAATAGCGTTAAATTCGAATAGGTAAGCATCCGAATAACAATAATTAAGGATCAATCAATATTTCTGGGGGCGGGAGAAGATTTATATTCATTTGGTAGGTCGCCACAAAGTCGCCAAGACACGAAGTTTTTTGTAGGCGGATTCCAAATTTCATGGAAAACAAACAGCTTTGGGTCTTAGAATCTTTGTGGCAAAAAAACAAAAAGGAAATCCTATTAAAATAAAGGGATTCATGCCCTCAACTTTTTCGCTTGCCTCCTTTTTAGCACATTTTGAGGACCAAGCAATATTTCTGGAAGATGAGAGATTTCCAGGTGGTTTTGGTAAGCATATTTCTCTTTAATTTAGCAATAGTAATGCGTGCTCCAGTATAAAAAAATCAGCGTAAATCTTATTAATCTGCATCATCTGCGTGCTATCGAAACCAACCCTAATCCCCCCAGCATTTCCGCTTGATCCATAATTAATAGTAGTGTTGAAGAATATATATTATCCTTAAAAACCACTTAGGTCTGATTTGACATCCTCAAATTCAACCTAAGAGACCAGAAGAAGTAAAGGGTAAAAAGAGTAGTCAAAGGGGGGAATAATAATCATAGAAATATATAAGGATAAGTCGATCCGGCTGACTTACTCATTCATTTCATGGATCTCGCGAAGCAATTCATCAATTACCTTTAAAAACTGCTCGTGGTGGACATTGATTTTTTCCTCCAATTCATCATGACGGATAATTTGTTTTCCTTCATCCAGTACTTGACTGAGATTTCGTAATTCGAAGATGGTAACAGTAGGCCTTACCTTATGTCTGGCTTGGTGCAGCAAGTCCTCATCTCGCTGGGCCATGGCTTCTTCATATCTATCCTTTAGTTCTTCTACCGAACTCGCGATAGCTTGAAGCAGCTCCTTCTGAAATTCCATATCTCCTTCTGACATTTCATGGACTTTATCCATGTTGATATTCCTGCTTTTAATCATGTTAGGCATGGTGTTGATCATAGTTAGTTATGTGTTGATTGTCCTGCAATATAACCTGTGGTCCAGGCCGCTTGAAAGTTAAAACCACCGGTAATTCCATCAATATCTAAAACTTCTCCTGCAAAAAACAAGTTCGGTACTAAACGACTTTCCATGGTGGTTGGATTTACTTCGTTTAGGGCAATTCCCCCCGCAGTAACGAACTCCTCTTTGAAGGTCGTTTTTCCTTTCATTTGTAATATATAGCAAAAAATATGCTGTTCCAAAATATTTATTTGTTTTTTGACACATTCTTGCCATGTAAGTGAGTCGTCAATACCTGCACTTTTTAACAAGTGTTCCCATAACCTTTTAGGTAGATCAAAAAGGGGATGGCTATGGACTTTTCGTTTAGGGTGATGTTGTTTATATGTTCTGAGCGCCTCACGAATTTCCTCCACCTTCATATCCGCTTTCCATCTGATATGTACATTGGTGCAGTACGTTTGCTCATGCAACCATTTCGCACCAAATGCTGACAACTTCAACACCACTGGCCCGCTAATTCCCCAGTGTGTAATCAACAGCGGCCCTTCGTAAGCCAACTTCGTACCCTCTATCCTAACTTGGGCATTTGGTACTGTCAATCCCGGTAATTTTTTAAGGCCTGTTTCGGGTGTATTGAAAGTAAAAAGACTGGGAATAGGGTCTACCACATGGTGTCCCAGTTCCCTGTACATTTGATAACTATTGGATTTTGGGCTCCCTCCGGCCGAAACGATCACTTTGTCCACCGCCCTATCTTTTCCATTCACTTGAAGTACAAACCCGCACCCAACACGGGCAATCTGCTCCACAGAAGCCCTTAATTCAATCACCACACCTAGTGTTTCTGCCTCCTTACGCAGCAGGTCAATGATCGTCTGGGAACTGTCGGTGATGGGAAACATCCTACCGTCACTTTCTGTTTTTAGCTTTACTCCCCTGGTTTCGAACCACTCCACCGTGTCTTTTGCTTGGAATTTCCCGAACGCCTTCTTGAGAAATTTCTCACCTCTTGGGTAATGCTTTACCAATGTTGATATTTGAAAAGCATCGTGGGTCACATTACACCTTCCACCACCTGAAACTTTCACTTTTGACAGGGTTTTCCCTGTTTTTTCGAAGATGATCACCTTGGTTCCGTGCTGTGCCGCTTGAATCGCTGCAAAAAAACCAGCAGCCCCGCCACCTATTACTCCAATAACTCCCATAGTTTACAAAAATATTCAACTCATCCTTTATTTTAAAAGATCATTACTGATTTCTCCGTTTCAAAAAGGATGAATTGACTAATATAGAAAGATCTTGCAAAAATTAAAACTATCTTCGTTTTCCAGACAAAGTGCCCAAGATACTTCTGGTCAACTCCCGGAAAATCGTTCTCCCGATCTGCCTTACCATGGTGTTTTTTGACAATTCCTCAAACAGATTGTCTTCTCCTTTTGAGGAAGCCTCGCCTGTGTTTTGCGAAGCCACTTTTTCCTTTGCCGTCTCTTCGGCTTGTTGGAGTTTGGTTTCCAATATTTCATGGGCACTCTCCCTGTCTATTTGCTGATTGTATTTGGAAGCAATATTTGAGCTGTTGGCCAATTCATTGATTTCGCTTTCTGAAAGGACATCCATTCTTGAAATGGGTGCACGGACCAGTGTATGGGCCAGCGGTGTGGGTATGCCCTTTTCATTTAAGGCCGTGACCAGTGCCTCGCCTATCCCCATGGACGTGAGTACTGCTTTGGTATCATAAAATTCGGAGATGGGATAGTTTTCGGACGTTTTGCCGATTGCCTTACGGTCTTTGGCGGTAAAAGCCCGCAAGGCATGCTGGACTTTTAGTCCTAATTGGCCCAATACATTGTCGGGAATATCAGTCGGACTTTGAGTACAGAAATAAACCCCTACCCCTTTTGACCTGATCAATTTCACAATAGCTTCAATCTTATCAATCAGATCTGTGGAAGCATTATCAAATACGAGATGCGCCTCATCAATGAACAAACAAAGCTTGGGCTTATCCCCATCGCCCTGCTCTGGAAAGGTCTCATAAATCTCTGACAAAAGGCTCAACATAAACGTAGAAAAAAGCTTCGGTCGATCCTGAATATCTGTCAGGCGAATAATGGAAATTAACCCTTTACCGTCTTTTTGCCTTACCAGGTCGTTGACATCAAAAGACACCTCTCCAAAAAACGATGTCGCTCCCTGCTGTTCCAATTCGATGATCTTTCTCATGATGGTATTCACAGAGGCGGCTGATACTGCTCCAAATTCCTTTTTGATTTCTTCTTTGCCCTCATTGATCACATATTGCAGGACTTCTTTTAAGTCTTCTAAATCCAACAAGGGCAGCTTCTTGATATCGCAAAATCTAAAAACCAAGGCGATAATCCCCTGCTGGGTACTATTGAGGCCCAGTATCTGCGAAATCAGCACTGGCCCAAACTCGGTCACCGTCGCCCTTAATTTTGTCCCTGGCTCTTGGCTGATCGTCAATAGCTCCACCGGAAAGCCGGTAGGCTCATAATCCACTCCTATGGCATCACTTCGCCAGACAATATGATCATTGGAAGTGCCCGGACCAGCGAGGCCAGAAAGATCACCTTTTAAATCCATTAGTACACTCGGGACTCCTTTCAGTGAAAGCTGCTCTGCCATCACTTGCAATGTCTTGGTTTTTCCGGTACCTGTAGCGCCAGCTATTAAGCCATGGCGATTGAGCGTCTTGAGCGGAATCCTTACCGTAGCCTCCTTTACCGGATCCTTTTCCAGTATACCTGTCCCCAATACAAAAAAGTCCTTTTTCGTTTGGTACCCTGCTGAAATATGTTGCTGGAAATGTTCTTTGGTAGTCATATATGATGATCAAGCTGGTGGCTGGACTTCAGAAATCCCTAACAATTCTACGATGAGATCCCTTCGGATAACGCCAGGTTTTAGTTATTTCATTTTTTTGATTAACGCTAGGCCATGAATCCGGTAGCACAATTCGGGGGAAAAGCATTTTTTTGTTCTATGCTATAGGATCAGCCATGCTAAAACGAAAACACCTTGGACGGCAAACCATCCAAGGTATTTCTTTCTGTTGCTGATATCAGTGGGTAACCACAGGATCCAATGATTTGGCCTGATCTATAAAATCTTCAATTTGGCTTAATGCAGGGACTGTTCTGGTAAGCTTTTTGGCTTCATTGGTTTCCGTAAGCGACTTGTGGAGATTTTCGGGATTCCGGGTACGAAGCTCTTTGACCGTATCCACTCCCGTAGCTTTAAGAAGTTCTGCAAATTGGCTGGCGACACCATTTATTCTAAAAAGATCAGCCATATTAACAAAATCCAAGATCTTACCTTCATCAATTCCTGTAGCTTCGGCCAGTTCTTTCCTTCCTTTTTTTGAAGCTCCTTTTTCCAATAATGCTTCCACGGTTTTCACCGTTGCTTTGGCAAATTTCTCTTGGTACGCAGGACCAATTCCTTCAATACTTGTGATAGTTTTTGACATGGTTGTAAACAAATTATAAAATTGAAAATAAATATAAACTTGGGGTGCGATAACAATGCTGTCCGTTAAAGCACTAAGACAAAGCCTTTTAGACAGAGTTTAGTACAATCCAGCGCTACCGCTCTATAAATTCATATTGAAAAGAGTAGGCTATCATTTAAACATATTGCCCAGGCCACCCAGCATATCTCCTGCCTTTCCTTTGAGGATGTCACCGGCACTACCTCCGATAAGCTTCATTAAGTCCCCTTTTCCGGCATTTCCACCTGTTTGTCCCATGATCTTATCGAGTACCAATGGCAGGACAAAGTTGCTGATCTGCTGTGCAATCCCTTCAGAAACACCCAGTTTGGAGATATAATCACTGGCCAAGTTTCCTGCAAATTTCTGGAACATGCTGCCTCCAGCTGCTCCACTTCCTTGATTGATCATATTGAGCAGTCCATCCAGGTTACCGCCTGCGGCTTCTTTAGTCGCCGTGGCAGTGAGGGATTCTTGTGTCGTGTCCACTGCTTTGGAGGCTTGCTCTTCTGACAATCCAAACTGACTGGTAATTTTTGAAATCACCTCTGGCCCCACATTTTTTAAAATTTCATTAATCATGTTAAAACAGTTAAGTTGTGTATTACTTCAAAAAGATGGAGGTTACAATTCATCCATAACCCTGCCTGCTTTTTAACAAATCACTTTTAATATAATAAAAATTTACAAATCATTTAACACCTCTCCCTGATATTAACAGTAAATTATAAAATCCTTAACAAAAACCCATAACAATCACCCGAACCGACTTATTTCATCGTGATTTTCACATCCTGGTCATTGTTCCTTTTTTGTTAAAGGTCAAAAAAGGACCTGATAATGTTAATAAAACTTAAAAAAACGGAAAAAACTGCGGACATTTCCTACAAATTTAAGTTCTTTAGGCTCGATTAGACAGAGAGTAGATTACTATGCCGCGAAAGAGAAATTATCAGGACCAATCCTGCCTATCCACGCTAAAATTCCTTTTTGTGATCATCTTCCTAATGCTAGGGATAGGGATTCATAGCACTTCTTTGGCCCAGGGCAGTCCGAATTTAGGAAAGACCGATCGATTGATGGAAATGGCCAAAACCTCCATCTCCAGCAGCGAATATGAAAAGGCCAATTATTATTTTCGCCAGATTATTGAAAGTAGTGCTTCCATCCCACCGGAAATGCCTTACTATTTCGCTGAGACCCTTTTCGAATTAAAGCAATACGACAATAGCGCGAAATTTCTCAACAAATATTTAGAAATAAACGGCTTCAAAGCTGAAAATTACGAAGCGGCCAAAAACCTCGAAAAAAAGTTAAAAGCCCCATTGGAGGCCATTGCGGCTTGTAAGCTATGTGACTCCAAAGGCTATCGGTACCAGCCTTGTCCTACTTGCCAAGGAGACAAAGTCATCCAACAAGATTGTAGTTACTGTAAAGGAAAAGGTATCGTAGGATGCAGCCGCTGTAAAGCCACGGGCATCGTCACCAAGAAAAATGTCTTCAACATCACTGAATATTATCAATGCTCCCGATGCAAAGGGGAAGGCAGGCTCACCTGCCCACGATGCGATGGTAGCCTAAAGGAAGTCAGTGCCTGTCACACCTGCTCAGGTTTTGGTGAAGTACATTCAGAAAAGCTGTGTGATCATCAAGTGCACCATGAGCACGCTGATGAGAAAACAACTGCACAATAATTCATTAAATAGATTACACTTATCATGTCTGACCATATTCCTCCTTGCCCAAAATGTAATTCAGCATTCACCTATCCTACAGGGATCTCCATGATGTGCCCTGAGTGTGGTCACGAGTGGAACCCAGAAACAGCAGCTGAGGAAGCAGAAGAAAGTTTAGATGTCAAGGATGCCAACGGAAATCCCCTCCAGGACGGCGACGATGTGGTAATGATCAAAAACCTCCCTGTAAAAGGGGCAGCCCACCCCATAAAAGCGGGCACCAAAGTAAAAAACATCCGTTTGGTGGATGGAGACCACAACATTGATTGTAAAATCCCCGGTTTTGGTGCAATGGCTTTAAAGTCCATTTTTGTAAAAAAAGCCTAGGGAAAAATCTTGCTATTGTATCTGGAACGGAGAAAGCAGGCGTTTTGATTTTTGCAAGGCAAGAATAAGAGGACAATTTGCAATAGGCAGTTCACTGTAACGGTATAGGAAACAGCTCTATACCCTTTACAATTGGAACAAACCACCTCTAATCAGAAACAAACTGCCGCACAGGGACAATCAACACTTCCAATCGTTTATCCAAGATCCCGTAAGCTTTTTGACTCGTTCACAATTTATGCACCACTATTTCCTGTGGCAGTTCTCAGTATATTAGCTGAGAAAATCCTATATTGCCGGAATAACTAGCTGATTGCTATTTTTTTATCAACCGACTTTATCTTATCATTATTTTATGGCCGAAAATCACGAAAAGCTGGACATACTTCTCAAAAAGCTGGAAGTACTACTGGAAAAACAAGAAGCATTTTCTAAGGAAGTCAATCAGCTACAATCTGAGATCCAGCAGCTAAAAGGAACGACTACCTCCACTGCAGAAAAGGAAAAACCTCAACCCAACATCCCCAAAACGGAACCAAAACTACGTCCTTTCCGCGAGCAGGCAAAGTCAAAAAAAGCAGCTCTGGACTGGGACTTCCCCCCCAAACCTCAAAAGTCAAAAACCGACTTTGAAAAGTTTATCGGAGAAAACCTTGCCAATAAGATCGGTATTATCATTGTCATCATCGGGGTCGCCATAGGAGCCAAATACACCATTGAAAACCATCTTATTGGTCCGCTGACCAGAATTATCATTGGCTACACCGTGGGCATTGGCCTCATGGGATTTGCCATAAAGCTAAAAGAGAAATACGAAAACTTCAGTGCTGTACTGCTCAGTGGAGCCATGGCAATCATGTATTTCATTACTTTTGCAGCATTTAGTTTTTATGGCTTGATCGGGCTTCCGGTAACCTTTATACTGATGGTCATATTCACAGCCTTTACGGTTCTGGCGGCATTGCATTACGATAAGCAGGTCATCTCACACATTGGACTGGTAGGTGCCTACGCCGTCCCTTTTCTTCTCAGCGATGGATCCGGCAATGTTGGTTTTCTCTTTTCCTATATTGCTATTATCAATGCGGGGATCCTCGTCATAGCCATCAAAAAATACTGGAAAGCACTTTACTATTCCGCTTTTGGACTGACCTGGGTCATCTATTTGGTATGGTTTATTTTCGAGTATGATCGACTGGATCATTTTGGTTTGGCCATGATATTTCTGGCAATATTTTTTATACTCTTCTACCTGGCATTCCTTGCTTATAAATTCCTTCAAAAAGAAAAGTTCAGTTCAGCAGACATTGTCATGCTGTTGAGCAATGCCTTTATCTTCTACGCGCTAGGATACGCACTCCTCGCAGACCACTCCGAAAAAGAGTCGTTTCTGGGAGTGTTCACACTTGCCAATGCTATTATTCATTTCTTGGTCAGCTTGCCCATTTATAGACGAAAACTCGCCGACCGTAACCTCTTCTATTTGGTTATAGGATTAGTCTTGATCTTTATTACCCTTGCTTTCCCGGTACAGTTGGATGGCAATTGGGTAACACTGCTATGGACTGGTGAAGCCGCATTGCTATACTGGATTGGGAGAACCAAGCAGGTAGCATTTTACGAAAAATTGGCCTATCCTCTCATGCTCATCGCCTTCTTCAGCCTGATCCAAGACTGGTCTATCGTTTATGGAAAGTATTCTTTTGAAATTGAAGCTAATCATTTCACCCCACTGATCAACATTCACTTTCTATCCTCACTGCTTTTTTTAGCAGGCTTTGGATGGATCTATTGGCTGCAGTCCAAAACGGATTTCTCACCGTCGTGGAAACCATCCAAGGGGACTGTCAATATCATTTCCTTTGGGATTCCTGCCATTCTACTCTTTAGTACTTTCTACACTTTCCTTGTAGAAATCAATGCCTATTGGCAGCAGCTGTATGTAAGGTCTGAGGTGGTGATAGGAAATATAGGTTTAACTACAGAAGGATCCGTTAGAAATGAGGATATATTGCATTTTAAGGCCGTTTGGGCTATCTGCTATTCGCTGTTCTTCCTGTCGGGATTGGCGTTTTTAAATTCCAAAAAGCTCCGCAGCCAGCCACTCGGCTGGGTAAACCTGGTTTTAATCGCCTTTACCTTACTGATCTTTCTGGCCAGTGGTCTTTATGCGTTAAGTGAGCTTAGGGTGACTTATCTGGATCCACCACATCCGGAATACTTCGTTTATGGCTTTGGAAATATCCTCATGCGATATATCTCCTTTGTTTTTGTAGGTATAGCCATAGTAGCTGCTTATCTCTACCAAAGACAACCCTTTATTAATCAACCGTTTGTAATGGAATTTGATTTTGGATTACACCTAACATTAGTATGGGCACTCAGTAGTGAACTGATTCATTGGATGGATATGGCCGGATGGTCCAAGCAATATAAGCTTGGGCTCAGCATCTTTTGGGGCATTTATGCGTTGACATTGATAGGAATTGGAATCTGGAAAAATAAAAAGTACCTGCGGATCGCAGCGATCGCGCTGTTTGGCCTTACGCTGCTCAAATTGTTTTTCTATGACATCAGTCACTTGGACACCATCGCCAAAACTGTGGTATTCATTTCCCTTGGCATTTTGTTGCTGATCATCTCATTTTTGTATAACAAATTCAAGCACATTATTTCTGATGAGACCAATCATTAAACTCCTTATCCCCCTTTACCTGCTAGTGTACCAGAATGCTTATGGACAAATCAAAAATTACGCTTATATGCGTGAATTGGAAGGCATCACAGATACGTGGCACCGAATCCCTTTACCGGGTGAGTTGTTCGGAAAAGTCAGCCAGCAGCTAGATGATCTCCGTATTTATGGCATCACAGCACAACAGGACACGATAGAAGCCCCTTACCTGCTCAGGTCCACTGCGCCAAAAGTAGACAAAACCTCTATAGATTTCAAAACGCTAAATATCTCGCAAAATGGCGGCCATCATTTTTTCACTTTTAAAGTAGCGGATGAAACGATCACGGACCATATTACCCTTGATTTTGGCCAACAAAACTTTGACTGGAAAGTCAAGCTGCATGGGAGCCATGACCAAAAAGAATGGTTCACCTTGCTGGAAGATTACAGGATACTTTCCATCAAAAATGCTTCCAATGATTTTCGGTTTACCACCTTGAAGTTCCCCGCATCCAATTATCCTTATTATCAGCTGACCATCCCCAGCAGCAAAAAGCCCAACCTGCAAAAGGCAACGCTAGAACGACAGGTCATCGCAAAAGGAAAGCTCCAAAATCACCAAGTCAGCAGCATTCACTCCCATCAGGATGATAAAACAAAATCAACGCATATCAATATAAAACTGGCCATGCCGGTACCGATAAGTCAGGTAAAGATCAATATCAATGAAGATGTGGACTATTATCGCCCGGTCACCATAAGCTACCTTTCGGACAGTGTAAAAACAGAAAAGGGCTGGCATTATCGGTATCGGCAGTTGGGTTCTGGGGTACTCAATTCACTCTCGGGCAACCAATTTGACCTGTCTCCAACCACGTTACAGCAACTCCTCATCACCATCCACAATCAGGACAATGCCCCCCTCAGGGTAAATGGTGTAGAAGCCAAAGGATTTGAATATTCGCTGATCGCCCGCTTTACGGTGCCGGCTGATTATTTTATAGTGTATGGCCAGGCCGATGCCACTGCACCGAATTATGATATTGCCCAATTCACGGAGAATATCCCCGCTTCACCAAAAGCACTAAATCTAAAACCAGCAGTTTCCATTAAAACAACTCCTGCTTCAACTACACAATCGCTATTTGAAAATAAAGCCTGGCTTTGGGCCATAATGGCTATCATCATTGTCGTTTTGGGTTGGTTTTCGCTCAAGATGATCAAAAAGGCCTAATCGCTGTGCAAATAGAAACGATATCCACAAAATGCACGAATGTTCGCAAATAATTATTGTTTCCGCACATTCAGTGAACACTTTCACTTCCCAATACAAAACAGCGTTTCGCCTTTGTTTACGGGTGGTGTGCCCACTTTATAAAGCACAATACCCGATGAAGGTGCTGAAATATCTTCCAGTTTCTCTCCAAAAATATTCGTGATATTACCCAGTACCTGCCCTTTGGTGACCTTGTCGCCGCTCTTTATTTTGCTATAAAAAAGCCCTGTGGAAGGACTTTTTAGATAAACTTGTGCCTCAAACCATTTTTGATTTACGGAACTGTTGATTTCAGACGGGTACATTCCCATGTCAGTAAGCATATTCATTACACCCGTGCTGATCATTTCGACCATAACAGGCTGTACACTTCCCAACTTTCCGGCTTCGATGCTTAAAGCCGTTTTCCCTTGCTGAACAGCCTCCTTAAAGGCGTATTCCGAGGGGGCATCCGGAGCCAGGGTGTAGGGATAGATCACATTGTATTCAAAATTGGCAGCTTCCGTAAGCTGATGCGCCAAGGCTACTTGCTCAGGCTTGTCGGTTCTATTGTAATAACATACGAACGGCAACAAATCCTCACTGGCATCACCACCATGAATATCCAAAAACACATCCGAAACGGGAATAACTTCCTGACTGATCCAGTATGCAATCTGCTCGGTAACAGTCCCTTCAGCTTTTCCGGGAAAAACACGGTTGAGATTTTTGCCATCCACTGGATTTGTAAAGACAGAGCGCCCATAAAATGCTGCTTCATTGGCCAAGGGAAGGATTACCAAAGTGCCGTGGAGTTTTTCAGGTTGGATCTTTTGCATAAGTTCCTGAACGGCCATAATAGGAGGATATTCAAAACCGTGAACACCGGCTACCATTGAAAACACCGGGCCATCATGCTTTCCTTTAATGACGGTCACAGCCAATGAATCTTCTTTGCCAAAATACACCACAGTATCCCTCCTACTTCCTAACGGAATGTCCTTAATCTGTTGAGCGTGCAAGATACCTGGCATACAACACACCACTATTGGAATAAAAAACCTTATAAATAGCTTTGGATTAATCATACTACCTCTTTCTTAAAGTTAAAATTGATTACGCTTCACCGATATACCGGGACATTGCCCCATGATCAAAGCCTTTGGAAAATAATTTCATAATTCCTTTCCTGGTAAGCCCTTTTCCGATTACTACTAAAAACGGCTTTTGATCCTTTTTACTTTCAACTGGTATAATGCTAAGCTGCTGGCCCACACTTTGTACCAAGTAAAGTCCCTTACTTTCATTGACACGGACAAAGCCTTTGATCCTATAAATCTGGTGATAATGAAGAAACAGCGACACGGTCAAGATACTTCGCAAACGACCAAGATCAAAAACGGCATCCTTAAAATCCAATAAAATGGATTTGACATCACTATGTGTATGGGGATGGGTTTCTTGATAATCAAACAACTGAGTGTCCCTTGTTAGATTCTGTGCCACCATCTCTTTGGTTACTTTACCGTGATTGGTAGGGAATACAACAGAAAGTGGGTTTATATGCTTGATTTTCTGTTCAAGGGATTTAGTGTAGCCATTAGCGACCATTGCTTCCTTATTCAGTAAAATCAGGTCAGCAATAGCCAATTGTCTTCCCGCCTCGGGCACTTGTGTCAAGCTGTCTTCGAATAAAACAGCATCTACCACCCCTATAACGCTCTTAACCACAAAATACTCACTAATCGTTTCGAAAATAAAAACACTTGCCAGTGCTCCGGGGTCTGCCAATCCTGAAGCTTCTATGAATACATTGTCTGGTGGTGTGGACAGCTCGGCAATCTCCCTTAGGACTGCATATAACTCCTCCCCCAATGAACAGCAAATGCAGCCATTGTTAAGCTCAAATACTCGCTCTTGTTTTAATTTCACCAAATTACCGTCTACGGATTCTGATCCAAACTCATTCTCAATCACCATGTTTTTTTGATTGGAGTATAGGATCAGCAAGTTATTAAGAACGGATGTTTTACCAGCCCCTAGAAAGCCAGTCAAGATAATGACATTTATTTTAGTTTCCTGCATAGCCATTTGCTTCACCTGATAAGTGTGGGTTCAAAGCGATTACGATGATGCAAACTTAATGGCTGCCAGTATATTTTGCAACAAAGTTGCAAATTTAATTCAACCTAAAAATTGTTGTGAGATGATGTTTTTCCCTTAATTCGTCCACACTTATTTGAGTAATACTGGTATGTGATTATACGAAATCGTGCCAGCAATCATTTTTTTGGTGCTATGTGATTTATAGTGGATAAGTAGAGCGGTATTGAGCTATTGGAATAGAAGTAATACGTGGACGGATAAATTTGGCTCTTATGCTCCTGATGCAGTCGATAATCATACATTCTTTCGGAGTCAGTACCTACGGCACTGTTAGGATACTACATTCACTTTCTATTACCAAGCTAATCCTCCTAACGGAGCATCACTGCTGCCCCTTCTGTCCGCTAAAAAGTGAGGTGGACGTCCTGGCGAATGCCGCTAGGCAATGAACTACCATGACCCAGAGCGATCGAGGTATCAAAATAATGTTAGTTGATTTGTATATAACCTTTTGTATTCTTTTTCTGTTCCTTGATCCTTTACGTAAGCCCTTATCACTTCTTCATTAGCGTATTGACCAACTGTCTTGGCGTAAAATCCACTTGTCCAAAATTCCCCTCCCCATAACTTCGCCTTGATTTCTGGAAACCTCTTGAACAATTCTTTTACCGTGATACTCTTCAACATCGTTATCATTTTTGAAACCGAATAGCTCGGAACACTTTGAACTAAAAAATGAACATGGTCCGGTTCGTGTCCTATCTCTACAAAATGTACTTCATATCGCTCCGAAATATCCAAGCAGATTTGCTTTAAACCTGACCCTATTTCATCTGTTATAACTGATTTCCTGTACTTCAATGGAAAAACCAGATGATACAACAATAGTGTCTTATTATGCATTTTGAAAATATGATCTCCCATTTCTCAAAAGTACACTTTTCAAAGTGTCATGAAAAACTCTCTGTTTTTCAAACTTTTCAGCTGAACCCCGACGCAGAGCGTCGAGGAATTCTTCAGATTAAAAAGTATATGATCATATAAGTGTTTCCCTAAAAGCTAATTTGAATTTTTCCGGATTCGATTCCTGATTCTTATAAACCTGCAAACTCGAACGGTTCAGTGTCTTCGAAATGATCCAGGGCATCTCCTTGGTAGGTCTCATTATTTGACAAAGCTAGTTTAAGTATTGAAGTAGTACCAAAATCTAGATTCTTGATATCGACCCAAAAAGTATTTGGTGTCATGACAGACTCAAAATAATACACCCGGTGCTTTTGATCTGAAACGGTACGCCATCTAGTAGAAGAAATATTTGGTTCATTTTCGGAGGATATACCATAAGGAACAGAACAATTCCTGATCACACTAAAAACACTCGCAACAGCTGTTCGTCTATCAGCTGTTTTGGGAATGGCGTTAATATAGTAAGAAGCTCGGACAAATCGATCTGCAGCATTATTGGTTCCTGGCAGCATCATCGTTCCTGGAATTCGTTCCCAATAAGCATTCAGGGCCAACTGTTGCTCGTAAACAGGAGAATTGGTCATCACCACATACGAGGGATCATGATGGATGACAAGCTTCCCTCCGACATACTCAAAAACAGCATTATCTCCTTTGGCATCTGAAATGGATAAATGACAGGTAGCAAACCTCTCCGTCCCAGGAATATTACTGGAAACAACCACAAAATCCTCCTTTTTCATCCTTTGCACAGCTTCGTCTACTGTGGCAAAGTTATCCAAAACGTATTGTGCCCAAGCAGCTATAGACAGTCCCTGTTGTTTTCCATCGTAGGAAGGATATTCTGATTCTGTCAGCCAGAGGATATTGGCCACTAAGCCTTCTTCGTTCATCCCATCTACAGTCGCTACATCGAATGAGCTGGCCACTATGCTTCCGTATTTGGAACGCCAGGTCAAAGAATTGGAGCCTACCTTCCCTTCGCGCTCCATATCCCGGGGAAAAATCCACAAGTTAACTGGAATTTCATCCTTCCAATCCATAGACCTTGCCGTAATCACCAAATTCCCTGGCCCCTTATACACCACACGTGTACATGGAACCGCTATGCGTACCAGGAAAAAGAAAACAAAAACAATCAACACATGCTTGGTCTTCATAACATCATTTCTTTTAACATTAAACAAGTACTTATCACCTACTCTAAACAAGCCAAAAAATGTAAAACAGGCCTCAGCAATGGGAAATCATTCAAAAATCAAATGGGACAACTCCATATTGCTGGTAAAATTTACAAAATAAATATAACTTTTTTGGTAAAAAATTACTGGTGTCCGAGAAAACAATCGTCAAATTGAAAAAAATCAACTGCTTTCACCCCTAAATCCCCTAAAGGGGATGGGGGCATATTAGGGATTGGAATAAAATCCCTCAAATTTCTATTTAAAGACAGTTTTTGATCATATTTGAAATTTAGTCGGGCGTCAGTAAAAAAAATATATTTATTTCACCTGTAAATGTAAAAACCGTAGCTCGTCCAATCCAAAACCAACGGACTTGTTAATCATTTTTGATCTTTCTGTTCATTACCACACAACATTTATTTTTGCCTCTCCTAAAAGGATTAAGTAAAAAAGGCCGATTATATGATGATATAAGCAAACAATCATCAAAATTTAAAATAATTACGTGAATAACGTGTTTATGTAATTAACAAGTAAATAATCAAGCATAAATGATATTAATCACCATCATTTTTCCCACCCTTCTTTCATTGGCATTTTCTTGGTTTGTAGGGGTTATGATTTGTCATTGGACCAAAGGCCATCACCTTTATTCCAAATATGGAAATCGTTTCCTGATCCATGACCGGAAATGGGAAAAGTTCATCGCCCTAAAATGGTTCGAGAAATTCATTTCTTATTTTCCATTAGAATATTGGGAGTTCAAATTGATGTATGGCAAAAAACAAGACAGCTATAGACTGGAGGAAATAAAAGAAAAGCACTTCACCCGCGAAATTGAATATATTATCGCCTTGATCGTCTTAACAGGTATTGCCATATTTATTTATTTCACCGGCAATACCCTGTTCTTTTACCTGCTCTTGACTGCCAATGTCTTTGGCAACATATACCCCTTTTTGGTCCATCAGCGCATCAGGAGGAAACTGAATAGAAACTAGGCTAAGATGGTTTTGAGCGCTGTTTGGTCACTCAGATTTAACCAATTAAATCGAGCAAAGGAATTTAATATGCCTCAATTGTCTCTTCTCCTTTTCTGAGTCCTTTTCCTGTTGCTTTCACATGGATTTTCCCGGCATTTTCAGGCGAAACGATAAGCGTGAGTTGTCCATTAAAAACCTTCATACTGGGCTTATGGAAAAGCTCCACGCTAGTTGGGTCACCATTTGCTACAGCCTTGAAGCTACCAGCGCCTTCCACAGTAAAAGACAATGAACGCTGATCTGTGGGGCAAACGCGCCCCTCTTTATCCACGACCTGCACACGGACAAAAGCCAGTTCTTGGCCATCCACAGACACTTTTTCTTTCTCAGGGACCAGTTTGATGTGATGTGCTTTTCCTGCTGTAGACAGGACTTTTTCAGCCGCCCTGTGTCCTTTGTCATCGTAGGCTATCACCTTCACCTCACCAGGAAGATAGGCCACATCCATCCACATCAGTCTGTAGCGTTCCTGCAGGCTACCTTCCTTGGTCTTGGTCTTTTTTCCTTGGCTCTTGCCGTTAATGAAGAGTTCGGCAGATGGATAGTTGGTATAAACGAATACAGGAGTTTTCTTACCTTCTCTTCCTTCCCAATTCCAATGCGGTAAAATATGAAGGGTTTCTTCTTCCGGCTTCCACACACTTTTGTACAAATAGTACCTGTCCTTGGGAATTCCTGCCAAGTCTACAATCCCGAACATCGAACTGTGATTGGGCCAAGCATCAGTATCGTATGGGGTGGGCTCTCCCAAATAGTCAAACCCGGTCCACACAAACTGTCCCAAGGTCCAGTCGTAGTCTTCTGCAAGCGCAAAATCATCCTCTGGGAGATTTGACCAGCTGCAGTATTCCAATCCATAAGCACTGGATTGTTGGTCATCATGGATCACCTGTGCGCCCTTTTCTACCGGAAAATGATACACTCCCCTGGAGCTTACCGTAGATCCTGTCTCTGAGCCAAGCACCAAACTGTGCGGCAGCTTTTCATAGCCTTCCTGATACCGATGTGTCCGGTAATTAAAACCAGTAACATCGATCATCGCAGCAAAACCATTGTCCAATACGCAGGAAATGCGGTCCATTCCAGCGGTGACCAACCGGGTAGGATCCTCGCGGTGGCAGATATCCTGTAGGAATTTGGCTACTTTATACCCGTCAGCGCTGCACTGTGTAGGCACTTCATTGCCGATACTCCACATCACCACGCTTGGATTGTTTCGGTAATGACGCACCATATTGACCAGGTCTTTTTCTGCCCACTCTTCAAAGAAGCGATGATAACCGTTTTTGCATTTGGCTACATCCCATTCATCAAAGGACTCCACCATCACCATCAATCCCATCTCGTCGCATAGTGCCACCAATTCCGGAGCTGGCATATTATGTGAAGTCCGTATGGCATCAGCGCCCATGTCTTTCATGAGCCGCAGCTGTCTCTTGATAGCGGAGCGGTTGACCGCGGCTCCTAAGGGTCCTAGGTCATGGTGAAGATTTACACCTTGGAATTTCCTTTGCTTCCCGTTGAGGAAAAAACCTTTATCTGCAATAAATTCAATTTTCCGAATACCAAATCGCGTTGTAAACTCATCTATCTCCTTACCATCAATGGAAATGGTGGACTTGGCAAAATACAACTGTGGCGTTTCAGGTGACCAAAGTAGAGGGTCATTCACCGTCAAAAACTGCTCAAGTGGCCGACCGTGATTAAGTTTTTGGGTGTTCTCTTTTTGTGTCACCTCTTTTCCTGCAGCATCGGTAATGATCGTTTTGATAGTGATGTCTGTACCTTCTGGTACATTCTTCACCTCCGTTTTCACATTGACCGATGCATATTCCCCAGAGACATGCGGTGTGGTCACAAAAGTCCCCCAAATGGGCACATGCGTTTTAGGAGTAACTTGCAGATGTACATTACGGTAAAGCCCGGCTCCCGGGTACCATCGAGAAGATTGCTCCTTGTTTTCCAGCCTTACGGCCAATTGGTTTTCCGCCCCGTCTGTATTGAGGTAATCCGTCACATCGAAGTAAAATGAATTATAGCCATAAGGCCAAAAACCAACTTTTTCCCCATTGACATACACTTGTGCCTCGCTCATTGCCCCATCAAAAACCAGCTTTACCCGTTTTATTTCCGGATCAAAATCAGGTACCTCAAAAGTTCTTCTGTACCAGCCCACGCCCATGTAGGGCAAACCACCTGTTCTCCCGGTTTTCTTTGTGGCCACTTTCTCGCCATTTTGGCTTACAGCCACGATTTGTAAGTCATTGTTCTCATCAAAAGGCCCGTATATAGCCCAATCATGAGGAACGCTCACCGCTTCCCAGGCACCATCATCAAAATCCTTCTTAAATGCTCCTTCTTGCTCCCCTTTACTGAACTTCCAACCTTCTTCTAGGGGCCAGGATTTCCGGGTATTTTGGGCAAAGATGAAAGAGGGAATACAGGCCACTAAAAGCAGACAAGAAATAGCTAATGGGAAACGCATGATCTTCATATTATTGGTTAAGCTAAAAATAAATATAGTTACTTTAAGGATACCTCCTTTAACACACCTGAAAATTCCAACCTCATTGTGCTGTACTGTGCTGTTTTCTTAGGTAAGCTCTCAACAATCGCTGACTGTCCCTATCGTCTGTTTTGGGCTGAATGATAGTGCTTAAATGAACATCCTTTTCTAGCTCCCCCTTAAAATACCCATAGCCTCGGTAAACACCATTTTCAATCAAGACCACCCCTCTCTCCCCTGCTGTTCTTCCTTCCAGCAGAATGGTTCGATCCTCTTTGGGAAGGCTGATATCTTGGACAAATTGCCGCACCCTATCATTATAAACCCAAGTGGGCTCTTCTCCTAGGCAGGCACCTTTACATGTTTTTAAGGAGTATTGGAAGCAGGCTCCGCTGGAAGGGTACAACCCATTTATTTTTTGACAAAGTTGATACTGCTCTGTTACACGAAAAAGGTATTCCTTTCCTTCGGATTTGGCTGTGAAAGCCATCAATTCCCGCTGGTCTTTATTGATTTTTTTCAATTGCAAGGCCATATATCCTTCCGCAGTATCCACCAAGTAAAGCCCCCACAAAAAAACACTTCTTCTCAAAGCTCGGTTAAAAACAGGCTTGTGGACTTTGATCAGTTCTGACTCTCTCAGTAAGGCCATCAGTTCATTGCCCATGTTTTCATACTTCACCTGATCCACCTGATTTTGCATCCTTAAGGCCTTGGAAGTAGTATTATGGAAATGCTGGTGGAGTCGTTTTCTGATATCGTTGCTTTTGCCGATGTAGAGGATCCGACCACTTCGGTCCACAAAAAAATATACCCCCGTAATGGCCGGAGGTATATTGCTTAGGATATTTTTTAAGTTATCTGATAACATTTATTACCTGCCTAAACTATTTATGAATATGGGATCCTATTGCTCAGAAAGACTATCGGTCCGCATTAAGTTAAGTGCTATTAAATTAACCCACAAACAGTGGAAATGTTATAAGTTTTTCGGCTAATTGTAGAACTGAGGAATTGTACGTTTCACGAGTTCTTTATCTACACCGCTGTTCAAGTGGCCGGAATCTTTTTTTCGTTTTGCAGAAGCCTTTTTTGCCGGCTGCTTTTTTACCTTACTGGCGACCCACAGCGAGGTAGCGCCCAGTACCAACCACAAAAAGTCTACCGTGAACATCTGATAAAAACCAACTTCATAGGATTTCCAAAGCCAATTGCCCGTCGTGAGTCCATTGGCCACAGGAACGGCCAGGCCCAGAATTCCTCCAGAAATGAGACAAAACTTATTGATAAAGAAATTGTTTTTGGTAGCAGTAAGCCCTACAGAACACACCAGCCAAGCGTAGAAGAACACCTGATATATAAAGGTCATTCTAGTTTCATCAAACTCGAGCGGAAATAATTTGATGATTATAAAAGAGAAAGCAGATACCGGCAGCATGCTTAGGCAAATTGCCAAGTATGTTGCCACCAGCCACGCGTTGAATTTTCTTTTGACAGGAGAGACATGTTTCTTGTCCCGTGCCACCAGCCAGATCAATACCCCTGAAATGATTACAAAACACGTCACTAAACCTAAGATAAAATAAACGACCCTAAGCGGTATCCCGCCAAAATCTCCATAGTGCAACTGGGTAATAATAGCCGCAGCAGCATCTTGATAGCTAGTTTCGGTGTAAGGGTTCACTTCATACACCTGCTCCCCCGTTGCCATATTGTACATGACACCACCTCTTCCGAGGAATTTTGAATCCGTATGGGTATTTCCCTCGATCAATGCATGCATGTTTTGATCGCCGTAATTGAACAGCTGAACGGATTTAACGTCGAATTCGGGCCATTTAGCCTCTACTTGGTCCACAAAACCATTAACACTTGGTACTGAAGCCATCGCCTGGCCGACAGGTGCTATTTTTGGCGGATTAAACCCAAAATCATCATATAACATTGTCATATCCCCATCATACATATAGGTCACGATGGCGGGAGAAAGCACAGTCGTACCAATGATCAGATAACAACCCGTCACAGCAAAAACAAACTGATATGGCAATCCCAACACCCCTAAGGCGGTGTGGGCATCGGTCCAAATATTCTTCAAACTCGCTTTTGGCCTAAAAACGTATAAATTGGAAACGATCTTTTTCCAATGCACCAATACACCCGTCACTATTGCAAACAAGAAGAAAAATGCCACAAAGCCCGCCAATAGATAGCCAGAAGTGCCCCATAAGTTGAGCTGTGCAAAAAAATGTAGCCTATAAAAAAATTCTCCCAAACTATAACTGGTCACATAAGTGTACGCATCCAGCGTCTCGGGATCCAAATAAAAAAACTCCCCCCTACTCCTGCTTTCTTTCTGAGCCGTAGTATCCTTGGGGGCACTAAGGTTGACATTGATCCGGCGCTCTTCAAAATGCTTATAAAAAGATACATCCCTCCCCGCTAGCCCCTTTCTGGCGTCCAACGTATCCAATACGTGATCTAGATCAAGATACTTGAGGTTAGCATTTTCACTGATCGGCTCATTCCTTTCCCAGCCTACGATTTCATCCCTGAAAAAAGAAAGAGAACCCGCAAAAAAGATCACATACAATGCAGCACTGATGATAATACCGCTGATGGTATGGGTATGAAACAGGATATTGTAAATTCTATTACTCATAAATCAGAAAATTGGCAGGTACATTTTATTGAAGTAAATCACCACACTAAACACCACCGTGATGATGAGGTAAAGCCCCCAAGCTTTCCATCCGTTTTTAAATAGAAAGGCAAGCAAAAACAACGTCACCCATAGCATAAACCCTCCAAAACGTAAAGTCATCAGGACATTGACGTGGTCTAGCCAGTATGCTACCATCATAAATGCTGCAACAGTCACGGCATATCCCCCAAAAAAACCTGCTGTGATCTTCGCAAATCGCTGAAGTGGTGAAGTAGTTAAGTATTTTCTATTTGCTGGCATGGATTAAAGGATTTCAAGAAGTAAACTCACTGAAAACAACAGCACCATCATGCTTGGATGGAGTATTCTTAGCGGATTTAGCAATACCACCAAGCTTCCCACAGTCATCAGTACCACGGCATAGGCGAATATCCCAGCCCCGATGCCCAAGACAATTACCGAAAGGAGTCCTCCAAAAACCAACAATACGCCTCCTACTCTTTTGGCAATATGTGGCTTATGCTGCCCCCATTTTACGATAGACAGTTCTCTATCCAACACGGCTCTTTTGGAAGTGATATAGAAGCAGATAAATCCTGCCAAGGCAATCAAGACGGTTATGGTGATCATTTTTTCGATGCAATTTTCCACAAATATAGAAGTGCACCCAATGTATCGCAACTTTAATTAGATTTAATTTAAATAATTAAACAAACATTACATATGCCCCATCCTTCGACTTATTATTTGGAAAAACAACCTAAAGCCAAATAAAGTAACCACTTATAAAAATCAATAGATAATATCAATAGAAAACGTAGGCCTTTATTCTACGTAAACTGTTTGGCATTATCAGGTATACTGGGGAAATCCATCGATAAAAAATAATGCCTTAACAGTCAAATTGACACCGGATATAAATGAGGCAAGCTTGAGATTATGGCCTGCACCTAAAGTCCAACACGGTAAGCAGGCCATGGTTTACCTACTGTTCAATCTTTCCCTCGTAAAATTTCCGAATATGTGCTTCTACATTTTTGACCATGCTTTTATACCATCTAAAGCGGATTTCGGCTTTTTCTTTTTCACTTAAAAAATAGACTTCCGGCTGTGAACGCACGATCTTTTGCTGCAAATCATATAAACAAATGGAAGCACTGACCGAAATATTAAAACTCTCAGTAAATCCGGTCATGGGGATGTGTACCACACCATCACTTTTTTGGATGACCTCTTCGCTTACCCCTGCATGTTCATTGCCAAATACCAAAGCCGTTTTCTGGTCTGCCTTTAGTTCATGCAATGGATTGCTTTCGCCATGTGGCGAAGTAGCCATGATCTTATACCCCTGCGACCTCAGCTCGTCAAAGCAAGCATCCACAGATGATTGGTCGGGAGCATCTTGGTATTTATGGATGTCCACCCATTGGGCTGCCCCCCTGGTGACATAGGGATTGACATTGTAAGAATTGGCTTTTTCAATGATATGAATGTCCTGCACTCCGAAACAATCACAAGTCCTGATGACAGCACTGGCATTATGGGGCTTATAGATATCTTCCAAAACCAGCGTGAAAAATCGGGACCTTAAAGCCAGGACTTCTTCCATCCTGGCTTTTTTATGATCCGTTACATACTGGGACAAGTAAGCTAGTAAATCGGCGTCCAAAAAACTATTTTCCATTTTTGAACAATCCTAGCTGATCCTTATCATCATCATCCTTCACATTCAGGTCGATGGTCGAACCAATTTCCAAATCATCTTTATCCTCTTTTTCTTCCTTAGAAGGCGAATCCTTCTTCACTGGCTCCAATAACTTGATGTTTTTGACAATGTGAGAACTTAGCTTATTCCCAACTGACTTCCATCCCTTTACATCAATAAGCATATCCAGATCGTATTCCACTTTTTCCGTCTCCTTGTCCTTTTTGAGGGTTACCTCCACCTGTGGTTGTTTGTCCGTAGAGACGATATCCAGTGTAGACCTGCGATGATCAGAAATGAAGCTGAATTTCTTATTTACAGTACTGGTTTCTATATTGAACCGCTTCACATAATGATTTTTGCTGGTGCCATCATAGTAAACACAAGAAATTACCGCCAGCGGATCAAATTTCTCGATAAGCAGGAGTGTGTTGGGGTCATACCGATTGGTCAGTTCATAGGAAGTAAGCTCATAACTTCCATCCTTATAAAAAGCAATGATCTTATCATCACCTAAAAAGTTGCCAATCAGTTTTCCTCTTTCATCTGTATTGATCCTGCCTACCGCATCGTCATAATACACATCCAATCCGCCTAATGTGGACACCCCTTCCATTTTCAACTGGATTTTTCTGACAGTGTATTTGGTCAGGATATTTCCACCGGCCCCCCTACCTTTAATGTCCAGCTCCTTAAAGTCAAAGTCAAATACCTTCACCCTGGCTTTGCTTCCTTGTGTAAGGTAAACAGTCACGATCTCCGCTTCCCCATTGGCATTGGCGGTAAAGTACAGTACTTTGGAACCCTTGGTTCCTTTAGTGAGGATATACTCTCTATCGCGGGTTACGCTCAGGATCTGAAAACGCTTCACCATGGTTCTTCCGGACGTTCCATCAAGGTAAATCATATTATAGACCATGCGCTCATCCCCCTTGCGGAAAATCCCTACATGAATGATGTCCTTACCGACAAACACCTTGTCTTGAATCTTGGTCACCACACAAGTTCCGTCCTTTTTGAAAGCAATGATATCATCAAGATCAGAGCAGTCGCAAACAAACTCGTCCTTTTTCAGCCCATGACCGATAAAGCCGTCCTTACGGTTAACATAAAGCTTGGCATTGTTCGCGGCTACCACCGTCGCTTGGATGGTCTCAAAATTGCGTATTTCTGTTTTCCTTTCCCTGCCCTTACCATGTTTCTTCAACAGGTTTTTATAATAGTCTATGGCAAATTCCGTGAGATGCTCCAGGTTATGCTCGACTTCCTTCAGCTCATCCTCAAGCTTACGCATGAGCTCATCCGCTTTGAAACTGTCAAATCTGGAGATCCTTTTGATCTTGATCTCCGTCAGTCTGATGATGTCATCTCGGGTGATTTCACGGTAAAATTCCGGCTTATAAGGATCCAGTCCCTTGTCGATCGTGGCAATGACATCCTCCCAAGTTTCACACTCCTCGATGTCGCGGTAAATCCTGTTTTCGATGAATATTTTCTCCAACGAAGAAAACAGCAACTTCTCCATCAACTCGCCCTTACGAATCTCCAACTCTCGCTTCAGGAGTTCTTTGGTCTGGCGGGTATTGTAGGTGAGGATATCATTTACACCGATGAACACCGGTTTGTCTTTGATGATCACACAGGCATTTGGTGAAATGGACTGCTCACAATCCGTGAAAGCATATAAGGCATCAATGGTCATATCAGGAGATTGGCCAGAGGCCAGGAACACCTGTATTTCTACATCCTTGGCAGTATTGTCCACCACTTTTTTGATTTTGATCTTGCCCTTATCATTGGCCTTGATAATGGAGTCGATCAGTGAGGTGGTCGTCGTTCCAAAAGGAATATCCTTGATCAAAAGGCTTTTGCCCTCTCCTTCCTCTATTCTTGCTCTTACTTTGATCCTTCCCCCACGAAGGCCTTCATTGTATTCCGAAAAATCCGCCAATCCACCGGTGGGGAAGTCAGGGACAATACTGGCTTTTTTACCTTTCAGCACATCAATAGAGGCATTGATCAACTCACAGAAGTTGTGAGGAAGGATTTTGGTAGATAGTCCCACGGCAATTCCTTCCACGCCTTGTGCCAACAGCAAAGGGAATTTCACTGGCAAGGTTACCGGCTCGCGCTTCCTGCCATCATAGGATACTTGCCAATCAGTCGTCTGTGGGTTAAAGACCACTTCCAAGGCAAACTTCGACAGCCGTGCTTCGATATAACGCGCTGCAGCAGCCCCATCACCGGTACGGATATCGCCCCAGTTCCCCTGCGTTTCGATCAGCAGGTCTTTTTGGCCCAGATTGACGATGGCATCACTGATGGAAGCATCCCCATGCGGGTGGTACTGCATGGTTTGGCCGATAATATTGGCCACCTTGTTGAACCGGCCATCGTCCATTTCCTTCATTGCATGTAGAATCCTCCGCTGTACGGGCTTAAGACCATCTTCAATGGCAGGAACGGCCCGTTCTAAAATCACATAGGATGCATAATCTAAAAACCACTCTTGATACATGCCGGTCACCGGTACGGAATCATGCAAAGCATCTCCGTTTTCACTTTGACCGTTGTTTTCTATATCACTCATATTTGGATGTTATGACATTAATAAGGTTGAAAGGTTTTAATGTTTTGAAGGGTCCAAAAATCGAGGACTTATGCTGCCTCAGTCTCTTCTGAATCCACTTTGGTTCCTCCATCTTTTTCCTCGACGATGTCTTTTTCTATTTTCAGGTTATCGATAATAAAAGTCTGTCGGCTTGGGGTGTTTTTGCCCATAAAGAACGAAAGCAAATCAGCTATCTTGGTGTCCTTATTGAGGATAATTGGTTCCAAGCGGATATCTTCACCGATAAAGCCACCAAACTCTTCGGGCGAAATCTCGCCCAGCCCCTTAAACCGTGTGATTTCAGGCTTATTTCCCAGCTTAGCGATAGCTTTTCTTTTCTCGTCCTCCGAATAGCAATAAATGGTTTCCTTCTTATTTCTCACCCTAAACAATGGGGTATCAAGGATGTACAAATGTCCATTTTTCACCAGTTCAGGAAAAAACTGCAGGAAATAGGTCATGATCAATAACCTGATGTGCATACCGTCCACATCGGCATCCGTCGCAATAACAATTTTACGATACCGTAAGCCATCTATCCCATCTTCAATGTTCAGCGCATGCTGCAGCAGGTTAAACTCTTCATTTTCATACACCACTTTCTTGGTCATGCCAAAGCAGTTTAACGGCTTACCCCTTAGGGAAAATACTGCTTGTGTCTGCACATCCCTGGATTTGGTAATGGAACCTGAGGCCGAGTCCCCTTCTGTGATAAACAGCATGGTATCGTTCTTCCTTTCCTCGTTGGCCTTGGCATCGTCGTAGTGCACACGGCAATCCCTTAGTTTCTTATTGTGAAGATTGGCCTTTTTGGCCCTTTCGTTGGCCAGTTTTTTTATCCCGGAGATTTCTTTTCGTTCTCGCTCCGATTGCAGGATCCGCTTGAGCAGGGCATTGGCCGTTTCTGTATTTTTATGAAGGTAATTATCCAGTTCGGTCTTCACAAAATCATTCACAAAGGTCCGCAAGGTCGGTCCATCAGGCCCCACGCTATGCGACCCTAGCTTGGTCTTGGTCTGCGACTCAAACACCGGTTCTTGTACCCTGACGGCAATCGCTGCTGCGATACTTTGGCGGATGTCAGCAGCATCGTAATCTTTCTTAAAAAACTCCCTTACGGCCTTGACAATCGCCTCCCTAAAAGCAGCCAGATGGGTTCCTCCTTGGGTCGTATATTGGCCATTCACAAAAGAATGGTACTCTTCACCATACTGATTGGTATGGGTCAAGGCCATTTCTATGTCATCGCCTCTCAAGTGGATGATCGGGTACCGCTTGCTATCATCATCAACCTTCCTGTCCAAAAGATCATGAAGGCCTTTGTCAGAAAAGTACTTTTTACCGTTGAAATTAATGGTCAATCCTGAATTAAGGAAGGCATAATTCCAAATTTGGTTTTCCAGGTATTCGGGAATAAAGTGGTAATTCTTAAATACGGAAGCATCAGGGCTAAACACAATCTTAGTCCCATTTCTATCAGAGCTTTTCTCCACTGGACGGTCTTCTTTCAGCTCCCCCCTTTCAAATTCTGCAATTTTCGTTTCCCCATCCCGGTAGGATTGTACTTTAAAATACTGGGAAAGGGCATTCACGGCTTTGGTACCCACACCATTTAGCCCAACAGACTTTTGAAAGGCACCCGAATCGTACTTACCACCGGTATTGATTTTCGATACACAATCGACTACTTTGCCCAGCGGAATTCCACGGCCATAGTCCCTTACCTCTACTTTGTGTTCACTGATCTTGATATCTATGGTACGCCCATACCCCATCATGTGCTCATCGATACTATTATCAAGTACCTCCTTCACAAGCACATAAATACCGTCATCCTGGGCACTCCCATCACCCAATTTCCCGATATACATCCCCGGACGAAGCCGGATATGCTCTTTCCAGTCGAGTGACCTGATACTATCTTCGGTATATTGTACGTTCTTTTCTGCCATGTGTGGTTATTATGTTTTCTTGGCTACTTAATTTTCTCTTCGCTCTTTACTTGTTGGACTGGACACTCTTCATTTTTCGGGTCAATAATATAAATAAAATGACCGTCCATATCACAAATAAAACAGGCAAAATATATAATCCTAATCCTGACGGACGCCCTGTTTCCTCAATGGTTCCGTTCAACTGGAATAGGTACATCACCACCACGATAATAGAAACATTAATGATACCAACAAAAGAATAAATCCATGTCAACATCTGTTCGCGGAAAGGGTCTCCTTTGGCAAACAACTTTTTGATATTTGGACTGGCTCCACTCTCAATGAGTTTAGCCGGGGTCACCAGCAGGATATTCAACACTAAAAAAATGCCTATGACAATATAGAAAAATATATTCTTATTCATCACTCCATGGGCAAACCCTTCCTCGTTCAGTTCAAAGCCCACCATCTCAGGCAAACCCGAATAGATGTACATGAAAATAACAATAAAAGCCAATACAGTAATTAGGTGGAATGCTTTAGCAAATCTATGATTCATATATGCGTATTTTAAACTGCTAATATAAGGGTTAAGATGATAGAATGCCTGATTCTGAAGTATTAGATTTCCGCATCCTTCTGCCCCATATTTCTGGATAACCATAATCTACTGACTGTAAGTAGCATTTGAAAGAATATGTCATATTAGTCTTAACTTTGTCAAGATTGCTTCACTCCGTTGCTCTGCGTTCGCATGACGTACCGATAAGTCAGGAAACTTTGTCTTAAGTCTCACTAATCATTACTAGATTCTTGGGCCTAGATACTTGCTACTGGCTACCACACTTGTATCCCCCCCTTTCTTGAACTACCTTTGGCATCAAATTATTATATATTATTCCCCATGAGAAAAACAGTTTTTCCCCTTATCATATTTACCATAATATTGGCGGCTTTCACCAGCTGTCTATCTAAGCTGGATACAGGCAATATCAATATGGACAATTGGAAAAACGATCGCGATGGCTGTAAAGGGCTCCGTATAAAGGATCTTGACGAACTCCAATCGCTTAAAAACACCTTTCTAGGCGCTACCAATCAAGAGCTCATCGTTACCTTTGGGCGCCCTGACAGGGTGGAATTGTTAAATAAAAGCCAGAGTTTTTTCTTTTATTTTCTCGAACCTTCCAGTGAATGTGATAGCCACAACAAAGAAAAAGAGCCCCTAAAGGCCCTTTTTCGCTTAAATGCAATCAATAAGGTCAGTGAAGTGACCATCACTACACTCAATCCATAGCGTCAATACTGGTCAGAGTCGTAGACTCAATTTTCATAGAGCCGAGCCACATACCCGGCACAATGTGTACTTCCCTGATTATAGTTGACCGGATTCATTATTAGATTTCATTGTCAAACATAGTAACAATTGGTCTTTCCTTAGATGAAAGTTTTGACCACTTCTTTTCAAACTCCTCTGGACTTTTGCTCATTTTTGCTTTAACGAGAGCTACAACCATGCATAACCAATGTCTGGTGCAAAACAGGCTTGTCTGGTGCCAAACAGGCTTGTCCGGTGCAAAACAGGCTTGTCTGGTGCCAAGCAAGGAGGAACAGCTTATCCCGGAGGATATCGGGAACGAGGCAGTCTCGTCTAAAGAGAAGGAGATTGCTTCCCTCCGTTGCTCTGCGTTCGCAATAGCCTGCCCCGATACTTTCGGGAATGTTATTCTCAAGTCTCAATACTCATATCTCACTACTGGATACTTACATCTTCATACTGTCAGTTAAAAGCAAAGTGCAGCAGCCCCTTGTGTTCCGGCATTGTTGCCTAAAATGGCTTTTTTGAGTTGAATGTCTTTGGTGTAATAATGAGTAAGGTATTGCCTAACGGTCTTTTCGAGTGCAGGCATCATAAACTCCAATCCAGCGGAGATTCCTCCTCCAAAATACACTTCATTTATGTCTAAAATACGGATTGTGGAGACAATCGCCTCGCCAAGGATATTCCCCACTTCCTCAAATGTGTTCAAGGAAACTTCATTTCCCACACGAGCTGTATCTACTAGCAAATGGGTCCCCAATTCTTTGTCCAATAGCTCTCCGGCCTTTTCAGGATAAGCATTGATCATCCTTTCCAGAATGTTCAATATGCCATTTCTGCCAATAATGGTTTCCAAGCGGGCATTTCCCCTAGAGAGCATATGCCCCATTTCCATAGCGTTGCCGCGTGCTCCTTTAAAAATCTTCCCTTCCACTACAGCAGCACTTCCGATCCCTGTTCCCATCGTGATAAACAGAAAATTAGGAGAGGGCTTCGACGAAGCAAACTTAAACTCCCCCATGGCCGCCGCACTGGCATCATTTTCCAGGAAAAAGCTCTTTTCAGGATACTTCTCCAAAAGTGCCCCCTTCAGGTCAAATCCATCCAGTTCAGGTATAGCAGGAATTTCCAGTGTGGTCGTTCGCTCTTTATTGATCAAGCCCGGTAAGCCTATGCCTACCTTATTGACATCGGGATATTTTGACAAGTACTTCCCAATGACATCCACAAAGCAGGAATTAAAGCCTTTTGGGTCATCCTTGTAGTGACTGGTATCTTCTTTATCAAAAGAAACGATATCTCCTTGCTGACTCACTTTACCAATTTTCAGGTGGGTTCCACCCACGTCTACACCCAGAAAGTGTTCGTTTTGATTACTCATGGTTTACGGTTTAATAGGTTTTGGATTCTAAAATACTAAACAGATCAGTTTACTTCCTAAATTCTTTGGAAAAGACTTGAAAGATTTCATTAACGGCAGGACAAACCAAGGTGTTTTTTAACGTCAAACCGAGAATTCCATGCATGTTTTTCCGATTGGTATGTGGATATTCCCGGCATGCCTTGGGGCGAGACTCATACACAAAACACTTGTTATCATCACCCAAAAAAGGACATGGGGCACTGTTCAGCACAAAATCCCCTTCCTCATCCCGGTGCAAATACGAATCGATAAATTCCGAAGTCTTCATGCGAAGCTTCTTTGCCAGTCGATCAATATCAATTTGCAAAAAAATAGGACTAGTGGTCTTGCAGCAGTTGGCACATTCCAGGCAATCCATCTTTTCAAATTGTTCCTCATGAGCTTCTTTAAACCTTTCATCAAGCACCTTGGGTTTGATCTTTCCCAATCGTGCCCGGAGTTTCTTGTTATGGCTATAATCCGAAAGGGATTTTTGCCTGAAATTTTCTAGGTCCATACTTTACTTTTGTTGAATTGCCTGATTGTCGAACTGGTAAATCGTAGGTGACAACTCAATAAATTTAACGGCTCAGCAGTTATACGGCTCAGCGATTTCACACTTCCCAGTCCCTTAAAACCATATTTTCACCTATTACAGGTATATTTTAAGGTAAAATATTTGGATTTTACAATATTATTCGTAGTTTTATTAGTAATTCCAAACCAGTTTCGACATGAAAATGCACCCTAACGAATTGTTCTTCTATTATATTCCCTCGCATACTATTGACAAACAAGCCAGGGCGTATGCGCGATCGGTATCTCGGTATGTCAATGAGATCAATATTGAAAAAGAACACATTACCACGACGGGATGGCGAACCATCTTGGACAAGTTGCATTTACGTCCCAAAGATTTACTCAACCGTGCTCATCCTGAATATCAAAGCCAAATAGCAGGCAAAACCTGGGATGATGAAAGCTGGCTGCACATCCTGGTAAAACACCCTTACCTGCTCAAGGCTCCCATCGCCATTAAACGTGATAAGGCGGTTCTATGTATTAATCCTGGAGAGATATTTAAACTGAATTAATCTATCAGGCTGATACCGTCTTCCTTGATTTCGATTTTCCTACTTTTATAAAGTTGACCAATGGATTGTTTAAAGTGCTTTTTACTCATCCCTAAAGTCTTTTTGATTTCTTCGGGGGATGATTTATCATGAAGGGGCAAAAAATGCTTAACTTTTAAAAGGTTTAAGATTTTTTCTGCCCCTTCTTCGTATTTCTGGCGGCCGATGGGCGTTAGCTGTAAGTCCAATTTCCCGTCATCCCTTCGCTTCTTAATATACACCTTCACATTGTCTCCCACTTCTATATCCTTAAAGGTCTCATTCTCATAGAGCAGCCCCTCATAATGCTGGTTGATCAACACCTTGTAGCCCAGATCAGATGATTCAAACACTAAGCCATCCACTTCCTGTCCTTCTTCGAAGATAGCCGTATCACTGAGCATAAAATCCTGGTACTTGGATACGCCGATCAGTCGGCTGGTTTTAAAGTCAACACAGATCATGACCAAGTGCTTTTCCCCCTGTCTCATGGGCTTGCCCATTTCAGAGATAGGGACAAAAAGGTCCTTGGGCAGTCCCCAGTCCATAAAAGCCCCAAACTTGGTTACCTCTTTTACTTCCATTACTGCAAATTCATCTGCCAAAGCCACCGGTCTGTCGGTTATGGCCACAGGACGGTCTTCACTGTCAGTATAAACAAACACGGCTACTTCATCCCCCTCTTTCTCATCTCCCAAAAGATAGCCCTTTGGCAATAGCACTTCGTTGCCGTTGGATAAATTTAAATATGCGCCATTTGCCGTAAAGCGGGTGATTGGTAGCGTAGAAATCTTCCCTAGTTCTTTAATAGTATCCATATCCTGCAAAGGTAACTAAAAGTGTGCAAATAGTAAGAAGCTGACTCTGGCAGGTGCAAAGTATCAAGAGGACAAGATCCTAACGGGTGGTTGGAGAGAAAAGAAAAGAGTGTCATCCCTCCCTTGTCTCACCTGCTCTATAAATCCTGAATTAATAGCTTGCTAAACCCAAGGATAAAAATTAGTTTTATATAAATCCAATATGTCAGTACCTGTAGGAATCAACAGATCTCGCACTGCATATACCAAGGGCAATGAGCCAAGTAATAAAACCACTATTTAATGTTGAAAATAGCAGTAATAGGATCAGGGACCATGGGAAACGGAATCGCCCATGTCTTTGCCCAACATGGTCGTCAGGTAGTTCTTATTGACACCAATGAAAAGGCTTTGGAAAAGGGTTTGTCGACAATTGGTAAAAACCTGGATAGGCAGATCTCCAGAGGGATCATCCAAGCAGAAGAAAAGGGGGTCGTTTTGGCGAATATCACCACCCATACCCAATTGGAAAGCGGAGTGCAAAACGCAGACATCGTGGTAGAAGCCGCTACCGAAAACACCCAACTGAAGCTGGACATTTTCCGACAGCTGGATCGGCACTGTCCAAAAAACACCATTTTGGCCACGAACACTTCCTCCATTTCCATTACCAAAATAGCCGCTGCTACCGAGCGGCCGGAAAAGGTCATTGGGATGCACTTTATGAATCCAGTCCCCATCATGCAGTTGGTAGAAGTCATCAAAGGGTACAAGACCTCTGAAGAAACCACCCATCAGATCATGTCCATAGCGAAAGGATTGGACAAGCTACCAGTAGAGGTCAACGACTACCCTGGTTTCGTCGCCAATCGCATCCTGATGCCCATGATCAATGAAGCCATCTATACCCTGTTTGAAGGAGTGGCTGGGGTAGAAGAAATCGACACCGTCATGAAACTCGGCATGGCACACCCCATGGGGCCGCTACAGCTCGCCGATTTTATTGGTTTGGATGTCTGCCTTTCTATTTTAAATGTACTTTACGAAGGCCTGGGTAATCCCAAATACGCACCTTGCCCCCTGCTGGTCAACATGGTCGAAGCTGGCAATAAAGGCGTCAAATCCGGAGAAGGTTTTTACATCCATACTCAAGGAAGCAAAGAACTGATCGTTTCAGAACGGTTTAAAAAGTAATCAGTAGGCAGTTTTAGGATTTATACAGATTCGTTCAGTCTCACAGGATGCCATTTTGGCCATTGGGCCTTCACCTTTAGCCCCACTCACCGACCATTAACCTTTCATCAAAACAACCAATCATGCACATCGCTATAGCTGGCAATATCGGAAGTGGCAAAACAACCCTTGCTAAAAAACTGGGCAAACATTATGGCTGGAAAATCAAGCTTGAGGATGCTGAAGACAATCCCTATTTGGAGGATTTCTACGAAGACATGAAAAAATGGGCCTTTCACCTACAGATTTATTTTTTAAACAGTCGTTTTCAACAAGTCAAGGAGATCGCAAAGTCCGCAACATCCACTGTTCAGGACAGGACAATCTACGAAGACGCCCACATTTTTGCGGCCAACCTGCACCAATCTGGCTGTTTTGAAGAGCGAGATTACCAAAATTACCTAAAACTCTTCCATTCGATGATGGAATATGCCGCACCGCCAGATCTTTTGATCTACCTGCGCGCCGATATCCCTAAACTGGTAAGCCAGATTGAAAAAAGGGGGCGGGACTACGAAACCACTATCAGCATCAATTATCTCAAAAACCTCAATAAGCACTATGAAAACTGGATCAATCACTACGACAAAGGCAAATTACTGATCATCGATGTCAACGACCTCGACTTTGTGTCCAACAGGGAGGACTTTAGCTTTATCGTCAACCAGATCGACAGGGAAATCAACGGGCTGTTTTCGTAAGGTCTTTTAACCTGAAATATCAATGTCGTTTAGTTAAGGATTTTTTTTAATTTTTGGGTAAGAAAAGGGAGCGTAGTTTTTTTGAAAGAAATCTGACAACGAGAAAGTCCTTTTCCTTTTCGGAGGACTTTTTAAAACTATTAAAAAGCAATATAGAAAATGGATTGACACGAGACAGGTTCCGTACGACTAACAAAGCATTTGTTCGCCAGCGGTGTTTGGGGTTTACTGATCTTATCTACTTTATGTTAGGTTTAGGTTAATCCAGTGTTCAGCAAGAGCTGGATGATTTTTTTCGGATAAATTGGTCAGCTATTCCAAAGGAGCTTTCAGTCAGCAGCGATCCAAACTAAACCCCAAGGTGTTTACCTGGCTGAATGGAAAACAATGTTCTTTTTATTATAATAAAGCCAGCCATGTCCGTAGATGGAAAGGTTTTCGGCTTATAGGTATTGACGGCAGTACTCAGCAGCTTCCTTACAGTAAAGAACTGGCAAAAGGTTTTGGCCAGTTCGAAACCCGGACTGAAAACGGCAGAAAAGTAGTCCTGGCCCGTGTTTCCCAAGCCTACGATGTACTCAATCAAATCAGCATAGATGCCAAAATCAAGCATTACAGGACAAGTGAACTTTCTCTCTGTGAAAGTCACCTTCCCTGTCTGGGGCAGGGAGACCTGCTTATAATGGATCGGGCCTATGCGGCCTTTTGGCTCATGTCCTCATTGGTTCAGCAACAAAAATCTTTTGTCATCAGGGTAAAGGCAAACAGGTGGAAACAGGCAAAGGCATTTTTAGCATCTACCCAAAAACAGCAGTTAATAGAGGTCTCCCCTTCCAAAGAGGCCATATACAGGTGTAAGGAAAGGAATATTTCTACTGAGGCACTCAAATTAAGACTGGTACGGGTACCGATTGAATCAGGAGAAGACCATATATTGGTAACCAACCTGGTTGACCATAAAAAGTACCCTGTCAGGGAAATCCGTGAGCTTTATAGGAAAAGATGGCCTGTTGAAGAGTCGTTCAAACTACTGAAAACCAGGGCGGAACTTGAAAACCTGAGCGGAAAGACGGCCAGGGCCGTTCTCCAAGATTTTAACAGCATCATTCTCAGGGCCAACTTGAGCAACATCCTCAGTAAAACACTTACCAAAAAAGGGGTTGACTACTGTAACAAAAAACGGAAAAATACTTATCAGATCAACAGAACCCAGGCTTATCGTAAAACCAAACCTATACTTGATCAACTGAACAAAGGGATCGACAAAATCATCGGAAAAATATCCGATTACGCTTTCAAACTATTGCTTCAGCTTGAAATAGTGCGGCCCAACAGGTCAGTTCCAAGAATAAAAAGGTATATAGCGCTAGACCCAGCAATTTTATAACTTATAATCCTTAACTAAACGACATTGCCTGAAATATGCATTAGCCTATTTATTACGACCTGAAACTACTTTAAAATCAGACGCTTTGCTTTAGTTTTCAACATCACCATAGCGGTGCTATGCTTCTGCCTCCAAACTAGCTGATTTTCTTTCATTTATAAGTTTCACTATATTGCATAATCCAGGTTTAACCAGACAGACACTCTTTGGAATTTTATATTCTATAGTAAAATATTACTGGAGTACGAGAAAACAATCGTCAAATTGAAAAAAAACCAACTGTTTTCATCCCTAAATCCCCTAAAAGGGACTTTCTAAAGCTCCCCTTTTGGGGATGGGTGTAATTTTTGGGATTGGAATAAAAACCTCAAATTTCTATTTAAAGAAAGTTTTTGATCATATTTGAAATTTAGTCGGACGCCAGTAATTATAAACCCGACTTTATGCCAGTCCGGAGTTACTCCGTCAGGAGTTTCCAGGGCATAAATACCGAACAACAATAAAGAAATCGCCGGAACTGGTCCCCCATCCATCAAACGGCTTTTCGCTGCAGCCAATTTAAGATCGCGTTGTAATTTTCCTCCTTTGGATTCATCAGCAGCTGATCGATTTTTTTGAGGCTACCACCCGTCATGATATTTTCATACATGGGAATACGGATGATCTTGTAGCCATGTAGCCTGCTCAGTAGATCGTATTGGGCATCATTATAGGCATTTAGCTTCCACCCTGCCGCGCCGTTTCCAGTGAGATCTCCCGGCTCCATGGACTCTCCAAAGCATTTGGTGGCAATGGGTGGGCCATTCCAAATCCTATCATGCTGGCCAGCCTTATGACATTCCCGCTCAAAAGTCCGGCACAACCGCTTATAACTGTCCAGCCAGGAAAAAGTAAATACTTCATACAGAGAAGCCTTCAGTGTAGCCAAACGATAACGGTTAAAATGCACCGCATCGTCATATATGAACAGAAATCGATCAATTCTAAAATCAAATCGCAACCTCTCCAACAAAACCGGTTCCCCAATACCACCCATACACTCGTAGAGTTCTGCTTGCAGCCCGGCAGCTTTATCGTCCAGTAACTTTTTATTGATTTCCAACCGGAAGTCCTCTTCCAGATCGACATTATTCTCTAGCAGTACCTTGATAAGGTTTTGGACTTTTAATTGGTGCACTTGTATATTTCTTTTGTGATAATGTGGATGATTGATGTTATTCGGAATCCGAATTGATAATCCTTTCTTTTAGGCTTCCCTTGGAGCCCGGAAAGGTCGTTTTGGAAGAGATATCAAGTCCGATCAAGATCATGATGATCAGAAAAACGATACTTACCAGTAGAAATATTTTTTTCTTTGTTTTCATATTGAAATCTTTTCGCCTATTTTTCCAATATAAATTTTGCCAAAAGTAGTTTAAACTTAACGTTAATAAAAAACTAAAAGCCCCTAAAAACGTTAAAACAGCCAAATCTTGGTTTATTTCATATAAGGCAAAATTGACAAACTATTACTTCTTAACCATTTTCTTTAACTACCAAATGTACGAACTTATCAATAAGGATGTTATTTTTCAGTTCTTAGGAGATGACCCTGAACTCATTCGCCCTATGCTGGAAATGGTATTGAACAACAACCTCACCGAACTGGAGGAACTCGACAGCCTTTATCAGAAGGGCAACTACGACGAAGTGAGAATAAAAGTACACAAAGCAAAGTCCGCGATGGGCTATGTCGGCGCTTCTTCCACCAAAAATTTGCTTCAGGAAATCGAAAAGGATGTGGCCAATACCTATCCAAAAAACATCTCAGCGCTTAAGGCGGAAATTGAAATCATCAAAAAGGAAATTTCCGATTTTTTGAAAAGCATGTAACGGGCTTTTATTCATAAGCTTTCGTAACCATTTAACCTTTTTGCCTTGCAAGATTTAGACTTCTTGATCATATTGGGGAAAAATCCCAAATATGAAAAAAATTTGTTTACTGTTTTTAGTTGTTTTCGGTACCATCGTAAGTACCTTCGCCCAAAAAAGTGTACTTTCCGTGGAAAAGATCATGCAAGATCCCTCTTGGATGGGCACTTTTCCCTCAGATGTCCACTGGAGTGCAGATAGCAAAACCATCTACTTCAACTATAATCCAGAAAATAACCCTACCGATTCCCTTTATAAAATACAGCTATCCGATACTGAAAAAATCATCAAAGTCCCCGCTAAAGAAGCTCTTGGCCTTATCCCCTCTTCCGGTGATTTTAATGAAGCCCAAGACCTAAAAGTCTACACCCGCAATGGGATTTTATTTTTATATGATTTTAACGAGCATCAGGAGCAACAACTCCTTGAACTGGGAGACCGAATTTCCCAACCAGAATTCCTGGCTGATGAAGCAGTCATTGCATTTCAGCTTTCAAACAACATGTTCACCTATCACCTGGCTTCAGGTGAAATCAAAAAGCTCACCCACATCAAAGATGGAGAAAAGCCCGCAAAAAAAGAAGCACAATTATCTGAAAAGGACAATTGGCTGAAATCCGAAAATCTTGACTTGCTCCAAGTCATCCACGAGCGGGAGACCAAAAAAGAAAAGCGAAAAGCCTATCGTGAAGCGACGAAAGAAGCTGAAAAATTCACCTTTTATACTGAGGAAAAGCGATTGGCAAACCTTAAGATATCCCCAGATGCGAAATTCGTCACTTTCAATTTAATTACCCCTTCGAAAGAACGGAAAAACACCTTTGTCCCTGATTACACAGACGTCACAGGATACACCAGTGACCTTGATACCCGCCCAAAAGTAGGCGATGAAGCCTCCAAGGTAGAAATGGCTATTTATAACTTGGAAAAGGACACCGTCTACTATGTCCAAACCGACCAATTGCCGGGTATCAAAGACCTTCCTGACTATGTAAAAGACTATCCTGAACGGAAATGGAAAGAAGAAAACCGCCCAGTCATTACTTCAGGAGCTTATTTTTCTCAAAACAGCCAAGCGATGGTCAACATCCGCTCCACAGACAATAAGGATCGGTGGATTGCACTTCTTGACTTGGAAGATGGCACTTTAAAAACACTTGACAGGCAGCGTGATGAAGCCTGGATTGCTGGTCCTGGCATCGGCTATAGTTTTGGGGGAGGCACCTTGGGGTGGCTTCCAGATGGTGAGCATATTTACTTCCAATCAGAAGCTACTGGATATTCCCACTTGTATCTTTACAATGTAAAAAACAATAAGAAAAAAGCCCTTACCAAAGGAGCATTTGAAGTATTTTCCCCATCCCTTTCACGTGATGGCAAACACTGGTATTTAAGCTCCTCCGCCATTCATCCCGGGGAGCGCCATTTCTACAGGATGCCCGTTATGGGCGGAAAAATGGAAAAACTCTCCTCCATGGAAGGAAACAACAAGGTAAGCCTCTCTCCAGATGAAAAGCACCTGGCAATCTTGCACAGTTACAGTAACCAGCCTTGGGAACTATACCTAAAACAAAACAGTGATAAAGCCAAAGCCGTCCAGCTTACTTCAGGCCAAAGTGAAGCATTCAAAGCCTATGATTGGAAGGACCCTGAATTGATCCATTTTGAGGCACAGGACGGTGCCAAGGTGCCGGCTAGACTGTATACCCCTGCCCCATCCACTGCCAATGGCGCAGCGGTGATCTTCGTCCACGGAGCAGGATACCTCCAAAATGCCCATAAATGGTGGTCCAGCTATTTCAGGGAATATATGTTTCACAATTTACTAACCGACTTAGGCTACACCGTTCTGGATATTGATTACAGGGGAAGCGCCGGCTACGGCCGGGATTGGAGGACGGGGATCTACCGTCACATGGGCGGTAAAGACCTTTCTGACCAAGTGGATGGTGCCCAATACCTGATCGATGAATTGGATATTGATTCGGAAAAAATAGGCATTTATGGCGGCAGCTACGGTGGCTTCATCACCCTGATGGCCTTATTTAACGAAGCTGACACCTTTACCTCTGGAGCGGCCTTGCGCTCCGTGACAGACTGGGCACATTATAATCACGGTTACACTTCCAATATCCTTAATGAGCCGTTTAACGACCCCATTGCCTACCGCAGGAGTTCGCCGATTTACTTTGCCGAAGGGCTGGAAGGCAATCTCCTTATCGCCCATGGCATGATAGACGTCAATGTGCATTTCCAGGATGTGGTCAGGCTTTCACAACGGTTGATCGAATTGGGCAAAGACAACTGGGAAATGGCCGTTTATCCGGTGGAAGACCACGGTTTTGTAGAGCCTAGCAGCTGGACAGATGAGTACAAGCGCATCCTCAAGCTCTTTAATGAAACACTACTGGATTAACGTATTATAAAAAGTATTTGCTCAATGGAAGTTTATTCTCCTACTGGGTACGAAAAGGTACCCAGTAGGTAATTCGGTGGTAGTTGCCCCCTGTAGCGCTGCGGTTAAGTTAACAGCACCTCTTGTCCCGACTGCCTGGACAAAAAGGATAACAGCAGGTGCAGGATCGATAAACCGGTGGTCATCCTTGCCTATCTATGGTCAACCGCTACTTTAGCCTGACCACATAGAAAGGTGCAAAGGATTAAAAATATGCACTATACTTTCCGCCACTACACCATCAAACAATTATTTTAGGTGTGTTAATTTAACCAAAAATAATTTTAACTTAGTAGACAAAACTTACTTTACCCCCCAATTTTAACCTAAATAACCTGTATGAAAATCCTAAAAATCATCCTGCTGTCGATCCTGGGACTTGCGTTATTGGTACTCATCATTGCCTTCTTTGTGCCCAGGGAAATGAATGTCCAAAAAAGTGTGGTCATCAATCGCCCTGTGGAGCAGGTTTTTGACTATGTCAAGATGCTCAAAAATCAAAATGAATTTTCCGTTTGGATGACGATTGACCCCAAAATGAAAAAGGCATACGAAGGAGTAGATGGCACAGTAGGAGCCATCACTAAGTGGGACAGCCAACATAACGACGTAGGACAAGGAGAGCAGGAAATTATAGGTATCGAAGAGAATACACGTATCGATTATGAACTCCGATTTATCAGGCCATTTGAGTCCACCGCCCAAGCTTATATGATCACAGAAAGCACCTCTGCAAACCAAACCAAGGTAACTTGGGGCTTTCATAGTGAAAGTAAATATCCAATGAACCTTGTCCAAAAAGTGATCGGACTAGAGAAAATGCTAGGGGACCAACTTCAGCAAGGACTGGACACGCTCAAAGGACAAATGGAGGAGTAAAGTTTAGATTACAGTAAACATTATATGAATTACATCCGCTGTTCTTGGCTCTTCTCCTGAGCGCACGTCGAAGGATGAAGTGCTGTTCCTTTATTGTAATCAGGAGCTTCCCTTAAAGGGGGGGTATACTCCCCTTTAGATTACCTTAATCGATTACGACCATCTCCACTCTCCTGTTCTTTTCCCTTCCTTCGGTGGTACCATTATCTGCAATAGGCTCACTCCCACCCAATCCGCGAAGCATGATCCGCTCAAATTGGACGCCATGGTCTACCATATAATCCCTGATGGCACCTGCCCGCTCCATAGAAAGCTGCTTGTTGAGGGCTACATTGCCGACATTGTCCGTGTGGCCTTCCAATCTGATCTTCTTGGATGGATTCTCCTTCATAAAATCCACCAATTGATCGATATAGGTCAAGGAATTTTGATCAGCTAGTTCTGCTGTCCCCTTCTTAAATAAAACCTCTTGTAAAACCAAACTCGTTCCTTTATCGGCCGGTGTAAGCATCACCAGTTCCTTTTCTCCAAAATCAGTCACCAAGATCGTCTCAGGAAGGTAGTTTTCGGATGAGATGGTCACTTTCGCGGTGTTTTCCCGCAAGGGAAGTTCTTGGGCTCCTTTAAGCCCTTCCTCGACACCTACTTTATCTCCGTTTGCATTCTTAAAAGTCACTTTAAAAGGAATTTCAGCATTGGTGTTTTTATCCAAAGCACTGACTTTGATAAGGCTATTGAGAGTGGCTGCTTCCATCACAGTTTCCTGGTCCTCCGAAACTTTCTCCACTAATTTCTCCTCAACAACGACCGTTTCTTCAGTCAGCTCCTCTTTTTCCTGAGCTATTTCAGCTACCTGCTCTTGTTCCTTCTCAGCAGCAAAAGGGACATTTTCTTCTCCTCCAGGCAACGTGGCCACTTCTGAGACAGTTTCTTCCACAGCTACCTCACTGGTCACATTGGCCGTACTGGTCACTGGAGCTGGGGTGTTTTCACTTACAGGGAAACTGGCTGCCAGGAATCGACCATTTTCCGCGGGCGAGACTTCTTCCAGGACGATCTCTTCCTTCCTTCTCATCAGAATATCGCCATAACCTTCACTGTTTTGGGTAGTGGTGACAAAAGCTGTAAATGGGCTGTTAGGATCGATAAAATACGAGAGTTCGACCCCTCTGGAATTGATGTCGTCCTTTAGCATTTTGGGTTTGCTCCATCGCTCCCAAGAATCATCGAGTCGCTGGGAATAGTAAATGTCCCTGCCTTCACCAGTGCCGTGTCCGTTGGAAGAAAAATACAGCACTTGTTTGTCATTGGATAAAAAAGGCGTCATTTCCTGCTCATAGCTGTTGACATCAGCACCAATATTCTTTGGCACCGACCATTTTCCTTCAGCCTGCTTAAAACTCACATAGATATCCTCATTGCCAAAAGTCCCATATGTATTCATGGACATGATCAGGATATCACCGGAGGGGTGCAGCCGTGCGCTAAAACTCTTTCCGTTATTCTTAAAACTCCCAAAATCAAGCTGGTACTCATATTTCCAGTCTGTTTCACCAGTACGCCGATAAAGGTGAATGCCATGGGGTTTCTTCTTGCCATCGTGATACACCAATGCCGAATTGTCATCCGGAAACCCAATGAACAGATCGTAGCCCGTGGTACTCAGACTGGCCACGGGCTTGGCTTCTTGCCATTGGTTAAAATCATCCTTTTTGCTGTACCAAACATCGCCATAATCCCTACTGCCTCCAGTATTATCAGGATGGAAGGCCACGCTGAGGAACAGCTCTTCCCTTGAAGAAAGCACGGGCTGCTGCTCATCATATGGGGTATTGACCTGCTTGAGGGCATAGATCCCTTGGGCAAAAGATGGAGTAAATGCACAAAAAGCAAGCACAGGAACCGTGCTTGCTTTTAGAAATGTTGATTTAAGTTTTTCTGCTACGTTCATTTTATTGGTCTAATACAATCGCAAATACTAATGGAGCCACAATGGTCGCATCAGATTCGATGATGTATTTTGGCGTATCGATTCCCAGTTTTCCCCAGGTGATCTTTTCATTGGGGACGGCTCCTGAATAGGAACCATATGAGGTGGTCGAGTCAGAAATCTGGCAAAAATAGCCCCAAAGCGGCACATTTTCACGCTGTAGATCCTGATGAAGCATCGGCACTACACAGATCGGGAAATCCCCTGCTATTCCTCCTCCTATTTGGAAGAAACCAACTGTGCTATCCTCTTTGGCATTTTCCGTATACCACTCTGCCAAATACATCATGTACTGAATACCGGTTTTTACGGTATGGACATTTTTCACATCTCCTGTGATCACATGTCCTGCAAACATATTGCCCAGTGTAGAATCCTCCCATCCTGGTACGATGATCGGAAGATTCTTTTTGGCCGCTTCGAGCAGCCAACTGTTTTTAGGGTCGATCTGATAATCCTTTTCCAATTTTCCTGAAAGCAGGATCTTGTAGAAAAATTCATGTGGAAAATAGCTTTCGCCAGCACGATCGGCATTCACCCATTCCTCCAAAATGATATCTTCTATCCTCCTCATCGCTTCCATTTCTGGAATACAGGTATCAGTGACCCTGTTCATGTGTCTGTCTAGCAAATCCTGTTCCTCTTGTGGAGAAAGCTGGCGATAATGTGGAACTCTTTCATAATAATCGTGTGCCACCAGGTTAAAAACGTCCTCTTCGAGGTTAGCACCGGTACAGGTGATGATCTGTACTTTGTCCTGTCGGATCATCTCCGCCAGTGAAATTCCCAATTCTGCAGTGGACATGGCACCGGCAAGGGTCACCATCATTTTCCCGTTATTGTCCAAATGGGCCTTGTAGCCTTCTGCTGCATCGATCAAAGCGGCAGCATTAAAATGTCTGTAGTTGTGTTTGAGAAATTCTGTTATTTTCATCAAGAATAGTGTTTACGTCCTCACTAAAATTACTGATATTATTTGGTACAAAAAAAAGCCCGGACAGTACCGGGCTTTTGATATTTTTTCAATGTCCCATCAGGATCGGTCACTCACCTGCTGCGGTACTGTCTTTATCAGCTTTTGCCGGTGTTGGGGTATCACCCGCCTTATAGGCCTCATTAAGGCCCTTGGTGACGTCCTTGGTCACATCCATGGCATCATGGGCATACCATACACCGCCACCTCGCGTGTAGCTAAGTACCATTTCCAGGCCATTTTCTTCTGCATAGCCTTTCATAAACTCCTGAATCTTGTCATATACCTCATTGTAAAGGTTTGTTTCATCAGCAGAAAGTTCCTGCATCAAGTTATTTCTGTATGTCATCAGGTTTTGCTCCTTTTTCATCAGGTCCTCTTGCTTGGCCCTGGATTGATTAGGGGTCATGTTTTGGGCAGTTTGCTGAAAACTGGACACTTCCTGTTCAAACCCTTTGGCACGGTTGGCCAGCTCACTTTCATAGCGCTTGCCTTTCTGGGAAATCTCCTCTGATTTGTCTTTAAAAAACTGGTAGTTATTGATCACGCTGTCTGTGTTGATATATGCAATTTTCACTTCGCTCAAATCAACAGTACTACCCTTAGATCCATCATTACTTGTAGAGGTCGTTTGGTTTCCTTGGTTACAGGCTGTAAATAGAATTGCAGCCATTCCTAAGATGCCTAATGCTTTGCTTATGTTTTTCACTTTTCTTGTTTATTATTTCAACTTGCCGCAAATATAAACAAAGTTCTCATTCTACAAATTGTTATTTGGTATTTTGAAGGCTAGATTTACTTGTGATCGTGCTCTGTGAAACGTCCTTAGAAAAATATCTCCTGTGCCAGGCGATACGTGTTGGCATGGGCCTCAATGATATGGCTAATCTTTTCAGCATATCCACCTCCCATACAGCACATCATTGGGATTTCATCCTGATGGGCCATTTCCAGCACCATCCGATCGCGAGCCTTGCACCCTTCAATGCTCAATCCCAGCCTGCCCAGCTTGTCAGTGGACAATACATCCACACCACACTGATAGATTATAAAATCAGGCTCCACCTGATCGATCAATCGCGGGAGATTTTCCTTAAGTGTCTTTATGTAGAATTCATCCCCCACTTTGTCGGGCAAAGGCACATCCAGATCGGACTTTTCTTTGTGCAAAGGGTAATTGGCAGCACCATGCATACTGAACGTAAAGACAGCCTTTTCGTCTTTAAAGATTTCGGCAGTACCATTGCCTTGGTGAACATCCAGGTCAACCACCAGGACTTTCTTGGCCAGTTGGTTTTTGATCAAGTAATTTGCGGAGATCCCGATATCATTGAGCAAACAAAACCCCTCTCCCCTGTCTGAAAAAGCATGGTGGGTTCCCCCCGCAATGTTCATCGCAATGCCATGCTCCAGTGCAAAAAGGCATGCTTGGACAGAGCCATCCATAATGTGAATTTCCCGATCCACCAAAGAGGCACTCAGCGGGAATCCTGTCTTTCTGATTTCTGATTTGGAAAGTGTAAGCTCAGTAAGTTTTCGCAGATATGCTTCCTCATGCGGGCCGATGATCCATCCCCTATCCAGCGCACCCGGTTCGAACAGGTTACGTTGCGCTATTGTCCCCTCATACAGCAATTGTTCCGGTAACAATTCATACTTTTCCATTGGAAACCTATGCCCTGCGGGTAAAGGGTGTGCATACTTGGAAGACCAGGCGATCTTTAACATAGCTGACAAAATAAAACCGTTTGCTGGGGATCAACAAACGGTTTGGCCAATTAGTTTTGAAAAAACGGCAATTACTCCTCAATATCCTCAGACTGGAAGGAATAAAGGGTATCATCCAGCTTAATGGTATCGTCGTTAAATTCCTTAATGAATTTTTTAATGACCGTATCATCGATGTGGTCCACGTACAGTGCTGCATCCACACCGATACCAAAGTCATGATTGGTGTCCATGTCTATAAACTCCTGTACCTTTACGGCCTCTTCTTCTTCCAGGTCCATGATGATCTCTGTAATAAACCACCCGATCTCTTCTTCGTCATTGTCCAAAGGCTTAAGATTTCCATTTTCATCCTCCTCATAATTGATTCCCTTAAAATTAGGGAATTTCTGGGCAGCTTTATGTTCTGCCAGTTCATAGATTTCACTGGAGTGATGAAGCCTCAGCGTATAGAGCGCTGCGTCATAAATCACTTCCCTTCCCTCAAACATCCCTAGAAAGTAAAAATTTTTAAACTCTTCGTTGTTCCCATCAGAAGGTATCACCTTGTAGGATTTCCCTGAAGCCTTTAGCTCTTCTTTCAGGGCTTTGATTGTCTCGGGCCTAAACCCATCATTCTTATATAACATATCTACTGTCAAAAGGGTGTATTAACTAATAATCTAATCAATCGATATAAAAATGTACATCCTGAATTGTACCAATCTACACTCAAACTTTACTAAGTAATTAAATTACAATTAATTACAATAAAAAAAAATGAATGCAGAAAAATTTCAGGACCCATGATCCAACTTCAGCCTTATGCCGAACTACTTCTCACTATCGAACAAAGAAACACCAAAAATGGCATTGATGATCGATAAAATAAAACTGAACAACAGTGCCCACCAAAAACCATCCACTACAAAGCCCGGGATAATTTCAGCAGCAAACAAAATAATCAGCCCATTAATTACCAGCAAAAACAAGCCCAATGTCACGATCGTAATCGGAATGGTCAATATGATCAGGATAGGTTTAATGGTATAGTTCAATAAACTGATGACCACCGCGATGAGCACACCAATCCAAAAATCCTCTACATAAACCCCTGGTAAAAGGTATCCAGTAACAATTACAGCCAAACCAGCCACAACCAACTGGATGAGGATATTACCCCAGCTATTGCGTTTACTCCTCATATTTTCAATTATTGCTTTATTAAGTTCTGTATAAAAGTAAGTGCATAATACCAGTTTAAAAACGCTAATACAATAAAAATCGTTACTAAAAATCATGAATTATATCATGTTTAACAAAATTTATCCGAGCTTACTCAAATTTTACGGTTTAAGAAATTATCTTTGTAATCTTAAATCAACAATAAAATCAAGTGATATTAATAGTATTCTTCCTTCTTCACTGGTATTTCTCGCTGTTTTGCCAGAGTTTCTTTCTGCACCGGTATGCTGCCCACCAGATGTTCATCATGAACAAATTCTGGGAAAAGTTCTTTTACTTTTTCACCTGGGCATGTCAAGGCAGCTCTTACCTATCACCAAGGGCTTATGCCATTCTTCACAGAATGCACCATGCGTACAGTGACACCCCTAAAGATCCACATAGTCCACACCATACCGAGAACCTCTTTACCATGATGTGGAAGACCAAGAACATTTATAACGATTATTTCAGCTTTAGGCTTAAGCCGGAAGAGCGGTTTTCAAAGGACGTTCCCGATTGGAAAAAATTTGATCTCATGGCCGACAGTATGGTTGTACGCGTCGCATGGGGTGTACTATATGTGGCGATCTATGTGTTAAGCATCAGTGTTTTTGATTTGCCAGGTACCCACTGGTGGATGTACTTCTTGCTCCCTATTCACTTCATGATGGGGCCGGTTCACGGTGCCATTGTAAACTGGAGTGGACATAAGTACGGTTATGCTAATTTTGACAATAACGATCATTCAAAAAACAGCTTACTACTGGATGTGCTCATGCTGGGTGAATTGTTCCAAAACAATCACCATAAACTGCCAAATCGTCCAAATTTCGCAGTAAAATGGTATGAGTTTGACCCTACCTACCCTGTAGTGAAATTACTTCATTTTACACGCATTATTAAATTGAGAACTAATTGATCTAATTCTTGCAAAAAACATATTTAAAAGGACTGCTTAGACAAGCAGTCCTTTTTTTTAATTTAACCCGGAATTGATGCCGTTTAGTTAGTAAGTATTAGGGATGACTGATTACTATTTCTCTTGCTAAATTCCAGCTTGGTTTTCATCCCATTACCTTTGTTCCTTTTTTGCTACAGGTCAAAAAAGAATCCAAACCTGTCCGCCTGTGGAGGAAACTCCGCCGCGGTGCCTCTATTGTGCTAAAATTAAACCCCTCCTTTTTTTAGCTGCCAACCCCCTTTTTGATTAACATTCGTCAAATCTATCTGGCTACTAGACAGACAAGCCTGCCTTCTTGCCCGCCCACTTTATAATTTCTTAACGCCCAATACCTGCAAGGCGGAACATCTCATACAAGTTTTAAACGGCCCTAAATTAAAACTACTGGTGTCCGAGAAAACAATCGTCAAATTGAAAAAAATCAACTGCTTTCAGCCCTAAATCTCCTAAAGGGGACTTTCTAAAGCCCCCCTTTAGGAGATGGGGATCATTTTAGGAATTGGAATAAAAACCTTGAAATTTCTATTTATAGACCGCTTTTGATCATATTTGAAATTTAGTCGGACGCCAGTAAATTAAAACCATGATTCCCTCAATAACCGCCCTTCAAACTGGAAAATCCCCCTTAACTAAACAGCATTGAACCTGAAATATGCATTAGCTTATTTATTACGACCTGAAACTACTTTAAAATCAGACGCTTTGCTCTAGTTCCCAACATCACCATAGCATTGCTAAACTTTTGTCTCCAAACTGACTGATTTTCTTGCATTTTCAAGGACAGGCTATAACGATTTCTAATGCATAAACCGGGTTTAAGCTACTTATGGATCATAGTGGGTAAATTATCCAGGGATCTGTCCCGCTTGGGCGAATAGATCAGGAAAACAGGTTTGTACCCGCCCATAGCGAGGCAGGCCTACGGTACAAAGTGGATCAAGAAATATTTCTGGGGGCGGGAGAAGATTTATATTCATTTGGTATGTCGCCACGAAGTCGCCAAGACACGAAGTGTTTTGTAGGCGGATTCCAAGTTTCATGGAAAACAAACAGCTTTGGGTCTTAGAATCTTTGTGGCAAAAAAACAAAAAAGAAATCCTATTAAAATAAAGGGATTCATGCCCTCAACTTTTTCGCTTGCCTCCTCTTTAGCACATTTTGAGGACCAAGCAATATTTCTGGAAGATGAGAGATTTCCAGGTGGTTTTGGTAAGCATATTTCTCTTTAATGTAGCAATAGGAATGTGTAGATTATAAAATCAGTATAAATCCGTCATTGCGAGGAAGTATAGCCTGTCCCGACCTATCGGGAACGTGGCAATCCCGTATTAAGAAAACGAGATTGCTTCACTCCGTTGCTCTGCATTCGCAATGACGGTATTTTAAATCGCGTTTATTATAAAAAATCAGCGTAAATCTTATTAATCTGCATCATCTGCGTGCTATCGAAACCAACCCTAATCCCCCCAACTTTTCCGCTTGAGCCCACAAAGTGCCCAGAGCCAACCTGATTTTTTTAAGCTTTAATGCCTAGTGGAATTCCCTAGCCCCTTTATTTTTTAGCGGACAGAAGGAGCATTAGCTTGGTAATAGAAAGTGAACACAGTATCCCAACAGTGCCGTAGGTACTAACCATAGGCAAGGAAAGAATGTATTATTGTCGACTGCATCAGGAGCATAAGTGCCAAATTTATCAGTTCACGTGTTTCTTCGATCCCAATAGCCCAGTACCGCTCTACTTACCCACTATAATCACATAGCACCTCATTTTCTTAGCGCCCCCCCAACTGTCCCAATCCCGGTCGACCGGAAACAAAGACCGGCGAAAGGATCCCAGACAAACTCGTATGACGTTTTTAATGCCAATGATAAGTCAAGCGCAGGACACAACTAATTATTTAATTAAAACTAATAAAATAGTTGTATAACTAGATTTTTCATCGTAATTTTATAATTGCCAAAAGGAAGACCTTTCCATATTTGCTATTTTCAAACTAAATGATTAAGTTGACAGAAAAACATACGAAAACCAAAATGAGAGAGTTAACAAGAGCTGAGGAACAAGTAATGCAAATCTTATGGGGTATCGAGAAAGGCTTCGTCAAGGATATCCTGGCCAAAATGTCATCGCCCAAACCGGCCTACAATACCGTATCTACGATCATTAGGATCTTGGAGAAGAAGGGTTTTGTCAAGCACAAAGCTTATGGCAAGTCCCATGAATATTACCCGATCGTCACAAAAGACCAATACAGAAGTTTTTCGATCAAGAACCTGCTGACCGGTTATTTTGGTGGTTCGTTTTCAAAACTGGCTTCCTTCTTTGCCAAAGATGAAAACTTGGACATTAAAGAATTGGAAAAATTGATGAATGAGGTAAAAGGCGATGTAAAATAAACTAGATGGCACATCTGATCGACTATATCTGGCAGAGCTCATTCTGCTTGTTATTTTTTTTCGGGATATATTGGGTTTTCCTGAGGAGGGAAAAAGTATTTGGCTTTACACGGGTATTTTTACTCGTCACACCCGTTTTGGCCTTGCTGTTTCCCCTTATCGAAATTCCAGTGGAATTTTCAAAACCCACCATATCCCTGGAAAACACGGACTTTTTACAGTATTTGACTGCGCAAGAGGCGAAAGATGACATAGCAGCAAGCTATGGACTGCCAGAAGTAACGGTAGAAAGCACCAAACTTCCCATTCTTTTGGAATGGAAAGACTACTTGTTCCTTGGATATGTGGCAATCGCACTTTTACTCACTTTCAGGCTGTTATGGCAATTTCTACAGCTAAGACTACTTACTGAAAAGGGCTGGTACCAAACGGTCTTCAATTTGAAAAGCAGTTATTTTTTGATACCGACTTTTGGCCTGGCACCGGTTTTTTCTTTCTTTAACAGGCTCTTTTGGGACGATAGCCAGCAGCTAAAGCCAGAAGAAAAAGAGCACATCATCAAACACGAAATAGAGCATATCCGTCAGGGACATTCCTGGGATATGATGTACTATCAGATATTGAGCATTTTGTTTTGGTTTAATCCGGGTATCCATTTGATGCGGAACGCCTTAATCGACACCCACGAATATTCGGCAGATGCCAACGTGGTCAAACAAACCGCAAACAAAGACACCTATACCAATCTTATTGTCAAGATAGCATTTAAGGGACTGGATCTTCCTGTTGGCAACTATTTTATAAGATCGACAACCTTAAAACGCATTATGATGATGAAAAGCAACAAAAAGACCAATTGGTTTAAACTACTGATGGTGGTACCCCTGACGGCCATGTTATTGGCATTGGTCTCCATGAAGACCATTTCCACCTCCAGTTTTTTTGATACTGGATCCAGTATGAGCTTGGCCAATATGAAAGAACTGATCGAGCAAGCACAGGATACCATCAGCGTGAGCACTAAAGTGATGCACATTCCCAATCCAAAACACTATGAATATGTATCTTCCCTAACAGAGGGAAAAGTCACTGCGCAGCTTGGAAACCTACAGTATGAAATTGGCAACATTTCAGATGACGAGGAATATGCCGATGTGCTGGAAATGATCAATATTTTCAAACACCACAGCCGCTTCACCAAAAACTACAACACACCAGATCTCCATACGACCGCGGATATAATGCCCGAGGCAAAAGGTGGCATGGACGAGTGGAATAAGTTTCTATCCAAAAACCTTAGGTACCCAACAGAGGCAAGAAAGATCGGAATGACTGGTGATATTTACATAGAGTTTGTGGTAAGCAAAGAAGGCAAAGTCCTACACCCCACCCTTAAACGATCTTTGGGTATGGGCTTGGACGATGAAATCCTGAGAATTTTCTCCTTGGAAAGTATGCCAGAATGGAATCCAGGCATCATCGATGGAAAGCCCGTCAACACGCTCATGGTCCTTCCCATCAGGTTTAAACTCGATGGAGAAGTGGCCAAGTCGAAGTCATTCTTTGGTACTCCCTCCTACTCATCTGACAAAGATGTGTTTGACGTAGTAGAAAAAATGCCCGCTCCCCAAGGGGGCATGGAAGGCTGGAGCGAATATATTTCCAGGAACATCGAATATCCTAAAGACGCCATGGAAAAAGGCGTAGAAGGGACAGTTTACGTAACCTTTATTGTGGATAAGGATGGCACAACCAGGGATCCCCAGATTTTGAGGGGAATTGGCAGTGGCGCGGACGAAGAGGCCATGCGCTTGGTCATGAATTCACCTAAGTGGTCCCCTGGTGAACAAAAAGGCACCAATGTCCCTGTGAAAATGAGGCTTCCGATCAAGTTTGAATTAAACAAAAAAAACAAACCTGTCAAACCCAACAAGCTGGATGAAGTAGTCGTAGTGGGATATGGAGCGGTCACAGAAAATAAAAGCACTTCTCCTCTACTCAATTATAATACATTCGAAGAGGGAAAAGAACCTTTGTTAGTAATCGCTGGTAAGAAATATCAGAAAGAAAAACTTTCCCACCTATCCCCCGAGGACATCAAAAGCATCAATGTACTGAAAGATGAATCAGCGTTTGAGAAATATGATGAAGAAGGAAAATATGGTGTGATCGAAATCACACTAAAAGACGGCGTGTTATGGCCCAGAAAATCCGAGGAAAAATCTACCAGCAATATCCAAAACACAAATAAAGATCTCCCAAAACTAACAATTGGTAAAGACCCTCTATACATTGTCGATGGGGCAATCACCAAAAAGTCAGCACTTAAGCATGCATATGGCCCAGATGATATCGAATCCATTTCTGTACTAAAAAATGGAGATGCCATTAATCTTTATGGATCCAAGGCTCAAAATGGAGTCATCCAAATCACAACAAAAAACAAGCCGTAAAACGAGCTTCTTTACACCTCTCCCACCGGGATTGCTTTTAACCATTGATAGAAGCTAGCAATGCAATTTGTTGTCAGCCTTAGCGGACCTGTCTAGCCTTCGACTCTACCGGGCAGACAGACAGGTCCGCTCGGGCTGACATCACTTCACTGATAGTTTAAAAGGGATTTCCCTGATCTATCCCCAAAGCATTTGTTGTTCTCTTTTATGGCTATTACCTTAGCATTACCAGATTAAATAAATTCTTAAACCGTAAAATCATAAAAATATGGGCAAAGGAGACATGAAGACCAAAAGAGGTAAAACCCACAGGGGGACCTTTGGTAAAAGCAGACCGCGTAAAAATCAAAATATAGCTACCAAAAAAGAACAGTCACAAGCCACCAAGTAAGGCTTTCTTTACATTATTTTTAAACACTTAAGGGACTGTCTCATAAGTGGACTTCCGCCAGGCCCCAAAGAAGAGCTTTGGGCTTGATCCAGTGCATAAGTGATCTTTCTATACGTGCAGCAAGCGTTAATCAAGATCCCTTCGTTCGGCCTGTGATGACGGAATCCGAAAAAATGAGACAGTCTCTTTTTATTTCCACCACTTTTTGGATGTTGTTTATTTAAAGATCCAGGATCAAGCAATATTTCTGGGGGCAAGAGAAGATTGACATCCATTTGGTATGTCGCCAAGACAGGAAGTACTTTGTAGGAAAGTTCCAAATCTTATGAAAAACAAACAGCTTTGGGTTTTAGAGAATCTTTGTGGCAAAAAAGAAATCATATTAAAATAAAGGGATTCATGTCCCCAACTTTTCCACTTGTCCCATGCTAACCTCCTAGGGTCATAAAAGGGGACCAAGCAATATTTCTGGGTGATGAGAGATTTCCAGGTGGTTTTGGTAAGCATATTTCTCTTTAATTTAGCAATAGGAATGCGTGCTCCAGTATAAAAAAATCAGCGAAAACCTTATTAAAATGCGCCATCTGCGTGCTATCGAAACCAACCCTAATCCCCCCAACTTTTTCGTTTGATCCAAGATCCACCCGTTTCACATACATATTCCACTATATAATCTACTATTTGTACTATTACGCAATCCAATCAATCCTTCAGCATCGTAAATAGTTTTCATAAATCACAACTCACTATCTTATGAAAACATTAACGAAAGCAATTTTAAGAACAAGCCTCATCGTCCTGCCTACTCTAGGTTTCTATTCCTGTGACAACGATGAGGAAATGGACATGCCCGAGAATGAAGTAGCATCCTTATTCGTATCCAGCAATACGAGCGGGATGATTACCATTATTGATTTCTCATCAATGAATGATGTAAGCAGTAGTACTGTCGCTTCTGCAGGAACAGATGCCGATGGCATCTATTATGATGACCAAAATGACGAAATCATCCAATTGGTACGTTCTGACAATTCCCTCAATGTCTATTCGGATATCATGGCCTCTATGATGGACAAGGGACTGTCCATTTCATTGGGTCTAAGCGGAACAGGTAGTTTCGCCAGTGGCCGGGAAATCGCGGTTATGGATGACATGGTCATCGTAGCAGACTCCCCGGCAGAAGCAAACGGCAACCAAAGCAGCCTTTATGTATACCAAAAAAATGCCAGTGGATTCTCCCTTCTAAACACCTATGAGGTGGATTTTGCCCTGTGGGGCATCCATATAGAAGGTAATACTCTCTATGCCATAGTAGATAAAACAGCGGACTTAGCCGTATTCAATAACTTCATGGCCAATACTGATGGCATGATCACTCCAGACAAACGCGTTACTATCGAAGGACTCGGAAGGACTCATGGACTGACTTATTCGATGGAAGATGACCTGATGGTCCTTACCGACATCGGCGAGGCTTCTTCAGATAGCGATGGAGGTTTGGTCATCATCACCGACTTTACCAGCACATTTAACAGCGCAGCAGACGGTGGCACCATCTCCATGGCTGATCAAGCCAGAATCGAGGGCAATAATACCATGCTGGGAAATCCTGTGGATGTCGCATACAGTGAAGATAGCAAAATGATTTTCGTCGCAGAAAGAGCCAACGGTGGTGGGAAAGTATTGGTCTACGACTACTTCTCCTCAAACGGCAACCCCGCTCCAGCATATAGCTGGGACGTCGCAGGTGCTTCTGCCGTTTACTATTACGAGGACTAAGCGGTAATTGATTTTAATCTAGCTGAAACATTCAATCAATATTTCACAAAAGAGCTACACACCCTTCTACTACCAAAGGTGCCTTGATTTATTTAGGCACCTTTTTATATTTTGCCCACTTTCGATACCTTTCGAACAATAGGCCAAATACATTGCGCTTTTCAGGGCACTATTTCAATTAAGAGCCTCAAAACCTAATTCTCTATCGATTTTATAGGGTTTTATAGAGAGTATTATTTTCAAAAAACTCTTTTTCGAATACTTGCAAATTCAAAAATTGGATTGTTACTTTGTGTTATCCTTTACTTTTTAAAAGTACAAGGATTTATACAGAAGAGGTGAGAGACAGGCTCGCAGACCCTCTGGCAACCTGGAAAATCCAAGGTGCCAATTCCTGCCGAATGTGAATATCCGCATTTGGAAATATAAATTCTTAAACAATGAATTTTATAAAAAGGATACACACAGCAATACAACTTCACACACAAATCATCATCGAATTTCTTTTTATCGACAGGGATAACTTCATGCATCGTCGAATGTGCATGTGTATGTGCAACTAAGGACTCTCCTTTTGTCCGTATCGGGCACTATAATTTCTTTTATTCCCAATATTGATGATCCCAGTTGACCGAAGTCAACGCTAAACTTAAGAGTAAGAAAATGAATCTAACATCACCGTATCTGATTACCGATATGACACAGGAAACATTCCACTGTGAAGAGGAATTAAATCTCGAATCAGGTGAATCACTACCAGGATTTGAGATCAGCTATACTACTCAAGGGCATTTGACGCCAAAAAAAGATAATGTCATCTGGGTATTGCACGCACTGACAGGAGATGCCAATGTCCACGAATGGTGGAGTGGCCTGGTCGGAGAAGACAAGTTTTTTGTTCCTACAAAATACTTCATCGTCTGTGCCAACCTTCTAGGATCATGCTATGGATCCACGCAGCCACTTAGCGATAATCCCAACACCGGGAAACCATACTATTACGATTTCCCGAACCTGTCCACCCGTGACATGGCCAAGGCATTTGACCGTCTTCGCCAGCATTTGGGAATCCAGCAGATAGACACCATCATCGGTGGATCGCTTGGTGGCCAAGTAGCACTTGAATGGTCTTATAATTTACAAGAGCACGTAAAAAAAACGATCATAGTAGCCTCCAATGCCAAAACCTCCCCTTGGACGATTGGCTTCAATGAGGCCCAAAGAATGGCTATCGAATCGGACAGCACCTGGGGACAGAACTCACCTGATGCAGGCAAAAAAGGCCTGGAAGCGGCACGTGCCATCGGCATGCTCAGTTACCGCCATCAGGATATTTTCCATGCCAGCCAAGCCGAAACGGAAGAAAAGACAGATCATTTCCGCGTAAGTTCTTATCTGCGCTACCAAGGGCAAAAGCTCTCCAATCGCTTTAACGCCCTCTCCTACTGGGTGCTCACCAAAGCCATGGATAGCCATGATCTTGGAAGAGGCAGAGGTGGTACCGCCAAGGCACTTTCAGAGATTAAAGCGAAAGTACTCTCCATCGGGATCAATACAGATTTGCTCTTTACCAAAGAAGAATCGCAGTTTATCGGCAAAAATGTCCCTAATGGCACTTATCGGGAGATTTCTTCCATTTATGGCCATGATGCCTTTTTGGTAGAAAACGAACAGCTAAATTATATTCTAACATCTTTTTACCTGGAAAATAATGACTAACCGCATTGGTTTGTTTGGCTTTGGAGTGGTTGGCCAAGGATATTATGAAATTGCTAAAAACCACCGCCCAGCGCTTTTACCTGAAACAATTGTCGTACAGAACAAAAATAAAAAAAGGGATCATTCACTGCAGTTTTCCTTTGATCCGAAAGACATTTTGGATGATCCTTGTGACATCGGAATAGAGCTGATCTCGGATCCCGCACAGGCTTATGATTATGTCAGCAGCCTGCTAAAATCAGGAAAGAAAGTCATTTCAGCAAACAAAAAAATGCTTTCTGCCCACTTGCCAGCACTATTGGAACTGGAAAAAACTTATGGAGGAAGTCTTCTGTATGAGGCATCCGCTGCAGCAGGTATTCCGATCATTACTTGCTTGGATTGCCATTTTGCCGGGGACGATATCAGCAAGCTCCAAGGCATCCTCAATGGTTCCTCAAACTACATTCTAACCCGATTATTTCAGGATGACCTTAGCCTACAAGAGGCCGTAAAACTAGCCCAAGAAAATGGATTCGCAGAAGCAGACCCTACACTGGATATCAACGGAAGCGATGTCAGCAGCAAACTGACCATTCTGAGCCTCCATGCTTTTGGAAGGTATATCCCCGAAGGGGAAATCCTGACCATCGGAGTGCAGCATGTACATGCCGCAGATGTGGCGCTGGCCAAATCCCTGGGCCTAAAGATCAAGCTGATCGCCACAGCCCAAAAAGACAAAGAGGGCCTAAACCTGCACATCCTTCCTACTTTGGTCGGTGACAATGATCCATTGTTCTTGGTAGAAAATGAATACAATGCAGCAAAAATAACTTCCCAAAACCTTGGCGAACAATTCTTCCAAGGGAAAGGTGCCGGAAGCTTACCGACAGGTGCTTCCGTTTATGCGGACTTGACCAAGGCCGAAAAAGGCTATGGTTACAGCTACGATAAGCTCAATGGCAAAAAAATCACTACCGAACTTCCACAAGCTGCATCCTTGGAAGTAATCATCAGTGCGGACAGCCCTGATGCCCTGCATCCAGTAATCGGAAGTGCCTCCATCCACCAAGCCAATGGAAGGTATTGGGCCATCAGTACTGTTTCTACTGCCGAGCTCATCAAACGCCTCCCGGCCATAGAAGCCAATAAGCTCTCGATCGTAGCACTCAATAATACTATTAGTGAAGATAATGTCCTTGCCCAAATCCAAAGACAGGAAACCGTTAATATAAGCTAACCCTTGCAAAAAGACCTTTGCCCCACTTAAAAGGTAATGACACGTGTTTTTTCCAGTGTTTTCGCTAACTTAAAGACATGGATTACACGCAAATCAAAGAAACCTGTCTCTATATCCCTGACCTGGATCGGGCGGAGGAATTTTATCATAAAAAACTAGGTATGCCGGTGATTTCCAAAGAGGAAGGCCGGCATATTTTTTTTAGGTGTGGGACAGCCGTACTGCTTTGTTTTATTCCTGAGACCACCAAAAACGAGAAAGTGCTGCCTCCCCACTTCGCCAGCGGCAAACAGCACATTGCCTTTGAGGTAGAAGCTAGTGCCTACCCAAAGAGCAAAGCAGAATTGATCGAAAAGGGCATTGTCATTACCCATGAACAAGAGTGGAAAGACGGCCTTGAGAGTTGCTATTTCGAAGATCCCTTCGGCCATGTGCTAGAAATCGTCCCCAGGGGAATTTGGGAGTAGTCCGACTTTGTCAAGTTCAAGTGGGAATAGTCTCCTTGAGCCCATCAGTGCATGGAAAATTAACGAAGCGACCTTTTCTATAAAAGAACAGATCGCTTCCCGCCATTACCATTCCGTTCGCGATGACGGCTTGAGCTCTATTACTTCCAGAAATCCGCATTGTCCACTCCTGCTTCTTTTGCTTTAAAAACAGGATCTTTTCCGGATCGGAGTTGTTTTCTATAATCCTCAAAAGTCTTCATGGCTGGTTTTCTCAGCAGCAATATGGCAATCACGTTTAGCCAGGCCATCAATCCTACGCCAATATCTCCTAGCATCCAGGCCACCTTCGCGGTCTTCACCGTGCCATAATACGTCGCCACCAAAATCATGATCCTCAATGCCCATAAACTCCAGGCCCGGTGTTTGAAGCGATTAAGGTAACTTAAATTGGTTTCAGCAATATAGTAATAAGCCATGATGGTCGTGAAGGCAAAAAACAACAGGGAAATGGCTACAAAACCGCTTCCCAAGTCCGGGAAATGCGTCGCCACGGCATATTGGGTATATTCTGGCCCCACTTCCACTCCTGGTAGGTTTTCCCTGATAAATCCTCCGTCGGGATGGACGACATTGTATTGGCCTGTAAAAAGAATCATCAGTGCGGTGGCCGTGCAGACGAACAGGGTGTCCACATATACCGAAAATGCCTGTACCAAGCCCTGCTTCGCCGGATGGCTCACTTCTGCCGCTGCAGCAGCATGGGGTGCGGTGCCCTGTCCGGCTTCATTCGAATAGATTCCACGCTTCACCCCCCAGGCTATGGCCATTCCAAAAACACCACTGAAAGCCGCCTCCAGGTTAAACGCCGATTTAATGATCAAAGTCAAAACAGTGGGCACTTCTGTAATATTGGTTCCAATGATGATCATGGCCATCAGAATATAAGCAGCAGCCATAAAAGGCACCACCACTTCGGCCACTTTTGAAATCCGCTTTACACCGCCGATAATAATCAATCCCAGAAAAAAAGTAATGCCCATTCCTGTATATTCCACCGGTACTCCAAAGGCATTCTGAACACTCAAGGCGATACTATTGCTCTGCACTCCCGGCATGAGCAAGGTCATACTGACGATGGTCGCAAAAGCAAACAACATCGCGTACCACTTTACGCCCAATCCTTTTTCGATATAATAGGCCGGTCCTCCTCGGTACTGGCCTTCGTTTACTTCCTTGTACACCTGTCCAAGTGTAGACTCCACAAAAGCAGACGCCCCGCCCAAAAAAGCAATGACCCACATCCAAAAGATCGCACCGGGGCCTCCCATCGCAATGGCCATGGCCACGCCAGCAATATTCCCGGTGCCCACCCTACCTGAGATGGCAATGGCAAAGGCCTGGAAGGATGAAACACCTTTTTCGGAAGACTCGCCCTTAAAGAGCAAGCGGAACATTTCTTTCAGGTAAGTAACCTGCAAAAAACGCGTCCTGATCGAAAAATAAATACCTGCCGCCAAGCAGAGTCCGATCAAGGCATAACTCCACACGATATTATTGACCACTTCTACAATCTCTTTCATAACAGTTGATTAAACGATCCGTTCCAACGAACCTTTTATATCTGGGTATTAATTCAACAAAGCCCCAAAGAAAAGAAAAAAATCCCACTTTTATCGAAACAATATTCCACACAATTATTTAATTTGTACGAGTGGTAAAAATCACATAAAATTTTGCCGGAATCCTTTCGTTATACTGGCAAGTTTTCGACGGTTTCATTTTAATCCAATATCATTGGTTTAATACAGATACCTGATTAATTTTGGAGGAATTCACAGCAGCATGGGCAAATCTTCAAGGAAAAAGAAAAGATTAGGGAGTTTTAAATTTACGAGTGTGCTTTTCAGTACCACCCTCTCACTTTTCATTGTAGGACTTTTTGGTGTCATCGTCATTCAGGCCAAGACACTCACTTCGATCATTCGTGAAAACATCGAGGTACAAGTGTTTTTGCATAAAAACATCACTGAAGCCGATCAGGGCAAACTCGGCAAACTTCTCGAAAACCAGCCGTATATCTTACAAAAGGATGATGGAGCCCAGCTTTCCTATATCACGGCCGATGAGGCAGCAGCGACGTTTTTGGAAGATACCGGTGAAGATTTCAGCAAATTCCTGGATGACAATCCCCTCCGTGACAGCTACGTCCTGTCCATCAATGAGGAGTACCAAACCTCCGAAAAAATGGAAAAGATCGTGGCCGATATCCAAAAAATGGACGGGGTCTTCGAAGTAACCTATATGAACGATCTGGTAGAATCCATCAACAAGAACCTCATGAAAGTCAGTATTGTCCTTGGGGCTTTTATCTTGATTTTGGTCGTTACCGTGATTATATTGATTAATAATACCATCAGATTGGCACTTTTCAGCCAGCGCTTTCTGATCAGGAGCATGCAGCTGGTAGGTGCCACGAGGGGATTTATCCGCAGGCCATTTCTGAACCGCTCCTTCTTGTTTGGAGCACTGGCCGGCATCATCTCCTCGGCCATGCTTTATGGTCTGATCGAATACACCAAAGCCAACATAGACGGATTTGCATTGCTCCAAAATAACCGAATGCAACTGATGCTTTTTGGAGGACTGGTACTCTTGGGAGCCATCCTTTCCTTCTTCAGCACCCTCAGGGCAGTAAACAAGTATTTACGAATGTCTTTAGACGAACTTTATTAAGATGAACAACAATTTACCTTTCTCTAAGAGAAATTACCTTTTGATGCTGATCGGCATTGCCATCATCGTGGTAGGATTTATCATTATCGGTCTGGACAGCGAGCCACACGGATTCGGTTTTATGGGACTTACATTGGGTCCCTTGGTCACCCTTTTTGGTTTCATTTTTGAGTTCTACGCCATTTTTTCAAAATCTAAATCTGAGGAATAAATGACCATCATCGAAGCGATTATCCTGGGCATCATTCAGGGGTTAACTGAATTTTTGCCTGTTTCCAGTAGTGGCCACATTGAACTGGGCTCCTTCCTGCTAGGTGTCCAGGCAGCTGACAACCTGCTTTTCACCGTTGTGGTTCATGCCGCTACGGCGCTGAGCACCATTGTGGTATTCAGAAAGGACCTGGCGACGATCATCAAGGACCTCTTTAAGTTCCAGTGGAACGACGGCACGCAGTTTACTGCTAAAATATTGCTATCCATGATTCCAATCGGCATCGTAGGTGTGTTGTTTGAAGAACAGATCGAAATGCTTTTTGGGGGGAAAATTGTATTTGTGGGTGCCATGCTATTGGTCACTGCTACCCTTCTGGCCTTTTCCCACTTTGCTGCCAAACGGGACGGACACGTTACTTTCCCTAAAGCAGTGGTAATTGGCATTGCCCAGACAATTGCCATCATGCCGGGGATCAGTAGGTCAGGATCGACGATTGCGACGGCATTGCTGATCGGTGTGGAAAAAGAAAGGGCCACCAGGTTTTCTTTCTTAATGGTGCTTTTGCCCATATTGGGCGCCTCAGGAATCAAAATGCTCAAGTACATGGAAGACCCCAGCTTGGCTGCAGGCATCTCCATGACCGTCCTTTCAGCGGGTTTTATCGCAGCATTTATCGCCGGGCTGGCCGCGTGTATCTGGATGATCAATATCGTAAAACGCGGCAAGCTTATTTATTTTGCCGTATACTGTGCCATTGTGGGGCTTATTGCACTCATTGGCGGATTAACAATGTAAAATGGAAACACCTTACGGAGAAGTATTTCTGGTCAACAAACCTTACCGCTGGACCTCTTTCGATGTGGTCAAAAAGATCAGGAACACCCTCAAAATCAAAAAAGTAGGCCATGCGGGCACCTTGGATCCGCTGGCAACTGGCTTATTGATCATTTGTGCCGGTAAGAAGACCAAAAGCATCAATGATTTTATGGGACAGGAGAAGGAATATACGGGGACTTTTGTCCTCGGAAAAACCACTGCATCTTTCGACCTCGAGCAGGAGGTAGAAGAGGTGGCTGATCCCTCCCACCTCTCCTTGGAAGCTATCCAGGAGGCCTGCAAAATCCTTACGGGAGATATCATGCAAGTGCCCCCTACTCATTCCGCCATCAAGAAAGATGGCAAGAGGGTCTATGAATCTGCCAGAAAAGGAATTGATGTAAAATTGGACCCCAGACCGGTGACCGTCTCTGTATTTGAAATCACCCGATGTGAACTTCCCGAAATAGATTTTCGTATTGTCTGTTCCAAGGGCACTTATATCAGGAGCCTCGCCAGGGACTTGGGCGAGGCACTTCAGGTAGGTGCTTATATGTCCGCACTGACACGCACAAGAATTGGTGATTTTCACCTTTCAGATGCGTTTGAAGTCAATACTATTGTAGAAAAAATCAAAGGAGAAGCCCATTCATGAAGATTTACGAAGGCCTGGATCATTTTAAACCTGTCAAAAACGCCATTGTCACCAGTGGCACCTTTGACGGGGTGCACCTGGGACACCAAAAGATCCTTGACCGGATCGACAATATGGCAGAAAGAATGCGTGGAGAAACCGTTCTGATCACTTTTTGGCCTCATCCCAGGCTGGTGCTTTACCCGGAAGAACACAATCTAAGACTGCTGACGACTTTTGAGGAAAAAGCACGGTTGCTCGAAATGTTTGGCATCGATCACCTGATCACCATCCCTTTTACCAAGGACTTTTCTCAAATGACCAGTGAGGAATTTATCCAAAAGGTGCTGATCAAAAAAATCCAAACCGAGAAACTTGTCATCGGCTATGACCACCGGTTTGGCAAAAACAGGGAAGGCAGTTTTGAGCATTTGATGGCAAACAAGACCCGATATGGCTTTGAGATTGAGGAAATATCCCGGGAGGACATCGACAACGTCGGCATCTCCAGCACCAAAATAAGAGCAGCCTTATTGGAAGGAAATGTAAAGGAAGCAAATGAATTTTTAGGGAGGGAATATGAACTAAACGGCATCGTCATCAAAGGCCAGCAAATCGGCCGCTCCATCGACTTCCCTACCGCCAATATCCATGTGCCGAACAATTATAAATTAATCCCGGGAGACGGAGCTTATGCCGTGCGTGTAGGCGTAGGCCAGGAAATGTACAACGGGATGCTCAATATCGGCAATCGCCCCACTGTGGACGGCATCGAAAAAACGGTAGAAGCCCATCTTTTTGATTATAATGACAACTTGTACGATAAACAAATCACAGTTTATTTCACGGAATTTTTGAGACCGGAAAGAAAATTTGCAAATTTAGAAGAGCTAAAAGCTCAACTTGAAAGAGATAAGCAAAAAGCAAGGCATATTCTTGGTCTTTGAAGGTTGTAACGTTTTTATGTTAGAACCTTGGAAGGTTGTGGATAGGTAATCGATAGCGTAATTGGACATTTGCCTCCTGATCTTAGCATAACACTGTCAACTGCCTATCGGCTACTTTACTATAATAGCAAGGTTTTCCCTAAACGATAAAAGTATGATCAACAAGACCGTAAATGGCGCCGATGAAGCCGTCAAGGACATTACCAATAATTCCGTTCTAATGTTGGGGGGCTTTGGCCTGTGTGGCATTCCGGAAAATTGCATCGATGCCCTGCTCAAAAAATCGCTCACAGGCCTTACCTGTATTTCCAATAATGCCGGTGTAGACGACTTTGGCATCGGCCTGATGCTGAAGAAACGGATGGTCAAGAAGATGATTTCCAGCTATGTGGGTGAAAATGCAGAGTTTGAGCGGCAGCTGCTCAGTGGTGAACTGGAAGTAGAGCTTATCCCGCAAGGCTCTTTGGCAGAGCGTACCCGCGCAGGTGGTGCAGGGATTCCAGCATTCTTCACCCCTGCTGGTGTAGGAACAGAGGTGGCTGAAGGAAAAGAGATGAGAGAGTTTGACGGTAAGTTATATATCCTGGAGCGATGGCTAAAGGCTGATTTCTCCTTGGTCAAAGCTTGGAAAGGTGATGCTGCCGGTAACTTGATCTACAAAGGAACAGCCAGAAACTTTAACCCCATGATGGCCACTGCCGGTACCGTTACGATCGCCGAAGTAGAAGAATTGGTTCCGGCAGGAGAACTGGACCCAAACCAAGTACATACCCCGGGGATTTTTGTTCAGCGCATCTTTCAGGGAAATAATTACGAAAAACGAATTGAAAAACGAACAATAAGATAGAACGCGAATCACGCAGATGGAGCGGATTTTCACTGATCAATTTGTAGGGTTTACGCCACTAAAGCAAAAATAAGATGTGTCTGTCCGCACGATGGTAATGCCCCTGTGGCAATAGTCCCTCGCGGAAACCTCCATATTACTGGAAATGATCGAATTATGGCAAGTGTATTCCGTGATAAGTAAATCCACCATAATCTGCGGTACTTCCCCTGCCCAAGCGGATCAGCGTGTCATCCAAATCTCTAAACCCCAGCAACCATGCTCACTAAAGAACAAATTGCCCAACGGATCGCCAAGGAAATCAAAAATGGTCAATATATTAACCTGGGCATTGGCATCCCAACCCTGGTGGCCAACTACATCCCAGATGAAATGGAAGTCGTCCTTCAGTCCGAAAATGGCCTGCTGGGGATCGGCCCCTTCCCTACTGAAGACCAAGTGGATGCTGACCTGATCAATGCCGGCAAGCAGACCATCAGCATGGTCAAAGGATCCGCACTTTTCGATTCTTCAGACTCCTTTGTCATGATCCGGGGAGGCCATGTGGACCTCACCATCCTGGGCGCCATGGAGGTGGCAGAAAACGGGGATATAGCCAACTGGAAGATCCCCGGCAAAATGGTCAAAGGTATGGGCGGTGCCATGGACCTGGTAGCTTCTGCTGAGAACATTATCGTCGCCATGCAGCACTGCAGCAGAGACGGCAAATCAAAACTGCTAAAGCACTGTACCCTCCCGATCACCGGCATCCAGTGTGTGCGTAAAATCGTCACCGACCTGGCCTTCCTCAAGGTCCTCCCCGAAGGCGGTTTCAAACTCCTGGAAAGAGCCCCCGGTGTCAGCGTGGAAGAGATCCAATCCAAAACGGAAGGCCGCCTAGTGATCGGCAAAGAAGTGCCGGAGATGGAGGTCTGATCCCCTTCCACGCCAGCGAAAACGCATTTAAAAAATTCAGTCCCTTTGGGGTTGCTAAATCTAGCCGTGTTTTCCTAGTCCAAGGATCGATCCATGAATGATGAATTCTTAAATCCCACCTAATCCCCTGTTAATGAGCCCTATTATCATAAAGTCGCTTGTAGCCATTAAGGCTGAAATCCTTCCTGACATTACCCCAGGGCAAGGCCTTGGGGGCATAAGCCCAAAAACATTCCGCTAACGCAGGCCGAAAGCCCCGCCCAGTTCTTCCATCTAGTCAAACAATATGCACGGGAAGATTTTTAGCTGGCCTTACAGGCCGCAGGTAGTCCCATCATCACCTATTACCAATTGGCCCAATGCGTTTCATTGGGCTGGATTAAACACCCATTTCAGGGGAGTGATTCAAAAAAACAACTTCCCTGATCCTGTTCAGTAAGTTGATATATTCCTATAACTGCAGAAAAGGTTAATATGCACAACCAATGGTCAGCTGTCCAACCCTTGAGGATCAGGGAAATCGCTTTTAAAAAAATGTTGTATAAATCACAATTTCTAATGCGTTGTCATCCCGACTTGAGGAGGGATCTCAATTTTAAATAAGAGATTCCTTCCCGATGTATCGGGATCGGAATAGCCTGCCCTCCACGAAATCCTTCAGCCTGTCCCGAAGGATTTCGGGAGGACAGGCTGGAGGATATCGGGAACAAAGGCATTGTTAGAATGGCGTAGCTAGTGGAATACGCAATCGCTCATCTAAAAGCGATTTCCCTGCCTTCCACGCTATAGATTTTTTAATATTTCAAAAATTTAGTTATATTAAATTGTCAATTAACTTTTTGGATATTGAGTATACTACGGTCTTCCATTAGTGTAGAGCATCTCTCGCATCGCGGACAAGAGGTCTTGGGGTTATTTTTTCCCTACGATACGAACCTGATCGATTTCAGCAAAAAACTGGGAGCAAAATGGAGCAAAACCAAACGGTGCTGGTGGATTCGAGACACCCAAGAAAACCGGCGTCGGCTGGAAGAAGAGCTATCTGGAGATGACAGGTATCCGGTGCCGACAATAGCTAAGGAAACGGCCGAAACATCTGTCTCCCAAAAGGACTTGGTGCCTAATGAATACCGTAATCGGCTAAAAAGAAGAAGGTATAGTGAAAGTACCTATAAAACATACTGTTATCTTTTTAATGAATTTCTGCACCATATCCATCCCACCAGTCACTTTGACTTTAAGGAAAGCGATATCCGCAAGTATCAGGATTGGCTGGTACAGGTAAGGAAAGTATCCATCAGTACCCAAAACCAAGCCATCAACGCCATCAAATTCTATTTAGAAAAAGTAGCTATGGGCAAACGGAAGACCTACTATATAGAACGGCCCATCAAAGCGAAAAAGTTACCGAGCGTACTCAGTGAAGAAGAGGTAATGGCCTTATTCAATGCCACCAAAAACCTCAAACATCTCACCGCCCTGAGCATGATCTACGGCAGTGGGATGCGCCTCAGTGAATTGTTGAATTTGAGGATTAGAGATATCGACACCAATAGGAACCTTATCTCGATCAGAGGGGGAAAAGGAAAAAAGGATCGGGTAACTTTACTGGGTGAAAGTATCAAGCCACTACTTCGCCAATACCTGCATACCTACAAGCCAAATTATTGGTTTCTGGAAGGGCCAGGCCGGCATCGCTATTCGGCAAGCAGCATTCGAAGCTTTTTAAAACGCAATGCAAAATCAGCAGGGATAACTGTCGAAGTGACGCCCCATATGCTAAGGCATTCATTTGCCACCCATTTATTGGACAGGGGGACGGATTTACGTTATATTCAACAATTGCTGGGGCATCACAGTCCCAACACGACGGCGATATACACGCACGTGTCCACCAAAAATTTGCAAAACATCAAAAGTCCTTTTGACCAACTGACAAACGATAATCAACTGGATATTAACTATTTAAAAAACAAATAACCAATGGCGTATATACTCCAATTGAGTATATTAAGACGTTGTGGGCAATTTTAAAAAAAAATATGAACGAAAAAGAAAGATTAGAAAAACTGATTGAGAAAGGAAAAAGTGTATTGAATACACATAAACCAAATCCTTCGCATATGATTGGTTTTACTACTCTTGATAGCGGAAAATTCATTGCTTGGAAAACACAAGTTTTAAGTTTTTTTGGCGATATTCTTCCATTAGATAGTCCATATATTGAGACTTTTAAATCGAACGTTAAACAAGCATACAAAAGTTCAACACAAGAAGGAATTGGTATTTTAGAATCAGTTAAAGAGGATTTAAATTTTGGCTTAATTAATAAAGATACCAAACCAAAATTTGATCCGACAATTCCATTATTCAATCTTTTCGATAAATTCCATCAAATTGTAAGGCAATTGCGATACCGATATGATTCTCGTGAAACGCTAAATGTACACGATGAATACGATATGCAAAACTTATTACATTCGTTACTTCATCTATATTTTGACGATATTCGACCGGAAGAATGGACGCCAAGTTACGCTGGAAAAAGTAGTAGAATGGATTTTTTATTAAAAGATTACAAAATAATAATTGAAGTAAAGAAAACAAGAAAAGGTTTAACAGAGAGGGAATTAGGAACTCAACTGATTGACGATATTGCTCGTTATAAATCTCACCCAGATTGTGAAACTCTACTTTGCTTTACTTATGACCCAGAAGGACTAATTGGAAATCCAAGAGGTTTGGAAAACGACTTAAATAGACAAGAAGAAAACGGACTAAATGTAAAAGTGATAATCAGACCGTAGAAAAACTGCCCACAACAAGGCATAATAGCAATAGCGAGAAAGTGCTTAACCAAAAATAGGTGCTTTTTTGTTCGCCAAAACCTTATTCTGATTTCCTTTTTTGTAAATTAGTCAATAAAATAAGGTTTTGGCTAAGGCAGTTGCCAAACGGAAAGGTTCGTGCTTTTCTATTTCGCTACTGCGTTTATACCCGACCGTTGTCAGTTTATACCTCCCTCCGGTCGGCATAAACTGACAATGGGCGGCATATAAAACATACTACAAATGGAATTCAACTACCAAGTCGACAATGAAAAATATTTCGAAGCAGTAAAGGTAATTCTTAGAAACAAGAAATGTGTTGATGCTCAGAACCTTCTAAATGGTGGTTCTTTTTCTGTTTCACAAACAGGGAAATTGGGGAAAAGATGGAATGCCTCAGAAGTTGATGTAGTTTTTTACATTAAAACCGAAGACTTAGAAAAATTGACTCCAAAGATTGAGCAAGAGATATTATCAGCAGCAAACACCGCAATGCCCAAAAAAGCCGGTTTTGATTTTGAAAAGGTACAATTTGCTCCGAATATCGAAAATGATGATTCTGATCTTAGCAGTAAAACAGAAGAACTTATTGCAGAGATAGAACAAGAAGTCGACACTGTGCAGCTTGACCCTGATTTGATAAAAAAGGGAAAAGAGATGTCAAAAGCCTATATTCTTCTTTACACAATTGAAAATGTTCTTCGGGAATTTATTTTGAAAGTAGCTAATGACAAATATGGTCAGGACTATTGGGATCAATTGACCATAACCAAAACAATTAAAGAAGGAGTTGAAATGAGAAAGAAGCAGGAAGAGAAGAATAAATATATCTCAGTGCGTGGTGGTAATAATCTATTTTATTGTGACTTCAAAGAACTTGGTTTACTGATATCAAACAATTGGGACATATTTAAAAGTTTCTTTCCTACAACACATTGGATAGAAACGAAAATTAATGAATTAGGAGAATGCAGAAACTTAATCGCTCATAATAGTTACTTGGATGAACACAACAGAGACCTGATAAAAGTGAATTTCCAGAGTATCATTAAACAATTGAAAAAACAAAAAAATACGACCGCACAACAATGGGTATAAAACATAGGGCGGACAGTGGTTTCCGCAAGTTTTCGTCTCTTAGCAAGCTTGGTTTCGGACGGACAGCTAAGTGCTTCGAAATGCCCTACGTTTCATACCCGAGACCGTTGTGCGTAATATGACCATCAAAATTTATCAGAATGCAAGAAAGAGATTGGCTAGAAAAACTTTTCCAAAAATCACTAGAAAAAGCTAGACCAGATTTCGAATATACTGATGAAAATATTGAGAAATTATCTGAAATTATTGAAGAATCAATGCCTTCGATAATTACAATGTTTGAAAAACAAGTTCACAAGAAATCAAAAGCAATTCTCAAACAAAACAGAAAGGATATTTCAAAATTCAGGAAGAGGCTAAATAAGACTTGGAAATCTGCAATTGACCAATTAGAAATCTTCATCTCATTTAATTTAGAATATGGAGTTATAGTGTCCGATTCATACAGACAAGAAAATCCAAACGATGTTAAGTTTGAAGCTCTTTTAAGATTACACGCAAGGTCGTGTCAAATAGCTTGTGAAATACTGGAATTAATTAAAGGAGGTTTTGCTGATGGAGCAATGGCAAGATGGAGAAGTCTATATGAAATATCAGTTCTTGCAAACTTTTTAGAAAAAGGAACTGAAGAACTTTGTCAAAGATACTTGGACTACTATTTCGTAGAAAATTATTTTGAGACATTAGAATATCAAAAAAATTGTGAACGACTTGGATATGAACCGCTTTCCGAAGAAGAAATAGAAGAATCTAAAAATTTGGTCGAAGCCCAAAAGGAGAAATATGGAAATGATTTTGGAAAACTATATGGTTGGGTTGGAGATATTCTTCCTAAAAGGAAATGGAATTTTGCTGGCATAGAAGAAACAATAGAGTTTAAATGTATGCGCTCATTCTATAAAATGGCCAATAATTCTGTGCATTCTGGCGCAAAAGGATTCATATTCACACTTGGACAGTACGACAGTAATGAAGTAATGTTAGCGGGACCGAGTAATTATGGTTTTGCAGACCCTGGACAAAATGCAGCGTTTTCTCTTTTTCAGACTACTTTAACATTATCAGAATTCGAGACTTATTTGGAAGACTCTTTATATATAAAAATCGGAATGAATATGTTAGACAAGTTAAGTGAAGAATTTGTTAGAATACAGAAAAAAATAGAAGCAGAAGAAGATGAATTAAGAAATACTACGCACAACAACGTATATAAAAAATAGCGGTTTAAGTGCTTAAATCAAAGTGATTTCCGTAAATTTATTTTCAATACCAAACCGAAAAGTGTGTTAATAAAATCCGCTACTTTTCATATACAAGACCGTTGTCAGTTTATACCTCCCTCCGGTCGGCATAAACTGACAATGGGCGGGCGGCTCCGCCGCATGTCGCCGTTTCTGCACTCCCTACGGTCGCTACAAAACGACAACATGCGGCTAAATGCCATATTATTTCAAGATACTATGTATCTTTTCACAATACGGCACTTAGCCGCCCGCCCATTGTGCGTCATTTGAGAAAACCAAAATGCTAAAGATATTTAAGCGAAATATTAAATTTGAATATCAGGAAAGATTAAAAAAGTCGTTTCCGAAAAAATTACATTCGGACTTAAATAAAGTCTTGAAAATCTTACCATTTGAAAATAATAACGTGAAATTGTGTGATGGAAAAATTCACAGAGTTGACAATCTAATTAACGAAACGGAATTGGATATTGTATTTGACAACGAAACTCTGACAATTCCTTACAGGCTTTACTTTAACGAACCAAATCTTGAATTAGAAAAGTCTTTGACTGACAAACAGAAAGACATCTTGAATTGCATTTATTTGCGACATCACAATGGATATTTAAGAGAGAAACGTCTGAATTTAATATCTGATAATTCAGAAAAATGGACTGTTCCGTTTATAATCCAATTAATTGGCGAATATGTTTATGAATTACTACCAATTATTGCCAAAAAAGTAAATGAAAACACTTTGGATTATTACGCTGAATTTAGAGATGAAAATCCTAAATATTGGCAACAAACTGAAAGTAGAATGATAAGTTATTGGAATGAATATTATAGATACAAATTTCCGAAACTGAAAGAATATTTGGGATTTGAAATTGTTAACCGAATAAAAAAACGAACGCACAACAATGGCTATACGTAATGCGGGCTAAAGTGCTGAAAACAAAGTTTATAACTTCTATTCCGCTCGCAGTTTTTATATTTATTGAAAGAAATAACAAATATAAAAAACGGCTCGCTACTGTTTGTGCGAATTTGAAACTTTCGGCTTTCAAATCCCGCACTTCGCATAGCCGAGACCGTTGGGCATAATATGAAAAAAACGAAACTTCTAATATTCGGAATTTTAATTTTACAATTAAATTTTTCTTGTAAAACCCAATATTCTACAACCGAATTAAACGAGAACTTTACATCCGAACAAATAGCGGATTTGAAAAAAATTACTGATTTTTTTCAAGAACAAATGTGCTTGAAAATGGAATCTGATTTCAAAACTTGCTACGAACGTACTCCGCACGAATACCTTGAAGCTACAGGTAACGGATTTTGGACAAACATTAACTTTGAAGAACAAAAGAAACTATATGAGCAAATTTCAAAATCAACATTTGACGAAATTTGGGATTTCTGCGAAACAACCTATTTCCATCCAAACGAAACTAAAGTTAAAGAAATTTGTGCCGTTTATAATGGAAAATACCAAAAATTCTTGTCGGATTTAGGTAATTCAAATCCAGCAATTGCAGAATACCTCAAAAAAATACAAGCTTCCGGAGATTATTCCTATTCAAATATCCGATATTGGAATGTACTAAATGATAAAAAACATTTTGACTTAAATGACCCAAATATTCAACTGATTTTAGCAATCCATTACTTATCAATGAATGACCAAGAATCAAGAAATAATGAACTAAGAGAAAAAGCATTTGAAAATCTAAGAAAACCAAATCGTGAATAAAATACTATGCCCAACAGCGCATATAGTTTATGGCGGAATTAGTGTTAAACCGTAAGTTTTTGTATTTTTAAAAACATAAAACCTTAACCGAAAAAACTGCGCATTTTTGCCCGCCACAAACCATATGCGCGAACCGTTGTCAGTTTATACCTCCCTCCGGTCGGCATAAACTGACAATGGGCGGGCTGGAAAAATTATGAGCAAATACAAATCAAGAGAAATAAAATTCAAAGAAATAATCGAAATAAATGGCTGGAAACTAAAAGTGTATATTATCACAAAAGGAGAATGAGCATACCTCCCCCTTGTCAATGAACTTTATTAACTGATTGAATATCGGCTGTCCGCTAAAATTACTACTTTTGCCCATGGCTTAACTTTTTTGTGTCGTAACTCAAAAGTAGCCACAATGGGCTGGTTCAGCAATGGACTGGCCCTCTTTCATTTATTTTTTACCGGACACCAATGAATTAAGAATAAAATAACTGTTGCCAACAACTAAGTTTTCGTGCGGCTTGTAAAGCCAAGCATGAAAACGCTGTTGCACTGCCTGCCCGTAACCACCTTATAAAGTACATGTTTCATAGTGAGTTTTGACCACCTAGCTTTGTGGAAAAACAAGAAGATATGAACCTACAAGAAGAAATGTCCTCCCTAGTCGAAGAATACAAGAGCAGCGGTTTGACACAGAAATCCTTCAGTGAGCAAAAAGGGATCGGCTTCCACAAATTCAATTATTGGTACCGGAAGCTGAGGGATGAACAGTCCCGGGGAGCGACCGGCTTTATGCCTGTCCGTACCCAGGGCAGCAGCCTTCCAGCAGAGACAGTGGAAGTGGTCTATCCGAACGGGGTAAAGCTGCGGGTGCCTGGCGGGGACCTATCGCTGTTGTCGAACCTGATCAAACTCTACTGATGTTTTCACTGGGCTCCCAGCACCAATATTTCCTGTACCGCAGCCCGGTGGACATGCGCAAAGGATTTAATGGGCTTTACGGGATGGTCATCAATGAACTGGACCGGGACCCGGTTTCCGGGGAGGTGTTCGTCTTTGTCAACCGCAACCGCAACCTGATCAAACTCCTGCACTGGGAGAAGGGCGGTTTCGTGGTCTATTATAAACGCCTGGAAAAAGGCACTTTCCTGCTCCCGGAGGAGCGGGACGACGGCGTGTTGGAATGGCCCGAACTGGTGCTGATGGTCGAGGGCATCCAGGTGGACGGCTACCGGCAGCGTCCCCGCTACACCCCCGGTTGATTTTTTTACTGACCGGTGTTCAGCTTTTTGGAGCCGTATGCGCTCCTATTCGCTCCATCAGGTGTTTTTTGAAGTGAAATGGCCGAAACCATCCCTTGAGGGCTTTTTCCACAGGGGATGTGGAAAAAAAGTTCATGGTTTTATAAGCGGGAGGCTTTATTTTCGGGCATGTCAAAGCCACTCGATCAGTTGACCAAAGCCGAACTGCTTGCCCTTTTGGAGCAAAGGGAGCAACAGGTGGCCGACCGTGAGCGGGTGATAGCCGAGAAGGAACGTATCCTGGCCGAGAAAGAAGCTTATGAGAAGCAGCTGTTGGCGATGATCGAGAAGTTCAAGCGCATGTCCTTTGCCCAGAAGCGGGAGCGCTTCGAGGGGAACAAAGACCAGATGGACCTGCCCTTTGAGCCTACCCAAGAGCAGGAGCGGCAACAGCAGGAGGAGTTCTCCCGCAAGGTGGAATACATCCGCAGGAAACGCCCCACCCATACGGGCAGACAACCCTTGCCCGACCATCTCCCTACAGAAGAGATCGAGATCCATCCGGAAGGCGATCTTACCGGCATGGAGTGTATCGGCAAAGAAGTGACCGAAGAGTTGGACTATATCCCTGCCCAATATATCCGCAGAAGGTATATCCGTTACAAATATGCACCAAAAGACAAGTACAGCAGTGCCGGGGTAAAGATCGGCCTGTTACCGGAAAGGGCCATCCCGAAGGGCATCCCGGGTTACGGACTGCTCACCGACATCCTTACAAGGAAATACCTGGAACATATGCCGCTGTACCGGCAGGCGCAGCGGTTCAAACGGGAAAAGATCCCCATAGCGCCCACCACACTTGAGGGATGGGTGAAACAGGGCCTGGAAAAACTCGAGCCCCTGTACGATTGCCTGGTGGCCGACACCAAGGCCATGGGCTATCTTATGGTGGACGAGAGTACCATACGGGTATTGGACGGCGACAAGAAGGGCGCCTGCCATACAGGCTACTATTGGGTGTACCATAATCCCCTGGAAAAAACCGTACTGTTCGATTACCGGCCTACCCGGGGAAAGGAAGCCCCCAGTGCCATCCTGGAAAATTTTAAGGGCTACCTGCAAAGTGACGGGTATGCCGTATATGAACACTACGCCGACAATAAGGAGGTCACCCACCTGGCCTGCTGGGCGCATGCCAGGCGGAAGTACTTTGAGGCCTTGGTGGAGAACAAAAAGCTGGCTTCCGAAGCCCTGGGCTTTATCGGCAAGCTCTACGATGTGGAAAGAAAGGCCAAGAAGCTGAACCTATCTGCCGAAGACCGTAAAAAGCTCCGTTTGGATGAGGCATTGCCGGTGATCAACAAAATGTCCGAATGGATCAAGAAGCAGCTGCCCAAGGCCCTGCCCAAAAGCGAGCTGAGAAAAGCCCTGTTCTACTCGGCAAACAGATGGGCCGAGCTGTCCAACTACCTGTATGACGGGGAACTGGAGATCGACAACAACCCCGTAGAGCGAGAAATCAGATCCATGGTGGTCGGCCGGAAGAACTACCTGTTTGCCGGTTCCCATAAAGCGGCCCAAAGGGCGGCCATGATCTATTCCTTCTTTGGGATATGCAAGCTACATGACGTGAATCCCCAGCAGTGGCTCGAACATGCGCTGAGAAATATCATGACCATCAACCATAAAAACATCCGGGACTTATACCCACAAAACTTCAACCACACAACACGGGGTTAATAGGGCGGTTACGCCTGCCCCGACTATTTCGGGGAACTGGTGCCTATCGCTGCCACGTAACCACCTTATAAAGTACATGTTTCATAGTGAGTTTTGACCACCTAGCTTTGTGGAAAAACAAGAAGATATGAACCTACAAGAAGAAATGTCCTCCCTAGTCGAAGAATACAAGAGCAGCGGTTTGACACAGAAATCCTTCAGTGAGCAAAAAGGGATCGGCTTCCACAAATTCAATTATTGGTACCGGAAGCTGAGGGATGAACAGTCCCGGGGAGCGACCGGCTTTATGCCTGTCCGTACCCAGGGCAGCAGCCTTCCAGCAGAGACAGTGGAAGTGGTCTATCCGAACGGGGTAAAGCTGCGGGTGCCTGGCGGGGACCTATCGCTGTTGTCGAACCTGATCAAACTCTACTGATGTTTTCACTGGGCTCCCAGCACCAATATTTCCTGTACCGCAGCCCGGTGGACATGCGCAAAGGATTTAATGGGCTTTACGGGATGGTCATCAATGAACTGGACCGGGACCCGGTTTCCGGGGAGGTGTTCGTCTTTGTCAACCGCAACCGCAACCTGATCAAACTCCTGCACTGGGAGAAGGGCGGTTTCGTGGTCTATTATAAACGCCTGGAAAAAGGCACTTTCCTGCTCCCGGAGGAGCGGGACGACGGCGTGTTGGAATGGCCCGAACTGGTGCTGATGGTCGAGGGCATCCAGGTGGACGGCTACCGGCAGCGTCCCCGCTACACCCCCGGTTGATTTTTTTACTGACCGGTGTTCAGCTTTTTGGAGCCGTATGCGCTCCTATTCGCTCCATCAGGTGTTTTTTGAAGTGAAATGGCCGAAACCATCCCTTGAGGGCTTTTTCCACAGGGGATGTGGAAAAAAAGTTCATGGTTTTATAAGCGGGAGGCTTTATTTTCGGGCATGTCAAAGCCACTCGATCAGTTGACCAAAGCCGAACTGCTTGCCCTTTTGGAGCAAAGGGAGCAACAGGTGGCCGACCGTGAGCGGGTGATAGCCGAGAAGGAACGTATCCTGGCCGAGAAAGAAGCTTATGAGAAGCAGCTGTTGGCGATGATCGAGAAGTTCAAGCGCATGTCCTTTGCCCAGAAGCGGGAGCGCTTCGAGGGGAACAAAGACCAGATGGACCTGCCCTTTGAGCCTACCCAAGAGCAGGAGCGGCAACAGCAGGAGGAGTTCTCCCGCAAGGTGGAATACATCCGCAGGAAACGCCCCACCCATACGGGCAGACAACCCTTGCCCGACCATCTCCCTACAGAAGAGATCGAGATCCATCCGGAAGGCGATCTTACCGGCATGGAGTGTATCGGCAAAGAAGTGACCGAAGAGTTGGACTATATCCCTGCCCAATATATCCGCAGAAGGTATATCCGTTACAAATATGCACCAAAAGACAAGTACAGCAGTGCCGGGGTAAAGATCGGCCTGTTACCGGAAAGGGCCATCCCGAAGGGCATCCCGGGTTACGGACTGCTCACCGACATCCTTACAAGGAAATACCTGGAACATATGCCGCTGTACCGGCAGGCGCAGCGGTTCAAACGGGAAAAGATCCCCATAGCGCCCACCACACTTGAGGGATGGGTGAAACAGGGCCTGGAAAAACTCGAGCCCCTGTACGATTGCCTGGTGGCCGACACCAAGGCCATGGGCTATCTTATGGTGGACGAGAGTACCATACGGGTATTGGACGGCGACAAGAAGGGCGCCTGCCATACAGGCTACTATTGGGTGTACCATAATCCCCTGGAAAAAACCGTACTGTTCGATTACCGGCCTACCCGGGGAAAGGAAGCCCCCAGTGCCATCCTGGAAAATTTTAAGGGCTACCTGCAAAGTGACGGGTATGCCGTATATGAACACTACGCCGACAATAAGGAGGTCACCCACCTGGCCTGCTGGGCGCATGCCAGGCGGAAGTACTTTGAGGCCTTGGTGGAGAACAAAAAGCTGGCTTCCGAAGCCCTGGGCTTTATCGGCAAGCTCTACGATGTGGAAAGAAAGGCCAAGAAGCTGAACCTATCTGCCGAAGACCGTAAAAAGCTCCGTTTGGATGAGGCATTGCCGGTGATCAACAAAATGTCCGAATGGATCAAGAAGCAGCTGCCCAAGGCCCTGCCCAAAAGCGAGCTGAGAAAAGCCCTGTTCTACTCGGCAAACAGATGGGCCGAGCTGTCCAACTACCTGTATGACGGGGAACTGGAGATCGACAACAACCCCGTAGAGCGAGAAATCAGATCCATGGTGGTCGGCCGGAAGAACTACCTGTTTGCCGGTTCCCATAAAGCGGCCCAAAGGGCGGCCATGATCTATTCCTTCTTTGGGATATGCAAGCTACATGACGTGAATCCCCAGCAGTGGCTCGAACATGCGCTGAGAAATATCATGACCATCAACCATAAAAACATCCGGGACTTATACCCACAAAACTTCAACCACACAACACGGGGTTAATAGGGCGGTTACGCTGCCACATCTACTATTTTGGCGCTTCCTTCCTTTCGGAAAGTTTGGACTTCGGCAGCATGTGTTACCTCACCCGACCTCATAGCCTCAGTATGTGGTTCTCCCGGTCGACCGGGATACAGACACCGCAGTCTGGCTTACTTCACTGCATGCCTCACGGCAAACCAGCTTGCCACTTGCTTGGCTTCGGGACGTTACCCCCCGCGCTTAAGGGACTTTCACCCGTTGGAACGGTCAACTTTTTGACCTATATTCACCATTCAAGGCACACACAAAGGCTATAAGTAATTGCTTGTTCTCGCCTATTTCTGAAAATTCTCGCGGATTTTCAGTTTGGTGTGTGCTTGCAAAGTTAACCGCTAAACCACGCAATTACTCATAGCCGAGACCGTTAGCCCACATTTGAGAAATGACAGCGATTATAGTATTTATATTGATAATTATTGGATTCAACTTAATTCCAGAACTGACAAAAAAAAGATTCCCTAAAACGGAAAAATTAATCAAACGAATATTGATTTATGTAACGGTTACGTTTGTAATTCTGATAATATTATCATTTAGCGGACTAAAACTCAAAGGAATTTACTCAAACTTAATAATTGGACTGATTTTTATTCTGACAAGCCTTTTATATTTTGCAATTACGAAAAACACAACTCGGAAAATAGTTACTATTGTTGCTTTAATCCCATTGATTTTATTGAGTGCCTATTTTCAAGTTTTTAACGATAATTTAGGTCGCTACAAAGTGACCAAAAACCATGATATAGTTATAAGTCGTGAAGGATTTTTAGCGTGTGGGGAAATAATAAGATTGACAACGCCAAAATTTTTGATATTTGACAAAGAACTGATTTATGACAGTAACCAATGTTTGCGAGGAATTTATAAAATAGAAACTGTTGAGTTTGACGAAAAACGAGCCGAATTTTTAATTTATCATAATGGAGATATGGATTCTGAAAACCCTTATGATTACGAAATTGAAAATAAAAACGTGTGGTAATCGAGTAGCCCGACCTGAACCAATTGGCTCAGGTTGAGGCTCTCACACCATCCCGGTCGACCGGGACGGTTCACTAGATTGTAGGTTGCGTTTTGAGATAGTAAGAAAGCATCGGTTCATAACCTTTTCTTCTCAAGCGTGACACAGTCGAGTAGGTAAAGGGAATCGCACCCCTAAACCTCTCACACAACCGTACATGAAGGTCTCCCCTCATACGGCTCTTATTATGCAGTCGGTTGATAGTCCATTGGATTAGACTAATTTGTATCCCAACTCCCAGTGATAGAAAAGGTTTGGATAAGAGACAGTAACTTGTCTAAGCCATTTTACTGCTTTGACCTTGCTTCCTTTGAAACTCTTGTACTTGTTCAGAATCCACCTGATCAATCGATGGTGCAGGTAATAAAACACAGGTTTTAGACTTCTACGGCTTATTTTTCCATAATATTGAACCCACCCTCGGATCTTTGGATTCAGCAATGTTGCCAGATCCTGAATACCCCGTTGGCTTTTGTTGTGGAAATTGAGCTTTCGGAGCTCACCATTGATACGCACCTTGGACTTGCGGCTCATCTTACAATCAAACTGCAGAAAACTCCCCCCCATTTCTTAATCTGTTTCTCATAGACTAAAAACTGAAACCCGGGAAGTTTAAACCGCCAAGCATTTCGCTTCCTGACTGCGGCTGGCACCGAACAACAAGGTGAGTGGCGGGGAGGTGCTCTCAAGTAAAGTCCCAAAAGGAAGCAACAGGCTGAAAATCGCAATGCGGCCAATGCCAATAGAAACCTGAAAGATTCTACACCACTACGAGACTTCTTTCATAGGATAAGCTTTAGAAAAGGGAGGGTTTTGGCCATCAGTGCCACGGCCAGAAAGCTCGCCGTCTTCATCTGAAACATGGTAGTGAAGGGAGTTCCCTACATCAATCCGGAAGGTTATCTCTTCCTGGACCAGAAAAGAAAGGTGGGTCTGGTCAAGAAGATAAAGAAACAAATCGATAAATTCGCTCTGACAAATGAGGATTTGGGACTGGAAACAGTCCATATTTAACCTATTTTTATTACGTTACCCACAAGCTAAAAAAACCGAATGGACAAAGAAAAACCCAGACTTGCAAGATTGACAGCAATCCTAACCCAATTACAATCGAAACGGATTGTAACTGCAAAAGAGATTGCCGAAAAACATAATGTAAGTGTCAGAACGGTTTATCGGGACATCCGAACACTTGAGAAATCGGGAATTCCAATTGTAACTGAAGAAGGAAAAGGCTATTCAGTTGTAGAAGGTTACAAACTTCCACCCGTAATGTTTACCCAAGAAGAAGCGAATGCTTTAATAACAGCGGAACGACTAATCAGAAAAAATAAAGACCAATCTTTAACTGAACAATACGAAAGCGCAATAATAAAAATCAAATCGGTCTTAAAGTATGACCAAAAGGAAAAAGCGGAATTACTAACAAACAGAATACAGGTACGCAATAACCGTGAGAACGAAAAAACAAGTAGTTTTCTGATACAACTTCAGTCTACTATATCAAATTATCAAACGATAAAAATTGATTACCTGTCATTGGAAAACAAGCAAAGTCAAAGAGAAATCGAACCTTTTGCACTTTACACCACACAGGACAATTGGGTGCTTATCGCCTTTTGTAAATTAAGAAATGATTTTAGAGCATTCCGTCTTGATTGCATCCAAAAAATAGAAATCTTAGGAAATCATTTTGAACCTCACAAAATGACTTTGCAACAATATCTCGAAAAATGCAGTGAAAAATATAAAGACACCCCTGACACACCTTTGGCACAAGGTCAATCTACTTTTGCATTAAATCATAAAATATAAAAAGATGCAAACAGCAAAAATTAAACCTTTTAACATTATTGGAATTTCGATTAGAACAACAAACGAAAACGGACAGGCAAGCAAAGAAATTGCCGAACTTTGGGGTAAGTTTATGTCCGAGAATATTTTGACAAAAATCCCTAATAAAGTTGATAATGAAATTTATTCACTTTATACGGACTATGAAAGCGACCATACAAAACCCTATACAGCAATACTTGGTTGCAAAGTTGAAAACTTGGACAACATTCCCAACGGTATGGTGGGTAAATCATTTAGCGGAGGAAAATACATCAAGACAACAACAAAAGGAGACTTGATGCAAGATTTGGTCGTTAACCAATGGGCGAAAATATTTGAAATGGAATTAGACAGAACCTATGATGCTGATTTTGAGATTTTCGGAGAAAAAGCACAAAATCCGTCAGATGCGGAAGTAGATTTTTACTTAGGTATAAAAAACCAATTAAATGGGTAAATTTAAATTAAAAACAGACCCTAAAGTAGAGACAGTTTTTGCGAATTATCCCGACTTTGTTCGGGATAAAATGCAACATCTGCGGGAATTGGTAATAGAAACAGCACAAGAAACAGAAGGTGTAACCGACTTGGAAGAAACTTTGAAATGGGGAGAACCCAGTTTTGTCACGAAAAACGGCAGTACATTGCGTATGGATTGGAAAGAAAAAACACCTAACCAATATGCAATGTATTTCCAATGCACGAGTAGATTAGTTGATACTTTCAGGTTAGTTTTTGACCACAAATTTCAATACGAGGGAAAACGAGCAATCGTCTTTCAATTAAACCAGAAAATCCCTGAATTGGAATTAAAAGAGTGCATAAAAGCATCTTTAACTTATCATAATGTAAAGGAGCTGATTACCTTGGGGATTTGAAAACTGAATAGAAAAAGCCTGTGGCTAATCGTGTAGACGGCCGTGAGCCATAAGCTCACGGTGCGCCTCTCACACCATCCCGGTTGACCGGGACGGTTCACTGGATTGTAGGTTGGGTTTGTTAACCCTGTGCGCTTAAGATAAGGCTACCAAAAGGCTCCCCATCGAATTTGGACGTAATCCATTGTTCGGCCCTACAATGTTCCGTGAAACCCTCAGGGGTATGGTTTTAGCAATCCCTGCTCGTTCCTCCAGCTACTATGACCTCGACTGACTTCTTAGCTCATAGAAATCGAGTCTATTCCAAGATCTTCCCAGAGCCTGCCCCAATTTTCTCGGGGTAAGGGCATATTCCTTTCCCAAATGTCCACTGGATCTACCTGGCAGATGCTTGATGGTTTCCCACCCTTTGGACGTCAGTATGATGTGCTGCCTCATCCGACCTGTCAGGCCTCCATATCCAGTTCCTGTACGTTGGAACCGGGGTTTGCAGTCTCGCTTCCTTCACTCCATGCTTTACAGCAAACGAGCTTGCGACTTGCTAATGCTTTGGGAAACTACTCCCGCACATAAGGGACTTTCACTCTCTGGAATATTTTGGTATCTTCGATACCTGATGCACATGCTGGGCACACACAATGTATATGAAAAATAGGAGAAATAGTATCAAAATCAAGGGTTTTGGCTCGTATCAAGCTTTGTGTTTAGCCGAAAGTTCAGTGCTTGGAAATCGCCTACTTTCCCTATACTAACCGTTAGCAACAAGCAGAAAAAATGAGAATTCTAAATATTATTTTCTTACTGACATTTATTTCTTGCCAATCTCAAAATTGTGATTGCGAAGGATTTATTGATTGGGAATCTGATAAAATCATCAATATTTACTCGGACTCAAACGGAAAAACAAAAATTGCGGAATTACACAATGATCTTATAAACGATGACTTTTTAATATTCAGGATCTTGGAGTCTAATAAAAACTATTTTAAAGTGGAGATCGGACGAGCGATGACTGAAAACCGAATCACAGGTTGGATTAAAAAGATAAAAGAAATTGTAGTTGATGACAGAAATTACTCGGACTCCCAAACTTTGAATTTATATACAGAACCGAATTTAGAATCTAAAATAAAAAACAAAATCACTGAATATAGTACTGAACATTATACCATAAAGAACTGTAAAGGAAAATGGATTTATGCACATCAAGTAAAAGATGGAGAAGTAATTGAAGGCTGGCTCGAACCGTCAATGCAATGTCCTAATCCATATACGACTTGTAATTAAAAAAAGCCAGAGCACAATATCGGCTACTTTATTATAAAATCATACCACTTAAGAAATGATAAGTAGTTCCACCTACAATGGCTATAAGTATTTGCTTGTTCCCTCCTACTTCTGAAAATTCTCGCGGATTTTCATATTGATGTGTTCCGCTACGGGGGATAAGCGCTAAACCACGCAACTACTCATAGCCTAAACCGCTACCAATAACTTAAAAAAATGACCATTGAATACTTGACATTCGGAATAGGCATATCGTTTATTTCCTGGATAATCGGAATGATATTCAATAATATTCTTGTGAAAACTGAATTTTACAACAGCCTTTCCCATCTGAATTTTATAGAAAACAAAACCTTGAATAAGTACATTGGCCTCTTCTATTTTAAATGGGTGGTGAATAACACCTTTTTTAAATTCTTCAATCAAAAAATCAAAATTCGAAACAAAAATACAGTATTAGCTGATATTCGAAGAGAAATGACAATTGCTGAAATAAGTCATCTAATTGGTTTTGTTTTCGTCACCTTTATTGCGCTGTATAAAAGTATATCTGTCAACCCTTTGTTTGGATTGACCATAATGTTTGTGAATGTCTTCTTGAACCTTTACCCATCATTATTGCAACAGGAGAACAAAAGGCGTCTTGACAAATTGATGAAAAGGAAACTAACATTCGGTACACGCTAAAGTAGATGACAGATTTGGTGGAAAATCGCACTTAAAAAAATAGCTTTTCCCTCTTGATAGGTTAAGAAATAATAGACTTGAATATATCCCAATCGATAAGAAAACAGAAATTCAGAAAAAGAAAAAAATGAACGAAAGGATCAAAATCCAGAAAACCGTACTATTGTCAGACGAATGGTATACGCTGAATAAAGTCATTTTCGATTATCTAAAGGAAGATGGAGAATGGGAAACGCAATCCAGAGAAGCCTATGACAGAGGAAACGGAGCCACCATATTGCTGTACAATAAGAAAGAGGCAACCGTAATACTCACCAGACAATTTAGACTGCCCACCTATATAAATGGCAACCCTTCAGGTATGCTTATAGAATCATGCGCTGGCCTGTTGGACCAAGATAATCCAGAGAACTGCATCAAAAAAGAGACAGAAGAAGAGACTGGATTCCGGATTACCGAGGTGCAGAAGATTTTTGAATCATACATGTCCCCTGGTTCGGTCACCGAAATACTGCATTTCTTTATCGCTGAATACGAAGACGAAATGAAGGTCAGTGAAGGCGGCGGGTTGGAAGAAGAACACGAAGACATAGAAGTACTGAAACTCAAATTTACAGATGCTTACAATATGATCTCTACGGGCGAAATAAAAGATGCCAAAACTATCATGCTGCTACAATATGCCAAAATAAATGAATTAATGAATAGATAAAAAAACAGATGATCTTCTTAACCCAAATAACAAAAAGAATGAAGATAAGATATTCCAGAAAAAGACTAAGACAATACCTGATTTTCGGATCGCTATGGTTTATTCTCGGAATCGCTGCGCTGGTCTATAATGCTGAAAATGTCTTTAGTTATGGTTATCTACTGGCTGGAATATTATATTTTGTAATCTACCTTTTCGAAAATACCAAACAGTATCTGACGATAAGGCAAGGGATCATCACAAAAAAGCATCTGATTCCGAAAAAGATCAACATAAAAGACATTATTCATCTGAAAAAGTTTGACGGAAAGTATATATTGAAAACCATCGCAACTGAAATGAAAATCAATATGGAATTGATCGAAGAGAAATCGCTCGTCAAACTAAAGGCTGTATTGGAGAACCTGAATGTGGAATTGAAATAGTAAAATAAAATTGCGAATTGGATCTCTTTTGCATCAAAAGAACATAAACCCCTTAGGCATCTGGAAACCATCAAGTATAATGGCATTAATAAAAATCATACCACTTAAGAAATGATAAGCAGTAAAACAATCAAACTCTTCCTACGACTCGCTATATCAGCGGGGTTTCTGTCCGCAGTAGCCGATAGATTTGGGATGTGGAGCGAAGAAGTTTCCGTATGGGGCGACTGGAATAGCTTCCTAGGTTACACTCAACTGATAAACCCTTGGTTCCCGGAAACCTTCACCCCAACCATCGGAGCCTTGGCAACAGCAGCAGAAATCATTTTTGCAGTGTGCTTGATCATCGGGTTCAAAACAGAGCTGTTCGCCAAGTTAAGTGGATGGTTACTGTTACTTTTTGCCTTGTCCATGACCTTTTCCACTGGAATGAAAGGGGCACTGGATTTTTCGGTTTATAGTGCTTCCGCTGGTGCTTTTGCATTGAGCCTAATGAAGGAGAAATATTTGGAAGTAGACAAGCTAATATCTAAGGCTAAAACTTAATGGACATATACCATCTCTCCTCAATGCATACGGAATAGCAGTTCACCATTTTGCCAAAAATAAATTCTCGATCCCCAAGAAAAAATTTTTATATATTCAAATAGTTACTATAATTGAGAAAAAACAGTTAATTATTTCTTTCACAATGCTAACTAAGGTAATTCATTTATATTTTACGGATTAAACACCTGTTTTATAGATAAAGTTACCAGCCTGTTTTACCGATGAAAAAAGTAAACGCATTCTTTTTAGTGATAATGCTGACAATTTTCAGCCATGCCATTTTTGCACAGGATTTTCATCCATCAGATGAATTTCTTATGACCACTGTTCCGGATGCATTGCGCAGGATTGATCATTCGAATCTTCCAGCGGATGGTTATACAAACATTTATCTTACTGACCGCGGAGGAAAGGTGTTAAAAGGATTTCCAGTCTTCATCGAATCCTACTATGACAATGCCGAAGTAGAAGAGATAATCCTTCCATGGCTCAAGGATGTCAGGAAGGTCATTCGTCTTAGGATAGATCATTGTCCATGCTACTGTGATATCGAAGTTTACCACTGGCTGCTCACCCATGACGGCCAATGGACTGCACTTCCAGTCCTGACACCGCCCGACTATGAAGTCAGCTTGACCTATTTAGCCTATATTTTTCCAGAAGAAGAACCAAACGTGATCGAACTCCATGAATACCAGGACGAAGTGATTTTAGGAGAAATCGAGCCTACTTTCCGCCAGATTGCTGATCAGACCATCAAAACGCTGACATGGGATGGAAGGAGCATAAAGGAAGAATAAATAGGCACAAGTAGATTTTAGTGTTCATACGACCCACTGATCGTTAAGGCATTAGATTTCAGGCTCGCTCAGCCGCCATAAAGAATAAAAGAAAATTTCTATAAATCAACGATTACATATACTCCAAAAACCCTCTACATTATGAAAAAGGCTATGTTAACCTTAGTTATTGTTTTATCAGTATCAGTGCTGTGCTGCGCCCAGCGAATCGAGAGCCATAAAGTATTTGGTGGATACCAATACACACAAAACGGACAACATATCAGTTTCAAACACATGACAAAAGCCATGGAGTCCAATCCAAGGGCATTTGATTTAATTAAAAAAGCAAGGACCAGTAACACCTTTGCTTCTATAGTTGGATTTGCAGGTGGTGCATTAATTGGCTGGCCAATCGGAGCTGCACTGGGAGGCGGAGAGCCTAACTGGGCTTTGGCGGGAATCGGTGCAGGCCTGATCGTTGTAACCATTCCGATTTCCTCCAGTGCCAATAAGAAAACCCATCAAGCTGTAGATATATATAATTCCGCTTTTAATTCAGGTACATCCTTTAAGCCTGAATTAAATTTCATCACGAACCAGAACGGGATAGGACTTGCAATGGTGTTTTAACCGGTTGTTTGGAACAAAGGAAAGTAACCTGAATCCTTCTTCCGCTTCTAACATCACCCATGCAACTAAAAAATGACATAGGTGGTCTGGGGTTTATGGTAAATGGTAGTAACTTTATTCATCGTCTCATGGCTACTTAAATTACTAAATTAGTCTAATCGGTTTTTTGCTTTAAAAGCAGATTTCAGTGAGCTTCAGTAAAATTATACATGTGACCAGGAATATATTATGAAAACCTCTGACAAACAAAACGAACGCATTGCCAAAATGACCTTTGCTTCGGTTTACCCCCATTACGTCACCAAAGTGGAGAAGAAAGGCAGAACCAAAGATGAACTCCACCAAGTCATCACTTGGCTCACTGGCTTCAATGATCAAGCAATTCAGCGACTGATCGATGAGAAAGTAACTTTTGAGGAATTCTTTGCCCAAGCTACGATCCACCCAAACGCCCATTTGATCAAAGGGGTCATCTGCGGTTACCGTGTAGAAGAAATCGAAAACCCATTGACCCAGCAGTTACGGTATTTGGACAAACTGGTCGATGAATTGGCCAAAGGCAAGAAGATGGAAAAGATACTGCGGATGCCTTGAATTCACGCCTTCCCTCCGACCAATCATCACTAATCCATTCCTTATGAAGGACCAGAAAACCATAGACTATACCCAAACATTCTATCATGGCACTAAAGCAGTGCTAAAGCCCGATGACCTGATTGAGGTGGGCTTTCACTCCAACTATGGAAAAAGAAAGCAGGCTAAGTACATCTACCTGTCCGCTACTTTGGACGCTGCCATCTGGGGAGCTGAACTGGCCCAAGGTGAAGGTGCTGAGCGTATTTATATCGTAGAGCCCACCGGCTCCATCGAAGATGATCCCAACCTGACGGACAAGAAATTCCCGGGCAATCCCACCAAATCCTACCGCTCCCAGCATCCTTTTAAAGTCATCGGTGAAGTCACGGAGTGGCAAGGCCACGCCCCCGAACAACTGCAGGCCATGAAAAAACATTTGGAAGCACTAAAAGCAAAAGGGATCGAGGCAATAGAAGAATAAATCATTGGCTCCCCTATGAATGGGTAAATTACTACAAATGATAAATTCAGCCAAGAAAGGTGTACTTACTAATAACCTGAATTTCTATAAAATCGATATCCAACCGTCATAGCGAACACAGAGCAACGGAGTGAAGCAATCTCGTTTTCATTACGAACCTGTCCACAGCCAAAGGCAAGGCCCTTTTAGGATGGGGTGTGGGTCGGACAGGGCGTGGCAGCTCCTTCCCGCAAATTCCCCTTCTCACGCTTTGCAGTGATAGTTTTTAAACTCAGGTTAATAACAATTATCCAATGAAACTAAGATCAGCAGACAACCTCGCCCCCATTTGGGACTTATTATACGATATGATCCCTGACAATGCGAACGTTCTGGATATTGGCTGCGGAAATGGTAAATTGTTGCTAAAAATCGCCCAAAAGCTACAAATGGGCTTGGGTATTGACGAGTCTCCACGCCTTATTCGCTCAGCCAACGAACAAGCCAGGAAATTTACCCACCTCTCTTTTCAGTGTAAACAGATCCAGGAGGATTTCACCGTCCCCACAGGCATTGATTGTATTATCGGCAGCATGTTTTTTCATGTGATATCCCCTGATCTTAGCCTATCCTTGCTTAACAAAGTAAAAATTAGTGCGGACAAACTATTCGTGGTCGCTTTAGCCAAACCAACAACATCAACCGATAAATGGATACTTTGGCTTGACCAGCGATTCTCCGGACATTACCATAACTTCCGATCCTATCAGCACCTAGGCTATATGGATAGAATACTTACACTGGCACAGCTTCCTTTTTCAGTCTCTCCTACACCTATTCCGTTTATAAAAATTTATACCGTGAATTTGTAAATACACATAGGAAAATAGAAATAGGAACAGCTTGGATTTAACCGTGGATTACCTGATGGTCAAGAAAGAGTAAATGCTGAAATTTTGACATGAAGTCACCAAAGAGCATGGGCTAGAACCATTAATTGCCCGCGAGCTCAGCCAAACACCTGGATGCCTTTATGGCTATAAGTGTTCGGCTTGGAATTACCACTGATTAATGCTTAATACCGAATTTTTACTCCAAAACAATCACCAGTTCGTAACCTGCCGTACCCTATTATTAAAAAAACTTAAGCATCCATGCTAAAAAAACAGCTTTTTTATTGTGTAGCCAAATAACTACACTTATATTAATAGTCAAATAGCTACATATTAATGCTCACTAGCCTAAAATGAAACTTAGACGCGACCCCTTCCAGGCAATTGCCGACCCTACCCGCAGGGCAATACTGCTATTGCTAGCTGCCCAGACCATGACGGCTGGAGCAATCGCAGAAAACTTTGAAGCCGCACGGCCTACCATATCAAAGCATCTTCAGGTACTTCAGGAGTGTGAATTGATTGACTCTAACCAAAAAGGCCGGGAGGTTTTATATGAAATAAAAGTGGATAAAATGAAGGAAATCGACCAATGGCTAGAACAGTTCAGAAAAATCTGGGAAAGCCGATTTAACCAATTGGATAATCTTATTGCTAAACTCAACCATAAAAAACCATGAAAACAAAACTTGCCTTTGACTTCCTTGTGGACAAGGAAGCCAACACCATGTCCATCAAAAAAGAATTTGCTGCCAACCGACAGCTGGTCTGGGATTGCTTTACCAAGAGCGAGCTATTAGACCAGTGGTTTGCGCCTGAGCCGTATACCGCCCAAACCAAGCATATGAACTTCACTGAAGGAGGCTATTGGCTTTTTGCCATGATCAGCCCAGAAGGAGAACAGCACTGGAGCCGTCTTGACTTCCAGCACATTCAGCCCACTGACCACTATACGGCTGTGGATGTATTCTGTGATGAAAATGGTAAACCGAATCCCGATCTTCCCCAAGGTAACTGGAAAACCAGCTTTGCCAATTCGGCAGATACCACCACGGTAGACATTCTGATCAGTTACGGTTCCCTGGAAGATCTGGAAGCTATTGTCAAGATGGGTATGCAGGAAGGGCTGACACAGACACTGGAACAGTTGGAAGTACTACTTTCTACACTTTCCCAATAGTCTAATAAGACTGGCTCAGTTTTTTTTCTGTTAACCGCTTTACTTCTCACGGCCAACTCCGATAGTGATCGGAGCAGGCTGTGAGATTATGTTAGCATTACGAAAGCCATTATCCCTCACCAATATTGAGAAACTCAGTTAGATTTTATACTTTAAGAATCTGTTATATGACTATCCATAACTTTGCACGTACCACCGGAAAAGTGAATGTTCACAAGAAGTCCTTTATTGGCCTTTGGCCCCGGTCGACCGGGATTGGGACAGTTGATGGGGGCATAAGAAAATGAGTTAGCTTGCGAAGTGGACGAGCAAGGTCTACTCATTTTCAGCCCATGGCAACTGGCACAAAATCAAATTGAGCTAAAAGAATCACAATGTGAAAGGAAAATTCGCACAATTTGAAGAGTGCTCCACGGCCAAGATTTTCCGTCCTGTTCATCAATGGAAATGCGTAGCATTCATGAAGACCTATTGTTAAGTTCCAAATAATTTTTCCTAATTGGCTTGACCCTTAATACAATATTCAAATAACAATTTTGACGATGCGGTTATTCATTACTACTGAAAGCGGGGCGGCCGACATAGCAGCGGGGCGGCGGCTGGTTTGTGGATTGAAGCATTGCTATGTCTTGATTTTTTCGTTCTTTTTTATCAATAAAAAAGGACAAATAGTTTGCAAACTTATTACATGAAAATGCTTCTTTTCACGTTTCCAAAAAAACAAGAAAACAATATAAATGCTCAATCTGTACTAACATATATAAATTCAGCATATACAGTAAATCATATTGAACCATTTACTTTAAAGACTCTTATAATGAAAAAGGGAATTATTTCTTTACTTTTCTTCTTGGCCATTGGGCAACTAATTGCGCAACAATCTTATCCTAAACTTCAAATCATACATCTGGAAGACAAGCTTCTCCATGGCAGAATAGACGATCAATATGATATCACCATTTACCTGACCTTCCACTCATTTTCCAATTACCATGCAGCCGCTTATTCAGTGAGTGGCTGGTACTATTATGACCATATCAAAACAAAAATCCCACTGGTGGGCTTACGTGAATATAATCAACTTACTTTGTATAATTTTAGTGACACCGCAAAAGCATATGAAATGCTTGATTTCACCACTATGAAAACAAACCACTTGGAAGACATGAAACACTATAAGAATCTCGAAGGATACGTAGAAAAATTTGTTCTTACTGATTCGGCCTCTGTCTGGTCAAATACCAATAAATCGATGGGCATGACACTCTACAATAGTGATTTTAATATCAAACGAACCTCTCAATTATTACTACTTGGAAAAAATGAAGCATTTGACCTCACCAATATTGCTCCCAGAAACTGGAACTTCCAATTAATGGCCCAGCATGATAAAAGATTCATCCTATCCTTCCGATACCCTTCCAGCTATAATGTCATGGGAATGTGTGGTGCGGCCGAGGAAACCGGATTGCTGTATCTTGAATTAAAGGAAGACCACTCTCTGTCCAATTTTAAAAATTATCTTATCGAAAGCTGTACCCACCATCACCTACCCAAAGAACCAAAGCAGCTCAAGGAGCACGTATGGGAATATACCTATCATAATGAGAAAAATCACTTGAAAAGCTATCAAGTAAATCTACAAAAGGCGACCATCACTCCTACTGCCCATTAGTCTTCCCTTCCGAATGGACCCTCACCCAAAACACCGACCTGCCAAAAGTGGGCAGGCCCAAGTATCCCCTGACCTCCAAATGATCCTCATCCTCCTTAAACCTCGCAAGACAGTGATACGTCTTGCCACTTTCCGGATCGTACAGATTTCCTTCATCCCACTCTCCATCACCATACTGCAGCCCCTCGATAATATTGATCCCCAAAATAGGCCGATCCCTTAGTGCAGGATCTTCATTTTCAACATCCAGGGGAGTAGAAGCCCCCTCTTGTACGGACTTTAGCCAAATGATTTCTCCAGCATAACCTGCTTTTACTTTGGTGATCTTCACTTTGGCTCTTTGATCAGTAGTAAACCATTCTCCCACGATTTTATCCCCTTGGGCAAAGGCGACCCTAATCACTATAAACTGGGTTAAAAAACCAAATACCAGTACTTTGCAAAGTCCTTTCATAGACAACAAATCAATAGCGTCCTAAATAAAAAATGAGAGGTTCTATTTTTTGCCCAAAAAAGTTATTTTGGGTTTGCACCAAAAAACACGAACCTCTCATGTGTAATATTACATTGTTTTCACAGATTATTAAAAAGATAGACCGATCAATTTTCAAGAAATTGGTCAAGGAAAAGCAAACCGATAAGGGCTGCAAGGGATTTGACAGCTGGACGCATCTTGTCTCGATGTTGTTCTGCCATTTTGCCAAGAGCACCTCGGTAAGGGACATTTCCAACGGACTCCGGTCTGCTACCGGGAACCTTAACCATCTTGGTATTGCCAAAGCCCCCTCCAAATCAAGTATCAGCTATCAGAACAAACGAAGGGATTCGGACCTGTTCAGGGACCTTTACTATTCCCTACTGGGAAGTTTAGGACAGCAGGCAGCTGTCAAGAGGTCCAAACTCAGGATCAAGGTCCCCGTTTACCTGCTCGATGCCACGGTGATCAGCCTTTGTCTTTCGGTGTTTGACTGGGCTACTTTCCGTACCAAAAAGGGAGCTGTAAAGATGCACACCCTGCTGGAATATGACGGGAAACTCCCTGTTTACGTGAACATTACCGAGGGGAGTGTCGGGGATAATAAAGGAGCTTACGACATTCCCTTGGAAAAGGGCTCGGTGATCGTCGCCGACCGGTATTACAATGACTTCCCCATGCTCAACGTCTGGGACAGCAAAGGGGTGTTCTTCGTGATCAGGCACAAGGGAAACCTTGCCTTCAGCACCCTCGAAGAACGGGAGCTGCCCGAAACAACCGCCCAACATGTGCTCAAAGACGAAGAAATCGAACTGACCAACCCACAATCCAAAACCAAGTATAAGGGAAGGCTCAGAAGAGTGGCCGTGTGGGATGAGGAAAACCGGCAGACCATTGAACTGATCACCAACAACTTTGCCTGGGCGGCCCAGACCATTGGGGACCTCTACAAATCAAGATGGGAGATTGAGGTGTTTTTTCGGGACATCAAGCAGCTATTGCATATCAAAACCTTTATCGGAACCTCTAAAAATGCAGTAATGATCCAGATATGGACGGCTTTGATCACCATCCTGCTGATCAAAGTCATGAAGGCAACAGCTAAATTCGGCTGGCACCTGTCCAATCTGGTGGCCTTTATCCGGCTCAATATATTCGTGAAAATCGAACTGCAAAAATGGCTTGATAGCCCATTTACGGAACCCGAAAAACCACCCCTGAAAATAGTACAGGGGGATCTGTTTGCTCAAACTCCTTAATATGTCCCCAATTTGCTTTCAAATACAGACTAAAGGGTAAATCAAAAATTATTTAGGACAGCATTGACAACAAATATATAAATTTAGTTTTGTTCCTCTTTTAAAAGGAACTCCAAACATTGTTTTGTAGTTTTGCACTTTAAAATCGAATGAGCAAATGAAAAATTCCGAGATAAAATTCACCATTAACTTAGACGAAAAGAATCTTCCAAAAACCATCACTTGGGACGCTACCGACAAAGAAAGCGAAGGAGCAGAAGAAACCAAAAGCATCAGCCTTAATGTTTGGGACAATCTCAACCACAACACCTTGAGGATTGATCTCTGGACAGATGATATGTCTGTAGTGGAAATGAAGCGGTTTTATATCGATATTTTGGGAGGAATGGGACAGACCATTCTCAATAGTACCGGCGATGAATACATGTCCGAAGAGATCAAGGACCTTTGTGATCGCTTGGTAAATCATGTCAATGAGGAAAACAATAAAGCGAAGTAATTTTCCCATAAGGCCATCCCTTTCTCATACACATTTAAAGGCAGCAGAATCATATTCTGACTGCCTTTTCTTGTTTTATTCAAAACAACATCTTCCTTCACCCCTAAAATTATCCCATATATACCCACAATAATTAAATTTTTACCTTATATTAACTAGACGATTAGACTTCTAATTGGCTAAAAGCAATTAGCGAAACAAACCCGATAATAACATGAAGAAAGCATTATCTAAATGGATATCTTTGCAAGTGCTTTTATTTTTTGCACTCTTCCAAATTGGAGGCGGCATGGTACTGGCCCAGGAAACGACCTCGATCACCGGAACTGTCAAAGACGCGCTCACACAAGAAAGCCTTATCGGCGTAAACATACTGGTCAAAGGAAAAGTAGTCGGCACCGTGACGGATTTGGACGGTAACTTCTCCCTCACCGTTCAACAAGCTCCTCCCCTCACCTTGGTGGTTTCTATGGTCGGCTTTATGACTAAGGAAATCCAGATCACCTCTCCCGTCAAAACCGACCTGGACATCACATTGGAGGAACAAACCCTTCTAGGACAAGAAGTGGTGGTCTCTGCTTCCAGAGTGGAAGAAAGCATCCTCACTTCTCCCGTTTCCATCGAGCAAATGGACATCCTCAGCATCAAGGAAACAGCCAGTGACAGTTATTATAAAGCCATCGCAAACCTCAAGGGCGTGGACGTCACTTCTTCCTCCATCAATTTCCAAATCCTCAATGCACGCGGTTTTAACTCCACCGGTAATACCCGTTTTGTGCAGCTTATCGACGGAATGGATACACAGGCACCCGCGCTAAACTTCCCTATCAGTAACCTGAACGGCCCTTCCGAACTGGATGTCGAAACCGTGGAATTTATACCAGGCGCATCTTCTGCACTCTATGGCCCCAACGCCTTCAACGGCATCTTGCTGGTAAACAGCAAAAACCCGTTTGATTACCAGGGCCTCAGCGCTTATTACAAACAAGGAATAAATCACATCAATGGGCGTGAAGGAGAACCCCAAAGCGCCCAGCCAATGTACGAGGGAGCCATCCGTTATGCCAAAGCCTTCAATAACAAATGGGCTTTTAAGCTCAATGCTTCCATTATGCGTGCCGAAGATTGGTATGGTACGGACATGAGCGACCTTAACGCCAGAAGCCAGGGTGACTTGCCTTTTAACCCTGGAGCCAATCGAGTGCATATTTTTGGTGATGAAGTGGCCAATAATATCGGTTTACTCCGTAATGTCGGTACCATTCAGCAGCAAGCAGCCAACCTCGGTATTGATGGTTACTTGCCCAGCATTCCCGACCAAATCGTTTCCAGAACGGGCTATGAAGAACCTTACTTGGTAGATTATGGTGCCGCAGCATATAAATTTAACGGTGCCCTCCACTACAGGATCAATGACTTACTGGAGCTTTCCTATACCTTAAATTACGGGTCAGGAACCTCTGTTTACACAGGAGCCCAGCGCTATTCATTATCTGATTTTGAAATCTCACAGCATAAGCTGGAATTGACTGGTGACAATTTTTTTGTCCGGGGATACACCACCCGTGAAAACTCAGGTGGTTCATTTATCGCCGACCTTACGGGAGTGCGCATTAACGACACCTGGAAAAACAATTCCTCTTGGTTTGGTGAATATACCCTTGCTTACATGGGCGCTCTGGCCCAGCAAGGTGTAGCTCCTGGCACACAGGGCACGACAGAGCAGCAAGCTGCCGCCCACCAAGCAGCACGTAATGTGGCCGATCAAGGCCGAATGATGCCCGGATCTGCAGAATTTAACAATACCTCCGAACAGATTAAGTCGGACTTCATTCCGGAAGGTTCCCTTTTCAATGACCGCTCCAGGATGTACATGGCCGAGGGACAGTATAATTTCAAAAATGAAATTGATTTTATGGACCTCCAGGCAGGAGCAAGTTACCGTCTCTATGAATTGCGCTCAAACGGCACCATCTTCGCCGATGTAGCAGGCAATGACATCACCATTTCGGAATACGGCGCATTTGCCCAAGGGGCAAAAAAAGTCTTGGATGACAAATTAAAACTAATGGCTTCCGTTCGGTATGACAAGAATGAAAACTTCAAAGGCCAGGTAAACCCTCGTTTTGCCGCCGTATTTTCACAAGGAAACAGCAACATCCGGTTTTCTTACCAAACAGGGTTCAGGATGCCCACCACACAAGGACAGCACATCGATCTTAACGTGGTATCGGCAAGACTCCTGGGAGGATTGCCCTACTATAGGGAAAAATATCAAATCTTCGAAAACGCCTTTTCCCTTGCTTCCGTAAACAACTATATAGCCAAAGTAGGTGAAGGACTTAGTCCAGTAGATCCTGAAGCAACAGGAGAACTTGTTCCTGTCGATGACCTTCCTGCACTCAAACCTGAGCAGGTCAAATCCTTCGAGATAGGTTATAAAGGATTACTGGCAGACAATAGGCTCTTGATTGATTTTGCATATTACTATAATATCTACAATGATTTCATCACACAAACGGCCGTCAGAAAAGCACCGGGGCCAGTTTATCCCACCCCCGCAAACAGCGACCAGGCGGCCATCAATGCTGTGAACGCGCCCGCCCTGCTGACTCCCGTAACCACCCCAGGTCAAGAAAACACCTTTCAAACCTACACCAACTTGGTCAGCAGCAGCGTCAAAGCCAATGGTGCTGCCATTGGAATCACGTATAACCTCCCCAAAAACTACACCTTCAGTGGCAACTATAATTACAACAAACTACTGACGGATATTGAAGAGGGGTTTCTTTCTGATTTCAATACTCCTGAACATAAATTTAACCTGATGTTTTCCAACAGGAAGCTCACTGAAAAATTAGGGTTCAATGTCACCTACCGCTACCAAACCGCCTTTCGTTGGGAATCATCCTTTGCCGCTGGCAATGTACCCCAGGTAGGCACACTGGATGCACAGGTAAGCTACAAAGTAAAAGACTGGAAGTCCATCATCAAACTGGGCGGATCCAACGTCTTCAACAAGCGTTATTTCCTCAATTATGGTGGCCCGACCATTGGCGCAATCTACTATGTAAGCATCACCTTTGACGAACTCCTAAACTAAACCCAAATGGCCATGAAATTGCTAAATCAATCGACCTATATCTTACTTGCAGGACTTTTGCTGGGAGCATGTCAATATGAGTTCCCCGAATCACCGGTGGATGAGCCGGATGCCGGCAATGCTGATTTTTCCAAATACATTGCTGTAGGGAATTCCCTTACCGCTGGTCTGATGGACGGAGCATTATATGATAGGGCACAGCAGAATTCCTTTGCGGTGATTTTGGCCGGACAGCTGAAAGCTACCGGAGGCGGGGACTTTAATGTACCGGATATCGATTCTGAAAATGGATTTTTCACCATGGGTCCCAATGGGCCTTTGGGACGGCTTATTTTGACGACCAATTCTACCACCGGAGCCACAGCTCCGGCGCCAATTGGTCCGGGAGATCTTCCCGCCCCCTATACCGGTGACAAGAGTACCTTGAATAATTTCGGGGTGCCAAGCATCACCCTTGGGCAAGCACTTACCCCATTGGCCGGTGGCCCTGCGAGCACCCAAAATCCTGCATATTCTCCACTTTATGCTCGATTTGCCAGCAATCCTGGCCAATCCACCGTTATCGGTGACGCTGCGGCAGCTTTGGCCAATGGAGGTACTTTCTTTAGCTTTTGGCTAGGAGCAAACGATGTCTTGGGATATGCCATAAGCGGTGCTTCCAATCCGGACATTCTTACTACTGATGAGGACTTCCAGACAAGATTCACGGCAGCACTGGGCACCATGCTCCAAGCCAACACTTCGGCCAATGGTGTGGTCATGAACATTCCTTCTTTTGATAATTTACCGTATTTTAACCTTGTCCCCTATAATGCCATTCCTCTGACACAAACAGAAGCAGATCAGGTAAACCAAGGATATGCCCTTTACAATGGTGGACTGCAGCAAGCAGTGCTGGGTGGTCTGATCACGGAGGAAGAGCGGCAGTACAGAACTATCGCCTTTTCTGCGGGGGCCAATGCCTTTGTCATGGAAGACGAAAGCCTGACCGACCTTAGCATGCTCGGATTACCCTCTATCCGTCAAAGTACGGCAGAGGACAAAACTACCCTGCCCCTGTCCCAAGCGCTGGGATCACCCTCCAATGAAAACCCAAATGGCCAAAGGGGGGTTACCTTCGCGGTGGAAGACGAATTTGTACTGATTCCCGACGAACAAACGGAGATAAATGGAAAAATCACCACCTTCAATGAGCTGATCACAGCCGCTGTAAATGCACATCCCGAACGTTTGATTTTAGTGGATGCAGCCGCATTCATCGATCAGGTAGCTGCCGGCAATATCAATGCCGGGGGAGTTACGCTAAATGCCAGCATCATCCCTCCCAACGGTGGATTTTCGGTAGATGGTGTCCATCCAAACGGCCGAGCACACGCCTTTCTGACCAACTTGGTCATCGACGCCATTAATACCAAATGGGGAGCCAATATCCTAAAAGTAAATCCCAATGCCTATATAGGAAATGACCTTCCAAGGTAAGCGGACTAAAGCATATGGGGGATCAAGCAAAAAAGCTGGGGGGATTAGGGTTGGTTTCGATAGCACGCAGATGATGCAGATTAATAAGATTTACGCTGATTTTTTATAATAAACGCAATTTAAAATACCGTCATGCGAGGAAGTATAGCCTGTCCCGAGCTATCGGGAACGTGGCAATCCCGTATTAAGAAAACGAGATTGCTTCACTCCGTTGCTCTGCATTCGCAATGACGGATTTATACTGATTTCATAATCTACACATTACTATTGCTAAATCAAAGAGAAATATGCTTACCAAAACCACCTGGAAATCTCTCATCTTCCAGAAATATTGCTTGGTCCTCAAAATGTGCTAAAAAGGAGGCAAGCGAAAAAGTTGAGGGCATGAATCCCTTTATTTTAAAAGGATTTCTTTTTTGTTTTTTTGCCACAAAGATTCTAAGACCCAAAGCTGTTTGTTTCCCATGAAATTTGGAATCCGCCTACAAAACACTTCGTGTCTTGGCGACTTCGTGGCGACATACCAAATGAATGGAAACTTTTCGGCTTGATCCATAACCATGCCTGACACAAAAAAAAGCCTCGTAACATAGTAACGAGGCTTTTCCATTCACTTTAACCACTAACAACCATAAAACAAAAATTCATCATGCTATAAGCAATCAGAAATGATGAAAACATCACTTTGTCAGTAGTCCGTACGGGAATCGAACCCGTGTTTCATCCGTGAAAGGGATGCGTCCTAACCCCTAGACGAACGGACCATAAAGCAAAAAGGCAAGTCTAAAATGGTAGTCCGTACGGGAATCGAACCCGTGTTTCATCCGTGAAAGGGATGCGTCCTAACCCCTAGACGAACGGACCATTTTGTTTTTATTTCCTTGCCTTTCTGTAAGGTGATGCAAATATAGAGGGTTAATTTTACAATACAAAACCCAACAAAAAAATATTCTACCCTTAGCCCCAACCCCCTGTGTATTAGTTAAAAAAATTAAACTAGCCTCTTCCCTATCTAAAAATCTTTTGTCAATGTAACTCCTTCAGCTGAAAATCACCTTCACTAAGCACCTCCTTATCTTCATATACAAGCTTCCACCCCAACGAGTTCGTGAGGACGTAAAAGCGTGCAAGCTCAGCGATCAGCCGTCGATTGGCATTTTCTTTTAGATCAGATCCATCCACCTTCCTGCGAATGGAGGCGTTTACACGAGACTTGATGGTGTTGATATCATCTGCATCAAAGGGGTTCAAATAATCTCCTTCTGCATCGTAGTATTTAAAATCAGGAAAGACTTTTATTTCAGGCGCTGGAATTTCCTTGATGTAGAGGGTTTGATTGGCTTCATCAATATCAAATTTCACTTTCGAAAGGTCATAGGCTATCTGCACGTCGGCATTGACCACCACCAAAGCCTTCTTTTGGGTAATCCAGAGATTGCCAAACATCCCCTCGGACTGCTTATAATTATACACCTGTGAAAAATGGCCCTCCGTCACGATTAGTTTGCTGACATTCTCCACCTCCTGCTGGATCAAGCTTGAGCTTTCTTCAAGGGTGTTTTTTTGCTCTATGCCCCCTGCAATCCAACGATAAGCACCTATCGCCAACAGTCCGATCAAAACTCCAAACAAAAACTTCCGCATAGTTGATTTCCTTGTTGTTTATTTAAGGGAAAGATACCCATTTTCTTTTATTTGTATAACATCCTGCAAAGGTGAATAGGGACCAATCATCGTGTACGACATCGATCGCACATTTATAAAGTAATCTTCTAATCATTAAGTGCGGAGCTATATCAATAATGCAATTATTAACCGAAAAAACTCACCAACCGCTGCCCGGAGAAGTTGGTGAGCCATATAAAATCGGAAAGGGTTCACCTATCCATCAGCCCTTACTTCCTCTTAATCTCTGTCGAACTGATGTCTTCATGAAAAAGCTCCTCTGCCTCGGTATCTTCATACTTTTTGATGGCTTCCAGCAACTTGACTTTCATCTCTTCTTGTACTTTTTGGTAGTGCTCTTCACCATACACATTATGCATCTCTTTTGGATCTTCCTCCAGGTCGAAAAGCTCCCAGGATACCACTTGATTATAAAAACGGATGAGCTTATACCGATCGGTTTTTATCCCGAAATGAGGCGATACATTATGCTCTCCCACTTCATAATAATGATAGTACAGCACTTCCCTCCCTTGTTTTTCCTCACCGGTCAGCACAGGAAGCATGGATTCACCCTGAATACCCTCGGGGATCTCCACATTCGCGGCATCCAGCATCGTCGGAGCAATGTCCAAATTCATCACCATCGCATCTGATTTGGTTCCCGGCTGGATCACACCGGGATACTTCATCATCATAGGTGTACTAAACGATTCTTCGTACATAAAGCGCTTGTCAAACCAACCATGCTCACCCAAGTAGAACCCTTGGTCAGAAGTATAGATCACGATAGTATTTTCATCCAGTCCATGTGCCTCTAAGTAATCCAGCGTACGGCCGATATTGCGGTCCATGGATTCGGCTGTAGCCAGGTAATCACGCATATACTGCTGGTATTTCCACTCCACCAGATCCTTACCCGAGAGATTGAGCGAATCCAGTTCTCGATGGATCGGTTTATAATGGGCATCAAATTTCGCTCTTTGTTCCGGGGTCAGACGGCTGACGTTACCATCTTTGGTATCCTCAGCATACATTTTAAGGTCATACCCTAGGATCATGGTTTTGTCCACGGTCATATCCTGCTCCATGGCTGCCTGGCGTCCCTCATAATCATCATAGAAATTATCCGGCAATGGAAAAGTGACTTCGTCGTATTTGTCCAAATCCTGTAAATCTGGCATCCAGGTACGGTGGGTTGCCTTATGGCCTATGACCAGGCAAAACGGCTTATCATCCTCACGCCGATCCAACCAGTTTTCGGCAGCATCTTCCACCAAATCACTGACATACCCCGTTCTATTTACCCGACCACTATCCTTTACAATAAAATCAGGATTATAATAATATCCCTGTCCAGGAAGGATCTCGTAATGATCAAAACCCTGCGGATCTTTCCCCAGATGGTATTTACCTATCCAGGCGGTTTGATAGCCTGCGGCTTGCAAATGCTTCACAAACTGATCCTGATCACTTTCAAATTTGCTGTCAGAATTCCTTCTAAAACCGTTCTTGTGGCTGTACTTTCCTGTCAACAACACCGCACGACTAGGGCCACATATCGAATTGGTCACATAAGCATTAGTAAGCAAGACCCCTTCGTCCGCAATACGGTCAATATTTGGAGTTTGGGCAATAGTACTTCCGTATGCACTGACCGCTTGGCGTGTGTGGTCATCCGAAACAATGATCACAATATTTGGTGGCTTTTGCTCTTTTGGCTTGGTACAGGAAACCATCACTAATGCCATTGCTCCCCATAGTATAAGTTTATGCATATTATTTGTTATTTGGTTACTGTGTTATTTTGGGACTATTTTATCGCAGAAACAGCACCTCAAAGCTACCTGCCAAGTTTGGAAGGTCCACTGAATACAGTTTACTTCCTACCATTTACTTCCCACTAATTCCATAGCCCTTCCCCAGATCATTATCCCTTACCTCTGCCAACTTCTCCTTTAGCCGCTCCTGAAACATCTTCACTTGATCAGCATATTGCGGATTGGCCGCCAAGTTGTTAAACTGCCGGGGATCATTGGCCATATCAAACAGCTCTAAACCACCTGCTCCATCTTCCTCGTATTGGATAAAAGCCCAGTTATCATTTCTCAACAAAAACATGTGCTTACCCCTGAACTGAGATACCGAAAACGCCATATCCCTCACTTTGTAACTAGGATCATCTAAGGTCTTGGCCAAGCTTTTTCCCTGGATTGCACCGGGCAATTCCAATCCGGCCAATTCAGCCACCGTCGGGTACAGATCGATTAATTCCGCAAAGGAACGACACACCGCAGGTGCTTTCCCAGGAACTTTGATGATCAATGGTACCCTGGCCGACTCTTCGTGAAGACTCACTTTCATCCAAAACTCATGTTCACCCAAGTGAAATCCATGATCAGAGGTAAATATCACAATCGTATTGTCTTCCAAGCCCTCTTCTTTGAGGGTTTTTAGTACTTTTCCTACTTGGGCATCCATATAGGCCACCGAGGCATAATAGCCGGAGATGGCTTTTTTCTCTTGGTCTTCTGACATCTCGGCATTGACCGTGGTGACGTAGTTGATACCATTGTCGGGTATGTCGTCCCAATCTCCAACTACCTTTGGCGGCAAGATCATTTCTCTATAGGGATATGCTTTAAAATAGTTCTTTGGCGCCACAAAAGGGACATGTGGACGGACAAAGCCTACCGCCAAAAAGAAAGGACCTTCTTTATGTACCCGGAGCAATTCGGAAGCCTTTTCGGCGGTTTTCCCATCAGCATGTACCAAATCGTCTCCGGATGCCTTAACGATGGTCATGACATTGCCCCCCTTTCGCTCCAGTTTATTGTAGGGATTGTTTTGCACCAGTTCTGCCGCTCCTTCTGCCTTCCACTCTGGCCCCGGGCTGTTGAATCGCTCTTGCCAGGAGGCAGCGTCGTCAGCACCATTTGATCCCTTTTCGATATCTCCGGGGACACCCATGTGATAAATTTTACTCACCCGAGCGGTGTAGTAACCATTATTTTTAAAAAGCTGTGACCAAGTGACCTTGTCGGGGCCTATATTTTCCCTGCCACTGGTATAGCCAAAAGTTTCTGTGGCATGAGGATAATATCCAGACATGAAAGATGCCCGTGAAGGACCACAAACGGGAAATTGACAATATGCTCGCTCATAGCGTGTCCCTTCCGCTGCCAGCTGGTCTATATTCGGGGTGATTTTCAAAGGATTGCCGTAACAGGACACGGCATTGGCCGTCAGGTCATCGGCTATGATAAACAATACGTTAGGCTTTTCCCCTTGTTGGGCCACAGCCTTACCACCAATGATCAAAAATACCAAGCAAAACAATCGTTTCAATATCATATTTATTCTTTTCCCCAATGCTTTAATCCAAAATTAAGGCAAATGCCTAAAACAAATCTAACAAAATAAATTGTGACTTTTATATATTTTTACAGTAACATACAGATAGTATATCTATTTTTTTTTAAAACTTCTTCCGGCAATTTTAAGTAAACCTTTCTTAACGCCACTTACTTTTTAATGATCTGAATAATCCCTAAATTCTCAAAAAAACAGATCATCAACGCTAAAAAACACTTTTAAAGTTATGGCAAAAAAAATTTTAATGATCGCTGGGGACTATGTGGAAGATTATGAAATCATGGTACCTTTTCAGGCAATGCTTTCTGTAGGACTGGAGGTGGACGTAGTAGCTCCTGGCCGTAAAAACGGAGACACCATCCCCACTGCTATCCACGATTTTGTAGGAGACCAAACCTACAAGGAATTGACTGGGCATCAATTTGCAATTAATGCAGACATCGATGCCATAAATTTAGATGATTACGATGGATTGTACGTCCCTGGAGGAAGGGCACCTGAGTACCTTAGGCTAGAGCAAAAAATACTGGATATCGTAAAGCACTTCTTTGACGCTGACAAGCCGGTGGCCGCTATCTGCCATGGTATCCAAATCCTGACCGTAGCGCGCGTGTTGGAAGGCAGGACACTTACCGCTTATGTGGCAGTGGGTCCCGATATCGAGCTGGTCGGTGGTACATGGAAAAATATTCCTGCCGACCAAGCCATTGTGGACGGCAACTTGGTCACTTCTCCTGCTTGGCCTGGTCACCCGGCAATTTTGGCGGAGTTCTATAAGTTACTGGGCATGTCAATTAGCCATTGATGAAAATGTCAGCCATTCGATAAAACCTTGGGACTACTAAGTTTTTTCCCAAGGTTTTATGGCTCTTTTTAAACTATTCTTTCATCTGTGAGTTGAACGGATAAAGATCATTGAAGTGAAAATTCTACTTACAGGTGCTACCGGCTACATAGGTAAACGACTACTTCCATCCCTCGTTAGAATGGGACATGAAGTGGTCTGTTGTGTGAGGGACAAGAACCGCTTTGAGCCACCTCCCTCCATTCGCAAGAATATTCAAGTAGTAGAAGTGGATTTTTTGGAAGAGAAGACCCTGTCCAATGTTCCCAAAGATATCAATGCCGCCTATTATTTGATCCATTCCATGTCCAGTGCAGATGATTTTGCTGAACTGGAAAGAAAATCTGCTCAAAATTTTCGCAAAAGTCTTGAAGAAAGCCATGTTGAGCAGGTAATTTATCTCGGGGGTATCGTCAATAACGAGGTACTGTCCAAGCACTTGGTCAGCAGAAAAGCCGTAGAGAATGAGCTGGGCACAGGAAATTACCATTTTACTGCCCTGCGTGCAGGCATTATCATTGGATCAGGCAGTGCCTCATTTGAGATTATCAGGGATTTGGTAGAAAAACTACCAATAATGATTGCACCTCGCTGGCTCAAGACCCGCTGTCAGCCCATTGCAATTCGCGATGTCATCAGCTTCCTCAGCCAATCACTATTGGAGCCGAAAGCTTTTGACAATGCTTTTGATATTGGAGGCCCGGATATCCTTTCGTACAGACAAATGCTGCTTGGTTATGCCAAAAACCGTGGCCTGAGCAGAAGAATCTGGACGGTACCGGTGATGACACCCCGTCTCTCCTCCTACTGGCTGTTTTTTGTGACCAGCACTTCCTACAAGCTTGCTGTCGCATTAGTGGACAGTATGAAAATAGAAGTAGTCTGTCACCCCAATAACTTGGCCCAAAACCTTGGTATCCAACCGATGAATTATCAGGAAGCCCTCAACGCGGCATTCACCAAAATAGAATCCAATGAGGTCATTTCCAGCTGGAAAGACTCGCTGATCAGTGGACGCTTTGAGAACAATCTTTCAGAATACATACAGATTCCTACCCATGGGTGTTTTGTGGACAAAAGAAGCGTTCCCATCAGCGATGAGCGCAAAACCCTTGATCGAATTTTTGCCATCGGTGGCAATACCGGCTGGTATTATGGCAACTGGCTGTGGCAGCTTCGAGGCTTTATGGACAAGATAGTTGGCGGCGTGGGACTTCGCCGGGGCCGCACACATCCCAGCACCATTAATTCGGGCGATACGGTGGACTTTTGGCGTGTACTCTATGCCAGAAAAGATGAAAAACGACTTTTGCTTTATGCCGAAATGAAAGTCCCTGGGGACGCGTGGCTGGAATTCAAAATCGAAGACAACCACCTCATCCAAACGGCCACCTTCAGACCCAAGGGACTTTGGGGAAGAGGCTATTGGTATGCCGTCTATCCCTTCCATGGTCCGATATTCGGAGGGATGGTCAAGAAGTTGGCAGGCTAGTCTGATGGTTTACATTCACCGGCTTTATCTGATCAAAAGTGGGATCAAAACCGATTATTCCAATTTAACGCGTCATATCGTAAAACCTAAATCACACCATCTTGACTAACCAAATTGGAGATGATTACTCCTCTACTTTCTTATCAAAAAACTTATCCCTTTCGAATGTTTCGATATGACGGTGTTTTTTGCTATCGTAGATATCGGTCAGTGTAATCATGATTCCTGTCTCTTCCACCGCGCCAAATTCATTATTCATCGCCGTTCCAAAGGTCTTCATGGTAGGGGAAAGATTCATATAAGTATTGATCAGTGGTGGGATATTTTCTCCCAGAGCGCGTACTCTAGTGTTCAGTTCCTTATAGCCCTCCTTATAATCCAGTCCATCAAAAAACCCCTTAAACTTGGACACATCTGTTTTGTAAGGAAGTGGACTTAATGGCTCCACTAGATGCTCATTATCCGGGAAATAATAATTCATAAAATAAAGCAGCAAGTCACGCGCTTCCGCATTGAAATGTGGATACATGGTCACCTTACCAAAGAGGTATTTTACCTCAGGATGTAGCGCCACCACTGCTCCCAGACCGTCCCAGAGATTGTCCAAGGAAAATATTCCTTTGCGATTGTCCTTTCTTGGCTGGTATTTTGGCTGCACAAATGACCGCCCCAGCTCAATGGTATACGGCAAGTAATCAGACTTAAACTTCTCGGTAAACTTAAACAAATGCGCTGTAGAGAGGTTTACCTCACCATGGTCGTTCTGGCCGGCCTTGTTGCAGTCGATGAGTCTGTATCCTGCGATGATTTCTTCCTCAAGGGGATTCCAGGCGATAAGCTGTTCGTAACAATTTTCGCAAGTATCATTTTCATCGATGTCAAGCGGAAGGCCAGTCCCCCCCCCAGCACCTCTGAAAGTAACTTCTCGCAGCCTTCCTATTTCCCGCATAATATGGGGGGAATTGTGGTGATTGACCAGGTAAACCTGATTATCTCCATTATTGGTATGGCGCAGGAAACGCTCTGGTGTCAACTCTTTTTTTAAAAGTTCCCTATCTACAGGTGCTATTATCTCTTGCATAAAAACGGTTAACTTTCTGAGGCAATGGAATAAACGACTTTCTTTACGTCCTCTGCCCAGTCTTTTTCACTTTTTGTATCATCAAAATACTGGTAAGAAATTGGTTTTCCTACATGTATAGTTACTTTTTTGTTCTTTTGGCCAAACATCTCATCTGCCAAATACATCATTTCAACATTTGCCTTAATACCGATTTTCTTACGGAATTTGGCCAAATTATAAAAAAAAGAAGAGTTTCTGCCATCTATGTAGACAGGCACTATATCTTTTTTATACTTTTTGGCCTTGGTGATAAAGCTTTTCTTCCATTCAAGGTCACTGATGCCTCCCTGTTGTTTTCTGGAAACCAAACCAGCCGGAAAGACCAATACAGCATTATCCCCTGCATAGGTCTCTTCGATCAATCGTGCAGCCCCTCGCCCATGACTGCCATGTTTGTTTACAGCCACAAACAAAGGGTCAAAGTTCTTGATATTGGTCAAAATATCATTGACCAAAAACCGTATATCCTGACGGTATTTACCGATGGCATGCATAAAGGCGATCCCATCAAACCCACCCAGTGGATGGTTTGAGGCAAATATCACCGGTTCGGTCAGGGGAATGTTTTCTGCTCCTCTTAGGTCGATTTCAACTCCAAAATCCGCTATAAGTGCATGAACGAAATCCATCCCATGCAAATGACCATAATCAGCCATCAACCGGTTTACATCGTCTTCATGGGTGATTTTTCGGATGTAGTTCAGCACAAAGCCCGGAATCCACTTCAGCAATGTGGGATTTTTGTCCCGGATGACCTCTTTGATTTCAATAAATTTCTTTTTCGACTCCTCCAATGACCAATCTTTTTTATCCAAGTGTCAAGCCTCCTTCAGCACTCACACAATTAATGTTTTGATAAACAGGACAATGCTGTCTGCAGGATGTTTTTGGCTATCACCTTCAAACCTTTAATACCAGCTTGAATGCTTAAAAATACAAAAAATTTACAAAGCAACACTTAAAAAACTGTCACGTTTATGACCAAATGCCTATTGGATCGTCACCGCCTCTGATAAAACAGGCCCAACCATATAATATCCCAAAACTGGCGTATCTCCTTCTACCAATTCAAAATTACTGGGCGGATTCTGGGGAGGTGGAGTGAAGAGTCCCCCATCATTATACATCAATTCCACCAGGCCTTCCAAATAGTCATAGGCCCCTTCATTTAACCGATATAGTCCAATTCGCACTTCATCCCCCTCATCAAACGGTATGGTCTCTATTTCAAAGCCGTCCTCCAGAGCTGCCGTACCAAAAGTCTCATCAAACAACAAATAATCGCTTCTGGAAACCAAGAGAGTATCATTTCTCACTACTCTTACCCGGTAGTAATTGTCCTCCTCAAAAGGGATTTTGCCGTGAAGTGTAATGTAATATCCTTCTGGTCTTAATAACCTTTTCTCTTTGTACCGATAGCTCAAGCTATCCAATTCCGGAGCCTCTAACAACACCCCGGATGATCGGTAATGATTTCCGTTCATCTTTACATGTAGGGTGTAATGCTGCCCTTCAAATCCCCGCTCATTATAAACAGGAAGGTATGATTTGGTCTGCTGGGAATATTCAAAATTAAACCGTTTGCCACGCTCTTCATGGATAATGTACACTTCAGCATCAGTCACAGGACGATAAGTTGATGAATCGTAATACGATTGACTCATGGAAACCCTTACTTGATTCAGGTTACTATTGGTTGTCCATATTCCCTCCACTACGGGAAAGTCCACTGTATCTCTCAACTCCAAATGAACTTCCTCCTGACAGGAAAACAACAGGATCAATAATCCCAAAATTAAATTTTTCTGCATCATCTTAAAATTCAAAATTATAGGAAACTGACGGTAAAAAGGTGAACAAATAGGTCATCACCACACCCGGTCTTCTGGAGTAGACCATCCCATCAGAAGAAGAATCATAATGGACATCGTTATTGACGATATCCTTGAACTGATAGGAATAAGGGTTCTTTCTTCCATACACGTTATATATGCTAAAATTCCAACTCCCTTTCCACCTTTTACCCTTGTCCTTATTCTTCCAAGTAACCGCCAAATCCATCCGGTGATAATCCGGAAACCTGTCCTCATTGCGTAATGGACTATATAATGGCATCTGCTGGTTGTCTATTGCATAGGTTCCCACAGGAAAACTTACCGCTTGTCCTGTGGAGTACACAAAGGTCATGTTTGCTGTCAGGCGCTCACTGAATTCATGCTGCAGGACCAGAGAAACATCATGCGGACGATCATAGCGCGGATTATAGGCTTTGCCCTCACTGATGCCTGCTATTTTTCGGAAGGTTCTCGAATAGGTATATCCCAACCACCCTGTGGTCTTGCCCGCATTTTTCTTCAGCAAAAGCTCTCCGCCATAGGACCATCCCCTTCCATCCAGCACTTCTGTCTCCAAGTGATCTGTAAACAGTACATCAGCTCCTTGCTTGACGTCTATGATTCGATCATATTCCTTATAATACCCTTCCATGGACAATTCCCAATCTCCCCCTGATAAGGTTTGGTAAAGCCCTGCTGAATACTGGTCAGATTTGATCGGATGGATGTATTCACTGGCAAGTGCCCATCGGTCTATCGGTAAGCCGGCCGAACTATTGGAAGCTACCTGTAAATACTGGAAATTTCTGTTATAAGCACTTTTGAAGGATAGATTGTCGCTAATCTTAAATCGCAAGGCAATTCGGGGTTCTTTACCTTGATAGAATTTCATGGGGCGCAGTTTATCATAATATACCGTATCGGTAATTTCACCACTTTCACTTTTGGGACCATTATCATAGATATACTTTGCTCCATTGCCAATCTGGGCGTACAAGCTCCATCTCAGCCCTCCTTCCAGTTTTAACCTTGGTGAAATATCAAGTTCTCCAGAAACGAAAAAATCCTGCTGTAGTCCATTACCGGAATTAGTGGTAATGGGCGAAACCTGGCTTCCCGGGGATGTACTCATGTCCACAGGTGAAAAATGATAATACCTGCTGTGTGCTCCCGCTTCAATAACAGCTTTGTCACTGGGTATTAGGGTAAATAACCATCGCAGTCCCCCTTCAGAAATCAGGCTACTCCAGCTGAAGCCATTGTCTTCATCCATTATTTCGATCAAATAATCGTATTGGGAATAATACCCATTGACATCCAGAAAAGTTTTCTTGTTGAATGTTTTGCTCCACTGAGCGGCATTGATCCAGTTTTTCCAACCAAACCCAAACATATCTCCCGCTTGGAGGTAATCACGGCCATAATAACTTGAGATGGTAATCTTATCCTTTACCGATGGTCTAAACGTCATTTTCCCGCCCAAGTCGTAAAAAAATAAGCGGTTACTATTGATTCCTTCATCATTGGAAAGTTTGAGAAAAAGATCGGCATATGTCCTTCTACCCGTGACCACGAAGGATGATTTTTCCGAAAACAGTGGCCCGTCTACGGTGATCTTGGAACTGATATTCCCGATTCCCCCTACCCCATGAATCCTGTCCGTGCGTCCTTCTTTCATGGAAATGTCCACTACAGATGACAGCCTGCCTCCGTAAGTAGCAGGAATATTCCCCTTGTAAAGATCCACTTCATCCAAGGCATCTGGATTAAAGACGGAGAAAAACCCAAAGAAATGGGATGGATTATAAACAGGCGCACCATCAAGCTGAATCAGGTTTTGGTCGGAACTGCCACCACGTACAAACAGGCCCGTGGTCCCTTCACCGGCAGTCTGGATACCGGGAAGGAGCTGTAATCCCCTCAATACATCCACTTCGCCAAATAAGCTGGGGATAGACTTAAGGGTTTCTATCGGCACGATGTTTCTCCCCATATCCACACTTTGGGTAATATCCTCTTCATGGTTTCCTTCCACAACTACCTCTGCCAGTCCTTCTGCGGAAGCTTCCAGCCTAACAGACAACGTACCAATGGCGTTTTCCTTGGTAATGCGTATTTCCTTTCTCTTAAATCCAATAAAGGACACCACCAAGGTCTTGGGTAAAATGCTCAAAGGAAGTTCAAAAGAACCGTCCTCATCACTTATAACACCCTTATTTTCTGATGATTCCCAATAAACGGAAGCCCCGATCAATTTTTCACCGCTTTCCTGATCAGTGACCACGCCCTTTAACGTGTTTATTCTCTGGGCATTGACCTGTGTGGGACTTACCAGTATCGTCATTACCGTTATCCATAAGGATATAAGCTTTTTCATGTGTTTTGTATTGCTCCTTAATAAATGAGCCCCCATTAATTTTAAGTGAACATGATGAGCAATTTGCTTGCCTATTATTGATCGCTTTCATTAAGATAAATAAAATTATGGGAATTGCGTCTGATTTAACATTGGAGCCGCTCTTGATACTAGTCCCTAATTCTTTATGCCCACCTCTCCTACTTCCCTCCACAACCCCTCTGTCCCCTACAAGGGGAAGCTACAGCCCGCTGGAAATCATTATGCCTTGTCCGTATGGCAAGCTGTAAAATATTCTTGGTCTTAATTTCTCATGTCTCAAGTCTCACATCTCATTACTTGATACTAATTCCCTCCACAACCCCTCTTTCCCCTACAAGGGGAAGCTACAGCCCGCAGGAAATCCCGATGCCTTGTTCGTATGGCAAGCTGTAAAATATTCTTGGTCTTAATTTCTTATGTCTCAAGTCTCATATCTTGATACTTGATACTAACTTCCTCCACAACCCCTCTGTCCCCTACAAGGGGAAGCTGCAGCCCGCAGGAAATCCCTATGCCTTGCTCGTATGGCAAGCTGTAAAATATTCTTGGTCTTAATTTCTTATGTCTCAAGTCTCATATCTCAATACTTGATACTAATTCCCTCCACAACCCCTCTTTCCCCTACAAGGGGAAGCTACAGCCCGCTGGAAATCATTATGCCTTGTTCGTATGGCAAGCTGTAAAATATTCTTGGTCTTAATTTCTCATGTCTCAAGTCTCACATCTCAATACTCATATCTCATTACTTGCTACTTCATACAGCTTCAGCTAATTTTGGCCTTTAGTAAAGTGCACGATAATTTATCCGCTGTTCTTTCGTTTTGAATTAAAATTCCTAATTTCAAGGCATGATTTGGGCATATCCTGACTTAACATTAATTGGTATCTTGGCCGCCGTTTTTGGCGTGCTCTATTTTATTTACCTCATACGCTTCTGGCGCATCAATAAAAGGCTGAAGGTCAAAAAGCATCGGCTCCTGATGAAAATGGGCCTGCGAACCATTTACTTCATACTTTTCCTCGTGGCACTGGCTGGCCCATCAGTGGGCAATGCCACCAAGGAAATCAAACAAGAAGGTAAGGATTTGTTTATTGCCATCGACCTCTCACAGTCCATGAAAGCCACAGACATCAGTCCCTCGAGGCTTCAGCGCGTAAAATACGAGTTAAAAAACCTTATCAAAAACTTTAGCACTGACCGTATTGGCCTCATCATCTTTAGCTCCGAAGCCTTTATACAGTGTCCACTGACCTTTGACCAAAATGTCCTACAGCTCCATTTGGATGGGTTGAACACCAGTTTGGTACCAAACTCCGGGACGGACATCGCTGCCCCTTTGGCCTTGGCAATAAAGAAATTCCACACAGACGAAAACCAAGATCCCAAATCAAAATCCATCGTGCTGATCAGTGATGGAGAAAACTTCGGTGACAACCTGAACAACATCCTCGATCAACTTAAAGATGAAGGCATCAGGGTCTTTAGCCTTGGCGTAGGAACCGAAAAAGGCAGCACGATTCCCAGGGGAAATGGCGTGATCATGGACGAATCTTCCAATGCACCCGCTGTCAGCAAACTGAGCTCCAATACGCTAAAGAGAATTGCCAGCGAAACCAATGGCCAGTATTTTGAAATCAGTGATGAGAGCCAAGAGATTCCACAGCTGATTTCCTCTATCGAAAAACTTGAAGGTGCCGTAACAGGTTCCCGAACGGTAGAAGCCTCTGCCAACAAGTTTTTCTACTTCTTGCTGGCAGCTCTGGGCTTGGCCATACTTGATATGATCCTGCCCTTGAAAACCATTAGTATGTAACCTCTAAATGCCCGAAAAGGAAATATGAACAAAATACTCCTGGCGACACTACTGCTTATCCCCTCTTCGTGGTCCAAAATTTCGGAGAAAAATGCGGCCATCGATTTGGCAGCAGAAAAATATGCCAAAGCCGAATATGAGGAGTCGGTTCGCCAGCACCTTGCGCTGTTGAACGAGCATGACATCACCTCGTCTGAAGTTAATTTTGACCTGGCCCTAAGCTATCAGCTGAACGGGCAGGAAGAAGATGCCAAGAAAAAATACCTGGAACTTTCCGGTGCCCCCAAAGCCAATATTGCTTCCTCTGCTTCCAACCAAAATGGTGTGCTCCTGGGCAGGGAGAAAAAATACGAAGAAGCCCTTACAGCATTCAAAACGGCATTGATAAAAGATCCTACCAATGAAATCGCCCGGTACAATTATGAGCTCTTGGCACGATGGCTGGACAAAAACCAGGACCAACAAGAACAGGAAAACCAGGACGATAATAAGCAGGAGCCTTCTAACTACGCCAAGCGCATGAAAGCAGAAGCTGACAAACTGGTCGAGCAGTTTAAGTTTAAAGAGGCCCTTGACGTAATGAGTAAAGCGTTAGAGATCGATGAAACTGTTTCTCACTATCAGGAGTTTATAAAGAACCTAGGAGATATCAATGAAATCAATGAAAACTAAGCTATTAACCGTATTGATTCTTGGCGCAGCATTGGTGCTGATGAGTTTTTCTGCATCCGCTCAATCGCCGGATACATACTTTAACCAAGCAGCCAAAAATTATGTCAATGCTGATTATCCCGGTGTTGGGCAGACCTTGGCTGAAGGTCTGCAAAAATTCCCCGATGACCCAAAGCTCAATGCCCTAAAGGAAAAACTCAAAGACGAGCAGGAAAAGCAAAACCAAGAGCAAAAGGATCAGCAAGACCAGCAGCAACAAGATCAACAAAACCAAGACCAACAACAACAGGGAGACGAAAACCAACAGCAGGAAGATCAGGGGCAGCAGGAAAAAGAATCCAAAGACGGTCAGGGTGAAGAGCAAACAAAAGAAGATGGCGCCCAAGAATCCGATAAAATGGAGGAAAAAAGAGGCGAAAAGTCCAATCAGCAAAAACCATCTGATGAAAAGTCCAACATGGAAAGCGATCTGAGCGAACGCGAAAAGGCCATGGAAGAGCTCCGCCAAAAGCTGCAACAGATGAACATCTCTCCCGAGCAGGCAAAAAAAATCCTGGATGCCATGGACAATGCCGAAATGCGCTACATCCAGCAAACCAAAAAGAAAGCCAGCAAACGGCCAGATAAGAACTTGCCGGATTGGTGAGATAGTAGTGGGATATGAGTAGTGAGTATTGAGACTTGAGACAATTTGTCGGTAACTTCCCCGAAAGTATCGGGGCAGGCTATCGCGAACGCAGAGCACCGGAGTGAAGCAATCTCCTTCTCTGTAGACGAGATTACCTCGCTCCCGGTAGCCTCCGGAACAAGCTTTTCCTCACTGCTTGGCATCAGACAAGCCTGTTTGGCACCGGACAAGCCTGCTTGGCACCGGACAAGCCTGCTTGGAGCAGGCAATTCGTCATGCATGGTCACAGCTCTCGTTATAGCAAAAATGAGTGAAAATCCAGAGGGGTTTGAAAGGAATTGGTCCAAACTTTCATCTAAGGAAAGACCAATTATTACCATGTTTGACAATGAAAACCAATGATTAATCCAGTCAACACTAACCAGGGAAGTACATTATGACTGGAGTATTCAGTATTGAGCTGGTTGTACTGGGGCATATCCAACTAAGGCACCACTTTCGGGACAAAAAGCTAAAATGGTGGTATGAGATATATAATGGCACCAAAAACTTGCAGCCTTGCAACTTTCAAATATTTTAAACTCAACAACCCATAAACCCAAATGAAAGAAGTATATATCATCTCAGCAGTAAGAACTCCCTTGGGGAGTTTTGGAGGCAAGCTCTCAAGTCTCACTGCAGTGGAACTGGGGGCTCAAGCCATCAAAGGCGCATTAGAACGGGCACAGGTCGCATCGGACCAAGTCGAAGAAGTGATCATGGGAAATGTCCTGTCCGCAAACCTGGGACAAGCTCCCGCTCGCCAAGCGGCCATAGGTGCAGGCATTGGCTATGATGTTCCCTGCACCACCGTCAACAAAGTCTGTGCATCGGGAATGAAGTCCGTCATATTTGCTGCCCAATCCATCATGACCGGACAGAGCGAAGTCATCGTGGCCGGAGGTATGGAAAGCATGTCCAATGTCCCCTACTACATTCCCAAAGCCCGCTTTGGCTACAAGTTCGGCAACGGAGAATTTATCGATGGCCTTGCTAAGGACGGATTGCACGAGGTATATTATAACTTCCCCATGGGCAACTGTGCTGAAAATACCGCAAAGAAAAGGAACATCAGCCGTGAAGCGCAAGATGAATATGCCATCCAGTCCTACCAACGCGCTGCCGAAGCCTGGAAAAACAATGTCTTCAAGGACGAAGTAATTCCGGTCACCTATAGAGGCAGAAAGGGTGAGACCATCACAGTAGATGAAGACGAAGAATACAAAAACGTTATTTTCGAAAAAATACCATCACTGCGGCCGGTCTTTGATAAAGAAGGCTCGGTAACCGCTGCCAACGCTTCCACCATGAACGATGGTGCATCAGCCTTAGTACTGATGAGCAAGGAAAAAGCAGAAGCCCTTGGGCTAAAACCTATCGCAAAAATCCTGGGCTTCGCCGATGCGGCCACGGATCCCATCTGGTTTACCACCGCTCCTGCGCTGGCCATTCCCAAAGCCATCAAAAACGCAGGAATAAACGCGGAAGATGTGGATTACTATGAAATCAATGAGGCTTTCTCTGCAGTGGCCATCGCAAATCAAGCCGAATTAAAAATCGCAAAAGATCGTCTTAACATTTTTGGTGGAGCAGTATCGCTCGGGCACCCTTTGGGTGCATCAGGCGCCAGGATCATGGCCACCCTGTACACCGCACTCCAGCAGAAAGATGGTAAAATCGGCGTAGCAGGCATCTGTAATGGCGGCGGAGGGGCTTCGGCTATCGTCATCAAACGCATGAAATAAGAAAACTGGCCTAGATCCAAATTTAACCTAAAGTACAACCCTCCAAATAAGACCAAGCACTTGACAGTTCCACAAAACGACATGTCCTTTAAATTACTCTTCCTATCCATCTTTGCACTCTTCTGTATCAAAAGTTACGCACAGGATACGGTAAGAACCTTTTATGATGAGATGAAGTCCATACCAATGGAAATTTACCTCACAAAAAATAAACAAGTGGACGGTCGTTATCAGTTATTTTACGAGGATGGATCGATTCAGCTCCAAGGGAACTTTGTAAACGGAAAGCGGGAAGGAGTATTTGTGCATTTCTACCCTGAGCATGGTGATACGCTTAAAACAGTCCACTATCAAAACGGTAATAGAAAAGGCCCGGCTTTGTCTTATGACGAAGCTGGAAACCTCATCCAAAAAGCCTATTTTCATGAGGACATGATGGAAGGAACAGTAGAAAGTTACTTTACGGACGGCACCTTGAAAATGAAAGGACAATTTGTCCATAACAAACCCCATGGTAAGCATACAGACTATTATCCTGATGGTACTCTCCGCTCAGAATCCAATTATGAAGAGGGTATGCTGGACGGATCATTTAAGAGCTTTTATGAAAATGGAAAACTGCAATCTGAAGAGCACTATGCTGCTGGACAGCTGGATGGTAAAGTCACCTCTTACTATCCAAATGGACAACTAAAAGAGCAGTCTTTTTATGATGACGGCGAGCAGGACGATGCTTTTACAGGCTATCATGAAAATGGACAAATAGCCAAAAAGGGAGAATATAAAAACGGACGACCAGACGGTCTTTTCAAAACATTCTATCCCACAGGCACCACCAAAGAGATCATAGCGTACAAAAAGGGGAAACCGATAGACAAGCAGATACTCTACTATCCATCAGGAAAGAAATCCGAAGTCATCTCCTATGCTCGTGATGGGGTCAAACAGCAGCATATCTTTTATCATGAAAATGGCCAAGTCCAGAAGAAGGTCCAACTTGTCGGAGGGCTTCCACAAGGCCAGGTCATTGCCTATGATGAAAACGGCAATAAGCAAGAAGTAATCCCCTATCAAAACGGAAAATGGAATGGTCATTACAGGCGCTTTGATGCAGCAGGGAACCTGATATTGGAGCAAGGATTCAAGAATGGAAAACAGCACGGAGACGAAAAAACCTACCATCCCAATGGTCAACCCAAAACATTGACCTCTTACGATTTCGGATGGAAGCATGGCCCTTTCCAATCATTGAGCCCTACAGGGGATATTCTAGTGGAAGGAAGTTTTTGGTTCAACAAAAAATCCTCAGTTTGGAAATACTATGACGATAAAGGAACCCTCATAAAAACAGAAAATTATGATAAAAAGGGTAAATTAGTTGAATAATTTTTCATCAATTAAAAGGTTAAAATCAGCCTAACTCCTATTTTTGCTATTTAAAATTTATACGTTAACCTTAGGTAACATTCGGTAGAGAATATCGGGCAGTTGCCCCAAAGAAAGTGATAGCATCATGAATACGGCCATAAAAGAAACCCAATTCGAATTCCCGAATCAAACAGGTTTTTACAAAGGAAAAGTCCGGGATGTCTACATGTTTGAGGACAAGATCGCAGTAGTCGCCTCCGACAGGATCTCCGCTTTTGACGTGGTCCTTCCACTGCCCATTCCTTTTAAAGGTCAGGTGCTAAACCAGATAGCGGCCAAGTTTTTGGCAGCCACCGCTGACATCGTCCCCAACTGGGTGATCGCTACACCTGACCCCAATGTCACTATAGGCAAAAAATGTGAGCCTTTTAAGGTAGAAATGGTCATCAGGGGCTATCTCGCTGGCCACGCTTGGCGTGAATACCGGGAGGGAAAAAGGAGCATTTGTGGTGTCAGCCTTCCAGAAGGACTGAAAGAAAATGACAAGCTCCCAGAACCGATCATCACCCCTACCACCAAGGCAGACGAAGGGCATGATGAAGACATCAGCAGGGAAGACATCTTGGCAAATGGCATTGTCAGTGCGGAAGATTATGCCATCCTCGAAAAATACACTAGGGCACTCTTCCTCAGAGGAACTGAAATGGCCGCCGAAAAAGGCTTAATCCTAGTGGATACCAAGTATGAATTCGGGAAAGCTGAAGGCAAAATATTCTTGATCGACGAAGTGCATACTCCTGATTCCTCCCGCTACTTTTATGCAAAAGGCTATAAGGAAAACCAAGAAGCCAACCAGCCCCAAAAGCAGCTTTCAAAGGAATTTGTAAGGCAATGGCTGATCGCCAATAGCTTTCAGGGCAAAGAAGGCCAGAAAGTACCCAATATGCCCAATAAAATTGTAAATGATATTTCCGACCGTTATATTGAGCTTTATGAGATGATTACTGGTGAAAAATTCCAAAAAGCAGATAATACCAATATGATGGAAAGAATCAGGAAATCAATTGAAGTGAGCATTTGATTTCCTAAATCTCCTATCCAAAAGGCCTAGTATTGGCCAGAACAAAATCCACTAAAAATGAAGTACGCAGTAGATAAAAAAGAACAATACGTAATATTCACCTTGCAGGAAGAAAAGTTGGATTCTCCCCTTTCTCCTGTCTTGAAGTCAGAACTATTGACCGTCCATGCCGAAGGCTATAGAAACCTGGTCCTGGACATGAGCCAAGTAAAGTATGCTGACTCCAGCGGACTAAGTGCGCTACTGGTGGGCCACCGTGCCTTCAGTGAAGATGGCGGCATCTTTGTCATCTCCGCTCCCCAAGACCATGTCACCAAGCTTATCAAAATATCCATGCTAGACAAGGTCCTTAATGTAGTAGATTCTATTGAAAATGCCGCTGACAAGATCTTTATGCATGAGATCGATGGAAGTAAGGAAGAGGAAGAAGAGGAAAACTAAACTTGGAATTTTCGGTTACTATTTTAGGCTCCAATTCTGCCGTTCCTGCCCATAACAGGAACCAGACTTCCCAGATCGTCACCCTTGGCAGTAAATTACTGATGGTCGACTGTGGAGAAGCCACCCAAATCCAGTTACAGCGTTACAAAATCCGGTCGTTTAAGATCGACCATATCTTTATATCGCATTTGCATGGAGATCACTACCTCGGACTGATGGGCGTGATCTCCACTTTTCATCTCAACAAGCGAAAAACGCCCCTCACCATCTATGGTCCCCGTGGACTGGACGAGATCATCACCACGCAACTTAAGTACAGCAATACGAAATTGAACTACCCGCTCCGTTTTGTCCGGACAGATCCGAACGAAAAGCAACTGCTGGTAGATGCCAAAAAGTTTATGGTGTACAGTTTTCCGCTGAAGCACCGCTTACCGTGTACAGGATTCCTGATCGTGGAAAAGCCCGGTCTTCGCCACATCAACAAAGAAAAACTCCAAGAACAGCCACTGAGCATCCCTGCCATCAACGTACTCAAAAACGGCAAGGACTTTAGGGATAAAGACGGAAACGTATTTACCGTCGAGGAATTTACCAACCCGCCAGATCCCATACGTAAATATGCCTTCTGCTCTGATACGATCTTTGATGAAGCATTAGTGCCCTACTTGAAAGAAGTAGACCTGCTCTACCACGAATCCACCTTTATGGAATCGGAATGTGAAAGGGCTGCAGAAACCTTTCATTGTACAGCCAGTCAAGCTGCCACCATTGCCAAAAAAGCCAATGTCAAGCAGTTACTGCTGGGACATTATTCCACGCGGTATGTTGAGCTGGAACCTTTGCTGGAGGAAGCCAGCAGTGTTTTTGACCGATGCCAGCTCAGTATCGAAGGAGAAACGTATCATCTCTAGCCTATGTCCACCACCGCCGACCAAAACTTCCAAAACAAGAAGACCACACTGTTCATCGTGCTGAGCGGGATCTTCTTGACCAATGCCATCCTGGCCGAACTCATCGGGGTAAAAATATTTTCCGGTGAGGCCACCTTGGGGCTTGAACCTGCCAATTGGACGTTTTTCGGGGAATATGTACTGGACTTTAACCTTACGGCTGGAGCGGTGATCTGGCCGGTGGTCTTTATCACCACAGACATCATCAATGAGTATTTTGGCAAAAAAGGAGTGCGCAAAATCAGCTTCCTCACGGCGGGCTTTATTGCCTATGCGTTTATTTTTATAGTCATTGTCACCGCCTTGCCCCCTGCAAAATTCTGGCTGGATGTCAACAGCACCGACCCCAATGGCAATCCCTTCAACATAGAATATGCCTTTGACGTTATCTTCCGGCAAGGCTTGGGAATCATCATTGGCTCCTTGACCGCATTCTTGCTGGGGCAGTTGATCGACGTATATGTCTTCCAAAAACTCCGGAAGATCACCGGTGCCAAAATGATCTGGCTGCGTGCCACCGGCTCCACCCTGGTTTCCCAACTGATCGACTCTTTCGTGGTATTGGGGATCGCTTTTTACGTCTTTGGCAATTGGTCCATCGAGCAGCTGATCGCTGTGGGCATCATCAATTACATTTACAAATTCACCGTCGCCATCATCCTCACTCCCCTACTCTACGTGGGACACAATATCATCGATGATTACCTCGGCAAAGAGTACGCCGAACGAATGGCCGAAGAAGCCTCAGGGAACACTTCTTTTTAACCAGGTTTTAATGCCGTTTAGATAAGAGCAGACAGTGACAAAGCTGTTATTCCGACGAATAGCCTGTCCCAATGGCTATCGGGAATACGGCATTCTCGTTTGCGGGAAATGAGATTGCTTCACGCCGCATCGCCCACTGATTACTGAATCCTGATTACTACCCTGCCCCACTCCTATGCAAAATACCCCATTTTGGGTATTTGTTTAAACGTAAAGATTCGGTATTTTTCTAAAATATCTGGTTGTAAACAGAAGTAGTCGTTTATAGTCGTTTACAAACGGGAATTATAATGAAGGTAGAGGCAATGTTGTTGCTTTTATATGAGTGTTACCCAACCTAAAGAAAATGAAACATCAGTTATCGCTAATAATTCTAAGCTTCATCATATTATCCCAAAAAGCTTACTCTCAAGATAAAAGCGATAGTGAAGTCGTTTCAAAAGCAATTGATAAACACGGAAAAGACTTTTTGAAAAATAAAGACATTACTTCAGTTTCCATAGGTGTGCTCAAAGATGGAGAAGTCTACACCCAACACTTTGGAGAACTTGAAAAAGGCAAGGGCAATATCCCTAGTAATGAATCGATCTATGAAGTTGGCTCTGTAACCAAAACTATGACCGGATATTTGGTTGCCGAGGCTGTAGTTGCCAGGAAAATCAAATTAGAGGATGATATTAGACTATATCTAAAAGGAGATTATCCAAATTTGGAATACAACAATAAGCCTGTAACCATAAAGCACCTACTAACCCATACAAGTGGCTTACCTATGTCTTTGCCAACAGAATTAAATGGGGTATTTGAAAGCCTAGATGAAAATGTGCCTAAAGAATACTATGAAATAGAAAAGTCTTACGACAAAGAAAAATTCTTAGCGGACTTAAAAAATGTTTCCCTAACCGTTGAGCCAGGCACTAAATACTCTTATTCCAACACTGGAGCAGAATTGATTGGATATGTATTGGAAAAAGTATATAGGAAAAGCCTAGATCGTCTATTGAAAGAGAGTTTTTTAGATGAATACGAAATGCTTAGCACTGCAATCGAGTTAAACGAGACACAAACCAGAAAGCTCGTACGTGGATATTGGATGAGCAATACAACACTTTCACCTATTCTACTTAACCAATTATGGGCAACCGCAGGTGGCATAAAAATGAACCTGACAGATATGATACGCTATATGGAATTACAATTGAATACCGAGGATCCTATTGTTTCTGAATCCCATAAAGTGCTTTATGATAATAAGACACTCAAAGTTGCCTATTTTTGGAGAGCATGGAATGATAAATATGGCCCATCTTACAATCATCATGGAGGAACAACTGGCACTCAAAATTGGCTTTTCATTTTTCCTGATCATAAATTAGGTATTTCCATAATAACAAATCAAAGTGGTCCAAAAACGCCAAATCTTCTAAGTAAAACTGTAAAAAAGATTTTGAAAGACATAATTAAAGCATAAAAGGTTGGGTAATCGAGTACACGGCCATCAGCCATAAATCCACTGTGTGCACCCTCGCCACGGCGCACACAGTCTCACAACTCTGCTGAGCTAGCCAAAACACCACCAAGCAAGCGTACGAGGGCCTTACCAATAGTCATCGGTAAAGGCTGTATATGGCGGTTCACGGGATTGTAGGTTGTGCTTTTGGATAGTAGCCCTTTTACGAATCGTGGCAAAATAGCTTGCCACTTGCTTTCAAGGTACACACAATATATAACCGCAATTTCGGCGGATTCGACTACGTCCGAATCCACTCGGAACTGCTAACTTTCATACCAATCCGAAAATTAACGCATATAAACCCGTAACTGACCGTTATACAAGACCGTTGTAAGTAATGCTGAAAAAAATATCGTTCCAAACAAAAAATTAAGTTGAATTAGGAAAATGGACAGTAATTTGAACCAAATAAATACGGAAATATATAAAAAATGCGGACTGAACATTTCAGGGATCCATCTCGAAAAAGAAAGTAAAGAATATAATGCCTGCCGATTTGAATTAAACGGACAAAAAATTATAAGCAGAAACGCTAAAATCACCCCTAAAAAAGTTGGACAATTTGTGACATTCTGGAAGCGGAATGAAAACGGACCAATTGAACCGCTTGAAGAAAATGACCAAATTGATTTTTATGTTGTAAACGTGAGGACTGAAAGTGAGTTCGGACAGTTTGTTTTTCCAAAATCTGTGTTGATTAAAAAAGGAATAATCTCAACGGAAAACAAAGAAGGAAAAAGAGCATTTCGAGTTTATCCGAATTGGGACATTGTTAAAAGTAAACAAGCGGAACGAACTCAAAAATGGCAATTAGACTATTTTTACAAAATAGATGATTTAACGGACATTGAAAAGGTAACGAAACTGTATAAAACTAAATAACTACGAGCGAAAAGCATTACTTACAACACTGCAGATAACGCATAGCTTCGGATTTTCATTACACATATTGTATTTTAAACCTTACCCCACGCCATTTTCAATACCTTCCTTACTCCTCTGCGCCAGCTGCTGAGCGATCATGCTGCCAGTCACCAGCTGCAAAGCGTGGTAAAGCATCAAGGGAAGTAAGACCACCCCAAAGGTCACGGGATCGGGAAAGAGTACTTTGCCCATTGCGGCACCTTGGATGAGGGATTTTTTGGAGCCGCAGAAGAGCACTGTAATCTGGTCGGCCCGCTCAAATCCCAACAGCCTTCCCATGCCATACATCAAGGCTGCCATCATCAAAAACAACAGCAACATCAATCCTCCCAATCCCACCAAAAAGGACCAACTCCTCCCTTCAAACATCCCCCTGCCCACAGCGGCAGAAAAGGCCGAAAAAACGATCATCAAGATAATCGTCTGGTCAAGGTTTTTGAGGGCTGTGCTGTGCCTACTGACCCAAGGCCCCAAGACACGATGTAAAAGGAACCCTCCCATCACTGGAAACAGCACTTGTAAACTCAACTGCCAAAAGGTATGCAGCAAATCAAAGGTCATTTCGCTTCCTTCCAAGAAAAATTCCATCCATATCGGAGTAATAAAAATCCCCACGATACTGGAAATACTGGCATTGAAGATCGCTGCGGGGACATTGCCACCAGCAATGGACACCATCACCACCGAAGCGGAGACGGTAGATGGCAATGCAGAAAGGTACAGGGCTCCTAGCCACATCGGATCATCTCCTGCCCCCACAAGGCACTTTACCAAGGTCACCACAGCAGGAAAAACCAAAAACGTAGTGCTCTGGATAAGGAGGTGCAGTTTCCAATTGCCCAATCCTGATTTCAATTTGACAGGATCCATCTTTACGCCGTAAAAGAAGAAAATCACCGATACCCCGTAATGAGTGATCTCCTTAAACGGAATAATGCTGTCCTCTGCTCCCAGCTCAGGAAATATATTGGCCAGAACAATCGTCCCTATCAAGGCCAGAAAAAAGCCGTTCAAACCGGCTTTGGTAAGGATGTTTTTAAGTTGACTCATTACGTTTTCCGTTATTGGTTATAAGGATATCAGGTTACTGGTCGGTGTCCACAGGCCACTATACCGCCTGCGGTGTGCCACAGCAATGGCTCCATTTTGACCTAGCAGGCTTTAGCCCCCTCTCCTAAAATTATCACAAATTACCGCGGTGGCAATGGCCACATTAAGGGATTCGGCATGGCCAAATCGAGGAATGGTCAGTTTCTCAGTCACCATTTTCTCAAGCCGGGGACTGATTCCATTGGCCTCATTGCCCATAAGAATAATCCCCTCTGGTGCCAACGTTCGCTTGTGGATGTTTTCTCCCTCCAAAAACGCCCCATAAACCGGTAATGGTTGCTGAGGCAGATAAGCTTCAAGGTCGGTGTAAAAAAAAGACACCCGTGTAAAAGAACCCATACTGGAATGTAGTACTTTGGGATTATAAAAATCGGCTGTTTGTGAAGAAAGCACCAACTTATGGATCCCGTACCAGTCGGCGATCCGGATGATGGTACCCAGGTTTCCAGGATCACGCACATCATCCAGCGCAATGGCCAGTTCACCTTTTCTGATGTCAAATGGAGTATTTTTCTTAATTTTGGCTACTGCTAGGGCTGCGTCGTTGGTTTTAAAAGAGCCAGCAGACTCCAAGGTCTTTGGGGACACTTCATGACTTGCAGCATTAGAGGAACTGATCAGCTGGGAATGTTCTTCATGATATTTGGCAGTATAAAGAAGATGCGTAACTTCAAAATCCGAAAGCAGTAATTCCGTTACATTTTTGGCGCCTTCCACAAAAAAAGCGTCCTCCTGTTTACGGAATTTTTTCTGTTGCAAGGATTTAATAAACTTAAGCGTATTTTTGCTGATCATTAAGGTCGATTAGTTGTGAATAAAACCAAATATATAAACTTTATTCTTGCCTTGCTGTTGCTTTCGTCATGTTCTTTGACCAAGGGGCTCAAAGAGGGCGAATACCTGATTTATGATGTTGACCTTAAAGGCATCAAAAAAGCCAATGAAGTAAAAGTCAAGCAGCTGATCAAACAGTTCCCCAACACTCGGATACCCATTCTGAATTTTTCCCCGGGTGTCTTCGTTTACAATATCGGCGAAGCCAACTATGACAGCGTAAAAGTGGCCCAAAAAATGGCTTCCATACAAGCCAAACAGCGTGATATTCAAGCCCAACTCGAAACCGATCCTAACAACAACAAACTAGAAAAACAGTATTACAAATACGCCAATAGAACAGACGACCTCAAAAAGAAACTGAACTATGGCAACTGGTTCATGCGAACGGGAAACCCAAAAACCGTCCATGACAGTGCCAAAACGGCTGAGTCAGAAAGAGAAATCCAAAACTACTTGGTCAACCATGGTTTTTTTGAGGCGGAAGTGAGCACGCAAGTACAACGGAAAAGGAAAAAGATGTACATCACCTATAAAGTAGAGGAAAACAGTCCCTACCTTATAGACAGCAGCTACACCAAGACTGGTGATGCCAATATTTCACGTTTATTGGAGATGGACACCGAAAACAGTCTCGTACATACCGGCCAGCGGTACAACCAAGACAACCTCACCAAAGAGCGCCAGCAAGTCGAAGACCTGCTCAAAAACAACGGCTACTATACCTTCTCCAAAACCTATATCGAATATAATGTCTACAAGGATACACTAGACAAGAATGTAGTCATCGAACAGGTCATCAGAAAACCCTCCTATGCAGAGCAGCACAAAGTTTACACGATCGATTCGGTGATCTTTGAGATCTCTACGCCCACAGAAGTCATTACAGACCAAGAAGTGCAAAGGGAATATGACGACATCTCCTATATCATGTACCGTGACCGCTATTCGGAAAAAATCATTGATTCCAGGGTTTTTATAGACAAAGGAGCGCTCTATAACAGGGCCGAAGTACTGGAAACCCAACGACAGCTGGCCAATTTGGATATTTTCCGCTATATCAATATTTCTTTTGATACACTGGGCAATCACATTACGACACGTATTCAGACCCAGCCCAATGAAAAATACCAAATCACCAACCAGCTGGGTGCCAGCATCACGGAACAACTGCCAGGGCCATTTTTCAGCCATTCGCTTCGAAACAGGAACCTCTTTCGGGGACTTGAGATATTTGAATTCAATTTTCGGGCCGGCCTGGAAGGAGTGGCATCGGCCACGGCAGAAGGGGGCGTTTACCGTAGCCGGGAGCTCAGCACCTCCGCTTCGGTGATTTTTCCCCAATTTTTGCTCCCCTTTAGCAGGAAAGGGCTCAAACGCTATGGCCGGTATAACCCCCGAACCAGAACACTGATCGGATATAATTATGTAAATAGGCCGGAATACATCCGGGAAGGATTCAATACGATAATTGCCTATAATTGGGCTACCAGAAACCAGCGGCAGCAATATAGCGTCAACATACTGGACGCCAACCTGATCAGGTCTAATTTAGATCCCGTTTTTGAGGAGCGTCTGTTAGAACTCCAGGAGCAAGGTAACAACTTGATCAATTCATTCCAGTCCTCTTACGTCAGCAGTGTTTCCGGTCAGGTCATCATCAACTTCAACCAGTATGGCCTCTGGCAAAGAAACCGGTCTTCCCTGTGGCGACTTAACTTCGAAAGTGGTGGTACCACCATCAACCTCCTGAACAAATCCCACTTTCAAAACCGCAGTTTGAAATACTTCCAATTCCTGAAGTTCCAGTCAGACTTCAGGAGATATATTCCGCTCAGTAGGAAAAGTACCTTTGCCTACCGTATCAATGCAGGACTGGCGGTTCCTTATGGTATAAGTGACGGGGTGTTACCCTATGAAAAGTACTTCTTTGCTGGGGGAAGTACCAGTATCCGGGCTTGGTCGCCAAGGCGCTTGGGACCGGGATCATTCACCCCCCAGACAGATGAAGAAGGCTATTTTGACTACCGTTATGAGCAGCCGGGAGACATTTTGCTGGAAGGGATGTTTGAGATCAGGCGTGAGCTCTTTGGGTATTTTGACGGAGTATTTTTCGTAGATGCAGGTAACACGTGGACCCTAAAAGAAGACCCCACCCGTGAAGGCTCCCAGTTTAAGCCAAAAACCTTCGTTCGGGAAATTGCGGTGGGCACAGGGATCGGACTGCGGATGGATTTTGATTTTCTGGTGCTCAGACTGGATATGGGAATCAAGGCCATCGACCCGGCCCAGCCAGAGGGTGAACGCTTTGTCCTTGACAACCTTTCATTTAAAAAACCCCTGGGCGAAAAAGGACAAACGGTATTTAACATTGGTATTGGATATCCTTTCTAATGGATTAATTTTGGAACATCGTCGCTGCCGAACCGTTTAACCATAAAAATTTCTAAGTGCAGCGTTATCCTTAAGCATCATTTTAATGTCAAATAGTATCAGTAAAGAACAGGTTTCAGAAGCGTTTAAATCCATTCAAGACCATATCTGTCAAGAGCTGGAAATCGGCGATGGAAAGGCAAAATTCCATGAAGACCTTTGGAAAAGGGAAGCAGGTGGTGGTGGTCGCACACGAATCATCAAAGATGGAAATGTCATTGCAAAAGGAGGTGTGGCTTTCTCTGCCGTTCATGGCCCCACACCTGATAAAATTCTGAAAAAACTAAAACTGGAAAAGGCTGATTTCTATGCTACGGGCGTATCCATCGTGATCCACCCAAGCAGTCCAATGGTACCGATCATCCACATGAACATACGGTATTTTGAAATGAGCGACGGCACCTATTGGTTTGGAGGGGGCATTGACCTTACCCCCCACTATGTGGACAAGGAAGACGCCCGCTACTTTCACGAACAAGTAAAAGCTACCTGCGACCAGTATAACCCTGCGTTTTATCCAAAATTCAAAAAATGGGCTGATGATTATTTTTACCTTCCCCATCGTGAGGAAACCAGGGGCATTGGGGGCATTTTCTTTGATCGTTTGAACGCTACGGAAGCCAATTCTTTTGAGTCCATTTATGAATTTGTAAAATCCATTGGCTACCTCTTCCCAAAAGTTTACCGTCACTTTATGGCCAAGAATGCCGCTTTGCCATTTAGTGGGAATGAACAAAAATGGCAGGCCCTGAGAAGGGGTAGATACGTCGAATTCAACTTGGTTTGGGATGCAGGGACGAAGTTTGGATTGGATACGAATGGCCGAACCGAGAGCATTCTCATGAGCATGCCGCCCGTAGCAGAATGGGAATATATGAACATCCCGGAAGAAGGCTCAAAAGAGGCCGAAACGGTCAGGCTATTGAAAAAAGATATTGACTGGATAAACTGTTAAATCTGTGATAGAAACACTGAAACATTGGGACGAAGAGCTCTTCCTCTTTCTAAATGCCCAGCACCAGGATTGGCTGGATCCTATCATGTTTGGCATTTCGGGCAAGCTGATTTGGCTTCCTTTTTATGCCCTGCTGGTCTATTTGATCATCAGGAATGCGGGGAAAGGCAGTATTTGGATTTTCATTGGGATCGCTTTGGCAATTCTTTTTAGCGACCAAATAGCCTCTGGTTTTATGAAACCCTTCTTTGAGCGCCCACGCCCCTGCCATGATCCGCGATGGGAAGGCATTATGTTTAATTACAAACATTGTGGTGGCATGTATGGTTTTGCTTCCTCCCACGCCTCCAATACTTTTTCGCTGGCCACCTACCTGCTGCTGACCTTCCACCGAAAAGTCAAGGGCTTTGGGTGGATGTTTTTGTGGGCAGCCCTCGTTTCCTATTCCAGGATTTACCTAGGTGTCCACTATCCTGCCGATGTAATCGTGGGCGCTATCGTGGGCATGATTTCGGCAGTCATCGCCTGGTGGCTGGTCGTAAAGATCAAAATGACCACCATCCGAAAAGTGGAAAAAATGGGTAAGTGACGAACAAATCAATTGGTATTTTAGGGGATCACACATCCCCTATATTTGTCGATCGGGACTGCGACACCTAAACAGATACGCGGTCTTATAAATTCTCGCCATTCTGATCGCAGTAGTAGCGAAGAGAAGCAATCCCAAACGTTCTTGAGAGTACAAGTGGCACTACTTTGCCCCGCTCGTCATAGCCTGCCCCATGGTAATTGGGGACGTTTTTCTATTGATATTACCTAAGTTCCATTAAAAAACGATCTGGTTATCCCCACAGCTTTTCCACTTGATCCTTTGTCTTAAGTCTCTCTACTCACTACTTGATACCATAAAATCAATACCCCTTCACCATCCGTTGAATGTATTTTCCCACAATATCAAACTCTAAATTGACCCTGTCACCTACTTTCAGCTGGTGAAAATTGGTGTGCTCATAGGTATAAGGAATAATGGCTACTGAGAAGCCTCCTGATTTGGAATTGAAGCAGGTCAAGCTGGTACCGTTAATGGTAATGGAACCTTTTTCCACCGTTACGTTGCCGGCAGTATCTTCAAAGGAGAAATCAAAGAGCCAACTCCCATCCTGGTTCTCTACCCGCTCCACCTTACCGATCTGATCCACATGTCCCTGCACGATGTGTCCATCAAAACGGCCATTGGCCGGCATGCATCTTTCCAGGTTTACCTTGGTACCCTCTTTCCACTCCTTAAGGCTTGTCTTTTTGAGTGTCTCGTCAATGGCTGTCACCCTGTAAATATCACCGTTCACCTTTACCACTGTCAAACACACGCCGTTATGCGCCACAGACTGATCAATCTTCAGTTCACTCGTAATGGGTGATTTGATATCAAAATGGATATTTGTACCTTCTTGGTAGATGGCCACTATTTCACCCATCGTTTCTACAATACCAGTAAACATCTTCTGACTAAAATTTAACGTTCATAAAATCAGGCAATAAGTAAAATTGCCTATTCAGGATTAAAATTAAGCGATTTAATCCATTAACTTAGCATTAAACCTGAAATATGCATTAGCCTATCTGTTGCGACCTTAAATTGCTTCAAAATCAGCTGCTGCGCTTTAGTTTTCGGTGCAACCGTAGCGGTGCTACGCTCACACCTCCAAACTAACTGATTTTATTGCACTTTCGGTTCTTCCCGACATCCGCCGGGACAGGCTACTACGATTCCTAATGCATTATCCGTGTTAAAAAGAAGTTTCAACGCAAATAAGTTCACTTATCATTATGATAAAATTGGAGGATAGCTATTCTCACAAAGGCCAGCGAAAAGCACTGGTAAAAACACTGGCAAGAAAGGGCATCATGGACAAGAAAGTGCTGGAAGCCATTGGTACGATCCCGCGTCATTTTTTCTTTGACAGCGCCTTGCATTCCCATGCGTATGAGGACAAAGCTTTCCCCATCGGTGAAGGACAGACCATTTCCCAGCCATTTACGGTGGCCTTCCAAAGTGAACTATTGGCCATCAATGCCGGTGACAAGGTATTGGAAATAGGCACTGGATCTGGCTATCAGGCAGCCATACTCTATCTTCTGGGGGCTGAAGTTCACACCATAGAATATAACCAACACCTATATCAAAGGACCAAAAAATTCCTTCCCAAACTCGGCATCAAAGCCCACTTCTATCAAGGTGATGGCTCGCTGGGAATTCCCGATAAAGCTCCTTTTGACAAGATCATCGTCACGGCAGGTGCGCCTGTGGTGCCCAAAAGTCTGCTGAAGCAATTGAAAGTTGGTGGAATCCTGGTCATCCCTGTGGGAGATAGAAAGACTCAAAAGATGATGAAGCTAACAAAAAAAACCGCCAAGCAGATTACGCAGGAAGAATACGACAGCTTTGCTTTTGTGCCGCTGCTGGGGCATGAAGGATGGTAAGGAGAGGTATCAAGATTAGCGTGAAGAGACAAGAAGAAAGAATAAAAAACAAATGGTAACACGATGCAAGTATCAAGATGTCTCTTCCTCCCTCTTTGCTTGGAAGTCAGCTGGGGAGCTTCCAAGCAAAGCGAAACCACAATGGATCTGTCTCTAGTCCCAGACAGGTCCCTGAATCGATAGCATGTACTTAAATCTTTTACCAATAGTACAAATAGATGCAAAAGGAAGCCTAATACAAAAAAACAAATCAAAACATTATTCCAAAATACACCTATTATCATTTTATTATTTGAATAATAATTTCGTATTTTCGTAAAAAATATAATTAAAATGGGAAAAACAAAGAAAGTACAGGAATCTGAAGTAGTCATGACCGAGATGGTCCTGCCCAATGACACCAATACACTCGACAACCTCATGGGGGGCAAATTGATGCACTGGCTGGATGTAGTGGGTGCTATCGCGGCACAGAAACATTCCAACAGGATCGTGGTGACGGCTTCAGCAGATAGTATTTCTTTCAAGCACCCCATTGCCCTGGGCAACGTCGTCACGCTAAAAGCCCAAGTGACCCGATCCTTCAACAGCTCCATGGAAGTCTATATCGAAGTATGGGCCGAGGACATTCCTGCCAATAAAAAAACCAAGACCCACCGGGCATTTTTCACCTTTGTGGCCGTGGACCAAAACGGCCGTCCCATCGAAGTACCCAAGCTGGAGCCTACCACTGACGAGGAGAAGGAGCTGTTTGACGGAGCACTACGTAGACGGCAATTACGACTGGTACTTTCCAAAAGAATGGATCCAAAAGATGCCGTGGAGCTCAAATCCATCTTTGGCCTGGAAGAGGCTTTGGGTGCAAAGAAGAAGTAATTCTAAAACGGGTCCTCACAGATTTTCAGGGTTCCGCATGTAAAAATCCACCGAATCTGTGAGAAATCAAACAAAAGTTGTTTTCAGGCGATTTTTTGATCATTTTAGCCTTATGGAAGAAATGGACATCGATAAATTGGGATTCTTTATAGAGGAAGATATTTTCCTTATCCCTGAAGACGCCCAAGAGATACTATTAGCGGATAAATTCAAGGATTTTACTGAAGATATTTCGAAGGAAAATCCCGCAATCCCAGCCGACAACCCTGCTGATAGCCCCCAAGAACAACCGGACAATGAAACCGTCTCATCACCTTCATTGGTTTACGATGGGGATTTTGAAAAAGGCTTGTTAGTCATTCACCAAGATGATCCACTTGGCGAGGAGTTAAAGGCATTTTTACTAAAAATCCTCAGGGCGGTTTCCTACTCGCTCAAAGACATTGCCTTGGTCTCCGCTTCCCAGGTGGCCGGACTTCCACCGGAAGCAGTCCAACAGCTCAACCCACATAAAATCCTGGTATTTGGGCGCCTGAGCCACCCAATGATTCAGCTCAAAGAGGCCAATTATGAAGTCACCAGTGATGACGAAATTGAGTACCTTTTTGCCGATAGCCTGCCTGTGATCTTTGAAGAGCAAGACCTCAAAAAACAGCTATGGAAAAGTCTTCAGGCATTTTTCAATATCAACAAATAAAAATGGACAACGCACATAAATTACGAGTTCTCAATCGATTTAGGATCATCAGCTATGCAGAAGGTATTTCCTACCTCCTCCTACTGTTTATCGCCATGCCGCTAAAGTACACCATGGACATGCCCCTGGCGGTAAAATACACAGGCTGGGTGCACGGCCTTCTTTTCATTGCTTATGTTTACCTTATTTTCCCGACACGGAGAAGCCTTAATTGGACGTTTCGTAGGACTTTATTTGCCCTAATTGCCTCCGTCCTGCCATTTGGCCCTTTCCTTTTTGACAGGAAATTGCGCCAGCAAGGACATCAAATAGAGGATCAGAATTAACGATCAGATCGTAAGGAATCATGATAGATAAAAAGAAACATATCTATCCCATCCGAAGTGGCCTGCGCACCTACCTTATTAAATACGGCAGGGAAGTGGACATTCCTGTGCACTATAAAGAGCTCTTAAGGTTTATGAGCTCCATTTCACTCTATGATTCCAGAGGAAATGATACGCTTTGGGAAACGGTCTTTTACAATGAACAGGACCGGGCAGACATCTATTATAACCTCCGAAAGATCTATGCCATCCTCAAAGCTGAAGGTGATATGAGTGTCATGCAGCACCTTTATGTGGACAGGGTGGATCTATGTACCTACGGCAACACAAAACCTTTCCGTATCCGAATCGTCAATCGCATCAATGATAATTTCGATTATTTTTATGTAAAAACGGCAGATGCTTCACGAGTGTACGGGCTGGAGCTTGAACACCTCCTCTCTCCAAACCGCATCAGCTATTTAGTTTACCAAGATACGCTGATCGAAGAACATATTGCCGGAATTCCCGGAGAGCAATTTATGCGGACTCAAATCAAGGATCCATTGCTGAACCCTATCCGGATATCCAAGGAATTTGTCAAATTTAACGAGCGTTGCTTTGTAAGACTATTGGGCGACATGCATTCCTCAAACTTTGTGGTGGACGTAACACCTGATTTCGAAGAAATCCATTACAGAATCAGGGCCATTGACTTTGACCAGCAGTCCTACGAGGGAAGAAAAACCGTCTACCTCCCACAATATTACAAGCAAAACAACACCCTTATCCAACTGGGCATCAAGCACATTACCCCTGAATCCATGGCACAATACCAGCGTGAAGAGCGGGCACTGATCGCCTTTAGGCTTAAGACCTCTACCATAGAAATCGAAGACATCCTTTACAGTATGGAAAGGGATATCATTGCCCCCATCGAAAATGTGGAGAGCTTAAAGGAGGACCTTTCCAAACACTATAAAACCTCTGCCTTTCTGGACTGCAAAAACATGGGAGAAATCCTTCGTCATAGTTTGAGGCAGGTGCTCCATAAATAGAGTAAAGCGATCATGAACGACAGTTATCGGAAAAGGTCGTATTTTCTTAACTACCTCCAAAAAGTGTGACCACATGGGCTAAAAACCACCTTTTCCATATAAAACAGGGTACCAAAAGAGTAGCTTATTGTATTAATAAGGGACTGAATCCGGTTTTCCGTTTAGCACCAACTTACTTAGACTACTTATTTTTACCAATATCAATTCCAAATTATTGTTAAATCAAAACAATACCACATCCCTGTAGGTTATATTACGTATAAACAATTAAGACTTGGCACAGAATATGTTTTAAATTAAGCAGCCGAAACAAGATGAAATCAGAAGGATTTTTACCTGTTTCATATTACCAGCCATTTTCATTTCGAAAATGACTGATACACAAATTTTAATTTAGTTAATCATTAACGTATAATTTTAAAACCATCACAACTATGATTACTTCAGAAAAAAGAGTTTTTAAGAAATTAGGTTATAACGCCGAAGAATCAGAGAAAATCGTCAAATCACTTAATAAATTACTGGCCAACTACCATGTGCATTATCAAAAGCTAAGGAATTTTCACTGGAATGTGACCGGGGGAGACTTTTTTGACCTGCATGAGAAGTTTGAGGAACTGTACACTGAGTCTTTCGAAAATATCGACTTGATTGCCGAGAGAATCAGGATTTTTGGCATGACCCCACTGAGCTTGATCAAAGAATACCTGGAGCATTCCGATATTACTGAGGTGGGAACCGACCTGTCATCGGATAAAATGGTAAAAGAAGTCCTCAAAGACTTTGAAATCCTAGCAGAAAACATGAACGAATGTGCAGAAAGTGTTGCAGAACTTGGCGATTCCGCCACAGAGGATATGCTGATCGCCATGATCAAGAGCATCGAGCTGCATCACTGGATGCTCACTTCATTTCTTAAGTAATTAACTTTAAGTAAAAATAAAACCTAAAAAAATCCCCGATCAATTTGGATCGGGGATTTTTTTTTGAGTCATGTGGTATACCTTATGCTGCGTTTCTCGCTGCATTGATAATACCAAACATAGTCCTTAGAATCAATTTCTGCAAGACCGTATTTTCCTTCCCTGCCTCCAGCATTTCCTGAATGGCATACTGCTGAATGGTGATGAGCGGCAATACTATTTTTTCCCGAATTTCTATAGATTGTCTACTTACAGCGTTATCTTCCAAGAGCTCATTCATTCCAGAAATTTCCAGTATTTTCTTAAATGACTGTTGATATTCTGCATGCATCAGCTCCCAGAAACCGCCATATTCCTTATCATCTTTAAGGTAGGCCGTGGCAGGATAATAGGATTTGGCCAGTGACTGCATGGAATTGCCCATCAGAGAGCGGAAGAAAAGGGAGTCCTGGTATAGTTTGGCTACCTGATCCTTTTTGCCTCTTTTTTCCATTTCACTAATAGCCTTGCCTACACCGTAAAAACCTGGGATATTTTGCTTCATTTGTGCCCAAGACCCGACAAAAGGAATAGCCCTCAGGTCTTCAAACTTCATCGCTTCACCTTTGCTTCTCTTCAATGGTCTCGAACCGATATTGGTCTTGCCAAAGAACTTGAGCGGTGTCACTTTTTCCAAGTAGGACACAAACTGCGGATGGCTCTTAAACTCCTTATAAGCTTGATAACTGATATCAGCCATTTCATCGATCAATGCTCTTTGGTCATCGGTAAGCCTATTTTCTTCAGTTGGATACAAGTGATTTTCCAGCCCTGCACTGAGCAATTGCTCCAAGTTATACGTACAGGAAACGGGTTTACCATAATTTGCACTAATGGTCTGTCCCTGGATGGTCACCTGGATTTCTTCATTTTCCACTTGGTCACCCAGCGAAGCGTAGAAGTTGTGCATATTTCCACCACCCCTGGCAGGAGGCCCACCCCTTCCGTCAAAGAACACTACGCTGACTTCATATTTTCGGGAAGCTTTAGTCAGTTCTTCTTTAGCACGCAAAATCGACCAATTGGCTCGGATATAGCCACCGTCTTTGGTTCCATCTGAGAAGCCCAGCATGATACTTTGCTTTTTACCTCTTGACTTCAAGTGTGCAGAATACACCTTGTTTGAATAAAGACGCTCCATGATTTCCGGCGCTGCTGCCAAATCATCGATAGTCTCAAATAATGGCACAATATCAAGCTTCAAATCTCCCTTTGGAGCCAGTGTAAGCTTATTCAATTGGTACACCTGAAGGATGTGCAGTTCCGATTGGCAGTTGGAGATAATGTACCGGTGAAGGCCTTCACTGCCGTTATTGTCCTGTACATAACTGATAGACGCGATGCTCTCCAACATCTCCTGATGGAATTCATCCTTAAGTGATTTCGGATTTGGCAACTCCTTAAAAGAAAGGATTGTATTAATTTGCTCTTCCTCAGTGCCTTCCTGGTATTTCTTTAGGGCATCCTTTCCTTGGCTCACCTCGATGATTTCTTCCCATAGAGCGGCGTGTTTTCTACTGTCCTGGCGCATGTCCATGGAGGCGAAATAAAAACCAAACACATTTACCTTTAGGATAAACTCATCCAGAATATCCAAGAAGAGCCCATCGTGCGACTCGATGATGATCCCTCTAGCCTTCAAAAGAATCTTCAGCAAGTCTTCTTTTGACTTCAGTACTTTTTCTCCACCATAAAGGGTCTTATAGATGCCGTTTTCAGCTTCCAGCATCAGCGACTCTACGCCTTTGAAGGTCATTCTTCTTCTGACCTTTCTTACATCCCTGTACAGGCACCTAAGGATCGTCTCCTGAAGCTTATCCGCTACATCCATGGTGATTTGATGTGTCACGAAAGGATTTCCATCACGGTCACCGCCTGGCCAGAAACCTACTTTGAGCAGGTCTGGATTATCCCATTCGTGCAAGGGAATATCGAGCTTTCTGAGGACCCTGGCCATGATATCCGGAATACTCTTATAGAAGACGTGTTCCAAAAACCAACACAAGCTGACCGCCTCCTCATAAGGAGAAGGCTTTTCCTTATTGATAAAGGCTGTCTTGCCCAATTGCCTCAGCAAGGCATCAATGCTGCCCAAATCATCTTTCCGGATCGCCGACTCTAAATCAGTGATGATGGCCAACACATTTCCTGGATAAAACTGGGTAGGGTGCGCCGTCAGCGTCAGACGGATAGAGAAAGTCCGTAGCTTCTCGATCAGCTCAGCCTTCTTCTTATCGCTTTCCACCCTGGAAATCAATGCGTTCATGGTACCTTTACCTTTTACATCATTGATTTTCTCGAAGGCAGCATCTTCAATAGAGTCAAAAAGAACAACCTGTCTTTCTACATATTGAACCAGCTGAAACAGTAAATTGTGTTTTTCCTTGGATGAATCTGAGGCTAACATACCCTCAAAAAATGAGTTGATAATCTCTTTTGGGGTTTTCCCCTCTGCAAAGCCTTTTTTACATTCCGAAGATAAAATTGGAAGCAATGTTCCCGTCCGGTAAATGTCATCAAAAGGCAGATCTAGAAATAAACTGTTGTAAATGGTAAACCGCTTGGCTATCTCAGTCTGGTAGGTATTTGACATGGTTTATAGTTACTTTTTTATGAAAATTTTAATTTAATCAAAATATATCGAATTAAAAACAATTTGATTAAAACAACCCTAATTTACAATAAAATATTCACAAAAACACTATTTTCATTGATTATTTTTTAAAAAAACAACGTTTTATACGATGATTTAACAAAACATTGTCGAATTTATTTAAGTATCAAAATTTACACCTCAGATCAATCACACCGCCCAGCCTATTGATAAGAGACAGATAATCAAACGAATGCAAAATACTCGGTAAACTTTGGGCATCATTTTCAAAAAATAATTACCTTAACCCTCCTAAAAAAACACCCCAAACTTGTGAAATCATTATTATCTCCCTTACTTCTTATCGCCATGTGTACCACGTTTTCTTGCCACTCATCAAGCACGCAAGAAGCATCACAATCAAACACTGACTCATTGGCCGCCCCCATCACCTTTTGGCTGGGCACCTATACCTCCCAACCAAGCGAGGGATTCCACCTGATTTCTTTCCAACAGGAGACCTCCACCTTTGATTCCGTGCTGATGGAAAGTGACATCAACAATCCTTCTTTTGTGATCTCCAATAAACCAGGGGATTTGGTATTTGCGGTCCAGGAAGAAGGTGGGGAAGACGGAGGCAGTGTTTGCTCTTTTAGATTTGACCAGACTGCCAATACCCTCAAAAAACTCAGCACCAGCTCCACCATAGGCAGCGGACCGTGCTATATCACGTTGTCTCCAAATGAAAAGTTTATCTTTGCGGGCAATTATGGAAGTGGTGACCTGGCTGTCTTGCCTATCCAAGCAGATGGTACTTTGGGTGATGCTATCCAAACGATCAGTCATGCTGGATCCAGTGTAAATGAAGATAGACAGGCATCACCTCATGTCCACAGCCTCGTTTTTCACCCCAATGGAAAACAGCTCTTCGTGGCGGATCTGGGAACTGATAAGGTCTATATTTATGATTTTGACCCCAGCAGGGAGCAACCACTATCTACCTCTATCCCAAGTCATTTTACTGTGAAGGCAGGATCAGGCCCTCGTCATTTAGTGTTTAACCAAGCAGGTGACAAAATCTACCTCGTCCATGAAATGACTTCCGAGGTGGGGCTGTATGATTATAACCTGGAAGAAGACAAGATCACTCACTTAGACAGTTATGCACTTACGCCAAAAGGCTTTGCGGGTGACAAAGGCGCTGCTGAAATCAAGATCAGTGATGACGGCCAATTTCTATACACTTCCAATCGTGGCGATTCCAATGAAATTATTGTCTTCAAAATCAACCCACAAACGGGAACATTAGACAAGATTCAAGCCATCAGTTCAGGAGGCCAGACACCTAGGAATTTTGCCTTGTCTCCGGATGGTAATTTCCTATTTGTAGGCAACCAAAACTCCGATCAGATCCTGGCTTATGAAAGGAACCCACAATCTGGCATTATCAAAAAAACCAATGCTAAATTGGCGATACATCGACCGGTCTATTTCTTTATGCTGGACAAATAACGGTAAATTCTAAAAAGCATAAATTAATTTACCCATTGATTCACAATTATTTATTAACAAAAAAAATGATTGAAAAACGAAATTACGCATAACAAGTAAAAAACACTTAACCGAATTAATTGCAAAAAAAATATTGAACAATAATATTTTACAGTAAAAAATATTGTGTTAACCGATAAAAACCGTACAAATAATCATTAACAAATTCAGGGTTTCAGGTGAATTATATATTACCGGTATTTTATCTTTTAAAAAAATATTTTATTCAAATAGTGCTAATGTAAAAACAATCACTACCTTTGATTCATTAATTAAAACATCATTTATTATCATTATTACTATGAACACAGGAAGAGTTAAATTTTTTAACGAATCTAAAGGATTCGGTTTCATTATTGACGACGAGTCATCAAAAGAATATTTCGTACACATCACCGGTTTGGTAGATGAAGTTAAAGAAGATGACGAAGTGACTTTCGACCTTAAAGAAGGAAGAAAGGGTCTTAATGCCGTGAATGTAAAATTATCATAAGATATAGCATTTAGTGACATTATTATGAGAGCTATCAGCTGCAGCTGATAGCTTTTTTCATTTTTCCTTGTACAGATAGTGCCAGGTTTTTGGGTACATTTTCAGCACTGTATTACCATTTTTATCCTCGACAAAATCCATTTTGATCACTGCCGTTTTGCGAGGGCTTACGGTACTTTCATCGTGATGGGTATGGAAGACATAATTCCACTCCCCTGCTTCATCCTTAAAAACATCTCCGTGACCAGTCCCGGGAACCAGAAGCATCCCTTGGTGTAAAATCGGATTTTCAGGAGCTTTCTTCCAAGGCCCCGACGGTGATTCACTGACCGCATAGCCCACAGCATATTGCTTGCTTCTAAAATCATTGGCACTATAAAGGAGATAAAAAAGCCCTTCGTGCTGAATAATGGTAGGTCCTTCCGTTACCGTCCATTCTGCAGTTTCTGTCTTCTCCCATGGCACTGCCGCTTCAATACACAAACGGGTGCTTCCCGCCACCAAGCCACTATGATCTTCCTTTAACTCCGTCACGAAAATACGGTTTCCGCCATTGGCCACCTTTACATGATAAAGGTAAAGCTTACCGTCAGGGGCATTGTAAATGAAAGGGTCAATCATCCGCTGATCCAAGCTTATCGCCTCCTTATCCTGCTGTGTAAAAGGCCCCAAGGGACTCTCGCTACATGCAATGGCAATTTGCTCATTAGCGGTATAAGCCATATAATAGTACTTCCCCCTCTTGAACACCTGTGGCGCCCAGAAGCCTTTATCTCCATACACCTGCTCCTTTCGAAGGCAAAATCCCTCAGAAAGCATTCCAAGAGGCCCTTCCCAGTTTTTAAGATCAGTGGATTGATACACCAAAAAACCTTCATTGGCCCTACTGGTACCGTAAAGGTAATACGTGCCATCATCATGGAAAATAGTGGGATCAGCCAGGGTGATGGTTTCTGCCGTTTGTGCGACACACCACTGGGTTGCTGATAAAAATATTAATACCAGTATTTGCTTTAGCATAACATTCTTTTAGGGGTAAACAACTTCATATACGTAATTTCATTTAATCATTTTGCTTCTCAAAATCCCAATCATCACCTTCAGTCCAATTCCATAGAAACTGGCTTCAGTGTTTATCATTGCTATTCCTGAGATGGAATAGCCAACATACCTGGAAAACGGAAATTCCAATTTGGGATTGATCACTAAACTGGGAGTCCTTTTGTTTTGATAAACCCAGTTAATATCCGACTCCAGCACTACATAATTACTACCATAAATTGCAAAATCTCCATAAATAAATTTTTTTGTTGAAAACTGTGCTTGCAAATTACTGAAACTGAATAAGAAGCCTAAGACTAAAAATCCTTTTTTCATACCACTAAGAGATTAGAGATCCATTTCCTATAAAAATAATATAAAGACTCAAATTCATGGAAATTGGCAAAGAGTAAATCAATATTGATCATAAACCTGGTAAAACACCTTTACTTTATAAGTCTTGGGGTAATACCAACTGCACGTAGAAGATCATCCTTTCAAAGGAATACCATATTCCAGCTGTTGTCCAAGTGGCCAAAAGCCCCGCCGCGGTGCATCTATTGCGCTAAAAATAGCCCCTCCCTCATGCAGGCAAACTCCTCGAGTAAGCTGCCAATAGCCTTTTTGAGCGGTATTTCGTCAAATCCATCTGGCTGCTAGACAGGCAAGCCAGCCTTCTTGCCCACACCCTTATTTAATTTCTTAACGCCCAATACCTGCAAGGCGGATCCATTAATACAAGTTTTCTTAGTCCAGTGCGATTTTTTTTTATGGGTTTTCGGTGGAATACTTTACGCATAGTATTACATATAGAGCCTTTTCTTTCACCTCAATACTTCAGATGAATCTGATAAAGCACTTTTTCCATTTCTTTTTTCAATTCATTGGAGCTGATCACGTAATTATTATGCATAAAGCTAAAATGAAGCGTTTTACCACTTTTGGTAAGCAGGTAACCACTCAGGCAATGAACACCGCTAAGGGTTCCGGTCTTGGCGTAGACATAGGGATTTTCATCATCGGACTTGTACCAGGAGCGGATAGTACCGGATTTTCCTCCGGCGGGAAAATACGCGTAAATTTTCTCTTCCGGCACTTCCGCTTTGATCTTTTCCAGTAGCTTGATGATGCTCCTTGGCGTAAATTTATTCTGTGCAGAAAGTCCAGATCCATCTACCCACTGGGGCTCATCAGGAAGATCGGCCAAATAATGCTCCTTGACATGGTCAATCGCTCCACGCACATCCAGCGAATCAAACAGTTCATCCGCCACCAGCACCATCAATTGCTCGGCAAGGAAGTTATCGCTAATGGTCAGCATTTGTCTATAGAGTGAATCAGTGGCTATTCCCTTCAGCTTTTGATGTGTCCTGTTTTTCACCTTATCGTAGTTGATCATCGTGATCTCCCTGCCCAAGGTATCTTCCAGCATTTCCCGCGCCAGCTGGGAAGACGTCACAAACGGCTTATCGGTTTCAAATGACAACTCCTCTCCCACCAAATGGTATCGAAAATCATTGGTGTTCTTATCCCGTAAAATTGAATATTCCCTAGCCGGCAAACCAAGGTCTTCTTTGATCTGATTGGCAAAAAAGCGGGGCGAATAACTGAAATTTTCAGTTTGTTTCTCCTTTGTGAACCGGATGATATTGCCATAAATGGGCATGGAGGATCGCTCTGGACCGTAATAATAATTGAACCAGTTCCATGACCATCCCGAAGCATAGGCCTGCACTTCGTCAAAATTGTCAGCCATAAACAGTTGTTTCTCCGTGTTTTCCAAGAAGTTCAGCACCGACCGGTCTTCAAAATCCGGATGCATCAGGGATGGATCTCCTGTCCCCCAGAAAACAAGGGAATCACCACTCTCTGCATAATCCAAGGCATTTACCTGATCACCAAGCACCTTGTAGGCTGCATAAAAGGTAAACATCTTGGTATTGGAAGCAGGGGTAAAATACTTGTCCTCATTCAGCGCATACAGTACCTTATCCTTGGCCGGATCCACCAGCATAAAACCGGTAAAACCTTGATTAAAGACCTCTGAATCTCGTACTGACTTTTTTACTTTCTGTACCGTACAGGCAGTGAATAGTACAAAAAGGACTGGTAATATTTTTTTCATGACGATGGTAGTTTTCGTAATGATTACAGGTAGTGATCAGGAAAAAAAATAACCACAGATAAATGGAGTGGGCACAGAATGTATCGATTTTTTAATCTTACTGTGCTCATCAGTGTCTATCTGTGGTTAAATTTAGGTCTTCAAATTTATTCTCCGTCCCAGAATATACGGTCCAAGAGCGTTACGCTAGGGACGTTTTGACCATTTCTACTTACCTCACTGTCTGGATAGGCCAGCCTTCTGATGAATTGACCATTAAGACCAGTATTGAGATTTGCAGGAGTAGTCATATCCTTATAAGCATAGTCAAATCTTCTGGCGTCATTCCACGTTTCGGGATGTAAGAACATGGCCACCCATTTCTCCTTGAATATATCCTCCATGGTAAAGGCTGCTTCGCCCATACTAACACTTGGATCATCTAAATAAGCCTCCATTTCACCCGAGGGAACTTCCAGCATCTCCATATTTGCCTCGATACCATCCAAGTAAGCTTGATAAGCACGTGCTTTATCAGAATCAAATGCTGCTTCGGCTTCAATAAACTTTTGCTCAGCGTAGGTTCCAATTAAAACCGGTGAAAGTTCTGAAGTATAATATTGCCCTTGGATCAACGTGGATCTTGCACCTTTTTCAGGAGCATTTCCTCTTCCTGCTCCGTTCTCCGTACCAATATATTCACCATCATCTGTGGTTCCTACCAATAATTCCAATCTCGGATCTTCCATCGGATAAGAAGTACCATCCAATGCTTGGATAAACTGCTCGGAAATCCATCCGCCCAAAAGCAAGTTAGCATTGTCCCTTGCCACAGCTGACCATGGATTGATGTTCTGTTCAAAAAAGATTACCTGAGCATTATCCCGATTGGATGCAAAGCCACTTTCAACGGCTGAAAGCACTTCTTCGGCACTGTAACCGGCCTGTCCTTTTATATGGATCATTAAGCGGGCTTTCAGCATATTTCCAAAGGCCTCCCATTTATCCAGGTCACCTGCGAAGATAAAATCATCTTCCTCCATGGTATAAATACTTTCCCCCCGCAGGTTTTGTATTCCCTGGTCCAGATACTCCAATGCTTGGTCATACAGGACCATGTCATCGTCATACACCGGAGTCAATGTTTCAAAGTCGAAGCCCTCCGAAAAGGGAATATCACCGAAGATGTCCACAGTCATGCTCATGTTCAGCGCCATCATGATCTGGGCGGCACCCATGTAATTGCTTGCTCCGGATTCCTCTGCTTTTTGCATCATGACATATAAATCCGTCATTACGTTGTACAGATTAAACCATGTAGAACTGTAATTTACAGGCTCCATGGTATCAGTAGAACTTCCCGGATTCGGAGATGCCAGATACTGCACGTAATACGAAGTGAAGCTTCCCAGCCTATAAGTATTGAGTGCTGATTGGTACGTTACATGGGTCATCATTCCTGATAATGGCGCATCCTGAGGATTATTGGGGTTTTCGTTTACATCCAAGTAGGATTCACAAGAACTGGCAAATAGCACCATCGTTACCCCAATAATGCTTTTATATATTTTGCTTGATTTTATCATTGCTTTCATTGCTTAGAGTCCAAGATTTAATGTAAAAAAGAAGCTTTGTACGCCGGGATATCCCAGTCCGGTAAATCCTACTGCATTACCTCCGGCTCCTGCGGAAAATGACTCTGGGTCAAATCCGTCCCACGGTGTATAGAGAAGGATGTTATTGGCTGCAACTGAGGCCCTAATAGATCTGAATGGCGTATTTTCAAGCAATTCAGTATCAAAATTATACCCTAACGTTACATTTCGGAGTTTTATATAACTTGCATCTTGAACGAAATTTTCACTGATCGTCCGGTAGGTATTTCTCCAATATCCAGCTCCATAATCTCTTCCATCTGGACCTATACCCTGACCAAGCCATACTTCCTGGGTATTGGCGGATCCATCGGCCAATAAACCATCAAATACCCTTGTCTCATTTCTAACTTCCGTATAATCATTTTTACCAAATGCAGACAGGAAATTATCAAACTGATTGTACTGCTCCACATCCGCCCGGAAATCGATTAAAAAACTCAGATCAAAATTCTTGTATGAAAATTCATTTCTAAGCCCTCCAAACCATTTTGGCACAGCATTGCCAAGGATCAATTGACTACCATTTCTAACTGGAAACCCATTATCCCCAATAATCATAGGCAGGTCGGTTTGTGCATGTTTACTTTCAGGATCCGCACCATACCGCTGATAGCTGGAACCATAGAGGTTACCGTAAGCCATTCCCTCTATCAGCTTCATGGTCACGGTACTTCCCGCATAACCAAACTGTTCACCAACAACAATCTCGTCAATTCCTTCCCTGATGGAAACCACTTCATTTTTATTACGGGTAAAATTACCGGTCACACGCCAGTTAAAATCACTGGTCTGGATAATATCCGCCCCAAGTACTACTTCGACTCCACTATTGAGGATTTCTCCCGCATTGGTGAAATATTCACTGAATCCGGTGGCATCTGAAACCGGAACCCCAATGATCATGTCCTTGGAGTTGGATTTAAAGTAGGTTACATCCAGGTCAAATCTCCCATCAATAAATGAAAGCTGCGTGCCAAATTCAATGGAGGTAGTGAGCTCAGGTCTTAATGCCGGGTCACCAAAGGAACTGTTTCGGCTAAATCCTACTTGGCCATTAAGCGGAAAAACGTCCGGTGCCGCATAGGTAGCTCCCAATCTATGGGGATCGGTATCTTTGCCCACCTGTGCCCAGGACGCCCTTATCTTTCCGAAAGTAAACCAAGAAGGCATGTCCATATTTTCACTGAACACATAACTTAAATTTACCGAAGGATAAAAGAAAGAATTATTCTCTTTAGGCAGTGTTGATGAAATATCATTTCTCCCTGTCAAGTTTATAAAAAGATAATTTTGATAATCCACAGTCAAATCCCCATAAAAGCCAATCAGCCTTTTGATTCTACTATCCTGACTTGCAAAAATTTGCGCGGTATTATTAAGGTTATAAAAATCCGGAATTACAAACTCCGACCCAGTCGAAATTACCCGATCATACCTTTGCTCAAAGATATCATTTCCCAGTCTCAAAGTAGTATTCCACTCTTCGGAAAACTGATGTCTTAAGGTCACATAAAAGTTGGAGGTCAAGTCCCGGGAGTTTATCCTTGTCTCTTCAATAAACCCTGTGGAGCTTAATGCCACTTCACCGTCGATACCTTTTGGGCCAGGCGTAATCTCAGTCCTACTGTCACTTGAGACGTCTGTTCCAAGTCGATAAGACAAGGTCAGCCAATCGGTAGGTCTATAGTTTAGATTAATATTCCCAATGATCCTGTTGACATTATCCTCATAGGTAGCAAATCGCGCATCATAAATTGGGTTGGTATTCCCATAGGTTTTCATGGTACCATCTGGATTAATATAATCGCGAACATCTTGGGTTTCTGCCCAGTACATCATCCGCTCCATAAATCGGTCATGAGGGACTCGATTACCTCCGGAGTTAGAGAAATTCATGGATCCACTAAAATCAAACTTTTCACTGGCCTTTACAGTACCGGAAAGTTTGGCGGTGGTTCTGCTCCAATCACTAAAAGGAATAATACCCTGCTGATCCAATCGACCAAAGGAACCATAGAAAGTAGCATTTTCACTACCCCCTGAAAAGCTAATGTTATTATCAATGTTCAGACCGGTATCAAATGCCCTGTTCCAGTTGTCCTGATACTTGTGCCCCGGTACGGTTTCGGCCACTTCTGCAATCGGCGCTCCCCAAGATGGCCAGAAACTTGACGGATCATATTCTCCACTAAATCCTTGGCCAAATTGATCTTGAAGGTTGGGGATTTTGACCAACTTATCCATTCCGATGGAGCTGTTGATATTGATACGGGTATCTCCTGCTTTCCCTTTTTTGGTACGGATGATCACAGCACCATTCGCTGCACGAACACCATATAAGGCTGTTGCGGCAGCACCTTTCAGGACAGACATAGATTCTATATCATTCGGATTGATATCGGCGGCCCTGTTTGACATGCCTCGAGGAGTATTGCCCGATTCAATAGTTGAATTGTTAATAGGAACACCGTCCACAACAAAAAGTGGCTGGTTATTGGCATTGGGGTCAAGGGAGTTTATCCCTCTAATGACAATCCGGGCACTTTGTCCAGGCGCACCACCAGAATTAGTAATCTGCACGCCCGCCACTTGGCCTTGCAGTGCATTTACTAGATTAGGCTGCTTAGTCTTAGTGATTTCATCCGATCCCACTACTTGAGCAGCATATCCCAAACTTTTTTCACTCTGGTCAATATCAAATGCGGTAACCACAAATTCCCCCATCTCCGACACATCCTCCTCCATTACTACATCGACCGTTGTCCTGTTTTCGATGGCTAAGGTCTGGGTAATATATCCAAGATAACTAAAAACCAAGGTTCCCTCCCTATTTGGCGTATCAATGGAATAATTCCCATCCAAATCCGTCACAGTACCTGTATTGGTTCCCTGCAACAACACACTTACCCCGGGAAGTGGCTCCCCATCTTCCGCGGTCGTCACCTTCCCTGTGATTATTACCTGCTGCCCGTAAGCTGAGCCTACAAACAAACAGACAAAAACCAAGAAGGTTAATTTCGTAAAGGTTTTCTTCATTTGTAATTGATTTGTGGGTTATAAAACTTGAAGCAAAATTATATTCCAATAAATCCGGTAAAATAAAATTATCAATTATATAACACTATTTAACCGAAACCTACAAAACATAATATGTCAATTTTGCAATTTATTTGTTAATAAACAAACCAATAAAGTAAAATTTACTTAATGTATGTTTTTATGACATTGCAGTAAAAATAGGTATAAAAAAAAGCCCCGATGTATCATCGAGACTTTAATTCATTTCTTTTCAGTTATTTAACAAACCTGCTACTCCCCTATCACTTCTCGGCTTCTTGCGCCTTCACCTCCTGCCGAAGCAAAACCAATTCCTCTTGTACACTTTCCATTTTGATTTCTTTGCGATCATCATTCTTTTCACCCATTTCATTCGGTGCTACTTCCGCTATATGAGGAGCTATGATCAGCGAAACAATGGAAGTCAGTTTGATCAAAATATTCATGGATGGCCCAGAAGTATCCTTGAAAGGATCCCCGACGGTATCACCTGTTACAGATGCTTTATGCGCTTCGGAGCCCTTATATTCCATTTTGCCATCGATCTCTACTCCTTTCTCAAATGACTTCTTGGCATTGTCCCAGGCTCCACCGGCGTTGTTCTGGAAAATTCCCATGAGGACTCCAGAGACGGTCACTCCCGCCAATACTCCGCCCAATACCTCAGGACCAAAAGCAAATCCCACAATAATAGGCACCAACAGCGCCAATGCCCCCGGAGCGATCATTTCCCTGATAGAGGCACTAGTGGATATATGGACGCATTTATCATACTCAGGTGTGGCCTTGTATTCCATAATGCCCGGAATCTCTTTGAACTGCCTTCTTACCTCATTGACCATATCCATGGCCGCACGACCCACTGCTGCTATCGCCAGGGAAGAAAAGATAAACGGAATCATCGCCCCGACAAACAGACCTGCCAAGACATCAGCCTTATAGATGTCGATGGAGTCTATGCCCGCAATCCCCACATAGGCCGCAAACAAAGCCAATGCCGTAAGTGCCGCAGACGCTATCGCAAATCCCTTTCCTGTGGCCGCCGTGGTATTCCCTACCGCATCAAGAATATCTGTCCGCTCTCTCACCTCCTTGTCACAGCCGGACATTTCAGCAATTCCACCGGCATTGTCCGCAATAGGACCGAAAGCATCAATGGCCAGCTGCATCGCTGTAGTAGCCATCATCCCCGCAGCGGCTATCGCCACGCCGTACAACCCCGCACTCAAAAAGGATCCATAGATCCCCGCTGCCAATACCAAAATCGGCAGGACTGTCGATTCCATTCCTATAGACAATCCTCCAATGATATTGGTGGCATGACCAGTAGAGGATTGTTTGATGATACTATTCACCGGCCTTTTGCCCATGGCAGTATAATACTCGGTGATAATGCTCATCAGCGCCCCTACCACCAAACCGATCAATACGGCTCCAAAAACGCCCATTTTGGTAAACACAGGTGAATTGTCCCTAATCATGACCAAGTCCCCTTCAGGCAGCATAAAATCAATCACAAAATAAGACGCAGCCACGGTCAGTAGGATAGAAATCCAATTGCCTTTGTTCAGGGCCGCTTGAACGCTGTCGGTTTCTTTTGAGATTTTTACAAATAATGTTCCGATGATCGAAAAAACCACTCCCAATCCAGCAATGACCAAGGGCAGCAATATCGGTGCAATTCCGCCCATCTGATCATCGGAAACGATCTCTCTACCCAAGACCATGGAGGCCAGGATAGTCGCCACATAGGACCCAAACAAATCCGCTCCCATTCCGGCCACATCTCCGACATTGTCCCCTACGTTATCGGCAATAGTAGCGGGATTACGTACGTCGTCTTCAGGAATGCCTGCTTCTACCTTTCCCACTAAGTCAGCCCCTACATCCGCGGCCTTGGTATAAATACCACCTCCCACTCGCGCAAATAACGCAATGGACTCGGCTCCCAATGAAAAGCCGGCCAAAACCTCCAATGCGCGTTCCATATCCAACCCATTGACATCACCGCCGGCCGACACCACATAGATATGGTAAAAAACAATGAAGAGCGAGCCCATGCCCAACACGGCCAATCCTGCTACACCCAACCCCATCACGGTACCTCCAGAAAAAGAAACCTTCAGGGCTCTGGCCAAACCTGACTTGGCTGCTTGGGTGGTGCGGACATTCGCCTTGGTAGCAATGTTCATTCCGATATACCCGGCAAAGGCCGATAAAAATGCCCCTAAAACAAAGGAAGCGGCAATTACCGGACTGGAGTTTTCTACCAGCGTCCCCGACCAAGCCAAAATGATCGCTGCAATGACCACAAAATAAAAAAGTACTTTCCATTCTGCTTTTAAAAATGCCATGGCTCCACGGGCAATATACCCTGCCAGTTCCACCATCTTTTCATCGCCAGTAGGTTGTTTATTTACCCAAGCTGACTTTACGGCCATCACAATAAGCCCCAAAATCCCCAAGAAGGGGACCACATAAATAATCTGTTCCATAATATGTATTAGCGGTTTTTTAAATGTTCTATACCTAAACAAATATATTACTATTCAACTACGAAACAACCAGCACATTAATTATGAAAAGAGATCATTCAGCAATATAAATTCCGAAATGGCAGTAAACACAAAAAATATTAACAATTTAACAAACCAGATTGTTTGTAACTATTAAAACCTAAACCAATGATATGTTTTATTAAAAATCAGGGAGTTATTTGATTTCTCCTTCCCGGAGATACTATTTGATCTGTCCCACTATTTTATTCCCTATCTTCAAGCCTTATATTTACAAGGAGCTAAATGACTGATCGCTATGAAAGCAATTATAATCACTGAGGCAGGCGGACCGGAAGTCATGCAAATCCAAGAACGGAACATTCCAAAACCTGCCCCACACGAAGTACTGATCAACGTATCCGCAGCAGGCATTAATCGACCTGATGTGGCCCAGCGTAAAGGTCTATATCCTGCTCCAGCTGATGCACCCTCGGATATTCCGGGATTGGAAGTTTCCGGGACTATCGCTGCCATAGGGGAAGATGTAAAAACATGGGAGCTGGGAGATGAAGTCTGTGCATTGGTATCAGGAGGTGGATATGCAGCGTTCGTAACCGCCCCTGCCGTCCAATGCCTGCCAATTCCTGAAGGGGTTTCGCTATTGGAAGCGGCAGCCCTTCCGGAAACGTTCTTCACCGTTTGGAACAATATTTTTGACATTGGCCAGTTTGAAGAAGGCAAGACAGTACTGGTCCACGGCGGCACCAGTGGCATTGGCGTGACGGCCATCCAGATGGTAAGGGCACTTGGCGGTAAAGTCATCGTAACCGCTGGAAGCAATGAAAAATGCACCTTTTGCCATAATTTGGGAGCCAATTTGACCATAAACTACAGGGAGCAGGATTTTGAAGAAGTGATCAAATCCAATCCAGCATTTAACAAGGTAGACATCATACTGGACATGGTCGGCGGAGATTATACCGCAAAAAACATCCGCTTGCTAAAACCTCAAGGCAAGCTCATCATGATCAATTCCATGAAGGGCAGAATGGGTGAAGTGGATTTGCTAAGGATCATGGCCAATCGCCTTACCATTACCGGCTCGACCCTTCGGCCCCAGTCCATTGGGTATAAAGGAAATATCGCCAAAAAACTGCAAGCACATGTTTGGCCTTTCTTTCCTGAAAAGATCAAACCCATTATTCATAAAATATTTCCCCTGGAAGAGGCCCCACAAGCGCACCAACTCATGGAAAGCTCGGAACACATTGGCAAAATCCTACTTCAAATCCCTATAGAAGTATAATTGGATTGCAAAATTGAAAGATTGAAAGTTTGCTTACTAAACGTGCCACCGGCATGGATGATATCAAAGAGGATTGCTCCCCTTACAGCATTGGTCCCTGACCATGCCCCCCAGGGAAATCGGTTTTTAAAAAATAAATGTTGTATAAATTTCTAGTTCGTTGTCATCCCGGCATGAGGAAGGATCTCAATTTTAAATTCCTCCTTTCGTCGGAATGACATATCCATGGTTAGCATGGCTTAGCTAGTGGAATATGCCGTCGCTCATCTAAAAGCGATTCACTACCATGACCACACTTGCACTGTACTCTTCCAAATAAATATGTATATTTAGCTAACACAACCCCTTGATCCATGAAAATAACCGCCCCTTTCATCTTGATGGTTTTTTTAGCCGTTGGTATGGTTGCTTGCCAAGACAAAAATAGCCAGAAGGAAGCGCCTACAAACACTGCAAAGGTCATCGCCGATGTTAACATCATCGACATCCGCAATGGCCGTATCACCAAAGGCCACGTGGTCGTGGACTCGGGCAGAATCAAACAAATCCTGCCAGTTTCTGAGGATGAAGCCGAGGTGATCCAAGAAGCCGAACTGATCAACGGCAAGGGGAAATACCTTGTGCCGGGCATAGCAGAAATGCACGCCCACCTTCCTTCTGTCATCTGGAATGATCCCCAGATGGAAGAAACCCTTTTTTTATACCTCTCCAATGGCATCACCACCATTAGGGGAATGCTTGGACATCACCTGCACCTGGAACTGAAGGAAAAAGTGGCCAAAGATGAAATCCTTGGTCCAAGAATCTACACATCCAGCCCTTCGCTGAACGGCAATACCGTTACCAGCACTGAGCAGGCTACCGAAATGGTCACCTCCTACCAAAAGGACGGTTTTGACTTCCTCAAGCTTCATCCAGGCCTCCGGCTGCACGTCTTTGACCAAATTGTCAAAACAGCCAAAGAAGTAAACATCCCCTTTGCCGGGCATGTTTCTACTTTGGTCGGAATCAGACATGCACTGGAAAGTGGCTATGCCAGCATTGACCATGTGGATGGTTTTCTGGAAGGACTGGTACCGGAATCAGCAGAAGTAAACCCGACTGAAAATGGATTCTTCGGCTATAATTTCACGGAAAAGGCTGATACTGCCATGATCCCTGAATTGGTTAACCTCACCAATGAAAACCACGTATGGGTGGTGCCGACCCAGAGCTTGTTTTCCAGGTGGTTTTCTCCCACTCCTGCCGAACAACTGGCAACTAATCCTGAAATGAAATATATGGCTCCAGAAGTACTCGAAAACTGGATCAACAGTAAAAAGAACCTCACCGAGACAGACGAGTACAACGCCGAACAATGGGAAGATTTCATGGCCATCAGAAAGATGCTTATCCATCAACTTCAAGAAAATGGACATGGTCTACTGCTAGGCTCTGATGCTCCACAGGTATTTAATGTACCCGGTTTTTCTATCCAACATGAAATGCAGGCCATGGTGGATGCTGGCTTAAGTCCATTGGAAATCCTCCAAATGGGCACTATAAATCCAGCAAAGTATTTTCAAGAGGAAGGCAATTTTGGAGAAATCACCGAAGGTGCCAGTGCAGACCTGATCCTTTTGGACAAAAACCCACTGGAGGACATTGCAAACATGCGGCATCCACTTGGTGTTATGGTCAAGGGTATATGGATTAGCCGTGAACAGATCGACCAAAAACTAAAAACCATCGCCGACAAATACGGCGAATCAAAGCAATGACACCAGTAAAAATCACCTATTCAATACTTCCCCACTTCCGACCGACCTGGTAAACCAACTTTCCCTCTTGAATGTCGAGTGGGGATTCGATATTATTATGATAAAGCTGGCCGGTACCCAATCCCTGAGGCAACGTGGTTTGGTAAGAAGAAGTAAGCTGAGCGATGGCATTGAGGCCAATATTGCTTTCTAAAGCAGAAGTCACCCACCAAGCTATGTTCCGCTCCTCTGCTAATTTGATCCATGCTTGGGTAGCACGTATACCTCCTAACAAGGTGGGCTTTAAGATGATGAAAGGCGGCCTTATCTTATCCAGCAAGGCTGCTTTTTCGTCTCGTCCGGTCACCCCTATCAATTCCTCGTCCAAGGCAATGGGCAAGGGACTGGTGGCACATAACCGCTGCATTTCCTGATACTGTCCAGCCTTGATGGGTTGCTCGATACTGTGCAGGTCAAATTCAGCCAATCGGGATAATTTTTGGATGGCTTCACCTGGTGGAAAGGCTCCGTTAGCATCTACGCGCAACGTGATGTCTTCAGCAGAAAAGCGCTCACGAATATAGCCTAACAACCTGCACTCTTCATCAAAATTTATCGCCCCTATCTTCATCTTTATGCATGAAAACCCTTGCGAAAGTTTATCCTCAATCTGCCTGCGCATAAAGACTGCATCTCCCATCCAAATGAGGCCATTGATGGCAATCTTCTCTTGCCCCCCATAAAAGCCATTCTCCATAATCAGCTTTTTTCCTCCGTGAAACAGGTCCAGCAAGGCAGTTTCCAGAGCAAAACGTATACTGGGATAATTGTCCGGCACCAACTCCTCACACAAATCCAATATGGCCTTCTCCTCCCACTGAACCTCGGTTTGGGACAGTTTGAGCACCAATGCTTCCCATATCGAAGGAAGGTCCAGCCCATCCTCGGGACTGAGTTTTGGCAGGGGCCCCGCTTCCCCCCAGCCTGCTTTATTGGGATTATCGGTTTGCCAAACTTTCAAGAAGTACGAGTCTTTTGTTTTTAATACTCCTCTTGAAGTACCTGCATCAAATTTAAAATCCAGGGTATAACGGTACCATTTGGCGTTTACTTTGGTGGGATTTGCCTGCTTATTGTTCATGTCTGATCGTAATGCCTTATATTTGCTCTCCGAAAAGCAAAGCTAAAGGAATCAACGGTAAATTACCTTTCCCAAGCCTGAAAAATCCCAACACCTAAGAGGTATACGAATGGACACCACTTCTGACATCAAGCTCTCCGATTATCAATACGAACTTCCTGAAGACCGGATCGCCAAATTCCCCTTGGAGAAGCGCGACGAATCCAAATTGCTTCATTTTGAGGATGGAAACGTCGATCACCACAGGTTCTATAACCTTCCTGCGTTATTGCCTTCCAATACCCTAATGGTGTTCAACAACACCAAAGTCATCCCTGCACGCCTGATTTTTCAAAGGGCTTCAGGAGCCAAAATCGAAATTTTTCTCCTGCAGCCCATTGCGCCAAGCACTATCATAAACGAAACCATGATGCATACCGGTGCAGTCACCTGGCAGGCGATGATCGGCAATTTGAAGAAATGGAAAGATGGTGAAGTCCTCGAAGGAAAAGTAATGGCCAATGGCAATGTACTGACCATTAATGCTACCCTCGAAAACCGAGAAGAGCGGCTGGTAAAAATAGACTGGAAAGATGACAACCTTCCCTTTGCAGCCGTAGTGGAAGCCGTGGGAGAAGTTCCCCTGCCTCCATACCTAAACAGGAAAGCTACCAATGAAGACAAACCCCGCTACCAAACGGTATATTCCCTGAAAGAAGGTGCCGTGGCAGCGCCCACTGCCGGCTTACACTTCACTGATGAAACCCTAAGAAAACTAACGGATGCCGGTATCAAAACCGACTACCTTACCCTTCATGTAGGCGCGGGCACTTTCCAACCTATCAAAGAGGAAATAGTGACCCACCACCCCATGCACAGCGAACAGGTGGTGGTCACCAGGGAAAATATCAGGCATTTCCTGGCGCATGACGGTAATATAGTGGCCGTAGGCACTACTTCGATGCGCTCCTTGGAAAGTATCTATTGGTATGGTGTAAAACTACTAAACGGTGACAGCAAAGCATTCCAAATCCAAAAACTATATCCTTATCAAGAAGGTCTAATAAAAGCTTCTTTACAAGAGAGTTTTCAGGCAATATTAGATTTTATGAATACAGAAAACCTGGACGAAATCACTGGCAGCACCGAAATCTTTATCATGCCTGGCTATGAATTCAGGGTATGTAACGGACTCCTTACTAATTTTCACCAACCCGCCTCCACACTGATACTTCTCGTAGCAGCGTTTACCAAAGGCACTTGGCAAAAAATCTATCATGAAGCCTTATCACATGATTACAGGTTTCTGAGCTATGGAGATAGTAGTTTACTTTGGCACCATAAAAAGGCTTAAGCCCCGGCGCCCAGCTTATTTATCCCATGGATAAGTTTCTGATAATACGTACGACCGACAGGAACCCGTTCCTGCTCAATGGTCACTTCCTTGGGCGATATGGTAGTTATCCTGTCGAGTCTTACCAAATAAGATTTATGAATCCTCACAAATTCCTCTTCCGGTAATATCGCTTCAAATTCCTTAAGGATATTTCGCAGTGAATATACCTTATCCTTTGTTACCAAAGTGGTATAATTTCCATCCCCTTTCAGCCATAGTACATTTTTGAACTTCACACGCCGAAGACAGCCCTTATCCCGGACAAACAAGGCGTCCTTGATCAACAGTTCATCGTGTTCAGAGTGGTGGTTCTCTAGGTTTGAATTTTTTTTATTCATTACAGTCCCGTGATGATAGATTACTTCTCCCATAGTTTTTCCCTTTTTTGGAGAGTTATTACATTAAAAACATAAATCAATTAATACTAATTGTCTAAATGACTATTACATAAATCAGAAGCCCACAACCTTCAAAATATTGATTTCGATTACCCCATATTTCTACAGAATTCAGTATCAAAAGTAAAATGATCCGTTGATTTTGCTGGCCTCTTAATTATTTACCTGCATAAATATAAACATATTATACATATTTATGTATTCAAAAGTCATTTATTTTGATAAAAATAAAAAATAATAGCCTGACATATCGAGAATCTCTCAAATGCCAGGCTATTTTCTAATCTATTTCAGGCTGATAATCAGGACTCAGCCTGATATTGTTCTTCCAACTCTTTCAATTTTTTGCTGCCGTAGGCAATTTTTGTAATTACCACATAAAGTACAGGCACCACAAAAATCGCGAGGAAGGTAGCGGCAAGCATCCCACCGATCACCGTCCAGCCGATCGTTTGTCTGGCCACGGCTCCAGCCCCATTGGAAAGTGCCAGTGGCACCACACCAAGAATAAATGCCAGTGAGGTCATCACGATCGGCCTCAACCGCAGCTTAACAGCCTCAATGGTCGCGGCCAATAATGGCATACCTGCGTCCACACGCTCCTTGGCAAATTCCACGATCAAGATGGCGTTTTTGGCAGCAAGGCCGATCAAGGTCACCAAACCAATCTGCGCATATACGTTATTGTCAAGCTTAGGCAGGAAGGTCAGGGCCAATATCGCACCAAATGCACCCAATGGCAAGGCCAACAGTACTGAAAACGGTACAGACCAACTCTCATAAAGGGCCGCCAATAATAATGACACCAAGATAATCGCCAAAGCAAAGATTAAGATTGTCGTATTGCCAGATGCCAGTTCTTCCCTGCTGAGTCCTGAGAAGTCATATCCATACCCAGCCGGCAATACCTCTGCAGCCACTTCTTCCAATGCTGCCAGTGCCTGCCCACTACTGTAACCTTCGGCCGCATTACCATTGATTTCAGTAGACCTGAACAGGTTATAATGGTTGATCACTGGGGCATTTTCGACTACTTCATAGTCCACGACAGCTCCCAGCGGAACAGACTTTCCTTGTCTGTTCATGACATAATATTGATCCAAGTCTTTAATATCCATCCTGTAGGCGGTATCTGCTTGGGCCACTACACGGAAATTACGACCGTATCGGGTGAAGTCATTGACATATGAACTCCCCATATAAGTGGACATGGTCGAGAACACATCTGATATCGACACGCCAAGTTTCTTGGCCTTTTCCCGGTCTACGGTCACGTGGTAGCCAGGAGTCTGTGCAGTAAAGAAACTGTAGGCCATGGCAATTTCTGGTCGCTGGTTAGCGGCTCCCAAAAACTGGCCTACCACTTGTTCAAACTCTTTGATATCTCCACCGGAGCGTTGCTCGAGCATAAAGCTAAATCCACCTGTCTGTCCGAGGCCTGGAATGGCCGGGGGCGGTACGACGATGATATTGGCTTCCTTGATCGCGGAAAACTTTTGGTTCAGCTGCCCGATCAAGCCAAAGAGCTGTTTGGAAGGATCCTGACGCTCATCCCATGGGTCCATTTGGATAAAGAACGTACCACTGTTTGACTTAAAGGAGAAGTTAATCGCATTTAACCCTCCAATACCTGTCACATTACGAATACCGTCAGTATTGGTAATCATCCCTACCATTTCGTCCATGATGGCCCGTGTCCTGCTGGTAGAAGAACTTTCAGGAAGTTCGAGAGAAATGAACAACCTTCCTTCATCTTCTGTCGGTAAGAAACCGGTCGGTTTGGCTTGGAAGAGTCCTACCGTACCTGCATAAATACACACGAGAATAATAAGCACCAATGGAGTGGCTTTTATACTTTTCCTTACACCATTTCCATATGAACTGGTCACTCGCTCAAACCAAGTATTAAACTTGTAGAAGAATTTATTGATTCCTCCGGAATCTTTTTTCACCTCCGTGGGCTTCAGCAACAAGCTACACAGGGCTGGCGTCAGCGTCAAGGCCACAAAGGCAGAAATCAATACGGAAATCGCAATCGTAATCGCAAACTGCTGGTACATCCGCCCCACTATTCCGGGGATAAAACCTACCGGGATAAACACCGCGGCCAAGATCAGGGCAATGGCAATTACCGGAGCGGTAATATCCTTCATGGCCAGCAAGGTAGCTTCCTTCGCAGATACCCGCTTGGAATCAATATAGTGCTGGGCAGCCTCTACCACCACAATCGCATCATCCACCACTATACCAATGGCCAGCACAAAGCCAAACATGGTTAGGGTATTAATGGTAAACCCTAGCGGTATAAAAAAGATAAAGGTACCAATGATCGAAACCGGAATGGCCAAAATAGGAATCAAGGTCGCTCTCCAGCTTTGAAGGAAGAGGAATACCACCACGATCACCAAGATCAATGCTTCCACCAGTGTATGCAGTACTTCGTCAATCGACACCTCCACCACCGATACGGATTCAAAAGGAACCACGTAATCCATATCAGCAGGGAATGTGGCCTTCATTTCATCTAGAGCCTTATAAATCCCTTCTGCCGTATCAATGGCATTACTGCCCGGTGCCTGATAAACCAACAAAATCGCTGCTGGCTCACCATTTACCGTGGAGAACCTACCGTAGTCAAATTCACCAAACTCTATTCTTGCTACATCTTTCAGGTAAACCAAGCTTCCTGAACTAGGGTCAGTCCTTACGATTATGTCTTCAAACTCTTCTTTTCGTTCCAGCTTACCGTTAACGGTAATTGGATATTCAAACGTCTGGGAAGATAACTGAGGCATCCCGCCTACTGTACCAGCAGCCACCTGTAGGTTTTGCTCCTGGATGGCGGCAGTCACCTCGTTTGTAGAAATATTATATTGGGCCAGCTTATCTGGCTTCAGCCATACCCGCATACTAAAATCCTGTCCAATGGCATTGATGTCCCCCACCCCTGGCACCCTCAAAAGGGCATCCTTCACGAAGATGTTGGTGTAATTGGAAAGGAACTTGGTATCGTGGGTACCTTTCGGTGAATATAAACTGATCACCATCATGATACTTGGATTCCGCTTACGCACGGTCACACCAAGGCGCTTTACCGCTTCAGGAAGTCGGGGCTCCGCAATACTCACACGGTTTTGCACATCCAAGGTGGCAATGTCTATGTCGGTTCCCACGTCAAAAGTGACGTTCATGTTCATCTGTCCGGTACTGGTATTGGTACTGCTGATGTAAGCCATACCTGGAGTACCGTTCACTTGCGTTTCGATGGGCGTCGCCACGGTTTGTTCCACCGTTTTGGCATCTGCACCAGTGTAGTTAGCAGAAACAGATACTACTGGAGGCGTAATATCTGGATACTGTGTCACCGGCAGGTTGACGATGGAGATAGCCCCTACCAATAGAATCACTATGGAGATCACCATCGCCGTCACCGGGCGTTTAATAAAAATTTCTGATATCATAAAATTATCTTACTTTGGCGTTATAAAGGATTCGTTTAGCTTAGGCATCTATCTGTACCTTAGCGCCTTCTTGTAGTTTCTGGATACCTTCCACTACTATTTTCTGACCAGGCTTAAGCCCTTCCCTGACCACTATCTCAGCACCCACTTTGGTTCCTAGTTGGACATTTTGCTGGTGCACAACACTGTCATCACCTACCACATAGACAAAATATTCCCCCATCTGCTCTGTCACTGCTTTATAAGGAATAGCGATTTGGCTCCCGATGTCCTGGTTAAGCACACGGAGATTTAGGGTCATGCCCGGGATCAACTCTCTCTCAGGATTTGGGAATTCCACACGCATATTGATCGTACCTGACTGCCTGCCAACAGCACGGTCAATGGTGGTCAGTTCTCCATGATGTTGATATACATCATTCTCCCCAAACTGTATAGTAAAGGTAGAGTCTGGAAGATTTTCATTTTTCATCATCCTGCTAAACCTTCTCACGTCTCGCTCATTTACCACAAAATCCACCATTACCGGATCATTGGACGACAGGGTGTTCAGTAGGCTTTGGCCTGCAGAGACCTGGGCTCCTAGTCTCACTTGGGAAATCCCCACCGTTCCGGCAAAAGGCGCATTGATCACCGAGTAATTATAATCTGTCAAGGTACTTCTCACCTGCGCTTCGGCTGAGGAGACTTGTGACTCAGCAGTTAGGATATCTGCTTTGGCATAATCCAATTGCTGCTTGGCGATGGCTTCTTGCTTGTCCAATGCTTCGTAACGCTCCAGGTCTTTTTTTACGCGCTCCAAATTCGCTTTGGCACTTTTCAGCGTGGCCTGTGCCTGCTCATAAGCTGCCTGATATTTACTTCTGTCTATTTCATAGAGCTTTTGGCCTTTTGCCACCTCTTGACCGTCCTCTACAAAGATCTTGGAGATATACCCACTTACCTGTGGCCTGATCTCAATTTCATTTAATGGCACGACAGTACCTGGATAGAGGTCCAGTCCCGTCACATGTTTTTTTGTCACCGCTGTAGCTCGCACGGAGACCGCTTGCTGACCTTGGCCTGCTTGCGTATTTGCTTCAGAACCACAAGAACTCACCACTCCTGAGATTCCCACAACGAAAATTATCCACAAAAACTTTTTCATTTCCCGATTGATTATTTGCTGTTTAGTTGATTTCAATATTTCCCAATGCTCTGTCCAGATCGATCTTGCTGGACATTAAATTGTACATGGCATTGAAGTGGCTCAATTGAGCTGTCCTCAATTCTGTCTCTGCTACGATCAGGTCTACATAAGCCTTGATGCCTTCATCATATTGCAGTTTGATGATGTTGTATACTTCCTCTGCCAGTACCATGTTCTCCTTGATTGTTCTCCATTCATATAGATCACTCTTGTAGTTGGCGAGCGCTGTCCTATATTCTGTATTGATCTGCTTCTCCAGGTTTTTCTTTTCCACCGAAACCTTCTCTTGCTGCAATTCAGCAATCTTGATATCCTGATGACGCTTTCCTCCTTGGAAAATCGGAAGGGAAAGGGTCAGCCCCAGGCCAGATGTCGGATAGCTCCTGTCATATAAATGGGAGAACGAATTATTAAAATAAAGCCAGTTGTAATTGTAATTGGCCGTAAGCGTGGGCAGGTAGGCCCACTTTTGGTAGCCAGTATTCAGCTGGGCAAGGCTCTCCTCCGTCTGGATCTGCTGGAATTCTATCCTGTCCTCAGGGAGCATTACCTGCGTGGTATCCGCAAATGCCCTTTCTTCCATCGCTTCATAATTATAGTCCAGCGACAAAGAAGCATCGGTCGGGTATCCCATCAGTTGTTTCAGATATGCCAGCTTAGCTTCTACACTTTCATCCGCCCTGCGCTTATTGCTGCGCGTATTGGAGAGCGTAATGGCCGCTCGCTGATAGTCCGTCTTATCTACAAGCCCTGACTCATAACGGCTCTTGGCATCATTATACTGTTTCTGCAGTCGCATCAGGTTTTCATCGATGATTTTTAGCTGCTCATAGGTTAGTAGTACATCATAAAACGCCTTGCTGACATCCACAACTGTAGCTATCTCGACATTGGTTTTATTTTGATCCCACTGTTGCTTGATGTACTTGGAAGTTCTCCCTGCAAATATCTGATCCCTGTTGATCAGGTTTTGATCCACTTGAAGGGAAATCGAGGAATTATAGTTTTGACCAAACGTGATCAGCTGGTCACCGATAATCTGCTGTTGCAACTTGATGTTTTTGGTTCCTGCGGCAGAAGCTGATATCTGCGGAAACCAGCCGGAGAGACTAGATTTTATCTCTCGGTCTCCAATCCGCTCATCCAGAAAAGCCTGCTGCATTGCAGGACCATTATCCAGCGCGTATTGTATACACTGATCCAGTGTCAGCTCCAACTGCCCCCGGTTTCCCACGGCCTCCTGTCCATACAGAAAACCGGGCAAAAACAAGTACCCTGCCATAAGCCATAAGAGTACACGATTTCTCATTTTCATAAAATTATTGATTGAAAACACTTAATTAAACACCTATTTATTTATACTTATCCTAAACTGGCACACGAATATTTGGACTAATCACTATGCAATTAAAAAAAGCGACTACAATTGTCTTTTGATACCATCCCAAACGATCTCAGCAATTTCCCCAAGGTTAATATCATCCAGGTTCATTTTTTTATTGTGATGAAGTTCTACTTTGACAGAACTGACAATACTTCCATGCACCATAATGGCCAGAATTTCGGGCCTCGCACTTGTCCGAAGGGCTCCGCTGCTGATACCACTGTCAAAAAACTTCCGCATCCAGCTATACCAAAGGTTATCTTTTACCTGCATCTGATCCGTAAAGTAAGGGGAATTATAAAATTGCTCCAAAAACCGCTGGATTGATGACTCCTTTATGTAAAACCGCTTCATGGTATGCCAAAACTGCATAAACCTGGTTTTAAAATCCAAACCGGCGTCGTCAGCCTCCTCAGCCACGCATACCAGCTTCCCCACAACATAGTGATATAACTCCATGATCAAATCATCCTTGTTTTTGAAGTGATGATAGATTGTCCCCGCAGCTACATTTGAATTCTTGGCCACCAAGCTCATCGGACATCCGTGAAATCCATGATCACGGATCAATTCCAACGTAGCCTCAAGTATATTTTCTCTCTTATCCATTTTCTACTTTCACAAAACCGAATGAACATTCAATCAATTTTGCGAAAGTTTAGTTCACTTTATCTTTACTTTTTTTGTTTTTTTTAACTAAGAAACTTAAATGGCTCTTTATCAGATAAAATTATGCCCTCTCCTGCACATCACACTAACCCAAAATTTTAGCTAAGGACAGCTGCTCCAATTACGCCTACTTATACTATAAAACCCACAACATATCGTAACTATTAAGTAACCATAACCCTCCCTAAAAAAGTAAAGTTCTCATAGTTTAAACAAATGTTTGAATTGATGATATACGGTTATTTTTATAGATAAACCAATTGATTTTAGGGATTAAATATCAAGGAGAAAATCGATCTATTTTGGCCTAAAAAGAAAAGTTGGGGGGATAAGCAAAGTTATATTACAAAGGAACGTAGATAGCACTGATTGGGCATATTTTCGCTGATCCTATTTTAAAAAATTACTGGAGTCCGAGAAAACAATCGTCAAATTGAAAAAAATCAACTGTTTTCACCCCCGCATCCCCTAAAGGGGACTTTCTAAAGCTCCCCTTTAGGGGATGCGGGTCATTTTAGGGATTGGAATAAAAACCCTCAAATTTCTATTTAAAGACAGTTTTTGATCATATTTTAAATTTAGTCGGACGCCAGTATTTTAAAATTGGAAAAGTACAGTAAAAAAAGCCCTGAAAGGGTGCTCCATCCATAGCCATAAACAACTCCCGTGGTAAACAGCCAAAAAAGTCACCTTATTATGGTCAACGACTTCACGCTAAAACCCAATCAAAGCAGATAGGTCATTATTCCAAAATAATCAGCATGCTATAAGCATTCATAAACCCAGATTATTGCTTGGCCGACAAAACACAAAACTATAGAGGCTAATTGGGTGAATGTTAATTGTTGTGTTCAACAGTCGAATAGTCAAAAAAATCAGTCAAGGGTAATCATACCTGATTCGAAATTGGTATAATCAATGCATTTAATCATCTTAATCAATGTATCTGCAAACTCTTGTTTACAAATAAATATCCCGAAATTGAAGATTTCATGCTGGATAGGATGAATCCTTCTTTCGTCAAATAATTGGGACAGATCCGATTTGGATTTTGCCCTGACCAGCAAATGGTCAACATTCGATGGACTATTTACTACTGACAAAAATCCGTTTGTCGAAGTTATTAGCATATTTGGCTTTAGTTTAGTAAATATTTAATTTCAACATGATATATATCCATTATCATCAAAAACCAGTCCGAAAACTTATCTTTCAAGCATTAGACCACCTTATCGCAAAACAATCAATAAATGAAAGGAATTCTCGTATTATTTAAAATCAAACTCCTTCTTTATTGAAAATCCGTTAATAAAATAAATGTAATCACAGAAATCTAAAAACGCAACAGAAACCACCACCATAATTTACTTTTTATCAATTACTTAACACTTAAATCACGCTATATATTTTTACTTAATAAATTATAAGACAAAAAAAATACCCAAATTCGGGTATTTTTAATTACTTAATTTTGATGTTTACATACATTTTTAATCAAAAATAAAAAACCAGCATAACTAGGAAAAATCTAATTAAATAGATCAAATTTCACACCTAAGTTAAATCGGGCATTATAGTACTCCGCTTGCATGGTCCTGGACCTGATTCCTTGATAATATCTAAGCGGCTGGTTGGTCAGGTTGTTTCCTTCAAAAAACACCCTCCATTTAGGGGTAAAAGCATAGGAAGCATTAATATCCAAAAATGTCTGCCTATCATAATACCTGTCTTCAAAGGTACTTCCACCCAATTCATCAATATAATCACTCGCATAGTTTAAGGACGCTCGAACGACCAATTTTTGGGTCTCATAGGACAGCGAAGCATTAAACATGTTTTGGGCAGTCCCTGGTAGCATCAGGTTTTCCTCTTCCCTTCCCTCGATTCCTGTGGTCTCTGATTTAGTAAAGGTATAGTTCAAGTAAAGCCCTAAGCCTTTCCAAATTTGCTTCTGAAAAGAAGCCTCCAATCCATAGACATTGGCAGTTCCACCATTTTCCGGCCTGGTATACTCAAGATTATCACCAAAAACAGGATGGCTGTAATCCAAATCCGTAATGCTATAGATAAATTGGTCAATATCCTTATAAAAACCTCCAATGGAAATCAGGCCCACATTATCATAATACTTCTCCGCCATCAGGTCAACGTTCATGGATGTGGTTGGTTTAAGGTTTGGATTACCAGTGGCCAGCTCATCATCTTCAGCGTTATACTCCGCATATGGTACCAAATCATAGTAATTTGGACGGGCAATCGTATTGGTCCACGCTAACCTCACGATGGTATTGGCATCCATGTCATATTTAAAATGTACCCCGGGCATGAAGTTATGGTAGGAATCCCCCGCACGCTCTTGGAAGTATGCTTCTTCCTCCACATCGTACAAATTCCCCGTGTAGGAAATATCTGTATACTCCCATCGAACACCAGCTATCGCAGAAAGCTTATCGGTAAACTGATGATCAGCCATAATATAGGCAGCTTGAATGGTTTCATTAGCGGTGTAGTTACCCGGTACAAACTCCTCGTATATCAGTTCGCCCTCAAACTGTCCCGCATCGGTCAACTGCTGACTGCCCACGAATTCCGGATCCACAAACGTACCAATTTGATATTGGCTGCCTGGCAGGAAATCTGGATCAGACTGATCCGTATGCGGTACATCGCCTAATGTAGCGCCAAAGGCACCTTCATCCACCGGGCTGTATTGATAGTAATTATTGTTACGATACTTGTACTTACTTCTGTACCTTCCACCAAACTGTAAGAGGCCTTTATCACTGTAAGGCAACTTAAAATCCAGCTTACCATTCAAATCCTCATCAAAGGTATATCCGTATTCCTCCGTCAGCTCATCCAATTCCAAACCCAAATTATCCTGGCGATTGATCAGGGCTGCAAAAGGCTTTCTGGGATCCGTGATATCTACACGTACGTCCTGTCCCCCTGATCTATAACCAATGTATCGCTCATGTGGACGCTCTTCTGAAGCTTTGGCATAGGTCACCGACCAGTCCATTTTTAGGCTATTGAAGAGGTGATCACCACCAAGTGTGAAATTCTGCACCCGCTGATCTTCCAATCGCTTATTATTTATCCGGTCAGAACCAAGTCCGCCTTTGGTTTGGTACTCCACCCTTCCGACGGTATTGAAAACACCCGGACTCACTTCTTCAAAGTTCCCGCCGTCAAATGCTTCGTCCAGCTCATCCACCTTCATCGCAAATCGGTTTTCCCAATCATCGCGGTGATTGTACATCGAGGAAAACATCAGGGTGTGGTTAGGAGTGAGATCATAGTCCAAAGACAATGAAACTGATCTCCTTACCCGCTGCACAAGATATTTACGCACTTCCATTTCTTCCAGTGCGATGCCATTATCAGACTCATACCAAACTGCCTCCACATCATCCGAACCAAAATTGTGGTTATTGTACGAAGCGGATAAAATCACGCCTAATTTATCGTCCAGTAGCCTATCGCCCAAAATCATCGAACCAGTCCAGATCGGCTTTTCCGATAGGAGGTTTAAGCCAGTGGCGGCCGTTCCTGATATTCGAAGGCCATTAGGAGCTTTTCTTGTTACCAAATTCACAGAACCACCAATAGCATCTGCATCCATACTCGGAAGGACCGCCTTGTTCACTTCAATGGTCTGGATCATATCCGAAGGAATCAGGTCCATCTGCACCCTTCTGTTGTCCCCTTCAGCGGACGGGATCCGTTCACCGTTTAAGGTCACCGAATTTAACTGGGGAGCCATCCCACGGATAATGATATCACGGGCTTCCCCTTGATCATTTTGCATCGTGATACCTGGTACACGCTTTAGCGCATCCCCGATATTGGCATCAGGAAATCGACCGATCTGGTCAGAAGACACAATATTGGTGATATTAGCATTATTTTTTTGTTGGTTCAGTGCTTTCGCTTGCCCTTTTAGACGGTCACCAAGTACCACAAATTCCGCACTTTCCACATAACCTGGGGTCAACTGAAACGAAGTTTCGGAAACAACGCCCTGTTTGACAGTGACTTTTTTCGCATCTCCCTCATAGCCCAGGTAGCTTACCGTCACCTCGTACTCTCCATGAGGAAGGCCTACCAATAAGAAATCTCCAGACTGATCCGTTATGGTCGCTTTATTCAAAGCAGTAACCATCACACTGGCACCTGGCAAAGAAAGGTTCTGGTTATCAATCACCCTTCCTTTGATCACTCCCTGAGCTTTTGCTACATCCACAGAAAAGTAGGCGACCAATAAGAATATAAAAGCTAAATATTTTTTCATTTGGTAGTTTGTTTGTTTTGGTTGTTTCATTATTGGATGATATTCAAAGTATCTCCAGCCATATCCTCCCACTTGTACAAGTGAAAAGTCCTATCGTCGGACATGGCCACAAAAAGCCCCTTCTTAAATGTCTCGTTCAGCGGCACACTAACCACCTCAGAGCCATCGCTGTTTACCGCACTCACCTTCACGATCGTAATCAACTCGTGCTGGTGCGGATTACCTTCAGTGCCTTCTCTGGGAAACACCTGAAATTGATTGGCTTCCTGATCGGATACCAGAACATAACCGGTACGGTCATCCAGTTTATAAATGCTGATTCCCTCGTGGTCTTTGGTAAACCCTTGCTGGGCAAAAAATGCCAACTCCTCGTTTCCTTTTTCTGGGTCGGCATAGTATTTTCTAACACCTACACCTTCATCAGAATAGTACACATACCCCAATTCATTATCTACTGCAATGGCTTCTATTTCCTTTTCCCCACTAAACTGGCCAAATTTCCGTACGAGCTCCAGTTTCACCTGGACTCCATCAGGAATGATCTCATACTGCCATAGGTAAGTACCATCCTGTGGGCCGTTTTTACGACCTGCTATAACGTAGCTTTTACCGTTACGGGGGTTTTGATAAATAGCCACGCCCATTAAATCCCTAAACTCGGTACCTGTCTCTCCTTCAAAAATCGATATTCCTCCGGGAACTATTTCCTTCATACCTGGAAGACTGTAAAAACGAAGCTTGGAAGTCAATCGCTCACCGGTCACGGCAAAATCAACGGTTCCTTTACCAAGCGGCAGATCATAGCCTATATCCACATTATTGGGCCGCTGGATATTCTTTACCACCAGGGAGTCAATAATGCTCCCTTCAAGATCAAAAACATACAGCCCTCCATCCTGATCCTTATCGGTACCAATAATGAGACTGTAGGCAGGATTTTCCTTATTGATCCAGATAGCAGGATCATCAGAATCGTGTGGCAATGTGTCGGTAGCATAGGTCGCCTTAAGCGGTCTGTCCATGCCACTGGAAGCAATTGTAGAAGTGCTTTCCTTCGGAGTATCACAGGCGTACATAAAAGCCCCTCCCATGATTAAAAATGCAATGTTTCGTAAATTGTAGCTCATCTAATTTGGTTAACTGTTAAGAACGACAATATTAGTCAGGTTAGATGATAAAGGACTACGCTTTAATATTATTAAAAAGTAAAAACAAAAGCCCCAAACAACACAAAAAATAAACATTATAAAATACTATAAATCAATACATTAAAACAATAAAAAGTAACAACAAAAGATAATAACTAAATATAAGGAAGATCCTCTCCTACAACCATGAAATAAATGTTAACAACTGCTGTAGGATGTTAAAAATTCATTAAAAAAGTAAAAAGGTCCAGAAAAAATCCCTGAACCTTTTTTTTCACCAAGTTTGACATATTAAAAAATCAACGAAAAGAATCTTTGAGTGCCCTCAATATTTTTAGAATCGTTTTATCCTTTATTTTTTTCTCCAAATAACCGTGATCCAGATGATCGATCTTTATCACGTTTATTAAAATACTCCATAATTTCGTTTCTTCCAGTTGCTCACAAGCTGCCACATTTCGCTCAAGCATTTCCCTTCCCAATACATCCTTTACCGCTGTTGATTTCACTTTTAACAGCCGCTTAATTTCAAAAGCCATATCGTAAAAGTCATAGTAATAATAGGCTGCTTCCGGAGTAAGCTCCTTGCCTATGATTTTTTCCACCCTGCTGAATTCACTTTCCATTAATGGAATGTAATCCAACACACCGTTAGGTTTTCCGAGGACATCTATTTCAGACATCAATATACTACCGGAAAAATCTTGATTCAGCTTCATATCCATACCTTATCCAAGTGAAATGAAACATAAAAAACAACCAAGGCTTTGAGTATTTAAAAACAACTTAAACTCTGCTCCTTTATGTTGATACTAAGATGAATATTATTTTTTTAACAAACAACAATTTTACGTTTTTAATATAAAAAAATGCTTTTTACATAATGTTTTAAATATTTCATATAAATTCTTACTTAAATGCAAACTTTTAAAGTTCCCTGTATTTCTAAGTCAATTTTTCAACAATCATACATGAATAAACACCCAGTTAAAAGCAAAATTTGTCTCTTTTCTTAACGTAACGGGGATGAGAACTTTGGCTTTTACTATATTAGAAGTTGAAAAAACACCAAACTATAAACCTATGAACTATCGCCCTGCACCAAGCCGCTATGATAAAATGACTTATCGTCGATGCGGCAAAAGTGGTCTAAAACTCCCTGCCCTTTCGCTGGGTCTTTGGCATAACTTCGGCCACGTGGATGTGTTGGAAAATTCCAGAAAATTATTGCAACTCGCTTTTGATGCCGGGATCACCCATTTCGATCTGGCAAATAATTATGGTCCTCCTCCCGGATCAGCTGAGGAGAATTTCGGGAAAATCCTTAGGGAAGATTTTAGTGGCTTCCGGGACCAAATGGTCATCTCGACCAAAGCTGGGTATTACATGTGGGAAGGTCCCTATGGGGAATGGGGGTCAAAAAAATACCTGGTATCCAGTCTCGACCAGAGTTTACAGCGGATGGGATTGGACTATGTGGATATTTTTTACCACCACCGACCTGATCCCGACACTCCGCTGGAAGAAACCATGGCGGCCCTAGACCATATCGTCCGTCAGGGCAAGGCACTCTATGTTGGCATCTCCAACTATCAAGCTGACGATGCTGCCAAAGCTATCAGTATTCTCAGGGATTTAGGCACTCCATGCCTCATCCACCAGCCAAAATATTCGATGTTTGAGCGCTGGGTAGAAGGAGGACTTTTGGATGTACTTGGCAATGAGGGCGTGGGCTGTATTCCTTTTTCTCCCCTTGCCCAGGGAATGCTTACAGACAAGTACCTCCATGGCGTCCCTGAAGATTCCAGAGCTGCAAAATCCCACGGCTTTCTCCAAAAATCTGCCATCACAGAAGAGACACTGTCCAAGATCAAACAACTAAACGAGCTCGCCGCAATACGTGGACAAAGCCTCGCTCAAATGGCCCTTTCATGGCTGCTAAAAGATGACCGCATCACGTCTGTTTTGATAGGAGCAAGCAAAACCACCCAGTTGGAGGATTCTCTAAAATGCCTTGATAATCTCTCCTTTTCCAACGAGGAACTAAGCAAAATAGAGGGGATTTTAACATAACTGGTCGATGGGCTAAAGGAAAATTGCTCCAATAAATACCTTGGTCAATAAAGCTCCCATACCATTTTGTCATGCTGACGACAGGAGAGATTTCTTACGGCGAATTTGCGTGAGATTCCTCCTGTCGTCGGAATGACAATCATAACAAGGTTGGATTTAGCCCAAAAACCGGGGATTACAAATCCCCTTTTAATGAGGGTTCCTGATTAGTGTTGACCAGATTAATCATTGGTTTTCATTGTCAAACATAATAACTGGTCTTTCCCTAGATGAAAGTTTGGACCAATTACTTTCAAACTCCTCCGGACTTTTGTTATAGCGAGAGCTGCAACCATGCATAATGAATTGTGCTGGTCTGCTCCGATCTACCCCACCTAACCTCCCCCGCCGCCGCGGGGAGGAACAAATCTCAATACTCATATCTCACTACTTGATACTTGCATCCTAGCTCTATATTCTATTTTGATTGCTCCATCGCCACCACGGCTCCTAACAAATAAGCCATGGGGGCGTTCCAATTAATGGTGATTTCATTGCTGGCATAGCTGCAAACATGATCTACATAGGATTCATCAAAAACAGTAGAAGAATAGTCACAACCGTCCTGCTGGCCAGGGTTGGGGCCACCTACCAAGAGCCCCGGAACTGGCTCCTCGATACCATCAGCTTCTGAAATCCTATGATGCGGATACATGGGAGACTTGGCTCCAAAGCCGGTCACAAAGCAATATCCAGTAGCATTCCTGCCTAATAGATAATCTAGATTCGCCTTGGCTGCCTCTAAATAAGCCGGCTGCTTTTCAAAAAAAAACAGTTGGATAAGCGCAACGCCTTGATTGGCGGCCACAGCGTTACTGCCCCACACAAAGTCCTTGGGATCCTTTCCCATCACCGATTGGAAAGAAGTCTCCTCCATCTGCGATACCCAATCATCACCGGTTGCTTTCAAGGTGGATTTTAAGGATGCTATCAATGGTTGCAATGCCTCATCTTCATGCCTTAACAGCGAATAATATCCTAACCATGCTACATTACTCCAGCTCGGCACCGAAAAACTTGGGACAGAATCGACAGGGATTTTTTCCAAATAACGCTTTTCAAGAGTATTAAGGTAAAGCTCACATGCAGCCCAAATCCATTCGTCCTGCAAATTTCCATCGCCATAGGCTCCTGTCGTGATAGCTGGATCGTAGGTGTTATTAAGTTTCTCTTGGTCATAGGTAAGATCAGGATTTTCAGATGCCCATCTCCAGGCCGCTTCAGCTTGGGATTGCCATTTAACAGCCCTGTCTCCCAAGCCTTCCACATGTTTCATTACCCTGGCCGCCTGTGCCATGACCGCCGCAAAATCCAAGGTGGCAGCAGTGGATTTGCTCACTACATATCGCTTCGCCGTGGCATCCGCGGGTGTTACCATTCCTTCAAATTTTGCTGTGGTCAGCTTATGATAAACCCCTCCGTCATGAGGATCCTGCATCTGCTCCATCCAGTCCAAATTCCACAATATCTCATCCAAAATATCCGGAATGGCATTTTGGTTCTCGGGAATATCCCAGCTTTTCCGGTCAAAATAATCCGGAAAGTCTTCGTATAAGGACAACAGTGTGCCCATTGAAATACCACTATTGACAATGTACTTGTTATAATCACCGGCATCATACCAACCTTTGGAAGCGGACAGGACTGTCTCCTCGGTCCTATTCCCACACACTGCAGAAGCATGCACATACACTTCATCATCCCAGTGTCCTGCTGCCCGTGCCCATTTCCCTGCTTGATCAGGTTTAAGCGCAGTAGATGCCCGCTGAAAATAATATCCCTTCAGCACTGCTGTCAATACATCATCATAAACACCTTCGCGAATAACGACTGGATAAGATTTGCCCAATCCCTCAACGGTGATTTGGTAAAGCCCCGGTTGCTTAAGACTGCTGAAATCAGCGACCCAAACTTCTCTTTGGGGCACCTGATCCTGGCCTATTTTCACTAAGGAGCCTTCATACACTTCCTTCCCTGAAGGACTGGAAATCACCTTAAAAGCTGCTCCTTTTCCCACTTCCAAGACGATTGCCACTTTTTTACCGGACGGATAATGTCCCACTTGGTTTATTCGGATGGCTTCTGTCAACTCACCAGAAGACTCCTTCTCCTGACAGCCTCCCAGCAGAAGTGCCAAGCCAACATAAATTCGACACACATAACTAAAGGTTTTCATAGGTTATTAGGTTTTAGGGAATATTTTTTTGAAATCTTAGCAGCGGCCGGTTATACACCCCGACCCACAGTTCTTCTCCCACCTGCAGGGCACTGCGTACATCTCCCTGGATATTGAAACCACTGGTTACTTGGTCGATGTACCGGTACTTCCCTTGCGAATCCGCAGCTAACAAGACACCATGATTGGCATCGGTATCGCCCAACTTTATGCGTGTATGGTGGATATTTCCACCCAGCCAAAGCCGCTTACCTTCACTGTATGGTAGGCTGACTATACTGTACACCGGAGAAAACTGAGCCTGAACCGGCAGTGGTAGCAATTTAAATTTCCCAGATTCCACTTGTGAGAATAACATCGTCTCCAAAATCGTGGCTTGATAATTTTGTGCTCCTTCCAGTTCTTCTTCAGTAAAAACATCCTCGATTTTTGCCTCCGCATAACTAGCGTAATTATCAAACTCCGTACGCTTTTTACTGATTTGTTCAAACAACTCGTCCCGCGTGACATAAGGATAGGTCTCACCTTGGATGTAGAAGGACAGTATGGGATCCATGGCACCATTTCCATCAAAATCCTTAAACAACAATTCCGCAGGCTCCTCTTTGCTCGCTTTGATCTGGGAATTTAATCCAAGGTTACCGGCTACCAGTTCTGTTCGTCCATCACCATCCAAATCCTCCACCAACAGCGTATTCCAGAGACCGACGTATGATTGATCAAAATAATCACTCGTCACCCGCTTTATTTCTCCATCCATAAAATCAAATACCTCAATACCCATCCAGCGGCCCACGACTACCAATTCCCCCGTTCCATCATTGTCCAGATCGGCCACCTTGGCATCCGTCACCAGGTGCAGTGGCGCAAAGGCCTTGGTCAACCCTTCAGGTGCCAATGCAAATTTCCCTGTGCCATCGTTTTGGAGCAACTTGGAAGTGTAAGATTCAGGAAAGCGGCCCGGTACGACCGCTCCACCAATAAAAATATCCGGTGATCCATCCTGATTATAATCCCACTCGACCACAGCGCCCGTACTTTCTTTTATTTGGGGCAAGGCCCCGGGAGCCAATGTGAAATGACCCATTCCATCATTCTCATATAACCGATCGGTCAGTAACGCTGCACCTGGTGACAAATCGTGGTAGCCACCACTGGCTAGGTATAAGTCTTGGTCACCATCACCATCCACATCCAAAAATAAGGCGGCAGCGTCCACTGCACCTTTTTCCTGTTCGAATGCAGATTGTTCCGTCGCTTGATATTCTTGACTCCCCACGGAGAGCAGCACACTGGCGGCCTGCCCTTTTCCTCCTCCAAAAAACACATCCTGCTTGCCATCATTATTGACATCGGCTTTGGCCATTACAGGCCCTAAAGTACTTTGTGGATTGATAAGCAAGGGCTGTCTTTTAAAATCATTGAACAGAACATCCTTGTGGGCGACCAGAGACGGTGCATCCATTTTTTCCCAGAGGGGAGCCGGTACTTTTTTAGGATCGACCACATCTTTTTTGGCATCTTTTTGCGTGAGGGACAGCCGCTGATTGGGTGAGACGGCTGTCAAAGTCTGACGGGAACCATCCCTCCACACCACTTCCACCGAATCAACCTTTCCCACTGTCAATCCAAAAGTCAACACCGAACTCACGCTCGATTGATAACCTCGGAAGGGCATTTGCTCGAGCAGCTGCTGCTTATGGCCTTGGTAAATCGATACCTTCGCACCGATGCCAAGGGTATTGGTGCCATTTCCCGTTAAGGACACTTGCAACCACTGGTGGTTTGGACGCTCATTTCTTTTGTTTTCGTATATAAAGGCCTCCAAATTCACGTTATTGACGACCAAATCCAAGTCTCCATCATTGTCCAGATCACCATAGGCCGCTCCATTGCTATTGGAAAAATGGTCAATTCCCCAGGATTCGCCCTGATCGATAAATTGAAGGTTTCCTCCATTTCTAAAGATATAGTTCTTCACCTCGGAAGACGGCATCTGTTTGATCACTTTCAGGATATCTTCTTTGGCCATCGCTCCCACATTAAAAATAGAGCTGCGGTATTTGATAAAATCCAAGTTGGTGAAATCCCTCAAAAAGCCGTTGGTCACAAATAGATCCTTCCATCCATCCTGGTCAAAATCCACCCACAGTGGTGCCCAACTCCAGTCGGTATTGGAAATACCAGCCACCTGACCAATCTCGCTGAAAGTACCATCACCATTGTTCAGTTGCAGCATATTGCGCATGTACTGGTGGTAAAGTCCCACTTCATGAAACAGGTTAAAATGCTCATAGTTGTCCTGGGAGGATAACAGCTTCTGTCGTTTGTTTTGCTGGGGAAGCATATCCAGGCTTATCAGGTCCACCAAGCCATCATTGTTCACATCCGCAGCATCACTGCCCATACTGTACAGACTGGTATGGCCCATCCTCTCCTGCAGCTCATCACGAAAAACTAGATCTTTCTGCTGGATGTACAAATAATCCGGAGCAGAATAATCATTGCCAATAAAAACATCTGGCCGATGGTCATCATTGAAATCAGCAATACTCAAGCCCAGGCCATAAGAAAGCGGGCTTTCGTCCCATCCTGCCTCCTCAGTAATATCCTCAAACTTCCCATCCCTATTCTCCAGTAACTTGGAGCTGGAGTGTTTGTCCTTTTGCGCTAGGATGTACTCAAACGACATGGCATCCAAATTACGGAACAAGTCGGCATTATGATTGAGCAAAACAGCATCCAGATCGCCGTCTCCTTCAAGATCAAAAAACGCTGCCGAAGTGGTAAATGCCGGATCATCCAATCCGTAAGCCGCAGCCTCTTCCTTAAAATATGGAATTCCCTTCTCGTCGGCTCCTTGGTTGATGAAAAGTTGGTTTCGTCTGCTATCCGTCGCCAGTTCGCCACTGTAGCAAACATAAATATCCAACCATCCGTCTCCATTGATATCCACCATGCACACTCCCGTAGCCCAGGCATGTGGTCTACCGGCTACATTGGCTGCCAAGGTGATGTCTCGGAACTGCATTCCGCCCTTGTTGAGGTACAGTTTATTGTCCACCATATTTCCAGAGAAGTAAATATCCTCCAAACCGTCATTATTGACATCGCCCAAAGCCACCCCACCGCCATTATAAAAATACTGGTACCTAAAAACATTCGCCTCTGGGGTTTCTGTAATGGTATTCCGAAAGACCACACCGCTCTGTTCATGGTCAAGCAGTAAAAAAAGCGGGTCTGCTGCCGAACCTTCGGTTTTTTCATCATCATACGAACAAGACATCATTCCCGTCGTCATGACTATCAAAAGAAAGGTGTAGGTGGTAAATTTCGTCATTTTGGGTGTTGTTATATTTTTTGATTATGCCTGAATTACCAGCACTATAATTTCTCACAGGTTTCCCGGATAACCACACATAAATGCTGAAATTTTTATCTACATCCTTTCACCATGAGGTCTTGGGCTCTAATATTCTTCTTGTTGGTTACGACAGGTGGTATGCACAGGTATTTCGAAAATGAAGCTTTCACCTCACTTATTTGAGCTAAAAGTTCAAAGCCAGCCGCACTAGCGCACAGCCCTCAGTACAGCATGGCAGCAACCAGGAACCGCTTTGATCACCCCCTAGCCCCCTAAAGGGAAATTTGCAATACTGTTCGACAGCAATGAACTGAGGCCGAGACTCAGCACAACCCAGGTTCCTGAGCGTAGCCGAAGGACACCTATCTAACCGCCACGGCGAATGGGGATTTTATCTCAAGTCTCAATACTCAAACCTAACCACTACACTAAAACTCGAAGCGGCAAACTACCGCTTCGAGAGTCAAAACCATAATCCAAAATTACGTCTTTACTGGCTTTATTCTTCTGCCCTCACCACACGGACATTGTCAATGCCCATGACTACTGGAATACTTTCACTTGAATTGCTGTTCTGAACGACCAATCTTAGTTCAGTCAGCCCATCCCCATTTCCACTGATAAATTCCGCATAGTCGGCAATTCGCTTATTATCAAAAGACAGCTGGCTAAGGTTACCTGACAGCGTGTACCACTTTCCGTCAGTAGAAGAGATAAAATCACTGATCGGAACATTCATGGAGTAAAATTCCCATCCGTCATCTGACTGGTTTCGGATTTTACTTCCCCAGGCCACCTGCAGGATCAGGTCATCGATGGGGCTATCTGTATTAATGACCATTTCCATTCTTAATTCAAATTTTCCCAAGGGAGTACTTGGTGCATATCGATCTTCAGGCGTAGTCGGAAATATATTCACCCCACCCCAATTGGCAAAGTTCATCACCTTATCATTACTCCAACCATAAGAAGGCGGCAAATCCATATCGATCGCTCCGAAGTTACCATCAATGCCCTCAATGCCGCCTATGGACGGCACGATCATATTGCCGGAAATTCCCCAGCCCCAGTTCCAGGGCCATTCGAGAGCACCGTTGGTATCAAAGTCCGCCACCATGCCATCGCCATCATAAATCTGGGTTCTTCTGTTGGTCGCCGAAGCGCCACTTTGGGTGACCACCGTAACGGAATTGCCTTCGCCAAAATCCAATCCGTCAGGAACGGTCACCGTAAGTCTGCTCCCTGTGCTGTTGGTGCTGAATCCGTCTGTCACATAGACATCCTCCCCAGGGAAATACACCGTATCGATAAAATAGTAATACCGTCCGAACAGCGTCAGCTGATCTCCGGGCTTCACGTATTCGTTGGCCACACGGCTGATCTGTGGGGCGGGTGGCAAGGTCTGAAAGGGAATCGACGCTTCCCCGCCTTTAGTGACCAGCCGAAGCATATTGGGCACATCAGGATTGGTCGCCACCGTTGGCACGCTGTCCGTGATGGTCACGATGACATTTTCATTGGTGACATAGGCGGGATTTACCCCTACCGGATAGTCATTCAGGTAAACCTGCTGGGTAGTCCCCAGGTTCTTCCCCATGATCGCCAAGGTACTGCCCAAAGTGGCTCGACTAAAGGCACTATCTGCTGTAGTCGGATCCGTATAGCGCACACGCTCGATCGAGGGCATGCCGGTCACTTCGTCCTCGTCTTCCTGGCAAGCCAACGAACACAGTGCCATCGCAAGGATCAGTGCACTGCTGAGGAGATTGAATTTATTTATATGATTATTTTTCATTGGTTACTGAGTTATTGGTTACTGGGTTTAATTATCTTAAAAACGTGAGTTCGACTATGAAATCAATACCTTTCGTCATTGCCCCATCGGGATGCGAGTGGCAATCTCCTTTTTGAACAAAAGATTGCTTCGCTCCACTATCGTTCCGCTCGCAACGTTTCTTTCCGTTCATTGCAAGCCCTTTTTTAGAATGGCTTGAACTCAGGTCATAAAACTCCTTCTTTCGTCGGAATGACAGCTCACCATCTATTAAACACCTTATTCTCCTGAGCTAAAGTCATAAGGTACCGGTGGCTTCCTTAGGTTCGGTGCTTTGGAAAGTTCCACCGATGGAATTGGCAGATGGAAATTGCTGGAGTTTACATCAAAGTACCTTGGACTGGTATCGTCTTCTGGAATCTCCACTTCCCACATTCTTGGATCTGGAATCTGATCCGGATAAATCCTGAAGGTACCCCGGTCTTGATTGCTCAGCAAGTCATAAGTGCGCTGTGGGTCGTAGTAGTGAAGCCGTGTAAACTCATACCACGCCTGGCCTTCCATGGCAAATTCCAAAATCCGCTCATTGAAGATATCCTCCCAGGTGATGGAGGTCTTGGTACTCACCCCTGCCCTTTCACGTACCATGTTATAATAGGTCAGAGCTTCGGCAGGATCCGTCTCCAGCATTGCTTCGGCATAGATCAAATAAACATCCGAGAGCCGTAAAATGTAGGTATTGATTTCAGTTCCTTGTTGCACGACTTTTCCGTCATTGTCCTCAGGTCTGCCGACCACGTATTTCTTCACCCAAGCTCTGGTGCCATAAGGCTGACCGGCATCTTCGCTGGGAGCGGGTACGCGTAACTCTTGTGCAGAACCACCTGCAGGTACTTGGGTGATATAATCGTAATGATCGCCAGGCAACATAAAGGTGGCTTTTCTACGCTCGTCAAACACCCAATCATCATACAGGTCCAGCACCCATTTGGAGCCGCCAATATCTCCTCCCCAGCCATCCGAAAAACCAGTAATTTCGGAACCGTAGGCCAAGAATGCCTGCACGGAATTTTGAGCACCCCAAGCATTGAGGTTACCCGCATTGTAAGTCCACTGAAGAGCCGCCAGGGTTTCTTGGTTATTGTTATTGGCTGTCTTGAACAGGTCTTCATACTCATCCATAAGGCTTGCACCGCTGTTATCAATTACACGCTTTGCGAAGTAAGCGGCACTGTCCAGATCATCTTGGTTTCGACTCCCGGAAACACCCGCTCTCGTAAGGTACATTTTGGCCAACATGCCTTCGGCACTCCACTTGTTCAGCCTGCCCTCCTGCACCGAACTTTCGGGTAAATTGTCCACAGCATAGCGAAAATCCTTAATGATAAACTGCCAAACCGATTCTACCGTATTCCGTGCAATGGTCGTATCCTGTAGCAGCGTTGTGTTATTGGTTATGATCGGCACAGGCCCCCAGTTTTGCACCAAGTAATAATATGCCAGCCCGCGCATAAACTTTCCTTCTGCTATGCCATGCCGCTTAATCCGGTCGGACACCTCTTCTCCCGAATATTGTACCACATTATTGATAAGCGTATTGGATTGGCCTACGACATTGTAAAATGATCGCCAAGAGGCACCATTTTCCGGTGTTTCGCCAGTGGTATTGAAGCGTACATTTTCCAGTTGATAGGAACCAGAAGTTAGGATTCCTCCACGGGCATCTCCGATCCCATGGGAAGCTTTGTCGTTATAGGAAAACCATACAATATTATAAAGGGGTGCCGTTCCGGCCAATACCTGTTCGTCATTTTGATAAAAATTGGCATCCACGATTGCATCCAACGGCGGTCGCTCCAAAAACTCTTCTCCACAGCTCCATAAGCCTACAGTGAGGGTCAGTCCACTCACCAGTACCATGGCTTTTTGAATATATTTTTTCATGACTGTTCTCATTTTTAAATTAGAAATCTATGCCCAAGCTGAAATTGTACATTCTCGTAGATGGATACCTTCCGTAGTCCACACCGATCAGCTGCTTATCGGCCTCCACATTATTGCCGACATAAGCACCTACTTCAGGATCATAACCTTTGTACTTGGTCCATGTCGCCAGGTTTTGTACGCCAAATGACAGGCGTGCTCCGCGGATGACATTTTGCCATCCCAGGAGCTCTTCATCAAATTCATAGCTTAGGTTGATATTCTTAAGCCTTACATAGGAACCATCTTCCACAAACTTGTCACTGATCCTGGTTCCATTTCCGTTTGGATCCGTTACGGTGATCCGTGGAATATCCGTTTCCGGATTGGCCAAATAAGGATTTCCTTCACCGTCCATTTCCACTTTTGCATAATCAAAGGTCTCCACCAGCAGGTTTCTGCCCAGGTTGATATTATTGGGATTGGTGTTGTAGAAGCGTGAGTAGTTAAACACATCCGCTCCGAGCGCACCCAGCAGCAAAATATCCAATTTGAACCCTTTATACTCAAAGGTCTGCGTGGTACCAAAAGTAAACTTAGGCCAGGGATTACCGATAAAAGTCTGATCCCGCTCGTCAATGATATTATCTCCATTGAGGTCTTTATATTTGATATCACCGACCCAGATGTCATCTTCCCCAATGGGAAGCCTTTCACCGTTATTATCTGCAGGTATAGCACTGCCTTCGATGTCTTCGACCGATTGGAAAATCCCATCATACTGATAGCCATAAAACAACCAAGGAGATTGGCCAATGACCGCCCGTTGGGTGAAGTCATTCATGTACCAAGCGGTCCGGTCAATAAAGGCAGACTCAGAATAAAACTCTGTCACTTCTGTCTTGAAGCCGGAAAAATTAAAATTGGAACTCCATCTGAATGAGGTGGCCCTGTTATCGATATTGATGGTATTGACCGTAAAGGCATAACCTTGGTTTTCCAGTGCTCCGATGTTCACCGTCGGTGTACCGATACTTCCTTCTCCTTCTGTACCCATATACCAAGGAAGTGGATTGGGCAGCAGCAGGTTATCGGTGATTTTCTTATAAAAATCACCTTCTACCTGCACCCGGTTGTTGAACATGTTCAGGTTAAAGCCCACATTGTAGGTCTGGGTTTCTTCCCAGGCCAACTCTGGGTTACCGTATCGTGTCACCAAAAATCCACCGCCCCAAGGAGTAGGGACGCTCGGAGAACTGAGTGGTGCATAGATGGCATTGGCACTTCCCTGATTACCGGTAAGTCCAGTTTCAACACGAATTTTCAACTCATCCACCGCGGCCATTCCAGCCATAAAATCTTCTTCTGACATTCTCCATGCCGCCGAAACAGAAGGAAAATACCCCCACCGGTTTTCAGGGCCAAAGTTCGCTGATCCATCAGCACGTAAGGCTGCCAATACGATGTACTTGTCATCATACGTGTAATTGATTCTTCCCAGGTAGGATTCCATGGCCCATTGGTTTTTGTTGCCACCATTGGTAGCTCCTTGTGAGGAACCCAGCCCCAAAACCGGGAGATCATTGGAAGTGAAATTTTGCCTTGATCCTTCTATCGACTCCCAACTGGACTCTTGTGCCTCATGGGTAAACATCACGGTTAAATCATGTTTGTCGGCAAATGTCTTATTATAGGTCAAGGTTTGTGACCAGTTCCAGTAGAAACTGTTTTCGGCTTTGCTGGTCAGCTCATTCACATCATTGGTCACAGAACCCAGGGTATATGTAGGTCTCCAAAAATGCCCATTGGCATAGTTGATATTGCCGTTCAGCTGGGTGGTAAATTTCAGTCCTTCCATAATGTCAATTCCTACGTTCAGTCCCCCCAGTGCCTGTCTTCGCTTGTAGGTTCTGTCCAGCAAATTGGCCAGGGCGATGGGGTTTGGAGGGGTGAATTGCAAGCTGCTTCCATTCAGCGCATCCGCTCCGCCCCAGCTTCCGTCAGGGTTTTGAACTGGAATATTGGGAGCCATCTGTATGGCATAATTAATCACATCACTACTTCCGGTGGCGAGCTGTTCATCCGTTTCATTCAATGCCAGGTTCACCCCGATGCTCAGCCAATCCCGGACTTCGTTATCCAAGTTAAGCCTGATGGAATACCGCTCAAATCCAGAACCAATGGCCACTCCGTCTTGGTTAAAATACTCACCGGACAAGTAGTATTTGGTGCTTTCATTACCACCGCTAAGGCTCAGGGAATGCTTGTTCAGCGCGGCTGTTTTGTAAAGGGCATCCTGCCAATCTGTTCCTTCACCCAGTAAGGATGGGTCCAAAAATGCTGCCGGTGGATCCCCCCCCGTCAGGTCACGAATGGTATTGGTCATCTCCGCATATTGTCGCAGGTTCATGACAGCCAGGTTATCTGGCTTGTCCTGCAAGCTGTACAAATACGAATAATTGATATTGGTCTGCCCCTCTTTTCCTCTTTTGGTCGTGATCAGCACCACACCATTGGTACCACGAGAACCATAAATGGCGGTAGCCGAAGGTCCTTGAAGGATCTCCATGGATTCGATATCACTGGGATTCAAGCCCGCCAAAGGGTTGGTACCGGAAGTAGGGCCGTAGGTGACCGTGTTTGGTTGGATCTGCACGCCGTCGATGACATAAAGTGGTTCGTTTGTGCCTCCTATGGAATTGATACCCCGGATATTCACTGAAAGACCACCTCCGGGCGCACCGGTGTTCTTGGTTACGTACACTCCTGCTGCGCGGCCTTGGATAGCCTGCTCGATGGTGGTGTTCACCGTTTTCTCAATATCATCGGAGGTTACTGTCACGTGGGCGCTGGACATGTCTGATTTTTTCATGGTTCCGTAACCGACCACTACAAACTCCTCCAAGTTGGAGATATCTTCTTCCAGTTGGATATTGATGACACTTTGATTGCCGACGGCCACTTCCTGCTGCTTGTAGCCTATAAAGCTATAGACCAGCACATCATCTGAAGAAGCCGTAATATTGTAATTTCCTTCCAGGTCCGTTGTTACCCCTTTGGTGGTGCCTTTAATGATAATGCTGACTCCGGGGATGGCTTCCCCATCTGAGTCGGCACTTACCTTTCCCGTCACCGTGACCTGGGCATAGGTGATTCCTGCGATCAGCAGCAGAAACCCTAAGAGTAAGCATTTTTTCATAGTTATTGAGGTTTATTTATTAGGTAAATAGATGAAAAAAGGCTTTCCCAACAGCCAAAAACTTATGGGAAGCCTTTCCCAACAGGTTTAGGCGTAGGATAGCAATAGGCTGTCGTTACGGCGTAATTGGCCTGGCAAAAGCTGCCAATAGCAAGAATGTGGTATCCAAGGTAGTGGATAAACCAACAACCTTAAAAGGTGAGTACAATCCTCAAGAAACCAAGGAAGATCTCTTTGCTTCAAAGTAGTAAATATGTCTGTCATTGTGGGTTTAGGTTAATTTCCTAATCTAATGTAGGCCTAAACAAAAAATTAAAGGGCTATGAAATGTTTATTTGAAGGGGCACAAATGTTAACAAGCGGTTTAATGGCCTTATAGTCCGTTAAAAGCTACGTTTTATCATTTCCGTGAGCGGAAAAAAATCAATATCCTCCTGTATTTTGCCAATAATCACTGTCAAGCTCCAGCATTGGTGAACACTAAACCGGGATCAAGCAATATTATGGTTCTATATGGAAAAAGAAAATCAATGCATAAGTTCTATCTATCTTTATCAGCACATGAATGTTATAAACCACAGGACCTGTCCCGATACTCGGGATAAAAAGGGTGAAGCAGGTTTAAGTTTGTAAAAGAAGGATACATCTGAGTTTGTGCCCATCCGTAGCTACATTGAAACTATTCCTGTTCACCATTACCCGATCGATCTAAAAATCATCCACTTCTATGTGCTGCTTCCACTTTTTGTTGTGCATACACCGAAGGCAATACCTGATATTCCGCTTTAAAGTGCTTGGTAAAATACTTGGCATTGTTATATCCTACTTGGTAAGCAACTTCCGCCACGGTAAGCTGGCTCTCACCCAGCAATTGAGTGGCCCTTTCCAAGCGGATCATGCGGATAAACTCCAGGGGCTTTTTACCTGTCAGGGAAGTAAGCTTTTTGTAAAGATGCACCCGGCTCATGGCCAGTTCTCCACTGAGCATTTCTACCGAAAGCTCCGGATTGTCCATATTGTCCTCCACCACTTTTACCGCCTTTTGGATCAACCTGTCATCGAGTGATTCAAGTTTTACCTCACTGGTGATGACCCCTATTCGCTTCTTGAACCGCTCCTGTAACAAACTCCGTTCGTTCAGCAAGTTTCTTATCCGAAGCAATAAAAGCTCCACATTAAAAGGTTTGGTAATGTAATGATTGGCACCACTGTCCAATCCTTCCAGTTGTTTCTCTTCGGAAGATTTGGCTGTCAAGAGAATCACTGGAATATGAGAGGTACGAAGGTCTTTTTTCAGCATTTGGCAGAGCTCCACACCATTCATTTTTGGCATCATCACATCACTGATCACCATATCGGGGATAAACTCAAAAGCCATTTCCCTTCCTTCCTCCCCGTTCAATGCTGTCATCACTTTATAATCCTCCACCAAGCAGGATTTTAGGTAATGCACAAAATCCTCATTATCCTCTACCAGTAACAGGGTCTTTTTCTCGGATTGATCTATCCCTGAAATTTCTTCTTCATCGCTTTCTTCCATCACTTGATCCACATGCTCTATTTCCTCCACGGGCAATGTCACGGTAAAAGTGCTGCCCCTTCCCAAGTCACTTTCCAACAGTACTTCTCCATGATGCAGCCGTGCAAATTCCTGCACAATGGATAAACCAATGCCACTTCCCTGGTTAAGGCTATCACTGTTTTCCTCACCTACATAATAGCGCTCAAAAATTCGCTTTTGGTCCTCCTTACCTATGCCTACGCCAGTATCCTGAACACTGATTGAAAGGATTCCTTTTTCATCTGATGGATTTAACCTTTCATAGTTCACCACCACTTGGATCTCGCCTCCCCTGTAAGTAAACTTAAATGCATTGGAAAGTAGGTTGAAAAGCATTTTCTCCAATTTATCTACATCGAAATGTGTAAATAACCGATGTTTATTGGACTTAAACTGCAATGCAATATTTTTCTTTTCTGAGAGGTCTTCAAACGATTGGGTAGTTTCGCGTAGAAAACCCACAATATCTCCTTCCACAGGAGAAAAATCAATGCCCTCGCTTTCGATTTTTCGAATGTCAAGCAGTTGGTTGATCAGGTTCATCAGCCGCTTGGCATTTCGCTGAATGGTGAGGTATTGGTTTCGGTTATGGAGTGCATTGGAAGTCTTTAGCAATTTTTCCACTGGTGCCAAAATCAAGGTCAAAGGTGTCCTGAATTCATGGCTGACATTGGTGAAAAACTTGGTTTTCATTTTATCCAGCTCCTTCATCCGTCTTGCCTCTTCCCTGTCTTGGGCGATTTGGAGGCGGTCTTTTTCCCTGGCGATGATTTCACGCTGAATCGCCACTACGATCAAGGCCACAATGATAAAGTACACCAAAAATGCCAATGGCGTTTTCCAAAAGGGCGCCAACACCTCTATATCCAGCATCTGGGCTTTTTCGCTCCATACACCATCATTATTGGCAGCTTTCACCTTAAACGTATAATTGCCCGGATCCAAGTTGGTATAGGTGGCCTTGGTGACACCGTCTTCCACATCCACCCAATCACTATCAAAGCCTTCCAACATGTATTGATAATGGTTTTTGTCAGAATGGATAAAGTTCAGTGCAGCAAATTCAACGGCAAAAACATTTTCATTATGCTTCAGCACCAACTTATCGGTTTGGTTGATATTTTGATCCAGTAATACCCTGCCCGCTATTTTTTCCCCAATCTTCACAGACTTGTTAAACAATTGAAAATCCGTCAAAACGGTTTTGGGACTTTCCTCATTCATTCGCATCTTATCGGGGAAAAAGATATTGTAGCCATTCGGTCCACCAAAGACCAATTCGCCTTTTGAGGTTTTCAGTGCTGAATTTTCATTGAAAGAATTTCCTTGGAGCCCATCGCCAACACTGAAATTACGAAAAGCCAGTGATAGGGTATCCGTTGTCCTGTCCACATTAACATGGCTCAACCCATTGGTAGTGCTTAACCATAAATTATGGTGATCATCTTCCAGGATATTTACCACATGGTCAGAAGGAAGGCCATCTGTGTGGTTAAAATTATGGAATACACCATTTTCCGGATCAAAGTACCCCAGTCCTTGAGTAGTAGCCACCCACATAATGCCACTATTATCCCTGAAAATGTCCATGATATTATTGCCCACTACCGACGCCGAATTACCAAGCTCGTGCCCATGGTAAGTGGCAAAACCACTCTTTAGGTTGATAACATCGATCCCATTGCCACCACCTATCCAGAGGTTTCCTGCAGCATCCTCCTCCAACGAAGAAATATAATCACAGTGCATAGGAAACCGGCCCTCAGGACCGATAAAATGGACAAAACCATCCGTTTCCGGGTCATAAAGGTCAAGACCGCTGCGCAAAGTTCCTGCCCAAACATTCCCTTCCCTGTCCTCAAAAAGCTCCCATACACTTTCACCTGATAGACTTTGGGGATCATTGGGATCAGGCTGGTAATTCCTAAAGCGCTGACCGTCAAAACGGCTAAGTCCCTTTAAATAAGTAGCAATCCACAGCTCCCCGTTTTTGTCCATCATCAGGTCCACGATGATGTCTCCTGGCAAGCTGTTTTTTTCGCCTTCTTGATGCTTAAACTCCGTATATCGCTGCCTCTTCCGGTCAAAATATAATAGGCCGTTGCCATTGGTACCAATATAAAAATTGCCTTTTTCATCCTCCACGAAGCAGTTGATATCATTGTAAGGAAGGGACTGCTTGGCCGTCAGCATGTGCTTGACATGGGGAAAACGGATCAGTTTCTCGTTATACAGATTGAGGCCATTTTTGAAAGTGCCTACCCAAATGATACCTGAACGATCCTTCATAAGTGCATACACACTGTTATGTGCCAAGCTGTGGGGATTTTCTGGATCATGTTGGAGATACCTCACCGTCATATCAGTCTTATTTAGGACATTGATACCTCCATGATCTGTGCCGATCCAGATTTCGTTCTTTTTGTTTTCTACTATTCCCCTTACTTGATTATTGTTCAGTTTTGTCTTTTCGGAGTTGGTATGAAGGTGATGTAGCCGATCAGCATAACTGTCAAAATAAAAAAGTCCCTCGCCATTTTCATACAAATAGATCCAAGCATCATCATCACTGTCGATAAAAATCTGAAAATCATCTGTGAAGTTAACATTGGTGTCTGCAAAAAGCTCAATTCTTCGCTTTACTTCTAAGGAATTGGCTTCAAGAATATCCACCGCTCCATTGGAATAGACCAGCCAATATTCACCATTGGAATTTTCCGCAACAGCCGAAACATAATTATAACTGATAGAAGAGAGGTCGTTGCTTTGGTGTTTAAGGTAAATGGTTTCTTTAGAAGCAGGATCATAAATGCTGATTCCCTGATTGGGATGCCCAAACCAATATCGCCCCAAGTCATCTTCATATACTAAATGAACCGCAGTACTTTCAAGGCCATACCGCTTGGCATACCGCAAAAGGGAAGTACTAAAAGTCTCTGTAGAGGCATCATAAACCTCCATAACGTTGTTTCGGTTAAGTAACCAAAGCTCGCCTTCCGGGCCGGACATGATTTTCCGAACACTGTTTTCCGATAAGGATGTGGTGTCATTGGGACGGTTTCTGAACACCTTAAATTCTTCACCATCATAGCGGTTAAGTCCAGAGTTGGTCGCCATCCAAATATAACCAAGCTCATCCTGGTGAATATCTGTAACGCTGTTATTGGACAGGCCATCTTCCACGGTAATGGCACCAAAAAGGTAATTACCCTCCTGCGCATAGGCACTGGAAAGCCCTATCAGCAACAAATAAATATAAAGCAAGTTTGCACAAAAAAGATTCATCTGGCTATTGGGGTCATTGGGTCTTCCCAATATAGCGTAAACTTTACGTCAAATCAACTAATTTGATGGGGCTTAAAGAACAAGTTAAATTATTTCGTTCTGATTTCATGGATTTTCACAGGTAACATTTCACGACTTCCGCAGGGAGTGGTGACTTCAATAGTCCCTTATGAATGCTACGTTCCGTAGGAACATAAATGATCTCGGCTCTATATGGATTATAGTGGGTAAAGATAAGAGGCCAGTTATTTTACAGTTGATTCATGATTCTTTCAAGGAAGAGTTTTCTGTGCTGCCTTTAGGTATTTGAATTTAAAAAATCAAAGAAGAGGGACGGAAAAGGCGCAGTATTACCTGTCAATTGTTTGACTAGATGGAAGGACTGAGCTGGGCTTTCAGCCTGCGTTGGAGGAATGTTTTTGAGCTTATGCCCCCAAGGCAAGACCTCGGGTTAATGTAAGGAAGGCTTTAAGCCTTAATGACTACAAACTATTTTTCTGATAACAGAACTCATTAACAGGGGATTGGGTGAGGACTTAACCATTCCGTCCAAGGATCAATCCTTGGACGATGAAAACACGGCTAGATTTGCAACCTCAAAGGGACTGATTTTTTAAATGTGCTTGCCCTGTTAAAACCAATCCCTATTGCGACTTCCCAATAAAAACCCCTATCTTTGCGCCAGTTTTTGGCACCTATTCGCCCTAAAAGGGGAATGGTTTAATAGGGAATCCGGTGAAAACCCGGAACTGTACCCGCAGCTGTAAGCTCCCAAAAGCAACTGGTAACCAAGCCACTGTCCACCAAATCGGATGGGAAGGCACCAGGTGTGGAGCGAGTCAGAAGACCTGCCATCAACTGCTACATTCAGAGCTTTCGGGTGAAAGGCTATGAAACTTCAAGGGTTCCCATCGATGATGAGGCCTTTAGAGGTTCCATGTGGGCAATGAATTCAATCATTGCGTTCATGAAAATATCCTTAGCGCTGAGGATATTTTTACAGTTTTACCAGAAAGTTCATAGTGTCCAATTATTAACACATTAAACACGCTATGAACAAGCACATTATTTCTTTCCAAAAAAAGAAGGGACTACTCCCCCTCCTTGTCGCAGGCATTTCCCTCTGGAGTGCTCCTGCCAATGCACAAAATGCCCAAGACCTCGATGAAATCGTCGTTACCGGAACCAAATTTGAAATTCCGGTCGAAAAATCAGGAAAAACGATTTATCAACTTAGCCAAGAAGACATCCAGCGAAATGCGGGAAAGACCATCCCTGACCTGCTCAATGAAGTACCCGGGATCCAGATAGATGGTAATTTTGGTTCACCTGGCACCAATGTTAGTTACTTTGTCAGGGGGGCAAGCAGTAAAAACACCCTTATCCTCATCGACGGCACTCCGATCAATGACCCTTCCCTGGCCGATGCCACTTACGACCTTCGGCTCCTCCCACTGGACCAGGTCGAATCCATCGAAGTGCTCCGCGGTGGCCTGAGCACACTCTATGGTACCGGGGCCTCCGCAGCAGTGATCAATATCAAATTGAAATCCGGTAGCAAGGCCAAAAAATTCGGTGGATCAGCTGACTTCAGCGGTGGGTCTTTTAATACCTACCGGGGAAACATCAGCCTAAACGGCCAAACCGATCAATTCAATTACTTGGTGTCCGGAAGCCTTCACAGTTCAGCGGGGTTTTCATCAGCCATGGATACTGCAGCTACCGCTGCCTTCGGCAAAGATGGCATCAATCGAAAAGACCTCATGGTCAAAATGGGCTATGCTTTTTCGGATCGATTCAGGATGGATTTTATTACCGCCTATGATGACATGGAGGCGGATTATGACAATGGTCCCTTCTTGGATGCCGATAACACCCAAACAAGCAATCAGCTGCGGTTTGGCTTGGCACCTACCTATCAGTATACCAAAGGTAATATCAAACTCAAATCCGTCTATAATGTCAGCGAGCGGGAGTTTATCAGTAGCTTCCCTTCCGAATACAAAGGCAGAAACCTTCAGCTAGACCTGACCCAAGAGCACCAAATCATCAAAGGACTGAAAGGACTGTGGGGTGTAAATCTCCAACAATTATCCTACGAACAACCGGGAGAACTAGCTTTTGACAATAACCAGTTTACGCTATTGGATCCTTATGCTTCTTTCTTCTATGAAACTGCCAGTGGCTTCAATGTCCACGCAGGAGCCAGGATAAACACCCATTCGGAATACGATGCCAAGTTCATCTATAATGTCAATCCAAGCTACCTTTTTGAGGTTTCCGATCAAGTGTCCACAAAGATCCTAGCATCCGTGGCCACCTCCTATGTCACGCCTACCCTCTATCAACTCAATTCACCTGATTACGGAAACAGTGCGCTGAATCCCGAAGAATCCCTCAATTATGAGCAAGGCATTTCATTTTATATAGGAAATCAATTTACCTTCAATTTGGTACATTTTACCAGGGATGAATCCAGTCCGATTGAATTTGTATCACTCTATGACGAGAATGGCGGGTACATCGGCGGTGAATACCAAAACACGACCGATAAACGAAGGGTAGAAGGATTTGAAGCAGATTTCTCCTGGCTGGTTAACGAATACTTCAGCATGACAGCTAATTTTGCGCATGTAAGCACCGACAAGCCTGAAACCTTTTATCGTGTACCGGGTAGCAAATGGGGCATGGCTTTTAATGCCAAACCTGCCCAAAACACCCAAGTCTCACTAAAATATAACTACACCAGTAAGCGTACCGTGTATGATTATGGCGTGGGAGGAGCATTTGACCTGGATAGCTATGGATTGGTGGACTTATTCGTCCAGCAGGCTGTTTTGGAAAATAAACTCAACATTTATGGTGGGGTAAACAACTTGCTTGATGAAGACTTTACCGCCATCTATGGTTATACCACCAGAGGTAGAAACTTCAGCATCGGAGCGCGATATCAGTTTTAAGGTATTCGTATTAAGACTTGAATAGTATATTCCTTCCCTTTCTGTGGAGATTAGGCAGGGTTCTTTTGGAGCAAAGATAAACCCCAGAGAGCCTGCCTGGCATCAAACAGGCTTGCCTTTGGCTTGTAGACAGGCCTGCCTGGCATCAAACAGGATTGCCTTTGGCTTGTAGACAGGCTTGCCTGGCATCAAACAGGATTGCATTTGGCTTGTAGACAGGCCTGCCTGGCATCAAACAGGATTGCATTTGGCTTGTAGACAGGCCTGCCTGGCATCAAACAGGATTGCATTTGGCTTGTAGACAGGCCTGCCTGGCATCAAACAGGATTGCATTTGGCTTGTAGACAGGCCTGCCTGGCATCAAACAGGATTGCCTTTGGCTTGTAGACAGGCCTGCCTGGTGTCAAACAAGTTTTCAACTCAGCTAGTTGATCCTGTAGCCCAACTTTCATCATTCCGGGGCACAGCCCTCGTCAAAAACAATACTGAGCAAAAGGCTCAATTAACACCTTCCATCAGTTTAGCTATTGGGACAACCGGATAAATCCTCCCGAAAATAGGGAAAAAGTAAAAACAATGAACAAAGAAAAGCGCTGCCCAAATTGCCAAAAAGCTTTTGCCTGCACTACGGAATGTTGGTGCAGTGCTTTTCCTCCTATTGTCCCACTGGAAGAAAACAAGGGCTGTCTGTGCCCTGACTGCCTAAAGTCCGCCATACAGGACCGCATCAGCCACTGGACAGCACACCTCAGCCCAAAAAAGATCAAAACGATCCAAAAAATGGGGAAACCCACTTCCCTGATCGAAGGCATCGACTACACGGTCAATGACCAGGGATTTTATGTATTTTCGAGTTGGTACTTGCTCAGGCAAGGGAAATGCTGTGGCAATGGTTGCAAAAATTGTCCCTATCAAAAAAAGAATTGATATTGAACCAGAAATCATGAACAACAAAAGACAGCACAGCTTTCCTATTGAACAAGGAGATGGCCTATCCAACTGTAACCTACGACTACTTCCACTAATCCAGGATAGCAGCCAGTGAACTTTCAAGTCAATAGCCTAACAACTTATAACTATCCGCACCATAAACCATGATCTATTACATTACAGGCGGTGAACGCTCGGGAAAAAGCAACTATGCCCAGCAGTTGGCCGAAAGCCTATCAAAAACACCATTGTATCTGGCCACATCAAGAATTTGGGACCAGGACTTCCAAAAACGAGTGGACAGGCACCAAGCAGACAGGGACGAACGCTGGACAACCATCGAAGAAGAAAAACACCTCGGCCAAGTAGATATTTCTGGAAAAGTAGTTGTCTTGGACTGCGTGACCCTCTGGCTGACCAATTGGTTCTCCGATACAAAAGGTGACATTGCAAGTTGCTTGGACCACTGCAAATCAGAACTGGACCTGTTGTTTGATTCCGCTCAAAACGGTACCTTGATCATCATTTCCAATGAAATCGGCATGGGACTGCATGCCCAAACGGAAGTAGGCCGAAAGTTCACCGAACTCCAAGGCTGGATCAATCAGTACATTGCCCAAAGGACCGATAAAGCTACCTTTATGGTTTCTGGACTTCCTTTAGAACTGAAGTGATGATTGGGCGAGATGTGAGACTTGATCCATAAGAGACGAAAAAAGAACGGCCGCATTTTTATCAGAATAAATTAATTTCATGACAAGAAAAAACAACCTTAATGAATCATAGCTATCAGCGTCATCTGTGTGCCATTAAAATCAATAACCTTTCAATTTTACTATTTCCAAAATGATCAAAAGTGTATTCAACTGGAGTGGCGGCAAGGACAGCGCATTGGCCTTATACCATGTAATGCAGGATGAGGAGATTCACGTGGACAGGTTGATGACCACGGTGAATGAGGCCTATCAGCGAGTTTCCATGCACGGTGTAAGAAGAGAATTGCTACAGGCACAGGCCAGGTCTATTGGCCTTCAGGTGGATGAGCTCTTACTCCCCGAGATGCCCAGCATGGACACGTATAACCAGCTTATGGGGGATAAAATGAGAGAGATTAAGGATGCCGATATCACCCACAGCATCTTTGGCGATATTTTTTTAGAGGATCTTAAGAAATACAGGGAAGAAAAACTAGCCGAAGCAGGGTTAAAGGCCTTGTTTCCACTTTGGAAAAGAAATACCACCGAGCTTATCCATGAATTTTTGGACTTGGGTTTTAAAACAGTCGTCGTCTGCGTAAAAACTGAGCTTTTACCCAAAGAATTTGCAGGAAGGGTGATTGACGAGGATTTTTTGAAAGACCTGCCATCATCGGTAGATCCCTGCGGGGAAAATGGGGAATTCCACACCTTCGTATTTGATGGGCCGATCTTCTCGTCTCCAGTGCACTTTGCCTTGGGCGATAAAGTGTTTCGCAGCTATGAAGCACCAAAAGACAAAAAGGAAGGCTGCTATTCCTTTTCCCATGAGCAACCAAAAGAAATTGGCTTTTACTTCCAGGACTTAAAACCTGCAGAAAAATGATAGATTTTCACATTCCGCCATTAGACCATTCGCTTGAAAAAGCTCTACAGCAAAAAATTGATCTTAAAACCAAGCCCATCGGCGCTCTTGGTGATCTGGAAAACCTCGCCCTACACATTGGCTTGGTCCAACAATCGCTCAGCCCTTCGCTAAAACACCCACATATTTTGGTATTTGCGGGGGACCACGGGATCGCCAAAGAAAACCTGGTCAACCCTTATCCGCAGGAAGTAACCTATCAGATGGTCATGAACTTCTTGGAAGGAGGAGCCGCCATCAACATATTTGCCAAACAGCACCACTTGGCACTAAAAGTCATAGACGCTGGAGTCAACTATGATTTTACCGATCAGCCCAATTTGATCCATGCAAAAATTGCCAAAGGAACGGCCAATTATCTCCATGGTCCGGCCATGACCGAAGAGCAATGTTTGGGCGCATTACAAAAAGGTGCCGAGCTAGTGGACCAGGTTTACCAAGAGGGCTGCAATGTGATTGGCTTTGGTGAAATGGGCATTAGCAACACCTCTTCTGCGGCCCTTATCATGCACACCATCTGCGGTTTACCCCTGCAAGAATGCGTGGGAAAGGGCACTGGCACTAATGATAATCAACAAAAAATCAAGCTTCAAACGCTATCAAAGGCCATTCGTTTACATAACCAAATTGACAAGAAAAATCCTGTGCAAATTTTGAGTACCTTTGGGGGCTTTGAAATTGCACAGTTATGCGGCGCAATGCTAAAAGCTGCGGAAAGGAAGATGGTCATATTAGTGGATGGTTTTATCACCACAGCAGCTGTACTGGTTGCGAAAACAATAGATGCCAATCTACTTTCCTACTGCATTTTCACACATTGTTCACATGAAAAAGGCCATGCTGCCATGCTGGAGTATTTCAAGGCAAAACCATTGCTTAGGTTAGGAATGAGACTTGGCGAAGGTTCTGGTGCCGCTTTGGCCTACCCTTTGGTAGCATCGGCTTGTGGGTTTCTGAACGAAATGGCGAGTTTTGACAGTGCAGGGGTAAGTAAAGAAAGCAGATAAATCAAAGGACTTTTAACCATGATTTTATGATGAGAGAATTACAGGCTTTTTTTACGGCATTAATGTTTTACACGCGGATCCCCTGTCCGTCATGGGTGGATCATTCAGAAGAATACCTGCGAATTTCCAGAAAGTACTTTCCTTTTATAGGGTGGATAATTGGAGGGGCATCGGCCATTACATTGCTCTTATCCTATCAGGTTTTACCTGTTACCCTTGCCCTGTTTCTGTCCATTGCCATTTCCGTCATCCTCACCGGGGCATTCCATGAAGATGGATTTGCTGACACCATGGATGGATTTGGAGGAGGATGGACCAAGGAAAAGATCCTCCTGATCATGAAAGACAGTCGGATTGGCACTTTTGGAGCTGTCGGCTTGATTCTCCTTTTGGCCATCAAGTTCCTTGGACTAATGGAATTGGCCAAAATTATTCAAAAAAACAGTTATAGCTTTGAGTTTTACCAATGCATCTTTGCTTGCTATATCTCAGGACACTCGATAAGCAGATTTGTTGCACTTACTTTTTTCAAAACCCACCAATATGCCAAGATAAACGATGAAATCGGCAGCAAATCCAAGCCCATAGCCAAAGGGGACTTCCCAACCAGGGACTTGTTTGTCGCTTCTGTTTTTGCCTTTCTCCCCTTGGCACTCTTCCAGAATTACGCAGTTTTCCTGGCTATCATCCCGTGTTTTATGGCCAAATGGTGGATGGGCAGGTGGTTCCAAAAATGGATCGGGGGCTACACAGGAGATTGCCTGGGAGCTGTCCAGCAAGTCACGGAAGTCGTTTTCTATCTGAGCCTACTCATCATATGGAAATATATCTGATCCGCCACACCAAACCGGCCATAGCCAAAGGAACCTGCTATGGGCAGACAGACCTCCATCTAGCAGACAGTTTCCCGGAAGAAGCCAACATCATCAAAACAAAACTGACGGGACAAATCACTTCAATACAGGTTTTTAGCAGCCCACTACTTCGCTGCTCTACATTGGCCAAAGCCCTTTTCCCCACTGTCTCCATCACCGAAGATCCGCGCTTGATGGAATTGGATTTTGGCAATTGGGAGATGCTCGCTTGGGATGATATTCCCAAGATAGAAATCACCCCCTGGATGGAAGACTTTGTCCAAGTTCCCTGTCCCGGGGGAGAAAGTTACCGGCAGCTTTATGATCGCTGTGTGGCCTTTATCACCGAGCTCAAAAAGCAACAAATCGAAAAAGCCATCATCATCACGCACGCAGGCCCCATCCGCGCCATCCACGCCTATTTTAATAATATCGCACTTAAAGACTCCTTCTCACTGAAAGTGGATTATGGGGAAGTTATAAAATTAGGAAATTGAAAGATTGAAAGATTGAGTCATCTTCGCTAGCAACGAGGATGTTCCCAACCTTTGTGTCAACTCCTCCCAATTTGCCAAAAGGATGCCGAAGCAGGGCATTTGCAATGCCCCACGATCAATCTCGTGTACATTCCCTGAAATCCTTCGGGACAGCCTGTGTAATTTGTGGTTCTACCAATAATCCTGCTTTCTGCTAGGTGAAAGTTACTTATAACACTTCACTTTTTTCTATTTTTATGCTCCTATCGATCAAAAAAGTAAATTGTGTTTATTTATAAACTATCCAATTAGGTTTTAAACTATTTTTTTCGTTTTTTAAAACAAAAGTCTACCAAAAGAACATAACCACACACACTATGAAAACGTTATTTTTATTATTTCTCACTATAATTACAAGCTCCTACCATTCATTCTCCCAAAACACTGTTATTGAGAACCCAATTCATGGAGGAACCACCTCTCCTTATGTAAAAATAACCCAACTGGAGCTAAGGGACACGACCACAGTCCTGCACTTTAGGGTTACCTACCGGCCGGGGTGGTGGATCAATGTAAGTTCCTCAGAAACCCACATCAAAAACAGTACCGGAGGAGAAGGCCATTATGTGCAGAAAGCGGAAGGCATCAACCTGGATGAAAAACACACCATGGATGAATCAGGTGTGCACCAGTATACCTTATATTTTCCTGCTTTAGAAAAGGGTACCGAAAAAATAGATTTTCTCGAGGAGCAGTGGAAAATTTACGACATTCATCTAACAGCATCTCCTGTTTCCACATCACCTATTCCGGAAGCATTGCTCGGTAACTGGATCCGTACAGACGGCAGCAATGAATGGGTATACGGATTTGACAAGGACAAACTCATCATGGATGGTCAGGTATTTCCCATTCATGCAGTAAATGTCCAAAACAGCAAAGGGGAAATCACCTATAAAGCGAATGGAATCACCAACTCCCTTTATTATCAGAAAAATAAAGACGGTAAAATAGGGATAGGAAAAACACCAAACTCTCTGGAGCTTTTCAGTCAAACATTGACCAATAGTCCGGACTACAGTCTTGATAATGACGAGTTTTTTCAAGAGCCGATATTTCAAAAGGATAGTGCGACATACAAAGGCTATCTCAAAGGTTATCACCCCAAAATGGGAATGACCGGAAAGGTGTATTTAAATAATATCCTAACAAGAGATCAGGAAGGTTACGAGGTCATCATAAAATCAGACGGAACTTTCCATGCCAAATTCCCCATGATCTATCCGGAGCAAGCTTTTATCCGGATACTGGGCAATTCCCATACCGTCTATTTCGAACCGGGGAAAACTACCTTTGAGTTCATCGATCTCACTACCCACAGCATGCTTAAATATGATAAGTCAAGATACCAGGAAACCACTGGCTATCGATTTATGGGAGACAATGCCAAAGTCAATACGGATCTTGAAGGCATGAGTGATATTCAGAATTTTGATTTTAATTATGTCCAATCCAATATCCTGGATATGGAAAAAGAAGCTTATAAAGCTTATTGCCTGGATATCCTAAATAAGGATATGGAAGACTTCAATACCTACGTAAACACTCATCAGGTAAGCGAAAAGGCCCGTTTTATCATGGAAAAATTTATTAAATTCAATATCTATTCACAGATAATGACTTATAACATGTACAGGTCAAGCATCCACCGAAGAAAAAACCGGGAGGCCAAACCTTTGGAAAGGACAATGCTGGATAGTAGCTATTTGTCCTTTCTCCGGGACATTGACCTTAACTCCCCGTCAAACCTGGTCGCTACAAATTTTGACGGCTTAGTCAACCGCGTCATGTACTCGAATATCATTAGAGGACAAGAATTCAGCAATCCATATGAGAACCTGGAAGCTGAAATGAATAAAAATGAAATCCCTCTTACGGAAGAGCAACGCTCAGCAATCAAAAGCATCTCTGAGGCAAGTTCATACGATGAACTCGATAGTACACTAAAGTCCAATAAGCCTGTAACCGACCCATTGTTTTCAGCTCACAAAACTCTGATTACTATTCTCCAACTATCAAATTCCCATCAAAAAATTACTGATCGCCTGGAAAAATCCCTGGGTATAAAAGAGGGATTATTTGCGGATTGTATGCTTTCAAAAGAAATATATGCCAAATCAAAATCAACCTATACCCCCTATTCCAATGAGGAGGAAAAAGTAATTCCTTCCCTGTTTGAAAACCGCTTTATAGCAGACTACTTTTTGGAAACCAACCAAGATTTCAAAAAAGAAATAGCTTCAATTGAGGAAAAAAACAAGTCAGCCGAAGGTTATCATATCAATGAAATACCAGAAGTCAATGCCGACCAGCTATTTGAGACCATGATGGCCCAATTCAAAGGAAAAGTGGTCTATGTGGATTTTTGGGCCACTTGGTGCGGTCCCTGTATCTCGGGAATAAAACAAATTGCCCCGCTAAAAGAAGAAATGAAGGATGAGGATGTTGTATTTGTCTATATTACTGATCAAAGCTCTCCTGAAAAACTTTGGAACTTCAAGGTGCCGGGCATCAAAGGAGAACACTTCCGCGTAAACAATGATCAATGGAATATCCTTTCCCAAAAATTCCAGATAAGCGGTATCCCCCATTATGTACTTGTGGACAAAGATGGGAAAGTGGTCAGAAACAATTTCCGTATAAGTAACGCTGAAACAAAAAAACTGATCGAAGAACACCTGAATTAATATTCCCCACTAGTCCTGCTTTGTCAAATTAAGAAAGTACCTTAAAAAGATCTCTTGTTCCTCGGTATGACAGCGTGTTTTGTCTCCGATACATCGGGAAGGAATCTCCTAAAATAACCGAACATGAAGTAGGATTAGAAAGGATGCAGCACCAAATTTTCCTGATGCTGCATCCTTTTATAAAAACGGCTTTCATCCTTGTGTATTAATGAAGATAAATCGAGATTGGCATTTCTAATGTTTATCTAAATAAAAATCGTGAACCAAGCAATATTTCTGGGGGATGAGAGATTTCTAGGTGGTTTTGGCAAGCATATTTCTCTTTAATCTAGCAATAGAAATGCGTGCTCCGGTATAAAAAAAATCAGCGAGAATCTGGCCAATCAGCGTCATCTGCGCGCTATCCAAAAGCGAAGCTACATAGCCCCCCTCTTTTCCGCTGGTCCCAAAATCCAACTAAACCTTTTTGTGCCTTAGAGCCTTTGTGGCATTTATCATAGAAGCCACGGAGTTGCCAATCCTGTCAGGGTTTATTTGTCGTCTCTTGGCTTTTCAAATTTTTAAATAGAATCGGCGAGAATCTGGCCAATCAGCGTCATCTGCGTGCTATCCAAAAAGCGAAGCTACATAGCCCCCGGCTTTTCCGCTTGATCCAAAATCGTGTAATCCGTGGCCTAAGTTTCCGCGGAAACAAACCATTCACTTCAAGTCCACGCGCAAAATATCCCCATCCGCTGTCAGGTAAAGCTGCCGCAAATCGGCAGAAAAGGCACAATTGGAAATCAACTGGCCTGTATGGATCTTTGCCAACACATTGCCCTCAAGATTGAATATCCACACGCCATCCGGCCCTGAAGCAAACAAATAACCTTCTGGATGCATTTTCATTCCATCCGGAAGACCGTTGCTGCCCCCAAGTTTGACTTTGTCTGTAGCATCAAAGAACAATTCACGCTTTACTACCTCACCAGGATTTTCTATGACATAACGAAACCAAGCGGCTTTTTTCTCATCAGAATTGGCCACAAACAGGTACTTTTCGTCTGGCGACAGCGCTATCCCATTAGGCCTGGACAGAGAATCCACCAAGCGCAAATCCCCATCATTCTTCAAACAATAAATACCCTGAAAGGACAATTCCTTTCCTGCATATTCCGGGGGTAAACCATATGGAGGATCAGTAAAATAAAGATTGCCTTGCCTATCAAACACACCATCATTGGGGCTATTGAAGCGCTTGTCCTGATAGCTGTCAGCCAAACTGGAAAACTCAGAAGATGGAACATCAAGGCCTGCCATCATTTTGGCCACCCGCCTGTCTCCATGCTGCATCAATACCAGTTGGCCATCATTATCCAACAAAAGGGCATTTGAACCGGGTTCTCTGCTGTATGTACCTTCTCCCGAATAGCCCGACTGATGAAGATAAATGCTGGTATCACCATTTGCTGTCATTTTGTACACTTTGTTCTGGGGAATATCCGAAAACAACAGGAAACCGCCTTCCTCAATCCAAAGCGGTCCTTCCACCCATTCAAAGCCTGAAGCCATCCGATGGATCTTGGCATCTGGAGCAATCACCTGCAAGGCTTCATCATCCAGGATTTCTATGGAAAAGGATGAAGGTGATGCTGATTCGATTTCCTGCTTTATATTATCGGATGTTTTGCTGTTTGAGCAAGCCACGGCTGCCCCAAGCGAGCATCCCAATAGTACTTTCCTTATGTTCATTTTCTATGCTAAAATTTGAGTAACAATATAAATCAACAACATGGCACTTACACCAAAAACAAAAGTACCTGCCGTCTGCACCTGATACCCTTGCTTCACATTCATACCTGTCAATTGCGTCAGCACCCAAAAAAAACTGTCATTCACATGCGAAGCCACCGATGATCCCGCACCAATCGCCAGCACGGTCATCGTCTGCATAAAAGTGCTGTCAAGCCCTAGAAAGGACATCAATGGAGCACAAATAGATGCGGTCGTCACCAAGGCCACGGTACTGCTTCCTTGGGTAGTCTTTAAGCAAGCAGCCAAAAGAAAGGGTACAAAAATTCCCCATTTGGCACCTTTAAATCCCGCTGTGACCGACTCGGCCAAGCCTGATTCCTGTAGCATCTTACCGAATATTCCTCCGGCACCTGTAATGAGAATGATTGGGGCAGCCACTTTTAGGGATTCCCCTACCCAACCTGACGAAGAAAAAACAGCTTCATCCAGCTTTTTGGGCAATAGCAAGGAAAGGATAACCCCTACCAACAAAGCAATTACCGGCGTTCCCAAAAACAAGAATATTCTCACAAGAAAGCCACTCCCCGGATTCACAGCAGGATATTCCAGTACCGATTTCACCAAGATCAATAGCAGGGGGATTAAAATGGCCAAAAGTGATTTCCATAGTGCTGGTTGCTCCTCAGGCCGACTGGGAACCTCCACTTTTACGGACACCTTAAGTTTGTCAGCTACAGACCTGGCGTACCAATAACATGGAACCAATGCCAAGCAACTTATCAATAGCCCCCAAAGAATCACATCGCCCAAGTTGGCACCAAGAATCCCTGCTGCGGCAATTGGTCCTGGTGTGGGGGGCACCATCACATGGGAAGCGGTCAAGCCCATCGCCAAGGCCGCTGTCGTTCCGGCGAAGGACACACCAGCTTTTTTTGAAAGCATCTTATTCAATGGATTCATCATCATCAAAGCGCTATCTGCAAATATCGGTATGGACAGTACATACCCTGTTAGCATCATCGCCAGGTGTATGGACTTTTTCCCGATCAGCTGCAATATCCGATTGGCAATGACCAATGCCCCGCCTGACTTTTCCAGAATGGTTCCGATCGTCACACCAAAAAGAATAATCAATCCAATTTTTCCCAAGATCTCCCCAAAACCTATATTGATTGCTTCTACCATTTGCTGTGCAGACATCCCCGCAGCAAAACCATAAGTAAGCGCGGCAAGCAGCAACATGAAAAAGGGATGTACTTTAAATTTTATGATCCCTGTAATCAGTACCGCCAGCGAAAGGATCAAAGCAATCAAATAGGTCATTGGAGTTTAGGGTTATGGGTTATATATTATTGGGTTGAAAGTTTCTAAGGTTGAAAGGTTTCAACCCGAAATTAATGCCGTTTAGCTAAGAGCGGACAGTGACAAGGTTATCATTCCGACGAATAGCCTTTCCCGATCTGTCGTCAGCCCCGCATGACTATCGGGGACATACGTTAACTAAACGGCATTGAACCCGAAATGTCACGTCCTGAATTTAGTGGACACTTTTATCACTTACTATTCTTTATATTTAATTACTGGAGTCTGAGTAAATTTCAAATATGATCAAAAACTGTCTTTAGATAGAAGTTTGAGGGTTTTTATTCCAATTCCTAAAATGCCCCCATCCCCTAAAGGGGAGCTTTAGAAAGTCCCCTTTAGGGGATTTAGGGGTGTAAACAGTTGATTTTTTTTCAATTTGACGATTGTTTTCTCAGACGCCAGTAATATTTAAATTGGGCCTAGATATTCACCTCACCATTCTGCAAAGCTTCCATCGGTATTTCTCCATACGGGGTTTGCCCAACTGTGCCCTATTTTCTGTCCTTCCCGCAATTTCTCTTCATCCATTTCCACTCCCAACCCCGGCCGATCAAACAATCCAATAGCCCCATCTTTTAGATCAAAGACTTCAGGGTTTTTCACAAAATCCAACAGGTCAAATCCTTGGTTATAGTGAATTCCCAAGCTGCTCTCTTGGATAATCGCATTGGCCGAGACAAAATCCACATGCAACGCTGATGCCAAGGATACCGGACCAAGAGGACAGTGTGGTGCCAAGGTAATATCATAGGCTTCCGCCATTGCAGCTATCCTGCGCACTTCGGAAATTCCTCCAGCATGGCTCAAGTCCGGCTGAATGATATCCACCACGCCTTGGTGCAGGATTTCCTTGAAATCCCAGCGGGAGAACATCCGCTCTCCCGTGGCTATGGGAATGGATGAATAGCTATAGATATGCTTTAGTGCATCATTGTTTTCAGCGAGCACGGGCTCTTCAATAAACATGGGGTTATACGGCGTCAGTTCATCAATTAACCGCTTGACCATGGGCTTGTGCACACGACCATGAAAGTCAAGGCCAATATCCAGCTGGTCGCCAAAATGCTCACGAATCAGTTGGATGTTTTCAACCACTTTTTTGGTTTCCCTTACCGAGGACACCCAGTCCATCTTTCCTGTGGCATTCATTTTGACGGCCCTGTATCCCGCATCGACCTTTTCCTGCGCTTGTTCCAAAACCACCTCGGGATGGTCTCCTCCGATCCAGCAGTACATTTTCATCTTTTGGCGCACAGCCCCACCTAACAATTCATAAACCGGCACATTCAGGTGTTTCCCTTTGATATCCCAAAGTGCCTGGTCGATACCTGAGATGGCACTCATCAAGATCGGCCCTCCACGATAAAATCCACCCCTGTAGAGCACTTGCCAAATATCTTCGATCTCATTGGCCTGTCGCCCAATCAGGTACTGTTCCATCTCCTTCACGCATGCCGCTACGGTGTCTGCCTTCCCCTCCACTACTGGCTCTCCCCATCCTATCAATCCTGATTTAGTGGTAATTTTCACAAAAAGCCATCTTGGCGGCACTTTGAACAGCTCAATACGTGCTATGGCTAGCGCTTTATTCATATTGCTTTATTTTTTCTACATACTTCCTGGCATTGTGGGCGACGATTTCTTCTGTAAGCTTGAGGCCATCGATATGTGTCAAAACACTGCCCAAGCCTAGCCCATCGGCTCCTGACTCCATCCATTTCTCCATGTTCTCCAGATGGATACCTCCAACGGCAAAAAAGCGCCCCTTATCAAAAGGTGCTTTGATCGCCTTTAAATAGCTTGGCCCAAAATTTCCTGCGGGAAACAGCTTTATGATATCTGCTCCCTGTTCTAGCGCTTCCCCTACTTCAGTGGGTGTCAAAGCACCCATTACGACCGGAATATTGTGATCATGGGCTACAGAAATGACTCCAGAATGGGTGTTTGGGGAAACCAAAAACTGGGCTCCCGCATCTATGGCCTTAATGGCCAGATCCCTGTTGGTCACCGTGCCCGCACCAATCAAAATATCTGGATATCGCTCCCTGTTTTCCTTGATCTTTACTGTAAAATCAGGGCTATTGGTAGTGATTTCCAACACGCTTATACCTCCAGCCACCAGCCCGGCAATCAACACCGGAACGTTACCGGCATCTCTGACACGGACGATCGCAATAAGTTTTTCCCGTAGGATAATTTCACAAGTCTCTTCTCTGGTCATGCTTATGATCGGTCAATGGATTTGGTAAAATGAAGATAATTTTTGCGGGTATCGTGCAAATGCTTCTCCATGGCTTCCTGAGCCCCAAAAGGATCTTGGCGGATCACCGCTTCCAAAATTTCTTGATGATGGCTGAGCATATTGGCTTTTTCGCCCTCCAGGTTACCTGATGCGGGCTTGGCAAATACATCCATTTTGAATTTTGGCATTAGGCCAAACACGGGACTCAGCAGCAATTCCAGTACACTATTATTTGTAATGGAAAGCAAAATTCTATGAAAGTCATTATCCAATTCCGCTTCGTGCTGTTTATCCTCCAAAGCACACACTCGCATAGCATTCATATTCTTTTCCAACAGTTGGATATCTTGATTGCTACGTTTCATGGCTGCTTCAGCAGCGATTCGCGGTTCCAGTACACGCCTGGCCTCAATCGTCTGCAGCATCAAATCCGAATCAGAAGAAAGTTCAAAGAACATATTCAACATCTCTGACGCATTTTGCACACTTACTTCTGATACAAAAGCTCCGCTCCCCTTTCTCACTTCGACAATTCCCCGTGCACTCAATGTCTTGACGGCCTCTCTGATGGCGGTCCGACTGACATTAAATACCTCACACAGTTCCTTCTCAGTAGGGATTTTTTGTCCTGGAAGGTATTTCCCTTCCCTTATAGACCGGGTCAGCACTTCCTCTACCTGTGCACTCAGGGATTTCCGTTTACCTATCTCGCTAAATTCCATGAACGATAATTTTCATCAAGATATAAATTTGTCATACATCATACAAATTACAGGAATTTAAAAGTTATAAAATTGAAAGATTATAAACGTCAACGATTAATATCCAATATATTCTAACAGGGGATTACAAATCCCCTTCATCGGGAGTTCCTGAGTACAAATCAGGAACAGCATGCTCTTCCTTTCGTCAGACATACAATTTCGGCTCTTCATATACCCTCAAACTATATGAGCGGAAAACTTGCTAGGTCTTACAGGCTCTCTAGGGTTACGCTTTCCTTCAAAACACCCCCACCTAACCTCCCCGCCGCAGCGAGGAGTAAATTGACTCAATACTCCCATCTAGGTGCTTTTGTCTTTAATCTTTCTTACCCGATACTTGATACTTTTCTTCCTGGTTCTTTTCCCAGCCTCCCCCCCCAATGCAGAACAGTTTTGTCGGAACAATGTGCTTTTTTTGAATCTAATTGGTACTTACAACCCATAACATTCAATGACAGTAGATATGATACCCAAACGCATGCAAGCGTGTGTAGCCAAATCGACATGGTTACTTTTTATGTTTTTGGCCTTTGGCCTGAATGCCCAACAAACAGAAAAACAATACCTCAGCGGCACCGACAGTAAAAACACCGTAGAGTGGGATTTTTTCTGCACAGGAGGTAGAAACAGTGGTGAATGGACGACGATCAGTGTCCCTTCCCATTGGGAGCAAGAAGGATTTGGCACTTATAATTATGGCCGGGACTATGTGACTTACGGCAAAAATTTCCGCTTTGCCGATGAGCGGGGAAAATATAAGCATACTTTTAAAGTTCCCTCGGACTGGAAAGGTAGCACCATTGAATTGGTTTTTGAAGGCTCCATGACCGATACGGAAGTAAAAGTAAACGGTCAACTGGCTGGTGATATCCACCAAGGTGCCTTTTACCGGTTCAAATATGACATCACCGACAAACTCAAATTTGGCGAAGAAAACCTTCTCGAAGTCACTGTGAGCAAAATGTCAGCCGACCATTCAGTCAATCGTGCTGAGCGTTACGCTGATTATTGGATCTTTGGCGGTATTTTCCGACCAGTTTACCTGCAGGCCATGCCAAAGGAGCACATCGCCCAAGCCGCCATCACTGCGGAAGCTGACGGCTCATTTAGTGCAGAAGTGACACTGGAAGGGCTGGAGAAAAATGCCGAATTAGCCGCAACGATTACAGATCAGTCCGGCAAGATCGTCAGCCAGTTTAAAACAAAGACTAAAAAGAATGACCAAAAGGTCGTTATTTCCAAAAAATTGGACAAGATAAACACTTGGACTTCAGAAACGCCCAACCTCTACCACCTTACACTCAGTCTGAAGCAAAAAGGAGAACCACTCCATGAGATCCATGAGCGCTTTGGCTTCCGAACCATCGAGATCAAACGGGGTGATGGCATTTATGTAAATGGCACCAAAATCAAGCTGAAAGGTATCAATAGGCATGCTTTTTGGCCTGAAACCGGGCGATCATTGACACCAGAAATAGACCTTAACGACATCCTGCTCATCAAGGAAATGAACATGAATGCGGTAAGAACGGCACATTATCCTCCTGACCCTTCCTTTTTAGACCTTTGTGATAGCTTGGGGCTTTATGTAATGGATGAACTGGCGGGGTGGCAAAACGCCTATGACACCGCTCCTGGTGAGAAATTGGTCAAGGAACTGGTCGAAAGAGACCTTAACCACCCGTCCATCCTCTTTTGGAGCAATGGTAATGAGGGTGGAACCAATAAGGAATTAGACGATGATTTTGGGATGTACGATCCTTCGGGAAGGCCAGTCCTTCATGCCCATCACCGCCCTGGGAATTCCCACAATGGTGTGGACACCGACCACTATGAAAATTATAAAAGCCTGCAGAATAAACTGCAAGACACCCTCATCTACATGCCCACCGAATTCCTGCACGGCCAAGATGATGGTGGTGGAGCTGCAGGACTTACTGATTACTGGGAGCTGATGTGGAAATCAAAGCTGTCAGCGGGAGGCTTTCTCTGGGTCCTGTCCGATGAAGGCATCATCAGAACGGACATCCACAATAAAATAGATGTAAATCGATTGAATGCCCCTGACGGATTGGTCGGCCCATTCCGCCAAAGGGAAGGTAGTGTTTACGCCATCAAGGAAATATATTCGCCCGTTCACATTGAAGCTATTGATGATATTTCCAATTGGGACGGGGTCCTTAAGCTAGAAAACCGTTACCATTTCACCAATCTTGCTAAAGTTTCATTTCACTGGAAGTTAGTATCATTTAACGATATTGGGGATCCCAAAACTGGTTATGAAACAGTGCAATCTGGCCAGCTACAAGGCCCAGACCTAGCCCCTACCGCGTCCGGCACGCTAGCGCTTCCATTACCAACCAACTGGAATGAGCAAGATGCGCTAATGCTCACCGCGACCGACCACCATGGTGAGGAAATCTATACCTGGTCTTGGCGCATACAGCCCAACCAGAATTTGATCAAGGAAACCATTATGGCCAAAGGGGATGAAACCAGCAAAGTGGAAGATAAAGATAGCGTCTTGACCATTAGCGGTGGCCAGTTTGCCCTGACCTTCAGCAAGGCTGATGGGAAACTTATCCATATCAAAAAACCTTCTGGCCCTGAACTGTCATTCGGCAATGGCCCTGTCTTCACAGAAGGAGAAATCAGCGTCAACGACGTTTCCTACGAAGAAAAAGACGGAAAGGCCGTATTTAGGGTAAATTATAAAGGTGCTCTGAAGTATGCCGATTGGAGCATTGCCGACAATGGCTGGGTGACACTCAATTATGAATATGAATTGCCTGAAGGTGATTATGCTTATCCAGGCATTAGCTTTGATTACCCTGAAGCCAATGTCATCAGTGCCAAGTGGCTTGGAAAAGGCCCTTTCCGTGTATGGAAAAACCGCCCGCAAGGAAGGTTTGACGAACATCAAAACATGTACAACGACACCCACACTGGAGCCACTCCATGGGAATATCCTGAATTCAAGGGATATTTTGGTGACATTGCCTGGATGGAAATCAACACGGCCCAAGGTAAATTCTACGTCGTGGCCAAAGAGCCTAATCTTTACGTCCGTTTATTTGACTTCTATGGCATCTCAGGACCTAGCGGCTATCCTGCCCTCCCAAAGGGTGATATTTCTTTCTTGGACGGAATTCCAGCTTTGGGCAGCAAACTCGCCCTAGGGATCACTGGAAACGCCTCTGTCTATGGGCCAATGGGCCAAAACAACCACATGGATGGCCCCGTAAAAAGAACCTTGTATTTTTACTTTGGTATACTGCAAGATTGACCAATAACCACCATCTATTACTGTACCATCAAGGGGTTACTTCATCCTATTGGGATCCTGTTGGGATAGGCTGTCTTTTCGACGGCAGGAAAAATCTCAAAACCTATTTATAAACGAATTTGTATTTGAGATTTTTCCTGACTTCAGAATGAGTCGAACTGAGGTTATGAGATAGTTTCTATTTTTATACCGTTCGCCCATTGTTAGCCCTATGCCATTACCATTCGTTATGGGCGATAAAAATAAGGATGGGCTTGAAATCTACAGCATTGTGCCAATTACCAAAAGCTTCTTTATTTTTGCACTGCCATCAATGTAACCAGCCAGTGAAAAAAGTGAATCGAGGGTACAGAAAAGCCCGATACGTAGTTTATAAACAGACCATACTTAATCCTATCGATCATCTTTGGACTTTTGTGGGTGGTTTTTTGGGTATTGGTTGCATTGCTTTTATCCAGTCGGAACTGCATCATTTCAATGCTTTGGAAAAGGTCTTCCTGATTGGTTCCTTTGGTGCTTCTGCAGTACTGGTTTACGGTGCCACCAATAGTCCACTTGCCCAGCCCAGAAACCTGATCCTTGGGCACACGGTCAGTGCTTTTGTAGGGGTTACGGTGATGAAAACCGTTGGTCAATTTGATGTTTTTTGGCTGACTTGTGCCACGGCGGTTTCACTGGCTATCATTGCCATGCAAATCCTAAAAGCACTCCATCCACCAGGTGGAGCGACTGCCTTGATCGCTGTTATTGGTACCACTAAAGTAAAAGAACTTGGCTTTTTCTATGTGCTCAGCCCTGTATTCACTGGTGCGCTCATCTTGTTGGTGATTGCTCTTTTGATCAATAACATCCCCAAAGACCGCCACTATCCCTACAATCCAAAAGTATCGCCCTACATGGGCAGAAGAAAAAAATATTGGCTTAATATCCAGCGCACCTTGGGGATAAGGTAAGCCTTAAGAGTTATCTTTTAAAAAGTGCTAAACACAATGTACAAGATCAAAAAAGAAGCCTACCTTGAAAATTGGTAGGCTTCACGATTTCCGGTTATCCCGCCGTCTCTGACGCGGGATCGTGATGGGCAGAGACCCGGAACGCACCCCGGGATCCGATAGGATGGGTCTGTGGTATTACTATCGGCTACTACCTTGGATTTTTTTAGTAGAACAATTCGACATTGGTTATTAAGTTATTCGTTATTGGATCCCTGAGCAAAGCCGAAGGGTGGTTATTGGTTACTCGACACTCAAGTCTGCTTACTTGCTTTTGGCCTCATCCTTCCCTGCTGGCTAACTTAAGGAATCCTCTTTGCTTTGGGATACTTGGCCAGTCTGGCTTCCAGTGCTTTCACCACTTCCGGATGATCACCTGCAATATTTTTAGTTTCCTGGGCATCTTCCTGATAATCGTAAAGTTCATAGATCACTTCTTTATCTTTATCTTGTGTATGCGTCCAACGCACCATTCTGTAGCGGTCGGTTCTAATGGCTTCTCCCAAGTATCCTCCACGGTTATAGGCATGATAAGCGTGATCCTTGATAATGGTCTGGCCATTTTTTAACGTTGGCGAAAGGTCAATGCCATCAATAGGCTGAGGTCCCACCGGTCGGCCCAAACCTGCCAGGGCGGCCAATGTCGGGAAGATGTCCACTGTTTCGGCAAACTGCTTGGTACTGCTTCCACTGGCAGTCACACCAGGAGCCCTGAAAATGATCGGGATTCTATTTGCTTGCTCATAATTGGTGTGCTTGGTCCAAATGGCGTGGTCCCCTAAGTGCCATCCATGATCACCCCAAAGCACCACAATGGTATTTTCGTCCAAATCCAATCGCTCCAATTCCTTCAGCACTTTGCCCACCTGGGTATCCATATAGGTCAAACTGGCATAATAGCCATGTATCAGCTTTCGCTGCAAATCATCTTCATAAATGTGCTGGTGGTTAGGAATGGGAAAAAACTGGTTGATCTCCCCTCCTCTTTTGACGGCAAAGTCAGGAGCTCCTTCCGGGCCTTCTTCAAATTCCGCTAGTGGAAGGGTTTCGGGATCATACATGTCCCAGTATTTTTGGGGTACACTAAAGGGCAAATGCGGACGGGCAAAACCTACTGCCATAAAAAACGGTTGATCCTGATCCTTGCTCAAGTCCCGCAACCGGTCAATGGCATGTCGAGCCACCCGTCCATCGGCATAGGCTTCATCTGTCACGTCCGGACTTTCCCAGGCTGCCCCCCGTGGCAACTCGTGATTTGGAGGAGTATCTTCAATGTACATGCGTGTGTTTTCAAAAAATGCCTCTTCACGGGTTAGCTGTCCATTGGTACTTTCTGGTTCCACATATTCGATCACTTTTTCTTTCCAGTGTGGAATACTCCAGGAAGCCTCGTCATTGGTGTTGCCATGGCCGATATGGAAGACCTTGCCCATGCTTTCGGCATGATATCCAGCAGCCCTAAAATATTGGGGCATGGTCACCGCATCGGGAATGACATCTCTAAATTCCTTTCCAAAATCATACAGTCCCGTACTTGTAGAACGAGAGCCCAAGATCAGATTATACCGGCTGGAAACACAAACAGCCTGATTACAGTAAGCCTGGTCAAAGCGCATTCCGCTATTGGCCAATCCATCGATATTTGGACTGATGGCATGTTCATCTCCAAAAGCGCCCAAATTGGGTTTGAGATCATCCACAAGGATCAACAGGATATTGGGTTTTTCATTTTGTTGGGCCATCGCCATGGTAACTGCAAATAGCAGTATTACCAAAGGAACCCAGTTCTTAATTACTTTTAAACAACTACTTTTCATAGGATATTTTCAACTAAATCTTTGTTATTTTTTTTAAGCTTCAAAACGGACTCATATGCAATTGGTCTTCGTCATGGTCTCTCCTAATTATTATTGCGGGAAAGAGTAACGACAAAGAAGTAATCTCACCTATCGAACATGAGATTGCTTCACTCCACTACCGTTCCGTTCGCAATGATGTTTTTACATCATTTTACTGCAAAACAGGCATTACTCAAACCGCTGTGCCTCATCCGGACCAGGCTGGGCATAATCGGGGTCAATCGCACGGATATAAATTTCACCATCCTCCAAAACCTTCACTTCCAAAGGCACAATGGTCGTCCCTTGTTCATTGATTGTTTGGGCAGTTTCCCCTAAATCCTTGTTTTGGATTCCATCCTTACTTACTGGAGGCACATTTCCATTGTAAAATGCCGTACACCACCATCTGCCATCCTTGTCCTGAAATGGAGTTCCATGCCCCAAAAAGCGTCCTACAAACTTCCTTGGCCCGTAAGGTCCGGTGATGTTATCAGCGGTACAATAGTATAGGTTATAGGAGCCTTTTCGCATCTTGTCTGTAGACCAGGCGGTTCCAAAATGCACGTACTTATCTCCTATTTTTCTCAAGGTAGCTCCCTCATGACCGATTACTCTGTTGGCGGGATCGATCCGTTTTGGTTCTGCCGCTAGCCCTGAGAAACCGGGTTTAATTGGTGCAATAAAGGTGTTTCCCCAAAGCAAATACCATATTCCATCATCGTCTTTGAACAAACTTGGGTCATGTTTATTCTGCATATCATCCCCCATGGGAAAGGAAAAAGGCCCAGCCATGTGCTCACCTTCCGAGATCGCTAAATTAGCCCCACCTCTGACAGGATCCGGTGAAGTATGCACATAGATCCATTTGCCATCTATATGGTACAGTTCCGGAGCCCACAACCTCCAGTCGCTCGCCGGCTTTTCGTTCAGTTTATCCGGCATTTTTTGGGCCCAGTAGCCTTCGGCGAGATCGAAAGGCTCACCAAGTGACTCCCAGTGCAGCAGGTCTTCACTCCTCCAAACCCTGATCTTGTGCCCCACAATGCTAGGTTTTCCAAACAGCTCCATATTTTGGGCGTCCAGCCCTGTATTATAAGGTTCTGTCTCCTCTCGTGGATCATTGGGCAAGGGCGTAGTGCCTGTAAGATAATAATAGCCATAATTGTCCAAATAGATATAAGGGTCACGGATCCATCCATCTTTCAAATAAATGGCCTCATCATGCTGCTCAAAGATCGCCTTTTTTGAATGCTGCCCACAACCAGAAAGTGTCAGCACTCCACCGAACAAGGCTAAAACAACTTGTTTCTTAATGTTCATTTTTTCGTTCTTGTATGGTTTTTCCATTGGGTTTGGGACCAGGAAAGTAGTAAGGTTGCTTGTACAGTTTCTGTTCATCACCTTGTGCTACCATCCAATTGTCCAATTGCTTTTTCATTTTGGTCACTAAAGGCTGATATGCCAACTCATTGGCGAGATTATGCTGCTCGTTGGGGTCATTGGCAAGATCATAAAACTCCACTGCCGGACGGACAAAATACCGCTGGACCACCGCAGCTGCCAAAGGATCCTGTGCGGCTTGATCATCCCAGCTGTCCCAAAAAGCACCCGCCCCGTCTTTCCTCAAAATATCCGAATGGTTGGTGTGATAGGCATTGGGTATCAGATTGACAATGAGTTTGTAGCGCTCATTGCGAATGCTCCGCATTGGATAAACATTGAAGTTGCCGTCACCAGTGTGGGTGGTATAGATTACATCCCTGAAATCATTGGTATTCCCTTTTAGTACTTCCGAAAAAGATTTTCCGTCCAAATTATGGGGGATTTCACTACCTGAAACATCCAGCAAAGTCGGTAAAATATCCACCCAACTCACCATCGCTTTCGTTCTGGTTCCAGGGGTGATCTTACCCGGCCACTTTACGATCAGTGGTGTCCGGATACCCGCATCATAGAGATTCCACTTCCCAAAGGGCCACTGTGCGCCGTGGTCACTGGTAAACAGTGTAAGAGTATTGTCATCTAACATCTCATCAAGATAATCCAGTACCTGTCCCATTTCACCATCCATACCGGTCACATCGGTATAATACCGTGCTCGATGCTCCCTGGTAGATTTGGTATTGATGAAATATGGGGGCAAATCCACTTTTTTAGGATCATAGTCCAACTTATCGGTCCACCATACATGAGGCCTTCGGTCTCCGACAAAAATACAGACAGGTCCTTCCACTTTGGTGCTATCAAAATATCCGCTGATATTGTCGTACAGGCCGGTCTGCTCATCATGGTGAAAGTCAAAGCCGCACTTTTCATTACCACCATAATGAGCCACCTTTCCAAAAGCAAAAACCGAATAACCATTGTCCTTAAGCTGGCCGATCAAATACGGAATAGCTGGTTTGGGAAATGCATGATTTACCTCAGCGCCATTTCTAGCAGGCATCAGGCCGGTCAGCAAAGCCGCCCTACTCGGCGCACAGGAAGGCGAAGCTACAAAAGCATTGTCAAAGGTCATTCCCTCATCGCTGAGCTTTTCCAGTATTGGGGTCTTTACCACATCCGCTCCATATACCGACACATCCAAGTAGCCAAGGTCATCGGATAGATAAACGATCATATTGGGTTGTTGCCTTGCCGATGATTTGAAAATGATGAAAATACTCAACAGCAAGCAACATCCACAAACGGATAAAACGCGCCAGAGGTCTTTCGAACCCAGTGGTATAAAGGAGGTGTTTTTTGTTAGGTTATTTGGTTTCATTGTGTAATTGTACTGGTCATTGGTTTCCTATTTAAATATGCACAAACCATTGCTGGATGAATGTCATGGATCCCACAATTATTAACACAAATCCGTCAAATCCCCCATCCTTGGTAAACCAGGTTGTGAAACAGGTCCAAATCTTCCAGCTTGGACCTAAACCCACCAATATATCCAGACATTCATCCAGCCAAGCATCCAATCGAGTGGGTACTTATCTCCACTTATTCTTCCCTAAAGCACTTAACCTCCCCTACCAGGAGAAGGATGTACTTCCCTGATTATAGTTGACTGGATTAATCATTGGGTTTCATTGTCAAACATAGTAATAACTGGTCTTTCCCTAGATTGAATTTTAGACCAATTCCTTCCAAACTCCTCCGGACTTTTGCTCATTATTGGTTATGACGGGGGCTGCAACCATCCATAACGAATTGTGCTTGTCCCGGAGGCTATCGGGAACGAGGCAGTCTCGTCTAAAGAGAAGGAGATTGCTTCACTCCGTTGCTCAGCGTTCGCAATGAGGTTACACGTGTCTTAAGTCTCAAGTCTTAATACTCAATACTCATCTCATTACTTGATACTGACTACTTTCACCTTCCCTTAATATCCATCATTCTGCACCAACATCTCATTGGCATCCAGCGCTGCTTGAGGAATCGGGAAAAGCACATGGGTAGGTTTGGCATTGGTGACGCCTCGATCGATGGCTGAGGAAACAAATGTTCCCATCCTGATCTGGTCTTCACGACGCTTGCCTTCGGAATAAAACTCCCAAGCCCGCTCATTGAGTAAATGCTGCCTTAGCTGTGCGGTAGACATAAAATCGCTCAATTCCAACGGATCCAAGTCTGCCCGATCCCTGACCATATTGATCAGGTCGATGGATATTTGGTTAGGGCCGTTTAGCTCATTAAGGGCCTCGGCCCTGCTCAAGAGAATATCTGCATAGCGAACTCCTGGCACATCATTACCATGCTCATTACCAAGTCCATTGGGATCAGGCCAGTATTTAAAGGAGCGAGTATTGTCATTGTTCAGCAGGGAAACCGTATTGCCCTGACCATTGACGTAGCTTTCGATAATCAGGCCCATTCTCGCATCACCTTCCTCAAAGGAATTGTAAAAGCTATCGTACAACCGGTATTGTGCTGCCCAATTCCTCCAGGAATTTTGGAAAGTCAAGCCTGTCTCGGGATGATTGGCAAACCCCTCTGGAAATGCTCCATTCATATAATTGTTTCCTGGACTATTTGGGATCTGAGGGTAAGCAAGTATGAACTCGGAATTCTGTTCATTTTCCACTCTGAAAAGCATTGCATAGTCTGGATACAGACTATAATCCCCCATATCCATCACCTCTTGGGCCATATCGGCTGCCTTTTGCCATTGCTTGGTATTGAGGTAGAACTTTGTCAACAGTGCTCTTGCACCTCCATTTGTAGCTCTTCCATAAGCTTGTTCTTCACCCGGAGCAGGCAAATCAGAAATTACTGCCAAAAGCTCGGACTCAATAAACTGCCGCATTTCTTCTTCCGAAGGTCGTGCCAAGTAAATTTCATCTTCAGAACTTTGCCGCAATGGCACCGGACCAAACCAGGAATGTAAATAGTAATAACTCAACGCCCTGATAAACCTCGCCTCGGCAGCATAGGTTTGTTTCAGCTCATCACCGATATTTGCAGATTTCACGTTTTCGAGCACGACATTCGCATTTCGAATGGCCCGATAAGGCTTCAGCCACATATCACCGTACATCCAACCTACTGATGCATCCCAGGTAAAATCGATCATCAGGACAGCGGTACGGTTTTCGCCTCCACCGGTCTCCCACTCGATATCAGTACACCACTCTTCGATATTGCGCACACTGTGGTGGGAATATCCGTTCAGATAACCTTCGGCATATGCGGCATCCAAGGTCGATTTGATTCCCTCTTGGGTGGTCAAGTAGTTTTCCGGGGCCATTTGGGAAAACAGTTCCTCATCCAACATACCTGAACAGGCGCACATCAATCCCAAGCACAATGCGATCAGTTTATACTTTAGTATTTTTATAGTTTTCATGTCCTTTTCTGTTTAAAATCCAAGTTTTACACCTAACAAAAACGAAGTTGCGGTAGGATAGGCATTGTAATCAATCCTGATATTGGCATTACCATTGGGATTGACTGCCGGATCCACTCCATCATAATCGGTAATGGTCAACAGGTTGGTTCCTGTTATATACACCTGTGCATTGCGAAATGTACTGCTCTGCATCGGAATGGTGTAATTTAGCGTAAGGGTATTTAACCGTAGATAGGAAGCATCCTGAATAGTGTAGGAGTTGACTTCCTTTTGTCCCTGAGCCGTTGGATTGACAAAAGACGGGTATTCATTGGATGGATTTTCGGGTGTCCATCTATTGAGATAAGGCTCCGCAAACTTATTTCTTCTAAAGTTGATCGGGAAATAGGTGTCCACAAGGTTATTGTTCAGCATGCTGATGCCGTGCACTCCTTCGAAGAATACATACAGGCTAAATCCTTTGTATTCGAAGGTATTGGCAATAGAATAGGTGAAATCCGGAAAGGAATTCCCCAACACCTCTCTATCGTCCGCATTGACCGTTTGGTCACCATTGATATCGCGGAATTTCATATCTCCAGGCACCACGTTATCGGTCGTTTGGTCAAAGTCGTCGCCTTCCTGCCAAACACCATCTACTTGGTAGCCATAAAAGGAATACATGGGCAATCCTTCTTTGATCATCCAAATCTGATTGGCAAAACCCGCACTTCCACCGATAATCTGATCCACGCCTCCAAGGCTCGTGACCTCATTTTTCACAGTAGCCAGATTAAGTGTTGTGGTCCAGGTAAATTCCCCATCAAAATTTACCGAAGTAATAGCTGCTTCGATACCTGAATTTTTTACACTTCCGATATTGGTGATCCTATTGGTATATCCTGTAGAAGTAGGGATAGGCAGGTAGAGGAGCATATCATAGGTGTTTTTAACGAAATAGTCCAGGCTACCAAAAACCCGATCCCTAAAAAGTCCAAAGTCCAATCCAATATCCCATTGCTCTGTGGTCTCCCACTTCAGGTCGGGATTGGGAATACGGGCAGGCTGGGTGGTGGATACTTTTTGATCATCAAAAACAGCATCCGGCCCGGGCACAAAAGTACTGATGGAAAGATAATTACCGATTTCCTGGTTACCGGTCTGACCCCAACTGGCCCGAAATTTAAAAGTACTTAATGCTTCCAAATCCTGCATAAAAGATTCCTCTTTCACTTTCCAGGCAAAAGCACCAGATGGGAAATAGCCGTATTTGTTATTTTCACCAAACCTCGATGAACCATCTATCCGTAGCGTTCCAGTAAATAAATATTTATCCTTCAACGTGTAGTTTACCCTACCTAAATAGGAAAGTAAACGGTTAGTGGCCTTAAAACTGTTGATATTAAACTGGGTAGGGTCACCTAGGCCGATGTTATCCGTTCCTGTAGCATCAGATGGAAAACTCTTGCCATGACTGGTAGTATTGGACATGGAGAATTTTTGAGTGGTCACTCCGGCCAATGCAGTAAGATGATGGTCTTCAAAGGTCTTATCATAAGTGGTAGTTAACTCCATCAGGTAGTTGGACTGACGCTCTTGCAAAATCGTTGCGATGCCACCATTGGCAAGGCCATCCAAGGTAGATCGATCGATATAGACATCTCTTCTCTGGTTGGTCACATCTGTACCAAAATTCACTTTTACAGACCACTCAGGAAGGATTTTATAGTTGGCATAAGTAACAGCCATATTGCGATACCGCTCGATCATCGCATTTTTACCATAGGCCAAGGCCAGGGGATTATCGATCGAAATATAAGGTGAAATCCTGTAGCGACCATCATCGCCATAAATGCTCAATGTCGGATCAAAATTATACGCTGCATACAAGGCTCCATTGTTTTCATTCACCCCAAAAGACTGGGCTGGCACTTGGTCATTTTCACTGAATGAAGTGTTCATGTTCAGTCCCACAGTCAAGCGGTCCGAAAATTTGGTTTCCAGATTTAGCCGTGCGCTGTACCGCTCAAAAGCAGAACTCTTGACCACTCCTTGCTGATTAAAGTAATTGAGCGCTGCGAAGTAATTGGTCTTTTCATTTCCTCCTGAAAAAGACAGGTTTTGATTGGTCACCGGAGCACTTGTACGGAAGAGTTCATCCTGCCAGTTGGTACCGCCATCTTCGATAACATCGACCGTCTGGTCTGCTATTCCGCCACCATCGGCAATGATACCGTTCATCACCATTTGGTATTCCTCAGCACTGAGCACATCCAATCTATTGGCGACATTCTGGACGCCCACATAGCCATCATAATTGATTCTCGTCTGCCCGGATTTACCTTTTTTGGTAGTCACCATGATCACGCCGTTGGCCCCTCTGGCACCATAAATGGCCGTTGCAGAAGCATCCTTTAAGATCTCGATGGACTCAATGTCATTAGGGTTTATAGCCGCCAAAGGATTGGTGGGAGATCTCGAATCAGGGTAATTTCCCCCACCACTGGTGGTCATCGACGAATTGTCAATGGGCAGTCCGTCAATCACGTACAAGGGTCCCGTACCTGCGTTTACAGAACTGGCACCCCGGATACTGATGGAGATCCCTCCTCCAGGTTCTGAACTGTTCTGTACCACATTGACGCCGGCAGCCTTGCCTTTCAGTAGTTGGTCCACGGAGGTATTGACGCCTTGGTTTTGCTCATCTGATCTCAAAGAAACCACCGAACCGGTCAAATCGCTCTTTTTCACGGTTCCGTATCCCACGACCACTACTTCTTCCAACGCTTGGGTATCTTCCTTCATGATCACATCAATGGTCGTCTGATTACCGATCTGGACCCGCTGGGTCTGAAAACCGATAAAGGAGAATATCAGCACATCGCCTTCTTCTGCTGTGAGCTGGTAATTCCCCTCCAGGTCCGTGACAGTACCTTTTCCCGAACTCTCGATCTTGACCGTCAGTCCGGGCAAGGCCATTCCCACCTCATCAACTACCTTTCCTTTAATGGTGATTTCAGCAGCCTCTTTGATCGCTACTTTCCCTTTATTCTCATTTTCACTTACGTGAATATTATTATTGATCTGCGTGAAGCTCAGGCCACTTTCTCGGGACAATACAACCAGTAAATCATATACAGAACCCGTGAATTTATCAGAGGCCATTTTTTGGTCGGTATCGACACCATTTGTATCAAATGTAAATCTGAAGTCAGTCTTACGCTCCAGGTCTTTCATAACTGCCTGCAGAGTCCGATCCTGCAGACGGACATCCACACGCACATCTTCAATGGTCTTCCGCTGAGCATTTGAGGTATTGGCCAGCAATACCGTGCAAAACACCAACTGGATAAGAAACCCATATAAAACTCTCATAGACATCTTTATTAATTGTCTCAGTATTTTTTTTTGCATAGTTTTAAATGTTTTAAGTGATTACTGCTTAAGCTTCCTGTCTGTACCGGCGAAAGTTCACGACAGGAAAAAATGTTGGCAGTGGGGAATTTACAGATTCCTTGCTGCCACTTTTTTCTAACTGGAATTGGGGATTTTCATAGTATTAGGGTTAGGTTATTGGGTTATTTTGTTTTTTGGTCCCTGAGTTATGGGCTTAATAAGTTCGCTGCTCGGGATTTGATACCCCGTCCATCTTTAATACTCGCATCTTGCTACGTGATACATTTCTATGTCTTGTTACGCTTGCTATCTGCCCTCCTAGCTCCTGCCTTTCATCAACTTGACCTGTTTTCCTTCCATTTTATAGTCGATACCAAGGGTCCTTTTGATTCCTTTCAGGACGTTTTCGAGTGATTCATTCTTATATTCTCCCGAATAGGCCCACGAACGCTTAATGCGGGGATCGCAGGTGACTTCCACTCCGTACCAGTCGCTGATCTTTTGGATGATTTCTTCTTTGTCTGACTTTCTGAAAACCAACACCTTGTCCTTCCACCCGGTGACTTCCAGTGAATCGAAACTCGTCAGGGATAACTTCCCGTTTTGATGGATACTAAGCATTTCTGTAGGTTTTAGGATAACTTGATTGCCTACTTCATCCTTTACCTTTACTTTGCCCGAAATCAATGCTACAGAAAGCTCACCGTTCATAGGGTTACGTACATTAAATGTCGTTCCCATCACTTCTACTTGTCTACTGCCCAACTCTACAATGAAGGGTCTTCCATCTTCCTCAATATCAAAAAAGCCCTCTCCTTCAAGCCTTACCAGGCGAATGGAATCTGAAAAATGCTCAGGAAACGACAACTTACTGTTTGCATTAAGGCTGATCATACTGCCATCTCCCATCCTCAAGGTCGAGCGTATCCCTGGTGGATTTTCACTGATTTCCCATGCCACTTCTGTAATAATTTCTTCTTTTTGAGGATCGATAATATATACCTGAACTACTACCCACGAACAAAAAGCAAACATTAGAACTGCAGCTATTTTTTGAATTCCAAACCATGATCGCCAAGAAGATTTCTCTTGCTGTGGGCGATCTTCATTTTCTGACCGAGGGTCGGATCGGAGTACATTCTCAAAAATATCCAGGTAAGCTCTATCCGATAGTTGAGGTCTTTTTTTATACGTCAGGGAACGTACCATAGAAGCTGCTTCCATAACCATTTCTCTTTTAATGGCATTTTCAGCAATCCACTTCTCCCAGAAATGTCCTCCCTCACCATCGGGGTTTTTAGCCCAGGAAATAAAAAACTCATCTGCCAGAAAATCTTCCAGCTCATAGTCCCTGTATTTCAATATGTTTTTATCCTTGTTCATGTACTTGGTTCACTTTTTTAGGAAGATCTCTTTCAAACTGGAAAGTGCCCTATAAACGAGCTTTCTGGCTGATTTAACGTCTGTAAAGCCCATCACTTCTGCGATTTGGCGATAGCTCATTTCTTCTTCATAGAGCAGCAGCAGTGCTTGACGCTGCCTCACTGTCAACTGGGCCAACGCTTGGTTCACTCTCTTTTGTTGTCGTTCGCGATGTTCGGATTCTATCAGGATCGTTTCGGGAGAGAGTGCAAGTGCGAAGGAGTTCTTATAATGCATTTCATCGGTGTCCATTAACTGCCCTCTTTCCTTCAATCTTTTAATGATTTCGCAGCGAATGCACTTAAAGAGGTAGGACTTAATGCTACGAACTTCTCCAAGATTTCCCCTCCTTTTCCGGAGATATATAAAAAGGTTCTGGATACAATCTTCCACCAAATGGGCATCGCCACAGAACTGGTAACCAAAAGCAAAAAGATCAGCAGCGTAATTTTTATACAGGAAACTGAAAGTGGACTCATTGCCTTTGTTAAAGGACGCCCACACCAGTTCATCCGGCATTTCCAAGTACTCCTTTTCGGAATACCGGATTAGATATTTATCGGTTACCTTAGGTGCTTTTTTGGGTTTCATTTCAATTTTTATTTGGCTTTTTAGCCATCTCGTAACATAAAGAGATAAAAAAACCCACAAACGACCCCACAAATCAGAAAAATTTCCGTAAAAAATAAAACTTTTTCTATTTCAACAAACTAAGGACGTGATATTTAACGATTTAGCAATCATTAAAAATAATAAATATAGCTTCTTCAGCCTGAAAAAAACACAAAAAAAGAGGAAGCCATTTGGCTTCCTCTTTTCTCCCATAAGGTCTTTTTCAATCTATCACTCAATCATATCAGCTGTGCATAAATAAAAACCCTTCCTCCTTATTTTAATAAATACATCAAGCTTAAATGTCCCACTAAATTATTTTTGTCAAGACCAGAGACCCAATAGGTTCCATCAGTGCTATTTTCCAGGTACCATTTATAGTTCCAGGAATTGACATATTGGATTTTGGCGGATACCAAAAACCGGTATACCTGCCAATCTGCTACAAACGAAGGTACCAAATCCATATACTTTCGCCGCCAATCTTTGATTTCCTCGAAGCGTTTATAGTAAAAGTCATTGTTATAGACGATTCGTTCGAGTTGAATCCCCAGCTTGGTAAAATTTCTGTTCCAGCTGACTTCAGCGAAAATCACGTTGCTCCCCGGGCCATTGCCTGCCCCCATGACTTGGCCATTGTTGGTATAGCCGTGGCGGACATATGGATGCGTATACCAACTGTTTTTTGCGAGGATATTTTCCCTTACCGTCTGTCCCGTCTGGGTAGTTTCGAATTGTACCCCCAGATAAGTATCCGGATCCTTTAGCTGGATATATTTGGTAAACCCTAAGGTAAAGGCTCTGTTCAGGTCTGGATATATAAACATCTCCCGGAAAGGCTTACTGTTTCCATTGGTGCCATATTCTCCATAAAATTCAAATAACTTTCCCGGACTGGCCCATCTGAAAAACCCGGCGCTTAACTGATTACGTTGCTCCACGTCCAGGTCTACCACAGCAGCAGGTCTTTTGCCGCTATTAAAAATGGGCAAATAATCATCGAAACTATCCATATCTTCTCGATACATCTGGGAAACACTGCTATACCCTACCGTCAGACCAGGGAGCCATTTGGGCTGATAGTTTATGATAATCCCTGCCATATAACGCTCATCTTCATCCCGTTTGGGAATATATAAAGGCGTTTGCCTGAATGTATAATCTGAGCCGGGAGGAAGGTAACCCGAGTTCCTCAATTTTCCGACAACCAACTGCCCCTCAAACCTACCAATATCCGTTTCGAAGGGTTTGCTCGTCTCCAAGGTTGCATGCAAAAAACCCGGTGCATTATTGCTCATCAGCAGGGAATTTCTCCTTCCCGGTCCCCACCAGATATTTTCCGATGAAACACCGATGGCTAGATTCTTATAATGGTATTTAAGATGGGACTGCCCAAGCAAATATTCTACATAGGCATAAGGCCCAAACCGCTCGACAATGTCAGAAGTATTTAACCATTCATAATACTGATCCCAAGTAGTCCCCCAATGCTGCTGCGGAAAACCATCGTACGGTAAATTCTGTGCCGTGACCAATTCAGGCTGAAACTGTAAGCTCCACGGGCCATATCTCAGGTAAAAACCAGCACTGATCAAGGTCTGTAAGCCCGTATTCGGTATCATGGCTCCATCATTGACACCAAAGGCATAATCCGAATTATATTGGCCCTTTATCATCTCAGGAAGCATCTTGATACTGCCTTTTCCATGATCAAAGGTCAATGCCTGTTTTTGCCCGTAAATCGCCCCATACCAACCGTTCTTCTTGTGCTCAGTAATTTTTAAATCAGTTAATTCTGGCGTCAGTGGAAGTATCGTCAGCGAATAGTCCGGATTAAAATTCCCGATCAACTGCTGTCTTCTTAAGTATTCCTTTAGAAAAGGAGCATTCAAGTTGGTCGTTTGCCCCCTGGTAAAATAGGCCACTGACAACAGTAGAAGAGTTAGCCCTATTCCCTTTTTTATCTTGGTAAACATAGATTAGTTATTCTTCTTCTTATCCGGTACAGTTATTCTACCAGACTTACTTTGATATTGGACAATGACCAGCTCTCATCACAAATCTGGGAACTGTTCAAGTGCTTTTGCACCGTTTTATCTCCACAGACCACTGTAACCTGATCTCCCTTGTGACGGATGATCTTTGAAATACTGTATTTCGTCGTCCATCCCAGGGAATCGGCATATTGGCAGAGGCCTGGAAGTTCAGTTTCAAGCGCGGCCGTTTTAGGGTCATTATGCCTTCCGTACGGATCTGGATAGGATTGGCTTAAGCACCACGTGGACTCACATGGCTGGTTGGAAAAGGTGGCGTTTACCAAGGGCTGGTCATCCACGTTCAAATACCAAATATCCGGTCCACCCGAAGGACCGGCATTACCATCCCAAGAATCGTGGAGCAATAGGTCTACAGTGACTTTCAGCATTTTATGGGAAGGCAAATTGTCTACTTGCACCGCGATCTCTTCATTATTATAATTGCCCAATACAGAAGTTCCATCAAAACTCCGCAACCTTCCATTGCGAATTTCCTGTGGGTTTTCTCCAGAAAAGTCATTTTCGTACACCACCACTTCTTCGTCGGGTTCCAACCCTTCCTGACATGCATTCAGCCCACATATCACACCCACTACAAACACGCCATACCATCCTATTCTATTCATCAATCTTTCCTTCATGCTTTATTTTCCATTTATACTACTGGCTGATGCTCTGCTCTCAGCAGGTCATTAATGGTCTTTACTGGAGTAAACGTCTCCAGTGGTACTTCCACGAAAATTGTATTCCAGTCAGACATGGCGCCATTCCACAGGCCCGGTAATTCCAGGGCTTTCAGCGCTTTTCCGTTCAGGGACTTCTCACTGATCAGTCCCGCCTCTTGGTCCGTAAACTGGTGTAGGGAAAAGTTGCTACCATCCCGCCTTTTGATGGAACAAACCAAGTCTACCGGATTGAAGTGGGTGCTTTCTGTCAATAATGCATCCTGCTTTTCGGGATCTATCTGTGCCTTTTCTACGATCTGGAGAGAAACTGTACCGTCCGGATTCTTGGCCCAAAATGGCCCTCCTCCTGGTTCACCTGTATTTCTCACCATTCCACAAACACGGATAGGCCTTTCCAGCTTCCCCACAAGAAACGATCGCTGCTCCAGCAATGAGCTGTGCCAATAATTTTCTGGAAGCACCACACACAGTTCACGCTGTAAAAAATCTTCAATTTCTTCTTTTACCCCATCCCTACCCTCGTGCAGGGCATCCAAATAATCAAAAATTTGCTGTTGGATGGTAAGGAGTAATCCTCCCATGGCCATTTTATATTCTTTTGAAATCAAACTGGCCCTTTCTCCAGCGACATTGTCAATGTTCTTGATATAAATCAAGTCACCGTCAATTTCTGCCAGGTTGCTCAACAAGGCCCCATGTCCTCCTGGCCTAAACAGCAAACTTCCGTCATTCTTGAGAAAAGGGGTGTGGTCCACATTGACAGCGATCGTGTCGGTAGAAGGTTTTTGCTGGGAAAAGGTCACTTCAAATGTGATCTTATGGTCCTTTTCAAGCAAGGATTTTACCCGGTCACACTCTGCTTTAAATCCTTCCAAATGCTCTTTTGAGACAGTAAAATGCAGGTTTACCTTGCCCCCTTTGCCCACTCCATAGTGCAGGCCCTCTACAAAATGTTCGTGTACGGGAGTCCTTTCATGATCTTCATACCGGTGAAACTTCAATAAGCCCTTTGGCAAGCTTCCATATCCCAACCCGCTGTTGTTTAAGAATTGAGAAATGATCAGTTTAAAGTCTTTATCCTGTAATGCCAGCCCAACATAGCTTCCGATCCCAGCAAGGCTTTTGTCGAGATCTTCATAAAAAGGGAAGTTTTTCAGGTATTTTATAAATTGCTCGGCATCTTGGTTATACGCCAAGTAGCCATCACCATCCAAAAATTCGAAGAGCTTCTTAAACATTCTTGATGCTGCTCCACTGGCTGGTACAAATTTGACAATATTGAGGCTATTGCTTTGCGCTAAATAGTGCTCTCCCAACCTTTTGATTTGCCCTTCAGACAGCACTGTAACTCCATCAGTAGCTTGGGCAGGACGGACAATGGACAAATAAGGAAATCCTTTGGCAAACCGGTTGATCTGATCCATAACAGTTGGTAAGGATTTACCCTGTATAGAAATTTTTTCTGATAATGCTTCCATAAATTTAAAATGCTTTAGATGTGGTGTGGTTAAATCTGTCGTCAAACTCAGTGGCAATATCCCGTAGAAATAGCCCAAAAAGGAAAGCCCTCAATAAAGGACTTCCCTTCTTTGAACTACACACTTACTACACACGGCAGAAAAAATATCAGGCCGTTCCAATGGTATACACCCTGAAACCAATATCTCTCAACTTTTGCTTGTCCAGCACACTTCTTCCATCAAAAACCTGGGCGGGCTTAAGCATATTGTCATAGATTTTTTGCCAATCATAATCGATAAACTCATCCCATTCGGTCAGTACTGCCACAGCATGGGCACCTTTACAGGCCTCGTACGGACAAGGCTCTGCTTTCATGAGCTTTCTATTGTCCACCTTGTTTCTGGAATTAAGATAATCCAAATCACTGTGCATCTGTTCCTCTCTTACTTTTGGGTCAAACACCGTTATTTTGGCATCCTCATTGAGCAGGTGGTCTGCCACATAGATCGCAGCGGATTCACGGGTATCGTTGGTATCCTTTTTAAAGGCCCAGCCGAGGAACGCTATTTTTTTGCCGCTGACCGTATTGTATAGTGAGCGGATGATGTTTTTGGCAAACCTTCCTTTTTGGTGATCATTGATCTTGATGACTTGCTCCCAATAATCGGCCACACTGGTCAATCCATAACTTCGGCTGATGTACACCAGGTTGAGAATGTCCTTCTGAAAGCAAGATCCTCCAAAGCCTACAGAGGCTTTTAGAAATTTACTACCAATTCTACTGTCGGTGCCAATGGCCCGTGATACCTCGTTAATATCCGCTTCAGTACTTTCACACAGCTCAGACAGGGCATTGATGGATGATACTCGCTGTGCCAAAAAGGCATTGGCCGTTAGTTTCGAAAGTTCTGAGGACCAAACATTGGTCGTCAGGATTTTCTCCCTTGCCACCCAGTGGCCATAAACATCCACTAATGCTTCCATCGCCTCACGCCCTTCGGCTGTTTTGGTATCCCCACCAATCAGCACCCGGTCTGGATCCATCAAATCTTCGATGGCCGTTCCTTCGGCCAAAAACTCGGGATTGGAAAGGATCTGAAACTTAGTACCATTACCGGTGTTTTCCAGAATGTCCCTGATGGCTTCTGCAGTACGCACAGGCAGCGTGGATTTTTCCACCACAATCTTATCGGATTCCGCTGCTGCAGCGATCTGACGGGCACAAAGCTCGATCCACTTCAGATCAGCTGCCTGGCCTTTTCCTTCTCCATAGGTCTTGGTGGGCGTGTTGACAGAGATAAAGATCATGTCTGCTTCTTGGATGGCGCCTTCCACATTGGTGCAGAATCTAAGGTTCCTGCCCCTTGCTTCGGCGACTATCTTGTCCAAGCCCGGTTCGTACACCGGAAGATTGTCCAAATTTTCGTCGTTCCATGCTTTGATTCTTTCTTCATTGATGTCCACTACGGTCACGTAGATATCCGGACATTTTTGGGCTATTACAGCCATGGTGGGACCGCCAACGTATCCGGCACCAATACAACATATTTTTTCGACTTTCATTCGATTAATTAATTGATGGTTTAAAAACAATGAACTAAACAGTAGCGCTGTAAAAACATTGGGAAATTCCCCTTAGGTATTGGGTTATCGTTTTTATGTAAAAGGTGAATCGATTCTTGTGTTAATGACCGTATTATTCTTTTTAAAGCTAAAGTTCCAAGGCCGGAAAGGTGTACCGTTTCAAGGTCTGCCGACAGTAATGTATGATCCTTACTGAAGGGATAATTGAGTGTAGTTTGTAACTACCCCCAGATAAGAGTATCAAATAACAAATAGCCGCACCCCTTATCCCGACTCTGTCCTGCCTTGGCAGACAGGCTCAATATTAGGAAGTGCCACGTCGGAGACTTGCCACAACCGGAGAATAACTCCATGGCAATTTCTGCCTACCATGCCGGTAAGCAGGCAACTTATGCCTTAGGAATCAACTTAATTATTACAATGGGCTTCTCCGTCCCAGCAGATACTAAAATTTCGCCCCACTGGGGTGCGACGTCTCACGCTCTTCCGTCTCTTCATCTTCCACGGTCATATGACACCGGACACCCCACACCCAACGCTTTCACCATTCGGACAGTGGAAGAGACCGGAATTCGGGTGGGACGGAGACTGATCCTGGGATCAGCAGCACTTCTATCACTGCTGACTCTTCTTCTTTGACATCAATGTCAAATCCAACCAGCTTTGCTCCCTTATGGGATACTTTGGACTGACCGTGGTTATTTACCGGCCGGATGTGAATCTTGGCATTTTTGGGGGATGATATTTTAAGACGAAGCGTTTTTCCTGCTTTTTCCAGAATGGCTTCATTGTCTTTTACTTTTATCCTCGCCTTGGTTACCATCTTCCAACAAACATTTACTCCTTTGTCAGAAGCCGCTATTTCATCCCGGATGATCACGTATTCTTTTTCTTTGATCCCTACACCTCGATTGATTTTTCTGTCTTTTCGCAAAAAGGTATCGCTCAGATCACCGATAGCAAATTGAAAACCCTCTCGATCACCCCATCGAATCAATTCCGCTTTTCCACCCACATCCATCAGCGAATCATCCAATGTCAGGGTATTATGGCCATGGTTGCTGGTCCTGGTTAGAGACCATCGGTCTCCATGCTGCTTATCATCCCAAAGCTTGACGTGCTTGAAGACAGCTGCATGATAATTTTGCATTGGCATGTCGATGGCCCACCGTACCCCATCCGCTTCGAGGATAAAAGACCCCATATCCATATGTCCATGATGTTCCCGGGGATTGCCCAGCTTAAATCCCAAAAACAGGGCCGAGGGATCCTCCCATGAAGACCGCATCACGGCCATGGCATTTGTTCCATTTCCTGCCCAACAAAGCCCGTCAGGATAAGTGACCTTCTCCAAAGGAAGCGAAGCCCCCATTAGTAGGGTCACCGGAAGCAACCGGTATTCTTTTAAATCATCGGTTTGTTGATTTTCGAGTAATTGCTTTTCATTCCATAAGAGGGAAAGATCTCCCAACTCCTTTGCCATCCAGAAAATAGCCGGATTGAAACTGGTGACAGAAAATACATCACTCCAATTGAAAGGTTCCCCAGTCTGACCTATCATGTGGGTATAAAAAGCTCCTGATTTTAAAAAACACTCTGGAAGTTGAGCCTTTTTATACTGTAAATTTTCCAACGTATAAAACATCATACTGCTGTACGAACTACCATATATCCAGTACATAAAACCTTCCGGATATATCCCGTCCGGACAATACTCCTCCAAGGCCCTGTCTGTGAGCCTCAGTGATCGATCGATGGTCTTTTGTGCGATGTCGGGATAACTTTCATAAACCGACACCGCCCCCAAACATAAAGCAGCATTGATGACTTGGCCCCAATTATTGTTTAATTGTTGAAAATCGCTGTAGCGTTGATCATAGGAAGGCTCCAGTCCTTTTTTCAGAATGGATCTGCTGACAAGCCCCCTTTCCTCCTTCGACAGCTGGGGATACAGCCAATCATATCCTACTGCAGCCGCCATGGTGATCTCTGCCAAGTCCAAAAACACCTCCGGATTCCAATCCTCAAAACTACAGATATTAAGCAATTCCTCTTTGGCCTTTTTCTGATACGCAGGTTGCCGGGTCATATGATAGGCATAGCCCAAAAACAGCACACGCCTTATCGCTTCCCGAGATTGGTTGATCCTGTTTTTTCCCTGTATCTTCCCTGTCAATTTTGGACTGGAAAGTAATTTTTCCGCCTCCCCCATTACCAACTTGTCCAAATCTTCCCAATGCGCATTCTTGCTGATCTGGCCTTTCAGTTCCGCCATCGCCTCTTTCTGAAAAAAGATTCTCGGATGGGCATAACGTTCAATGCTGTTTTTATCAGTTGGCTGGCACCTTACCTGCTGAAGGGTTACCCCAAAAAGGATTCCTATCACCATCCATTTTTTGAAGATGATGAATGGCTTGATGATTGGGAAAAGCCGTAAACTATTGACTAAAAGAAATACGATAATCGTCCAGGTTATCTGTAATCAGGTTTGAAAATATTTTTCCGCCATCTTCATTGAGATGGTCTTCATCCGAAAACAAATCATTTCTTTTCAAAAATACTTTTTGAAAGTCCAGTACCCTACAGCCATGCTTTTTGAGCACCTCGTCTGCACCGAAATTGGCCGAACTCATCGCGGTATAGTAAGCAGAAGTGAGGGGATATTTCATACCGATTACCTCTACATCATGGGCTTTGCACATCTCAATCATGGTTTCCAGGTCTTGGGCTAGCTTATCGGACTTTCTCAAATTACTGAAATGTAAATCGACCCGTTTTCTACCCAGAAAAGCCTTGTTTTCTTTTTCATTCCACTCTTCCCTGACCAAATTATTTTTCAAAAAGGACTTCGTTCTTGCCAAAAATATATCCCTGTTTTTGGGACTTATCAATGAGAAGTACCTTTTTATGTATTTCAGGTAAGTGTATTTCCAAAAACCATATGCCGAAGTCACTTCATCCACATAATTGAGTGATGCTTCAATGTTATTTAGATTTTCACGATAATTGGATAAAAGGTGATTATCCACAGAGATAATCACATAATCCATGTCATGATTCTTCAGGTAATACTGCAGTTTGTTCCTCATATCCTCATAAGAATCACTTCCCCATGATACATTGACAATCCCCTCGTCCTTTAGGGTTTGTTTCAGAGGAAGGCCATGGGAATCGGCCATGATGATACCCTTTAGTTTTTGGTCTTTGATCTCTCTGATCATCCTGGTATAAGGCTCGTAATATAGACCGTCCACCACAAAGGTCACCAGAATATTGATGGCTAATACCCCCAGTAAGAATGGAGATAATTTTTGAAAATATTCTTTCATGATTATCTAAAATTGGAAGTAAATAAACTCGATTTCATTGGAGTAGTTGCCGGCAAAATAGATCAGTATAACAACCCCGTAATACACGCCATATCGCAATGGACGTCTCCATTTCACTCCTATGGATTGGATCGCAAAATCTTCCTCTTTTCCTAGCCATTCGATGGCTACAAATAATACCACCAAGGCCAAAATCCCTATAGGAAACACCTCCGGCTTAGCTAAAATGGAGGCTGAAAATATATTGGCAATGTAATCAATGGCCATGGCCACGCTTTCGGCTCTGAAAAACACCCACGCAAGACAGGTAAGGCCAAAGGTTACCAGGATTTGTCCTGCCTCTTTCCATGTCGGGAACAATTTTCCTTCCGCTGCCTGATCCAAATTACTTCTGTTCTTACCAACCAACATCAACGGCAAAAAATAGAGTGCATTCAAAGCTCCCCAAATGACAAAAGTCCAGTTGGCACCATGCCAAAATCCACTGACCAAAAATATGATAAAGGTGTTCCTGATTTTCATCCATAATCCTCCCCGGCTTCCTCCCAGTGGAATGTACAGGTAATCCCTGAACCAAGTGGAAAGCGATATATGCCACCTCCTCCAAAACTCAGCAATATCCCTGGAAAAATACGGAAAGGCAAAATTCTTCATAAGGTCAAACCCAAACAACCTGGAAACACCGATCGCTATATCAGAATATCCGGAAAAGTCCCCGTAAATCTGAAAGGCAAACAGCACCGCCCCCAAGACTAAGGTGCTGGCAGAATACTCCTGGTAGTTTTGAAAGATTATATTGACATATTCGGCGCAATTGTCCGCTATCACCACCTTCTTAAAGAACCCCCAAAGAATCTGTTTGGTACCGTCTGCAGCTAATGCATAATCGAATTTTCTTTTGCTGTAAAACTGCGGCAATAGGTGTGTTGCCCGCTCTATTGGCCCGGCTACCAGCTGTGGAAAAAAACTTACAAAGGTGGCAAAACTCACGAAATCCTTTGCCGGTTCCAGTTTCCGCTTATAGACATCGATCGAGTAACTCAACGTCTGAAAAGTATAAAAACTGATACCGACCGGAAGCACTATACTGATGGCTCGGGGGTGGATTTGCTGCCCAAATAAGCTGAACATTTCCGTAAAACTGTCAGTAAAGAAATTGTAATATTTAAAAAATCCCAAGAATCCCAGATTGACCAATATGCTGCAGGTCAACAGCCATTTACGTTTGGGCTCATCATCTGTCTTATCCATTCCCCTGCCAATCAGATAATCCAGAACCGTACTGAACAAGATCAGCGATAAAAACCTCCAGTCCCACCAACCATAAAACACATAGCTGGCTGCTAATAACAGGACGTTTTGCTGTTTGATGTTTTTAGGAAAAACAAACCAATAGAGAAAAAACAGCAATGGCAAGAAAACAGCAAAATCTAGTGAATTGAACAACATTCCCTATAATGTTTATCGATAAGTTGGGTGAATAAGTCAGTTACGATAGAAGGAATTTTTGGGTGTACTGGGAAATGTGGTTGGTTAGGACTTTATCCGCTTAAGTGGAGGTTTTCTGAGATCACTGGCTGCCAGCCTAAAGATATACCACGGCTCGATCAAATAGCGAAACCAAAACCTATTGGGATCTTCCTGTAGCCTGTATAGCCATTCGAGCCCTGTCCTGCCCATCCATCTTGGAGGAGTGCTGACGGTGCCCGCCACGTATTCTATGGCGGCTCCACAAGTCATGATTACCGGGGCATTCAGTTCATCTTTATTGCCAAGGATCCAATGCTCTTGTCGCGGCATTCCCATCCCCACGATCAGAATATCTGGATCATACGTATTGATCATCGTCACTATATCATGGTTTTCCTTGCTTTCTTTTTGGCTGTCAAAGTATCCGTGACGATAGTTTATTTCCAGTCCTTTATACTTGTCTTTCAAAATCTTAACACCTTTGGAAACACTGACTTCATCTGCTCCCAAGTAAAACACCTTCAGGTTTTCGTCCCTGACACGTTCCATTAATGGGTCCATCAGATCCACCCAGGTCAGGCGGTTTTCTTTGGTAAGCGGATAGCCCAACGCTTTTCCCAGCCATACCAACGGCATACCGTCTATGCGCTTTCTGGCAATGGCATAGAGGCTTTTGAGCTGTTCCGAATTTGATTTGTGATAGGTATAGATCCCGTGAAGATTTTGGCTGAGGATGATATTTCTTTCTTTTGATCGCGCAGAGTGGACCATAAAATCGAGCAGTGAAGACAAGTTAAAATCATCCACTTCTGTTCCTAGTAGTTGGTAGGCCATATCAGTTTAGTGTTTTCGTTTCTTTCAAAATGTATTCGATCCTGGATTTCCAGCTGTGGGATTTTACGACGGGCTGCCTGATGGTATCCACATCAAACTTCCCTTCCTGAAAAAAGCGGTATGCCATGCGGATTTTTTCCACTAAGTCCTCCACATTTCCTGACTTGAAACAAAAACCGTTATTCCCATCCTGGATCATATTGGCGGCATCCTGGAATTTTGCCGCAATAACGGGCTTGCCCATAGAAAGGTATTCGTAAATTTTTAATGGTGAATGGTACATCTTCCCTGATGTGGTGGCCACCTGGCCTGAATAGCACACATCAAAACCACCGATGTAACTCGGAATCTGGTTCCATGGTTTGCGGCCGACAAACCTAACGGTATCTTCCAGTCCGGCTTGCTTGCAGTCTGCTTCCCATTCATTCTTTTTCAGCCCATCGCCTACCACCGTTACCTTGATTGGAATTTCCTTTCTAAGGATTTCTACAGCTTTGATCAGCACATCCACTCCGCACCAGGCGATCACGGAGCCCACAAATCCTACAGTAAATTCTTCATGCTCACGGATGGGAGCCACACTGTTCGGATCAAAACGGTCGGTATCCACTCCATTGGGCACGACAAATATTTTGGCAGGATCAATATTAAAATGGTCCAGAACCATGGTTTTCAGCTCATCTGTAACACAGATCAAGTAATCGCACGAGGCGTATGCTCTGGCTTCCATTCTTTTGCAGACACCTGAAAGGATAATGCTTTTTCGGTCATTTTTTGCCTCTTCGTAAAGCACACTGTTGGTTTCCAAGATCCAGGGCACACCGTTTTTCCTAAATTTCATTCCCATAAGCTGAAAAGCACCCAAACGCTCATATACGCAGTCGACATGGCGATGCTTCCGGTAAGAAAGTCGGGTATTGTACATACCGTAAGTAATCCGGATGATGTCAGCCGCCAGACGCTTAAAAAAACTCTTGGAGAGGCTTTTCTGAAAATCGGTCTTGTGACCGGCTTTCATGATTCTGTTACCCACGATGAATTCGGAGACATCCCAATTAAGCGCTTTGAAGCCATTGATCACCCCCAGGATATGCGCCCTTGCTCCTCCCGCGTCGGCTTTTAGTTGAGTAGATACTCTTGGAGCTCCTGACAAGTAAAGTAATTTCATAATTGTAGTGGTATCGGTTTAGAGATTTGAAGGTTATAGGGTTCTAACGTTTGAAGGTTGTCTTAATTCAGGCTTATCCTTCGGCTCGGTCTGACATCTTGGTGAATTTTGATAACTACACGGCCTTGATTCCTCATCATCTCAGTGCCCTTTGCATACTTTCGGTAGTTAAAGCTTCATATCGCTTTTCCAGGTCATCAAGTTTTCGGAATATCTCCTCTCGTTGATGCAATAGCATATTCACTTTCTGAAGCAATGCATCATTGCTTTGGCCGGCTTCAAGGAGTAAATCACTCAGCCCTGCATCTTCGTAAATTCCTTTGATCTTAAGGTGCCTGTCAATATCGGTCAATACCAACGGCAACACATCGTACTTTGCGGCCAAAAGTGCCCCATGGAGGCGGTTGGTAAGAATAGCGACACCATTTTGATAAGCTTCCCCGGCGGTTTCAAGGGTGATCTGTTCTTCCATAAAACTCACATCGTAACCTTTTTCAAGAAGAATTTCATACAATGCCTTGCAGAAATCATAATCTCCAGCCACTTGATAGGTGATTTTTAACCTATACTGTCCCTTCAGGTGATCGATGATATACATCAGCCGCTCAATGAGCGCATCTTTGTATCGCTGTCCCGCATCGTCTTTGTAGATGGAATCACGGAAACTAAAAATGATTTCATCCTTATTTGCCTTGGACAGGTCTACGCCATTGGCATGATAAGTCCACGCCAGATCCGGAAAAAAACGTGCTTTTGGTATACCGATCGAGTGGGCCAATGACAATGAGATAGAATCCCTCACCCAATAATGATGGGTAAACCAGGCCCTTACCCGCTCACTCACTGCCTGTTGCTTGCCAATGGGGCCCATCGAAAACCCCATCCTGACGATACGGACCCCCATGAGCGTCAGCATGATTAAAAAAACCGAGTATTCCAGGTTCTTTTTGATTTTCTCCCTGGAGTTTCCAAAAATATGTCCGGGAGGTCCTGCTACCATGACCACCTTTTGGCTCTTCTTAAACATGCTGCTCAGTGCTTTCCCGAACAGCTGCCTGTAAAAACTCCCCTTTCCATTGGAGCTGGCTTCTTCTTTTTTTAATTCCAAGGCTGCTTTATAAAAATCCGGTAGCTTCTGGTCATTGAGCACTATCTTTCCATAGTTTCTGAAGAGCTCAATGAGGGATTTATTGATGAGCACATCACCCGTATTGTCAAATTGGGTATTGCCCTGAAAATAAGTAGTAACTGTAGGTTCCATAATTGTGCTCGGTTATGTACTTCTTTTATTGAATTATAGATTATGTGACAAAAATTCAGAAAATTTGCTCCAGGTATATTCACCAAAAAAAGCCCTCACTTTTGCCTTATTTTCTTCAGGGCTTACCGCCTGTGCTGATTCCAGGTAGTTTTCCAGGTCATCCATGACATCATAGCTGAAAATCAGCTTTCTGTCCGACAGTTCTTTAAATGCACCCACACGAGGACCAATGATAGGAGTCATCCGTGGAATGGAAGAAATCAGTGCTCCGGAATTGAGCACACTGGATCCAGTGTAGGGGAAAAAGACGAATTTGGCTTCCCGGTGAAGGGCATTTAATTCTTCCTCGGTCACAAAGCGGTCTTCAAGAAGTAAATTGTCATGGCTGTACTCCCTTAGATACCCCGGGAAAGTACCCTCTTCAAATTTTCCCACCACACGAACACGGTACTTTTCAAAGAGTTTTCTCTCTTTCATGAATTGAAGAAAATCATCCACTCCTTTGCTCTTTCTCACTCGTCCCCATACCAATATATCGGTTGTCTTTGGCACGTCCTGATCCTCCAAAAAGAGCGGATCCCTGTCAAATAGGGGATGAAAAAAATAGAGCATCTTACCGATCTCCCTCGAGGTAAAGTGCTTTTTGCTCTCTTGGGTATGTATGATGATTTTATCGGATTTATCTTTGATGGTATCCATCAAAAGTCGGCACACAAAGCTATTGGCCTTATGCGGATGGACATTGTGATGGGTCCAGACGATTTTCTTGCTGTTGAGTTTTAGCCAATGAATGGACAGCCAAAGTACCCAACCTTGAATACCTGTTTTGTTCTCTGCCCAGTTAAACATAAAAATATCTGCTTTTCTGGAATTGAAAAAAATGTCCATCACCCCCAACTTCGGCTTACGTCCATAGTTGATCACTTTAAATCGTTCCGACAGGTACTTGGTCAGGTGATTGATATAGGGGCTTTTTTTCTCAAGGTCTTCCCGTCTCCGCATTGGAAAGACATATACGCTTCTCATATGCTATTAAATAATTTGATTTTTATAGGCAAAAAGAAATCATCCATTGGCTACTTCTTTTGCTGATCTCAGCAGCATAATATTTATTAGCTGCTGTAGTTCCTCTCTCGAATAAGAAAAATAACACAGGGCGAAGGCAGTGGCCATGATTTCACGGTAAAACGGTGCCCATCCGAAGATGCCATATAGTATAAACGCTACCAAAACCCCGACAAAGGTCAAATTCAGTATATCGGGAATCATCACCTTCGTTTTGATGACTTTCAAACGTCCCAATATCTTTGATCGGAAAAATGCAAGCCAAAGACCAAAGCCCACCATTCCCGTTTCACTTAGTACAATCATATGGATATTGTGAATGGGATTAGTGGTCAAAAACTCCAGGATAAACAGGTCTTCTGTGATTTTCAGAAAATGTGCCATATAATAGACATGGGAATTTATCCCTACTCCAAAAACAGGGGCAACCTTCCAGATTTTGTACCCCAAAAGCCAAGAGGATAGCCTCACCTCTATCTGGCTGTCAAAATCACTCCCCAAAAACAATTCGCTCAAAGGCGTCAGGTATAAGATAAACAGCAGCAGGGCTATGCCTGTGGTGGTCAATATTATATTTTTCAGGGAAAACACACTGGATTTGCTAAAAAAGGCTACCATCATAAATACCAGTACCAAAACACACGTCATGTAAGTGGTCCTGGAAAAGGTAAATAGAATAATGAAGATATTGGCAAACAGCAACCCAAAAGACAGTTTCCTACGATAATTATTTAAATAACAGGCAAAAAAGAAAATCCCAACATACAGGCAGTATACTGCCAACGGGCCCGGGTGACCAAATATACCGATGGCCGAAACATACCCTTCCCTCTTTAACGAAGCTTCTAAAGTAACCTCTCCTTTAAAAAGCGTTGCAAAATAGGATACGTTCAAAATAGGATAGAAAACGGTAATGATCGCCTGCAAGACAGTAACGAACAAGAATCCGAAAAACAATCCTTTGAAAATGGTGCTACGCTTAAAATTGGCTTTTAGATAAGCCAGGGAAAACAAGAGCTGAAAGGCATAAAATACAAATACCCACACGGATAAGGGAAATGGATTAATGGGATTTAACAAAGAAATCACGACAAAAGCCACCACCACCCACAACCAGAAATTTTTCCAGTTTCCTAATTTAGGCAACTTATAATGTCCCAGAAACATGCAGAGTGGGACAATCAGAAAAAATGAATTCAGCCGGTAGCGGTTTCCAAATGCCCCCAACTTATCCACCTCCATATCGCCAAAATCAAAAGCTACAAAGTAAGAATAAATAGGATAGCTGAAATTGAAGGCAATCAGTATAACAAAAAGGCTGATCAAGAATTGATTGGAGTGCTCCCCTTTGTAGTTATGATATGCCCACTTGAGGATGCAAAACAGCACAACAATTCCTGCGATTACAAACTTATTCATCCCGGTCTATCGGTACCTTTGAAACCTTATAAATACTGTGCCTTAAAATCGGCTATCTTTTGATGGATTTTGCTGTCTATCCCCCCGATGGTTTCGTCCGTGGACAAATAGAACATATCTATATCCTTGAGTTTTTCCTTTACCTCTTTGCTCACTTTTTGCTTTGGAAGATACTCCAGCGAAACATGGTTTTTGGTCAGCAGTTTGGTCAGTTTGCCAATTGGCCCCATTTGATAAAAAGGAATATAGGTGCTCTGAGGAAATGGTATATCGATCGACATCAGCCAATCCGTCCACTTGAAATCAGATATTCTTCCTCCCTCGGTGTGTGGTGTCGAAAGGATAAATCTATGCCATGGCACCCGCAAAGTATCCGCCATGATCGCTCCGTGCATGGCCTCTGTGATAAGGCATTCTGATGCAGCTATTTCCTGAAGTGTAAATTCAACTCCTTTTTCTGAATGCGGCGATATATAATGATAACCTAGTTGGTCACAGATCTTTTGCCAATCAAAGTAATCGGTAGAGTGAAAATAAGGCATCAGGCTTATTTTATATTTTTTAGGCTGTTGGCTCAGCTTATCAAAATCATCCAGCAGCCTGATTGCATAAGCCGCATCGGTAATATAAGGATCTTTTCTGTTTAGTTCCCCGGACGACAATGGGCCACGAAGAAACATCACATCCCAAGTATCATCAAGGCTCATTTTGGCATAGACCTTTGAGGGTTTTACCCCGGTGCCAAAGACTACTTTTCTTCGTCCGGCATCCAATCCCTTCACCACATGGCTGTCATTATGCAGCAAGGAGCCAATGCCTACAAAATAAAAGTCACTGGATGATCCGTTAGTGCCAAAAAGCTGTGGCCATAACCAGCCGTTCAAATCATCGCCGAAATTTCCTTTTTTCGACTTATAGTATAAATATTCCATAGATCAGTTATTTAAAAGCCAGTTCCTTTTTTTAGTTATTTTTTGCTTGATTTTTAATAGTCCCTTGGTGACAATTTCCTTCTCGTCATCACAAAGTCCCCAGAAGTTTATCGCAATAGCAGTTCCGATGGCTGCCAAAACAATGGTCAGTAAAAATCTAAACTCAAAGTCAAATATATTGATGGACAACAAACAGGTCCCCACCAAAACCATCAGGGGAATGATTTCCTTGAGGATCACCCTGTCCATATATTGACGGACAGAAAGCCCTGCCAATCTATTAAGAAAATATAGCCTCAGGCAGCATGCGATAAATTCCACTACGATATACCCCACCAAAACCGAATAAGCTGCGAAGCCCATTTTCAGTAATAGAAATGCCAAGGGAAGGTTCATCAAAAGTACCCCTCCGACAGTGGCTTGATAGGCCTTTATTCGCCCCGTCGCCTGAATGGCAGACTGAAGTCCAATGGTCAGCTGATTGATAATGGATCCTACCAATACCATTTGACAGAATATCGCTGCATAATCAGGGACATCCTTCAGCCAGACGGACAAAATATTGTTCATTTCGAATATGAATGGAACGGCCACAATGCTCAACAGAAAAAAACCAAACTTGCTGGCGATCATCGCCAGCCGCAGCATGCGCTTTCGGTCCCCATTCCCTTCACTCTTCATGATCTGTGGGTTGATGGATTTTAGCATGGTGGAGGATAAAAACATCAGTTGCCCACCTACTTGGTTGGCAATGGCATATGCCGAGTTAATGATGGCCCCAAAAAACAGGTTCAAAATCACCGCTAATCCTTGTGTCCTGCCCAAGCTGCACAGGGAACCAAATAAATTCCAGCTGGCATATGCTCCCAGTTCCTTCAACAGCGACGTTTCGATCCCCGTCCGGTTTTTTATCTTGCATTCTTGATAAGCCCTGGTACAGTAAATGGCATAAACCATAAAACTGACGCTACTGATTCCGGCCATCAATAGTCCATAAATCACGAGTTTGCTGCCTATAGTATGATAAAGGAAAATGGCAATGGCCAGTTTTAACAATACCTCTAAGATGTTTACCAATGCCACATAGATCATATTTTCATGTGCCACCAGCGAACCATTATAGGGCACGGATAAGATGAGAAAAAACACATTGACTATCATGAAATGATAGACCTGTTTAGCCTCATCCAGCTTGTTCAGGGGAATATTGAGAAAACCATCAAATAGGAAAAGTCCAGCAAGCTCCAGCAATACCAACAATACAATCCCCAACAAGAAGTGGAAGAACAAGCTGTTCCAAAATATTTTAGCCTGCATCACTTTATCTTTTTTGCCCTGATAAAATGACAAAAACCGCTGGGTAGAGGTGGCCATGGCATTTTTCAGGAAAGAAAGCATCACAATCACCCCAGCAACCAGATTAAATATCCCATAGTCCTCCGCTCCCAATGCATCCAGGACAATCCTCGTCGTAAACAGTGAAATCCCCACCGAAACGATTATCCTGCCATACTGGATTCCTGTATTAAAGACTACCCTATTTGCTGCGTTCATGTTTAATGGATACTATTTGGTACGTGGCTCCTCGACTGGTGAGATCATTACATGACCAGTTCTGGCCGTTCGTTTTCCAATCGCTGAAACACTTCTTTCACCTCTTGGGAATTTTCTTTTTTCAATGCCAACACCGCATCATTGGTAAATATCAACAGCGTATTGCTAAGCCCTGTAAATTCAATATGAGTATCAGTCCCGATCACCATATTTCCTGATCCATCCAGATAATGCCCTTTCTCCTTGAAGTAATCATAAATTGCCTCAAAAGACCCCATATCTGACCAGTCAAAGTCAGCGGAAACTACCTTTATCTTCTTTGATCGCTCCATCACCGCATAATCAACAGAAAGTGACGGGATTTGAAGTGATTCTTCTTGAGGCAGAAAAATTTCCTTCTTGAGCATATAGGCACCGTAAGCTTGATCAAAAATCTCGGTCTCATATCTTCTCAGCTCCTCAAGAAATACACCTGCCCTAAAACAAAACATCCCTGAATTCCACAGATAACCTCCGTTTTCAAAAAAGTAATTGGCTCTTTCCTGCCTTGGCTTTTCATGGAATGCCTTGACATCCTCTCCCGTAGCTTCAATATAGCCATAGCCCGTCTCGGGATGACTAGGCTTCAGACCGAAGGTCACAATATTACCCTGTGTGGCCAGCTCAATCGCACGCTTTAACGCAGCTTCGTAGGCATCCCCCGGCGTGATCAGGTGATCCGAGGGCGTCACAAAAAGCACATCCTCTTCATGGCTGTGAAAAGCCGAAAAGGCAATGGCAGCGGCGGTATTTCTTGGACTGGCTTCCACGAGCTCCGTGTATGCGGCAAGATTGCTCCCATCCATATCCTTTCTGGACAACTCATAGTTATCCTTATTACCCACCACCAGTATCTCATCAGCAAACGGCCGATTTCTACACACAGTTTTTTGGAACAACGTTTCTCCATCAAAAATAGGCAAATACTGCTTTGGACGGCTTTTTCTGGAAAGCGGCCATAGCCTACTCCCTACACCACCTGAAAGCACCACATTAACAATCCGGTTCATACGGGTACTTTTAGAATTCTATCAAAATAATTTATGGTCTCTATCAAGCCTTCTCTCAGCCTTACTTTAGGTTCCCAGTCCAACTCTTTCTTTGCCATGTGGATAATCGGTTGACGCTGCATAGGATCATCCTGAGGAAGTGGCAAAAACTTCAGTTGACTACCGCTTCCTACCAAATCCAATATCTCCTGCGCCAATTCCAGCATGGTAAATTCTCCAGGATTTCCGATGTTGACAGGCCCTGTAAACCCCTCTCTGGAATTCATCAATCGGTACATTCCTTCGATCAGGTCCTCCACATAACAAAAGCTTCTGGTCTGCATCCCATCCCCAAAAATGGTAATGTTCTCCCCTTTTAGCGCCTGAACGATAAAATTGCTCACTACCCTTCCATCATTAGGGTGCATCCGGGGGCCATAGGTATTAAATATCCGCATGACCTTGATATCCACGCCATGCTGTCTGTGGTAGTCAAAAAACAAGGTCTCTGCACACCGCTTTCCTTCGTCGTAACATGCCCTGATCCCAGTGGTGTTGACACTGCCTTTATAGCTTTCAGGTTGCGGATGCAATTCTGGGTCGCCATACACCTCTGATGTACTGGCCTGAAGGATCCTTGCCTTTAGCCTCTTTGCAAGCCCCAGCATATTAATCGCCCCGATGACTGAAGTCTTGGCCGTCTGCACGGGATCAAACTGATAATGAACCGGACTGGCCGGACAGGCTAGGTTATAAATTTCATCTACTTCCACATATAGCGGAAAGGTGATGTCATGCCGGAGGAATTCAAAGTTTTTCTCATCTAACAAGTGATGAATATTTGATTTTCGACCGGTAAAAAGATTGTCCACACAGAGTACCTCATTCCCTTCCTTTAACAGTCTGTCGCAGAGGTGGGATCCTAAGAATCCCGAGCCTCCTGTCACTAAAATTCTTTTCATCTTTTGCTTCAAATGGTGAATAATTGGTAAAGTTTCTAAGGCTTCCGGAGCTACCTGCTATTGACAGACAGGTCACTGTCATAAATAGTTACTGGGTTGCCTTGACGTTATGAGTCGATTATGTGCTGCCTGGATACAGCTTCGCCCCGTCAGTCCCATTTTTCATGAACTTAATGAAGACGTTATAAAAACTATTATTTATAAATATAATATTAAAAAACACCAATTGAATATGTTTTTTAATATAAAATCAATGATTATTAATTAAATGATCTAATTTGATAATTAAGTGAACCAGTCTGCTTTAGGGCTTTTTATCATGCTGCCAAAAGCGTTAATCAACTGGTGTTTTTCAGTAAAATCCACCATCAAAGTACTTACTCGCTCTGATTTAAGAGCGCCCCGGACATTGCCCGAGACGCCTGCTAAATCAACTATCAACAAATGCTGAAGAGGCTATAATGGGTTTATTTTTTACCAACTAGTTTGCCTAGCCAATTAGATTCTTCTCTGTCATTCTCATGGTATCCATTTGACCCGTAACCGTATCCATAGGCATAACCATACTGTCCTATTTCAAAATCGACGTCATTTAATAGCGAATACATCTTTTTCACTCCGCCTTTTTCTACCAATCCCTTTAAGAGTTGGATGTTTGCTTTAGGCGAATAGTTTTGTCTAAACACGTACATATTGATATCGGCCAGAGAGAACAGCTCCTTTGTTTCTGAAACAAGTCCTACAGGTGCACAATCAAGGATCAACACATCATAATTTGCTTTGATGTCTCCGATCATTTCTTTAAAATAACCTTGCGCCAAAAGCTCCGCCGGATTTGGTGGGACAGGACCGGAAAGGAGCACATCTAGGTTATCATAGCCAGATGGTTTGACTGCCTCTTTCCAGGGCATTCCTACACTCAGACAAGTACTCACTCCACGGTCGTTGATCATTCCGAATTCCTCTGCAATCTTTGGCTTCCGAAGATCCAAACCGACCAAAATGGTCTTTTTGCCCATCATGGCATATACCGAGGCCAAATTGACAGAACAGAATGTTTTACCTTCCCCTGATATCGATGAGGTAAAAAGTATGGTCAGCTTCTTTGCACCCGGGCTTAGAAAGGTCATATCTGCACGGAGGCTTCTGAAGTTTTCCGAAATAGTGGATTTTGGCTTTTTCATGACAGTCAGGACATTTCCCTGTTTCGACGGACTTTTCCCTATCATTCCTATTAGCGGGGTAGGAATCTGTTCCTCCAGTTCCTTGGGATCCTCTACCTTATTATTGAAAAAGTTTCTAACGAAAATAAACCCTACAGGCAAGATCAAACCGGCAAATGCCCCCAGGACTAGATTGATGAGGGTTTTAGGTTCCACTGGTTTTTCAGCTGCCCTTGCGGTATCCAATATGGAGTTTTTAGGTGTATTGGAAGCCAAAACGATCTGAGACTCCGCCCTTTTCTGGAGCAAATACAAATAGATGTTTTCATTGATAGAAAACTTTCGCTGTATCCCCAACAGGTTTCTCTCTGTCTCTGGCAGCTTGTTAATTTCCTGTTCCACTTGATTGATACGATTAGTAATTTCAGCCAGCGAACTTTTCGTGTTATTTTTGGCTGACTTAGTATTCTCCAGAACCGACTGTCTTGTGGTTTTGATCTGCGTATTGATCTGTTCTAAAGCCGGTGTGGATGATGAATAGGTGGATTTTAACCTCAAACGTTCAGTCTGAAGTTCGGACAGTTTGACTACAAGGCTGTTTAATAATGGATCAGTATTTCCAATGATGGATGGGGCCACCAGCCCCTCTTCAGTTTCTCCCAGAAGGTAATCTTCCAAGGTGTGGTAATAATCCAGTTTCAGTTCGATTTCACTCCGTTGTTTTTCATAATCTTGGAGTCTTTCAAAAATCATCACGCCTTCCTCACTGAGATTAAACACATGATTTTTGGTCCTGTATTCCTGAAGTCTATTTTCAAAATAGCTTAGGGAATCCGTAATTCCATTGAGCTGATCATCGATAAAACTTATGGTATTGGCAGTAGCCTTATTTTTTTCACTAAGCTCCCGCTCAAGATAGACGCGCATAAGGCTATTGATGAAGTCCTGCCCCAATTTCCTAATGGGCGTCTCCATGCTGATCTGAAGGATGGATGCCAGTTTATTAGTAGGTGCGACACTGATGGCTTTTTGGTATTTGATCACCTGCGAATGAGTGTCGGAAAACTTAAAAAACAGAATTTCTCCAGGCTGACCGGAAATGTTGTTTACCTGAAATTCGAAATAGTCTCCTTGTACCGTCTCACCAAACTTATGCTCTCCTGTCAATCCTTCCAATTCTTCCTCCAACTCCTTTTTGAAGTAGGGATCTTTAGGATTGTAGATATAGAGAGCGTCATTATCGATAGATAATTGGTAAGTTTCTTCACTGAGCACTTCCAGTGCCAGCATCCCCCCTACCAGCTGTTCCCTATTCCAGTTTACAGTGATATTAAGTGGAATATTACCGTATAAGCTGTTTTTGGAGAAAACACCCTCTTCAAAATAAGACACGTTTAGCTTTAGCTCCTCCACGACTTGCTCTGTCAGCGCATAGGAGGTAAGAATCCCAATTTCATTTTCGATATTATTCTTTGGCTGAAGCAAAGAACTCGCCCCCAGAAAGTCCGCGCCTAGATCTTGGGACTCTTCTCCTACCAGGACAGAGCCGTTCACCTTATAAATAGGAGTCATCACTTTACTAGCAGCATAGGCCAAAAGAATCCCCAAAATAGTGCAGGCCACAATTACCTTCCAGTGCCTCAGGTAATTATTAAGGATGGTCTTGACGTCCACATCTTCCTCCTGATTAAGCTCAGGCAGCTGATTTACATGGGTGTTCTTCGCTAACATAGGTTGGTTAATTAAAAAGGTTAAGAAGTAAAGCCAATGCTGTAATGGATGAAGTAATCAGGGTCAACGTCTGGGTGGCATTGACACCTGAGCCTATCTCTCTCACTTTCATGGGCTCAGCATAGATCTGATCGTTTGGTTGGATAAAATAGTAGGGAGATTCAATGATATGCCGATCATTCAAATTGATCCTATGTAGTTTCGTTCCTTCAGGGTATTGACGGATAAGTAATATTTCGTCTCTTTTGGCCACCGTGCTCAAGTCACCTGCTTGGGCAATGGCCTCAAAAATGGTCATTCGGTCTTGCAGGACCACATACTTGCCAGGATGCCTGAATTCTCCTATGGCTGAAAAGCGTATTCCTCCGAGCTTCACTCGCACGTAAAACTCGGAAGAAAGAAAGTCCTTTAGCTTTTCCTGGACTTTTACTCTCACCTCTTCCACTGTAAGGTTCATGACATTCAGCTCTCCTATGATCGGAATGCGCACATTTCCTTTGACGTCGACAGAGTAACCGGTCATATAATACACATCACCGCCTGTCTGTGCTATCTGTCCCATCATCATGCTGCTAGTGGAACTGGACTGACTGCTGTTAAACCCATATTCGATGAGATCTTCAGCTGTCATGACCTGAATATCTATAATGTCATTATACTGTAAATGGTACTCTGGCTGTTCGTAGCTAATGAGTTGTTCATCAGGAATCGGCTCTTTACCTTCTTGGTTTTGGAGGTAAATCACTTTCTCATTAGGAACACAGGAAAACACTGCGAAACAAAACAACAATACCAGTGGCAATGCACAGGCTCTAAAGTTGGTGGTCATAATAGTTAGTTAAATAAAGGCTATGTTTTTTGAATGATTTTTATAAGTCATTCATATATTCCCTCTAACAAATTTCAGGGATTGGAAGTAAGTCACTGTGGTAAACAGGTTATTTGAATGCTTACTTCAACAAGGCTTCTGGGCTATTGACAAGTGAAAATTGGAACGAATCATCCGAAAAGTGAAATTTTCAAAAACATATGACAGATTTTGTAAACCAAACGTACAAGGCGTTGTTTTCAAGTCTTCATGAACACCCCATTTCACCGAAAATCACACAAAAAGTAGCATTTACACCATTTTTCAGCCTTTAACCATCACCTTAATTCTAAAACCTAACTTAACCCAGCCTATATATCAATGTTTATTTACAAAAACTACCCTTTAATATCAAACAAACAATAATACAGTATAAAAAATATCATTTTTATATTCTTTCATTCCAATTATTACAAAAACAAAAACATAATAATCTTTTACTGACATCCGACTAAATTTCAAATATGATCAAAAGCTCTCTTTGTATAGAAATTTGAGGGTTTTTATTCTAATCCCTAAAATGACCCCGTCCCCTAAAGGGGGGCTTTAGAAAGTCCCCTTTAAGGGATTTAGGGGTGTAAACAGTTGATTTTTTTCAATTTTACGATTGTTTTCTCGGACGCCAGTAATAATCTTAATGACTATCGGTAATTTTACACGTAGTGGTACCATTCCAAAATGTGATTTGGAAAGTTAAGGAAGTCCCTTGGTGAGACCGGTTTAAGAAAAATGAGCAGGCCGTTAAGAAAATGAATTAGCTCGCGTCGTGGAACAGCGAGATCCATTCATTTTCAGGCCGGAGCAGTTTTCTTAAATTAAATTGGGTAACGTATTGTCCTCCCTGGAAAACGTGTCCTTCCCAATTTAAAGGGCTCACCACCGGACTGGATTTTCCGTCCTTTTCATCAAGGGAAATGCGTAGCATTCATGAAGACCCATTAAAAGCAATTTTGCACCTGAATAAAAGGACGGAAACACTATTTATTCAATTATGCTTGACTACTTGTATGATTGCCGTGACTCATAATAATATTTCACTTTTTCCAAAACTGGGATTTCACGCAATAATTTGCTTATAAAACTATTTTATCCAATATCACCAATTGGTGACAAAAAATCCCTCGATGTGCCTCTTCCCTTCAGTGATGTGTAGGTTTTATTGATTAAAAATACTGATCAGGAAACATGCCTTCAGTACATGCAAATCCAACCGAACCTTACAAAATCGATCGTTTACGTTTTTTTTACCATAAATAAGTATTTTATAAAAATATTGAATACTTCAATAAAAAGGCATTTGTTTTGCAATTCGTTAACCAAAACCAATCGATCGTAAACAAAAAACAACAAATAAATTACATTATTTGCACTTTATTAAATAACCGACAAATAAAAAAACCTGCAATTACAATTTATTTACAAATAAATACCGAACATTTACGAATAACTACAATTACTAAAATAAAATTCTTATTTTTATAATAAATATTAATAATCATTGAAAAATATATATTTATATGACAGGACAAAGAGAAAAAACCTAACCACCAAGACAAACAAGTGCCAAAAGCACCTTACAGTACCTTTGACCGTCATTCCACTACTCCATTTAGCGTACCCATTTTGTAGAACTAATACGCAAATATTGACACAAAGAACACTTACCTCCAACACGGCCCAAAGGTTTTAGAGAACACCACAAATAATTTTAATTGCGCATCAATTCACCCAAAAGCATACCTAAAAGTCAACTGGAAATTACACCAACTTCTTCCAGTTATAGACAAACATAGCTAACAGCGCTACCTCCTGCCTTTTTGAAAGGGTCAAGGGAGCAAGCCATTAGGAGTAAAAATTATTTGACCACGCATTTAGACTACCACGACTATGAAGAAAATTTTAATCGTTGAAGACGAATTGGATTTGGGGGAAAACCTGGAGGAAATTTTAACTGTCCTAGGCTATAATGTATCTCCCGTTATCTCAGATGGCAATATGGTTTTGGATTATTTGAGGTTTAGCCAACCGGACCTCATCCTCATGGATGTGCTTATCGATGGGGACATGGATGGAATAGAACTGGCAAAAAAAATAAAAGAAGCCTATCATATCCCCATTATTTTCTTAACCGGTTATTCTGATAAAATGATACTTGATAGAATTTCCAAAGTTATGTATGAAGGATATCTACTAAAGCCATTTCATATCGAAACCCTTAAGACCTGCCTTTATCTTACCTTTAAAAATCAAGAAGGTCCCAAGAAAAAAGCCAAGCCACAAACCCTGAAAATAAGGGATAAAGGCTTTATGGTCCCAGTTCCCGTCGAAGACATCACTGTTTTGGAAGCAGATGGGCTATATACCAAGATTTACACATTGTCCAAGCCCTACACGATTCGGGATATCCTAAAGGATGTCACAGAAAAACTGCCTGATGAGACATTTCTCCGAATCCACAAATCCTTCACCATCAATGTAAACCATATCAATGCCTATAATGCCAAAGAATTAACCGTCGGTGGCCAAATAATTCCTATGAGAAGGGGTTTTCTGAAAAAACTTAAAGGTATTCTGGAAGAAAGAAAAGTGCTGTCAGTCAATTAGCCCGGATCGCTGGCATCCACCTTTTGGTGCTGATGCCTACTCATGGAAAGGATCCATCGAGCAAGCAATAGGAGGCTGTTCCATAACCATCAAATCCACTACCCTTTCTCCAGCTGTCTATAGGAAAAAGTGATGATGGAAATTTATGAGACAGCCTCCTTTTATCACACCACAGGCCAATTTATTCTTAGGTCTCGGAATGAACATTTTCAGGATAATAGCAAGAATACCAATCCACGAATTGCCTCACCCCTATTTCCAGGGGGGTATCTGGCCTATATCCTGTATCTGTTTTCAAATCCTGCACATCTGCATAAGTAGAAACCACATCTCCGGCCTGCATCGGCATCATTGTCTTTTTGGCACTCTTCCCCATCGCCTTTTCTAAAGCATCAATATAATCCATTAACTTGACAGGTTTGCTGTTCCCTATATTATAAACTTTATAAGGAACATATGAAGTGCTTGTTTTTGGGGAATTATGCCAGTTCTGATCTGGCCGGGAAGGCCTTTCTGCCACTTTCACCACCCCTTCTACAATATCATCTATATATGTAAAGTCCCTTTCCATCCTACCGTGATTAAACACCTTGATCGGCTCTCCTTTTCTAATGGCATCAGCAAAGAGAAACATCGCCATATCCGGCCTGCCCCATGGGCCATACACCGTAAAAAAACGCAATCCCGTGGTAGGAATCTGAAACAGATGGCTATATGTGTGAGCCATAAGTTCATTGGATTTTTTGGTTGCAGCATACAGACTTACGGGATGATCGACAGCATGCTCTGTCGAAAACGGCATCGCTTTATTTGCCCCATAGACAGAACTCGAGGAGGCATACACCAAGTGCTTAACAGGATAATGCCGGCAAGCTTCCAGGACATTTAGAAAGCCTTGGATATTTGCCTGCACATAAGCATCTGGATGCTCTAGAGAATACCTTACTCCTGCCTGCGCCGCCAAATGGATGACCACATCAATCTCATTTGCAGCCATCAATTCCAAAAGGGAAGATTTATCTGCCAAGTCCATCTTTACAAAGGTATAATTTTCATAAATGGTGGACCGAATGTCTTTTCCACTATCTATCTGGTCACGCGAAATGCCCGTTGCCTCCAATCGGGCATACTTTAGGTTAACATCATAATAATCATTAATGGAGTCCACACCGATTACCTCATCCCCTCTTTTCAGCAATTTCAAGGCTACATGAAAGCCAATAAATCCTGCAGTGCCTGTCACTAAATACTTCATTTATACTGCTTAAATGGTAATAAATCTATTTTTCATTAAAAAAGTCCTTCAGCTGCGAAGGACTTTTTTTATTTGAAGCTATATGCCCTTATTAATAAGCGTTTTCGCGGTCGAGCACTAGGCTCAAAAAGGTCATCCAAATGATCTTGTAATCCAAGACTGGATTCCACTTTTTAAGGTAAAAAATATCCATGCGGTACCGAGCATACATTTGGTAAAACTCAGCGGTTTCTCCTCTGTAGCCTTTGGCCTGCGCAAGTCCGGTCAACCCTGGCTTTGAGTGATGCCGTGACATGAATCCATTGATCTGAGAAGAGAATTGCTCATTTAAGGACACTGGATGAGGACGTGGCCCTACGATGGACATATCACCTTTAAATACATTGATCAACTGCGGCAGCTCATCAATACTGGTCTTCCTGATAAACTTTCCCACGCGGGTTACCCGTGCATCATTCTTCGTGGCCTGCTTGATATCAGCTTCATGGTTTACGACCATGCTTCTAAACTTATAACAGAAAAAAAGCTCATTGTCCTTCCCGTGACGCTTTTGCTTAAAAAACACCGGTCCTTTGGAATCCAATTTTATCAAAATTGCAATGATCGGAAACAACCAAAACCCTATGATTAACATAAACATCAGCGCTATAAAGATGTCTGAAGCCCTCTTCACCACCAAATTTGCCTTGTTAAAGCCTGATGATACCATTGGAGACTGCTCTCTCCCTGCATTTTTTTCCACATGTGGTTTATCCATTAACCCCACATTGTTCTCACTTTCTCTGAAATGTACAACTGAACCATTCATAAGACATTAAGTTTTGGTTTTAGACAGAAATAATTCATTTAAAAAAAAACCAGGTGTTCGTGCTGATTTATTAGGCTATAAAGGGTTCACCCGAAACGCATCCGGTTTTTTGGCCGGACACATACCGCATATGACAACCGTATTGTTAATTTAAAACATATATTATTATTTAAATAATTAAAATAATAATAGGTAAACTAAATGAATATTTTTTATAACTAAATGTTATTATATATCACTATAAAGCTTTATGTAGTTCATTTATGGCATCACCTTAGCCGACCACTTCTCTGGATTAAAAAAGATAGGAAAGTCCAATATTCGTGTTTAAGTTTAGGGCAGGATCTCCCCGATAACGGCCATCTTTTTCATTGTAGTAGGGAGCATAAAAATTATAATTCATGCCCTTGATCAGCCTCATTTGCACTTGTAAAAGCAGATGGTCAATTACTTCATCTTCATATTTTCCCCCAACAGCAAAATCAATCCATGGTGCCACCTGCTCTCCATTGCTATTGGCGTATTGGTAAAAGTTCTGATCACGAGCATAACGCTCCAGTTGCAAAGCGATCTTTTTAAGCCCTTTTACATGGCTGATTTCTAGAATTTGTATATTACCGCTCCTTCCCAATCCTGATCCAAGGACTTGCCCCCTGTTCGTTACCCCATGGATCACTTGGTAATTATCATAGAGCCCACGTCCCCTGTTCGGCAAACCATCCCATCTGATAATATTGTTAATGGAATTCTGTGTCTGGGTCATCTCTAAACTGAGTCCAATAAACTGCCCATTGGCCATCGGAATATATTTGCTTGCCCCTATCACATAGCCGCGGGAATGCTCTAAATTCAAAATAGTTTCTCTCCAGTTTAAGGAGTGATCAGTACGCATAAATTCAAAATAGAGCTCACTGTGTGCCTCAGGTATCGCCCATCTGAAATAAAACTCCAGCACTTGGTCTTCTCGTCTATTAACATTCTCCAGCACACCCTCTCCATCTTTCGGAAGGGGGGAGAATAGCGGAACCCAAGCTCTAATATTGTCTTCCATATCACCTCTATAGATCTGGAAGGCGCGGCTTGCCCCCAGTGAAAGTCCTGGTAGCCACCTGGGAGAATACGAAACAGTGATCCCCGTAAAATACCTCCAATCATCTTCCTGAATAGGCTTAAAAACAGATGAATAGGCCTTATCACTATAATAAGTATGGCCAGAACCTTCCAGGCTTCCCATAATATATTGCCCTTCAAAATGTCCCAAAAAGGTCTTTACAGGCTTGGTGGTATGAAGGGTGGCATGAGGAAATCCCTGCGCATTGTCTCCGATCATCAGCGGATTATATCTCGCAGGGCCCCACCAGATATTTTCAGTGGAGACTCCTGCTGCAAATCCCCCAAACATTACTTTTACATGTGAATTCCCCGGCAACAACTCACTAATCGGACCATCTCCATATCGCACCGGCAAATCAATGTCACCCACTCCTCGCTCCATAAACTCAAAAAAAGTAATTGGCGCATCTTCAGGATATTCTTCAAATGGCAGATTCTGTGCATAGTGGTATTGTGGATAAAGCTGAATACTTACAGGACCGGCCTGCACATGAATCCCTGCATTTAACAGAAACTGTTGGCCCTTTGCAGGTACTTCGGCTCCATTTCCCCAACCATATGGGTAATTTGAATTGAATGAATGGGTCAGAGTTGCTGGCATCACTCGAAGGACAAATGACTTCTTGTCCACTACTTTCCCCAACAGGCCTTCTGCCATCAGCTCACTGTACTTGCCATCTTCGATTTTATTCAAGTACAAAGGCCGGACATTAAAACTGACAGGACCACTTGTGGTGTCGATAAGTTGCTCCCGGCGGATATAATCTTGGAAAACAGGCTGGTTTAAGGGCAAGCTCTGAGCATAAATCCCCTGAACAGACAAAAACAAGAAAAGCCCTGTAAGCAGTACTACAATGGTAAAATAAAGATCTGCCTTACCACTACAGGAATTACATTTTTCTTTGAACATCACTAAAATCATTGAAAATAAACTAATCAACACACCTGATTATTGCAAAAAGTTAGATAAACGCAGGAAAACTTAAGGGTAAATTGTAGCGAATCGTAAATAAAAAGTCATCACCATAATAGCTTCATGCTAACCATCGGAAACTAACGTAAATAAAAAGTAAAATCTGATTATCCCTCCGTGAGGTACCCAGAAAAACTCCCCGTCACAGATAGCTAAGTTTTTGCCTTCAATGCCGGTTTCTTTACCCAATGTAGAACCAAGAAAAATATACACCACCTCATATTTAAGCAATCAAAAAATCCCTGTATCAAAAAGCTTGAAACTTTAATTAACGCAATAATGTTGCATTAACTACCAGCTCTATTTTAAACTTAAAATCACATCATGAAAATAAACACTTACGATGCTATCATTATCGGCGGCAGCTATGCGGGACTGTCTGCCGCCATGTCTCTGGGACGCGCTTTGCGAAAAGTCCTTATTATAGATAGTGGTAATCCCTGCAACAAACAAACTCCCCACTCACATAACTTCCTGACACAGGATGGGAAAAAGCCAAGCGAAATTGCTGAAATAGGCCTAAAACAGGTACTCAGCTACTCTACCGTGGAAAGTATGAATGGAAAAGTAATCGGTACAACAAAATCCAAGGATGGTTTTGACGTGCAGTTGGCTACTGGTAAAAGCTACTTTGCGAAAAAGTTACTTTTTGCTACTGGCATAGCGGACCAAAAGCCCGCTATAGAGGGATTTGCTGACTGCTGGGGCATTTCGATCATCCATTGCCCTTACTGCCATGGATATGAGGTCAAAGGCCAGCCCACAGCTATCATGGCCAATGGTGACAAGGCCTTCCACCTGAGCAAGCTCCTCCAAAATTGGACAAATGAGCTCACTCTTCTTACCAATGGCCCATCAGAGCTCACCGCTGAGCAGCAGGCAGCACTAAAGGCTAATGGCATTCCTATGATTACGGATAAAATCACCTCCATAAGCCATAAAAATGGACAATTGGAAAGTATCCATTTTGAAACAGGGGCATCCATAAGCCTACCGGTGATGTATGCAGCCATTCCCTTTTTACAGCATACTGACCTTCCAGAAAAACTAGGATGTCAAGTAAATGAGCACGGCTACTTGGTGATCAATGAAAAACAGGAAACTACCGTACCAGGCATTTATGCAGCTGGGGACAATTCAAGCCCGCTCCGTGCTGTCGCTATGGCAGTAGCGGGAGGATCAAAGGCCGGGGCCATGATCAATTTTGATCTGGTGATGGGATAAATAGAGTGATTTGCTTTTCATGTTTCCTAAATGAAATCACAGGATATGATAGCCCTTTGCCCATATTGCAAGACCAACCTAAAAACCAATTAGTAACATTGACGGCTTACGCAAAAATGAACTGTCACAATAAATAAAGGAAAAGTTGGGGCAAATTACTTTCCTTGACTAATTTTAAGATTCAATTTTGGAACTGTCCCATAAGCCAGATTAATTATCATTCTGACGTCAATGCCTGTCCCGGTCCGTATCGGGAAAGAATCTCAACTACGTATTTACAAGGAAATACAAGGTTTTAGAATGACTCCTTTTGAGACAGCCCCTTTTATCATTTTTGGAATGAAAGTTTGTATTGCCGAAAAACCAAGTGTAGCCCGAGAAATAGCCCAAGTCATTGGAGCCAAAAGCCGCAAAGAAGGATATTTCGAAGGCAATGGCTATCAGGTTACCTGGACCTTTGGCCATTTTTGTTCCCTGTATCCCCCGGAGGATTATGATCCCACTTGGAAACGTTGGGACCTCTACACCCTTCCTATGCTGCCCAAGCGCTTCGAAACGAAAGTCATAGCAGATAATGGTGTAAAGAAGCAATTTAAGATCATCCGAGACCTGGTAAACAAGGCCCAATTGGTGATAAACTGTGGTGACGCCGGCCAAGAGGGCGAACTCATCCAGCGCTGGGTACTAAAACAAGCGGATTATCAAGGGAAAGTACAGCGGTTGTGGATTTCTTCACTGACCGCAGAATCTATCCAGTCAGGTTTTGAAAACCTTAAGCCGGCGGAGGAATTTGACAATTTATACTATGCAGGAAGTTCCAGGGCGATCGGCGATTGGCTGCTCGGCATGAACGCTACCCGGCTTTACACACTCAAGTACGGCGGTTATAAGCAAGTCCTCTCCATCGGCCGTGTCCAGACTCCTACCCTGGCCATACTGGTCAACAGGCACCATGAGATCGAAAATTTCAAACCTGAACCTTACTGGGAATTACAGACCCATTACAGGGACACTATCTTCAACAGCACCGAGGGGAAATTTCTCAAGAAAGAGGATGGGGAAGCCTTACTGACCCAAATCACAGGGAAGGATCTTTTCATCACCGCCATAGACCAAAAAGAAGGAAAAGAATATGCTCCAAAACTTTTTGACCTGACCAGCTTACAGGTCTACTGCAACAATAAATTTAACCTTACCGCTGACAATACCCTCAAGACTGTCCAAAGGCTGTACGAAATGAAAGTGGTCACTTACCCAAGGGTGGACACTACCTTTCTTCCCAATGACATGTACCCCAAGATCCCCGGGATACTAAGTGGGCTCAGCAGTTACCATCAATTTACGGCGCCCTTGTTGGCAAAGAAGATCAGAAAATCACCAAAGGTCTTTAACGACAAAAAAGTAACCGACCACCATGCAATTATTCCTACCGGCGAAGAAAAACAACTGGGCCACACCGAACAGAAAGTCTACGACATTATTGTCAGGAGGTTTTTGGCCGTTTTCTATCCCGATTGTAAAGTAGCAAAAACCCAAGTAACCGGAGAAATAGAAAACACCAGCTTCACCGCTAAAGGAAAGGAAATCCTGGAAGAAGGATGGCGGGTACTTTTTCCCAAGGACAACAAAAAAGAAAAAGATGACGGTGACAACAAGGAAGACGAAGAAGAAGGCATCCTCCCAGCATTCGAAAAAGGAGAACATGGACCGCACCAGCCTACGCTAAAAGAAAAAACTACCAAGCCTCCCAAAAATTACACAGAGGCCTCTCTGCTCAGGGCGATGGAAACAGCTGGCAAACAAGTAGAAGATGATGAGCTCCGGGAACTCATGAAGGCCAATGGCATAGGAAGACCTTCCACACGGGCCAGCATCATCGAGACCCTTTTCAGGCGTAAATATATCGAACGGCGAAAAAAACTGGTTGTACCCACAGAAATGGGTATTCAGCTCATTGGTACCATTCAAAACGACCTTCTGAAATCAGCTGAACTTACTGGCCAATGGGAGAAGCAACTGAAAGAAATCGAGGAAGGAGAATTCAGTGCCATCCAGTTTATATCGAACATGAAAAAAATGGTGGCAGGGCTGGTCATGGAGGTAAAGCAAGAATCCAACAAACCGCGCTTAGCCTCTCCCTATGCTTCGGACAGCAGCAAAAAAAACACCCCAACCAACCCTAAAAAGGGATCTTCCAAACCGGCTGCAAAAGGGTTTCCTGAAGTTTCTTGCCCAAAATGCGGTCAAGGAAACATCATCAAGGGCAAAACGGCTTATGGCTGTAGCCAATGGAAAACAGGATGTGACCTACGCGTTCCTATGAAAGTCATGGGCAAAAAACTAACAGACAAGCAGATCCAGCGTTTAATCGAGAAAAAGGTTACCACCAAACTCAAGGGCTTCCAAATGGATGGACAAAAGGTGGAAGGAATTTTAAGATTAACCGACAACTTCCAAGTGGATATCGATCTCAAATCCTCTCCCACCAACAAGCCCAGCCCCGAACAAATGCCTCCTTGCCCAAAATGCACAAAAGGAACTATCATCAAAGGCAAGACTGCCTATGGCTGCAGTGAATGGAAAAATGGTTGTGACTTTAGGTTTACTTTTAAGGACATCAAAGGAAAGGCCAATGGGCGTCCGCTTACCAAAGAGTTGGTGCTTGAAATCATTAGCCAATAATACTATCCCCACGACGGGCATTCATAATACTCGTGGATTGACCAACAACTAGTACTACCCAAGCATCCTTTTGATGAACACAACGTTTAATTAGGAATTGTAGGGAAGCCTGAAATGCAAGAAAATCAGTTAGTTTGGAGACAGAAGCATAGCATCGCTATGATGATGTTGAAAACTAAAGCAAAGCGTCTGATTTTAAAGTAGCTTCAGGTCGTAATAAATAGGCTAATGCATATTTCATGTTTAAGCTAATCTGCCAGTAGTTTTTTGCCTGATAGAAGCATTGCTCGAAAACTAAATAAAACCTTATACTCAACACATTACACAATATCTCCCACTTAAGAACAATTATTTAATGGCGAACAATCAGCCTTTACGAATTAGACAACCTTAAAAATGTATATTTACTCTAATTTAACACCAGACACTAGTGATTTCCTCTCTATATATAATATTGGTGACTTAGAAGTTTGAAATATTCGATAAATATCTGGTTTTAGCTAGTAATTTTACTTGGAATATCATAGATTATGTCTTTTGAGAGTATTCAAAACAAAAGAAACCAATAGTACTGTAGCCCTAAACGAGAAAGTGGAAAGAAAACACATTTAGAATTACTTACTGAATTAATCAATTTTTGATGACAAGTATAAAGAGCCTTTGTATAATAGACGATGATCCTATATATACTTTTGGAGTAAAAAAAATCATTGAGATGGGAAATTTCAATGTAAATGCCATGTTTTACCAAAATGGCCATGAGGCCTATGAAGGCTTATCGTCAAAAATCGATAATGGGGAATCCATGCCTGATATGATCCTGTTGGATATAAATATGCCCATTTGGAATGGATGGAAATTTCTGGACGAATTTCTTAAAATCCAGCCCGACACCAATATTACCATTTACATTATTTCCAGCAGTATTGACCCCAACGACACTAAAAAGGCAAAAGAATATAATATTATTAAAAATTTTATAGTTAAGCCTATCTCTATTGAAAAAGTAAAGGAATTATTGGAACAGAATACTTGACACCATCCACTTTGCTTCCAGCTATCAGGGGCTTGGCGCCCCCTTATACATACTAATTTGCCAGTTGGACAGTGCATATACCGGCTTTGATAACGTTAATACCCATCTATTCTCCGCTGGTTTCATTTCCCAAGGCAGTAACATACCCCATGCTGCAATGCAGAAACCGGGTGATCCCTATTAGCCTCAGTTCAATTCTAACCACCATCACTGCGAGGCTTGAGGGATGATTTGTGTGCATTGGAAAAGGGCCTGAATGGCGCAAACAAGCCTGCTTGGCTTCAGACAAGCCTGTTTGGCACCAGACAAGCCTGTCCCGGTACTTTCGGAGACGTTTCAATACCAATTATAAGTCGAGCTCAGGTTATTAGTTGGCTTTTATCCAAGGCATTATTTAATACTCCTTTCACAGGACTATTGGACACAATCAATCTTCAAAAGCCGCTTTAAGTTTTTCAATTTCCAGTTTTTTCATTTTCATCACTGCTTCCATCATTTTCTTGGCTCCATTTACATTTTTGGAGGAAAGCATTTCCCCAAGTTCTTTGGGTACAATTTGCCAGGAAAAGCCATACTTATCTTTCAGCCATCCACACTGGGATTCCACCCCTCCATAATCGATTAATTGGTGCCAATAACGGTCTATTTCCGCTTGGTCTTCACACTGCACGAAAAAGGAAACCGCTTCATTGAACTTAAAATTGGGACCTCCATCGAAGGCATGCACCCGAAGTCCATTGATGACAAAATCGCCAATCTGTACCGTACCGGCAGGCATCGGCCCTCCTTCGGGCCATTTGGTCAATTTCTTGATTTCCGAGTTGGGAAATAATCCTGTATAAAAACGGATGGCTTCTTCAGCCTCTTTGTCAAACCATAGAAATGGGATAATGTTTTGGGTTGTTTGAATGGTGCTCATGGTTGGTTATTGAGTTATTGAGTTAATAGGTTTTGGGAAAAAGAACAGGCTGCAGGTTACGACTCCTGCATTTTGGTTTCGACATATTTTTTAAAATTGTCCAAAATTGCCTGCCAGCCTCCTTTTTGCATTTCGATGGGATTGGTCTGTTCAGGATCAAAGGTTTCTTTGATCACTGTTCCTTCTCCCTCTGGCGTAAAAACGACCTCTACTTCCCGGCCATCATCCAGTGCATAAGAAAGCATCTTTCCTTCATGAACGGCCTGATAGGTCCCCGAAAAGTCAAAGCCGATAGTTCCATCTTTTGACTCCATCCTAGAGGTAAAAGCTCCTCCTTCACGAAGGTCATTGCTGGCATGTGGTGTATGCCAATCATCAGATGCATTGTTCCATCTCATGATATGCTCAGGGCCAGTCCAATAGGCCCAAACTTTGTCTACTGGTGCATTTACGCTCGTGGTTACTGTGATCTTTTTCATGGTATCGCTATTTTGGTTTCAGTAAATTATCATTCTGATAACCTACTACTACAAATATCATACATAAAATACTTTTAGTGGCGGTACAAAAACGGCGATCACAAGGGGCAATCACGTCAAGCCCCTTCCCCTAGCTGCATTTATATTTTCCCAATACAATACTATCCACGAAATCCGGCGGAAAATCTTTTATTTAAAAAAATGAATCAGGCACCAGAGAAGTCTTTGAAAGCCTATTCCCACATCGGAGCATACTGGCATCATTATAGTTAATTAAAAATTAATAATTCCTTCACTGAAAATAATCGTAATTCAAGCTGAACACATGCATTTTCGCTTCTATTTTAATGTAAACAGTATAATCATGAAGAGTGTCAAATTACTTATTGTAGGAGCTATCACGGCACTAATGCCTGCTTGTAACCCATCCAAGGAACATAAAAATGAAGCTATACAGCTAAATGACATCCAAGTAATCGGCAGTCACAACAGTTATAAAATCGGAATTGAACCTGAAATAATGGCCATCATTGCTGAAAAGGACTCCGGTACGGCCGTTGCCTTAGAATATGACCATATTCCACTAAACGAGCAGTTGGAATTAGGTCTGCGCAATTTGGAATTGGATGTATTTCATGATCCAATTGGCGGCAGGTACAGCCAGCCAAAAACCTTGGTAAACCTTGACTCAGCAGGGATTCCCCATTTACCTTTTGATGAAGCCGGCAAACTCGACCAAGCAGGACTAAAGCTATTCCACGTCCAGGACATAGACTTCAGAAGCCACCATTTGTTGTTTAAAGACGCCCTGAACGAGCTTTCCAATTGGAGCTATTCCCACCCAGAACACACCCCTATCATCATCCTGATCAATGCCAAAGATGGCAATTCGCCCCAGATGACACCTGCACTTCCCTTTACGGCCGCTGCACTTGACAGTATTGACAAAGAAATCCGATCGGTTTTTCCTCAAGAAAAATTGATCACACCGGATTTGGTACGAGGAGAATATGCTTCATTGGAGGAAGCGGTTTTGACTGAAGGCTGGCCGATACTGGAAAAAGTAAAAGGGAGATTTTTGTTTGTATTGGACGAAAAGGAAGAAAAAAACAATCGCTACCTCTCTGTCCATCCTAACTTAGAAAACGCTGTACTCTTTATCAATGTCAAGGAAAGAGACCCAAATGCAGGTTTTCGCATCATCAATGACCCGATCGAAAACCATGACTACATCAAAGACCTTGTCGCCAAAGGTTATATGATCAGAACCCGAGCAGATGCTGGCACCATGGAAGCCAGAAACAATGACTACAATCGATTTGAAAAAGCCAAAAGTTCCGGTGCTCAGGTGATATCTACTGATTATTATATTCCAAGTAGCTTGTTTGAATCCAATTATAAGGTGGTATTCGAAGGAAACGGATACGAACGACCGCAATTGAAAAATTAGTTTTTCGTTGAATTTAACATCTATTTATAAAATAAAATTCCGATTTAACAAGTTTTCACATAAAAAACAGAAACAATTATATCAATTTAGGCTAATTTTAGATGTATTATTTCTCGCATTTATTATTTTCCTAATATAATTAAAAAATGAAACGTTTATTTCTAGCAGTTATCTTAACCTTTTTTGCCATCCTTTTTACACACGCTAGAGAACTCACTCCACTTAATGAATCACAAAAATTTAAACAGTTCGGCTTAGTTTGGGGTCTAATGAAATACCACCACCCTTTAGTCAGTAAAGGAAAATATAATTGGTCTGAAGTATTTGTGAAAAATGCAGAAAAGTTAGAACGCATAAAAAACCAGGAAGAGCTTAACTTTTTTTTGCTAAACTTTATCAACTCCTTTAAATCTTCCAAAATCAAAATATCCAATGATTTTGATGGATTGTTCACAAAAAATTATGACTATGATTGGATAGCAAAATTCCAACCAACTTCAGAACTTTATAAAAAACTAAATGAGCTAAAATTAAACACCAACATCAATGATTATTATGTATCCATTGGGAAGCTGTCAGTAATCCCGACTTTTGAAAATGAAAAGGCACTGGAAAAATTCGACTTCTCAATAAAAAGCCACAGACTTTTAACATTATTCAGTTTTTGGAATGCTATACAATATTTTGATGTCAACAAATATTTAATGGATACTGACTGGGAAGACACCCTGGACAAACTTATCCCCGCATTCTTAACCTGCGATGCTGAATTAAATTATGAAAAGCTTAAAGCTGAAATGGTAAGAGCCTTGGATGACTCTCATGCGTTTTACTTAAATCAAAATTTACTCGATTCATTGTTTGAATATAAACCATCATTTGTGACAAATCTAGTAAATGACACCTTAGTGGTTATTGCAACATTTGACAAAAACGTGGACGAATATAACAATATCAAACTGGGAGATAAAATTGTCAAAATTGGGGACAAAAGCATTAAAACAAGCATTTTGGAAGACTTAAGTCCATATATCTCTGCTTCTAATTACTCATTTTTAAAAAGATTAAGTAACTGGGTATTGCACGGTAAATCAGACTCGCTCAAAGTAACAATAGCTAGAAACGATTCTCTCTTTTCAAAAAATCTACCACGCTATAAAGACTTCACAAATACAAACCCAAAAGTATTATCTAGAGATACTCCAAGGAAAAAATGGCAATTTATAGAGGACGATATAGGCTACATTAATCTAAAATCCATTTCAAAAAAAGAAATAAAAACTGCTTTTTCCAGCTTCTCTCAAACTAAAGGAATAATCATAGATTTAAGGAACTATCCTAATAATTTAGCATTAAATGAACTTACCCACTATCTGTATCCAGAGAGAAAAACGTTCATTCATGTACTAGGCCCAATTGCAAACAGACCCTCTTTAGCTAAACATGTAAAATCTCCGCTAAAGCTAATTATTGATCCATTTAAGACAGGACATAAAAACCGTAACTTTTATAGCAAAAGAATTGTTTTGCTGGTAAATAACAACACCATGAGTCAATCCGAATATATCGGCATGGCGATCCAGGGCTCTCCAAACTGTCTAACAGTAGGAGAAACCACTGCTGGTGCTGTCATGAACATCGCTGCCTTTACACTTCCGGACGCCACGGAGGTGAATTTCACTAGCTTAGGTGCGTTTTACCCAGACGGCAGTGGAGCACAAAGGAAAGGTCTAAAAATAGATCACTATGTAAATGAAACCACTTCAAATTTCTTAAAAGACCAATATGTTCTGAAAGGAATAGAATTGATTAAGATGAAATGACAAAATAAAATTCAGCATTTGTTTCCCCCTCCCAGAAGATTAACACAGATATCATAATTTTCATCTGTGTTAATCCGTGGCTTTTCACCAGTTTTACTTTAGCTCTAGCTGTTCTGCTTCGCCTTGATCGCTTCCTCTTACCTTTTCATATGCTGCCACCATTTCTTGAAGCTTTTCAGGCTTGGATTGGGCTAGGTTCTGCTGTTGGCCAATATCTTCTTTCAGGTTATAAAGTTGGTATTCATCATCATTCCCTATTTCTATATTGACCGATTTGATTACCGCTTGTCCTCCATTAGGTGGAATCATCGCCCAGTCCCCTTTACGGAAAGCTGTGCGGCCAGTAGCTTCAATGATCAGTTCATTCCTGCCTTGTTGGCTTTTTCCCATAAACGCATCCAGCAAAGCTTCACTATCCGGGCCTTGCTTATCACTGCCCACCAAGTCGGCCAATGAAGACATCAAATCCACTTGGCAAACCAAGGCATCAGAAACTTGTGGTACTATTTTACCTTTCCAGTATACCGCAAAAGGCACCCGGGTTCCTGCCTCAAACAAGCTGTACTTCCCACCCCTCAGCGGTCCCGCAGGCTTGTGGTTACCTAATTTTTCTACCGCATCATCATAATAACCGTCGTTTAGCACGGGACCATTGTCACTCGAAAATACGATCAGGGTGTTTTCTAGAATTCCCTCTTCCTCCAGTGTCTTCAGAAACTCCCCAATACACCAATCCGCTTCAGCAATCACGTCACCCCTAGGCCCCATTCCTGTGGCCCCTACAAATCTTGGGTTTGGTGTACGAGGTACATGGGGCTGCTGTAAGGCATAGTATAAAAAGAAAGGTTCTTCCTTATGTCCCTTCACAAATGCTTTGGCTTTTCCCAAAAAGTGGTCAGCCATATCCACATCACTCCACCTGGCTGCCTCCCCACCTTTCATAAAACCAATTCTCGGTATACCATTTACGATGCTGTTATGATGCCCATGATGCCACTTCATGGTCAGCATCTCCGGATTATCCTTTCCTGTAGGTTCTCCTTCAAAGTTCTTTTGGTAATCCACTTCAACAGGGTCACTGGGATCGAGGTTTACCACATGGCCATTTTCGATATATACCGTCGGCACCCGATCCTGTGTAGCTGCCAAAATATGACTGTAATCAAATCCAACCTCATTGGGACTGGGGCTGATCTTCTGGTTCCAATCTACATTTCCGTTGCCCAGACCGAGATGCCATTTTCCTACAATGCCGGTATAGTAACCGTGCTGTTTCAGCATTTTCGGCAAGGTCATTTGTGCAGTGTCTATCAGTAAAGGTGCTGTACCAGGCAAAATTTTAGCATCCTTATTCCTCCATGGGTACATTCCGGTGAGTAAAGCATAGCGACTCGGTGTACAGGTGGCCGAAGAAGCATAACCATTGGTAAAGCGAACACCTTCATTGGCCAGTTTATCCATATTAGGAGTACTGATCTCTGTGGCTCCATAGGCACTCATATCACCATAACCGAGGTCATCCATGTAAATGACCACAATATTAGGATGATCAGGTGAGGATTCTTCCACTTGTTTTGATTGCTTATTGGAATCACAAGCCATTAACAAAAAAACAGGCAATGCATAATAGAGACGGCTGAAAAACGTGGTTAATTTAGTCTTATTCATAAAATTATTCAATGGAATGATGTGTAACCGAGGTGTCACGACTACGTTTGTAATAATTCAAAGCTACATCGAAAGATATCAAAAGAAAATTGTATTATAAACTACAACTCACAATTTTTATTACTGGAGTCCGAGAAAACAATCGTCAAATTGAAAAAAACCAACTGTTTTCACCCTAAATCCCCTAAAGGAAACTTTCTAACACACCCTTTTAGGGGATGGAAATGTTTCCCCAGACGATCTATAAACTGACACATACCTCCTTTAGGACGCTCTTTCTTGAAAGGTCCAAAGAACACTTTTTAAAAAAGGAGGATTGCCTACTGATAACAATCCTCCTTTTTTATTTAAATGACAGAGATGGATTAAATCCTAATCATTATCTTTGGAAAGTAATCGAAATTTTAACGGAACATTCCAATTAGGGAAGTCCAAATTCTCCTGTTAACCCTTCTAAAGATGAATTTAAACTTAAAAACTCCCATTGCATTTTTTGACCTAGAGGCTACTGGCATCAATATTTCTACTGACCGAATCGTGGAAGTGTCCATCGTAAAGGTACATCCGGGGGGAGAAGAGGAAACCAAAACCATGCAAATCAACCCGACTATTCCGATTCCAAAGGAAGTTTCCCTGATCCATGGTATTTATGATAAAGACATTAAGGATGCCCCGACTTTTAAAGATGTCGCCAAGGAACTTCACCAGTTTTTGGAAGGGGCTGATTTGGCCGGATTTAACGTCCTTAAGTTTGATATCCCACTTTTGGTAGAGGAATTCCTGCGTGCCGGTATCGACTTTGACATCGAAAAGCGAAACCTGCTGGACGCACAGAAAATTTTCCACATGATGGAAAAGCGAAACCTTACGGCTGCCTATAAATTCTACTGTGGCAAGACCCTCGAAAATGCCCATAGTGCAGAAGCCGACACTATAGCCACCTATGAGGTATTCAAGGCACAGATAGAACGGTATAAGGATGAAGAAGCCTTTGACCTGCAAGGAAACAAGCTTGGTGTGATTGAAAATGACATGAAAAAAGTCCACCAACTGATCAACGAAAAAATGGTGGACCTGGCAGGAAGATTTATTTTCAACGATGAAGGGGTGGAATGCTTTAACTTCGGCAAGCATAAAGGCAAGCCTGTCGAGCAGGTACTGAAAGAGGAGCCAAACTACTACGACTGGATGATGAAGGGGGATTTCCCGCTGGACACCAAACGTAAGTTTACCCAAATCAAACTCCGGAATTTTAATAATCGGTAGTAAGATGTTAGTATTGAGTCTTGAGACTTGAGAATTTTGTTCCTCCCCGCCGCTGCGGGGAGGTTAGGCGGGGTACTTTTGGAGAAAAGTCAACCCTCGGAGGGCTGGTATGGTAACCAACAAGTTTTTAGCAATTATTAAAATCCTGCAATCTTTTAATTTTCCAATCGATTCACTCCAGCATTCCCTTTCGATCAAAATACCTTAACCGGTAACACTGCATGGCCGTTTTCCCCAAATGGTCGGAAAGTTGCCAATTGGCCACTGCCCCCACTCCTGCTCCGATGACAGGAATGAGTTGTGCCAACTTCGCCAAATCCATGTAATCGCGATATTCGATCTGAAAACTCCTCCAGTCAAACCCATCCTCTTTTACTGGAAGGCTCTCTTTGTGGTTATTCCAATTTTCAATGATGCCAATCAGCTCATTCCTTTTCTTCTGGCTACAAAAGGCAAGTTGGAAAACGTGCAGGATAAAGAGCCGTTCCCTAAAATCCTTCACATCATGGCCATAAAGAGAGGCCACTTCAAACATCATTTTCATTTTGATGGTAAGAAAGGCCGGAAAATCTGCAAAGCCCATCAAAATTCCGCCTGCACCAGTCACCGCGCCCTCCACTGAAGCGGTGCTCTTATACCATTTGATCTTATTTTTCACTTTCCCTTCCCGTTTTTCAAAGCTCACTTCCCGAGGCACAGAAGCATTGATATAGCTGGAGCCATAAAGCACCCCTTTCACCATCTTTTCGATAGCATAGGTGATCGCCTGGTGCACCTTTTCAGGAATGATATTATTGATCCGGTGCTGAACACCTTTGGCCATTCTATTCATCAATGAAGGGCTTTTCTTCATTTTTTGAAGCCAAGCAATCATTTCATAAAAAGCAATTTCTTCGTATAGCAACATCGTTGTCAGTTAATGGTTGACTGGTCACTGTCTACTGATATTGGTAAAACTTCCACGGTCCTTGGCTGACTGACCAGCACCGAATTCATAATTGGTTATTCGTTACTGGCTATCAACTTACCGATCTCCTTACACACCCCCACGTTTCCCTAATTCAACGACCCTGAGATTTTTTGGTTGGCCAGCCTCTAAGTTAAATTTCAGGAGGGTCTTTACTTGGTGAAAGCCATGATTGCCCACTGCCCCGGGATTCATGTACAGACAGCCCAGCTCTTTGTCAAATTCCACTTTACAAATATGGCTATGACCACAAATGAAAATGGTTGGCTTTATTTCTTTTATGTGCTTTTTGACTCCTGCGGCGTACCTTGGCGGCTTGCCACCGATATGGATCATCATCACTCTGGCACCTTCCAGATCAAAAATCAATTCCTCAGGATATTTTTGTTGACAGGCCAAATCATCAATATTTCCGTAGACAGCCCTGACTTTTTTATCCTTGGGTAAGGCCTCCATGACCTTTTCATCCCCTATATCACCTGCATGCCAGATTTCATCTACATCTTGCAGATGGGAAAGTATCTTGTCATCGATAAAACTGTGTGAATCAGAAATTAAAGCAATTTTCACCATATTGTCTACTGTTAAAACCTAAAGTAAAAGCAACTTGGAGACTCCCAAGCCGATAACAAAGAAATGGAATTTAACGACGACACAAAAGATAAAGACTAATTCACTCCCTGTCCGTTCTTTTCTGTGAAGTATTTTACTATTTTTAAACCTTGTAAAAACAATTATACTTAAATCAATATGGCTTCAGGCTTTTTTGCAATTCTAGATGATATCGCCACGCTGATGGATGATGTGGCTTCCATGACTAAAATAGCTACCCGAAAAACAGCGGGGATACTGGGGGATGATTTGGCCGTAAACGCCGAAAAGGCCTCAGGTTTTGCTTCATCCAGGGAAATCCCAGTTCTCTGGGCCATTTCCAAAGGGTCCTTTGTCAATAAACTTATCATCCTTCCCATTGCATTTTTGCTGAGTTCGTTTTTGCCTTGGGCAGTCACTATCATCCTACTCATTGGTGGAGTATATTTGGCCTATGAAGGAGCGGAAAAAGTGTACCATTTCTTTGTACCCCACCTCCATTCCAAAAAAGAGGCCATCCAAGAAACACGCACCAAAGAAGAAATTCTGGAAGTGGAAAAAGAGCGAATAAAATCAGCCATTGTAACCGATTTTATCCTTTCTGTGGAAATTGTCATCATTGCCTTGGGAGCCGTAGTAAGCGAACCACTCGTCAATCAGATCATCATTGTCTCCTTTATCGCCCTTCTGGCCACTGTAGGAGTCTATGGAATAGTAGCTTTGATCGTACGAATGGACGAGACTGGCTATAAGATCATGGCCAGAAGTAAGGAAAAGTCAGGCTTTCTCTTCACCGTCGGCCAGGGTTTGGTCAATGCCCTCCCTATTGTCATCAAAGCCTTGGGAATTATCGGCACGCTAGCCTTGTTGCTCGTAGCCGGGGGGATATTTACCCACAATATCGAATTTCTCCACCACTTTGCCCCCGTGGTACCCGGCATGGCCAAGGATTTTGTTGTTGGCCTAATTGTTGGGTTTATTGCCTTGCTGATATTCAAAGGTGTGACAAAGTTGATAGGAAAGTAGGCCTGAAAATGCACATACAGTCTGTGATGCAGAACCTCAATGAATAAAAAACTGTGTTTATCAGCAAAACAATCCATAAGGTACTATTTTGATGCTACTGCTTTCTCGCAAATTGATGAATAAGCCTTATTTTCACATTGGTCCGTTATTTAATTTTGGACCTATGTTTATTAGTTGTTAACCACTGAAACCCATCCTATGAAATCGATCAATCCATATACAGGAGAACTTTTGGAAGAATTTGCTGAATTCACTGAAAAACAAGTGGAATCAGCGATACAATCAGGACAAAATGCCTTCTTTTCCTGGCGAGAAATGCCAATTTCACAAAGGGCAGAACTAATGAAAAAGGCAGGACAAGTCCTTAGGGACAATGTCAATAAATACGGGGAAATCATTTCCCTTGAAATGGGAAAAGTCATTACAGAGTCCAGATCCGAAGTGGAAAAATGTGCTTGGGTATGTGAATATTACGCCGAAAAAGCAGCGGAAATGCTTGCTGATGCCCCCATATCCCTACCAGATGGGAAAAAAGCTAAAGTGGTGTATAATCCACTCGGCATTGTGTTGGCCGTGATGCCATGGAACTTCCCTTTTTGGCAAGTATTTCGCTTTGCCGCTCCGAACCTGACCGCAGGCAACGTAGGACTGCTAAAACATGCCAGCAATGTCCCCCAATGTGCCCTGGCCATAGAGGAAGTATTCACCAAAGCCGGATTCCCGGAAGGTGTATTCCAAACCCTTTTGGTCGGCTCCGACAAGGTTGCCAATATTATCGCCCATCCTGATGTGAAGGCCGCCACCCTTACCGGAAGCGAAAAAGCAGGCCAAATCATCGCAGCCCAAGCAGGCGAACAGATCAAAAAAACAGTATTGGAACTGGGTGGAAGTGACCCCTTTATCGTACTGAAAGACGCTGATGTGAAAGAAGCCGCTAAGGTAGCTGCCAAAGGACGCATGATCAACTTTGGCCAAAGCTGCATTGCGGCCAAGCGCTTCATCATAGAAGAAGCCATTTATGACGAATTTGTTATCAATTTTAAGTCAGCCATAGAGTCCTATTCACCTGGAGACCCGCTGGATGAAAATGCTGGATATGCCTGTATGGCCCGTCCCGACCTGGCGATGGAACTTTACGAGCAAGTGGAAGCTTCCATCCAAAAAGGTGCGGAGGTGATTTTGGAAGGAATAAAACCAGAAGAAGGCAAGGCGTTTTTTAAGCCCTATATCCTAGGTAATCTCTCGTCGGAAATGCCAGCATACAGGGAGGAGCTTTTTGGCCCCGTAGCTTCAGTATTCAAGGTAAAAGATGAAACAGAAGCCATTGCCATTGCAAATGATTCTGATTTTGGGCTGGGCGCTTCCCTGTGGACCAAAGATCCAGAAAAAGCCGACCAACTGAGTCGGAAGATCGAAAGTGGTGCGGTATTCATAAATTCCATGGTAGCCTCCAATCCCTACCTGCCCTTTGGTGGCATCAAGAAATCAGGTTATGGCAGGGAGCTGGCCGAAAATGGCATCAAAGAGTTTATGAATGTGAAGACCGTTTATATAGGGTAAGTGAATAGGATTGTTTTGGCTCAAGCGAAACATAGACATGCTCAAATATGCCCTTAGGGCTCTAAATGAAATTTATCATATTTGTAATATGAATAAGAAAAAAAATGGCTCTATATGGATTATAGTGGGTAAATATACAAGGCGTTTTTTTCCAACTGTTTCACACTCCTTAGTTAAGGGGAGAATCTCCTTTCTCAGGTATTTGACGTTGAAAAATCAAAGAAGCGGGCAAATAAAAAAGGCTATCTCTTAAGTTAAGCAAGTGAATTAAGTCCCAAATAATTTTTCTTAATTGGCTTGACCCATAATACAATATTCAAATAACAATTTTGACGATACGGTTATTCATTACTACTGAAAGCGGGGCGGACGACATAGCAGCGAGGCGGCGGCTGGTTTGTGGGTTGAAGCATTGCTATGTCTTGATTTTTTCGTTCTTTTTTATCAAGAAAAAAGGACAAATAGTTTCCAATCTTATTACATGAAAATGCTTCTTTTCACGTTTCCAAAAATATAAATGCTCAATCTGTACTAACATATATAAATTCAGCATATACAGTAAATCATATAGAACCAAAAAAATGATATTTCCGTTCAAATCAAAGAATTCAAACGTAGGTTAAAGTCACAGATGCCTCATGTTCGAAAGGAAATTTCGATTTACTAAAAAAACGTTGCATTAGGTATACAAAAAAAACACCCTAAACCTTCTCCTAAATTTAAGTAATGGCATTGCCAATACTTTTAGTAATAGGGGGATGTAATGAAGCTGAAAAATCCACTTATTCTCGAACGTTGCCCCCTGAATCCATCGATATTTTTGATTATGACAAACATTTCTTGCGAATATACGAATCGCTGATGTCCTCGGAATTTCAGGACATGATGGCTCATAATATGGCTTTTCGGGAGTTAGAGCAAAAAACGGATATTGCTATCAAAAATGGTCAATCTTTTGCCTATGAAACAAATTTCCACTCCACTCTATTGGCCGAACATTTTTAAAAGTAGAGGGTATGAAATAAGCCTAATTTATTTGGTTCTGTATGATTTACTATGGATAAACTGAGCGCTAGTGGGCTATGGAGATCGAAGAATCGCGTGGATGGATGAATTTGGGTGCCCATGCTCCTGATGCAGTCGATAATGATATTTGTTTTCCTTGTCCATGGTCAGTACCTACGGCACTGTTAGGATGCTGTATCCAATTTCTGTTACCAAGCTAATGCTCCTAACGGAGCATCCCTGCCGACACTTCTGTCGGCTAAAATAGAGAGGGGGGAGTCCTGGCCAATGCCACTAGGCATTTAAGCTTGGTAAGATCAGGTTGCCTCTAATGGTCTTTGTGCCGTAGGAACAAAACTATTCCCCTGATCTATCCGCACAAGTGGGACAGTCCCGTGGATAATTTACCCACAGTATTCCATATAGAACCATTTATTTTTGCTTAGATTCAATAGAAAAGGCGAAAAGAAGGGTAGCGATTCGTGTAGAAAATAACGGTCACCATGTTCCAGATCATGAAATTGAAAAAAGATATATAGAAGTGTTTAATAATTTAGATGAACATTATACTTTTTTTGATAACCTCCATGTTTTTAACAGTTCCTTCTATAACGCTCCTCCTGAAAATTGTTTTTCAATGAAAAAAGGAAGGCTTGTGATGATGGAAACCCTTCCCTGATTTTTAAAGAAAGTTTCACCCCTTATGTACCAACGCGTAACTTCAGAAGCTAAATCCCTTTAAGAAAAACCAAAAGCAACAGTAAAGATTAATAAAGAAATGATTTATTAAGTTTAAGCACTTGGTTTTCTAAAGCACGTTCATTAAAACACTAAAACCTTTAAACATTCAAACCTTCTAACATTCCTAGGTTAATTCCGCAATCGACTTGGTAATTGAAGGATTACTTTCTATTTTTACGAGCGAAAATTTTGGCTAAAAAATGAGAGAAATACAATTTAGAGAAGCATTAAGAGAGGCCATGTCCGAAGAAATGAGACGCGATAAAAACGTGTTTCTCATGGGTGAGGAAGTGGCCGAATACAATGGAGCCTATAAAGTAACCCAGGGCATGTTGGATGAATTCGGGCCGGACAGGGTGATCGACACCCCGATCTCAGAAGGCGGTTTTGCCGGACTGGGCGTAGGTGCCGGAATGAACGGTCTGAGACCAATCATCGAATTCATGACGTTTAACTTTTCCTTGGTGGCCATTGACCAGATCATCAATTCAGCAGCAAAGATGTACGCCATGTCTGGCGGTGCTTACAATGTGCCTATCGTATTCAGGGGGCCTACCGGTAATGCCGGACAATTGGGTGCTACCCACTCTTCCAACTTCGAAAATTGGTTTGCCAATACACCAGGACTGAAAGTAGTGGTTCCCAGTAACCCTTACGATGCAAAAGGTCTGCTAAAAGCAGCCATTCGTGACGATGATCCTGTGATTTTTATGGAATCTGAGCTGATGTACTCCGATAAAGGTGAAGTACCTGAAGGAGAATATCTCTTGCCCATCGGTGTAGCGGAGATCAAGCGAAAAGGAGCCGATGTGACAATTGTCTCTTTTGGCAAAATCATGAAAGTGGCCCTGGAAGCAGCTGAAGAGCTTGCCAAAGACGGTATCGAAGCTGAGGTAATTGACCTTAGAACCGTTCGCCCTATCGATTATGCCACGGTGTATGAATCCGTAAAGAAAACCAATCGATGTGTAGTGGTAGAAGAAGCCAACCCTGTTTCCTCACTGGCTACCGACCTGGCTTTCAACATCCAGAAAAACATGTTTGACCATTTGGATGCGCCAGTACTTAGGGTAAACTCCATGGACATCCCATTGAGCTATTCACCTACTTATATCGAGGCTACCCTTCCAAATGTGAAAAGGACCATAGAAGCGGTGAAGCAAGTGACATATGTGAAGTAAAACAATACCGTTTTGACTAAAAAAAGCACGCTAAACAGTTTTAGCGTGCTTTTTTTATATAAAAAGAAAATTATCCAATATTTCCTTGCTTACTCATTTATCATTCTTCTTTATCAATGTAAAAAACAGTGCAATACGATTGGATTTATACTTCCGCTTGAAAGGGTAGGTTTCACCATACAGCACGTAGCCATCGCTCAGACTACTATCGATATTTCGTACACTAATATAGGCCAGTTCGAACCGATGGTAATCCAATGAAACACCGTAAAAGTAATTGGTATAACTTTTTTTGGGAATGGTAATGGCGGCATTTAGTGCTGCTACTTTTTCCTCTGACCAGGTCTCCCCATCTGGAACTTTATCATAATGATAGGCACTTTTTGCCGTTATTACAGGAGCAATGCCGCCCAATAAGTTTAGTTTCATCCCTTTGTATTTCATTAAAACATACCTTACAGTAAAAGGAATTTCAAAATTCCTGACTCCAACCGAAGTGCCTTTCTCTGAAAGATTTAAATTGTTATTCTGGGGATATGGACTGGGTGCATAATTACTTGCAATACCGATGGTTATACCTGTCCAATGATATTGTAAACCAGTGGCCAAACTAAACCTATTATTTATAATCCATTTGTATTCTATCGCAGGCATTAATCCTGGGCCACCTTGGAGATAATCCTCATAAACATAAATATCCCCTGAATGAATCACCGTATTGCTATAGACCGGATATCGTGGGATATAACCAAAGCCTAACTTTAATTCCTGTGCCAAAGAAGCTAAAGGTAATGCAATAATAAATAGTAAAATTAGCAAGCCTCTTATCATTATTTAAGGGTTAATACAAAAATTAAATCGCCAGTATCATATACTTCTATATCATCACCACTGGTTTTGTCACAATAACTCACTATTTCCTCTCTTAGAGGATTCACTCCTACTATCTGTAGAAATGGATTTCTTGATCTGTTTCAAATATGATGTACTTGAATTTGTAAAGACAATAAAATATATCTCAGGAGGGCCATGTACCCATTTTTCTGCATTCATAAATTGATTGTGTGGATGCACCATCAAACTGTTCATCCACTTTAGTTTTGACAAAGCTCCTTAGATCAGGGTTTTCAAGTCCTTGGGAGAGTGCCTTGGCAAATAAGAACCCAGGCTCTGATTCATCTACCTCATACTTTTCAGATGGGATATTTGCCAACGGTTTATACTCCTCTTCCGAGGAACAACTAGACAACCCTAACAGTACTATTGAGACTACTAATAATGCAATTAAGTAGTGTTTTCATAAAAATAATATTTTAAAATTAACAATTACTCATTAGTTACAAATTAAAACCAACAATAAAAACAAAATTATATTTTAAAAAAATAATTACTAAAAAATATTATTTTATACTTTTTATAGGTGTTAATTACAGACTCATATCTACTTAAGTTTTAAATGTACTCGTACGCGTATACTTTATTATACATCTTACTAAATACTTGATACTCTAAAATGGCCGCTTATTTCCAAAAGTATACCCCATCCCAAGCATTAGGAAATTGGCCTCGCTAAAGTCCTTGAGGTTATAGCCAATATGGATAAAGGCACTTCTGCTCACCCGCGTCTTTAGCAAAAAAACCTGGTATGTTCCCTTGAAATCTCCTCCCCTGTGCATCACATTCGTTCCCAAACCTACTCCCACAGAAAATACCGGCATGACAAATTCCGCACGGGCAGACACCCCAAGCGCCAGTTGATAACTTAGGTCAGGCTTAATGAAATCTGGAGGATCATAAGGCCCTCCTATTGGCTGGATATAATCATCTGCATACACATTGGCACTTCCATCAAACAGCGGATCCAGAGAAAGCCCTGTCCGGAATTTATGGCTGACATGGTACAGGGCACTAATATTTGCCCCGATGACTGGATAAGAATCAGGGGAAGGAATCCGCTCTCCATTAAAGGCCACTCCCTTCCTACGCCAAGAACCAAAGAGCACCACATCATAACTCATGTGTCGGGGGAACATCAAATCTGAAGAAAACTGTTTTGATTCATCATATTGACGGCGACCAAAATCTCCCAACCGGTACACAGCACCCAGTTTTCCGCCAAGCATATTGACACCGGCATTGGGATAGACCGTGTTGCCATTGGAAAAATGGGTAAGATCAGATCCTAGTGTAAAATAGAGATGGTCACTATGCCTCCACTTGAGCTGTATTCCAGCGTTGATATAGGCATTGTAACGGGAGCCGACGGTCTTATTGTTCGGATTACTTTCCGGATCATATGGATTCCAGCCACCGGACAGTCCAAAATTCCATTCAAAATCCAAAGTAACCTTTTGAGAGAGGTTGGCTATCCGTGCACCTTGGTACAGATATAGTGCGACGGGATTTCCAAATTCTTTTGGATTTCCAAAATAAAACCGGGCCAAACCAATCCCCCAATAAGTGTCTCCATACACACGATAGCGTTTGGTTCCATCAGGAAGGTAAAATCCATACCGCAAATGTGCAGAAAATGCACTTTTGGCCAGTCGAGACGGGGGCTCCTCATTTCTGTAAAAAGACTTAGGTGGAAAAACATAAGCATAACGCATCTCCGCCCCGAAACCATGCAAGTATTTTTTTGAAGTGAAAGTATTTACGGAATCAGTATCTGGGTCATCCTGCGCAAAGACAGGGGAAAACAAACAAAAAAAGTAAAGCGATACGAACACGCCAAAAAGCCACACATTACGCTTCTTCATTATGGACAAAATACAGTTTTACAAATACCTTTGGAAGGCTAATATACAGCTTTTAGCCAAACCTGATTTTACACGTTGAAAAATCTTGTTTCTATAATAATTTACCTAGGCCGAGCTGATCGGAAATCCAGCAAAAAAGCCTGCCAGAATATTCCAACAGGCTTTTCTACTTAACCCTTTTAACATTAACAAAGAGGGTATGCTACCCTCATTCATTCTATACTTGATACTTAGCCAGCGCCCTTTATTGAGTCGGCCCCATCATTCCTCCGCCACTGTCACCGCCTTTAAGGTCTTCGTTTTCGATAGAGCGTTTCTTCCTTTTTGGTGATACACTCATTTTACCGATTCGATAACTGAAATTGATCTTAAAGTTCATGTTCCTCATGATATTGGTACTGTGCTGGGTGATGGTAGGTGAGGTAATCTCATTTTCCATCTTAAATTCTGGCGTGAAGAAGTTCTCTGCACCAAAACCAATACTTCCCTTCTTTTCAGCAAATTGTTTGTTGATATTAAGGCCATAGATGGCAAAACCAGTTTCATAGCCCTGTAAATTCACCCTTCGACCTCTTGCAAAAGCAAAGCCTTGCAGCACCCAGCTGTCGGTGATATTGTAATTACCAAACATCCTTCCACTCACCACAAAACCTTCATTGGAGGCATTGTAGAGTGGATCGTCTACGTTATTATCGATCATGGCATAATAGGTATCAATGCCACCATTAAAGGAAAGCTTATTGGAGATATTGATATTGGCAAAGAGGTTTAACCCCACTGCTTGCTCACTACCGATATTTTCATAGGTGGTGTAGATCACTCCGTCATCCAATACGCTCCTGATTGGCTGGATTGATCCGGAAGTATTGCGATAGAAACTGGCGATATTGATGCTGGCGGATTTGAAATAAGTGCTGTATGCCAATTCGAAATTATCAGTGTACTCTGGATCCAAAAGAGGATTTCCTTGTGTAATCTGTGTGGGGTTGGCCCCTTGGATATTGGGATTTAAAAACTGTAGGGACGGCCGCTGGATTCGGCGGTTATACGCCGCTTTGATCATATTTCCACTTTCAAATTTACGGCTCAGGTTTACACTGGGTACCAGCACGCCATAATCCGGAATATCCTCCTGAACTTCCCCTGTTTTGAAATCTGCATTAATAGTAGTGTATTCATACCTTGCTCCTACTTTTGCAGTGTAATGTTTAAGAAAACCTTGAGTATAGGAAACATATCCTGCAGTCACATTCTGGTCGTAATCAAATTCATTGGAAAAATCCGCATTTTCATTTTCCACATATTCACCATCATTACCCGCTGCTGTAAAATAAGCATAATCACTGCTTACTCTCCTCAGGATATTTTTGGCTCCGTACTCCAGAATCTGATCTTCACCGTCACCCAAAGGCGTGATATAATCTACCTGAAGGGTAAATTCCTGGTTATTGGAAGCATTTTCATTTTTTGTGCGTTGCTCCACTTCTTCAAAATTGCCATCCAATAAAGCCTGAACAAAGTCATTGGTGCGGTTATTTCTGCTGTAAAGCCCCATGATGCTAAATTCCTTTTGGGGCTTTTCATAAGTTCTGGTGTAGTTTAGGCTTACATCCACGGTATTGGAAAGATTTTCCATATCCACGGTTCTCATCAGTGCACTTACTAACTCATCATCCAGGTAGTTTTCTGTCAAAAGATTATCCTGGTTGTTCTTGAAATTAAACATGCCAAAATTAACAGATGCTGCCAACCAATTATATTTGTCAATTTCATAGTCTGCCCCAAAATTATAGCGTCCCATCAGCATATTGGTACGGGTATCGGTATTTTGCAGGATATTGGATACTGATCCATCAGGATTTGTTACCAATTGGCTGTTTTCGAAGCCACCATTGATATTATAACCAGCCCGGCCAAAACCTCCCAGGTTAAATCCCCATTTGCCTTTTCTGGCGCTGGCGTTAAGGCCAAGGTTACTTCCTCTCATCCCTGCTGATGTGTTGATGCTCAAGGAAGTGCCTTGAAGGTTGTTTTTCTTGGTGACAATATTGATCACGCCTCCTGTACCTTCTGCATCGTATTTGGCAGATGGAGAAGTGATCACTTCCACCGATTTGATCTCATCCGCAGGGATTTGCTTCAAAGCATCCGCGATGGAACTTGCCGACATGGTAGAAGGCTTATTGTCAATCAGCACCCTGATATTACTACTTCCTCTCATAGACACATTTCCATCCAGGTCCACCGAAAGCATCGGCACCCTTCTCAGTACATCGGTAGCATCACCACCTACAGTGGTTTTATCATTTTCGGCATTGTAAATAGTCCTGTCTACTTTTTCAGTGATCAGTTCCCGCTGGCCTTGGACAGTTACTTCGTCCAGTGAGACGGATTCCTCAGCCAGCCCAATTTTGCCTAGACTGATTTCTTTCTGACCATTCGCCACCTTGATCCCTGACTTATGATAAGGTGCAAACCCCACGAAGTTAACTTGAAGTTTATAAGCCCCAGGGCCAAAACCGGTGATAAAGAACTTCCCTTCATCATCAGCCACTCCCCCAGACACTTGCTTATCAGTCCCTTCCTCCAGTAAAAGCACAGTAGCATAAGCCACAGGAGCTCCGCTTTCAGCTTCCACCACGGTACCTGTCAGCTGGTAGTCCTTTCCACTGCTTTTGGAAGTCTCTTGGGCCTGTGCCATATATCCCGTTCCTACCAGAATGAGGATCCACATTCCCATTTTTTGAATAATTGATTTCATGTATATCACTTTAGGTTTGAAAGTTCATTTAACTGGATTTAGCCTATCTCTTTTTGTGGCTAGGCAAAATTCAAAAGCAAAGTAATTCTATTCGAAACCACAAAAAAACACAATAGATGACAAGCGGTACTTTATCGACAAAAGTGGCATTACAATAGATAGTTGGACTGGAGCCCTCTCCAAATCACTTCCAAAGACCCAATTCCCCGATCTATAGGGAAAAACCCCTATTTGGACGATTATACTTTTCAATATTGGGGACTTTGTTTTATGTTTATCAAATAACTAATCCCCTCACGCATGGACCAAGGCCTCAAAATGCACAGGAATATCTCCTTCCTCATCCATATCCTTGCTTGGATCTTGATCGGGGCGGTGTTGTTTCTTTTGGGACCACTCTCTTGGAACACCACATTGCCAATGGAGTTTTGGTACAGGCAATTGACCCTTATGGTAATACTGGTAGCTTTTTTTTATACCAATAAGGACATCTTTGTTCCACTGCTTCTATTTAAAGGAAAGACCTGGTTTTTTTTACTGCTTATATTTGGCTTGTGTTTCGCCCTGATGTATGCCATGGAATATTTCGAAAACCTGATCCATCTTCCGGAACTGATGCACAAAGCCTTTCATCCAGATGATAACAAGCCCTTTAAGCCCAAAAGGGACTATATTGATATTTTCATGCTGTTAGTGCTGTTGTTGGCAGCGGGAATCAGTACGAGTGTGGCCGCCGTGCAAAAATGGCAGGCAGACGAGGCCCTGAGAAGGCAATTGGACCAGCAGCGGATCAGCTCTGAACTTTCCTACCTTAAGGCCCAAATCAACCCCCACTTCTTTTTCAATACACTGAACAACATCTATTCACTCACCAGTATCGATGTGGAAAGTGCTCGCATAGCGCTGCACAAACTTTCCAGAATGATGCGCTATGTGCTCTATGAGACTGAAAAAGACCAGACCCTGCTTAGCAAGGAAATCGGCTTTATCAAGGATTTTATCGAATTAATGAAACTGAGGATTTCAGAAAAGGTAAAAATCCAGCTGGATATTGCCGAAAACTTTGAAGACCGTGTGGTCGCACCTATGCTGCTTTTGCCTTTTGTGGAAAATTGCTTTAAACACGGTGTCAGTAGCCGACAACCAAGCATCATTTCCATAAAAATCCATGCACAGGAAAATGTTCTCACTTTGGAAACTTCCAACAAAATCGTCCCTAAAAATCCGGGAAGCCCGGAATCCGGCCAGCAAGGAATCGGCTTGGCCAATACAAAAAGGCGATTATCTTTGCTTTATCACCATAAGCATGAGCTCACCATCGATGATCAAAACCCGGAAAACGAGTACCATGTCACCCTCAAAATCAACCTTGCATGATGCTAAAATGTATTGCTGTCGATGATGAGCCTTTAGCGCTGAAGATGCTTTGCAACTTTATCGAACAAACGGCCTTTTTGTCCTTGGAAGCTAAATTTGAAAATGCCATTGATGCACTTTCCTACACACATAAAAATGAGGTGGACATGATCTTCTTGGACATCCAGATGCCCGACCTCTCCGGGATGGAACTGGCCCGCGTGCTGGAAAGCAAAAAATCTTCCAATAATACCCGTATTATTTTCACGACTGCTTATAATCAATTTGCCGTGGAAGGATATAAGGTGGATGCATTGGACTATCTTCTAAAGCCCTATAACTATGAGGAATTTCTAAAAGCAGCCAGCAAGGCCTACAAATATTTCGAAGCGCAGCACCAAACTAGCGCTCAAGAAACCCATAAAAAAGACTTTATCTTTCTGAAAGTAGAATACCAACTGGTCAAGGTAATGCTCAACGATATTCTTTACCTAGAAGGGTACAAGGATTATGTAAAGGTTCACCTTATGGGCAAACCCTCTCCCACTCTCTCTTTAACCAGCCTAAAAAACATGGAAGACATTCTTCCTGATGCACAGTTTATGCGCATTCACAGGTCATTTATCATCTCCCTTGACCACATTGACTCGATCACACGGAACACAGTTAACATTGGCAATACAACCATTACCGTAAGTGACCACTATAAGGAAAATTTTCTCCAGTTTGTCAACAAGTGGATTGGATAAAACTTGAATAAAAGCGAACATTCCCCTTTTTAAACTTCAGTATCTTAGCCCCTTAAATGCCTTTTATTTTTTTGGTTTTATTATTCACCAAACTATTCTAATTTAGAACATCTAAACCTGTTTGGTATTTAAACGCTCACTTTGTAACTAACATGACAGATCTTCAAAAAACATTTATGGAGATGGCCATAAGCCTCTCGCGTGAGGGAATGGTTTCCGGTAAAGGAGGCCCGTTTGGCTGTGTGATCGTCAGGGATGGTGTGGTGATCGGAAAGGGGAACAATCAAGTCCTGAGCACCAATGACCCCACTGCCCATGCTGAAGTAGTCGCTATCCGCGAAGCCTGCAAAACGCTCCGCACCTTTCAGCTGGATGGGTGCGAAATCTACACTTCTTGTGAACCTTGCCCCATGTGCCTGGGTGCTATCTACTGGGCCAGGCCTTCCAAGGTATTCTTTGCCAATACCAGACAGGAAGCGGCTGAAGCCGGGTTTGATGATGATTTTATTTATCAAGAACTTCCACTACAGCCATCCGAAAGAAAAATTTTGATGATCCACTCCCCTGACAAGACCGCATTGGATGTGTTCCAAGAGTGGATTTCCAAAGAAGACAAGAAGGTTTACTGATTCTCTGCAAAACCTGGAAGAGCCGGGATATGCCCACTGGCTAAAAGAACTACCAATGCACAAAATTTTAAAAACTGAGCTCAATCAGCTTGATGAGCTACTTACCACAGCAAAAGAAAAAGGGATGGCCTACCTTAACTCCCTTTCGGAAAGGCCTAATTCCTCGACTCATCAAGTTACCGGCAGCATAAGTTTACCGGAAAAAGGACCAGGCACCCTTAAAGCGCTAGATCAGTTCAGTCTACGCTATGAACCACTTATGGTTGCTTCCTCTGGGCCACGCTTTTGGGGTTTCGTCACAGGAGGCACCACACCAGCTGCTATTGTCGGAGACTGGCTTACCTCCATATACGATCAAAACACTCAAACCACAAAAGGCCATGGCGATGTATCTGCCACCATCGAAAGGGAAACCATCCAGCTACTCCTTGAGCTTCTACAGTTGCCCAATGATTACTTGGGAGGATTTGTTTCTGGAGCGACGATGTCAAACTTTACCTGTCTGGCCGTGGCACGGCAGTGGGCCGGTCATCAGCTAGGAAAGGATTTCGCCAGGGACGGCATTTCGGAGGCCATCCCTGTCCTATCAGCCACGCCACACTCCTCATCCATCAAATGCCTGGCGATGCTCGGTATTGGCAGCAAAAACATCATAAAGATTAAGACCAAAAGTGGCAATAGGGAGGCCATGGATATAGCGCACCTTGAAAGTACCATTGCAAACCTTGATGGCAAACCCTTTATACTCATCTCAAGCGCTGGAACAGTAAATACAGTGGATTTTGATGATTTTTTGGCCATTGCCAAAATCAAGGAAAAGTACTGTTTTTGGTGGCACATCGACGCAGCCTTCGGTGGCTTTGCTGCATGCTCACCATCGTATAAGCAGCTATTGACAGGCTGGGAAGTAGCGGATAGTATCACATTAGATGGCCATAAATGGCTTAATGTCCCCTATGAAAGCGGTATCTTTCTGGTAAAGGAAGAGCATCATTATCTCCAAGTAGCCTCATTCCAAAACTCCAATGCGCCCTACCTGGGAGATCCCATGGAGAATTTTAATTATCTCAATTTACTTCCAGAAAATTCGAGGCGCCTCAAAGCCCTTCCTGTCTGGTTTAGTCTCATCTCTTATGGACGAGAAGGATATCAGGCCATTGTTGAAAATTGCATCGCACTGGCAAAAGAATTTGGTCAGGCAATTCAGGAAAGCAAACGATTCGAGCTCTTGGCTCCCATTAGACTGAATACCGTCTGTTTTTCCTTAAAAGACCAAGCCCATACGGCTTCATTCTTATCTTCCCTGAATGCAACGGGTAACGTTTTTATGACCCCTACTGTCTATCAGGGGAAGGAGGCCATCCGAGCAGCATTTGTCAACTACAGAACAACAAAAAATGATATAGTGTCTGTCTTAAAACTTATGGAAGAAATCGGTTTTCAGCTACACGCTGGTGGGGAATTTTAGCACCGAACTTCATTAGAATAACAGAACCTGGATTTAGCACTTCACTTTCATAGAAGCATTGCCCCCCCCTTTTTGCGTGTAGGTGCTGTTGGTGGCTTGTGTTCTTGTCTGTACCATTTCGTTACCAATTTTCAAATCGTGTATTTTTTAACCAATAGTCATAATAGTCAAGCATTTCCTTAATTTCCTTTTTCTTGGTTAAATAGTCTTTTAAGTCAATTGTCCCGTTTTCTCTTTGCTCTTCAAGGTCTGCTTTTTCTTTTCTTTTGAACTGTCTTTTTTTTACGTTTTCGTAATGCTCAAAATCCTTTTTTTGTTGTTCAACAATATCTAGTCTAAATCTATTAGGGTTGGCTTGATCAATCGTTTGTTCTAGTGAAAATCCACATCTCTCAATAAATGAAATTGTCTGTCCGAATTGAAAAAATGGTTCTTGCCTAATCCATTGTGCAAATTCTTCTGCTTCTAATTCAATGTCGCCTTGTTTAGTAATAATTGTCCATTGAAATTTGTTGTCTGACTTATTCAATTCAATATCTTCAATATCAATGGCTTCGTCAAAAGCAGTATCAATTTCAAATTGAATGTTACTAATTTTCTTAAAAATCAAAGTCGCAGGTGCAACCCAAAAAGTAAATGGCAAACCTTCAATGTCTGGCTTATTCCAATTTAAAATATAGTCAATGTCTAATTCTAAATCGTCTGTCAACCTAATTTTATATATTCGGCAGTCGTGCCAACCCATATTTTTAAAGTCGGCTTCTGTCCATATTTTCTTTTCAAGTTCGTATTTTTCCATTTATTTTCGTTTGTTTCTGACGTCCGTTACACTTGCCACCAACGGTCAATAATTGTCATTTTATTCAACCGGAGACTAAATGTCTTTTAGTACTGTCTCGTATTCTTTATCCTTGGCTATCGATACCAATGCTAGCCTTTCACCCACGGTTCCACTATAAGGGGAAGACCTAGCCCGGATAAAGCCCTGTTTGCAGATAAGAAAACCCCTCGTAGTATCTTGATACTTGCATCACTTTGTCTTTGATCTTTACTCTAATCTTGATGATTTCAAATTTACTTTTCCCTCACCATCTTCTTCTGAAACTTTTCCCTGATCACCTCTTGAACAGGGCGGTTCTGGATTTTACTGTCCAGCCAGGAAATGATGTCCAAGTACAGAAAAGCACGTTTTTCATAGGGGTGGTTTTCGTATTGCACCAGCTTGTCCCTTAATTCCTTAAAAGCGGATTTTAGTTCATATTCATAAATTCTGTTGAGGTTCCTGACGAAATGCATCATCTCCTGCTGTACCAAATGCAAATCCTGCATTTTGATCAAAAACTTATAGACATTCCTGATCTGCTGCTCCAGGTTATCATCCAGTCCCTCCTCATAGCTGGCAATCAACTTCAGGATATGCGCAAAGCACTGCAAATCCTCTCTCAGCCCATCACCAGTGTGGCTAATCACTTCATCCAAATGCCTGATGGCTCCCATATTATCCCCACTTCCAAAATACAAACAAGCAATCTTATAGTGGAGAACGACCACATGGTGCACATCCAATTTTGACCGAAGGTCGCGCATTTCGGCCAGCAAAGGAGGAATGACTTTTTCCACCCCCAAACTAAAGTCACCAATTAAAAAATAATAATTGATGCTATTCGAATAATAATAGAGAAATGCCAAGATACGGCAGTTATCGTCCATTCTAAAATCATCATTTTCCAAACTGTCCTTAAACTGTTCAAAGACGACAATAAACCGCTCATACTGTTGCAAATAAAACAGCGTATCCAATAAGTAATGGTAGGCTTTCAGGTAATTGCCAGTGGCGACCATTTTCATTTGGGAATGGTTTTGGTACAGTCCCACCCACCGCTGCGCAGCACGATAGCAAAGGGGGAAATCCTGTAGAATATGATAGAACCAAACCTGAGACTGGAAAAGGTACAGTTTTTCATAAAAATTCAGTTCCTCCAGCTCGTATTCTGGCATATTTTTTAGATAATATGCCTCTACCAATCTCCTGTCATACTCATCCTTGACGTGGCCCATTTTGAGGTACAGGCCATAAAGCTGCAAGGAAAGATTACTCAGTGTGTTCTTCAGTGAGGCACTGCTGACAAGACCGTTTGCTTCATTGGCCAGTATCTCTGCCCGGTCGCGCATACTACGCGTGATATGCTGCGACTCTATCACCTTCTCCAACTCCACAATCCGCAGCATGATCGTATCCAAAAAATACTTTTTAGCTGTTTGCTTGGCCTTGTCCAGCAGCTTTAAACTCTGCTTATACAGCCCCTTGTTATATAAAATCCTCGCAAAATCAATCTGCTCATTCAGCTGCAATTCTACATTGTGATCCGTATAGATCAAACGTAGACTGACCAAAATCTGCTTATACAAATGGGATTTCATATTGGCCAATTGCTTCTTGGTCACCGGAGTTTTTTCTATCAGCCACTTTTCATCATATACCTGCATCTTGTCCATGACATCGAATAGCTTTACGAACTTGGCATTTTCATTGGCACCAAAGCGTCTTACATAAAGCTTAAACCCACGCTTATCAGAAGCGCTCAGGGACTTGATCAAAATAAATACACTATCTTTTTCTTTGTCAGACATCGGTAAATAAATAGATTCAATTATTTGATTATCAATAACTTAAAAAAACAAATCATTCATTAGACATTGGACAATTAAAGTTAAACCAATTTACAATCAATCCATAAGATTTTACTTTAGATTTTAGAATAAAAACACAGATTATGGATAAACGACAAGTATTGATCTTTGACACCACGTTGAGGGACGGAGAACAGGTCCCTGGCTGTAAATTGAACACCCCACAGAAAATCGAAATTGCACGACAGCTGGAAAGTCTGGGTGTGGATGTTATCGAGGCGGGATTTCCGGTTTCCAGTCCAGGCGATTTCAAATCAGTCGTAGAAATTTCTAAAAGCGTTTCCGAACCTATTATCTGTGGCCTTTCCCGTGGTGTGGCTAAAGATATAGAAGTAGCTGCTGAAGCCCTAAAATACGCCAAACGACCGCGTATCCATACGGGAATCGGCACATCCCCTTCCCATATCAAATACAAATTCAAGAGCACGCCCGACCAAATCCTTGAACGGGCCGTTGCTGCTGTAAAACACGCTAAATCTTTTGTTGAAGACGTAGAGTTTTATGCGGAAGACGCCGGAAGGACAGACAATGAATATCTTGCCCGCATATGTGAATCAGTAATCAAAGCCGGCGCAACAGTCCTTAATATTCCTGACACTACAGGCTACTGCCTTCCTGATGAATATGGCGCAAAAATAAAATACCTCATGGACAATGTGAGAGGCATTGAAAATGTCATCATTTCTGCCCATTGTCATAACGATCTAGGACTGGCCACAGCCAATTCCATATCTGCTGTCATGAACGGTGCGCGGCAAATCGAATGCACCATCAATGGCATAGGCGAAAGGGCCGGCAACACTTCTCTGGAAGAAGTCGCCATGATCATGAAGCAGCACCCAAGACTCGATGTCTATAACAATATCAACTCCAAACTGCTAAATCCAATTTCAAGACTGGTTTCTGAGCGCATGGGCATGCATGTCCAACCAAACAAGGCCATCGTTGGTTCGAATGCCTTTGCTCACTCCTCCGGTATCCACCAAGACGGTGTCATCAAAAACCGTGAAACATACGAAATCATAGACCCTGAGGAAGTTGGTGTTCACGAATCCATGATCGTTTTGACCGCAAGAAGTGGTCGAGCAGCATTGGCCTTCAGGCTCCATAAGATTGGCTATACTGTTACCAAGCTCCAGCTGGACGAAATCTACCAACTTTTCCTTGAGCATGCCGATTTGAAGAAAGAAATTACTGATGATGATCTTCATGAAATCATGAAAATTTCCAGCGTCCCCGGAAGTGTAGAAGCCTAAAAATGCTGAAGATCAATTATCCAAAAAAAATCCAGTAGGTGATAACTTACTGGATTTTTTTATGGTTTGAACGAAAGAGGAGGTTTTATTTTCCTCCCATATTGTTAGGCATCAAATTACCCAAGGCCCGTTGAGCTCCCCCCATTTTATTCATCTGTTTCATCATCTTTCTCATGTCCCTAAACTGCTTCATCAGGTTATTTACCTCCTGGATAGATCTACCACTGCCATCCGCGATTCGCTTCCTCCTACTTCCATCGATTACATCTGGATTATCTCTTTCCAAAGGCGTCATACTTCTTATAATCGCTTCTATCGGCTTAAAGGAATCATCATCGATATCCAGTCCTTTGATCATTTTTCCCATACCGGGAATCATCCCCATCAGGTCTTTTAGGTTCCCCATCTTTTTGATCTGCTCGATCTGTGAAAGGAAATCATCGAAGTTAAACTGATTTTTACGGATCTTTGCATTGATACGCTTGGCTTCATCTTCGTCAAAAGACTCTTGGGCACGCTCCACCAGGGAAACCACATCCCCCATACCAAGGATCCGCTGAGCCATCCTGTCTGGATAGAAGATGTCCAAGTTTTCCATTTTCTCACCAGTAGAGATAAACTTGATCGGTTTATCCACTACGTGACGAATGGAAATGGCCGCACCACCACGGGTATCGCCATCCAACTTGGTAAGCACCACCCCGTCAAAGTCCAAGCGCTCATCAAAGGTCTTGGCCGTATTCACCGCGTCCTGACCTGTCATGGAATCCACCACAAACAAGGTTTCCGCTGGATCAAGATGCTTCTTCAAATCGGAAATCTCATTCATCATCTGTTCATCAACAGCCAGACGGCCCGCTGTATCGACGATGACATTCTTCTTTCCATTTTTCTTGGCATATTCGATTGCCCTATTGGCAATATCCAAGGCATTTTTATTTTCAGGCTCAGCGTAAACTTCTACACCTATCTGCTCACCCAGCGTCTTCAACTGCTCGATAGCCGCCGGACGGTAAATATCACAGGCCACTAATAGCACTTGGCGACCTTGCTTCTTCAAATGCGTTGCCAACTTACCGGAAAAAGTGGTTTTACCGGATCCTTGAAGCCCTGAAATCAAAATCACATTGGGATCCCCCTTGAGACTGATGTCCTCTTTGGTTCCTCCCATTAATTTGGTCAGTTCTTCCTGTGTGATTTTCACAAGCAACTGCCCAGGAGAAACAGAGATCAACACATCTCTTCCTAGCGCCTCACTCTTAATCGTATCAGTGACTTCCTTGGCTACTTTATAGTTTACGTCAGCATCGATCAACGCCCTACGAATTTCCTTTACTGTCGTGGCTACGTTGATTTCGGTAATCTTACCCGTACCCTTAAGGGTCTTAAATGCTCTATCTAGTTTATAACTAAGATTATCAAACATGTCTTCTTTCCTTCTATTTTACTGCAAAAATACAATAAATTAATTTCTATCGAAGGCCTAGGGTATTTATTCGTCCAATTCTTTTGGTTTCCAAACCTAATTTCTATTTCACTAGGAAAATTTTTATCGGAAGCGATCCCCATTTGCTTTTAAATTAGCATTCGGCTTAAAAGCAATCTAACCAAAATAAAGCCACTTATAATTTCAACACAAACATCAGTATTATCCCCATATCAAAAGTGAAAAATTGGACATCAACCACCCATCTACAATAAAAAATCAAAAAATACCGTAATTACGGTATTTTGTTTTATCAAATTATCTTGTACCTTAGAAGTACTGTTTCACTTTTTTAAATCTAGAAGTAATATTAAATACTTTTAATTTTTAATCCTTAAAAAGGAAAAAACCGCCGATTGAATCGGCGGTTTTTTTTCATCATTAAAAGGTTGGAATGGGGAAAAATTAGAAGGTTGATTCGTTCAATTTATCCGTCAATGCGAACCTAGCAGTAGCGGAGTGAAGCAATCCCGGCTAGCTAAACGTCATAGCGAATGGAATGAAGCAATCTCGTTTTCTTAATACGGGATTGCCACGTCACAAGCTCCTCGCGTATGACGTAAAAGAATATACGAACACAAATTAGCTGAAAACACTAATTCCTTTACTAAAAGGTACAATTTAAACAAACTGGTTTACTATGAGGCTTTTCATTCCATTGAAGAGGCCATTATTCGAGAAAAACAAATCAAGAGTGGTAACCGATTAAAGAAATCTGTATACTATAGCTTTCACCTTGTGCGCTGTACACACCATTAAAAATATTTACGGTTTAGGATTTCAGAAACCACTACTGCGTCCTTCAGTGTCTGCGGATCCTTGAGTATTCTTCTATATCGGTTGGTGCCGGCATTTTCTTCTGCCACATCTTCTACTTCCTTCAGCAGTTTTTCATTGGCTTCCAGATCCACCTGATCATCTAGTTTTACCAGTTTTTCTCCATAAGTAGTATGATCTGCCTGATAAGTCCCTTCATAATACTGTGTCTCCGGTTTAGGCCGCTCTTTATCAGGGATTTCCTCTAATACTTCATTGGTAGTTTTGGGTGGTTCAGGAACTTTCTCAAACTGCTTTTGTCCGGATTTCTCCAGATCGGCCTGACGTTCATGCTGATTTTGACGGATCTCTTTTAGCAATTCATCAAAAGAAACCTGTTTTCGTGGCGCCTCTTCTCCCTCAGGCAAGTCAAAATCTTCCTGCCCCTTATCCTTTTTCTTCTTGGTCAAAGCCTGAATCACAAAAAACACGATCGTCAGAATGATATATATCAGCGTTCCGTTGTCCACTTTAATTGTTGTTTGATCCAATGCAAGGTAAGAAAAAAAAACAAAACCATTGCTTCGTTTTAATCACCATCCAGCAAAAGTCTTTAATTGACAAAGTCAATTATTTAGTATCATGCTATAGATATCCTGTGCTATTATTCTGCGGTTATAGGAACATACCAACTTACCGAAAAGGATCAGCGAAATTGTTTTTAAATCTAAAGGAAAGGGGTGCTTAATCCAGCCCAATGAAACGCATTGGGCTAATAGGGATTGTAAAGGAACAAAGCTGGAAGATTTCGAGCAATCCCATGAAAAAGCTAAAGAAATATTTAGTCAAAACTCAAAAAAACAGGATGTTTTTCATCCATGATTTTAAAGAATAATCTCATTTTTTTTACTGGCGTCCGAGAAAACAATCGTCAAATTGAAAAAATCAACTGTTTTCTTCCTAAATCCCCTAAAGGGGACTTTCTAAAGCTCCCCTTTAGGGGATTTAGGGATTGGAATAAAAACCCTCAGATTTCTATTTAAAGACAGTTTTTGATCATATTTGAAATTTAGTCGGACACCAGTAATTTTTTTGCAAGTCACAAGTCCTGGCATTACTCCCAAGGGAAATCATATCATCTACTTACACGTCCTCCCATTTGCTTATTGCCCTGAACTGATTAATTTTGTTTGTCATATTCTATTTTAATTGAGCGTACATGCAGCTGACCAAGCTTGAGATCAAAGGTTTTAAGAGTTTTGGGGACAAGGTCACCATTCATTTTGACAAAGGCATTACCGGTATCGTAGGGCCTAATGGCTGTGGCAAGTCCAATGTGGTGGATGCCATTCGCTGGGTGCTGGGCGAGCAGAAGACCAGAATGCTGCGCTCCGATAAAATGGAGAACGTGATCTTCAACGGCACCAAAAACCGGAAGCCTACCAATATGGCGGAGGTTTCCCTCACTTTTGAAAATACTAAGAACCTCCTCCCCACCGAGTATACCCATGTGACCATCACCAGAAGGTATTATCGCTCAGGAGACAGCGAATACCTGCTCAATGGCATCGCTTGCCGTCTCAAAGACATCAACAACCTCTTCATGGACACGGGAATCCAGTCCAATAGCTACGCGATCATCGAACTAAAAATGATCGACGAGCTGCTCAATGACAAAAACAATTCCCGTCGTGACCTATTTGAGGAAGCTGCTGGAATCTCCAAATTCAAAACCCGTAAAAAAGAAACACTCAGAAAGCTTGATGACACGGATGCTGATCTGGACCGGGTGGAAGATTTACTTTATGAGATTGAAAAAAACCTGAAGTCCCTGGAAAAGCAGGCCAAGCAAGCTTCCAAGTATTTTGACATCAAAAAGTCCTACAAAGCTTCCAGCATAGCACTCGCCAAAAAGAGTGTAAAGACTCATACTGACAACCTGATCAGTACCAATGAAAAAATAACGGCCGAAAACGACCGAAAACTTCAGATAAACAACGAAATCACTACCAAGGAGGCAGCACTAGAAAAATTCAAATCAGACCTCATTCATAAAGAAAAACTCCTTTCTTCCCGCCAAAAAAGCCTTAATGAGCATGTTAACAAAATCCGGCAATTTGAGAGTGAGAAGAAAATCAAGAATGAACGACTCCGCTTTCTGGAAGATCGGGCCCTGAAGCTTCGCGACCAAATCGACCAAGACCGTAAGTCCAACGACCGAGCAGGATTCAGCATCCGATCCCTGGAACAGGAAAAAGAAGTCGCCGAAAAGCTACTTGCCGAGAAGGAACACACCGTACAGGGACTCAAGGAAGAATACGAAGAGCAAAAGTCTGCCCATGCCATTCAGCAAGAACGCCAGAAAGTACTCGGCAAAGACTACACATCCCGAAAAGAAACCATCTACCAACTCAGTAAAGAACTGGAGATCAAACAGATCCAACTATCATCACTTAAACAGGAGCTGGAAAAAACCGCTTCTGACGATGATAGTCAAGAAGCCAACCTGGCGGACTTTGAGGAAAAGATGGTGGTACTCAAAGACGAGCTGGACACAAAAACAGAACAGCTCCAAAAGCTAAAAGCCCAAGAAGAAGATCAAAACCAAAAGATCGAAGACTCCAATCGTACCATTGAGCTGATCCGCGAAGAGGTTACCCAACTGGGCCGAAAACTGGACGCTAAGCAGAATGAGTTTAACCTGACCAAATCATTGGTGGAGAATCTGGAGGGTTTTCCGGAGGCCATAAAATTCCTGAAGAAAAAGTCCAGTTGGGGAAAAGATACCCCGCTGCTTTCGGACATTCTCACCACTAGCGAAAACTACCGTGTTGCGATCGAGAACTACCTTGAAAGCTACATGAACTATTATGTGGTGGAAACAGAATCCCAGGCCATTTCCGCAGTCAACTTACTGAGTGATGCCGCCAGAGGAAAAGCCAACTTCTTCATTTTGGAGCACTTTGAGCGATTTAGGCCTGCCCAAAACAAACTTTTCCCCAATGCCATCGCTGCCACAGAAATCATCGAATACGATGAAAAGTACAGCAAACTGATCAGCTACATCCTTGATGATGTCTATATCGTCAGGGGAGAAATCACCGATGTTCCCCAAGACAATGACGCCATATTCATTACTGAAAGTGGCAAGTTCACAAGACGTAAATTCAGCATTTCGGGTGGTTCAGTAGGACTCTTTGAAGGCAAGCGAATCGGTAGGGCCAAGAATCTCGAAAAACTGGAAGTAGAGATAAAGGAACTCAATAAAAAAGTAAGCTCTGCCAGATCAAACCTTGATAAAAATGTCAGTGATCTGATGAAGCTAAAAGAGGTTTCCTACAAAAAGGATATCGAAAACCTCCAAAGTGAAATCAGCGAAGTCAACCAACAATACATCTCCATCAAAACAAAAAAGGAGCAGTTAGCAGAAATGCTATCGACCAATGCCAACAAGCGGGAAGATATCTTGGAGAAAATCGAAAGCCTCAGTACAGAGGTCGATAAAATCGGGCCTCAGCTGGACGAAGCAAAAAGTGGCTTTGATGGCATGGAAGAAGAGCTGGAAGTCATGAACGATCAATTACTCCAAGAAGAGGAAAACCTGGCCGTCCGCTCCAGCAATTACAACCAAGAAAATATACAATACCACCAACACCTGAACAAAGTCAACAGCCTGGAACAGGAGATTTCCTTTAAGAAAACGGCTTTCGAAAACAGTAAGGACAGGATAGAAAAATCACAGGGCGAACTCAGTAGTATCGACCAGGAAATCAAGGGATTGCTGGACAATAATGAGATCAAGGATGATGAACTGATCGAGCTGTACGCTGAAAAGGAATCTATCGAAACAGGCGTAACCGAAGCTGAGAAAAATTACTATGCCTCCCGTGGGGATATCGATGAAATGGAAAAGGGTATCCGTGCCATATCCAAACAAAAAGAAGGTATCGACACCATCATAATGGAGCTGCAAAACTCCCTGAATGAGGTTAAACTCAAACTTTCGAGTATGAAAGAAAGACTGAGTGTGGAGTTTGAGATTGACCTTGACTCGCTCATGGAAGAAGATCCTGAAGTAGCTCCCGAATACCAAGACCAATCCACAGACCAAATCCGTGAAGAGGTCAGTAAAACCAAACAAAAACTGGAAAAAATAGGCCCTATCAATCCAATGGCCATGGAGGCCTATGATGAGATCAAAGAACGACATATCTTCATTACCAGCCAAAAGGAGGATCTGGAGAAGGCCAAAAACTCCCTGATGGACACCATTAAGGAAATTGACACCGTAGCCAAAGAAACCTTCCTGGAAGCCTTTGATCAGATCAAAACGAATTTCATAAAAGTGTTCCGAAGCCTGTTTACGGCCGAAGATGACTGTGATCTGAAACTCACCGATCCCGACAACCCGCTGGAAAGCACCATTGAGATCATGGCCAAACCGAAAGGCAAGCGGCCACTCACCATCAATCAGCTTTCGGGAGGTGAAAAGACGTTAACAGCCACTTCCCTACTCTTTTCCATCTACCTGCTGAAGCCCGCTCCATTCTGTATTTTTGACGAAGTGGATGCCCCGCTGGATGACGCCAATATCGACAAATTCAACCAGATCATCCAAAAATTCTCACACGAATCCCAATTCATCATCGTGACGCACAACAAGCGCACCATGGCCAGCACGGACATCATCTATGGCATCACCATGATCGAAGCCGGTGTCTCCCGGGTGGTCCCAGTGGATCTCAGGGAACTGGAGGATATTATTGAGGATTGAGACTTTAGGATTGAAAAATTTCAAGATTTCAGGATTGTGGTTCGCCGAAAACACGTCCAACTAAATGAGGCTGCCCCATAAGTTGTCATGTCGATTTACCTCAGCGGACAGGCTAAAGAAAAGTCTCATTAATTTGGTTTACCTTGATAATCGGATATGATTATACGCTTTTCTGCCAGCTAAAGAATATCCATAAAACTACCTTATATCAATCAATGATCATCAAAAAACCAGCAATCCCTGCTCTCTTAAAATCTCCCAAACCTCTGACTCGACCAATTCTTCAAAATCCCCTATTGCCGCCTCGTATTCCTCCCAGATCACCTGAAGTCGATGAAGTGGTTGGTCATAAGATACCCTAGCCAAAAGACCAGCTATCCACTCCCCAAATTCCAACGGCAATTCCATAACAAAATCCTCTTTCTTGCCTGAAAACACCAATTCCATAAATCCTTCCTCTTCGCCATCCTGGATATCCGGCTGCACTCCTATCCAAACAATCCGCAGATGCTTCTTATAGGTAAACGGCGGCTCATCCAGTAACTGCTGCTGGATATAATTCTCGGAAATAGTGGTATTTGGAATTTCAAAATCAAACCACTGCTCCAATGGCATGTCAAAGCCAACTCCATGCATATAATTAAACAAGGATTTGCGAAGCCCTTCCGAAAAAGCAGCATGATCCACTCCAAGAGGATCTTCATAATCCACCTCATTATTGGCAAATGGTGCCGAACTCAAGTCCGTACGATGGACACCAAATGCTGCAGGATCCAGTCCTACTGGGCTATGGGCCGTCATGGCAAACCGATGCCAAAAACCAGACTGCAACACGCCCTCTTCAAAAAGCTGTCGAACCATTTCCAAAGAATCCACTGTCTCCTGGGCAGTCTGCGTAGGATAGCCGTACATCAGGTAAGCATGCACCATGATGCCCGCTTGGGTGAGGTGGTTTGTCACTTGGGCTACTTGGGCCACTGTCACCCCCTTCTTGATCAATCCCAACAAACGATCAGAAGCCACCTCCAACCCGCCTGAAATAGCAATACAACCTGAAGCCCTGAGCAGCCTGCAAAGGTCTGCAGTGAAATTGCTTTCAAAACGAATATTGGTCCACCAGACCACCACCAATCCTCGCCTTAAAATCTCCAACGCCAAATCCCGCATCAAGGCAGGAGGAGCCGCCTCATCCACAAAGTGAAACCCGTTGGTTCCTGTCTTTAACATGATCTCTTCAATGCGATCACAAAGCATAGAGGCGGTAATTGGCTCATATCGACCAATATAATCAAGCGAAATATCACAGAAAGTACATTTGCCCCAGTAGCACCCATGCGCAAGCGTCAGTTTGTTCCATCGACCATCACTCCAAAGACGGTGCATGGGATTGGCCACCTCGATCACTGAAAGATAATTCCCCAAGGGCAAGTCGCCATAGTCAGGCGTCCCTACTTCCCGCTGTGAGACATCCTTGACAGAAGGATTATCCATCATCTTCACTTCACCGTCCAAACGTACGAAAGTACGCTTCAGCTCCTCCATTGGTCGCAGACCGTCCAGGTGCTCTAACAGCAAACGCACAGGAGCCTCGCCATCATCCAGCGTGATATAGTCTACATAATCAAATATCCTTGGATCCTTCAGCGTCCTGAGTTCTGTATTCGGATAGCCTCCACCCATCCATATTTTAATGTTTGGATGCTGATCTTTGAGGTATTGTCCGCACTTGAGGCCACCATATAAATTCCCCGGAAAAGGAATTGAAAAAGCCACTGACTTGGGTTGAAACGCTTGTATTTTCTCCTCCAGTACATCCAAAAGTATGGAATCGACCAAGGTCAAAGGCGCTAGCAAAGCAGCTTCCATCCCATCAAACGTACTGGCCGACATGCCCAATTGCTCTGCATAACGGCTAAACCCAAAATGAGGATCAATGGCCTCTGTGACCAAGTCACCCAAATCCTCCAAATATAAAGTGGACAGATAGCGAGCTTTGTCCCTTAGCCCCATACTTCCAAAAGCCCAATCCACATCATCCAGCTGTGCAAAACGATCCGCTTGGGGCAAGAAATTCCCTTCGGAAATATGGTAAGCCAACGTAGGGTTTTTATCCTGCAAAAAATCGATCACCGTATCGATGGTTTGCATATAGGCTGCCTTCATCCTGATAATCCGCTGTACATTTTCTGAATAATCCAGGCCTTGCTCCTCAGCCAAATCAAATACTTGCGACAACCCTTCCCTGGAAAATAATCGCAATATCACCTCCAGTCCCAAATCGGCCTGATTGGAATCAATATTTAGTGTATTCAGATATCCCTTAAGGTAAGCGGTTGCTGGATAAGGGGTATTGAGTTGAGTAAATGGCGGAGTGATAAATAAAACTTTTGTTGCCAAAACGGAGCGGTTTGATACGGGGCAAAGTTAGAAAGAATAGATGGAATATTGCATCATCGAAAACTCAGCAATTTCCATCTACATCACATGCTGCTCCATCACCATTTCCACTGAGATCCTGGACAGAAGGTTTGTTCTCCGCATATTCCTTCCAAGCGGTTTCCAATGCTTGGGAAAAAGTCTCCTTAGGCTGTGCCCCCGACACCCCATACTTCTCATTCATCACGAAAAAGGGCACGCCCCTTACGCCAAGCTGATGGGATTCATAAATATCCTGTGTCACCAAAAGGTCCAAATCCCGGGAATCAAGTGCTTCTTTTGATTTCTCCACATCCAGCCCCACTTCCGCAGCCAAGTTCACTAAAGTTTCCGGATCAGCCGTATTGGCTCCTTCGGTAAAATAAGCCTTAAAAAGCCTTTCCTTCATAGCATCTCCTTTCCCTGCGGACTTCGCAAATTGTAACAGACGATGTGCCACTCGTCCATTGGCCACGACCACTTTGTCAAAATCATATTCCAGTCCTTCCTCCCTGGCCATTTCAGCAACTTGGTTACCGGCCTCCCTGGCCTGTTCTACGGTCCAACCTTTGGTCTCTGCCAGGTATTGGGCAATGCTCTTATCAGGATCGGTTTTCATATCTGGATTGAGCAAAAAACTCTTCCAAATCACTTCTACCTCATCCTTGTGTGGAAATTCTGCCAAAGCAGATTCCAGCCTTCGCTTGCCGATATAACAAAACGGACACATGATGTCCGACCAAATCTCTATTTTCATTTTTTATTTAATTTTAATAGCTAAATCAATTGAAGGGAATTTGAGTTCCCGGTTGTTGGTTTCTTTTAGAAACGTCCATTCGTAAAAGCCATCAATAACTTATATCTTAGTAACCCAACAATCACCCTTTGACAATACTAAAGGGACCAACACCAAGTAACTTAATAACTAATATGAAAACCAAAGAATGCCCCTCCTGCGCTATGGAAGTAGATGCCAAATCCAACGTCTGCCCCATCTGCAAATTTGAATTCCCACAACGCAGCCCCATTATCCAATGGGTGGCCATTCTGTTGGCGATATTGTTTGTTTTATTGTATGTTTTATAGTCTTGAGTAATGAGCTGGGCGACACTAAGTAATATCACATTTATTAATAAGCAAAAAAATCATAACTCATCCTATCGATCAGCGTCATCTGCGTGCTATTTTTATTCCTCAAACAACACTAAAAAAGGGACTCCTAAAAGCCCCCTTTTACCTAAAACCACCCTCTAAAGCATCTCCAAATGCTGCTGCAGGGAATCCTTCACCGCATCCGCCACCAGATGATAAAACGGCACGGGGTCATTCTTGACCTGAACAGCCTCCAGGGCTTTATAGTAAGCTAGCCGGGAAGCCTGATCCCCTTTCAGGTTAGCAATGGTATATCCATTCCCTACCAGCACCAGATTCATGATCAAACGGCTAGTGCGGCCATTGCCATCCACGAAAGGATGGATACTTACCAGCCGCTCATGCATCTCAGCGGCTAAAATTACCGGATGCAGCACGTTCTTTTGCTCCCGGTAATGGACAAAATAATCTTCCATCATCTTATCCACCAGATAAGGCTGAGGCGGAACATGCTCACTTCCGGCAATCCTCACGGGCACCGAACGGTATTTCCCTGCATTTTCCCTATCTATTCCTTTCAGCACCAGATAGTGCAGCTCAAGCATAGTCCTATTATAGATATCACCCTTCATACTGATCAGATCTTCTAGATAATCCACCGCCTCAGCATGATTGATCGCTTCCAGATGCTCCCGCATGGACTTCCCACCGATGGTAATCCCTTCATTGACCACCAAATGGGTTTCCTGAAGGGTCAAGGTATTACCTTCTATCCGGTTACTTTCAAAAGTATAGGCCACATTAAAATATTCTTTCATCTTTTGCAGCTGAGTGCCCCCCAACGGACGTCTTTGCTGCCATTGATCTTTAAGCTGATCGATTTCCTCCAGCTTTTCCTGTACATGGGCAGGGATTTTATCCATTTCCAGTGCCTTCTCTCCTGCAAGGTATTCCACCCTGCTTTCTGCCAAAGCCAGGATCTCGTCCGCATTCACTTCGTACTGAACCAGCTCCAGGACTTTCTCTGCCAGCCACTGCTTCTTCAAATCTGCAAAAGAAAGCTGATAGGCCTCCGAAAAAGCCTTGAGATTGGCAGCTGCTGGTATTCTTTTGCCCCGCTCAAATTTACTGATCAGCCCTGCATCTATCCCGGTACCCTTCACCGCATCTTTTAGGGTGAAGCCTTTTTCCTCTCTGGCTTCTTGTAAGATTTGTGCAAGGTATTTCATGTTTTTGACTATTTCATTTTTGACAAATTAAGTCAATATCTGGAATTTTACAATTTTTTTCTCTTCCTATCCTTAAGTTTTTTATCAACTATTAATTGAAAACCACCATCTTTAATATTCTCGGTACAAAAAATCGATAAACGTAACTATTTGGCAATAAATGAAATAAAATTTTACACATTTAAAAACCCACCCTGTTCACACCCCCTAATCAGGCCAAAAAGGCTGTTCACCCAAATAATCATCGGTAAAAAAATACATTTATATAAAAGAAATTCAGCAATATCAGGAAACCCACAAAGCAAACCAGAACAACAAGTCTGATTTCATAAAATTTATCGAAAAATATTTTGTATATTTAATTTTTAATTCGAACATTTGTACCGTATTAGAAAATGAGCAATTTAATTAACATAGCAACCTTTAACAGCAAGTTGGATATCCTTTCCATCAACAGTATTGCTATGCCTATTTTTTCGCCCAGGAAAAACTTCAGGAATCTTTTTAGGGCCTAGTCCCTACTATATTATTTGACGTCCTACGTGGATGTCAGCCTTCAAAATCATAATCAAATTTATTTCTTAGAACATTCAGGAGTCAATTATTGGCGATCCCGATAGCTATCGGGATTGGGGGATTTTGTGTCAATCAGGACTCTGTTGATAAATACCAAACATGACAAAAAGTCAATTTATCATACAAACTGCGGGAGTGCAGCACTGTAAATACGCTGAAACCATCGTAGATGAAATGGCTCTTTCGGCCAAAGCGAGGGGTACTGGTATTGCCAAACGCTCACCCGATTACATCATTCAAAAGATGATGGAAGGAAAAGCGGTCATTGCCCTTTCCAAAGAAGGCGAATGGGCGGGATTCTGCTATATTGAGGCCTGGGGCCATGGTAAATTCGTGGCAAACTCCGGCTTGATCGTATCACCCAACTTCCGAAAATCAGGCTTGGCAAGGGATATCAAAAAAGCGGTATTCAAACTCAGCCGTACCAAATTTCCCAATGCCAAAATCTTTGGGCTGACCACAGGGGCTGCAGTAATGAAGATCAATTCAGAGCTAGGCTATATACCGGTAAGCTACTCGGATCTTACCGACGACGAAGAATTCTGGAAAGGCTGCCAAAGCTGCGTCAACTATGAAATACTAAAAAGCAAAAACCGCCAAAACTGCCTCTGCACCGCCATGCTCTACGTCCCTAAGGACCAAAAGAAAAAAGACGTGGCCATGAAAAAAGATTTTGGCAAAAACCTCAACCTGTTCGAACGATTGGTACGTATGAAACGTGCGGTCTTTACAGGTTTAAAAAAAAAGACAATAAAGACCTTTGAATTAATATAAACTACACACATGAAAAAAGTTGTTTTAGCATACAGCGGTGGTTTGGACACCACTTTTTGCGCCATTCATCTATCCCAAGAAAAAGGCTACGAAGTACATGCCGTATTGGTCAATACCGGTGGGTTCAGTGAAGAAGAGCTTAAAACCACTGAAGAAAGGGCAGGCAAATTGGGCATTGCCTCTTTTGAAGTATTGGACGTCACCCAAACGTACTATAATGAGGTGATCAAATACCTGATCTTTGGCAATGTGCTAAAAAACCAAACATATCCGCTTTCGGTCAGTGCCGAAAGAATCCTTCAAGCAAAAGCCTTGGCCGAATATGCCAAAAAAATAGGCGCTAAGTCGGTAGCACATGGAAGTACTGGAGCTGGAAATGACCAAGTCCGTTTTGACATGATCTTCCAGACCATTCTTCCCGAAGCAGAAATTATCACCCCTATCCGTGACCTCAAACTCAGCCGTGAAGCTGAAATCGAGTACCTGAAAAAACACGGTGTGGAAATGAATTTCGAAAAGGCAAAGTACTCCATCAACAAAGGCATCTGGGGTACATCTGTGGGTGGCAAGGAAACACTTACATCTGGAGACACGCTCCCTGAAGAAGCCTATCCTACCCAGCTGACAAAGGAAGAACCTGCCAAAATCACCCTTCAATTTGAAGCGGGAGAACTGGTAGGGGTAAATGGTGAAAAATTCGATAATCCAGTTGATGCCATTCTAAAAGTGCAGCAATTGGCAGATCCTTATGCCATTGGCCGTGATATTCACGTGGGAGACACTATTATCGGTATCAAAGGCCGTGTGGGTTTTGAAGCAGCTGCTCCGTTGATCATCATCAAAGCACACCAACTACTGGAAAAGCACACCCTTACCAAATGGCAAACCTTCTGGAAAAATCAGCTTTCCGAATTTTATGGCAACCACCTCCACGAAGGACATTACCTGGATCCGGTAATGAGAAACCTAGAAGCCTTCTTGGAAGACACGCAACACTTCGTGACTGGCGAAGTCAAAGTGGCCTTGAAACCATACCAATTCCAGCTGATCGGTATCGATTCTCCACACGACTTGATGTCTGCTAAATTTGGTAGCTATGGAGAAATGAACAAAGGCTATACTGCTGAAGATGTAAAAGGATTCACCAAAATCCTGGGCAACCAAACTGCGATTTTCCACAAAGTGAACCAAACCTTAGACAATGACTAAAATCAAAACTGCCATTATTGGTGCGGCGGGTTATACCGGCGGTGAACTACTGAGAATTCTGGTTCACCATCCGAATTGCGAATTAGTATACATCCACAGCAACAGCCAAAAGGGCAAAAAAATAGATGAAGTACACCCTGACCTGATCGGGGATTCCAATCTGGTCTTTACAGATGAAGTAAAAACAGAAGGGCTGGATGCCGTTTTTCTGGGCTTGCCCCATGGACAGGCCAAAACTTTCCTGGAGGAAAATGTATTTGATGAAAATACCGTTATCATCGACCTGAGCACGGATTTTCGTGATGAGTCCAATGGCTTTCTGTACGGCCTTCCGGAAATCAATGCCATGAAGACCAAAGGAGTCAAACGGATAGCCAATCCTGGCTGTTTTGCCACTGGTGTCCAATTGGCCCTAGCACCGGCCATTGCTGCAGGGCTAGTTAAGGCTGACCTCCATATTACCGGTATCACCGGAAGCACCGGCGCCGGAAAAAAACTAAGCGAAACCACCCATTTCAGTCAGCGAAACCAAAATGTATCGGTGTACAAGCTCTTCACACACCAACACTTAAAAGAAATCAAACAAACTTTTGGACAACTACAGTCAGGGTTTGACCAAAACCTACTGTTTGTCCCCTACCGGGGCAATTTCTCCAGAGGAATTTGGATAACGGCGTATTTCCCATTTGATGGTTCACTGGATGAAGCCTACAAGGTCTACCTTGACTTCTACGCTAACGCTGCCTTTACACATGTTTCGGAAAAGGACATTGACCTGAAGCAGGTGGTCAGTACCAATAAATGCATAGTCCACTTGAAAAAAGAGGCCGGACAACTAGTGATATATTCGGCCATTGACAATTTGCTGAAGGGTGCTTCTGGCCAAGCCGTCCAGAATTACAATCTTGCCTTTGGGCTGGATGAAAAAGAAGGCCTCAGGCTCAAAAGCCTTGCCTTTTAAGCCAGGCCCTAAGTCATTTAGTTAACTATATTTCTGGATTGTCAGCTCAGGTAGCCATCAAAGAAGGTCGAAGTCCCAAGATACCCTCCGACTCCGCTCAGGGTGACACGCGGTTTGTCAGGTCGAGCGGAGTTGAGCCCCAGTCTCTTTGACAAAATTATACAGTGTTTGACTTAACCGAAATTGATTGGCAGTACAACCCCAATCCCTTAACAACTTTATATCCTAACACATGAAACCATTTGACGTATACCCCCTGATCAATGTCACTCCGGTAAAAGCTTCCGGAAGCAAAATCTGGGACGACCATGGCACTGAATATTTAGATCTATATGGTGGTCATGCTGTGATCAGCATTGGACATAGCCATCCGCACTATACCAAACGGATCAAAGAACAGTTGGATAATATTGCCTTTTACTCCAACTCTGTCCAGATCCCGATCCAAAAGGAATTGGCCATGAAACTCGGAGAACTTTCAGGCTATCCCGATTACGACCTTTTCCTCTGCAATTCTGGCGCGGAAGCCAATGAAAACGCCTTGAAGCTCGCTTCTTTTGAAACAGACAAAAAAGGATTCATCGCCTTCACCAAAGGCTTTCATGGCAGGACTTCTGGAGCGGTAGCCCTCACCGACAATCCCAAGATCATTGCGCCATTCAATGAACACGAAAATGTACACATTTTACCTTTCAATGATCTGGAAGCAGTGGAAAAGCAGCTGGCAAAAGGAACTATTGCCGGTGTGATCGTGGAAGGCATCCAGGGAGTTGGAGGAATCCAAGTACCTGATCCAGCTTTCTTGCTGGGCCTTTCCAGATTGACCAAACAATACGGTGCCAAATTGATCCTGGATGAAGTACAGTCCGGCTATGCCCGTACAGGAAAGTTCTTTGCCCATCAATGGGTCGATGGTCTAAAGCCTGACTTGATCACTGTAGCAAAAGGAATGGGCAATGGATTTCCGATCGGCGGAGTACTGATCAGCCCTGAATTCAAGGCTTCACATGGCCTGCTGGGAACCACCTTTGGAGGAAACCACTTGGCGTGCGCCGCCGCTTTGGCGGTGCTTGAAGTGATCGAAGAAGAAAGCCTGATTGCCGCAGCAGCAAAAAATGGAAAAGCCATCATGGCGGCATTGGAGAAAGTAGATGGCGTGACAGAAGTACGGGGGCGGGGACTGATGATTGGCTTTGACTTGGAAATCGAAGCCGCACCGGTTCGATCCGCCCTGATCCATGAGCATAAAATATTTACCGGAAGCTCCGGAGGAAAGCATACCATTCGGTTACTCCCTCCACTGAATATTGAGCCAAAAGCCTTAACTTTATTCGTGGAGAAACTAGAAGAAGTACTGAAAGTCAAACAGGCATAATTTCACCAACTCATCGAACCAAAGATCAAGGTGACTTCTTGCAATATTTCACCAGAGTAATTGAGTTAAAAGAATAGGAAAAACACAGCAAAACCGAAAAGACCAAGTTAAATGATGCAGTCCTTGAGGCTTTGCTAGAAAACAAAAAAGCATGAAATATTACACCCAATTTGAAAACAAATCCCTTGCTGATCAGCTTATTAAAAAAGCCTTGGAATACAAAAAAGAACCACTTTCTGATAGTAACCTTGGTAGGGGCAAGCGAATTGGATTATTATTTCTTAATCCTAGCCTAAGAACGCGCCTCAGCACTCAAATTGCTGCATCAAACCTTGGCATGGAGTCCATTGTCCTGAATATGGATAAAGAAAGCTGGGCACTGGAAATGGAAGATGGAGTGATCATGAACCAGGGCAAAGCCGAACACATCCGGGATGCAGCGGGTGTATTGGGAAGCTATTTCGACATCCTGGCGCTGCGGGCTTTCCCCTCTCTTAGCAATAAAGATGAAGATAGTGAAGATTTCATCCTCCATCAGTTCGCAAAGCACAGTGGGCTGCCATTGATCAGCTTGGAAAGTGCTATCCGCCATCCTTTGCAGAGCTTGGCCGATATGGTAACCATTGATGAGCACAAGAAAAAAGACAAGCCTAAAGTAGTCCTTACCTGGGCTCCGCATATCAAAGCTATTCCGCATGCTGTAGCCAATTCCTTTGCCGAATGGTCCATTGGATGTGGCCACGATGTGACCATCACCCATCCGGAAGGATATGAGTTGGACGAGCGCTTCACAAACGGGGCCAAAATCGAACACGACCAGGACAAAGCACTGGCCGATGCCGATTTTGTTTACGTTAAAAATTGGAGTGCCTTTAATGATTACGGGAAAATCCTTTGCACCGATGAATCCTGGATGCTCAATGAACAAAAACTTGGGCAGGCACCCAATGCCAAAGTAATGCACTGCCTTCCAGTGAGAAGAAACGTAGAGCTTTCGGACGAAATCCTGGATGGACCAAGAAGCCTTGTCCAGCACCAAGCCAAAAACCGGATTTTCGCTGCCCAAGCAGCCATTAGTGAGCTTTTGAAATAATCCCGTGACCATCACAACCTATTACCTGATATGAATATAAGCATTGTCAAAATCGGCGGGAACGTCATCGATGACCCCCAAAAGCTGGATGAGTTTTTACTCCTGTTTTCCCGCTTGGAAGGAAAAAAAATCCTCGTTCATGGAGGTGGTGTCATGGCTTCCAAATTTGGCTCAAGCCTGGGAATCGAACCAAAAATGGTCGATGGCCGACGGATTACCGATGCGGATACCCTGGACGTGGTCACCATGGTCTATGCCGGTCTGATCAATAAAAAGATCGTGGCCAAACTCCAGCAATTTGAGCAAAACGCCATGGGATTCACTGGTGCTGACGGAAATCTTATTCGTTCAGCGAAGCGTCCGGTAAAAGACATCGACTACGGATTTGTAGGAGATGTCAAAGAAATAAATACCGAACTGATGGAAGTGCTATTGGAAAAAGATGTCGTGCCGGTATTTTCGGCCATCACGCACGATCGAAAAGGCAACCTGCTAAATACCAATGCGGATACCATTGCTTCTGAAATCGCCACATCCATGTCCGTAAAGCATACCGTAAGACTGTATTTCTGCTTTAATAAAGCCGGGGTACTGATCGATGAAAACAATGATGATTCACTCGTCCCCAAAATCAACGAGGACATTTATGATGAACTCAAAAGGGACAACGTTATCCATAGCGGCATGATCCCCAAGCTGGACAATGCCTTCAGTGCACTTCACAAGGGAGTCAGCAATGTGTGGCTGGGCAAAGCAGAAAACCTGATCTTAGCCTCCAAAGGCAAAAAATCAGGCACCAATATCGAGCGACACCGGTACGATCTTTATTGATATTATAATGAATGGAATTACAGATGTAAGCGTCAATGTCGTTTCCTTTTTGTTAATGCCCCTTGTAAGTGGATAAAGAAAAAGTAAGCAAAAAAGTGTCAACTGAATTCAGGACGTGACAGCAGCAGATGCCTTTTGATTCATTACTTTTGACACTACACTTGAAATAGATACTTAACAGACATGCCCTACCCAATCATCCATGAACTTAAACAAGAAGCCAAACAACTTCTACAACAACTAATAGAAACCCCTTCTCTTAGCCGGGAGGAAGAAAACACCGCACAGCTGCTGGCAGATTACCTGACCAAAAAAGGCGTCCAGGTAAAGCGGTTACAAAACAATGTTTGGGCAGTCAATAAGCATTTTGATCCCAAACTGCCCAGCATCCTTCTCAATTCCCACCATGACACTGTAAAACCCAACAATGGCTACACCAAAGATCCTTTTAAGGCCATTGTAGAAGATGGGAAACTATACGGGTTGGGCAGTAATGATGCAGGAGGATGCCTAGTCAGCCTTATCGCTACCTTTGTCCATTTCTATGAGCAAAAACTCCCTTACAACCTCATTTTGGCAGCCACCGCTGAGGAAGAAGTAAGTGGAAAAAATGGCATTGCTTTGTTACTGAAAGAATTGCCAACGATAGCACTGGCCATCGTAGGAGAACCAACACTGCTGGATGTGGCCGTTGCTGAAAAAGGGCTGATGGTCATCGATGCCACCGTGACGGGAAAAGCAGGTCATGCTGCCAGAAACGAAGGCGTAAACGCACTCTACGAAGCACTTCCCGACCTCAATGCCCTCAAAGATTATAAATTCAAAAAAGTATCCGATTACTTGGGCGAAAGCAAAGTATCAGCCACCATCATCCAAGCGGGTTCACAGCACAATGTCGTGCCGGACAAATGTGTCTATACAATAGACGTCAGGGTCACAGACAGCTATACCCTTCAGCAGGCCTTGGATGAACTCAAGGGCTTCCTAAAAGCTGATCTCCAACCAAGATCCATGCGGCTCAACTCTTCCGCATTGCCAAAAACCCACCGCATCTGGGAAGTAATCGATCAATTATCACTCAAATGCTATGGCAGCCCAACCCTATCTGATCAGGCATTGATCCCTTACCCGTCGATCAAAATCGGCCCCGGTGATTCTGCCCGTTCACACAGCCCGGATGAATTTATCCACCTCGACGAAATCGATCAGGGAATTGATCGGTATGTGGCTATTTTAGATACATATGTACATTTGAAATAAAACACCATGTAGTCAGCCGTAATATAGTGATCAGTGACCATTAATCGGTGATCCGTAATCAGTGACCGGTATCGACTTCTACAAAAGATTAAGTCGGAACATATTTATTTTGTAATTTCATCTATGGATTATGGTAAGAGTTTTAAAGAATTACAGGTTTACAACATATCTAAGCAATTGACAGAGGAAGTTTTTAAGATAACTAAAGAATTTCCAAAGGAAAAAACTTATTCTCTCACAGACCAAGTAGGACGATGCTCTCGATCCATTGGAGCGCAAATAGCGGAAGCTTTGGGAAGAAGAAGATACGAGAAACATTTTATCAGTAAATTGACTGACCCAGATGCAGAGCAAATAGAGACATAACACTGGATTGAAACAGCTTTAGATTACAAATACATTTCTAAGGAGGCTTCGGATGACTTAATAGATCTTTGTAAATCAATTGACAAAATGCTAACTGCTATGATGACTAAATCAGCATCATTCTGTAGTTAGCGACGGAATGAAATTAAACTGAATACCGATCACTGATTACCGACCACTGAATACTGATTATCCCAAAAAACAAAGATTGAAATAGCAGTTTTCGAATCAAATAACATTAACGACAACAATTCCCCATGAAACTTTGGCAAAAAAACACCACCAGCACCAAGGAAGTAGAACAGTTCACAATTGGACGTGATCCTGAATTTGACATTGTGCTGGCTCCTTTTGATGTACTGGGTTCTTTGGCACATGCGACCATGCTCGAGAGTATTGACCTGCTTACTAAAGACGAACTGGCAATTCTTAAAAAAGGACTGAAGGAAATCTATCAGGAAATCCAAGAGGGTACTTTCAAAATCGACCCAGGGGTGGAAGATGTCCATTCTCAGGTAGAGTTTCTGCTGACCGAACGCTATGGTGATGTCGGAAAAAAACTGCATAGCGGTCGCTCCAGAAATGATCAAGTAGCGGTAGACCTGAAACTATACTATCGTGCTGTCATCCAAGAGGTATTGGAAGATGCGAAGGCACTCTTTGACCTGCTGATCACCTTAGCCGATAAACATAAAAATGACCTTATGCCGGGTTATACCCACACCCAATTGGCCATGCCGTCTTCTTTTGGACTGTGGTTCGGTGCTATGGCGGAGTCCCTGGCAGAAGACATGGAACTCTGGCTGGCCGCTTACAATCTGTCCGACAGAAATCCTCTCGGTTCAGCAGCAGGCTACGGTTCCTCATTTCCGCTAAATCGAACCATGACCACCCAACTCCTTGGCTTCAAAGACATGCACTATAACGTCATCAATGCCCAAAACAACCGTGGCAAAACGGAGAAGGTCATAGCCTTTGCCATGGCAGGAATGGCTGGCACATTGAACAGGCTTTCTGCGGACATTATCATCTTTATGAACCAACATTTTGGCTTTGTAAAGTTCCCGGACAATCTCACGACAGGATCCAGCATCATGCCTCACAAAAAGAACCCTGATGTCTTCGAGCTGATCCGTGCCAAGGCCAACCAGATCCAAAGTGCCCCTCAAAACCTGATGATGCAGATAACCAATACCACTACAGGCTATCACCGTGACCTCCAACTGCTGAAGGAAACGACTTTTCCCGATTTCGAAAAGCTCAAGGATTGTCTGCAGATCACCAAGTTTATGCTTGAGCACATCGAGATAAAAGCAGGTATCTTGGATGATAAATTCTACAAGCACCTCTTCAGTGTGGAAGTGGTCAATGAACTGGTTTTGCAAGGTGTGCCCTTCCGTGACGCCTATAAAAAAGTAGGCCTGGATATCGAAAGCGATGATTTCTCGCCAAACCACGCTGTCAACCACAGCCATGAAGGCAGCATTGGGCAGCTTTGTCTCGATGAAATCAAAGAAAAAATGGAAACCGCATTGACTAAATTTGATTTTAGTGCGATTGAGGCTAGTTATACGAAATTGCTTGAAGCATAGCCAATAGACACTGAGCGGAGCCCTGGAATAGCCTTCGAATCCATCCGGCTAGGCAGGTCCGCTCAGTCTACGGTTTTCTTTGTTTTGTTATTTTTTCATCTCCTTTATGTCTATAACATTGGACAGAGAAATATCCTAACAGCCATTAATCATCTATTACAATAAATTTCTTACACATATTCACGTTACCCGTGGATTACAAATCCGCCTTATCCGACATCCGGATTGCAAATCTGGATGAGCAATATTGCCACGTCCTGAATTTACTTGATAATTTTTTTCTTCAAAATCGGTCACTACGAACCTGTCTACAGCCAAGCAGAGAGGAATGACGAAGCAGTCTTCTCACAAGAGAAGGAGATTGCTTCACTCCGTTACTCTGCGTTCGCATGACGTTACCGACAAGTTACTTTGTCATTAACTGTCTTTGCTCTTTATTCTTTTCTCTATCTTGATACTTACTACTTGATACTAAATTCCCACCTTCCATTGCCATCTTTCTCCAAAATTCGTTATTTTGGGTTTTAAAACATTTTAGAAAGGTGCCGTACAAAGAACGAGAAATAGAAAAGAAATACTACTCCATTGGTGAAGTGGCCGAGAAGTTTAGCGTAGCCACATCACTGATCCGTTATTGGGAAGGGGAATTTGACATCATCAAGCCCAAGAAGGACAAAAAAGGCAACAGGAGGTTTACCAAAGAAGACATCGAAAAGATCGGACTGATTTTTCACTTGGTAAAGGAAAAGGGCTATACGCTCCAAGGTGCTCAGGAAATCATTAAAAAAGACCAATACGAGGTTTCTGACAAAGCCGGAATGGTCAACCGCCTAAAAGAGATCAGGGATTTTTTGTCAGAAATCCGCAATAACATCCATGCAGAAGACACCCCATGAAACACTACTTTATACGATTGCATTAAGTCTGATTCCCAAACTGGGTCCATACGCCTTCAAAAACATCATAAGCTATTGTGGGTCAGCAGCCAATTTTTTCACCATGCCAAAGGGACGGGCCGCAAAAATCCCGGGAATTGGCAGCATGCTACTGGCTATTCGAAACCAAAAAGATGCCTACCTAAAAAAGGCAGAAAAAGTCTTAGAAGATTGTGAAAAACACCAGATCACAATCCACACTTACCTTGACCTTTCCTACCCAAGCAGACTAAAATCCTTTATGGACGCTCCAGTTCTGCTGTTTACCAAAGGCCATATAGACCTTAACCCTAAGAGAAGCATTGGTATTGTGGGCACGCGAAATGCTTCTGATTATGGGAAAAACACCACCCGGAAGATTGTTGAAGCACTGGCTCCCTTTCAGCCAACAGTCATCAGTGGCCTGGCCTATGGCATCGACATTACCTCACACAGAGCAGCCTTGGATTGCGGCCTGCCCACCATTGGAGTATTGGGCAATTCACTAGAGACACTCTACCCTGCCGCCCACAGAAGCACTGCTGAAAGCATGGCCAAAAACGGTGGATTAACTACTGAATATACTGTCGGCACCACCATGCATCCCAATAATTTCCCCGCACGAAATCGGATTATCGCAGCCCTTTCGGATGCACTGATCGTAGTAGAAGCTGCCAAAAAAGGAGGTGCGCTCATCACTGCAGAAATTGCCTACAGCTATAACCGGGAAGTCTTCGCAGTACCCGGTAACCTACAAAACACTTACAGCGAAGGTTGTAATAATCTGATCAGATCGATGAAATCCAGCATTTATACCGGTCCTCGTGATATCCAGGAGGCACTCTCGTGGACCACCAGTGAAGACAACGCAGACCAACCGAGCAAAAACTCCATTGAGCTCAAACAATATACTGAACGGGAACAGCAAATTCTCCGCATGCTTATGGAAAAGAACCCGTTGGAAATCGATCAATTGAGTTGGCAAAGCCAAATTCCCGTTTCCCAAGTGGCCTCGCTCCTGCTTGGCCTGGAGTTTCAAGGTGTTGTTAAAGCACTTCCCGGCAAAAAGTATCAACTAGTGTAAATAACGATTAGAGGTTAAAAGTTTTTGGTTTGGAAGTTGGCCACTGTAAACCTTCAAACATCTCAACCTTTTCACATCACTACTGAAAAACAAAATTGGCCAACTTAAATGCTTCCCCAAACTCTTCTTTGTTCAATCCGAGGTCACCGTGATTTTGTTCTAAAACATCAATCAGTGTTTCGGTGGCTACATTTCCTACCAGCTCATCATTAGCCATCGGACATCCACCAAATCCTTTAATGGCTCCATCAAACCTTTTGCAACCTCCTCTGAGCCCAGCTTCGACCTTTTCTGCTGTGCTTTCTGGCCTGCTGTGAAAGTGGGCACCAAACTCAATGTGTGGAAAGGCTTCGATATTAGTCCTAAAAAGTGCTTCGACCATCTCGGGCTTTGCCACTCCAATGGTATCTGACAAAGCAATAATCTTAACGCCCAGTTCATCTAGTCTCCCGACAAATTGGGCTACAATATCCGCAGAAAAGGGCTCTCCGTAAGGATTACCAAAGCCCATACTCAAATAGGTTACCAATGTCCTCCCCTTCACCTCGCACATATTTTGAAGGTTTTCGACCACTTCTAGGGCCTCTTGAATGCTTTTATTGGTATTTCTTTTTTGAAACGTTTCGGATATGGACAATGGAAATCCCAAATAATCGATCTCTTCAAATTGCAAGGCATCTTGTGCCCCGCGAACATTGGCCACAATGGCCAAGAGCTTGGACTTAGCATGGAACAAATCCAACAGGTCGAGTACTTCAGCTGTGTCACGCATCTGTGGCATGGCCTTTGGGCTCACAAAACTCCCAAAGTCCACCGTGTCAAATCCTACTTCCAACAGCTGATTGATATAAGCAGCCTTGATGGCCGTATCGATAAATTCCGCTCGTCCCTGCATGGCATCCCTAGGGCATTCGATGATTTTCATGGTAGTAAATTTATACGTTTGTGACCGATCGAAGGTATAAAATTTATGTGACTATCTGTGACTTACCAACTACCGATGCAGGGTAAACGCAGTAAAAAATTCTCCCAGTCTAATCAGCATATATAGATCCTCGAATCTTGTAAAATGAATCAGCAAAAATCAGCCCAATCTGCATCTCCTGCGTTCCATCAACAAAAGACTCTGTCAAACAGCCAATTTTCCCGCCTAATCCTACTTTATTCGGATCAAGCAATATTTCTGGGGGCGGGAGAAGATTTATATTCATTTGGTATGTCGCCACGAAGTCGCCAAGACACGAAGTGTTTTGTAGGCGGATTCCAAATTTCATGGAAAACAAACAGCTTTGGGTCTTAGAATCTTTGTGGCAAAAAAACAAAAAAGAAATCCTATTAAAATAAAGGGATTCATGCCCTCAACTTTTTCGCTTGCCTCCTTTTTAGCACATTTTGAGGATCAAGCAATATTTCTGGAAGATGAGAGATTTCCAGGTGGTTTTGGTAAGCATATTTCTCTTTAATTTAGCAATAGTAATGTGTAGATTATAAAATCAGTATAAATCCGTCATAGCGAGGAAGTATAGCCTGTCCCGACCTATCGGGAACGTGGCAATCCCGTATTAAGAAAACGAGATTGCTTCACTCCGTTGCTCTGCATTCGCAAGGACGGTATTTTAAATCGCGTTTATTATAAAAAATCAGCGTAAATCTTATTAATCTGCACCATCTGCGTGCTATCGAAACCAACCCTAATCCCCCCAACTTTTCCGCTTGATCCCTTTATCCACAGTATTTCATACAGAGCCATAAAAAAGCTATGAAACAACGTCTCATAGCCTTAGTCAATTAATAATAAACCCATAAGTTAAATTTCGGACGTTACCTCTGAGCAGTAAAGAAGTACTTCAACTACTTTCATCTTCAGTACAACTCAAAATTAGACGCCAATCCCAACGTCCTTACATCCAACTAAGCTAACTATTCAAATTTATAATAAATACTAATATCAAACATTAGTTATTTGAAATATTCCACATATAAACATTAGATCAATAAATTTTTTACCAAATCAACGTAAAAGCAAGCAAAGCACCTTAGCCTCAAAGCAAAATTTGGCGTTAACTACCAATATCTTTCAAGCAATTGATAGAACAAAGATCAAAACGCATAGATACAGGTACTGAACACCTGATAACATCTCGCTCATTTTCCCTATTAGAAATCCCTATTAATTTTTAATTTGCATATCGTTTTGATATAGCGCTAACCAAACCAGCAAGCATGCAAGTCAACTTTAAGCAGCAAATACTGCCGCATCTTTTAGGGATCGTTTCTTTTTACATCCTGATCGTAATGTACTTCTCTCCGATCCTATTTGACGGAAAGATGATCTTCCAAAACGACATCCTCCAATGGGAAGGCTCTGCGAAGGAAATGATTGACTTTAGGAAGGAAACAGGAGAAGAAGGATTATGGACCAATAGCATGTTTGGCGGAATGCCGGCCTATCTGGTCAACACAGAATATCCTGGTGATATTTCGAGGGCGGTGATAAGCACTATAACATTAGGGCTTCCCCACCCCATCAATGGGCTATTCTTTGGAATGGTCAGCATGTACATTTTGCTAATGACCTTTCGGGTAAGGACAGAGATTTCGATAATGGGTGCCTGGGCCTTTGCCTTTAACACCTTCCACATGCTCAGTCTCGAAGCAGGGCACAATGCCAAAATATGGGCTATATGCCTTGTTCCATTGATTTTGGCGGGGATCAATATGGCCTTTAACGGTAAAAAACTCCTGGGTTTTGCCATTACGGCTATGGCCTTGATGCTACAGATTCGCTTTAATCACCTCCAGATCACCTACTATACCCTGATCGTGGTCCTGATTTATGCTATTGGCCAATTAACCTATTATATCAAAGAGAAAAGATTGCCGGAATTTGGGAAAATCGCCGGAATCCTCATTATCGGTGGACTGATCGCGGTCGGGGCGAACGCTAACAGGCTTATGTCTGTGCTGGAATATGGAAAATACTCCATTCGCGGTGAAAAACTCCTCGAAACAGCCGATGAAAATGAAGCAGGCCTTAGCAAGGAATATGCCTTTAGTTGGTCTCAGGGGAAATTGGAATCCCTCACCCTCTTGGTGCCCAACTTCTCTGGTGGTGCCAGTCAAGAGGGGCTCGGATCTGACTCAAATGCCGCTGAAGCACTCCAGCAAAACGGGGTCTCTGGTGCACAACTATCCAATTTTCTTCAGGGTGCCCCTACCTATTGGGGAGATCAACCCTTTACAGGAGGCCCCATTTACGGTAGTATCATTATGGCATTCCTCTTTGTGATTGGTATCATTTACGCACCTAAGCGATTTAGAAACATCTTTGTAGCCATCACTGTACTATCACTCATGTTAGCTTGGGGAAAAAATTTGGCATGGTTTAACTATACACTATTCGATATACTGCCTGGCTACAATAAGTTCAGGGCGGTTTCCATGGCGCTAGGCATTACCTTGTTTGCGGTGCCCGTTTTGGGATGTATCGGCTTGGAGCATTTATATGCGGACAATGACAAACAGAAAAAAACCAAGGCATTGCTACTTTCCATCGGGATGGTGGGTGGATTTGTTTTATTGCTGATCCTCTTGGCGGGAGCTTTCGGATTTAAAGGAGCCGCAGACGCGAGCTTCCCCAACTGGCTGACCGATGCCCTGCGTGAAGACCGAAAAGCCATGTTGCGCAATGACGCCCTGAGAAGTTTGGCTTTTATCCTTCCCAGTGCTTTGCTCATCTTCCTTGCTATCAAAGGAAAAGTCAACTACCGCTATGCCACTTTGGGAATTGCCATTTTAGTAGTCGCTGATGTATGGACCATCAATAAACGCTACCTGAACGATGACTCATTGAAGAAAAGCCCAAGTGAAAGTTATTTTGCCCCTACCCCTGCTGATAAAAAGATCATGCAGGATGACGAGTACTTCAGAGTGCTCAACCTCCAAAACACCTTCAAAGAGGCAAGGACCAGTTATCGCTTCCATAGCATCGGAGGTTACCATGGTGCCAAAATGAGGCGATATCAGGATTTGATCGACAGGGTACTTCAAACAGAAATTTCCCAATTCGTAAAAAAAGCCCAAGAAGGTAATTTTGACTATGCCAATCTCCCTGCGCTCAACATGCTCAATACCAAGTATATTCTGGCGGGTAATAGTGAAAAAGCAGTATTCCAAAATCCCGAAGCCAACGGTCCTGCATGGTTTCCCCAAGAAATCGTATCAGTAAACAGCAATGATGAAGAAATCAGTAAAATTTCACAAATCAACACCAAGTCCCAAGCCACGATCAATACCAATGAATACAAAGCGGAAGCTGGTGCAGGAACGGTCTCCATCAAAAGCCACCAGCCCAACAAGTTGGAATATACCATAAATGCCTCCAAAGCAGGACTAGTGGTATTTTCAGAAATCTATTATCCCGAAGGCTGGACGGTGACCATAAATGGTGAAAAATCAGATATTTTACGTACCAACTACCTATTGAGAGGATTAGTAGTACCTAAAGGTCAGTCAGAAATCGTATTTAAATTTGAACCTACTAGCTATTATCGCGGTTCTTTTATTGCGGTATCATGCCAATATTTTATTATATTAGTTCTAATTGTAGGGTTCATTTTACCGTTCACCAAATATGCTAATTATGGAAGAAAAGGATAAATACATCAGTTTTTATGATCAATTTTCGACTGATTCCAGAAAAAAGGAAATCAGTGCACTGAACGTATGTATTCTGGAAAAACTAATGGCAGAAGGGCTTAAATCCAACCATAAGATCGTCGAAGGAGGCTGTGGACTAGGTGAACTGAGCCACTTACTTGCTAACAAGGTGAAAAACGGCAAAGTCCTTGGAGTGGACATCAATGAAGACACGGTACAACGTGCCTCAGAACTTTGGAAAAAACAGAAAAACCTGGCATTTGTAAAGGCTGAGATGAAGGCTTTTGAAAACCGGGGGGAAACCTATGATTTCTTCATCCTCACTGATATCCTGCAACAAGTTTCAACAGACAAACATTTACGTCTTTTTGAAGCGGTAAGGAAACATTCACACCAAGACACCACGGTATTTATCAATCTACCGACCCCTCCATTCTCTGAATGGAACGCACACAATGACCCTGAAAGCTTACAGTTTGTAGAGTCAACAGTAAATATCGCTGGATTGATCGAAAGCCTCACCGTAAATGACTATTACTTGGATAAGGCCGTTTCCTATAGTGTCTTTTACGAGGAAAATGATTTTCAGTATTTCATTTTCAAACCACTTACGAGAATCGCCGCTCCTACTCCTAAGAAAAAGTGGGCAAACCTCAAAGAAAAATTGCCAACCAACTTACTAGGGTTGCTGTAGTAAGGCAGCTCCAGTCATATTATGCTAGACTATTGTGTTATCATCCCTGCACACAACGAGGCGCAGTATTTGCCTAATTTACTCGATTCTCTTACCCAGCAAGCACTACTTCCCAAGCAAGTAATCATAGTCAATGACAATTCCACAGATCAAACGGAAGCCATCATCGACCGATATGCCAAAGACTTCTCCTGGATCACCAAGGTCAATAGCCGGACAGGGGTTTCTCGCCTTCCGGGCAGCAAAGTGGTGGCAGCATTTGAAAAAGGATTTAAGGAAATCAACCAGCCTTTTGATATTATTGTGAAGCTTGATGCCGACCTTATTCTTCCCAAAAATTATTTCGAAAAGATCACTAGCGTTTTCCTAGACAACCCCAATGCCGGCATCGTAGGAGGGTTTGCCTATGAAAAGGAAGGTACTGAATGGAAACTCAACCACCCCATGGACAAAGACCATGTCCGGGGAGCATTCAAAGCCTATCGTAAAGAGTGCTTTGATAAAATGAATGGATTACGGTGTTCGATTGGCTGGGATACCATGGATGAGCTTTTGGCGCGTTATCATGGCTTTGGAATAGTCACCGTTCCTGCACTAAAGGTAAAACACCTGCGTCCGACTGGCTCTTCCTATTCCAAAAAAGCAAAATACATGCAGGGTCAGGCCATGTACAAAATGCGCTATAGCATTGGTATCGCTTTTTTATCCATGGCAAAAGTCAGCTGGAAGCAGCAAAAACCACGCTATCTTTGGGACAGTATGGTAGGATACGTGGCTTCATTTTTTGATAAAACCGAAAGGGCTGTCACAAAAGAAGAAGGTAAATTTATACGTTCTTACAGATGGAAAAACATCTTTCAAAAGATCAGCGGTAAATAACCTGATTTTTTATAAGTTTGGTCACCAAAAGCAAAAGATTTCTAATCAAGCATGGCAAATCCTATCATTGAACAACTACAAATAGCCCAACAAAAGAGTATCCTTCCCAACAAAAACTGGAAGAGGGATAAAGGTGCCAGGCTGGAATACCTCCGGTACAGGATTTGTCGCCCACTGATAAAGGGAGCATTCTACACCTATCGCTGGTGGAACAAACCGGCCCCTTGGTTTGCTCCCTCTGCTGTCAACTTCCTTAAAAGCTGGCTGGATCAAGAAATGGTGGGCTTGGAATTTGGCAGTGGATCGAGTAGTAAGTTTTTTGCCTCCCGTATCAAAAAACTTGTGAGTGTAGAACACCATAAAGGCTGGTACACCCATGTTCATCAGTGGATGGATGAAAATGGTTTGGAGAATATCGATTACAGATTTATAGCGGAAAATGAAGTCGATAAACCCAAAAGCCTCCCCACTTTCTTTAGCACCCATCAATTAACCGAAATAGACTATTCCTACAAAAAAGAATTTTGGGACTATTTTCATGCCGCTGACGAGTTTTCAGATGGGTATTTTGATTTCATCTTGATAGATGGACGTGCCCGGGTGGCATGTCTGCTCAACTCCCTGCCAAAATTGAAAACTGGTGGTTTGATGATATTGGATAATTCCGATCGGCCAAGCTATGAGCTGGTCTTTAAGGTACTAAAGGATTGGGATCATTTCACCTGTACGACTGGACTTTCTGACACCACTTTCTGGATAAAACCATAACGTATGGGCATCATCAGGACACAGTCTTCACAAACGACCATTATCGCTTATGCAGGGATTCTGATCGGCTTTGTGGGGTCTGCTTTGTTACGCCCAAAAATCCTCACTGAAGGTGAAATTGGCCTGCTCCAACTGGTACTCAACACTACTGCTCTTTTTGCTTCTATCTTTACGCTGGGCACCAATCTCACCACCCTAAAGATGGTCCCTGAGTTTAAAACCAATCCGGAAAAGAAAAAGCGTTTCATTACCTTTTCACTTCTTGTGGGAATGATGGGCTTGCTCTTGGCTGTTCCTGTTTTTTTACTGGTGAAATCATTTATCTTCCAGACCCAAGATGGAGGCTTTGAAGGATTTGACTACAACAATGAGTTTTACCTTGGTATGCTAGTGGTCATTGGTTTTAGGATTTTCCAGTACATCCTGGACGCCTATCTCCGCACCAATCACCAGCCACTCCCTGGTGTGGTCGCCGAGAGCATCATCCAAAAGGCACTTCCTATTCTTGGATTGGTGTTGTTCTATTTTCACTTGATCGATTTTCAGGAACTCATCTACATTAACCTGGCTATTTTCATCCTTCCAGTCTGTATCTCTTTCATCATGCTAAAGCGTGCCAACGTCTTTACGCTGGGAAAACCAGGGCCATTCACGCAGGAGGAAAAAAAGACCATTGCCGGAATTTCATCCTCGGGAGTGCTGGAAATTTTAAGTGGTGGTTTGATCCTGTACATTGATACATATATGGTACAGTGGCTGATGGGTGAAGATGCGGTCGGCGTCTATACCACTTTGTTCTTTTTTGGCGTGGTCATCAGTGTCCCGGCCAAGGCCATCAGAAGAGTATCTATCGTGACCATTTCAGAATCGATGGCGCAAGGTGACTATTCCACGATCCAGACTATCTATAAGAAAAGTAGCCAGACCTTGCTGGTGGTAGGTGGATTGCTGTTTTTAAGTATATGGTGCAACCGCTACAGCGTGGGAGCCTATCTTGGAGAAAGCTACGCGGTGGCCATTCCTGTTTTGCTCTATATCGCTTTGGCGCAGCTCGTGGATTGCATCACCTCTGTCAATTACCAAATCATTGCCGTCTCTAAACACTATTACTACAATTTGTTTATGGGCTTCTTGACCTTGGCCTTGCTGATCGCTACCAACTATCTCCTGATCCCTGTCATGGGTGTCACCGGTGCGGCAGTGGCCTCACTTATCAGCATGACCTTGATCAATGGCCTTCGCTACCTCTTTCTCCGTCAGAAATACCAGCTCAGTCCATTCACCACCGAAAACCTCAAAACCATCCTGATCATAGCGGTGGTCTGGGCAATTACGGACTGGATACCAAATATGGAAAATTTTTACCTGAATTTGATTCTAAAAAGTGCCATCGTACTGATCCTGTATATCCCAGCTGTATATTTCACCAAATGCTCTCCGGACTTCAATGTCGTGGTCAATAAGTATTTGAGCAAAATCGGTATCATCCACTAAATACTGTCCAGTGTCTCCAGACTTAGATCGCAACTCCCAAAAGTCTTCTGACATTATACCTATCCCAGCCTTGCAGAAAAAAAAAGCTGAATCTCCTCACAGACTCTCCTCACCTCATCTTCCCGAAGATAAGGATGCAAGGGAAGCGAAAGGGTGGATATAGAAAGCTTAGAGGCTACTGGAAAATCCTTTTCCCCACCAAACGCCTGCATGACTGGAACAGGAAGTGGATAGTGGACAGCAGTACCAATCCCCTTTTCACCTAAATAAGCCTTTAACGCATCCCGTTCATCAGTCTGTATTGTGAAGAGATGGGCATTATGAGCTGACTGAAGGATGCTTGAAGGAACCACAACTCCCTTTAGATGCTGCAAATGATCAAGATATAGTTTTGCCAAGGCCTTACGTTTTTGCTGCCAAGCCTTGAAACAGGAAAACTTCACATTTAAAAAAGCAGCTTGAAGCGTATCGATTCGGCTATTTCTTCCGATAATCTCGTGCCTATCCCGTTGAGCTTGTCCATGATTTAATAGTAATCGTAGTCTTTCTTCCAATAAAGGGTCCTGGGTGCTCAAAAGTCCCGCTTCTCCCAGTGCTCCAAGATTCTTGGTGGGATAAAAGCTGAAGCAACCGATCTCTCCAAGTGCTCCTGCACTTTTCCCCTGCTGAAAAGCACCAAAAGCCTGAGCGGCATCTTCGATGACTTTAATTCCCATTGATCGCGTGATACGAAGCAATTGGTTCATCTCCACCATCTTCCCGTAAAGATGAACAGGAATAACAGCCTTGGTTGAAGGAGAAATCAAATTTTCCATTTGCTTGATATCGATCAATCCATCGGTATCAACATCACAAAAAACCACTTCCGCTCCCACCATTTTCACCACTTCTGCTGTGGACACCCAGGTCAAAGCCGGAACGATCACCTCGTCCCCAGGGCCTATCTCCAGCGCTCTCAATGCCAGCTCCAGGGCATCTGTCCCGTTGGCACAGGGGATAACATGGGATATTCCCAAAAATTCCTGCATCGTTACCTCCAGTGCTTCGACTTCCTCACCACCCGAAAATAAACCTTTCTCCAACAGCTTAGCAAATTTCGCCTTAAGCTCATCGGCCAAATCGGCGTGCATCGGAGCTAGCTCAAGAAATGGAATCGATCTGTTCATCAAGCAATTGGGCTAGTTTTTTGGTCAATGTTTTGCGCTCAAACCGTGTCATGTCACGATCTGCCGATGTCTCTTCTCCCATCAGCACCTGATCATTGAGATATTGTTTTACTCCGGACACATCTTCATGGGAAAACACACTTCCTGCCCCGGCTTCATTGATAATAGTAGCAGCATCCCCTTTTGGGTCTCCCAAGGCTACGATTCTTCTCCCCGTGGCAATGTACTCAAACAGTTTTCCTGGAATATTTCCCTTTGCATTCTTAGTGTTCGTCAGAATCAATAGCAGCATATTTGAGCGTTCGTAATAGGCAAAAACGTCCTCATGTGAGACATATCCGGCAAATTCCACCCGCTCATTAAGCCACGGGTCATTTTCGATAAAATGGGTCACTTTCTCACTCACCCGCCCTACAAAAGTTAACTTCACTTCCCGGTCACCTGCTTCAAATGCTTCTTTATATGCTTCCAAAAAGGGCAATGGGTCCCGTATCGCGTCGATGATCCCTGTGTAAACAATCTCAAAAACTTTGCTTTTTTCCTTTTGTTTTTTGAATCCAACGGGCAAATCGTCTGAATCAAACCCATTGGTGATCAGATCGATATCACGACCTGCAATTTTCCGCAACTCTCCTTTAAACGTGGGAGAAATGGTCACCACCTTTTCTGCTTCGCTGAACACCGACCTTTCTAATTTTTCATGTCTTCTACGGATACTTTTCATCATCGGCAGGGTATCCAAAAACTCCCAAGTGGACCATGGATCCCTGAAATCTGCTATCCAAGGCAACCCGGTCTTTCGCTTCAGGTTACGACCGATCAAGTGTATGCTGTGTGGCGGACCCGTGGTAATCACGGCCTTGATATTGTTTTTCTTGACGATATCCTCCAAAAACTCCACGGAAGGCTTCACCCAAAACACCCGGGGATCAGGTACGATGGCATTGGCACGGAGCCAAATGGCTGTCTGGTCAAACCAATTTTTCTTCCGCTTTTCAATCAACTTGGAAGGATCGGCCGCTTTGCCCTCTTTTTTTTTCTTCAAGAACCGAAACACGCCATAAGGTTCCCAAATTGGGAATTTGATAACCTCCCAGTGAGGTGATACCTCCTTGTTCATGGTCTCATCTTTCAGCTCAAAGTCAGGGTTCTCTGGTGTAAAAACCACCGGCTCCCAGCCAAAATCGGGTAAGTATTTGGCAAACTTTAACCAGCGTTGCACACCAGACCCGGCACTCGGCGGCCAGTAATAGGTAATGATCAATACCTTCTTGGTGTCTTTCATATTGTAAAGATAGAAGGTTATTGGAAGATTATAGATTGGAAAATCGTAAAATTTGGAATGCTATACAACCAGTAAATCATAGCTTACTGAATACTTGGTTACTGATGACCGATCAATTTGTGGTATTTTTCCAAAATCAACGCATGCATCCTTCTTCGGTCGTACTTTTCAACCACTTCCTTAAATAATGCATCTGCCAATTCCTGCATGGATTCTCTCTTGACAAAGGCAAACTCCAATGCATCTTTCAGCACCGACACATCCTTTACCGGAAATACCAATCCGGTTTTCTTATTTCGAACAATGTCCGTGTTGCCAGGAATATCAGCGCAGATCACCGGGACTTGCATGGCTCCAGCTTCCAAAATAACATTAGGAAAACCTTCCCTGTGTGAAGCATGAACCAATACATCGGATATTGCCAAATAGTGTTCCACATGATCTGACCAACTTACCTGAACAATCCTTGGGTGATCTTCTATTTTTCGAATAATGTTTTCATCCAGTGGATCCAGGTTTTGCTCATAGTCGCCCAGCAATACCAGTTTGGACTTGTTTACAATCCTTGATTTCAGGAATGCTTCCACCAACTCCTGTATGCCTTTATCCTTCACCAACCTACCAATGGCCAAAATTATAAAGTCGCTCTCTCCAGGCATTACACGCATCGTGGCAGCCACCAAATGATTCTCCTTGAGATTTTCCCGACTAAAGCGGACGATATCCACACCGTTGGAAGAACCATTCCCCAACACCTCCAATTTTTCGGGACGGGCAAGTAGTTCTTTAGCTATAAATGATTTGAGAGAATGGGCATTTGGCCACACATGAGTGGCAAATTTAAAAGTCCAACGCTCAGCATTTTCCAGCATTTTACGCTTATTATCCTTGGTCACCACATAAGGCATTCCTGCCACAGTATGTATACGGGTCTTCACCCCTGCCAATTTAGCTGCCAACATCCCCAATAACCCCGCCTTTGGCGTATGGGTATGTACAATATCTGGCTGTTCGCTTTTCAGAAATTGATAAAGCTTCCAAAGGCATACCAAATCCTGCAAAGGGGTAATTTGCCGAGTAAACGGAATACGATGGTGTTCGCATCCTTCTTTGGCTATGACTTCATTGACTTCCTTTCCATCTGCACTGACCATCTGCACCTCCCATCCTGCGGCCTTCATGTACTTCATTTGACCCGAAAGCAACAACTTTAAAGAAAGGGGAACAGTGGTAATCCGTATCAGCTTTGGCATGAACTTTTACTTTAAAAGCACAAATATATACCTAAAAAGTGAAGGAATATATTTTATTATGTGAATAATAACAACAACAAAACGGACACCCTCAAATATGTTACCAAAGAATAAAAATCAAGGATAAAAGATAAGGCTGTCTCATAAGTCATCTCGTTCATACTGAAGTCAGGAAGAATCTCAAACACACAATTTTTAATGAAATAAGGTAGATGAGACTTCTCCTAGAATCGAAACAACAAGATATGTAACAGCCTTATCATATTTTATATACCAGCAGCATCAAACAAAATCTCTACCGGATGCAAAGCCCTTTTGCCCGTTCCATCAGCAATCTGGTGCCTACAGCTAGTTCCTGGTGCGGCCACAATAATCCCTTCATCAGCTTTGCGAACGGTAGGAAAAAGCACCAGCTCTCCCACATTCATGCTTACCTCATAATGCTCCTCCTCATACCCAAATGATCCCGCCATACCACAGCAGCCGGAAGGGATGGTTTCAAGGCTATAATTTTCTGGTAAAGTCAGCAGTTTTTGGGTAAACGACACCGAAGAAAGCGACTTTTGATGGCAATGTCCATGAAGCAAAATCTTCTTGCTGGTTTTGGTAAACTGCTCAGCAGAAATGTTTCCCCGCATGGCTTCCTTGGCCAAAAACTCATCCACCATCATGCTGTAACGCTTCAGCTTTTTAGCATCTTCCACTAAGTCCTGATCCACCAAACGAGGATATTCGTCCTTGAATGTCAGGATCGCCGATGGTTCCACTCCTATCAAGGGCTCTTCCATGGTCACCTTGTCTTTGAAAAGGCTGACATTCTGATTGGCCAGTTTTTTTGCCCTGTGGAGAAGTCCTTTGGAGATCGCTCCCCTTCCACTTTCCGGATGATCAGCCATCTTCACTTCATACCCCAAATGATGCAAGAGCTTAATGGCTTTGATGCCGATTTCAGTGTCATTAAAATTGGTAAACTCGTCACAGAAAAAATTGACAGCTCCTACTTTCTTGGAAGGAGGAGGCAAATGTTTATAGTGCTTTTTGTACCACTTTCTAAGGTTGACTTTGGAAATAGTGGGTAAATTTCGCTTTTCGGCCACACCTAAGACTTTCTTCATCATATTTCCCGTAGACTTGTTGGTCATCAGGAAATTGGTCATCCCCGGTACCACGCTGCCCAATTCATTCAGGTTATTGATGTAGGCAAAGGCCTTGCTCCGCAAAGGTACGCCGTGGGTTTTGTGATATTGATGAAGAAATTCCGCTTTGAGGCTGGCCATGTCCACATTGGAAGGACACTCTGATGTACAGCCTTTGCAGGACAGGCACAGGTCCATCACTTCTTTGATCTCGGGATGGTCAAATGGATTTGGCTGGGTATTTTTGGTCAAAAATTCCCGAAGTGTATTGGCACGACCACGAGTGGTGTCTCTTTCATTTTTGGTTGCCATGTAGCTGGGACACATAGTGCCACCAGAAACAGGCAGTTTTCGACAGTCTCCGGAACCGTTGCACTTCTCTGCTGCACGCAGTATTCCTCCTACATGCCCAAAATCCATGGTGGTCTCAAATTCCGGTGATTTCACGTCCCGCTCATAGCGCAGAAAACTGTTCATGGGAGCTGTGTCCACGATTTTTCCTGGATTGAAAATATTATTGGGATCCCAAGCTTTCTTGATCCTTCGGAAAAGCTGATAATTCTCTTCTCCGACCATAATAGGGATAAATGCTGCCCTTACTCGACCATCGCCATGCTCTCCACTGAGTGATCCATCGTATTTTTTCACCAGCTTTGCGACTGACTCAGTGATCTTATAAAAGTCTTCCACATCCTCGGACTTTTTCAAATCCAAGATGGGACGCAAGTGGATTTCTCCAGCCCCAGCATGAGCATAGTGCACAGGCTTTTGGCCGAATCCTTTCATGATCTCCCCAAATTCTGCAATAAAATCGGCAAGATCGTCAATATCCACTGCTGTATCCTCAATACAAGCCACCGCCTTTTTGTCTCCTGGAATATTGGCGAGCAAGCCCAGACCTGCACTTCGCAACGTCCAGACATTTTTTGTACGCTCACCAGTAATGATCGGAAAGGCATACCCCAATCCAGCCATCTTCATGGCATCGATCATTTTTTGGGCTTGCCCGAGTGCCCCTTCTTCTGTTTCGTCCCTAAACTCTATCATCAGGATTCCTTCCGGATCACCTTCCACAAAGTACCGGTTCTTACTTTGCTCGATGTTCTCTTTGGTACAGTCCAGTATGATCTTGTCCATCAACTCACAGGCCGTGGGATGGTACTTCATCGCAAGCTGTGTTGCCTTCATGGACTCATGAATCGTCTCAAAATGGGCGGCCACCACCACATCCTTTGGTGCTGGTAGTGGATCCAAATGGATTTTGATTTCGGTAGTAAATGCCAAGGTACCTTCAGAACCACACAGTAACTTACAAAAATCAAAGGCTATATTATTCTCAGAAAACACCTCCGTCTCCAACAAATAATCCACTGCATATCCTGTATTACGGCGCTGTATGGAAGGTTTTGGGAATTGTTTTCTAATACTTTCCTGATGGGCTGGCTGGCTGAGCTCCTCAAAAATCCCTTGATAAAGCTGCCCTTCAAGATCTTTTTGTTTCCTTTTCTCTTCGAATGCTCCCTTCGAAAGCTGGCTAAAAGTCACCTCTGAGCCATCACTCAAGAGAGTCTGCAATTCCAACGTGTGCTCGCGTGTGGAACCATAAATAATGGAAGTGGTTCCGCAGGAATTATTACCTACCATTCCTCCTATCATCGCCCTATTGGCGGTAGAAGTTACCGGGCTGAAAAAATAGCCATGGGGCTTTAGGAAAGCATTCAGCTCATCTCTGACCACGCCGGGCTGCACACGGACCCAAGCTTCTTCTTTGTTAAACTCAAGGATTTGGGTAAAATATTTAGAAACATCCACTACGATGCCATCACCCACGCACTGTCCTGCCAAGGAGGTTCCTGCTGTCCGCGGGATAAGGGAAGTTTTATGGATATTGGCAAAATGGATAAGTTTTTTGATATCCTCTTTGGTCTTTGGTAACGCTACTGCCAAAGGTAATTCCCTGTATACCGATGCGTCCGTTGCATACAAGGTTCTCATTAGTTGATCGTAGTATAAATCACCTTTCAATTCTTTGGCCAATGCTACCAAAAATGGTGACAAATTCGCTGGTTCGTTAGACATGCCATAAAATTAAAACAGTTCGTGCAACTAATAAATAATAAAATGAAATATCTGTTGAAAAAAGTTGACAGTCCACAGTCCACAGGTAATAGTCAGTATCCAGACTGGGCATCTGAATACCAGCCACCGTAAGCCGATCAACGATTACGCCCAACCTTCAGAATAAGAGGGAAGGTCACTTTTCTTAGTGTTGATTGTCCCCAGGCTTTGTCCAAGTCTACCTTTATGATCTCCAATGGATTGTTACCTCGGTCTTTTTCATAATGCTTGACGGCAGACCAGGTATTGAGATATCCCATCAGTTGGTCCTTGCTCCAGGCATATTCCATGACCAGGAAAGGTGGCTGGATTTCTTCAAAGTCAAACGGAATGGTTTGGTAGTTGGCTTCTATGTACTTTCGCTCTGGATCCCAATATGTACCGATGATCTCTGCATAAAACATCTTTATCAGTTCCGTCAGCCCTTCCACCGCCAGTAGACCATAACCAACGAGCACCAATAATCCATTTGGTTTTAGTACCCGCCTTACTTCCTTAAAAAACCGGTCAAAATCAAACCAATGAACCGCCTGTCCCACCGTAATCAGGTCAAAACTTTGATCTGTGAAACCGGTCTTTTCCGCAGGCTGGACGGAATAGCGGATATTGGACACTTTGGGTGCCTGATGGAGTTGTTGTTCACTGATATCACTGGCCTCTACCCAAGTAAAGTTATTGCTCAGCATCTCGGCCATCTGCCCATTTCCCGTGGCACAGTCCCAAGCCCTTTCCCTTACTGTAACATGCGTCAAAATAAACTCATAAAGCGCATCTGGATACAAAGGCCTAAATTTGGCATAATCCGAAGCATGACCAGAAAAGTTATCTTTCATCTTTTTGATTGGTAGAAATTGGAGTTTCCATCTGTTGATAGCGCTCTTCCAGATCATTGAAGTCATTGCGCTCGCCAAAATGTTCCTTGGCCGCATGATGGATCATTTTTGCATGTTTGAGAATCACCTGTTTGTGCTCAGAGCGCTGGGACAAGTTATGAATGGTCACCATAGCGCCCATTAAATGAATGAGGACTGCGGGACTGCTTTGACCAAATTGGCGAATCTGGTTAAATGCCACACCGACTACTCCGTCAAAACTCATTGTTCTTAAAATTAAGCGCAGTTTTTCATCTTCATCAAAACGGTAAGGCCCCGGCAAGTCCACAGCTGTCAAATAGCAAATGGAATCGGTCAACTTATCGATGCAGGTAATGGCAGTATAGGGGTCATTCACCCCTGGTGACAGTGCCCGGGAGGCCACTTCTACCATCTGCCTGATGGCAAATTCACTGTCCTGGGTAGAATTCCTTTTGTCACCTATGATCAAAGAAGACAAAAGCCGTCCTTCAAATCCCTCTTCCAACTCCTTATCACCATAAACAGCAAAAACTTCCTGCCCCTCCACTAAAAAATGACCGGCGTGTTTTTTCATTTCTATAAATCCTTCTATTTCCTTTGCCAGGCTGATCAATCGTTCCCTATTGACCACCTGCAAGTATCCACTACTTTTGACCCTGTAGATCTCTTTATAGCGGGCATTTTGCTTTAATTCCTCAATTTTTCCCGCGGAAATTTCCAATGCTTCTTCTTCCTCTTCTTCTCCTTTAGGAAAAAGCCTTCGGAAATTTTCGTTCAGACTACTATTGACGTTGGAGACCACCTGATCAGCTTGAATATTGATGGAAATATGATGGATAAAAATCACCAGTAAAAAAATATTGACCAATGCCAAAATAATGGCAAAACCGACAGAGATAGTAGGCAGAAATTGCAAACTATCGCTGGACTTGACAGTGCTCAGCACTACCAAGCAATACGTAAAAGTGGCAATGTAAGAGCCCAAAACCACCTGATTGAGCTTATCATGCATAAAATTCTGCAATAGCCTCGGCCCAAACTGGGAGGATGCCAAGGTCAAGGCCACCAATGTAATGGAAAACACCGTCCCTGCCACACCGATCATCGCCCCTGCTATCGTAGATAAAACGCTCCTGGCAGAATCTGCGCTACCGATCAAAAAATAACTAAAAAGCCCTGAAGGCTCCATTTCCACAGCATCATCCAAAAAAACCAATCCAAATGCCGCCAAAATAGCGCAGAGGATAAGGATCAGCGGCACAAACCAAAAGCTTGATTGTAGATTAGACCAAAAATAAATGAGTTTTGCTTTCAATGGTTGATCTTTTTATGGTTTCTTTTTGAGAACTATCTCCACCTAAGGCTGGTTTGGTCGCCTATTCTTGAAATTGGTGAGATAGTAAATTGAGCGTTGCTCCACTGGGTTCCTTCACAAAAAAACGCCTGACGCCCCAACTTTCATCCCGAATATCATAAACAATCGAGTAATTCATATCCTTGGCTCGTTGATACATCAAGTCCACATCCGGAACCTCCACGGACATAAAAACCGCTTCGTTATTAACAGGGACACCACCATCGTTCTTGAAAAGGTTGATTTGGGCAGTGGGGTTTTCCGTTGAGACAAAAGTCACCACCCAACCTAAATCCATGGCCAGTTCCATGCCTAAAAACTCATGATAGAATACTTTGGAAGCTTCTATTTGATCGGAATAGATATTTGGGACAATTCTTCGAATTCCCTCTACGGCCTCCTTCATGGTCATTGTAGGTTTTGGTCATTGAAAATAAAGCTGAAGTTTTCCATTTTTGGAAATACCCTGCTGGTCAATGTTGGGTAGCGGAATCAACTGTTTTTTCTTTCTTACTAAAAATCCATTTCACCTTTTTCCAATTAGTAAATAAGGCTGCAAATATCATTTCTATCAGTATGGCCATAATTGAAGGATTTTTAGTTTATTATACGTAAAAGTTAAGAATTGTTTTTCACATTATGGCGTATTTCAAAATCGAATTCAGATTTTTCAGATTCAGCTAAGTATTTAAATTCAGATTCCTCTTTTACTGGCGTCCGAGAAAACAATCGTCCAATTGAAAAAAATCAACTGTTTTCACCCCTACCCCCCCTAAAGGGGATGGGGGCATTTCAGGGATTGGAATAAAAACCCTCAAATTTGTATTTAAAAACAGTTTTTGATCATATTTGAAATTTAATCGGACGCCAGTAATTCCTTTTCTTCTTTAATATCAAAATCATCTTGAAGTCCGAGCCGGAACTTGGCAGAATTCCCAAAACATTTGCTTAATCGCAGCAGCAATACCGGTCACTCCTGGCCTTTTCGAAACACTCCCTCCCTTCCTTAAAAGCAAAATAAGACAGTCCAAGCGTGCCTATACTGTCCACATACGGTAACCCAAACCAAGCATACAGCCCACTGCTCACGAGCAAAATCACCGACATATAAACACATACCAGTGTGCAATTGGCATCAGCTAGAATCGGCTCAGACTGGAGCTTCTTCCCCACTTTTCGCTTCCAGAGGACCAATGCCCACATCACCAAAATAGAAACTCCGGAAATGACCACACCCCAAAAAGTAGTGATCGGCTGGTGGCCAGTCCAAATATTATAACAACTCGTGATAACCAAACCGGCTACCAAAATATAGAACGCAAAGCCTGTAATCCGCAAAGCTGTCCGCTCGAACTCATCCCGCTTACTCCCTGGATTACGCCGGATCCTGATCACCATATGGGCTATCCCCAATCCGGAAATCACTTCTATAAAACTATCTGTCCCAAAACCAAAAAGCACCAGGCTCTCATCTGTAAAGCCCAGATAAGTCGACAAGATCCCTTCTGCCAGGTTATACAAAATGGTAAACACCGCCAGGCCAAAGGCCACTTTATAATACCGTTTGTGATCATCCATAGATATCATTGCGTAAGGCAATTCCTCTGACTAATGTATTCAATTATGCCCGGCATTTCAAACCCCGCCCTTTTCCCGGACAATCAAATACCATTCACTATCCAGCTGAAGGTACCCATAGTCATAGCAATAAATGTAGGTGTCACCTTTCTTATTGACAAATCGATGGGTGTGATACTTGAACAAGAACCCTTTCAGCAATAGCTGCTCACGGGAGATCGTAATGGTCTCCCTCACCCCGGAAAGAGCATTTTTCAGGATGTTTCGGTTCTTTTTTAAGGCGTTGTTGATCTTCCTGACGGTATGGTAACTTCCGGATTTAAGGTGATTGTTATAGGCATTCCGACAAAAATCATCACAAAACTTCTTATCCGACCTCCCCTGTACAGGCTTTTGACAGTTAAGACACTTCCTCTCTTCTAAAAACATCGTATACTCTTCTTTATCAATGAAAAATATACGGAATATACACATTTTTAAGCATTTCACCAACCACTTACTTCCAATTGTAAGCGGTTACAAACGTTTACAAACGACTACAAACGTTTAACAACCGACTCCTATCTCCTAAGTAAATCACTTTTGTAAAGCATCAAACGGATATAGGCCGGATCACTTTAACCGCCATGATGCATTGGGAAGTTTTAGCGAACGCACAAGAGATTTTCTCATGAACAATTTTACGATTTGTATCGGGGCAGGCTGAGTAAATCCGTACACACTTATCTGCCGTGATGGATCCGCCGACGATCTTTTCAACAATCCTATTGCTGATTCAAGTCTAAAAACGATATCAAATTTTCAACATAACCTTTACATATTATGAATACCTTAAGAAACAAAGTACAACTGATCGGAAGGCTGGGAGCCAAAGCAGAATACAAGCTCCTGGACAATAGCAACGCCATGGCACGGCTAAGTCTTGCTACCAACGAGGTTTATAAAAATGCCAAAGGCGAGCGCGTGGAAGACACCACTTGGCACCAAGTCGTCGCTTGGGGAAAAATAGCTGAAATCATCCATAAATATACCGACAAAGGCACCGAAATAGCCATCGAGGGAAAGTTGATCAACAGAACCTACAATGACGCCAAAGGAGAAAAGAAATACATCACCGAAGTTCAGGTCAAGGACGTAGTCCTGCTGGGCGATAAAAACAATGTTCCAAAATCCTAACTGATCTGGTTCATTGATATCAGCCCAATAAAAGGTCAGTCAGAAAATGGGGATTTCCACTAATGTAGATCTCCCAGTTCGATTTAACCATGCTATGTATGATGAATCGTAGTAGCTTGTTTTCAGAGGAAGGCATTTATAGTGATGGAAGCCGCAGCACATTGCTGTGGCCTTTCCAATCCCCAAACAATCAACGACAAGGACGTCCCGTTGGGGCAATGAAAGATTAAAACCATTTTTAGCTAAACTCAAGTTAACAGCAATGAGGGAGCACTTTTGGGACTGGTGCTGATTAGCCCGTGAGTTTTCAGCAAAGGACTGAAGGCAAAGCCGAATCAAGGGGATATGGGCTGATGCACTCCATTGAGTTCCTTGCTATAAAATCCTGTGACAGGATGAAATAATCATCCTGCCTGCTTTTATCCAAAGCATGTTAGAAATCAAAGTAGTCTTGCCCCAACTTTTCCGCTTGGTACCTTCTTTACCCCTAAATAAAATTAAAAAAAAAGGGCTGTTCCTTTCGAAACAGCCCTTTCCTATTACAATTGAATACTTCTTTATTATTTAAACATCTCTTTGGTAACAGTCACCTCACCCGTCTCCACATTATAATAAGCTCCGGCAAGGCCTATTTTACCTTCATCAAACAGTTCTTTCAGGACATCGCTTTTCTCCAAAATCACATCCATCGTATCAAGGACATTTTGCTTGGAAACTTCCTCTACAAATTCGGGATCAGTATGTTCCTTATCGGACTTTTCACTCACCGTTTTAATAGAAGGGTTTACTTTTTCCAGAAGTCCTGTTAGATTGCCCATTTTCACTTCTGAACAGGCTCCTGTAACAGCCCCACACTTGCTATGGCCCAATACTACGACTAGCTTTGATCCGGCTACTTTACAGGCATACTCCATACTGCCAAGAATGTCTTCATTGGCCACATTTCCAGCTATCCTTACGCTGAAGATATCCCCTAGTCCCTGATCAAAAATCAATTCTGCAGAAGTCCTACTGTCGATACAACTTAGTACTATGGCAAAAGGCCACTGTCCATCACGGGTATCGTTTACTTGGTTAAGAAGGTGTCTGTTAAACTTAAGATTGCTTACAAATCGTTGGTTCCCTTCTTTCAAAAACTCCAGTGCTTTTTTGGGAGTTACTGATGCCTGGGTTTCCGCAGTATGTGCTTTCATATTATTTTGGTTAGTTTAGTTAAATACTTTAAATAATCACGCGATCGTATACACAACTAGGTATGAAATTCATTAAAAAGAGGTTGGCTCATAATATCCCCCCCCTTTTAACTTAACTTAAAATGGTTATTGAGATGTTTCCCTTTGTCAAAATGACAATAAAGATAAATGAGCCAGCCTCCTCTTACATCACCTGAGTGATGACAGTTTCTACAATACTAATTTAATTATTTCCGTTGATTAAATCAGAAATCACCTCACGGTGAGAAGTTTTTCCTCTCTTTCGGTAACTGATGATATTTTTATGTTCCATAGACACATGATTGGATTCATCCATATCATTTTCAAGATTATATGCATCTTTAAACCCTACCAATTTCACGGAGATTTCTCTTTCCGGCGCTTGAACTTTTTTAAATTCCCTGATCAATTCCAATACATCGTGTGCCACATAAACAGTATCCGAAGCGTCGATCACGACACTCGCACCCTCTGGAATATGATTCAAAGTCTGCTTGATGGCCGCCTTATTAAGAAATGATACTTCCTGGGCCAAATCCACATGAATCACATCACCATCTTGGTAACCTTCTTTGTTAAAATAGTAAACTCGTCTGGAATTTCCTCTAAGGATAAAGAATACACTGATGACCAGTCCCAGTGCAACCCCTTTAAGCAAATCTAAGAATACCACCCCGGTAAGGGTCGCTATAAATGGGATAAACTGATATTTACCCTGATTCCAGAAATACTTAAATGTGGCAGGATTGGCCAATTTATATCCAATCATCAGCAGGATAGCTGCCAAGGTGGCCAGAGGTATCTTATTCAGTATAATCGGTATCGTCAATACACTGGCCAGCAAAAAGGCACCATGAACTACAGCTGACATTTTTGATTTAGCACCTGCGTTGATATTGGCCGTGGTACGCACCACCACAGATGTCATGGGCAACCCACCTATCAGGCCACTGACAATATTCCCTATTCCCTGCGCTTTCAGCTCCACGTTGGAATTGGTCACCCGCTTCATCGGATCCATGCGGTCGGCTGCTTCTATACACAGCAAGGTCTCAATAGAGGCTACCACAGCAATAGTCGCTGCCACTATCCATACTTCAGGGTTACCAATCGCTGAAAATTGCGGCATGGTAATCAAGCCTTTGAACTCTTCAGGAGTGGTGGGAACAGGAAGACTTACCAAGTATTTCTCACCAATAGCCAGCGAGCTCCCGGTCATGATAAAAAGCTCATTGACCACTACGCCAATGACTACAGCTACCAATGCAGGCGGTATCAACTTTAGCCGCTTCAAGGCTGGGATATTTCCCCACGCGACCAATATGATCAATGAAATGGCCGTTACCAAAATCACCCCTGCCTGAACCCCCGTAAAAGAGGCTGCCAGGTCAGTAAAAATCGCCAAGCCGGAGCCTATTTCAACATCTGAGCCCAAGGCTACCGGAACCTGCTTCAGGAAGATAATCACCCCTATCCCCGCAAGCATTCCTGTAATCACATTACTTGGAATATAATTGGAGACACTTCCGGCTTTTAAAAAACCCATGGCCAACTGTATCAGTCCGGCCAACACAACCGCTACCAGGAAAATTTCGAATGCCCCCAAATCCTGAATGGCCACCAGTACAATGGCTGTCAATCCGGCCGCTGGACCTGAAACACTTACATGGGACTGGCTCAGAAACCCTACCACTATACCTCCCACAATTCCTGTAATGATCCCTGAAAACAACGGGGCTCCAGAAGCCATGGCTATTCCCAAACACAAGGGAAGGGCCACCAGGAACACCACTAATCCCGATGGAATATCTGACTTAAAATTAGCAAAGAGATTTTTCACCTTTGTCATAAAATTTATTCGTTTTGTTTTATTTTGCAATCGATTGATCTGCGCCAGTAAAGACCTTAGCGCAAAGCTGTTACACATCTTTGCTATACAGCTTTAGGACCGGATAATCCGTTCCAAAAATAACGAGTAAGTTTTAAGACAATTCAGGAGGTGGACAAAACTGATCTCCCAAGACAAAGGCATAATCGATTTCCCGATGAAACCCAACGTTGATATCTTCGTCAGCCATCATCATCGATAATGCCATCATATCATAACGCTTAAAAAATGATGACTTTTCCGATTTGTGGTTTTCGGAATTTTCCTCTTCTTCTACCACAGAGTAAAACATGGACACATCAGACTTTCCATCTATGATCGTAACGACCATAGGTGTAAAAACAAACCCCGTAAACAATACCAAAAGAAGTACTGACAGGCATTTCCTGATATGTTGTTTGTAAATCTTCAAAATAGTTAGTAAAAACTACCACTTAATTTCAACGTCAAAAATAGGAAAAAGTTCGAGGAATCAATAACTTCAGGGAGTTTAAGCTTCGGTATTTTACAGCTATAATGGATTTTTTGGTAACAGCGGTCGTTATTCCTTCATCGCTGGTTTTGATTTTCAAGTAACTACCAAAATAATCACCGATTGATTGGTGTTTATTGAGAAAGTGATTTTTCTCTTCATTGATAATCTATAAAATGACTATCGGTAATTTTACACGTAGTGGTACCATTACAAAATGCGATTTCGAAAGTTAAGGAAGTCCCTTGGTGAGACCGGTTTAAGAAAAATGAGCAGGCCGTTAAGAAAATAAATTAGCTCGCGTCGTGGAACAGCGAGATCCATACATTTTCAGGCCGGAGCAGTTTTCTTAAATTAAATTGGGTAACGTATTGTCCTCACTGGAAAACTTGTCCTTCCCAATTTAAAGAACTCACCACCGGACTGGATTTTCCGTCCTTTTCATCAATGGAAATGCGTAGCATTCATGAAGACCTATTGAAAGCAATTTTACACCTGAATAAAAGGACGGAAACACTATTTATTCAATTATGCTTGGCTACGTAAATGACTCATCGGTGCGTTTCGTAGAAATTTTGTGCTAGGTCACTTTTAAGCTGCTGTATAATGGCATCCACCTCCTTTTTAACCTCCAGTGCTTCCAACGTACTTAACAATTGCTCAGAAGTGCGGATCCCTGAAACCACGGATGCCACTGCTTTGTGATCCAACGGATACTTAAGGGCCACTTTCTGCTGGATTTTCGTGTCTTTGCACAATGCCTTCACCTTGTCCTTTATAACGCCCACTTCTTTCTCTGACCAGTTGAGGTATTCTTTTGCCGGCTTATCCAGCAGAAGCCCTTTGGCGTATCCACCTCTTACCAAAACACTGATCTGATTTTTTCCCAACAAGTCCAAAACAACTTCCTCCGGCCTTCTATCCAACAGGCTGTACTGCATCATCACCCCGGCAATGTTGGATTTTTCCACGTATTGTCGAATGACATTTGGACGGATGGAAGAGATGCCATACTCCCTGATTTTTCCTTGCTCCTTGAGCAATTCAAATGCCTCAATGGTTTCATCAATTGGATCCTCCAAAGTTCCTCCATGCAACTGGTAAAAGTCAATAAAATCGGTCTGTAAGCGCTTCAGGCTTTTTTCAATGGCCTTTAAGATATAGGATTTTCGTGGATTCCAGTCCCATCCACTTCCATCGGCCCTCAGCTCATTTCCTACTTTAGTGGCCAGTACTATGTCATGACGCATGCCCTTAAGTGCTTCTCCCACCACTTTCTCATTTTTGCCTGCGTCATATAAGTCCGCAGTATCAAAATAATTGATGCCATGCTCGATAGCTTGGTGGATCAATTGTACATTTTCCTTTTTGCTGCCCTTTAGTGACATACAGCCAAAAGAAACTTCACTGACCTTGATAGTTGATTTCCCTAATTGATTATAGTGCATATATGCTTATTTTTTTTTACCACAAGTGATGTACATCTGCCTTGATGTATTGCGCATAGACTGCCCTTACAGCTTCTAACTGCTCATGAGTCAAGGCTGGTAATGCTGAAGACAGCAAGTTTGCTTTTACTTGGCTAGGCCGTGAAGCACCTGGAATAACGGTACTCACTTCGTCAAACATCAATATCCATCGAAGGGCCCAGGCAGCCAATGGCTCATCTTCTCCGAAAATATCCTTAAGCGCTTCCACCGCATCCAATCCTTTTTCAAAATCGACACCCGAGAAGGTTTCCCCCTTGTCAAAGGCCTTTCCCTCTCTATTAAAATAACGATGGTCGTTCGTATCAAATTCCCTTTCCCGACTCATCTTACCACTGAGAAGACCACTCGCCAATGGCACACGTACGATGATGCCGACATCTTTCCCTTTTGCTTCTTCGAAAAAGGTGGCGGCAGGTTTTTGACGGAACATATTGAAAATAATCTGCACCGTTTTCACATTTGGGTACTTAATGGCCAGCTGCGCTTCCTCTACCTTCTCTACACTAACACCCAGATGCTTGATCTTACCTTCTTCTTTCAAGCGATCAAAAAGCTCAAAAATCTCATCTTGCTTATACACTGCCGTCGGTGGACAATGCAACTGAATCAAATCCAACGATTCGATTCCGATATTTTTCAAACTGGCTTCCACGTATTTCCTAAGTACTTCAGGAGTATAGCCCTCACTCACATGTGGGCTGATCTGCCTCCCGCATTTACTGGCCACAAAAATCTGTTCTGATCGCTCCTTGAGAAGCCTGCCCACGGCAGCCTCGCTCTTCCCATCATCATAAACATCCGCGGTATCTATAAAATTAACTCCACCATCTATGGCCTCATGCAAAATTTTAGCTGCTGCCCTTTCATCGAAGTTTCCTCCCCAGCCTCCGCCTACTTGCCAAGTGCCAAGTGAAATTTCTGAAATGTTGATATCGGTGTTGCCCAGTTTTCTATAATTCATATTAATGATATTTTATCCTTTTTTTATACATTAGCAAAGTAATAATGAATAAAATTCATTTATACAGCATGTATAAGCAATTAAGTTTATTTATTAACTGATGACTCAAAGATGTTTAAGTAATTCCTAAATTACCACTCATTTTTTCAATAATATTCAATAAGAAACAACAACTATGAAAACAAGAAGATCATTTCTAAACCGATTGGGAATAGTAGGAACGAGCCTGTTCTTTCCTCTGAGCGCCAATGCTGCACCAGCCAAAGATTTCTTGATCCATCAAGTATATTTTTGGCTCAAAAACCCAGAAAAAGACACGAAAAGCTTCATCAAGGGCTGCGAAGGCCTCATTAAAATAGACAGCATTAAAAAAGCCTATATCGGAAAACCTGCCGCTACTACCAGAAGGGATGTCGTGGACCACTCTTTTCATGTGTCGCTCACGATCCATTTCAGGACAATGGAAGATCATAACATCTATCAAATCCATGAAACCCATAAAAAATTCATCGCTAAGCATGAGGAAAAGTGGGAAAAGGTCCAAGTCTATGACATGAAAATCGAATAGCATTTCACCTCTCCTTTAGCTCAATTTACGCGATCCCCTGCAAAAAAACCGGATGAAACTACTACGTTTCATATTGCTATTTCAGCTCATTTCGATGATGCCAGTCCTTAAGGCGATGCCCTTTCAGGTCAATTCGCCACATTTGGCAATGTCTATGGAAGGTAAAATTGACAGCCTTAACAACTGGGCTGAAAAAAACATTGAAAAAAACACCAAAAAGGCACTTGACAATTCCATTGTAGCACTCGATCAAGCACAGAAGATCAACTATAGCTTAGGAGAAGCCGAGAGCATGATCAATTTGGGCTGGATTTATTACCGCATGAATCAGTATTCACTGGCGATTGAATATGCATTTAAAGGGCACCAAAGTATTGTCCCGCTAAACAATCAAAGGCTATTGGCGAAGTCCCTGCTGAACATAGGGGCTATCTACAGTGGAAGTACAGACCAATTAGCTGATGCACTCGAATATTTTGAGCAAGCTTATGAAAAAAGTAAGCCCCTTAATGACAATATGCTTACGGGAAGGGCACTTAACAACATTGCCTGGATACTGACTCAAATGGGCAATTATGATGAGGCTCGGGACCTGATCACACCTTATGTTAAAAAAAATGGAAACCAATTTCTTAGCTCATTTGCCCACAGGACATTGGGAGATATTAATGTGGCAGAAGGTGACACCACAGCTGCCATTGGCAATTATAAAGCTTGCTTTGAAATCCTGAAAAGCGAAAACGCTTACTATTTTACCACGGTCAGTGTCATTATCAGATTGTCACGTCTCTACCTGGCAAGGGACCAATATTACATGGCCAAGCGCTATTTGGACCAAGGCAAAAATATCAGCACCGAAAATCACTATCGTGAACATATGGTGGAGATAAACCAAATGTACGCGCAGTATTACGAAGCAATCGGCAACTGGAAGCAAGCGCTTAACTTCCAAAAAGAATACACAGCCCTTGTAGATAGCCTTCATGGTAAACTAAACGCCAAAAGCATGGGCAAGCTGGAAGCTAAGTTTGACTTTGACCAGCGACTTGACGCCATCAATACTGAAATGGCCCTTAACGAAAAGCTGATTAATGAAAAATTGCAGCAACAGATCTTTAAGCGAAACATTTTTCTGATCGGGTTCATCCTCATGATTATCCTGGCTACTTTTATTCTATTTAGTACATACAAGATTAGAAAGACCAAACAACAGGCCGAATCTGCTAACCGGGCAAAGTCCGATTTTATCAGCAGCATGAGCCACGAAATACGAACACCCCTCAACGGCGTCATCGGTTTCTCGGACTTGCTTAGCTCCACCACCTTGGACGCTAGCCAAAGGCAATATATCAACCTAATCAATCAGTCCGCAAAGTCCTTAATGGAAATCGTCAATGACATCCTGGACTTTTCCAAAATAGAGGCAGGCAAGCTTGAAATAGAAAAATCACCTACCTACATGTATGACCTGGGCATTGAAGCCATTAATCTTATTGCTTTCCATGCCCATAAAAAGCAACTCGAACTGATCCTGGACATCGATGAAGACATTCCCTTCTCGGTGATGGCGGACCAGTTAAGATTAAAACAAATTCTCATTAACCTCCTGAGCAATGCCGTAAAATTCACTTCCAAAGGCGAGATCATCTTAAAAATAGAATATGTCCGATCACTTACCAACGGTGAAGCTACCATTCGTTTTATGGTAAAAGACACCGGAACGGGCATCAACAAAATAAATCAAGCAAAGGTTTTCAGTGCCTTTACCCAAGAGGATTCTTCCACCAGTCGAAAGTTTGGGGGAACTGGACTTGGCCTGACCATTTCAAAAAAGCTACTTGAGATGATGGACAGTGAGATCCACCTGGAAAGTGAAATGGGAAAGGGCAGTGCTTTTTGGTTTGATTTGGACTTCGTCGTACTAAAGAAAAAATCCGATAAGAAAATCTCTCAGATCCTAATCGGTCGAAAGACACTTATCATTGATGATAATAACATACACCGTCATGTCATCAGCACGGTTATCCATAAACTTAACGGATCCATTGAACAGGCTAAAAACGAGAAACAAGCCCATGCCCTATTGGAGAAGGAAGCACCTTTTGACCTTATTTTGATCAATCAAAACCTTTACAGCATTGACGGCATGACCTTGGCCAAAAAGCTAAAAGAAAGCTCACAAATTCCCGCTACCACCAAGGTCATATTGATGCACAATGCCTTTGTGCGTGACATCACCCTTCCAGAACACGTCGACGCATTTCTTATCAAGCCTTTTAAGAAGCCTGATTTTCTGGATATTGTGCATAAGTTGTTTAACACTGAAAAAGACCATACACCTGAGACCACTTTCTTGGTCCAACCAAATGACCTGGAAGGGCTGAAAACCATTTCTCCTACCATTCTAATTGCAGAGGACAATATGGTAAACATGATTCTGACCAAAAAAATGCTCCGATCTCTAGTACCAAATTCAGCTATTTTAGAAGCAAAAAATGGTAAACAAGCAGTGGAAGTATTCCAAACCAATGATGTGGACATCATTTTTATGGACATTCAAATGCCCGTGCTAAATGGATATGAGGCTACCCGAATGATCCGTAAATTGGAAGGAATGGATAGGCATACCCCTATCATTGCGCTGACGGCGGGAATTCTTAACAATGAAAAACAAAAAAGCCAGACAGCAGGCTTAGATGATTTTACTGCAAAACCAATGGACAAAGAAGCCATCACCAAAATACTCCTTTACCACCTCACCCAGCAAGTAAGCTGATATAAGCAGGGCCAGGATAGATTTTGAAGAAGCCTTGGGTCGCAACAGATAGGCTAATGCATATTTTAGGCTAAAAACACCAAAGTTAAAAAGGGAAACCCCGTTAACCTGATTTCGGCTTAAGATTAGCACTATAAACATTGGGAGCTTGTCTAAAGCCAAGCTCCCAAGCAGGTTCACAGTGACGATTTTTGTTATCTAACTGAGGTTGTTAAGAAGTTACTTTTTCCACCACAAGATTATGATTGGTATAAATACAGATATCAGCGGCTATGTTAAGGCTTTCTCTTACCATCTCTTCGGCGGATAGCTGGTTAGCAAATTTCTTTAGCGCCCTGGCAGCAGACTGTGCGTACATACTCCCAGAACCTATCGTAGCGATTTCCATATCAGGTTCGATCACATCACCAGTTCCTGAAATGATCAACACATCATCTGCATCTGCCACGATCATCATCGCTTCCAGTTTGCTCAGCATACGATCGGTCCTCCACTCTTTGGCCAGCTCCACCGCAGCTCTCTTCATATTGTTTCCATAAGCGCCGAGCTTCTCTTCAAATTTTTCCAGAAGGGTAAAAGCATCTGCAGTAGAGCCTGCAAAGCCAGTTACTATTTTCCCTCCTTGGAGCTTTCGCACCTTATTGACACTGCTTTTAGCCACAGTGTTGCCCAAGGTGGCCTGGCCATCTGCTCCGATGACCACTTCTCCGTTATGCTTAATGGCCACAACCGTGGTGGATCTTAATTTTTCCATGTTTATTATGTAGTTGTAATGTTTTAAGGTTTCGGGGTTCAAATGTGACGAAGGTTACAACATATTAAAGTTATGATAAAATGTAACTTCCTTCCCGATCAAAGCCCTTATTATCTTTTACTTGTAACGCCTAAATTATTTCCATAAAATAGGGGAAAGGCATTGACACTTTTCCATTTGCTTTTTCTCTAAACTTGATACTTGTGTCTTGATCATTTATACTCCCCTAATTGGCAAAAACCATACTAAAAGAAAAAGCCCTGTCAGGAATGCACCGAACAGGACTTTTTGACATATTTTACAGCATCATTGTGCCGTTTGATTACATTATATCAGGATTCTCACAGGATCTTCCAGTAATCCCTTAAGTGTTTTAAGGAAACCAGAACCTACAGCACCATCAACCACTCTGTGATCACATGACAAGGTTACTTTCATCACATTTCCTACTTGCATCTGACCATCCTTCACGATCACTGTCTCCTTAATACCCCCTACGGCCAGGATACAGGCATCCGGTGGATTTACGATCGCCGTAAACTCTTCGATGCCAAACATTCCAAGATTGGAAATGGTAAAGGTATTTCCTTCCCAATCTTTAGGCTGAAGCTCTTTGTTTTTAGCCTTTCCACCCAAAGTCTTGGCTTCCTGGGAAATCTGTGACAATGTCTTGCTATCTGCAAAACGGATCACTGGTACCAAAAGTCCTTCCTCCACCGCTACGGCCATGCCGATATGAACATGCTCGTTGTAGCGGATTTTGTCTCCCAGCCAGCTGGAATTCACTTTTGGGTGTTGCCTCAATGAAGCAGCCACTGCCTTGATCACCATGTCATTGAACGATATCTTCACGGGAGCGATTTCATTCATACTCTTACGTGCTTCGATTGCCTTATCCATATTGATCTCCATGGTCAGGTAAAAGTGCGGAGCGCTGAACTTACTCTCCGCCAATCGCTTGGCAATGGTTTTCCTCATTTGGGAAACCTTTTCTTCAGTATAAGATTCTTGTCCTACTGCTGCTGGAGCGGCTGCACCGGATTGGGCAGCAGGCTGTGCTGTAGCAGGGTCGAAGCTCTCTACGTCGCGTTTGATTATTCGTCCACCTTCTCCGGATCCTTTGATCAACGCGATATCCACTCCTTTGTCCTCAGCCAGTTTCTTGGCCAATGGAGATGCTTTGATCCTTCCGTTTTCAGAAGAACTGCTGGAAGAAGTGGTTTTTTCTGATGCTTCTTCTTTCTTTGGTTCGGGCTTGGATTCAGTTTTAGGTACTTCCTTCTTTTCTTCCTTAGTAGCTGGCTTTTCTTCATTGCCGCCATTGGACTTTTGCTTGTGCGCCTTTAGAAGCTTCTCATAATCAGCACCTTTCTCTCCAATCACCGCGATCACTCCGTCGATCGGCACACTATCTCCTTCTTGGACACCGATATGCAGGAGCACACCGTCATCGTAAGATTCCAGTTCCATGGTAGCCTTATCGGTTTCCACTTCTGCTAGAATGTCCCCTGACTTCACTTCGTCGCCTTCTTTTTTAAGCCAAGAAGCGATGGTACCTTCCTGCATCGTATCACTCATTTTGGGCATGGTGATCAGGTTGGCATTGACATCAGATGTATCGATTTCCTCAGCAGGTGCAGACTCACTGCTGCTCTCCTCTTTTTTATCTTCTTTTGGTGCTTCTTCTTTAGCAGCTTCGGCATCTCCATTGCCTCCACCGTCTAAGTCTTTGAGCAGGTCATCGATGTTTTCTCCTTTTTCACCGATAATAGCGATTACTCCATTTACTGGAACAGCGTCTTTCTCTTCCACTCCAATGTGCAGCAACACCCCTTCATCATAAGACTCCAGCTCCATGGTAGCTTTGTCAGTTTCCACTTCTGCCAGGATGTCCCCAGCTTTTACATCGTCTCCTACTTTCTTTAACCAAGCTGCGATCACCCCTTCTTCCATGGTGTCGCTCATTTTGGGCATTCTTATTACTTCGGCCATAAGTTTTCTATATCCTATTCAATTTTACGCAAGTCAAAAATAGTTCTTAAAATATCTTTATTCAAATTTAATAATGGTAATTTCATGACTGCAAATCATGAAAACGTTTCGATTCTTTCTAAAATGCCTTTGATTACCAACACCACTTATGCCGGACCATCGGTCCTGTTCAATGGTCATTTGCAAACCATCTTCCCCGCACTATTCAGAAAACACCTTTCATTACCCTTTGACAGAGAAAGAATTACCACCCCCGATGGTGACTTTCTCGACCTCGATTGGTTGCGACAAGATAGTAAAAAACTTGTCATTATCTGTCATGGTCTGGAGGGAGATAGCCGAAGGCCTTACATGCAGGGAATGGCCAAACATTTTTTTCAAAATAAATATGATGTCCTGGCGTGGAATTTCCGAGGCTGCAGTGGGGAACTCAATATCAGGCCTTTTTTCTATCACTCAGGGGCCACCTATGATTTAGAAACGGTCATCAACCACGCTGAGGATAAATATGAGCAAATCTACCTGATAGGTTTTAGCCTTGGTGGAAATCTCACCCTAAAATACCTGGGAGAGCTCCTTCCCAAAAGCCCAAAAATCAAAAAGTCCGTCGCCATCTCTGTTCCACTTCACCTCAAAAGTAGCTGCAATAAAATCAGCAGTGGAGAAAACCTGATCTATTCCAACCGATTTTTGAAAACACTGAAGGAAAAAGTCCAGAAAAAAGCTCTCATGTTTCCCGATGACCTCTCAACAGCGGAACTGCACAAAATAAAAACGCTCAGGGAGTTTGATGATAAATTCACCGGCCCTATGCACGGCTTTAGGGATGCCAGTCACTATTATGACCAATGCTCCTCACTCTACTTTCTCGAAGGGATTACCATCCCTACCCTGATCCTAAACGCTAAAAACGATCCTTTCTTGAGTGAAAAATGCTTCCCGGTGGACAAGGCACATGCGCTGGAAAATGTCTATATGGAATTCCCTGAAATAGGTGGACATGTGGGATTTAGCCCTCGTAAGCGGAAAGAAATCTACTGGTCAGAAAACCGAGCATTTGAATTTATCGATTCCGATGATTAATTTACACGAAACTCCCACTAACCATCATGTGTGAACGATATTCCTTAGCCACGACCAAACAAGATCTGGAAACCCGCTTTGACGCGGAGATGTTGGATAATTTCCAGCCCAGGTACAATATTGGCCCTACCCAACTTCTTCCGCTCATCACCTCTGAGAGTCCCCGGGGGTTTTCACACTTTTACTGGGGGATGACACCGGAATTTTCTAAGAACAAACCTGTCTCCCTTAAATACATTAATGCAAAAGCAGAAACCGTTAACCTAAAAGCTTCCAGCAAATCGGCTTTCCAAAGAAGAAGGTGTATTATCCCTGCCGATGGGTATTATATGTGGAAAAAAGTGGGCAAAAAAACTAAAATCCCCTATCGTTTCACTTTTCATGACAAGCGGCTTTTTAGCTTTGCAGGGATATGGGAGGAATTTGAAAACGAAGCAGGCGATATTAACCACACTTTTTCTTTACTCACCACTGAAGCCAACGCCCTCCATAAGGATTTTGGCGATCGAATGCCGGTAATTTTAGAACGAGACCAAGAAACAATCTGGTTGGACAAATTTAAAGGAGCCGACCAGCTGCTTGCCATTCTTAGTGGTCAAGATGCAGATGCCATGACCGCCTATACCGTCTCCCAAATGGTCAATCAAATCAGTGTGGATTCGGAATTCCTCATCAAAAAAACCAGTCCCATGGACCAATTTGGGAATTACACGCTCTTTGGTTAAATACCTGGAACCTTTGAACCTTGCAAGCTTATCCTTGGGACGATTTTTTCACCTTGACAAAGCCCTCTCCATAAGCGTATCGGCATCCGATTATTTAGATTCTCCATGAACTTTTGCCAAAGATGGTGCATATTTGTACTCTAGGTCACGATAATCAGAGGACCTTTGATGACTTTAAAGGCAGCAATTAACCAAAACTGATCATGAAAAAATCCAGGATAATCGGTGTGGGCCACTATGTCCCCGAAAATGTCGTCACTAATGACGATCTCACCAAAATGATGGACACCAATGACCAATGGATTACTGAAAGAACAGGCATTAAGGAAAGGCGCTGGTTTACGCCTGGCGTGGATACCGTAGCCAATATGTCTACCAAGGCTTCCAAAATGGCTGCCGAACGTGCAGGAATCACTCTTAAAGACATTGATTTCATTGTTTTTGCGACCAGCACTCCCGATTATTTTGCCCCCGGTAATGGAGTGCTGCTTCAGCGGGAGCTTGGCCTTCAGGGCATTGGCGCTTTGGATATAAGAAATGCTTGTTCTGGTTTTATTTACGGGCTGTCCGTCGCGGATCAGTTTATCAAAACAGGCATGTATAAGACCATCCTGTTGGTCGGCGCGGAAATCCAATCCTCTGCTTTGGACAAAAGTACCGCGGGAAGATCCAATGCGGTCATCTTTGCCGATGGTGCGGGTGCTGCGATCATCCAGGCGGCTGATGGTGACCATTCAGGGATTCTCTCCAGTCACCTGCATGCGGACGGGGATTATGCAGAGGAGCTTTACCTAAAAGATCCCGGTAGTAGCCGTGAAGTGAGACTTTCACCAGATATGGTGAATGAGGACAGCTTCAGGATGCAGATGAATGGCAATGTGGTCTTTAAACATGCCGTGGTCCGTTTTCATGAAGTCATTCAGGAAGCCCTTATGGCCAATAACAAAACGGTCGCTGACCTGGACCTCCTCGTCCCCCATCAAGCGAACCTGAGGATCAGCCAATTCATCCAGCAAAAGTTTGGCTTAACAGATGAAAAAGTTTTTAACAATATCCAACGCTATGGCAATACGACTGCCGCTACCATTCCACTTGCTCTGAGCGAAGCCTGGGAACAAGGTAAGATCAAGGAAGGCGATTTATTGTGCCTGGCAGCATTTGGCAGTGGTTTTGCCTGGGGATCAGTATTGCTTCATTGGTAAGCAGCCTATCATGGAAGAAGGAATAATAGACCTCAAAATATTGGAAGACGAAGAACTGTTTTTGGGCATCCACCGGCTCAAAGAACAATTCGTCTCCTTGTTTTCGACCATAGCCAATCAAATCAGCGATCAAGAACTGACCACCTTTCATCCCTATCCCAAAGGCAAAAAAATCACCAAAGGCAATGAACTGCAGCATTGCCCTTACCAAGTATTGGACCTAGTAAGAGACTTTGACAAAAAAGATGGGCTTAATATCCGCTTTATCAATTGGTGGGGAAATGGACTGTATCTCTTCGTGTTCTTTGGCATCGACCGTCTCCCGGAAGAAAGTGTTTTTAAAAATTACACCAACCATGGGTTCGAAATTTGTCTTACGGGCTCCCCCTGGGATTATACCGGCATTGTAAAGCATCACCGGCACACCTCGGCTATCCAACACGACGATCTCCCCAATCACACTAAACGATATCACCACCTACAGTTAATGAAGCATATCCCATTCCATAGCGATATTGAACAACTTCAAAGACATATTTTCTCAGAATGGCATGCTATGAAGAAGTTTCACCATGTCTAATCACTTTTTTTAAAGAATTAATTCTAATTTAGAAACAAGAAAAGAACAGAAAACGTAAACCCCACTTACAAAAAACGATCAAAAACGCTTTATAACGCTAATGAAGTATCTTTTTATAATATGTTGTCTTTTAGCGAGTACATCCCTGACCTATTCGCAAAAAAAAGCTGTACGAATATACAATGCCGATTCCTCAGTGGTGGCTTCGGGTGTAGTCGTGGACGGTGAGATGGAAGGATTATGGCAGCTAAGCTCTCCGAGGACCAATAAACTCCTGGAAGAAGGTTATCTAAAAGCAGGCAAAAAGGATGGGAAATGGACAACCTATCATCCTAACGGCACCAAGCATATCGTTGCAGAATATAGCAACGGCAAACTCACAGGACCTTTCAAAGAATACGACAAGGAAGGCTACCTGCTGGTAGATGCCACCTACAAGGACAGTGTATCGGTAGGAGAGTACAAAGAATACTATGGCGCAAGTGTGGCCCTTTACGGTTTTAACCCATCCAAAAGAAGAAAGCGAGAAGGCCAGTTCAAAGATGGAGTGATCGATGGTGAATGGCTTTCTTATTATGAAAGTGGTCAGTTGGCCATCAAAAGCACCTACAAAGAAGGAGAACTACATGGCCCATACCTGGAGTATAGCCGTGAAGGCCAGCTCGTCGTTGAGGTCAATTATGTGGAAGGAGTTCCCGACGGTACATTTACCCGCTATTCGATCGATAATGTGGTAGAACAAACCGGTGAGTATAAAAATGGGAAGAAGACTGGCCAGTGGATCACCTATTTCCCTGGAACCAAAACAATCGCTTCCGAGGAAGAATACGACAAAAACGGCAATAAAACAGGCACATGGAAACATTATTATGAAAACCGAAGGCTAGCCAGAGTAGAACGCTACGAGAATGACATTCCAGTTGGTACTTGGGAAGAGTATTTTCCCAATAAAAACCTCGCCAAACGCAAAACCTATGAGTTGGGAATGCCTGTAGGTGAATACCAAGAGAACCACGAAGATGGTGAACCCTCCGTACGAGGTCAATATTCCGGAGGCGTGAAAGCAGGCCTGTGGAAAAGCTATTATACCGATGGACAGCTTTATTCCATTGGTGAATACAAAAATGGAGTGAAAACGGGGCTTTGGAAATATTTTAACAAAATAGGCATTCTCATCGCCGAAGGTGAATACGAACTGGGCTCTGAGCATGGTCAATGGTTCTATTACTATGATGGTGGTCAGCTAAAATCCGTCGGTAGCTATTTTTATGGATTTGAAGAGGGAACCTGGGGGCTGTTCTATGATAACAAAAAACTTACCCAAGAAGAATATTGGAGCAATGGCAGACTAATGAACGTAAGCGAGTATCATGCTTATGACGGGAAGAGTACCTTGGACAAAGGAACCCTTAAGGATGGTGAGGGAACACGCTACACCTATTATGTCAACGGCACCAAAGAATCAGAAGGCACCTATCTGTTTGGCAAGCAAACGGGAAAATGGACCTATTATCATGACAATGGAAAAATCGCTTCTTCTGGAAACATGGAAGATGGTAAGAAAGAAGGGAGATGGAACTATTATACCAGGTCTGGTAAATTGGCTGAAATCATCAGATACAACGATGATGAGATTGTCCCCGACCAACTGCCCGAACCAGACCTTCCCTTCCAGACATTTGACTAAAACATATCACAATATTTGGCATTTAAGCTGATATAAATGCCCCATGAAAAATGCGCTCAATCTAGCCCAATGAATCCCATTGGGCTATCATATAGATAGAATTTGCTCCGCTCCTTAGGGGCTAATAATCCTAGCTTTTAAATTAAAAAAGGGGCTTTCAGAGTATTGAGCTAGGCTTTCAGCCTTTGGTTCATGTTAGGTTTAGAGTTGACACTAAACATCCCTGATAGCAAATCGTTTTTTTAACCCAAGCCTATTTTTCAAAATTTTCATCTTTCCATCAAAACTTCATTTATTCAACACTTTAGTACTTCATATTTCACCATTATTTGAGTATATTTCTTAACAATCTCTTAAATAACAACTCGGACCAATCAATATTTTAACATAAACCCGTAAATCTTTTTTAATTTTTTTATAAAAGTATTTTTTATATTGAGGCATATTTTGTTTATTTGAATACCCTAATAAATAAAACACACATGAATTTAATCGATCCAAAAAAGAGCCTCGATGAAAAAGAAGGGGTAGTAGAAATTAAAAACTACCTCAACAAAATCAAGATCATTAAAAATCTGTATACGAACGGCAGCAATACCGCGAGTGAGATTTGTAATGAGGTAGGTATCAGTTTGCCTACGGTAAACTCATTGCTAACTGATCTGATAAAAGCCGGTAAGCTCGTCAAGCAAGGCCGTGCAGAGTCACAAGGTGGCCGAAAACCAGACCTTTATAGATTGGCGCAGGATTCCTTTTATGTCTTGGCACTTGATATTAGCAAGTTCGCAGTGCGTGCAGCCATCTATGACAGTGCTAACAAAGCGGTCACAGAAACCGGCACGTTCAAAATCACCTTAAACAATGAAAAGTCCACTTTCGATAAAATTGGTGATTTCATGGAAACTTATATGCAAGAGTCTGGGATTCCAAGTAACAAAATCATCGCCATAGGCATATCCATGCCCGGCTTAGTGGACTCCGTCAATGGTGTAAACCACACTTATCTGAAATTTGGCAAGAAAAGTCTGGTAGAAAACTTTGAAGCACGTTTTGACAGAAAAGTGTTTATAGAAAATGATGCCCGCGCTATGACGTTGGCCGAATTCAAGTTTAGCCAAGATCAAAAATATAACAATGTACTGGGCATTTTCGTGGGTTGGGGCATCGGCCTGGGAATCATCATCGGCGGCAAACTCTACAGAGGAGGTGCTGGCTTCGCAGGTGAATTTAGCCACTCCCCTATTTTTGAATCCCGTGAGATATCTTGCACTTGCGGCAAGAAGGGCTGCCTGGAAGCCGTAGCTTCTGGAACTGCCATGGTAAGAATGGCAGGGGAAGCCATTGAAAAGGACAGCGATTCTATCCTAAGCCGATTGGCCAGGGAACGTGGAGAGGGAGTTGATCCTTCACTGATCGTCGATGCTGCACTAGCAGGTGACCAAAGGGCCATCACCATTCTGTCTGATGTTGGACTGGATTTGGGAAGGGGAATTTCCATCCTTATCCAATTACTGAATCCAGACTTGATTATAGTGGGTGGCAGCGTGGCAGAGGCTCAGCAATACCTGATCACGCCGATACAGCAGGCACTGAACATCTTCAGCATGGCCAAGTCCCGTGAAAAATCGGAATTGACCCTGTACAAACTAGGACAGGAAGTAGGGCTCTTGGGAGGTGTCGCCGTAGTGATCGAAAATATATTTGAAGATATTATCAACTGATCCAGGTACCAGCAAATTCTGCATGCCTGAGATCATTTTGAACATAGCATTAACATAAAAAACAACTTTAATATGCTAAGCAACTATCCTTTATCGGAAGTAGAAGAATGTTTCTTAAAAGAGTCAGGAGTGAAGGAGATCACCACAAAAATCCCTTACCTGACTGTAGACAATTTCCCCAAGCTTGGGTTATTGACGGCATGTAGGTTCCTGGAATGGGCTGCCCACAATCCTAATGGAGTGATCAGCTTACCAACTGGCAAAACTCCTGAGTTTTTCATCAAATGGACCCAATTTCTGCTTGAGAATTGGGATAGCAAAAAAGGCAAGCAAATTCGCGAACAGTATGGGATGAGCGACCTCAAAAAGCCGGTGCTTAAGGACCTGCATTTTGTCCAGATCGATGAGTTTTACCCTATCTCTTCTTCCCAGCACAATAGTTTCTACCATTATGTAAATAAATTTTACATTGATGGGTTTGGACTGGATCCAGAAAAAGCATTATTGATCAATTCCGATGACATTCCATTGGCTGAGGGCAAGCACTTTTCTGACGTATTCCCAGACCTGAAAGTAGACCTTTCGCTAAGGTTTAGAGAAGCTACTAACAAACAAGAAAAATTGCAGCAGGAGTCTATCTTCCTGATCGACAAATGGTGCGGTGAATACGAGCAAAAAATCAGAGAAAAAGGCGGGATCGGTTTCTTCTTGGGCGGTATTGGCCCTGATGGACACATCGCCTTTAACACCAGGGGATCTGACATTTTCTCCACCACAAGGCTGACAGAAACCAACTTTGAAACCCAAGCTGTAGCCGCCGGTGACCTTGGGGGCATAGAAGTATCTGCAAACCGACTGGTCATCACCATTGGACTAGACACCATCGTCTACAATCCTGAAGCAGTAGGCATCATCATCGCCGCCGGTGAAGCCAAAGCACAAATCGTAAAAGACTCACTGGAGACAGACCTGACCAATATTCATCCGGCCACGGTACTCCAAAAATTAAAAAATGGTAGGTTCTACCTGACCAAAGGAGGGGCTTCCAAGCTTACGGATAGCATAAACAGTTACTATAAGACAGGCGAATGGACACAGGCCAAGACTGAGAAGTCCATCCTTGAGCTATGTAAGAAACTGGGCAAGTATGCCAGTAGACTGAAATTGGAAGACCTGAAAAACGATCCTTATACGTCCCTTATTCCTAACCTTTCAGAAAAGACAGTGGCTTCGGTAATCCAAAGCACCATCGATAAGCTGAACAGGGGAATTGAGAAGGAAGAAAATGAAGTGCTGCTTCATACAGGACCGCACCATGATGACATCTCCCTGGGGATTTTGCCTCATATCACCAACCAACTGAGCGAAAAAACCAACGAAGCCCATTTCTCTGTATTGACTTCTGGCTTTACAGCGGTGACCAACACGTTTGTGATCGACACGTTGCTGTATACCAAGAAGCTGCTGGACGAAGACCAAATCCAAATGGTCAATTATGAGGACTTCTTCCAGACAGGATACAAGCTGAAAATGGACAAGGATGTGTACCACTACCTGACCAATGTCGCTTCAGAAGATCCTGAACAGCAAAAAAGAGGGCTTTGCCACAGAGTGGTAAGGGCCGTGGTGGAAGTATTTGATGTTAAAAATAACCAAAAGCTTCGTGAGACCATCAATGATGTGATCAGTATTCTTAAAAACTCTTACGACGGAGAGAAAAACCCACCAAAAATCCAGAAGCTGAAAGGCATGATCCGTGAGTTTGAAGAGGAATTGGTTTGGGCGCACTTTGGTGTGAAAGTAAGAAATGTACATCACCTGAGACTTGGGTTTTATACAGGAGACATCTTCACTGAGCAGCCAGACAAAAAGCGTGATGTGGAACCTATCGTAGAGATGTTCCGCAAGATCAACCCTACCAAAATCAGCTTGACGCTGGATCCGGAAGGAAGTGGGCCTGACACACACTACAAAGTACTGCAGGCCACTGCCGAAGCGGTAAGACAGTGGAGCAAAGAAAAAGATCTGAGCGATCTGCGAATCATCGGTTACAGAAACGTATGGTTTAAGTTTGAAGCAGCGGAATCCAATGTCATCGTACCGGTTTCTTTGGGAGATCTTTCAGTGATGGAAGACTCATTCGCCAACTGCTATCTCAGCCAAGTAAATGCATCTTTCCCTAGCTACGCTCACAATGGTAAATTCAGTACCATTGCCAAACGCACTTGGGTAAACCAGCTGAACGACGTGCAGCTATTGCTCGGAAAAGACTATTTCTACCAACACGATATGGCTAAGGTAAGGGCTAGCCACGGCTTGATTTTCTTCAAGGACATGAATGTTGAGGAATTCATTGCCCACGCAAGAGAGTTAGAAAAATCAATTGAAGGGATGATCTAATCTCAGGCTTTAAACCTTACGCCTGATAATTATTAAGGTATCCGAGGGCGTAACTGCCTTCGGATATCTTTGGTTTTTAAACGTAAATACATGAAAAAAAATCGGCTGATTCTAGGACTTGATATTGGAGGGACATCTATTAATGCCGGTATTATGAAAGATGGGGAACTGATCGAAAAACGGGAAATTCCCACACCTTCACAAGAACCCCAAGAAGTAATATTATCGACCATCGCTGACTTTATCGCTTCCTACTTTTCCCATGAGATAGATGGAATAGGTATAGGTATTCCCGGCTTAGTGGATGCTGAAAAGGGGATCGTTTATAACCTAGAAAATATTCCTGCTTTCAATAAAGTCGCCTTGAAAGATTACTTGGAAAAAGCACTGGAAAAGCCAGTGCATATTAATAATGACGCGAACTGTTTTGCCCTTGGCGAATATAAGTTTGGTGGTGCCAATAAGCATCGGCACATTGTGGGAATCACATTGGGGACAGGGATCGGCACCGGTGTCATCACCAATGGAGAGCTTTATCCAGGATTTCTATGCGGAGCTGGTGAATGGGGTGGTGTACCTTACCGTGACAGCAATTTTGAGAACTATTGCAGCAGTAAGTTTTTCCGAAATCTCCATCATACTACTGCAAAAAAACTTGCTGCAAAAGCTGCAGAAGGGGATCAGGAAGCTTTAGATCTGTTTTATGAATACGGCACACATATCGGAAACCTAATCAAGTACATATTGTTTACCTATGCCCCAGAGGCAATCGTCATTGGGGGATCCATTAGGAAAGCATTCCCTTATTTCTCCAAAGGATTAGAGGAAACAGTGAGGACTTTCCCTTATTCCTCCATTAGTGACAACCTGACCATTTACACTTCATCATTTAATGATTCGGCCATTATGGGAGCCGCTGCCCTGTTGACAGAAGCAGAAGCCCATGTCGCCAACGTAGCCAAATAAAAAAGCTGTCTCATAGTCCATTATCAATGCCCGCAAATTGAGCTGCCACTGCGAAGGATGCATTCCTGATGGGATAACACACCATAGAAGGCCTCCTCTGGGTAAGGTGAAAATTGATTTATGGGACAGCTTTATCTCTTAAAAGGAATTGCTTCCTTTTTTTTTTTCGACTTTTTATCTCCTCAGATCCTTTCTCCTTACAATGTTTTCTGAGTGTCCATTTTTGGATATTATGATTATCTGCTTTCCGCCAATTAAAGAATATTCAGCAAACTGCCTTATATCAATCAATGATTAATAGAAAAATTCGTAGTCTTTCTTCAAAATAATTTGATTACTGGCACGGTTCCGTATCATCACATTAGGAATTGCAAACTCCTCACTACCTGGATAAAGCTGTTAATATTTTTGTTTAGCAACGTAACTTATTTTAAGCCTTCCAAACCATTGAAAAAACAAATTATCCTTTTATATTATGTATACTTAATTCACACCATTATTTACTCACTTAATATAAAAATGTTTGTAAAATACTTTACAATAGCAGTAATATCAATAAACTTATCTTCTTTAGGACAAACCAGCCGGGCACAAGAAGTCGCTCAGACTATTACCTATCAAGAAAAAAAGCCAAAAAAGAGTGGTGTAACGTTCAAAAATCAAATCAAAGAAGACGAAAACCACAACATCCTGACGTATGAATATTTTTACAATGGCGGCGGTGTCGCTGCTGGGGATATCGATAATGACGGGCTTGACGATATTTTCTTGACAGGAAATATGGTAGAAAACGCACTTTACCACAACCAAGGTGATTTCAAATTTAAGGACATTAGCAAAAAAGCAGGTATAAAAGGAAAAGGCGGCTGGACCACTGGTGTCACCATGGCTGATATCAATGCTGATGGACACTTGGACATTTACGTCTGCTATTCTGGTGATGGGGATACCGAAAGCCGAAAAAATGAGCTTTATATCAATAATGGTGATCTCAGCTTTTCGGAAAGCGCAGCAAAATATGGCTTAGATGCTTCTTCAAACAGTACACAGGCACTCTTTTTTGATTTTGACAAAGATGGCGATCTCGACATGTTTTTGCTAAACCACAATATCGAAGTAATTCATGAACTGGAATTTGCTGCTGCCAAAACCGACCGCCACCCCACTGCAGGAGACCGGCTTTATAGAAATGATAATGGTACTTTTACGGACATTAGTGAAGCAGCAGGCATCATCGGAAACGCCCTTGGTTTTGGGCTGGGAATTATTTCCTCTGACATCAACGAGGACGGCTGGCCTGACCTGTACATTTCAAACGACTATGTAGAGCATGATTATCTTTATATCAACAATCAAGACGGCACCTTTTCAGAAAAGCTGGTGGAAAAGCTACAGCACATCAGTCATTTCAGCATGGGACTGGACATCGCCGACATCAACAATGACGGCATGAAGGATATCTTTACCTTGGACATGCTCCCTGAAGACAATAAGCGCCAGAAATTACTCTATGGTCCTGAGAATTACGAACATTATGGCCTGATGCTGGCAGAAGGGTTTCACCACCAAAACATGCGGAACATGCTCCAAGTCAATAACGGCAACGACACATTCAGTGAAATTGGCCAGCTGGCGGGCATCTCCAATACAGACTGGAGCTGGTCTTCCCTTTTTTTTGATGCCAATAATGATGGATACAAGGATCTCTACGTGACCAATGGCTACTACAGGGATTATACCAACCGTGATTTCCTGAAATATAAAGGGGACTATTATTTCCAAAAGGCCATCAATCGTGAAAAAGCAGACACCTTGGAACTGGTCACTTCCATGACCTCCACTCCCATCCCCAACTATGCATTTCAAAACAATGGTGACCTGACCTTCAGGGACGTCTCCGAACAATGGAATCTGGCCAAGCGTGGTTTCTCCAATGGAGCTGCCTATACAGATCTGGACAATGATGGATTGCTGGACTTGGTAGTGAATAATCTTAACGACTTTGCCTCCGTTTACCAAAACACCTCCACTTCAGGTACCAAAGGAAATTTCCTGAAAGTAACACTGAAGGGAGAAGCCGGAAACACCTTTGGCATCGGTAGCCAAGTGACATTATATGCTAACAACCGCACGCTAATGCTCGAGCAAATGCCCACAAGAGGCTTTCAGTCTTCCATCAGCTATACGTTGCATTTTGGATTGGGAACTATTGAAAAAGTGGATTCCTTGCGGGTTATATGGCCTTCGGGGAAAACACAACTCCTCCAAGGCATTTCCCCCGACCAAACCATAGCCCTGGACGAATCCCAAGCTTCTGCGCTGGAAAGTACTGATAACCCACGCGTTCAAACTGCCTACTACCAATTGGCTCCCTCTCCTGTCCAATATGACCATAAGGAAAAAGGGTATAATGACTTTAAGCGACAGCCGCTTTTAACAGAAATGCCCAGCCACCTAGGCCCTAAACTCGCCTCCACCACTACCTCGGACGGCAGTATACTATTATACATTGGGGGCACAAAAGGTAATCCCGGAAGGCTATTTAAAACCGATACTTCTGGAGGACTTTCACCAACGACAGACATCCTACCAAGCGATGAATTCACAGACGCAGACGCTATCTTTCTGGACGCCAACCAGGACGGTCATCCCGATCTGTATGTGGCCAGTGGTGGCTATCATAACTATACGGCAAACGATGAAGCCCTGCAAGACCGCCTTTACCTTAATGATGGTACAGGAAAACTGATCAAAAATAAAGAAGCACTGCCAGCAATGCTCACCAGTACCGCCGTGGTCAGGAGTGCTGACATCAATCAGGACGGATTTCCTGATCTCTTTGTAGGAGGACGAATTGTACCGGGAAAATACCCGGAAACTCCTGAAAGCTACCTTCTGATGAATGATGGTACAGGAAAATACAAGGAAGCCACCACCGCCCTTGCACCAGACCTGCGCAACGTAGGTATGGTGACTGATGCCACATGGACCGACATTAACGGTGACCATTTTAGTGATCTCATCATCGTGGGAGAATGTTTGCCATTTCAGGTGTACATCAATCAAAATGGCCAACAACTGGTCAATCAGACTTCCCTATGGCTGCCTGAATCCCCTCATGGACTCTGGAGCAGCTTGGCAAAAGGGGATTTTGATGGAGATGGAGACGATGATTTGATCTTGGGAAATTATGGGCTTAATTCACAATTAAAAGCTTCCAAGGAACAGCCCATGACTTTGTATTACGGAGACTTTGACAAAAATGGATCCGTAGATCCGCTGATGGTGAGGTATGTGCAGGGTGAAGCGTATCCTTTTGCCAGCCGTGACGAGCTGCTGGACCAGCTATATGGCATGCGGAGTAAGTTTACCGATTATGAAACCTACTCGCAGGCGAAAATTGAGGACATTTTGACACAAGAACAACTAGATACTGCCGAAAAACTCACTGTTAATGAACTCCGGACACTATACCTTGAAAACACTGGCAATGCATTCTCGGTCCATTCCCTACCAATTGAAGCGCAGTTTGCTCCTGTATACAGCATCGAAGTAATGGACTTTGATGATGATGGCACCTTGGATGTGATCCTTGGCGGAAACCAGACGCATACGCGACTGCGCATTGGTGTCATGGACGCGAACTTCGGGCAGGTATTTCTGGGTGATGGCAATGGACATTTCAGCTATATCCCCCAAAACAAGTCCGGACTTGCCATCAAAGGCGATATAAAGTCCATCCTTCCCCTTACCTTGCCCCAAGGTCAATTTCTCCTCTTTGGCCTGAATAACCAAGGCGTCATTGCCTACAAAAAAGTAAAGTAATCCCATTATGAAAAAGTACACTCCTCCTGCTTGCTATGCACTACTATTGGGACTGCTTCTATTCCAGCTCCCTACCAGTGGATGGGGACAGACCCAGCAGCAAAAGGTCAACCTATATGTGGACAATCTGTTTGAAACCACTAAAATCATGGTTTCTGATGTAACTTCTCCCACAGGTGCGGCACGATTCTACGCCTACATCACATTAGGTGCATATACGGCATTGAATCAGCCGGTTCGTATTGAGCAATCACTTCAGCAGGATTTTATTGCTCCATTAAACATTCAATATCCAGCAGCTGCAGAAATAGACAGTACTTTTGCAGCCATTTATTGTCTGCTCAGCGTGGGCAAAGGGATAATGCCCTCCGGGGTCACCTTAAATTCCGCACAACATAAGTTCATTGGCCGCTACAAAACCAACAAGTGGATCTCTGCCAAAAAGCTTCAAAACAGTATTGCATACGCAGACAGCATTGCCAAGCAGGTATTGGCCTACAGTAAAAATGACGGCTATGGCAAACTCAGCGCCTTGCCACGCTATTCGCCTTCCAAGGAGCCGGGAACATGGTACCCTACCCCTCCTGCTTACCTTGGAGCCATCGATCCCGAATGGAAGACCATTCGCCCTTTTTACCTTTCTAATTTAAAACAGTTTAAACCTGCTTCTCCTGCTCCATTCTCCGTGGACAGCACCAGTGTTTTTTACAAGTTGACCAAAGAAGTCTATGACACTACCAAGGTGCTAAACAAAGAAAAGCGATTGATAGCCAACTTTTGGGACTGCAATCCCTTTATGGTTTCCTATAGTGGCCACATGGCCATCGGGCTAAAAAAAATCAGTCCAGGTGGCCATTGGGTAAATATCGCCGGAATCGCCTGTCAGAAGGCCGACATCACCTTTGCTGAGGCCGTTGAAGTGCATACACTCCTTTCCACTGGGCTACATGATGCCTTTATCAGTTGCTGGGAAGAAAAGTATGACTCCGACAGGATTAGACCGGAAACGGTCATCAATCGGCACATCGACCAAAAATGGCGACCTATACTCCAGACGCCTCCATTCCCTGAATATACCAGCGGACATAGCGTGATCTCCAGAACAAGTGCTACCCTCCTCACCTACTATTTTGGAGATAATTTTGCTTACACGGACACGTCTGAAGAATATTTTGGCTTACCCCCGAGGAAATTTAAATCCTTTCTCCAAGCCTCCGATGAGGCGGCCATTTCCAGGCTCTATGGTGGAATTCATTACCGTGATGCCATCGAAGTGGGGGTAGAACAAGGTGCCAAAATCGGGAGGTATATTATTGGTAAAGTAGAAGACGAGAATTTGGTAGTTGAATGATTAGTGGAAATAAAAAGTGTAAAAAAAGAAGAACCTCTTCAAGTCTGTATGAAGAGGTTCTTTCGCTAAATCAATCTAATCTAATGTCTTCTATCTACAATTATAAGCATTACTTCCGCTGAAAATCATCTTGAACGCGGACAATATCTTCTTCATTGGATGGATTGGAAGGATCTGTGTGCATCCAGATTTCGGCCACTACGCCCCAATTGTCCATGCCCACCAAACGGTGCCTTTCGCCTTTGGCAAGCTCCACTACTTCTCCCAGCACCAATGGCTGCAATTCACCTTCTTCGTCTGTCGGGCTGGTCACGATCCCGCCTTCTCCACCTACCAGTTTCCATATCTCGGCTCTTCTGTGGTGATATTGCCACGAGAGTCGTTTCTCAGGACCTACGATCAAGATCTTTGGACTTAGCTTTTGCTTAAGCTGCTCTTCTGAAAACTCCACACTGGCAAAAAACTGTGACCTGAATTTAGCGATCTGGCTTTCCTCAATTACAAAAAAACCGCCCCAAGGTCTTTCTCTATCCTCTGCGGCTACTTCATATCCGTTAAAATCCAACCAGTCTTTGATCTGCTTAAAAATAGCTTCCTTTGAAGCACTCTTTTCTATCTTCATATTGTTCTACGGTTTAATAGATTCACTCTTAAAATTAGGAATTGCTAAAGATTAATCCTTGGAAAAAATCTTTTTATTCGGCCTTCTCTTCATAATAAATGTCAATTTGCCCCCTTTCATGATATCGGCATGTTGGATAAACGGCTCACTCAACAATTCTCCATTAAGGAGTACCTTGCTTACATACACGTTTTCGTCCGTTTGATTTTGGGCCTCTACGGTAAATGTGTTGCCATTTTCCAGATTAATCGTCGCTTCCTCCACGAGAGGACTACCCAAGGCATACTCCACTGATCCTGGTGCCACTGGATAAAAGCCCAATGCACTGAACAGGTACCAAGCACTCATCTGGCCAAAGTCATCGTTTCCACCGAGGCCGTCGGCACCGGTCTGGTACATAGCCCTGAGGATCATGCGAATTTTGTCCTGGGACTTCCACGGCTGATCCGTCCAATTGTAAAGGTAGACCACATGGTGGGAAGGCTCGTTGCCATGTACATAATTTCCGATAATCCCCTCGCGCGAAATGTCTTCTGTATTAGCAAAGTACCTGTCCGGTAAATCCATGCTGAACAAGGAATCCAAATGCTCCACAAACCGGACATCCCCTCCCATCATACCGATCATTTGCTCCGGAGCATGGGGAACATACAAGCTGTAGTTCCAGGCATTGCCTTCGATAAAGCCCTGTCCATGGGTATCAAGCGGATCAAAACCTCGCTTCCAGCTACCATCCTTTAGCTTGGGGCGCATAAACCCAGATTGGCTATCAAATACATTTTTGTAATTTCCTGCACGCCCCGTAAATTCCCGGGCAATTTCTTCCTTCCCTATTGCTGAAGCCATCTGGGCAATCGCCCAATCGTCATAGGCATATTCCAGGGTTTTGGAAACAGAAGCTCCACTGACATCTTCGGGCACGTAGCCCATCTCCATATAAGATCCGATGCCATCAAAATAAGCTGTCTTAGCGGTGGTCACCGCAGCATTGAGGGCGTGGTCCAAATCTGATGTCACCGTTCCTTTGACCACAGCATCGGCGATGACCGAAGCACTGTGGTACCCGATCATACACCAGTTTTCATTGGCATAATGGGACCAAATCGGCAACATCGGATGGACACTTTGGTCAAAATGTGCCAACATCGATTTTACCATATCACGGTTTCGAGCTGGCTGCAGCACATTGAAAAGTGGATGCAGTGCCCGATAAGTATCCCAGAGGGAAAAGCTGGTATAGTTGGTAAAGCCATCAGCTTGGTGGATATTCATATCCAAACCGCGGTATCTGCCGTCCACATCACCATAGACCGTTGGTCCTAAAAAGGCATGGTACATTGCCGTGTAGAAATTCACCTTATCCGAATCACGGATGGTACTGACCTGCACCTTGTTCAGTTCCTTGTTCCAGCGGTCGACACCTGCTTGACGAATGGCATCAAAGTCCCATCCTGGGGTCTCTTCCTGCATATTTCTGATAGCTCCTTCCGTACTTACCGGTGAAATGGCCAACTTGGCGATCAGCTCATCACCATCTTTTAGGTCAAAATCAAAATAAGCCCTGATCTTCCTTCCAGCGATTTCAGGAAAATTCTCGGATTCATTAAATCGTCCCCAAAAACCTCTATAAGCCTGTTTTTCATCATATTTCCGATTGCCGTAGTGGGCAATGGGTTTGTCAAAAGAAAGGGCAAAAAACACCTTCCTCGTCCTGGCCCAACCTGTGGTTTCACGAAAACCGGTAACAAGGGTATCATTTTCTACCCGCATAAAAGTCCAGACATTCTTATCATCGTAATTGTAAATACCGGACATCAGGTCCAGGATCACATGGGCATCTTCGCCTTCAGAAAATGTATAGCGGTGTACGCCTACCCTTGTGGTGGCTGTCAATTCTGCATTGATGTCATAATCATCCAATTCCACCTGGTAATAAGCAGGAGAAGCATTTTCCCGGTCATGAGAAAACCGGGAGCGATAACCTGAATCAGGATCCATCGCTGTTCCTGGATTGAGCTGTAAGGGACCACTGGTGGGCATCACCAAAAAGTCGCCCAAATCAGAGTGCCCTGTACCACTAAAATGGGTATGGCTAAAACCAACAATCGTGGCATCATCATATTGGTAGCCGGCACAATATCGATAAACTTCCGGATTATACCGACCATTTACTTCGTAAGGAATCGTATCCGTATCAGGGCTCAGCTGGACACTGCCAAACGGAACCGTGGCTCCTGGATAGGTATGTCCCATTTTGGCCGTTCCGATCATTGGATCCACATACTGGGCGAGATCCTCTTGAGCCTGGATGCCCAAGGCCGAAAGAACCATAAGGCCTGTAAACAGTATTTTTTTCATTGGGTTGTTATTCTATTTTTGATCCTTTCCCATCCTTGGAGGCATTTTTAGTGTGAACAGGGATCCCTCCAAAGGCTTGGGGAAATTAATTAATGCTCTTCCTTCATTTTATAGCCACTTACGCCATAAAAAACAATATAAAGATAACAGACCAAAGGAACCAGAAAAGAAAGCTGTACACTTCCTGTCAAATCGGCCATCAATCCTTGCAATAACGGTACTATTGCCCCACCTACAATCGCCATCACGAGCAATGAAGATGCCTGTGCGGTATATTTCCCCAGTCCCTTGATGGCCAGTGAGAAGATAGTCGGAAACATGATGGAATTGAATAATCCCAAGGCTACGATCGACCACAGGGCTAATTGGCCGGAGGTCAGCAAGCCAATGATCAGCAACGCAATTCCCGTAATGCCAAAAAGCCAAAGGGTGCGGTTAGGGATGAATTGGCCAATGATGATCACCAAAATATTCAATCCGATAAAGGCCAAGGCATAAAGTGCCATCTCACCTCCATAAACATAATGAATGGAGACATAAGAAATCGCCGTGATCGCTCCAATGATCAGAAAACGGTTTAGGTTGTTCTTAAAATCTGCCAAGGCCACCGCGCCAAAGAAACGCCCCACCATGGCACCTCCCCAGAAAAGGGCCAAGTAATGGCTAGCTTCTGCTTCGTCCAATCCTGCAATTTCTGGCAGTCGTGCAAAGTTTATCAAATTACTTCCCACCGTTACTTCTCCACCTACATAGGCAAAAATAGCCCCTATTCCCAAGAACAGGTGACGATGCTTCAAAGCACCACTGTCAGAGATGATTACTCCTTGCGATCCGATTTCAGGTAATTTAAATAGCTTAAAGATCAAGGCAATCAACAACAAGGTAAGCGCCAAGGCCACATAGGGCATTTTTACCGAGTCCGCGCTAATCTCCACTTCCCCGATCGTCCCAAAAATCAGGTAACCACCGATCAAAGGGGCAATGGTAGTCCCCAGTGAGTTAAATGCCTGTGTCATATTCAATCGGCTGGAAGCACCAGAAGGCTTCCCCAAAATGGTCACATATGGATTGGCAGCGATCTGCAAAATGGTAATTCCAGATGCCAGCACAAATAAGGCAAACAGGAAAAAACCAAAACTCACCAGACTGGCTGCTGGATAAAAAAACAGGCATCCCACTGCAGAAATCACCAAGCCAAGGATAATCCCGTTCTTATACCCTATCCTTCCAATCGGATCTCCTTTGGTAATGGAAATCAAGTAATACCCTAGGGAAATAAAGAAGTAAGCCCCAAAGAAAGCTGTCTGGATCAGCATAGCCTGCCAGTTTTGCAACGTGAATACTTGCTGTAAATGGGGAATCAAAATATCGTTCATGCAGGTGATAAATCCCCACATAAAAAACAGCATGGTGACCAAAAACAATGGCCCCAAATATTTCTGACCGGAATCAAATTCTACGTTGTTATCTTCGGTCTCTTTTGAAATGCTAACTGACGCCATGGGCTTATTAGTTATTGAGTTGAACGGTAAATTAAGTTATAGGATTAATAGTTGTTTTCAGGTGGCATTTGGTAGTCTGCGGTGGGCAGTAGGCAGTACATGAGGGCACTGCCTACTGCGAGCTACCAACTGATTTTTCCATACAGGAAGCCCTACTTTATTCTTGACTTGGAATGTCCATTTTCTTTTTGGACTTTCCAGCTACATGCAGCTCCTATCAACGCCGCCTGCTCGCCCAGTTCGGTAATTCTAATAGGCGTAGCCAGGCCAGCTCGGTCAAGCTCCTCCTCCACAATCGGCAGAAAAAGCTCCTCAGCTTTTGAAATATTTCCCCCAAGCACAATGACCTGGGGGGATTCTTTTTTTATAAAATCTATGAGAAAACGTGCCAGGTTTTCACCAAATTCCCTGAAAATATCGGCTGCATATGCTTTGTTTTCTTCCTCCAAAGTCAGCTCTCTGACTTCGGCGATTTCCTTACCGGTTTTTTTCTGATAAGCTTCCACGAACCATCTTGTGGAGACATACTCCTCCACGATACTTCCCTGAAATGGGCTGCACCATAAGGCGGCATCTTCGGCAAATTCCCCATGATACCGGGAACTCCCCAGTCCCGTCCCAAGGGTCAGGCCGATCGCATGGTCAAATGAGCGAGCGGCGCCGCTGGCCACTTCTCCCTGCAAAAAACAAGCAGCGTCATTTTCGAAGTGAATGCTTTCCGTATCACAGCCCAAGGCTTCTGCAAGCATCTTTTTCACTTCCAAGCCATACAAGGAGGCGTATTTCCCTTGCTGCTCGATCAGTGAAATCCCATTTGGGTAATCAAAAGGCCCCGGCATGGCGATACCAATTTTTAGGTGCTGGAGTGAATATCCCGGAATGGCCTCTATGGCTTTTTTCCATTCACCGATAATAGAGACAGCACTACCGGAAGAATCCACCTCCCTTCTTACCAAAGAGGCCTCATCCAACACATTGGTATCAAGGTCCACCAATCCTGCGGTAATGTGAGACCCACCGATATCTACTCCTACTACATTTCTTTTATTCATCTGTGATCGTTGCTCTTGTATTGATCTGCCTTTTATTCGTTAGAGAGTGAAAAAGGAACGTCTCCTTTTTTAGTACCTCGCTTTTTATTGGGAGTAGCTGACATATCGAAGTCCAGCTGGGCACCTTCCATCAGCTCCTTGTGACTTAGCCAGTTTTTCGAATAGCTTTGGCCATTTACCTTCAGTCCATCAATATACCGGTTGTCTGCACTGTTTTCAGGAGCACTGATCACCACTTCTTTACCATTCTGAAGCGAGAGGATAACCTTCTTAAAGAGCGGCGCACCAATAACATATTGGTCGGTACCTGGACATACGGGATAGAAGCCCATGGCTGAAAACACATACCAGGCAGAAGTCTGCCCATTATCTTCATCACCACAATAGCCGTCAGGTGTAGGCATATACATGCGGTTCATCGTCTCTCTCACCCAATGCTGGGTCTTCCAAGGTTCTCCTGCATAATTATAAAGGTAAATCATGTGCTGAATGGGTTGGTTTCCATGGGCGTATTGCCCCATGTTTGCGATCTGCATCTCTCTGATCTCATGGATCACACCTCCATAATAGCTGTCGTCAAACACCGGCGGCAAGGAAAAAACCTCATCCAATTGTGCTACAAATTCGGATTTTCCTCCCATGAGGTCGATCAGGCCCTGTATATCATGGAAAACAGACCAGGTATAGTGCCAGCTGTTTCCTTCGGTAAAGGCATCTCCCCATTTGAAAGGATTAAAAGGCGCCATAAATTCGCCATCCTTGTTTTTACCACGCATCAGCTTAGTTTCAGGGTCATACAGCTTTTTGTAGTTCAGACTTCTTTGCTTGTACAGCTCGATTTCCTCTTTTGGCTTGTCCAGGGCTTTTGCTAATTGGTAGATGGTAAAATCATCGTAAGCATATTCCAGGGTTCTTGCGGCATTTTCATTGATACCAACATCGTAAGGCACATAGCCCAATTCCTTGTAATATTCAGCACCAGCACGTCCTACTGCAGTCAACGGCCCTGCATTATTGGCCCCATGGATCACTGCTTCATACAGTGTCTCGATATCATAATCGTAATCTCCTTCGTATTTCAGGTAAGCATCTGCCACTACTGAAGCGGAATTATTGCCCACCATGACATTACGCAGACCAGGGCTGGCCCACTCTGGCAGCCATCCACTCTCCTTGTAGGCATTCGCTAAGCCTTCCTGCATCTGGGCATTCAGCTCTGGATACATCAAATTCAGGAAAGGAAACAATGACCGGAATGTATCCCAAAAACCCGTGTCAGTAAACATATAGCCTGGCAGTACTTCACCATTGTAGGGACTGTAGTGGACCACATTACCATCCGCATCGTATTCAAAGAATTTTCTTGGAAACAATAAAGACCGGTAAAGACAAGAATAAAAAGTCTCCATTTGATCTTGGGTACCTCCAGAAACTTTGATGCGGCCAAGCTGCTCATCCCAGGTTTTTCTTCCTAGCTCTTTTAAGGCATCAAAGTCATGATTTCCGATTTCCTGCAGGTTGATAGCTGCTTGTTCATAGCTGATAAAAGATGAGGCTACTTTGGCATTCACGACCTCCCCTTTTGCTGTCTTAAAACCGATAACAGCTCCTGCGTGATTTGCATCAGCTTCGAGTGCCTCTTGGAGATTACCGTCCTTGAAGGTCTTGGTGAAGGTGAATTCCTTATCAAATTCCACCACGAAATAATTGCGGAAATTATCTGGTACTCCGCCGCTATTTCGCGTGGTATAACCGATAATTTTGTTTTCTCCTGGAAGGACCTTTACATATGATCCCTTATCAAAAGCATCCAATACCACAAAAGCATCATCGGTCTCCGGAAATGTAAACCTGAAACGGGCAGCCCTTTCAGTCGGCGTGATCTCAGTGGTCACATCATGATCGGCCAGGTAAACACTGTAATAGTATGGCGTGACGGTTTCGGCCTTATGGGAAAACCAGCTTTGGCGCTCTTCTTCTTTAAATTTGGGTTTGCCAGTCACCGGCATGATGGAAAATTGTCCATAATCATTCATCCATGGAGATGGCTGGTGGGTTTGTTTAAATCCTTTGATTTTGGTGGCATCGTACATATACGCCCATCCATCGCCCATTTTACCCGTTTGGGGTGTCCAGAAATTCATCCCCCAGGGCATGGCAATAGCTGGATATACATTACCATTGGATAAACTGTAGTCTGAGTCTGTCCCCATCAAGGGCTTGGCATAGTCCACCGGATGGTCCACTTGCTCGACAAGATCAGACTGCCCATAAGCTGCTACGGCCATCGTCATCATTGCCAAGGTCTTGGTCAAAAATGTCTTCATATTAGTGATTGGTTATTTAGTTATTTGTTATTTGATTCTCTGGAACAAACTGTCCATTCCCTAGCCACAAAAGTGCTCAATCCAGCACACAATCATAAGCACCTCTGCTACGAGACACTAGTACTTGATTTTTTCACACTTCGCATTCGGCACCAGTGATTTTACAAATATATTACCTAAACGTTAAAAAGCTAAACCCTTTTAGTTTTTCTTTTTGATTAACTTTTGGGGTATAATATTAATAGAATTATGAATAGATAAATATTTTCATTTCCATTTCTAGGTAAAAAAGCCAAAAGAAAATGCATGATGAAGATGCTCAGGTTGGGAAGATTGCAAAAAAGGAATCTGCCACGGCTGACAAATCCCGAACAGTGACAGCCAATCGGGTATCCGTGGCCACTACCGGCAGATCCTTAGTGACAATAAAAGCCACAGATACACGGATGATCGATGGACAGCGGTGCTTTTTGGGCAACGTCCATCTTTTATCCGTGAATCCGTGGCTTAACTATAATTTGCCTAGAACTTTATCCTTGCGGCTTATTGGTTATAACCGGGATTTTGCTCTAGATTAGGATTAAGTGCTGTTTGGACGTGAGGAATTGGAAACAACTCCCTATTGGGGTCGTTAGTAGCCTCATGATCCCACCAGCTTGCCTGTGTAAAATCACCAAAGCGGATCAGGTCCGTTCTTCTCTTACCTTCGAAGATAAACTCCCTGCCACGCTCTGCAAGAAGTTCCTCCAAGGTCAACGTGGAAGTCGTGTACATCGCATCCGCCCAGTCGGCCTCTGTAAATGCTCGCTGTCTACTGGCATTGATCAAGTCCACTGCCTCTTGTGTAGTGGCACCTCCATTTTGGCGGATAATCGCCTCAGCTTTATTGAAGTACAACTCCGTCAGTCGGTAGATGATATAGTCATTTTCCCAATAATTCTCATCATCCTTGGTGCCTGCGCGGTATTTATTGAAGCGTGCGCCACTGTTTTCCTCTCCTTCGGTCATGCTGCCTTCACCAGTAGCCCCTTCACTATTTCTACGGATGGTATTTACATATTCCAACGGCTGCCCATCATACTCCTCTGTACCCAGTACGGGTTCGTTGGTACCGTATTTATACTGTGTCCCAAAAAGGAACCATTCTTGTTTCCTCAGGTCATTTTCCTGATAGGCATCAAAGGCAGAAGGAATCACCACGAAGGCATTCCAGCCACTGAAAGTAATATCCCACACTTCGGACATATTGCTATAGCCGATGTAAAAACCTCCCCAGTTAAACTCAAAACCGCCTTTTCTGCTAAATGCAAACTGGAAGATATTTTCTGGTGAAGTATGGTTGGTATTACTAAATGGTCCAAGGATATCAGGATCCAATTCCATGGTACCGGTAAGGCTCCCTCCTTCTCCGTCGATTACCTTATCACTGTATTCGATACACTTGTCATACATCGCAGTGCCCGTCCATTTTTCGGCATTCAGGTAAAGCTCCGAAAGCATGGTATAGCCTGCAGCCTTGGACACACGGCCTACCATTTTTTGGGACAGCGGTTGCAACAGTTCCACATTATCCAGCAGCTCCTGTTCCACAAAAGCAAAGACTTCTTGTCTGGTAGCCGATGGAGGGTTTAAAGGTTCTCCCACTGTGGTTACGATAGGTACATTACCCCACATATCCATTATTTTCAGATAATGATAAGCATGCATGACCTTCAGCTCTGCTAAAATGGTGGCCTTATCGTCAAGCGTCATTCCTATACTTTCAAAATCGAGCTCTTCCAAATCAGCAATTACTGAGTTCACATAGCCTAATCCTTCCCACATCAATGCCCATGAACCTCTCAATCTTGGCTCTTGTGATGTCCAGGTGTGGTAATGCATCCGGATATGATCTCCTCCATCATATCCATGACGTCCTTTCTGGGGCCAGGCTACTTGATCAGCGGCCATTTCACCGTGATAATAGTATCCACTCTGTCCAGTAGGAGCTAACCAAGCCTGCATATGGGTAAACGGACGAAGCACGCCCTCCATCACCTCTGTTTTATTGCTATAAAAGCTATCTTTCGTTAATTCATTGTAAACAGTTTCATCCAAATCCATACAGGATACCGTTCCCAATATCGCTGCCGGAGCAAGGATTGCTGCTATTTTATTGATGTATTTTTTCATGATTTCCTCGCTTTAAAATCCAACTTTTAGACCCAATGCAAATGATTTCGTTCTAGGATAGAAGCCTCTACCATCTATACCTGTATTCAACCCAACATCTTGTAATTCAGGGTCTATACCAGAATAGCTAGTAATAGTCAGTAAATTTCTCCCCGTAGCATAAACCCGTAAATTCCTGAAATACTGACTATTAAGCTCGAAATTATAGCCTAGTGTAATATTATCAAGCTTCACAAAGCTTCCGTTTTCCAAATAGTAATCTGAAAACTGTGGGTCGTCATTAAGGTCGGCATGCGTAGTGATCGCACTTTCTAACAGGTTATTTGGCAACCACTTCTTGTTACCAAAATATAGATCTTTGGTATTTAAAATATCAAAGCCAAACTTCCCTCTGAAGAACACCGTGAGGTCAAAATTCTTATACGTAAACGTATTGTTCAGCGAAGCCATATACTTCGGAACTCCGTTACCGATGACTGTAAGGTCTTCTGTGGTCATATCTCCAGCCTCACCAATGGTCCCATCTGCTTTGTAAAATTGCCACTTACCATCTTCAGTAAATCCTGCGAATCTCTTTCCATAAAAGTTACCGATGGGGCCGCCATCTTCTATCCTAATGGCGTTTCCAAGATTTCCAGGACTAGGCAACCCTCCTTCTTCAATCCATGAAATGGTAAACACATCATTTGAAAGAGATGTTACTTTATTTCGTTGCGTATTGGCTGTAAGATCTGCTCTCCAGCTAAAATCTGTATTTTTTATTATGGTAGAGGTCAGATAAAGTTCAATTCCTCTATTGTTGATACTACCAACATTTGTCAAAAGTCTATCCTTGGCATATGCCGGCTGTTGAGAGGTATATTCATAAAGTAAATCTACCGTTTCCCTATTGTACAAATCCAAAGAACCGCCTACTTTATTATTGAACAATAAAAAATCAAACCCTAAATTCCATTCTTTTTTCTTTTCCCATCTCAAGTCAGGATTTGGATTTCTTGATAAACCATAAGTTTGATAATAAATCCCTTCCTGTGGATAAACGCCCCCTTCTGAAAGAGTAATTAAGGATTGATAGTTGTCTATTCCTTGATTTCCAGTAACGCCGTAACCTAACCTCACTTTTAAGTTGTTTACCGCTGTGCTATTAGCCAGGAAACTTTCTTTGGTCAATTCCCAACCTACGGATACAGCGGGGAAATTCCCCCATTTATGGTTGGCTCCAAATCTTGAAGAACCTTCTCTTCTTAAGGTCGCTTGTACGAAATATTTTTCTTGGAATGCATAACTAACCCTTGCAAAAAAGGCTATTAAGGTATTATCCTCTTTAAAACTATCCATCCCTGGACGCGGAAGCTGGGTATTGTTTATGGCACTACCTGCACTCAGATTCCAGTCAAGGAAACCATCTGTTGTAAAACCATTATTGTTCACATTGAATTCTTCTGTAGTAAAATACTGGTAACTGTACCCCACAATAGCATCAAGTGAATGATCGGTATTGAAAATCTTCTTGTAGTTTAAGGTACCTTCAAAGGTATTGGACCAATCCAAATGATTGAATTTGGAAGCATAGCCCATACCTTGGTATTCAGATGTGGGACGATTGGCAAAATCATTCATCGACTGATAGTACCGGTCATTATAATTGTTCCTGATATAAGCACCAAAAGCGGATGCTTTTAGCCCATCCATGATTTCATATGTCAATCGCATATCCCCAGAAAATGTAGACTTATTCCTTTCATCTATTCGATTTGCATAGCGAGAAAGTGGATTGTAGTTGTTATAGGCTTGTGTCTCTACAAATGATCCATCAGGATTAAAAATAGGAGCTGTGGGATTTCGCTGAATGGCCTGTTCAAAATCTCCACTCTGCCCACCTAATCTGTTGGCATCACTAAAGTTTACCGCAAGGTTGGATGCCAAGGTAAGTTTATCTTGAAATCCTGTCTGGCTAAAGCTTATCCGGCCACCAAATTGTTTGTTGCTGTTTTCCTGGGCAATTCCTTCAGCGCCATTATAGTAAAATGAAGCTCGATAGGTGGAATTTTCACCCCCACCAGAGGCAGCAAAGTTATGATATTGACTAAGGTTCTGTTTGTTCAGCAATCGATCATAGAGATCCGTGGAACTACCAAGGTCATTGCCCCCATCGATCAGCCCCTGATCGATCAGGCCACGATACTGATCAGCGGTAAGAAAATCCGGTTTTCTGTCCACATATTCCCGCTGGAAATAGGTGGAATAATCAAATTGTGACTTGCCGGCTTTTCCCTTTTTGGTAGTAATCAGGATTACCCCTGCATTGCCCCGGGTACCGTAGATGGCTGCAGCAGATCCATCTTTCAGTACATCAAAAGAGGCAATATCATCCTGCTGAAGCAGATCCAAACTCCCTCCAGGAATACCATCGATAACAATCAATGGACTGGTCGTACCCACTAAGGAAGTCAAGCCTCTCAACTGGATGTCCGTTCCCCCATTAGGGTTGTTTCCTTGGGGGCGGTTGATGTTCAGACCGGCCACTTTACCCTGGATCAGTTCCATGGGGGACCGCATACCGCCCTGCACAAAGTCATCTTCCTCCACATTGGCCACCGCTGAAGTAATCTCTCGCTTCTTCTGTGAACCATATCCGATCACCACAAATTCCTCCAAGGACTCGGTATTGGAAGTCAGCTCCACATCAAGGGTCGACTGACTGCCAACGGGAACTTCCTGACTGGCCATCCCAATAAAACTAAAGACCAAAACAGATTCATCGGAGGCTACTGTGATCTTATAATTTCCGTCCAAATCTGTCACGGTACCATTGGTAGTGCCTTTTTCTAAAATGGAAACTCCCGGGAGGGGCTCACCGGATTCATCGGTCACTGTCCCGGTCACTTCCTTGGCTGTGGCCTGAAAAAACGATACTCCATCAGCAGTGTTCGTTTCACCAGTCACAAAAACTGCTTCCTCCGCTTGCGTGACGGAACTTAAGGCTCCTGAGAAAAGCATCATCAAAACGCCTCCTCTCAATTTGCGAAAGCTAATGCTGCTGCCGCTCATGCGACTGGCAGCTGGTAACTTTTCTTTCATTTCTTTGGGTTTTAGGTTATCAATTAATTTTAGGTGATTCACGCTATCACAGGACATTTCTTATAAATGACCGGTAATGAGACACAAAAATCTCCGATAAAGCTAAACCCTTTTAGTTTAAAAGCAAAGCCACTTTAACACTACGTAGTATGACTAATTATTTGGTTCAAAAAACAATCGTCCGAATACGGACAAAAAAACGCCTTTAATACCCGTTAAAATTTATTTCATGTAATTAGTGTAAAAATACCATTTTTTCCATCTTTAATTTTAAATAAAAAAATATTGATAATATCTATTGAATTCCACTTCTATTAAAAAGATGGTTAATAACAACCATTTTTGTTAAATTTTATCAAAAACACCTACTTAATCACCTAAAATTTACTGGCATTTTCCTAGAAAAAATTTATCCAGCAAAGCACTACTAAGTATACAATATATTCTCCAATAATAATTTCACTGATAAATAGCATATCGTTAGAAAAACAACCGTATAAACCATAAAAAACCAGCAATAACCATACATAAAAATACTATATTTCAGGAAGTTAGACGATGTAGATTCTTAAAACAATGACCAATGGCCAATAGTTTTAAGGAAATACTAACCTTTCCAGAAGCTACTGCATAATCCGTGTTCAATCCTGTTCAGTCAGTGTGTATTTAGCTGAAAATTAATGTTCCTATAGGAATCATTATGGCTAGAAATTAAAACCATGATTTTCTCGCATACGGCCCGCGGTATAATTATTTGAGTAATACATCTAAACAGGCAGTTCTTCATCTTTCAAAAAACAACCCATAGTCAATCCTGTCGAATCCTTCTATTTTTTTGATTTATTGGTTGACTCTCTTTCTTTTAGTGACGCATGCAAGACTATTTTATTGGATTCTCGTTCTCCTTGAGGAGTGCTGATGGATTGCAGCATGGATTGGATGAGGCCTTGAGCGATTTCTTCCTTTGGCTGAACGATACTTGATACAGAAGGGGTATTGAATTTAAAAAACTCATTGTCATCAAAAGCAATCACAGCAAGATCGTTGGGGATCTTCTTTCCCACTTGCTTGATCACCTGCATTCCCTTCATGGCCAAATAATTGGTTGCAAAGAACACTGCTTCCAAATCACCATTTGATTCAAAATACGCCGTCATGGCATTCTCTGTCTCCTGAGAAGAATAGGTATCATAGGGGATTTCCAAAATTTGCTCTTCGATCCCTTCTTTTTCACACATTTGGATATATGCTTCCCTCCTGTCATGCATCTGCGACTGATCTGAGTCAATGGTCACAAAACCAATTTTCCTCAGCCCATTTGCCAAAAACAAATCCAGCCCTTGCTTGGCCCCTTGAAAATTATCGATCACCACATAACTGCAATCCACCTCTGGCAGGTACCGATCAAAAAGAATCAGCGGGTTTCTGTCCTTGGACAATTCTGTCAAAAACCCCGCATCCATCCCTACTGGTGGTGTAAGGATATAACCATCCACCTGCAAATCCCTAAACATGCTGATCAGGCCCATGGTCTTAACGGGATCGTTATTGGTACTGGAATAAATGATTTTGTAGCCATCCTTAAAGGCACGGTCTTCGATCATTTTGGCAATGGTCGCAAAAAATGGATTGGAAATATCTTCTACCATAAACACGATGATATTGGACTTCCCGGTCCTGAGGCTCTTGGCCAATTGACTAGGCTGGTAACCGATTTTCTTTACGTAAGCCTGTACCTTATCGATCAGTTTTTGACTTATCCTGTTTTCTTCTGCTTTGCCATTCAAAACAAATGAAACTGTCGTTACCGAAATATTCAGCTCCTTGGCAATGGCTTTTATGGAATGTTTCTTTTTCTGCATCCTGTGTGGTTGTACGAAAACTATCTCCCTGCTTCCAGGGATTATAAAATCTGGGAAACGTCAAATATAATTGATTCTTGCGTTTTTATTGTGATCAATTATCTTAGAGTTAATCGAAAATGGTTAATTGGGAGATTTCGGATAAAAGATAATGGAATATAGGGTTTTCAACAAATTGATAAAAACTTTTAGAAAGATTTAACCAAACAAAAAAGGTTGCCCTCCTTCAAGGGCAACCTTTGTAACTTATTTTAACATAAGGCAACTAACTCATTCAATTCCCGGATCCCACCATGTAGTGGTCGTCCATGTATCCCCTCCCATATTTGAAATAGCATCATTCAAGTTTTGAGGATTGGTGGTGCCTTCCGAAGAAGGGTAAATCTGTCTCCGAGGAATCTCACCATTCGAGAAGTTACCGGTATAATCAACGGGTGTAAGCATTGGGTATCCCGAACGCTTCCAGTTGTTCCAAGACTCTACAAAATTCGCCAATAATCCAGTTGTGACCCATATCTGCTCGTTGATCATTTCCATGGCACTTTCTGTGGAGCTCATGTCCAATGGATTGGCAACTGCATAGTCGCCAGCATCATCACTGGAAACTACTCCTCCACCAAATTTCCCTATAGTGGTCATGGCACCCAACACTCCTGCTTCATAATGTTCCGCTGCTGTTCCTGGCACATTGTACCCTCTCACAGCTGCTTCTGCTAGCAAAAACTGCACTTCTGCATACGTAAGAAAGAAAATCGGTGCATCCCTGTCTCTATAAATCCCTGTAGGACGGGAATACTTCCCGATAGGCGCTAGGTCATCCCCTTCACCTGTACCGCCAGGATAGTTTGGCTCATTTTTAATATCCGTAGCCCCTCCTTTCAGGTCATAGCCATTGGGCAGACCAATCTGTACAGCAGGATCATTATCTCCGACCACATTTCCATCTTTATTAGCCGCGAGGCCAGCGGGCGGCACTTCAGCAATGACCGGCAGTCTAGGATCGTCCGTCGCCTGAAGGTAATCGATCATCGCCTTGGACCAGCGAACTTCGTAGATATCATCCTGTACATTCAAGGCATTTGCGCTGGAGTTGGCATATCCATTGTTTTGATCTGAAAACATCAAGGCATCATCTGCAGCAGCATCAAATACCCCTCCAGCTACGGCCTTTTCCACATAGCTCTGGGCGGATGTAGGATCCACCTCCACCATGCGCATGGCCATCTTAAGCATTAGAGAATAGCCGAATTTTTTCCATTTGGCTATATCACCATCATAGATTACATCATTGGTGATCTCATCACTGCCACTTCCAAGGGTATTGATCGCATTTTCTAGGTCAGCCAACATGGTCATGTATACTACCGACTGCTGATCATACTTGGGCTGTGTAAGTCCCTCTTGCCCTTGCAAAGCCTCTGTATAAGGAATGTCTCCATAGATATCCGTCACAAAAGACAAGGTCAGTACTTTCATGATATCGCCCACAGCATTGAGATTGGTCAGCCCTTTGTTCATGGCCAATTGCTGCATCTGGTTGATTCTGGAAGATGCTTCATAGCCTTGGTTCCATACACCTTGGATATAATTATTGGTACTCCCAGAAATGACATATTTATCGGCATTGGAATAGTAATTGGCCCCTCCAGTGGATGTCGAGGCCAATACCTGAACCCACATGCTCTGAAAAAGTACCGGACCAGTATATCCTGTCACCATGTTTCCATAATTATAGGAAACGGTCGGCAAAATCAAATTCGGATCAAAGAGATCACCATCGGCCTGGTTAGGGTCGGTATTGATTTCTTCAAAATCACCATCGCAGCCAGTAAAAGCCACAAACAGCCCTACCAGTATTAAACTTATATATCTTTTCATGATCAATTCAATTTAAATTTAAGGTTGAATCCGTAGGATCTTGTACTTGGCAAACTGGTCCCTTCGATACCTGTATAGTTGATATTCGAACCAAAAGAGGCTTCAGGATCAATATTCTCAGCATGACGCATCAAAATCGCCAGGTTTCTAGCCACCAACGACACGTTTAAACCTTTGATTACCGGTGTATTGGCAAACCATTTGGCAGGCATGGAGTATCCCAGTGTCAGTTGTCTCAACTTAACAAAATCGCCATCTACTACACTAGTGCTTGTCACGTTTTGGGCAAGCGCTTTATAATAATCCTCTGCTGTGGCGGTATTCCCATCATTGGAAACCCCGTCTTCTCGTCCCACTAAGGTATTTTTATTTAACCCTCTCCAAGTGGAATAATATTCTGTAGCAGACAGCACCTTATTACCAAAGCTATAATCTATTAGGAATGAAAATGTGATTCCGTTATAAGAAAGGGTGTTATTCCATCCGCCATAAAAAGTAGGCAGTACTGAGCCATAATTTTTCAATTCCCCTCTTATCGGTAGTCCAGAATCATCCACCATGATGCTTCCATCTTTCTTATAGGCATAATCATATGCCCTGATCTGCGGGCCAGACTCTCCTACCACAAAAGCCGTCACGGCATTTCCCAGTGTTGCCCTGTTTTGTCCTAAAGTAATGGGGTTATTATCAGGACCTGTGCTAAGCACCTCATTTTTCACATTGGTCATATTCACGGAAGTTCTCCAAGTGAATTTTGGTGTTTGGATAGGCATACCTGACACCAAAACTTCCAAGCCTGTATTTGATACCGAACCGGTCGCTACCACGCCACTGTTAAAACCAGAGGTAATGCTATAAGTAGCATTCATGATCTCATCATGGGTGGTCTTGGTAAAGTAGGCAATGTCAAAACTCAACCTATTCTTAAAGAAACTCATGTCCAGGCCAAGCTCCACTTCGTCTGTCGTAAAGGGCTTCAGCTCTTTGTTTGGTAACGAAAGTGGTGCGGATCCTGCAGGCACACCGTTAAAGGCATTGGCCGAACTGTAATAGAATTGGGTCCGATATGGCTGTGTCGGCTCACCACTGGTCACAGCATAGGAAGCTCGGAACTTACCAAAATCCATTGCATCGACATTTAACAAGCGATCAAACACAAATGCCAAGGCGACAGATGGCGAAAAGATACTGTTATTTTCCGGATTCAATGTACTGTACACATCATATCGACCAGTAGTGGTCAAGGTCAAGAAATCCTTGTACCCAAATCCTAGTGAATAATATGCAGAATGCACCTCTCGCTCTTGGTAATTCAGTGTATTGTCATTCCTGTTAAAAATCTCTGTATTGTAAGGAGAATATAAATATGGCAACACAAACCTACTACCGCTCAGTCCGATTGACTCGAATTTGTTTTTCCGCATATTCACCCCAGCCAATGCATCAAGCTCGATATCCTCAGTCAGATCCACTATAGCCCCCAAAATACCATCGATGTTTAGTTCTGATCGGGTCGATTGACCGCGATTATTCAGTGCTCCCTGCAAATCAGCCGTATAAGCCAGGCCGTACGGTTCCACTGTATTTACTTTGTCATTGGAAACATCATTTCCCAGCCGAACCATCGCATAGACATCAGGTGTAAAATTATACTTCGCAGACAAGGCAGAAATCGTACGGTTCCTTTCCAGATCATTGATTCCCCTTTCTGTGATGAAATAAGGATTGGTTACATAAATATCATCGCTGAATACTGTCTCCGCTCCCGTGTCGGGATTGTAACCTGGTGCAAAAATATTATGATCGATATTGGGTGCCAAGAACAAGAAGTTGTTAGGGTTTCTTGGCCCATCACTGAGATATGGGATATTGGTCGACAGCTGGTTCACATAATTTACCATCGCGGTAACATTCAGCTTATCGGTAATGTTCTGTTCCACATTTAGGTTAATCGTCTTTCTATCCATCCCACTATTAGGAACAATGGAATTGGCATCGAGATTGGAGAAGGAAAGCCTAAATGAGCCATCATCTCCCAATCCTTTTGACACAGACACAGTATTGGTGAAGTTGGTCCCTGTCCTGTAAAAATCGATATAGTTTTCACTTGCAGGGGAATAGGGGTAATTATCCCCATCAAAACCAATAACCTGGCTGCCATCCATCCTGGCTCCCCAAGCCAATCGGCCTGTAGTCTGGGCATCACTGGCAGTTGTTGGTTTGAGCCCTCCTGTTCCTTGGCCATAAACATTTTGGAAATCGGTAAAGTCCACTCCTTGTTCTGCCATGAAGTTCATGGTATAATCCAAGGACCAATCTCCACCTTTTTTCCCAGCTTTTGTAGTGATAAGGATCACGCCATTAGAAGCCCTCGACCCATATAGTGCCGAGGCAGCTTGTCCTTTCAGGACGGTCATGGATTCGATATCATCGGGACTGAGATTACCGATACCGTCACCATTATCACTGCCGCCCCACTGGCCGGCAGACCCTCGCTGGGTATTGTCCATCGGGATTCCGTTTATGACATAAAGGGGAGATCCAGTCCCACTGATACTCGGGAGTCCTCTGAGGGTAATCTTGGAGGTACCTCCAGGGCCACTGCTGGTACCTTTTACTACCAGTCCAGCTACCCGGCCCGCCAGGGAATTGGCCACATTGGTCTCCCGTGCCTCGTCTAACGTTTCACTGCCCACTTGGGTCACAGAATAGCCCAGTCTTTCTTTTTCTTTACTGATACCAAGCGCCGTCACCACTACTTCGCCCAACTCCTCAGTATCCTGAGAAAGGGCTATGTTGATGGTGGTCTTGCCTTGGACAGCCATTTCCTGGCTGGTGTAACCTATAAATGAATACACCAAAGAAGCGTTCTCCGGTATATTGGTCAAGGTGTATTTTCCGTCTAGATCAGTAGATGTACCAGTAGTGGTGCCTTTGATAAAGACATTTACGCCCGGGATGGGCTCACCACTATCTGCATCAGTCACCGTACCAGAAATGGTTTTGGTTTGGGATGCACTCGTAATAGATTGGGTTTGGGCAATTAATAACTGCCCTCCTACCAATACCATGAAAAACATGGTCAGTAAAACTTTTCTCATAGGAAAAAGGGTTTTAGATTAGGATTAAGTTCTTTACTTCACGCAGCTATCTAATAATGGCAACATGCAAAATCGCATGACCATGAAACTTGATCGCCTTTAAATCAATACCTCAAACAAAATTAGGACAAACGGAAAATTATTAATTTAAACCATTGAAATAATGTTATTTTCGGTAATCAATTATCGCTATTAAAGATAGTAAATAGAAAACAAATACAAAATAGTTGTTTGTTTTTTTAGTTTAGTTAATATAAATAAATAATTTTTAACACAAAAACAGCTAACTTTATTTATTTTTTAATAAAACAACGTTATATAAATATATTTTTTCACACAACTATTTCATGAAGGAGGATTATGGACCGTTATGTTTTTACTGAAATCAATAAAAATTCGCCTCTCAAAAAACTATAAATCCATTTAGCAGTTTTCTTTTTGTTCTGTATACCCAAACTGGAACGGTTTTAGCTAACATTGCTAATAGAATACGGTTCAGCCCGTATGACACGACCAACCTATTATTAACTTATTAAATACAGGAAACATGAACAATACAAGAAACTTAAAATGGATAGGTGTATCGCTGGTTCTATGGTTGGTGTTAGCGGTTAATTCTAAGAGAGCACAAGCAGAAACTCCTTACGGTGTATCTTTCCAAGTGTTTTATGACGAACTCTCCCCTTACGGTGATTGGGTAAATGACCCTAGGCACGGATACATCTGGTTACCATATGTAGACGGTGATTTTCATCCATATGGATCAAATGGCCACTGGGCCATGACAGAATATGGTAATACCTGGGTATCTTATTATGACTGGGGCTGGGCTCCATTTCACTACGGAAGATGGCTCTTTGATGACTATTATGGTTGGGCATGGGTCCCTGGCTATGAATGGGGGCCGGCATGGGTCAATTGGAGAACAGGCGGCGGTTATTATGGCTGGGCACCATTGGGCCCTGGTGTATCTATAAATGTATCTGTGGGCATTCCGAGTTTCCAATGGGTATTTGTGCCAAGAAGCCGGTTTATGAATAGACATGTCTATCGATACTATGCTCCTAGACGAAATATTGTGAACATTTACCACCGGACTACCATTATAAATAATACAATTGTTTATAACAATAATCGGTATGTAGGCGGCCCTCACAGACGAGATATCGAACGGTATAGTAGACGTTCTGTGGAAACATACAGGATAAACAATACTAGAAATGCAGGAAGGGCTTCATTATCCAGGTCCAGGAACACCCTAAATGTTTACAGACCGAACTTAAGAACAGCCCGAAATGAAAGCGGGGTTAGCGGAAAACCCGGTAGGGTTACTTCCCGTGAACAAGCGAGATCAAGCCGTTCCAAAATGGGTAGGTACAATTCAAACAATAGTACCCGTTCAAACAATGCATCGCCTTCAAAGAGACAAAGCAGTAGATCGAATGACAGAGGCGTAACACCCTCTAACAGATCTTCAAACTCGTCTTATGGTAACGGGAGCAGGTCTTCTAGAGAATATAATAATACTAGAAGCTCCACTAGCGGTTCAAGAAGTACTCCGCGTGAAAAGATAAAAACCAATAAGAGCAGGAGTAATTCTTATGAAAAAAAACCCACTGAAAGCAAGAGCTATGGGCAACGTTCATCAGGAAGGTCCAATGCACAAAGCAGGTCATCAAGACCTTCTCCAAGTAGGGAATCTGTGCGTAAGCCTTCGAGCTCAAGAAGTCAATCATCAAGGCCTACTGCTTCTCCATCAAGAAGTAGAAGCAATTCTTCTGTCAGTAGAGGCAGCTCTTCAAGCGTAAGCAAATCGTCAGGATCTTCTTCTCGAAGCCGAGGCAGCTCAAGCAGCTCTTCGAGGGGAGGAAGCAGTCGCTCAAGGGGAAATAATCAATAAAAAATAGCAATGGATTTTAATGTTAGGTGATAGATTACAGAAAAGCACGACTGGATGTCTGGTCGTGCTTTTTTAAAACTTACTGAAACGGGAACAAAGACAAGTCACATCACTTAAAAACAAATCAAACAACAGACTATCAGCACGTTACAACCAAACATCAGTAAGACGGCACAAGGACAATTTGAAAGTATCCTTATCATCAATGTTAAATTTTGATAAAAAACAGCCTAAAATGGGCAAATAAGCCGAATAAATCGATTAAATTAAATGCTAATTCTCGTGAAAGGGTTGTTGAATACTAAATAAACTCCCTATATTCACGTTTTTAATGACATAAACTTAAATAATTTAACACTATGAGCAGATTCACAGAAGTAAAGGAACTAGTTGATTCATTGGAAGACGATTTTGCCAAATTCTACGAAAAAGGTAACAAAGCAGCCGGTACAAGAGTTAGAAATGGCATGCAGGCTATCAAAACCCTAGCTCAGGATATCAGAAAAGAAGTTACTGATATCAAGAACTCAGAGAAATAGTCTTCCAGCTATTATATATAGCATGAATCAAATAAAACAGCCGCTGATCATCAGCGGCTGTTTTCGTTATTGACTTTTATGACTATCCGCGACTTTGCACGTAGCCTCGAAAAAACAAAATATTCATCGGGAAGCCATTATTCGGCCTTTGGTCCCGGTCGACCGGGATTAGGACAGTTGATGGGGGCGTTAAAAAAATGAGTTAGCTCGCGCAGTGGACAAGCGAGATCCACTCATTTTTAGCCCACGGCAATTGGCACAAAATCAAATTGAGCCAAACGAAACTGTAATCGAAATACCAAATTCACTCAATTTGAAAAAGGCTCCAGGGCCTAGATTTTTGGTTCTTTTCATCAATGGAAATGCGTTGCATTCATGAAGCCCTTTTGAAAGCATTTTCACACCTGAATAAAAGAACAGAAAACAATAAGAGCCTTTTTAATATTTGCTTACGTGCAACATTGCGGATACACATATTGACTTTTTTCTGGTAAAGCCCACCTTTTCCGGGGGTCAAGTGAAAAAGCTGGGGGATTAGGGTTTGTTCCGATAGCACGCAGATGGCGCAGATTAATAAGATTTACGCTGACTTTTTTTGCTGGAGCACGCATTCCTATTAATAAATAAATAAAAGAGAAATATGCTTACCATAGCCACCTAGAAATGTCTATCGGTTAACCACATAAGCGCCTAGGCTACAATAAGACTATACTTCCCCAGTCGACTTAGCTGCGCACTTTATGCATTAGGTGATGACCACTTGAAATGTATCTGTCCTCAACTTTTCGCTTTATCCAATTTATTTGCATCCCATCCCACAAAAGAGAATGGCTTCGTCCAGCCTTTGTGATTAAAAAAATTAGCGAATATCCTCTCTATCGGTGCCATCAAAAATGGTTCAGCCCCCTTTCCTCCGGATACCATTGATATATTCATATAAGCATTACCTAATTTGGTCCTTCTGCCTATTCTCTTATAGGTTAAAAAACGTTAAACCAAACCATTTTGGTGGCTTTTCTCGTATTAAATAATGAACCAACAAGAAACTTACGATAAAAGCGTATCAACCCTACCCTTTATTACATTATGAAAAACCTGATTTTAACAACAGTATTTACCTGTTTGTCCTTGGTGTTTACTATGCAATACGCCCATTCAGCTGAAATGGCCAAAAAGGATACTGCTACCTTTGCCGCAGGATGTTTCTGGTGCGTAGAGGCGCAGTTTCTACAACTTGAAGGTGTCTCAAAAGTCATATCAGGATACACAGGTGGCCATATGGCTAACCCCACCTACAAAGCCGTTGGTACCGGTAAAACAGGACATGCCGAAGCCATTTCCATTGTTTATGACCCTGAGGTGATCACCTATGATGAGCTGCTGGAAGCGTTCTTTGTCGCGCACGACCCTACGCAGCTAAACCGACAGGGAAATGATGTAGGAACGCAGTACCGAAGTGCCATATTCTACCATTCTGCCGCGCAAAAGGAAAAGGCAGAATACTATATCAATAAACTCGACAAGGAGAATATCTATCCCAAAAAGATTGTTACAGAATTAGCGCCCATGAAGAAATTCTATGTAGCGGAGGATTACCACCAGAATTATTACAATCTCAACAAAGAACAGGGTTATTGCCGCTATGTCATTACTCCGAAGCTGGAAAAATTCCAAAAGATATTTAAAGATAAACTGAAGGAAGGAAAATAATATGAAAAGAATACTAATGATCGGTATCATGCTGACAGCCATTATAGGCTGCAGCAAGGGCCAAAGCAACCAAACCCAAGGCACCCAGAAAGGCAAAACAGCAAACCCCTACTATTCCAAAACGGACACCACCAAACTGGATGTTTCGGATGCGGAGTGGAAAAAAATCCTACCGCCGTTCCTTTATGCCGTGGCCAGGGAAGCGTCTACTGAAAGGGCCTTTACGGGCAAATATTGGGACAGTGACACCAAAGGCACCTATTACTGCGCTGTCTGCGGCAACAAACTGTTCCTCTCAGAGGCCAAATTTCAAAGTGACTGCGGGTGGCCGAGTTTCTTTGAGCCGGTGCGCCAAAACAGCGTGATCTACAAAGAAGATAACTCCCACGGTATGAACAGAATAGAAGTACTTTGTGGCAGGTGCGATTCCCATTTGGGCCATATCTTCAACGATGGTCCTCCTCCTACCCATAAAAGGTTCTGTATGAATTCAGTTTCATTGGATTTTGAGCCTTTGGGAACAGTTGGGTTAAATTGACGGCAATCACAGCAATTCGGAGCAGGAATTGGTCTGGTCGGAAAATAATGGAATGCGGATAATCATCTATTTACCCTGTCTCTAGCCTGCCTGGACAGGCTAGAGACACATCCAAACGGCGTCACTGGCTTCGTACCAACAAGCATTCCGAGTTCTTTCGAGCTGTCCCGAGCTAGGTCAACTAATTCAACATTACAGCGGGGAGAGACTCTCTATTAGTCCCGAAGGGATATCTATAGCACAAATCAAGAACGGCTGAGGCTAAAGTTTCAACTACCCAAGTTTATCTCATCCCTATCGGGACAGCTACTGCTTAGTATTTTCAATTAATGCAGCACCACCTCATCCACAAACACCCAAGCCTTGTCCCCTGCTCCCCTGTGCCATGAAGGCAATCGCTGCAGCGGAGTTAGCTTCAGACGGAGCTTCTTATAATTTCTCTCCGGTATTGGGTAAACCAATTGGCCCATCCTGTTTTTATCCAGCTTTTTGGGCATTTCCGGAGAATCAGTTACGATCACTTTCCAGGAATTTTCGTTTTCCTCCATCGCCGACACCTCTACTTTGGCAGGAGGAAAAATATATGCATCTTCATGGTACAGAAGGCTGACAGCTACGGTTTCCACTTTGCTACCGTCCATATCCAGCACCAAATCCAACGGCTCATCTTTAAACCCCAACCAACCTCCTGCTGTATGGGTATCTCCCCCTTTTTCCAAATCAAAGAGGGTTTCTTCCATCTTTGCTTGGTATTGCTTGGCCGGCTGGGTCTGTAGTTCTACAGCGAATGGGGAAACCCCTTTGCTGTAAAAAACCTCGGTAGTAAATTCACTTGTTTTCCACCCCTTTGCATAGGCGATGGCCTTTAGCTGACCTGTTCTATCCAACTTTATCGGCCCTTCATAAGGAATGCCGCTCAAACTATCCGGGTCTGAACCATCCAGTGTATATCGTATTTTGACTGTCCCAATAGCATGCTTCAACGTCACTTCTTGCTCCCCCTCAAAGATCACTTCTTCTAATTTCGCTTCCGGTGGATTAAGCTGATAAACCGAGTCATTTCCTATAAAACCCCACTCCAAATAGACATTGGAGAGGGTTTTTTCATGGGGTTTGGCATTTTCTTGCCCTAAGCCCGTGTTCCACAAACTCACAAACTCCAAAGATTTGATCTCTAAAAGGATATCGAAGATTTTAGGAGAAAGCTCGTTTCCTGACAGGGACAGCCTTTTCAGTTCCGGTAATCCGGAAAGTACTTTCAACTGTTCCTCATCGACTCCGGTGAAATTAAGCTTTAGGTCTTCCAAATGTTCAAAGTCTTTTAACCAAGCCAGGTCCGATCCTTTCAGGGGCATCCAGTTCAAGTTAATGCTGACCACTTGATTGCTGATTTTACGTAATTCTTTCAAGGATTCCGGATCAAAAGCCGCTACCCCAAAATAAGATACCTCCAGGGCCGAAGATTCCGGAAAAATGGGTTGAACCAATCTATAAAAGTTATTTAAAGCCTTTACATCTTCTTCATCCGCTGCCGGAAAATCATACGGATCCTCCTTTTCCAATTGCAGGCTCGCCAATTGGTACAGTTGGCTTTCCTTGCCTTTGTCCACGACTTTTCCTTCAAAATCAGTTCCTTCCTTTACCCATAATCGAAGAATGTCCAGTTCTTCCAGTGTCAACTGTGCCTTTCCTTTTGGCGGCATGTGCCCTTTTTCTTCCATGGGAAGCTCGATATGGTGAACCAATAGTGATTTTTCCCAATTAGCCGTATCGAACAGGCTGCCCGACTCTCCTCCCTGTTGGATCATGGCCACTTCATCCAGCCTAAGTTTTCCCTTGCTCTTGCTCGCCTGATGACAGTTAACACATTTTTGCTCTAGAATAGGCTTGACCAAATGCTGGAATACTTCGGCTTCCTCCAAGGCCACCTGTGCGTTTTCTTCTGTCCGCAGAGGTGCCATCAGAAAGTCACTGCCATGGGTCAGGTCTGCTCCCAAATGGCCCGCTCCAATCAGCAGGAACAACAGTATCAGACCTATTGGCTTCACTGTTTTAGGCCACCTGTCCATCGTGAAATACACCAGTAAGCCCAAAAAATAAACCGCTACGCCCAGCCATTTGTGCAAAGTCAAATTATCTCCTTCATAGCCTTCTTCCTGGCTGAGCACCCAGCCACTGAGGACTGCTATTCCTGCAAAAAATATTGCCAGCAGCAGCGCCCATTTAGTAATTTTCTTCTGGTGCACCTCCGGCATGATCCCCGGAATAAGCATAAAAGCCAGCGCCGCCAACATCAAGACAATGGGAAAATGCAACACCAGGGGATGGCTCCTTCCTAGCACCTGAAGCAGCGCAGGCACGATCAACCGATCGCCCGCAAAAAGAAAAATAAGAATAAACCCGGTGAAAACGATCAATGCATTTTCAATCCAACCCTGTAGCTTACTTTTTATGTTCATGAATGGTTATTTCTTCGTTTTTTTATGACTACTCTCCTCCCCCCTAAAATGGGGAACTTTGGAGAGCAGGATTACAAATCCCACTCTGTTCTTTGTGCTGAATGATAAATCGGAACAGCGATTCTTCCCATCTTGATACTAAATTCCTCAAACCAAAATATCCTTCATTACTTTACCGGCCACATCGGTAAGCCGGTATCTTCTTCCGAGGTGTTTATAGGTGAGCTTTTCGTGATCTATGCCCATTAAGTGCAAAACGGTGGCTTGGAAATCATGGACATGCACAGGGTTTTTGGTGATGTTATAGCCAAAATCATCCGTTTCTCCATAAACCATTCCTGACTTCACTCCTCCACCGGCCATCCAAATGGAAAATGCCCTTGGGTGATGGTCTCTCCCGTAGTTATCGACGGACATTTTTCCCTGGCAGTAATTGGTACGACCAAATTCACCGCCCCAGATCACCAAGGTTTCATCTAATAGCCCCCGCTGTTTCAGATCAGTAATCAGGGCGGCAGAAGCCTGGTCTACATCCTTGGCCTGTCCCGCCATTTCAGAGGGCAAGTTACCGTGCTGGTCCCAGCCCTGGTGATAAAGCTGCACGAAGCGTACGCCATTCTCGGAAAGTTTTCTGGCCAAAAGGCAATTGGCAGCATAAGTGCCCGGTACAAGACAATCTGGGCCATATAGCTTGATAATGCTGTCCGGTTCATTGGAAACATCCGTCACTTCCGGCACGGCGGTCTGCATGCGGAAGGCCATTTCATATTGTTGGATTTTGGCTTGGATTTCCGGGTCACCATATTGATCGTAGGACATTTGGTTCAGCGAGGCAATTTGGTCCAGCATTCTCCGACGGTCGGCCCTTTTCATGCCATCCGGATCGCCGAGATAGAGTACAGGGTCTTCGGAGCTGGAGAATTGCACGCCCTGATGAACTGAATCAAGAAACCCATTGGACCAAAGTTTAGAATACACACCCTGCCCATTACCTTTGCCCCTGCTGAGCAATACGCAGAAAGCCGGCAGGTTATTGTTTTCACTTCCCAGCCCGTAGCTGAGCCAAGACCCCATACTCGGGCGGTTGCCCACCTGCGCCCCGGTTTGGAAAAAAGTAAGGGCAGGATCATGGTTGATCGCTTCGGTGTGCATGGATTTTACGATGCAGATATCGTCCACGATCTTGGATGTGTGCGGGAAAAGCGAACTCACCCAGGCCCTCGCTTCGCCATATTGCTGGAAATCATAGTATGATCCTACTAAGGGAAAAGAACTTTGACCAGATGACATACCGGTAAGCCGCTGTCCCATACGGATACTCTCCGGTAGATCCTCCCCCATCCGTTGCTTCAGCATGGGTTTATAATCAAAGGACTCCAACTGACTGGGTGCACCATTTTGAAAAAGGTAAATGACCCTTTTTGCCTTTGGCGCAAAATGGGGCACCATTGCCATGATTTCTTCCTCAGCAGAAGATCTTCCAGAAAAAAGGTCGGGGATCAGTAGTGACCCCAAAGCCATACTTCCTAGCCCCAAACTCATTTTGGACAGGAATTTCCTTCTATTTTGATTCAATCCGTGCTCTAATAGTTCCTTTTCCATCTTATATCTTTGTAATCGTTTCTTCTAAATTATATATGGTCACAATGACCTGCATCATGGCTGCGGCATCAGGAGTTATCGTCGGTTCCTTCAGCGGTTTCTCCCCTACTTCCATCGACACTTTCACCAATGCCGGCTTTTCTTCAAACCGCTTTTTTTCCTCTTCAAAATAGTTTATCAGCAAGGTTTTCTCTTCCGCTTTGATATCCCTGCAAACGATCTTTTTAAATGCCCAGGCTACGCCTTCCTCCGGAGATAAGTTTTCTTTTTCTATTTGTGAAGCCATCACTCTGGAAGCTTCCAGTACAAAAGGATCATTGAGCATCACCAATGCCTGTAAAGGGGTGTTGGTTCTGCCACGGGTCATCTCGCAGATGTCACGGTTACTGGCATCAAAGATGATGGCTTTAGGCGGCGGTACCGTCAGTTTGATAAAATGGTAGAGTCCCCTTCTGTAAAGGTCTTCCCCTTTGTCCTGCACATATTTTGCGAGCGATCCCCGCCCCGAGGTAGCTGCTTCCCAGAGGCCATCAGGTTGATAGGGTTTGATGCTGGGACCGCCTATTTCTGTATTGAGCAATCCACTGCTGGCCAAAACTAGGTCTTGGATGCTTTCTGCTGTCAACCGAAGCCTTGAAGCCCTGGCCAAGTAAAGGTTCTCCGGATCTTTTAAGCGTTCCCTTTCCTCTATTTCAGAATTCTGTCGATAGGTGGCTGACATAAAAACCTGTTTCACTAGCCGCTTAATGTCCCAACCATTTTCCATAAAATCCACGGCCAGCCAATCCAACAGCATGGGATGTGTCGGCAGATCACCCTGCATACCAAAATCCCCCGCTGACTTTACTATTCCATGCCCGAATATTTCCTGCCATATCAGGTTGACAAATACCCGTGCAGTAAGTGGGTTTTCCTCATCAGTGGTCCATTTGGCCAGTCCCAGCCTGTTCTTGGGCAATTCCTCTTCAAACGGCATGATGGAATTTGGTGTGTTTGGACGGACTTCCGTGGTCGGCGCATCATACACTCCGCGGTCCAAAACATACGTCTTCCGCAGGGTATCCAGCTCTTCCATGACCGACACCATGACCTTACTGGTATCCTGGTGGTTGATATAGTCAAGGATACCTTCCCTGCTCAAATCCTTCTGGTCAATCCATAAAATGGGGGTTTTGGCTGGCTTGCTATTAGCGACATCCCCTTCAAACCCCTTCTCTGGCGTATTGTTAAAAAAGGCATAAAGCTGGTAATAATTTTCCTGAGAGAACGGATCATACTTGTGGTCATGGCATTGGGCGCATTCCATGGTAATCCCTAGTATGCCTTTCGAAAAAGTATTGGTCTTATCCAGGACGTACGTCACCCGGTATTCTTCATTAATGACACCTCCTTCTTCAGTGATTTTATGGTTCCTGTTAAAAGCCGTTGCCAAAATCTGCTCTTTCGTGGCATTGGGAAGCATATCTCCTGCCAACTGCCAGGTAAGGAACTTGTCATAAGGCATATTTTCATTAAAAGCATGGATCACCCAGTCCCGGTATGGCCACTGGGTCCGGATTTCATCATCCTGATAACCATAGCTGTCGGAATATCGGGAAACGTCCATCCATAGCACAGCCAGCTTTTCTCCAAAAGCTTTTTTGGCCAATAACTCGTCCACCAAAGCTTCATAACCCAATTCATCCATTTCCTTGTACTTTTCTAGCATCGCCGGAGAAGGCGGTAAACCGGTGATATCGAGACTCAGCCGCTTGGTCAATGTCTGATTTTCTGCCTGCTTATTGGGAGAAAGCCCTTTCTCCTCCATTCTGGCTAATGTAAAAAAGTCTATTTCATTCTTTGTCCATTCTTCCTCTGCAGCCGGAAGTGCCGGCTTCTCTGGAGGGACAAAGGCCCAATGGGGTTCATACACAGCCCCTTGCTCGATCCATTTTTTGAGAATGGCAATCTCGTCGGGATTCAGCTTTAAATTGGAAGCTGGAGGAGGCATTAGCTCAGCGGGATTTTCCGAAGTGATTTTTTGAAAGACAAGGGATGCTTCAGGCTCTCCAGGCACGATCACGTGCTGAGAGGGATCATCCTTTAATGCTGCATAGGCCCCTTCCTCGGTATCCAAGCGTAACCCAGCTTCACGCTTATTCTCATCAGGACCATGACAGGCGAAGCATTTGTCCGAAAGGATCGGACGAACATGGAAATTATAACTGATCTGATCCGAGGACCTTAACCGCTTCTCCTTGGTATCGGCGGATTGACAGGATATCAGCAGTCCCAGCACAACGGAGCAAATGACGATAAATGAGGAGGTTAAACGCATTTTGAATTATTTTGGGTTATTGGCCTAATTTAGCAAAAAAATTAGAGCAAAACCAGTTTTTCAACTACAAAAACAAACAATCAAAAACAAATCCTTACGTTAACTTACTTTTACAGTACATCATTATGGTATTCAGCTCACGCAATGCACAGATTCCAGCACGTCATCGCCCCAGAGGGACAACAATGTCACGAACAGAGCGGCAGCGTAGTGAAGCGATCCCGTTTCATGATTACAAGATTGCTTCACTTCAGCTCCTTTTTGTTCGCAATGAACGAATCCCATTTCATCATCGCGAACGTAGTGGTAACACAGCAAAGCCATCCCGTATGTACGAAGGGAGATCGCTTCGTTCCCAATAGCTACGGGACAGGCTATTCCTCCTCGCTCACATGACGGCTTTTTTATGCTATCCGAAGATGGCCCTAGGCTCCCAACTTGGACCATCTTCGCCCCTCCAAAGTCTCAGACTCGACCAGTAATCCTTTCTGCTCATCTGCCGTAGGCAGTAAAGCTTGGTAAGTAACTCCGCATCTCTCATCTGGGCGATGTGCCGTAGGTACATTACTTAACGATAAAAGGTAGCTGATGTACCTACGGCACATGAGTCGTTTTTCGTAGTTCTTTTATTACCAAGCTTGCCCACCTACGGCGGGCATTATCGGGAAGTCGGTAAGCTGTGATCAGTGGACTGTGGACTATCGTCTCTTATTTACTTATCCACACCGGGTGACAGCGCAATGAAGCGCCCTCACATGCTGAATACGACATCGCCTCGGTGCAAGCTCTCTGTCTTTGGCACCAGGCAGGCCTGTTTGGCACCAGGCAGGCTCGCAATGAACGAATCTAGTCTGTCATCGCGAACGTAGTGGTAACACAGCAAAGCCATCCCGTATGTACGAAGGGAGATCGCTTCGTTCCCAATAGCTATCGGGACAGGCTATTCCTCCTCGCTCACATGACGGCTTTTTTATGTTATCCGAAGATGGTCCTAGGCTCCCAACTTGGGCCATCTTCGCCCCTCCAAAGTCTCAGACTCGACCAGTAATCCTTTCTGCTCATCTGCCGTAGGCAGTAAAGCTTGGTAAGTAACTCCGCATCTCTCATCTGGGCGATGTGCCGTAGGTACATTACTTAACGATAAAAGGTAGCTGATGTACCTACGGCACATGAGTCGTTTTTCGTAGTTCTTTTATTACCAAGCTTGCCCACCTACGGCGGGCATTATCGGGAAGTTCTCGTATCATCGCTGAAATTAGCAGGTTAAGAAGCTGTCCAGTCCCTTTCTTACAGCCTTCCAAGGGCATCGGCAATGGGCTCCTCTCCACTGACCAAGTCGAATGCCTTTTTTACGGTGTGGTTATTTTGTAGTACGGCGATGACCGTGGCAGCGACATCTTCACGGGGGATAGTGCTGCGCTCAACGGTGGCTGCGGCATGGACTTTGCCATTTCCGGGCTCATTCAGCAGGCCTCCAGGGCGGATGATGGTATAATCCAGGGAACTTGCCGCCAGCATCCGGTCGGCATAGTGCTTCGCCACGTAGTAGGGCCGCAGGGTATCATTCCAGTTTTCACGGTTATTTGCCTGCAAGGCACTGATCATCACGAAACGCTTGACACCAGTCTTTTCGGCCGCTTCTACGCACTTCACGGCGCCGTCCAGATCGATCAAAAGGGTCTTGTCTGCCCCGGTCGTGCCGCCCGATCCGGCCGTAAACACCACCGCGTCACTCCCTTCCATAGCTTTGGCCAAGTCCTCCACCGACCCTTCAAGGTCTGCCAGCACACTGTCAATGCCCTTCTCCTTAAAACCTGCCACCTGCTCTTCTTTACGGATCATGGCTACGGGCGAAAAATCACCGGCCCCTTGAAGTTTGTCCACGATCAACTGACCTATTTGTCCATTTGCTCCTATCACAAGTACTTTCATTGTATCCTAGTTTTTTGGTTTACCTTAAAGTTAGAAAGATCAGGGAGACTACGAAATGGTTATAAGGTTAGGAAGGTTGAAATGTTGGAAAGTTAAAAAGGTCCTGCTCTTATTTAAACGGCATCCAAGAAGGCATCTACAAAGAGCACAGCCATCTTTTCGTGGCTGGAAAGCAGGCCTCCAAACTCAACCTGATCTTTTACAAAGAGGAGCTCTACAAAATCCGATGGACCTATAGAAAGGAAGATTTCAAAGACCTGGCATCCCTGGCCAAGTTTCTTAACCTGTATTTCACCGAACAATTTGGAAAGCCTGATGAGGTCATCTTCGGCGATACCTTTATCTGGGAAGAAGACAAAAACTACCTCCAGGCCTTCCTCGACCAAAACGTCTATCAGATCGAATTGAGGGATAAAGAGATCGAGAAAATTGTTAATGATCTTTAGAGGTAAATGGGATTGGGGGAAATAGCATTAATCAGTAACCGATGGACTGTCCACCGTCGACCTGTAATCCTTTTTGCCCATCTGCCGTAGGCAGTAAAGCTTGGTAAGTAACTCCGCATCTCTCATCCTGGCGATGTGCCGTAGGTACATTACTTAACGATAAAGGATTGCTGATGCACCTACGGCACATAAATCGTTTTTCGTAATTCTTTTATTACCAAGCTTGCCCACCTACGGCGGGGCTTTATTGGGAAGTAGGTAACCTGTGATCAGTGGATTGTGGACTGTCGAATGTAGATCGATACCGTTTACTCAATACGAGATTGCTTCACTATACATCCGTTTCGTTCGCAATGACAGGTTTACCCCCCTCACTCCACATCGGTCATTCGAAAACTCCAGGCGTGGGCGCAGGGCATTTCGTTGGAGGCCAGGCGGGGCACTTTCACCAAGAGGTCATTCCCTTGCTGCTCAAAATCAAGCGGGGCATCATATCCCAGCAAGGTCACCTCGGTAGACGCTGAAGCGTGGATCCCTTTGATCAAAAGCTGATCGGCAGGATAAATGGGACTGATGGCATACACATCACCTTCCTTTTGGGTGAAGAAAAGCTCTTTCACGGCCTTGCCAGGAGTGGGATCTACCGTTTGCTTGAGGATATAGTCACCTCCAAGGTAGCCCTTTTCGTGGTTGATCTTTCGGTCTCCTTCCGACCACTGGGCAGCTTGTGTCCACTTTCTGGTGCCGTAAATCGCCTCGCCGTTTACCTGCAGCCATTCCCCGATTTCCAATAATCGTTGCTGCATGATCGGTGGGATACTCCCCCTTGCATCCGGGCCGATGTCCAGCAAGAGGTTGCCGCCATTGCTCACGATATCCACGAGCATCAGGATCAGCGCTTGGGTGCTGTTATAGTCCTGTGCATCCTCATTTTGGTTATAGCCAAAAGAAAAACCCATGCCGCGGCATTCTTCCCAAGGCTTGTCAAAGGTCTTCCCGGCCTCATATTCGGTGGTGTAGTAGCCACCGTGCTTTTGGCGCAGGCCCTTGCCCCAGCGGTCATTGACGAGGATATGGTCTTTGGCAGCGGATTCATTGTATAGCCAGGCCAGGAATTCCTCGCTTCTCCATTGCTCACCCTCCATTTCCCACTCGCCATCTGTCCATAGGATGTCTGGCTGGTAGCGTTGGACAAGGTCCTTGATCTGGGGCAAATAATGTTCGTCGACAAATCGCGCTTTATCATTTTGCCACCATGGATGGTACCATTCATACAGGGAATAATACACCCCCATCTTCACGGGAGTTTTCCTGACAGCAGCGGTCAGCTCCCCTACCAGGTCACGCATTGCTCCCACTTCCATGCTGTTCCAGGCAAACCCACGGTCATTGGCCTGCTCATTGGGCCAAAGAGTGAAACCGTCATGATGTTTGGAGGTCAGGACAATGTACTTGGCTCCTGCTTTTTCGAAAAGCGCCGCCCACTCCTCTGGATCAAAAAGGTCTGCGGTAAACATTTCCCCGAAATTGTAATAAGGAAAATCCTTCCCATAAGTGTTGACATGGTATTGGTACACCTCATCTCCCTCAAAATCCCCATTGCCAAACAGCTTTTTACTCTGAAGCCAATACTGGTACCATTCGGTATACGTGCCTTTTGGTGACCATGCGGGCACCGAATATGGTCCCCAATGGATGAAAATCCCGAATTTGGCATCCTCAAACCACGTGGGTACCGGACGCTGGTCAAGTGACTCCCAGTTGGCTTCGTATTCCTGCGCCTGAAGCGAACCTATCGCCACCATCAGGCAAAAGAGGATCAATGTTTTTTTCATTTTCTTAGATTTAGGGTGTTTGTTTTTAATTTAATTATTAGTCTTCCCGGAAAAGCATTTTCGTAATTATCAGTCTCCGCAATCATACACGTAGCCAAGCATAATTGAATAAATTGTGTTTCCGTCCTTTTTATCAATGGAAAAGGACCAAAAATCCAGTCCGGTGGTGAGCCCTTTAAATTGGGAAGGACAAGTTTTCCTGTGAGGACAATACGTTACCCAATTTAATCTAAGAAAACTGCTCCGGCCTGAAAATGAATGGATCTCGCTGTTCCACGACGCGAGCTAATTCATTTTCTTAACGGCCTGCTCATTTTTCTTAAACCGGTCTCACCAAGGGACTTCCTTAACTTTCCAAATCACATTTTGGAATGGTACCACTACGGGTAAAATTACCGTTAGTCATTTTCGTAATAACGGATGGGACAACCTACTACATGCAATACGTTATCGCAAACCTAGTGAAGCGATCCCGTATGCTAAACATGAGATCGAATCGTCCTCTCTTCTCGCGATGACGTTGCCCTATCGATGGGCCGTCGACTGTGATCCGTGTGCCGTCTCGTCAGTTGATTGAGGCCTCTCATTCCCTTTTAGGGATTAGAAAGTGTGTTTTGCCCTTCCAGTTCATTCACCTTGTCAAACATCGCCCGGAAGGTATGCCAAGCGGTTTCGTTGCCGCCTTCCCTGTCGGGTTTGTTTTCATAAAACCCTTCCATAAAACTTCCTGCTCCTGACCAAACTGTCTGCATCATTCCATAAAAGTTGGGTTTCATTTCCTTAGTGGCCGATGCCCTGAATCGATACATGTCCTCCACTTGCTTCTCGGACACCTCAGGTTTCCGCCAGTTACAGGTCAGCACACGGAAACCTTTCATGGCGAAGTAAACTGCCGTCTGGTCGGGTCTTTCATAATGCCAGTCTCCGATGACCACATCCTTGGGAATCATGTCGATGGCGCGATGGGTATTGTTCATGCTGGCTTCCCACATGCCCAGGCCAGTGGTCTTGCCATCCAGCAAGCGGTCTCCCCAGATCCAAAGCGTACGATCGTTTTTAGCCAAGTGATTGCGGATTCTCCATACTTCATCAGCAAAGAGCTTGGCCTTATCCCTGCCGCCACATCGCGGACACTGGTCATCCCCGATATAAAACACCTCGTCCATCCCCGCATGGAAAGCGTCTGCCTCGAAGACCGCACAGATCTCATCCACCAGATCAAAGACCACCTGATGTACCTCTGGGTGCAATGGACAATAGCTTTTGCAATAGAGACCGTCCTGATTGGGCCATTCGTATTTCTCTGGCAATTCGATGTGAGGGGTTTCGTCGAACTCCGGATAAACTTCCAGAAGCTTGCCCAGGTTGCTGTGCCATGATTGGTGCCCCAGCAGGTTGATCTGGGGAATGATACGGATGTTGTGCTTTTTGCAGATAGCCACCATTTGTTTTGCCTGAACTTTGGTCAATATTTCCCCATTCCTGAGTTCCGGATGGCTTTGGTATTCATACCCATAATCCACCCGAAGGATCAATACATTGATATTTCTAGGCCCAAGCTCTTCATCGATAAATGTCACGAACTGTTCCACTTCGTCCGGAGCAGGTGCAGCTATCGCAAAAGCCCTTACGGGCAAAACATCAGGAGCTGTCTTCTGGGCCTGTACAGGCAATATGCTGCCCAGCCCCAGGATCAGTAAACTCCAGAATCCAATCAAATGCTTCATCGTTTTCATTTTAATTCGTTTTATAAAACTGACATCAGTAACCTGATCATCAATGGGATCGTTTGATCCTCATCTGACCATAGCCGTTCACTCAAAATCGTTCTTCGAAAATACTGCTTAGGTCCAGCGGATCTCCCATCTGCTGCTGCAATTGCATCAAATCCTCAAAGAGGCTTTTCACCCGTTCCTGTTGTTCAGGTGCATTCGCCAGATCATGCATTTCCTGCGGATCATTCTTCATGTCAAACAACAGCACTTTGCTAATCTTAGGATACACCAGCAGCTTGTAGCCGCCTTTTCGGATCATCCGCTGATAATCCACATAAGCACCATAGATCCCCTCCTGATAATAGCCAGCATGCTCACCTTTTGCCAATCCCAAAAGGCTGTTAAAGTCTACGTAGGATGGTTTTTTGATCTCGGCCAGCTTCAGTGCCGTGGCCATGATATCCTGTAGATAAACGTCCGCATCCACCCGTTTGTCCTTTGGTACACCTGGACCTGCCATCATAAGTGGCACGCGTATACTGTGGTCAAACATACTCTGCTTACCCAATAATCCATGATGCCCCACTGACAAGCCATGATCACCGGTAAAAAAGATATAGGTATTTTCCAATTCCCCAGAAGCTTCCAACGCATCCAGGATTTCACCAATCTGTGCATCCATATGGCTAATGATGGCGTAATATTCTTTCAAATGCGTCTTTACCGCCAATGGTGTCCGTGGAAATGGCGCCAAGGCCTCATCCCGAAGACCGACCGAGTTACCAATGGCATCCTTAAAGGGGTATTCAAGTAGAAAGTTGTCGGGCACCTTCATGTCCTCCAAGGGATATTTGTCCAAATATTCTTGTGGTGACTGTCTCGGATCATGGGTGGCATTGAATGCCAAATACATAAAAAACGGCTTATCAACACCCTTGGAGGCATCCAAAAAGTCTTTGGCATCATCTCTGATGATCTCGCTCCAGTGTTTGCCGCCTTCCCAAAAACCTCCATTTGACCTGTCTGTAGGATCCCAGAGCGTATCATTTTTGTCAAGTGGTCTGAAATAGCCTTTTGGGCGCATATCCCGGATATCTTTTCCCTGCTCCATCGCCTCAAAAAGGGGCTTTTTATTTTTCACCTTTGTCCAAAAGTCCCTGGGCATTCCCGGTCGGATGTTTTTGGCCGTTTGGAACACCACCTCAGCAGGCGCCTGCACATGCCACTTTCCCGTCATGTACGTTTGGTATCCAGCATTTTCCATCAGCTTTCCCCAGCTTTGATATATTGCCGTGGAATCCCCTTGGTTCCACTCAGTGGAGATGTCCTGTGCATTCCAAATACTCCTTCCTGAAATCATCATGGCCCTGGAAGCCACACAGATAGCTCCATTCCATCCGCCCATGTTATAGGCATGGGTAAAGGAGGTTCCCTGACCTGCCAGCCTATCCAAATTTGGTGTCTCGATCGTTTCATTGCCCAGTGCATGGATGGCCTCATAGGTCAAATCATCGGCAAATAGAAAAAGTATATTCGGTTTTTTGGGTTCCTCTTTTTCAGCTGACTGACAGGAAAACAATACCAACCCAATCAATAAGGAAAGTAGGTTTTTCATCTTGTTATTTTCTTTGAGTGCTATTTGTTTTATTTGCTTTCCACCCCTATTCTTTATTGGTACGATCACCTAGGAGCAGCAATAAGGTTCTGTCTGCGGCTTTTATTTCTACTTACTCAATATTCAATCCCTGGTCACCTTACTCCCCCACCAATCGGCATTGGGCTGCCATCCTGGCATAAGCATGTTATCCCGCTCTTCTTCCAGCCTTTTTAATCGCGCTGTCCTGGCCTGCGTCAGCACTTCTGCTTCCTTACTGGCGTCATAACCGGGATCAGGATAGGGATAATTGGCCTGATGGCTCTCCAGGTAAGCCAACAGCTTTTGGGTAAGTTTTTTCACCATTTTCCCCTTTGATGCAGCCACATTCTGCTGCTCATAAGGGTCTGTAGATAAATTGTACAGTTCGGACTGCTTGTTTTCCCAATAATAAATCAACTTCCAATCTCCACTTCGGATAATAGCACTGGGATCGCCTCCCTGGTTTCCGTAATGTGGATAATGCCAATAGAAATCGCGCGATTTCATCTTCTTCCCTTCCATTGCAGGAACCAGGCTTAATCCTTCCACCGCTTTCATACCCGACTGTCCCCCTCCTGTCAATTCCATCAGAGTAGGTAAAAAGTCGATGTTACTGGCAGGGGTTTTGATATTTCCTCCCGAAGTGCCAGGTACTTTAATAAAGAAGGGCACGCGAAGTCCACCTTCCCATTGGTAGCCTTTCCCCCCTCTGAGGGGTAAATTGGAAGTGGAAAAGTTATCGCCTGAGGCCACGCCGCCATGATCAGACGTGAAAATCACAATGGTATTATCATCTAGCCCCTGTGCTTCCAATGCCTCCATCACGATGCCCACTGCCTCGTCCATCGTTTCCACTAAACCTCCATAAACGGGATTATCCTGTTCCTGTCTAATGGGCAGCCTCCGCTCCATGGCATAACCATGATCGGCAATACCCGATGCCTCGGCCTTCTTGCGATATTTGGCCCACTTTTCGGCTGTCGTCTGTATCGGTCCATGCACAGCATAGAAAGAAAGCATGGCAAAAAAAGGCTTTTGATGTTCCTGCTCTATAAACGTAGCCGTTTCTTTTGCTAGGCGAATGCTGAGATTTTCACCATTGGGGCCTTGGCTGAGCTTGGGATTATCATAGGGTGCAAAGTAACCGCCCTTAGGGCTTCCCCCTTCATAACCGCCGACATTGGTATCAAAACCATGGTCTTCAGGATAGGAACCTGCCCCGCCTAAATGCCACTTCCCGGCAAAAAACGTCTCATACCCATTGGCCTTCATGGCTTCTGGAAGGGTCAATAGATGCGCGGGTAATGAATGGTTATATACAGGAGGCAGCAGCTGTGTATGCCTACCGTAATTCCTCCAAGCCTCTCCTTCCGGTGCACCTATCCAATCGGTAATGCCATGAACTGCAGGTGTTACCCCTGTCATCAATCCAGCCCGGGAAGGGCTACAGACACGCGATGAAGCGTATCCCTGCACAAAACGAAATGACTGCTTCCCTAACCGATCGATATGGGGAGTTTCATAAAATTCACTTCCCGTGATTCCCAGGTCATGGTATCCCAGATCATCCACCAAAACCAATAGGACATTGGGCTTTTCATTTACTTGCCCATGTGCAGGGGCCTTTGTAACACCCCACAAAAAAGAAAGGCACACTATAAACAAGAGTGACTTCCCCTTAAAAACAAAATCAATCATAACACCCAAATTATCTACTTCCTATACACACCAACAACATACAAACTTTACACTTTCGAAACACATGAAAACATAAGTTTTTAAAGAGATCGCAAAAAAATGCGCAAGATTAGATAATCAAAAAAGTCCCCGATTAGTAAATCGGGGACTTCGATCTGAATGTTAACCTTCAGTAATTAGTATGTCGTTAATAAATTAAGACTCTTTAGGAAGTACGGCATCTTTTTGTGCCTTTACCTTCTTGCTTAATTCAGAAATAGAACCTTTAAGCTCATCAAATTTCTTGTCTAATCTTCCGTTTAGGGTATGCGCCAAATCCTCACCTTGTTTTTGGACTTTCTTTCTTGTTTTGCCTCCTTCATCAGGAGCAAACATAATTCCCAATGCAACTCCGGCTGCTAGTCCGGCTACTACACCCAATAATACTTTTCCTTCACCCATAATTTTACAATTTTTAGTGATTTAAACTAGTTTTAATTTAATTTTACAAAATTACGCACCATGGTTAAAAACCTATATACCAAATGGATACGCACAAACATTATCAATCAACAACCATGCTAGAATTCATCATAACCCCTGAAAATCTTAATCATTTTCTTTTTTAAGATAGCATAGTCCTTCTTCTGTTATGGTGAAAATCTGCTTTTTCAATTTTCTAAAATCCTTTGCAAACAGGGCCACCAATTCTTCCAATTCCTCTTGGCGCCTGAAGATTTCCCTTGTCATGGGGTCACCTGCATAACACTGCTGACTGATGTCGTGGAGTTGACGGCTGACCTTATCATCTACCTCCTCCCTTCTTCGATCCAGTATCGCTAATCGATTTTCTATTCTTCTTGAAAGATTAAAATCGAGCTCTTCCAAAAAATGATGAAAATAACCCTCCATTAATTCTTTCAGAAAACGAATTTCATCTCTGTAAAAGGCCAAATCAGACCTCCAATGTTCACCAAGTGCATAAAGCTCAGTGCTCATGTCACGATTCTGGTGGTTTACCAGCACTCCGTCTTTGGCTCCAAAACCGGCTTCCATAACATTTTCGGTAGAAGTAAACTAAAATCAGCCTTTTAAATCCTTATTCACTTTGGCAGCCTTCATTTAAGGTCGCCCATATTGATTGAATTTTGAAGAGGTCTCCCCACCAAAACCTCCCTTTTGCCCACGATGGCACCGAATGGCGTCACATCGTTTCTGATAGGATATAATTTAACCAAATGAATACCTATTGGCAACAAAAACTTTAAAAATAAACGCAATCACCCTTAATATTCATGTGATCAAGAGTATTCCGAGAGCCTTATCCGCCCTTAAGTTCATTGGGGCTGGGCTCGTTATTGGTCCAGCAGTTAAGGTTATAGGCGGTGATATTGGCTATTTTTGCCAGTGCTTCCTTTGTCAAAAAAGCTTGGTGGCTCGTGATCAGGACATTCTGGAACGTGAGCAAGCGGGCAATGACATCGTCTTGTAGGATATCTTCCGAATGGTCTTCGAAGAAAAGGTCTTCCTCCTCTTCATATACATCCATTCCGAAACTACCTATTTGACCGGTTTTTAAAGCTTCGATGACTTCTTTGGTGTTTACCAGGGCACCCCTGCTGGTGTTGATGAGCATCACTCCCTTTTTCATGTGATCGATACTGGAGACATTGATCATGTATTTAGACTCTGGAGACAGTGGAAGGTGAAGGGTAATGATATCTGATTTGTTACAGAGGGTTTTAAAATCCACATACGTTATCGCCACTTCTTCTTTTAACCCCTCATTGATATATGGGTCATAGGCCAGTAGACTGCATCCAAAGCCACTGAGTGTCTTGGCCACTTTGCCGCCTATTTTCCCCGTACCGGCGATCCCAATGGTCTTCCCCTCCATGTCAAATCCCACTAAGCCATCCAGGGAAAAATTCAAATCCCTGACCCTGTTATGTGCCTTGACCAGTTTACGGTTCAATGCCAACATAAGGGCGACGGTATGCTCGGCGATGGCCGCTGGAGAATACTCAGGCACCCTGGCTACTTTTATACCCAGTTTCTCGGCCACCGAAAGATCCACATGGTTAAATCCAGCAGAGCGCAATGCCAAAAACCTCACCCCCATCTCCTTCATTTTTTCCAATACTGGCCTAGAGCAATTATCGGTCACAAAAACAGCCACTGCATCACTCCCTGCGGCCAGGCCTACAGTATCCATGGTCAGCCGCATCTCCAACAGCTTAAGCACATGTCCTGAAAGGGCTTCCTGTAAATAACTATGCTCAAATTTATGGGCACTAAATGCGGTGATCTTCATCGTCAACGGAATTAAAAGGTTTGTATTTTCTAGTCCTACCTTGTCAAATTAAGCGGTTGGATTTATACGATTCCTCCTACCTCGGGAGAACAATCGTTTTGTCATCTCACCATGGTGAGGGAATCCCCGTAATTAACCTGAACCTGACAAAGTAGTATTAGTGATTTCAGGACTATTTACAATACTCTGCACACCTCCCGAACCTGTAAAAATTACTTATGAAAAATAGCCAATTTTAAGTTTACTTCAAAAACATCAAGCTCCAAAATTCAGGTAAACGCGGTCAAAATCATTTTAAACTATCATATCAGCCTGAGCGAACCTGTCTAGCCAAATAGAGTCGAAGGCTAGACATTTGACCTCTACTCCACCTCGAGGACATATTATGGTATTTTTTCTTTACATACAGTATTTCACTTAGCCTTCCGCTAGTACTGGTATCCATTAACCAAGCCCCCACTGCCGTAGTAAAAACAAGTGGCTTAATATTGGGTTTAAACAGCGAACTAAAACAAACGAAACACTTAAATTATTCAAGAAGGTGATTTAAATAATTGCCTTTTACTTTAAAAAATTCAATTTTATTTGTTCATTCACAACTGAAAACCAGGTAAAAATACCCAAAAATAAATAACCCCTAATTATTATCAACATGGAAAGGAAACGAACATCAACATACGCCAAAAACGGGAACATCCAACTCCCGATCAGCTTAACACAAAAATAAAGCGGCATTTAAATTGTTTATGTACCTAAGAACCTCTCCAATTTATTTTATGGCTGAAATTGTAATATTTGAAAAGGACCTTGATCTGGCCGACAATATTTGTGAAATCCTTAAATATGGTAATTTTACCACTGTCGCCCTTAAAGTAATCCCAGAAAGTCCGGACATTCCCGCGCTTAATCCCTCCCTGTTTATTATTGGAGAAGAAGGCAGAAATGACCAAGAATTAATGGGAAGAATAAGCAAATTGTGTAACCACTTCCACTGTCCTCTGGTAGTGCTTTCTTCCGGTCTACATTCAGCTCGTGATAAGAATCAATGTGCCTGTACCCTAAAAACAGCCATTGTAAACAAACCTTTTACTTTCCGATCATTGCACTCCGCGATCAACAAGTTACTTAAGGGACAAGGCACCAAAGCTACCATGTACATCAATTGATGTGCAAAATGGGAACGTGATTCCTAAAACGAAAGAAGGCTGAAGCAAAACTACTCCAACCTTCTTTTCATGCAATCCTTGCCCACAGGAAAAGAACTGCCATCAATTAACAAAAACCCAAATAACGAATTAATTATCTTTAACGAAGACGTTTACCCACCTGGTCATGGTGTGGCCTTCCTTATCTTCGACGTTGACTTTTACGGCGGCCAGTCCAGTCTCGGCAGCCGTGAATTTCAAGTGATCATCCTGTATGGAGAAAGGTCTGTCCTTGGATCGGCCTTCCAGTGAAAAGCGAAGCCCCTCCTCAAATCCCCTGAACAAAACTTTGAGGTCAAGGTTTAGCGCATCACCTTTCCCAAGAAAATAATGCGGCCTGGACATCCAGTCCAAATAATCATCTAACTGCGTAAATCCATTGCGATCTTTATCCTGATTGGCATCCGAAAAGTCACCATTTTCACTGTCAGGGTTCAATCCCCTGGCTTTCTCCCACCAATCGGGCAAGCCGTCCTGATCAGTATCCCATTTTGCTGGACGATGTACCTCGGGATATACTTCCCAGCCTCCCACATCCTGCTCGGTATCCGGCATCCCCGGAATGCCACTCAGGCTGCCTTTGTAAGTATAAGTGCTGTCCAAGGTTTCTCGGATGATCCTTTGGTCATGATCATCCAGCACTGGCTGGTTGGCACCGACATCTGATAATACTATTTTATATGCTTCTCTGGCAGGCTGTGTGGTGATGTATGATGGGAAAAACGGCTCATCTACAAAACCCTCGTACTTTTTATAGTCTCCATTATGGTAGCGTTCCCTTCTCCCCTCTTCCTGATTATCTTCGTCAAAATAGCCTGGCATGACATTGCCGGAGAAATAGCCCCGCTGCGTGCCCAGCCCCACTCCCTCGTGATCGATGGTCAAGGCGATAAAATGTTTGGTGCCCGGTCCTGGCTTGTAATAATTATTGACAAAATTCACCTCATGGGATCCACCATCTGTCGTTCTGCTGCCCCAATTGTAGACCACGTTGTTTCTGATGTCCAGTTTACCTTTGTAGTAGGCATTGCCATCCAGTCCACTGCCCATACTCCAGTTTCTGCCGTAGTTGTGGGCCAGTAAATTATGGTGGAAGCTTCCGATATCACCACCGATCGTTGCGGCATATCCGTGCATTTTTCCTTGTTCATATTTGCCATGATCAGCTATATTGAGGGCTTCGGCGATCAAGGTTTTCTGTAAAGTAATATGATGCGCTCCCCTAGAGCTGAAGGATTCATCAATGGTCCACCGGATGGAACAATGATCAATAATGCTGTAATTGGCTCCCGTGAGTCCCATTCCGTCAAAAGTACGTCCTGCACCAATCCCTACCCGAAGGAAACGGGCCACTCCATCATTACCTGTAATGCCCAATGGGGCCCTTTCGATCATGATACCTTTTCCAGGGGCCGTTTGTCCCGCGATGGTCACATAGGGCTGGTTAGAAACCAGTCTGGATTCCAGTTCAATGGTCCCTCCCACGGCAAAAACAATGGTTCTCGGCCCTATATCATTGGTCACGGCTTCCCTTAGACTTCCTGGACCGCTGTCGTTTAGATTGGTCACGGTGACTACTTTGCCACCTCTTCCCCCTCGGGCATAGCGACCATATCCCTCTGCTCCTCGGAAAGCTAATTGCGCTGGCCGGAAGTACCACACATTTCCTTTGGTTACTTCCCCATTTTGGTCCACTTCGTCCACCCTCCAGTAATAGGTATCCATGCTGTAAAGATCCTTGACCTGATATTGGTTAGTACTGAGCGCTCCTTGATAAGCTACATCTTGGGGAGTAGCGCTCTCCACTGCTGTTTTAGATGTACCGAAGTACAATTGGTGCTGTACATCTTCTTCGGCAGGTTCCCACATCAGCACTACGCCATTGCCCGCTTCCACGTGCTCATCACCATCTTCGGGCATGGGGTTTTTCGCCTGTCTCTTTATATTGGGCCTGTTGAGTTCAAATCCATTCCAGACCAAGGCCGCTGCATTAGCTTGGCCCTTGGGATCGTTCACCATCCTGATGGTCACTGCTTCACCTGCTGCTACCTCAAATGTCAAATATCCTGTAGCAGTAGCGGCACTGCTTTCTGCCCTATTACTGGGCATCAAGTCATCAATCTGCAATTCATCATTGACATAAATATCAATAGAGGAAAACGTATGGTTTTCTGGATTATCAAACGTATTGTAAAAATTCATCAGGGAATGCTTGCCAGCCGGAAGTCCATCAATGGTCAAGGTTATTTCCTCATTCGCCACCACACCATCATTGCTCAAACGAGCGTAAAACGGGGCCTGGATACCTGCCTTGTACCAACTGGAATGTAGCACATCCCCTTTGACGGTAAACTGTATATTGGAAAAGGTAGCTTCCGCTTTATTTCCTTCTTCCACAACCCAAGAGGTGTAGCCTGGCTCATTTACCTCTCCTAGCTTCCGTCCTGCAAAATCAAAATCAACTTTTAATGTTGGCGATTGTGCATAGCCTAGGGTAGCCGTAAGCCCTAAAAAGGCCAAGCAAGCCAATTTATAAACGTATTTTTGTAAAGATGTAATCGTTAGCTTCATAATTATGCTATTGGTTATTTTTAGTATTGGACGCATCCTGATTCAGGCAATAATTGGCGTCCACTAGCTTTTTTGGATAACATGAAAGTACTATCAATTTTTGCTTTAAATGAGTGTATTACTACCAAAAAGGATATTTATCCGCTGAACCGGGAAATAAAGCGGCCGAATGATCATCTTAAATCCCGCACCGCCACCGCTTCACTTCAGCCTTTTGACATCCCGATTCAGCAAGCCCCTATCCCTGTTAGAAGATTCCGAATTGTCAGTAGCGGTATTTTTTCCTTATTTCATACATTCGTAAATCCAATATGTACATCCGCTTGATCTATATTCGGTCCATTTTACTATTAATCACATCATTAATCCTTAGTGCCCCACTAACGGCGCAGCAGGAGGCATTTATTTATGGCGAAGTCGAACTCCGTGATGAATCGAGACTAACAGGGAAAATCACTTGGAGTGCCGGCCAAAGCCTTTGGGTGGACCTCCTGGTAGCTGAAAAAAAAGATAACACTATCCTCGACCACCTCAGCCAAGACGATATCGCACACCTTAGTGCAGGCGAAAAAAAAACAGACTGGGGATTTATGGCCCTTTGGAAAAACCAGTATCCTTCTCGTAAACTCACATTCCGAAGTCAATTTGGGAATCTTCTGGAAATTATGGTTACAGGGGATGCCGATGCTACCATCGTACTGAAAAACCATGAGAACATTCGGGTATTTTTGGATGGCGACCAGGAATATGATCATCAACTGGGCGAATCCATCACCGTTCAGCTCGAAAACGGGAAAAAGAGGACGCTTTCGTGGAGAAACATCGAACGTGTTCGATTTCAGAAGACACCCGCAAAGCTGCCAAATTTTGAAAGCAGCCCTCTTTATGGGCATGTAACCACCAGGACAGGCTATGCCTATGAAGGCTTGATCAAGTGGGACATGGACGAACACCTCGATGACCAATACCTGGACGGTACCACCATCGATGACCGCAGGGCACGCTATCACTTTTACGAGGTAAAATCCATTCGCCCCAAAAACAAAGGTTCCCTTATCCAGCTACAATCCAACAAGGAAATTTACCTCCACGAATTCACCAATGTCACCAACAAAAATACCGGTATACAAATACGTAATCCCCATTGGGGGCAGATAGCCCTAAAATGGGGTGATTTTAAAACGGCCCATTTCACACCCTATCCGGCCGGATCGGCGTTTAGCTATGATGATTTTACATCTCCCAGCGCACTCCATGGCACTGTAAAGCTAAAAAGTGGACAGGAAATCACAGGATCCATTTACTACGATCTGGATGAACATTGGAGCATAGAAACCTTGGATGGCTGGGCGCAAGGTGGCGGTTTAAGGCAAATCCCTTTTTCTCTGATCAAGGAAGTGTATCCGGTAAGTGACACCCATACAGCGGTGATCCTGGTGGATAATGAAAAAATCATCCTTGGAGAACGGAGTGACGTGGACCAAAACAACTGGGGCATCATGGTCAGGTCGATGAATGGCCAGTTTAGCTATATCCCTTGGCAAAATTTACAGAAACTAAAATTTGATCACTAGGCCACTTTTAGTGCTTTTTCAATGCAAAGATTTAAATTGCACTACAATTTGGTTATTATTTCTTCAATCTGGATGGAAGTAAAGAGGGGTTTTAAAAACAAAAGATGGTTCATCAGCATAGCTGCCGCCGTAGTACTGCCGGTGCTGGGGCTGTTTGCTCTTGGAGAGACCAGTTATGCCGCTGCCCTGTTATGGATCATTGCCGTCCTAACGCTCCTGGTCTGGGGGAATATCAAAATCCATCAGCTACTGGAAAAAGTCCATCCCTGGGGAAAGCTTCCCTTGCGTCGCTTTCTGATACAGTTTTTGATCAGTGGAGCCTATTCCCTGGTCTGTATCAATCTCTGTTACTATTTTCTCAAAACGCTTTTTATCGGATTGCCTCCTGATGGTGAACAAATGCTCCTTTTGAACATTTACGGCTTGCTGTTTTACATCCCGGTAATGTCCATTAATTTTGGCGTTTACTTTATGCAACGGTGGAAAAAGGCTGCGCTCAGGTCCGAGCAACTCCAGGCCGAAAACCTAAAGAGCCGGCTGGAATCCCTAAAAATGCACATTGATCCCCACTTCTTGTTCAACAACCTTAATGTGCTTTCCTCTTTGATCGATATTGACACGGCGGATGCCCACAGGTTTCTGGACAAATTTGCGGAAGTTTACCGCTATGTCCTCCAGCACCGAGATGAGGAACTGGTCGAACTGGATACGGAGATTGAGTTTATCCACTCCTATATTTACCTCTTTCAGCAGCGTCTAAACCGACAATTGAAAATCTCGATTGACTATCACCCGTCCAAGGCCACCTTTTATATCCCCACCTTGGCGTTACAAATGCTGCTGGAAAATGCCATCAAACACAATATCGCAACCGTTTCCCAACCATTGACCATCAATATTTTCATGGAAAACGAACGATACATCATCGTCGAAAATACGTATCAGCCCAAAAACCAAGCATTTTCCTCCCTGCCAAAATCCGGGCTGGACAACATCATAAAAAGATTGGCCTATTTCTCTGATGAGGAAATGGTCATCTCCCAAAACGATACTAAATTCACCGTTAAGCTTCCCCTGTTAAAAGAGGACAGCCCTACTAGCGGAAATCATTAAATATCAAAAAAACCATCAACCCTATCCATCATGAAGGTACTGATCGTAGAAGACGAGGATTTAGCTGCTGCAAAATTGATTAAAATGCTGGAAAAATACGACAGCGCTATACAAATTTTGGATAACCTTACCGCGGTAAAGGATACCGTCCAATGGCTCCGGAAAAACCCTGCACCGGACTTGATCATGATGGACATCCGGATAGATGACGGGGTCTGTTTCGAAATCTTCCAACAAGTGGAAGTCACCAGTCCGGTGATCTTTACCACAGCTTACGATCAATACGCCATCAAAGCCTTTCAAGTCCACAGCATTGATTACCTCCTAAAGCCATTTTCCTATGAAAAGCTGGAACAGAGCCTGGAAAAGCTAAAAAAAATCAACACCCTTGCTCCTCCACCTTCCCCGACCATCAATGTAGAGGAACTGCTTCAGGCCCTCCAGCAGAAGGAGCCTTCCTACAAGTCTCGCTTTTTGGTAAAAGCAGGGACCAAAATCCGATCCATAAAAACCGAGGACATCGCCTACATCTATACAGACAGGAAGCTAAACCTCTTGGTCACGAATGAAGCGGATCGTTATCCGCTGGACCAATCCCTGGACGAGCTTGGCCAGGTGCTCAATCCCGACATCTTTTTTAGGGCAAACCGGCAACTGATCCTTCATATCGATGCGGTATCCGCTATCCATCCCTATTTCAAAGGCCGGGTAAAGCTAGACCTTACCCCACCGCTAGACGCTGAAATCATCATCAGCAGTGAAAAGACCCCTGATTTTAAAGCCTGGCTGGACAGATAGCCGTTTAGGGAGAAAGTAATGAGTAATGAGACTTGAGATATGAGCCAAATTGTTCCTCCCCGCTGCGGGGGGAGGTTAGGTGGGGTAGATCGTAGAAAAGAGAAAATGCAGATAGCAAAAATATAAGGTTGAGGCGGGAGACTCAGTCTTTGTGCTCCCGCGTCAGAGACGGCGGGACAACGCTAAGACGTGGTTGTACCGAGGGCTGTGCCCCGGTACAGAATAACCTTGAACCTGTCTACGCCAAGCAGACTTGACCGGTCAGACAGGTCTCGGACTCAATAATAAAATTGTCATTGACTCCAACGCAAAAATATCCCAGTTCGAAGAAAGATTTTCCCTTTTGAAAGGCTTTTGGTTACAGGCTTTTATCAAATAAAGTAAGTTAGCATTACTTTAAAACAGGCAATAAGGACCATAATCCTATTGCCAAATCCTAAAAAGAACAATAAACCAAATTGCAATGCTAAAGAATAGAATCAGCTTTTTATGCTTGGTCATCACCTTCCTATCTTGCTCGAAAGTGTTTGCCCAGTACCCAGACGTTTCTTCGGAAGAAAGGGCGAAGGCAGACTCCATCAAGTCAGCAGCATTACAGCATTCCGATGAGGCCTGGGAAAAAGCCCGAATAGCCGTTTATCGAGAAGAAATGCAGGGCAAGCCTTATATTCCTTGGGCAGCCCGCCCCACAGACCTTCCCCAAGCAGAAATTCCTGCATTCCCTGGAGCTGAAGGTGGCGGGATGTACAGCTTTGGTGGCCGAGGCGGTAAAGTAATCACAGTCACTAGCTTGGAAGATCATGGTCCCGGCACCCTCCGGGAGGCTTGTGAAACCGGCGGTGCCAGAATCATCGTGTTTAACGTAGCCGGCATCATCAAATTGGAAACGCCATTGATCATCAGGGCACCCTATGTGACCATCGCCGGACAAACTGCGCCAGGTGACGGAGTTTGTGTAGCTGGTGAGACGGTTTGGGTGGACACCCATGATGTGGTCATCCGGCACATGAGGTTCAGAAGAGGGGAAACATTCGTAGGCCGAAGGGATGATGCCATAGGCGGCAATCCTGTCGGAAATATCATGATCGACCACGTTTCTGCCAGCTGGGGATTAGATGAAAACATGTCCATCTATCGCCATATGTACGATCCCGGAGGAGGTTATAAAAGAGAAAAACTCCCCACTGTCAACATTACGATCCAAAACAGCATCTTCTCCGAAGACCTTGACACCTACAATCATTCCCTTGGTAGCACCTTGGGGGGTGAAAACTGCTCTTTTATGAGAAACCTTTGGGCCAGCAATGCCGGCAGGAATCCTTCCATTGGCTGGAACGGTATCTTCAATTTTGTCAATAACATCATCTTCAACTGGTCCCACCGGACCACTGATGGTGGCGATTACAAGGCTAAATACAATATCATCAACAACTATTATAAACCAGGGCCCGTGACGGATCTGAGCAGGTCGGTAAGCTACCGAATCCTCAAACCAGAAGCCGGAAGAAGTGACTTGGATTCCATGGTTTTCGGAAGGGCATACGTCGAAGGAAACATCGTAGAAGGCAATGAAGAAGTCACTGGGAACAATTGGAACGGTGGCGTGCAGATGGAAGGAAAAGATGGCCAGCTGATGACCTATCAGGAAGCAAAGCATTACTTCCCTCGAATGAAATCCGAGAAGCCTTTTCCGATGCCGCACTTGACAATTATGCCTACTGAAGAGGCTGTCGAGTTTGTCACGGAAAATGCAGGTGCCACCTTGCCTAAAAGGGATCCGGTAGACCAACGAATCATCCGTACCGTCAAAACAGGAAAACCCGAATATGTAAAAGGCCTCGATCCGGAATCCTTTTACCAGTTTGAACACAGAAGGCTTCCAAGAGATGCTTATAAGAAAGGAATTATCACCGATATCAGCCAAGTAGGCGGCTATCCCGTATACAATGGCTCCCCGTATCAGGACACTGATAAGGACGGTATGCCCGACGAGTGGGAAAATAAATACGGCCTAGATCCTAATGATCCTACCGATGCCAATAGCGACCTCAATGGTGACGGCTATACCAATATCGAAAAATACATCAACGGAATTAACCCTAAACTAAACGTTGATTGGACCAATCTATCTAACAATGAAGACACTTTGGCCAAAAATGGACTTTCAGTGGATAAATAAAGGTTAATGATTTCAACAAGTCCTAAAAGAGCCCGGTTATGCTGGGCTCTTTGTATTTTTACCTCCGCCAAAATCGGGAATAACGGCGCCTATTGTTAACCACTTATCACTGAATTAAAACAATTAATAAACTCTTTTTCATTTTAATAAGCGAATTATCTAATTTGCTTTATGATCAACTACTTTTATTTAGGAACTACCGTTTTTGTTTTATACTTCCTTTCCCTGACAGGCTATGCCCAGGATGCTCCATCTGGCGAATTTCTTCTTCAGAAGGTCTATAATGACAAAATCCCCTTCCCGCAAGAAACCTCCACAGGAGGGCAATATGAAGTAGGCGGTACCTTTCACGTCGATGGGACGCCATTTTTGGTTTCATCTGAGTACGGCGAGGGCTCAGTGACCATTAACGGTGAGCAATTTGACCACGTTTTGCTCAATTTCGATGTGGTAAAAGACCAACTGATCACCTACCATCCCCGAAACTTCCAGCAGATCATTTTGGACAACAGAAAAGTACAGGCATTCCAGCTTAAAAATGGAAGAAGATTTATCCAGCTACCGGATATACCGGGGTACTCTTGGCATTTCAACGGCTACTATGAAGTCCTTTGGGACGACCAAGTCACCATCATATCCAAACATTATAAGGAAGAAGAGATCAAAAGAGATTTTGGTTCCTCAGATAAATCATTTGAATTTGAAAATCACGAAGATTTCTTCGTAAAGACCGCGGATGGCTATCATCGCATTACGCGTAAAAAACATATTGAGGAGTCCATGGGAATTCCCAAAAAACAAGTCAACAAAATTATCCGTAAAGAGGGATTACGCTTTAAAAAACAGCTACGTCAAGCACTGATAGCACTGGGCAATTTTTACACTTCCCAATCAACCAACTATTAATCTATGAGGAACAATCTACAGCAGTTACTTTTATGCACGGCCCTTACCCTGCTTTCCCTCCAGGCACATGGACAGGATGTGCAGAAGGAAACCATTTCGGGCTTATTCCCAGGTGTCCGCTTTTCCCAATTTGTCAACACTGTGGAAAACAAAACCCACTACCGATTCTTCTATCAAGACGCTGATGTGGACACCTTGTCTGTAAACATCAGTGCCAAAGAAAATGAGTTAGAGGATGTCTTGGATCTGATTTTCGAAAAAACTCCCCTTCATTACTCTATTGACGACCAACAGCGTGTTTTTATCCATCAAATGGAGCAATTCCACACCGCATTATCCAAAGATTTCTTTGACCCGGAACAGTCTGCCGATAGCCTTGCCCACACACAGGACGAACGCGACCTGGACAGGGCCTATACGGGCAATAAGCTTTGGATCATCGGGGAGGCTGATGGTCAGGATAACCGGGATGTCGCCACACTCAGTGGGAGGATCTTCAGCCTAAAGAACGGTGAACCGATCATCGGCGCAGTGGTGTTCGAAAAACAACAATACACCAGGGCGGTAACAGATGAAAATGGACGTTTTAGCATCACCTTGCCAAAAGGAAGGCACACCCTCCACGTGCAGCATCTGGGACAGTATCAGGAGCAGCGTCAAGTGGAGCTATTGGGTGATGGAAGCTTGTTAATGCAAATCGACGAAAGCATCGTTTCGCTGGATGAAGTCATCGTAAGCTCTGACCGATTGTCCAATATCAACCGTACAGAAATGGGCGTGGAAACGATGTCCATAGCGTCCATGAAAAGGCTCCCTTCCGTCATGGGTGAAGTGGATGTCATCAAGAGTATCCTCACCCTGCCTGGCGTAAAAACCGTCGGTGAATCCAGTGTAGGATTTAATGTCCGAGGTGGTGCTGCCGATCAAAACCTGATTTTACTGAATAATTCCACTATCTATAATCCTTCCCACCTTTTTGGATTTTTCTCCTCCTTCAATGGTGATATGGTGGAAGAAATAGAACTGCACAAGGCCGGCATGCCCGCCCAGTATGGCGGCAGGTTATCATCTGTCCTGGACGTAAAAGGGAACTACGGTAACCGGGAAAAATTCCACGGAAAGGGAGGGATCGGACTGCTCACCAGCAGATTGACTTTTGATGGCCCAATTAGTGATAAAACCACCTTCTTGGTCAGTGGAAGGGCCACTTATAGCGACTGGCTCCTCAATCTGGTCAATGAGAAATCCGACCTCAATGCTGCCAGTGCTTCTTTCTATGACCTTAACCTTAACCTCAAACATTATTTTAATGATAAAAACGAACTGAGTTTTTCTTCCTACTGGAGCCAAGATGACTTTAACTTTGTCGCAGACACCCTGTTCAACTACAGCAACCGCAATGCAAACCTCAACTGGAAGCATTATTATAATGATCGGCTTGAAAGTGAAATTATCGTGGGCATCGATCAATATGAATTTGGTATCGAAGGATATGAAAATCCACTGAACGCCTATACTTTTGATTTTGACATAGTGCAATACAACTTCAAGGCGCATTTCACTTATGAGCACAATGATCAGCATACCTTTCATTTTGGCATGGATAATATCTATTATGATATGAATCCAGGTGATATGGTCCCTTTGACCGACGAATCCATCATAATACCAGAAACAGTAAATAGGGAAAAGGCGCTGGAGACGGCTTTTTATCTGGGAGACCGCTTTGAGATCAACGATAAGCTGACCGCAGACTATGGTGTACGATATGTGATCTATAATTTTCTGGGACCAAATCAACTCTACACCTATGCAGATGGACTGCCCAAAAGCGAAGCGACGATCACTGGAGAAGAGTTTTATGAAAACAACGAAGTCATCTCTACCTATTCAGCTCCTGAAATAAGGGTGTCTGGGCGGTATATCATTGATAATTTCACTTCCATCAAGGCAGGATACCATACTACAAGGCAATACATTCACTTACTTTCAAATACCTCTTCAGCCACGCCTACAGATACATGGAAGTTAAGTGATCCCTATATCAGGCCCCAGCAAGGCAATCAGTTTTCATTGGGCTTCTATAAGGACCTTCTTCTAAAAGATGACAAATTAGAAGCATCCGTGGAAGTGTATTACCGCGGACTCAAAAACCTCATTGACTACAGAAGTGGTGCAGAATTGCTCCTGAACAATGACATCGAGCAAGATGTGCTCAATACCGACGGGCGAGCCTATGGTCTGGAGTTTCAGGTGAAAAAATCCACGGGCAGGTTAAATGGATGGCTGAGTTATACCTTCTCCAGATCAGCGCTGCAAACCGCTGGTGATGAACCTGCTGAGAAAGTCAATGGAGGCAGTTGGTATCCTAGTAATTTTGACCAACCCCATGCTGTAATGCTCGCCATGAACTATGAACTTTCCAAACGTGCCAATGTCTCGTTAAACACCAATTACAGCACAGGAAGGCCGATAACGCTTCCTGTCGCAAAATTCTACTATAATGGAGCGGAACAAGTTTACTTCTCCGACAGAAATGCCTACAGGATCCCAGATTATTTCAGAATTGACCTGTCCATGAACTTGGAAGGCAATCATAAAGTGGACAAACCTGCGCACGCCTCATGGTCACTTGGGGTGTACAACCTGCTCGGAAGAAGCAACCCCTACTCGGTGTATTATACACCTGTCAATGGTAACCTCAGGGGCTACCAACTATCAATATACGCCCAGCCTATTCCGTACATTACCTATAATTTCAAATTCTAATTGGACATGAAGATAAACCAACTCCTCTATTCGCTCATCATCTCCTCGTTACTGCTGAACAGTTGTCGTGAGCCCTATGATCCCGAGATCAACCAAGAAGACCTGGGTATTTTAGTAGTGGAAGGGCATATCGAAACTGGAGGTGAGGCCACCGTGATCAAACTCAGCACGACAGGGTCATTAAATGATGTTCTGACCTCATATATCCCTGTCTCCAATGCCCAAGTATTTATCGAAAGCCAATCTGGAGAGACTTTTCCACTCCCCAGTACTGAAGAAGGCATCTACAGCGAGGCGCATTCCCTCTCCAATGATCAACAGTACAGGCTGAACATTGAAGTGCCGGATCAAGGACTATACCAAAGCGATTGGCTGACACCGCTCATTAGTCCGGAGATTGAAGAAGTGGGGATCAAGCGAGCCGAAGATGAGCGGTCATCCGCAGAAGTATATATCTCCACACATGGTGATGATGAGGTTCGGTTTTTTGCATGGGAATATGAAGAGACGTGGGTATTCAATCCTGAACTGATCACCTTTTTGAAATATGATCCAGCGCTGGACTCGATCGTTTACCGGGACAGCCCTGAAGAACGGATCGATCGCTGCTGGCGTACCGAATATTCCAACACCATCAATATCGCCTCTTCAGCACAATACCAAGACGAATACATTTATGAAAAAGTACTCCAAAACGTCCCCTTTGGATCAGATAAATTCACCCGTAGGTATTCTATCAACGTACATCAACGGGCCATCTCCAAGGAAGCATTTACGTTTTATGAAATATTGGACAAAAACACCAATGACATGGGAGATATCTTCAGTCCGCTGCCTTCTAACCTGAGCACAAACGTACATTTTCAGGGCAATGGTAATCACAAGGCCATCGGTATGGTCACGGCGGGTGCATCCACCTCCAGAAGGGTCTACTTTGACAGGTCGGACATTGGCTATTGGATCGTTTCTAATCCTTTTTATGCAGGCTGTGAATTGAATAGCGACACTGTCTTTTTAGCAGAGGTGACCGCAATATTTTCGAGTGGCAGGACTGTACCAATCACTTCTGTAGAAGGAATGGGCTCCGGAGGCATCATTGGCTATCGTAGCGGAAGTAGAAGATGTGCTGACTGCACCCTTAGGGGCACTAATATTCAACCTGACTTTTGGGAAAATTAATTTGATGATGAGATTATTTTTACTGTTTTTATTCGGAATATTGGGATCCAACTTGCTAGCGCAACAAACCCAGCAAGTCCCCTTACTGCCAAAAGAGATCGTCTACGTTCACAGTGGTCAAGCGATAGCTGTGGCTGGAGAACGGTTGCCGCTGTCCATCAGCATTACCATGGACCAAGCACCTACCAAGTCGAATTTTGCGTATGCGGATTTGATCAGCCGATCGGGAAAACGCTTTGGTGGTGCTGTAATTCCACTGGAAAATGGCAAAGCGGATGCCTATCTGACCGTGCCTGAGAATACACCTTCAGACCATTACCTTCTAAGGGTTTATTCACGCTATGCCGCATCCCTAAATGATGCTGCCCAGTACCATCAAGAACTGATTACTGTGATCAACCCGGCAGTTTCTCCCTCACCAAAAAGTCCAGGAAAATCACTTGATGGTAATGGGGACTCCAACACCTCGTCCAATACCATTGCCATTCAACCTGAAAGTACACAACTCACACTTGGAGAGCAGTCAAGCCTGACATTGTCCGCCAGTCCAAACAGCCAAGTATCCATTTCCATCAGCAGAAAAAATCCTTTCCTTGATGGCCAACGAATTATCCAAACATCCCCTGCAATAGACAAAGAAGCCAATACTGCCGACCTTTTACCGGAACTGCGCGGCCACATCATAAAAGGTAGGCTGACAGAAAAAAAAGCTGATACTACCAAGCTATACTTCCTTTCTGCCCACGGTGACCAATCAGCCCTGTATCTGGGAACGGCAAATAAACAGGGGGAAATCTTTTTTGACCTGGGAGCCCTGAAACACTACGAATTTCTGCTGCTCCAATCGGATGTGGATTCAGTACCTTTTGGCCTGAACTTGGAACTGCCTTTTGCAGAAGCTCCTGCTGGGGAAACATTGGATTTTCCGCAACTGGAAATAAGACCAGAACATAAAACACTATTGGACAATTTGGTATTAAGTGCCAGCACCACCACATACTTCTACAAGCCAACACAAAAAAGCCTGCAACCCATAGTCACCGGCTATGCTCCTGATCGTGGCTACAACCTGGATGATTATAACCGTTTTGAGGATTTGGCCACTACACTAAAAGAATATATGCCTACGGCATTGGTCCGAAAAAATAAAGGAAAATATTTCTTTAAGCTGACCAATATCCCTGAGCATTCGGTCTTTGACGGCAATCCACTGATTCTCGTGGACGGGATGCCCGTCTTCGACAGTGACAAACTTGCCCAATTTAGCCCTGAAAACATCAAAAGGGCCGAAATCATCAATCGCCGCTTCTATATCCTCAGCTATGGCTTTGATGGAATCCTGAGCTTCACCTCATACGACAATGATTTTGGGGAGTACCCCATTCCAGAACATGCACTTTACTTAGAATATCCACAAATCCAACAGCCTGTAAACTGGCAATTCAATCCAGGCAAAAAGAGCGAACACTTTCCCGATTTCAGGTCCATATTACTATATCAAGAAAATGTTCAGTTGGACAATAATGGAAAAACAACCCTTCGGTTTTCTGCTTCCCAGATACCGGGAGTGTATGAAGTCAAGGTAAGCCAAATCACCCCAGATGGACGACAGGTCTGGGCAACGATGGAATTGGAAGTATCCGATTAAGTAAACTGTAGTAAGCGGTATTGGGTATTTATCATTTAGTATGTGGTGGTATTATGTACGACGTATGTTGAGTGAGGAAGTGGTGGGGTTTGGCTTAGTAGAAATCCCACCACTTTTTTACTATCCACGAACAGTCCAGCCTTCAAACATTAAAACCTCCAACCTCTAATACCCTGCAGCCCAATCATCACCCCGTGGATCACCAGCTCCTTCCAGTTTGCCGTCTATGCCTACCAAAATAGCATCCACACGGCCGATGCTTCCCCTCTCTTTGATTTGGTGCCCCATTTTCTCAAGTGCTTTTTTGGTGAATGGATCCAGGGCATCCCTTTCAGGAAAGATAAAATTGGGCTTCCACTGGTGATGCACCCTTCCAGCGGTCACCGCATCGGTCATGTTCATCTGATGGTCCAGTACGTTCAAGACCACCTGATATACAGAAGTGATGATCGTGCTTCCACCGGGTGTTCCGACCACCATTTTAAGCTTTCCATCTTTTTCCACAATGGTAGGTGTCATGGCACTGAGCATCCGCTTTTCAGGTTGGATGGCATTGGCTTTACCTCCAAGCAGACCATAGACATTTGGGACGCCAGGCTTACTGCTGAAATCATCCATCTCATTGTTCATCAAAAAGCCCGCTCCGGAAACGAACACCTTGGATCCATAACCTGAGTTGATGGTAGTAGTAACGGACACGGCATGGCCATTGGCATCTACGATTGAGTAATGGGTGGTCTCCTCGCTTTCCTTATGGTTTAGTTGCATGGCAAGTACCTTTTCACTGTCCGTGGCTTTATTAGGATCAATTTGTCTTACACGCTTGGAAATGTATTCATCATCCAACAATTCCTCCTGGGGCACGTCCCAAAAATCAGCATCTCCCAAGTGCTTTGCCCGATCCGCATAGACCCTTCGCTCCATCTCGGTCATCAGATGAATGGTTTCAGGAGTATGAAAACCCAATTCACCAATAGGAAAATGTTCGGACATTTTTAACAACTGCATCAAAGCAATGCCTCCACTGCTTGGTGGTCCCATGCTGTAAACCGTCGCTCCCCTGTATTTTCCAGTGACTGGCTCACGCCACTTCGCTTCGTATTTGGCCATATCTTCCAGTTCGATGATGCCATTCCCGGCTTTCATCTCTGCCACCAGTAGTGCTGCTGTCTTACCTTTATAAAACCCATCGCGTCCTTCATCCTGAATGCGTTTGATGGTGGCTGCCAAGTCTTTTTGGACCAATAGGTCTCCTTCTTCCCATTTGCCATCCAACTTCACTAAGGGAATCACTGTACTGTCCCGGTTATGTTCGATGAATGTGTTACGGTACCGGTTGTAGTTATTGGCTTGCTTTGCAGTAACGGGAAAGCCACTTCGGGCAAGTTTATAGGCAGGTTGCAACAGTTTTTTTAGGGGCATCGTGCCATAGCGGGCATGGGCAGTGAGCATACCGTCCACCGAACCGGGCACACCGGAAGCCATTGGCCCGGCCAGGCTCAAACCATCAATGATATCGCCATTTTCGTCTTGGTACATTTCTTCGTAAGCGGCCATCGGCGCTTTTTCACGAAAATCAAGTGAAACCACTTCCCCGTCCGGCTGGCGATACATCATAAATCCCCCGCCGCCCAGGTTCCCAGCAGCAGGATAGACCACGGCCAATGCAAAATGCACGGCCACCATCGCGTCAATGGCATTTCCCCCTTGCTCCAACACCTCCACTCCTACTCTAGTGGCCTCTGGATGAGCAGATACCACCATGGCCTTGTCACCATGGACGGTTTTTCCTTCCTGGTAATCTTTTCTTCCGATTTTGGCACAGCTTGAAATATAGGCCACCACCAAAAATAAGCTGATCACTCTCAAGTAAATTCGTTTTTCAGCCAACTGCTGCAGTAATTTCAAGTTCATAAAGGGGACTTGGTTTTAGTTTATTTGTACGCCAATTACTATTATGTAAGCTAAGGCACGTCATACCTCCGTAATACCCACAAAATATCAGCAAAAAAAGCGGATATTTTGTTTCCATTGGTCAAAAAAATAGGGGAACCTTACACCATATACTACCAAAACTTAAAAAATACTCCATTTTGGGTATTTTATAAGAAAACCAAAACCATTATTTTGAGGATGAATAAAAAGAAAAGATAAATCAATAACATAAAAAAAGGCGAGTTGCCCCGCCTTGAATGTTTTCACAACGGAATAATCCTTATTGTGAATTGCTTTCAGAAAGGCAAGATACAAATTGGACCATAATAACCAAACTACTTCTCATGAAAATTGATAGAAAAGAATTTTTAAAGGCATACGAAAATATTGTTTTGCCGAATTTGATGGATGCCGAAGCCAAATTAGAAAGGCGAGTCACGCATAACCAATCACTTTATAAAGTCAACGTTGGCATTTGGACAGACTTGGTTGTGAATCCCCCTACAGCAAGTGACCTTCCCCTAAGTGATCAGCCCGCTGATGATACAGATGACATTAATAGAAGAAGAACAATCTATGATATTAAAGTAAGATAGGATGAAAAGAATATTAGGACTTGATTTAGGAACAAACAGTATTGGCTGGGCAATGGTTGAAATAAACCACAAAAAAGGAACTCTAAAAATTTTAGGGCTAGGCTCACGGATATTACCAATGGATGCCACAGAAATTAAGGACTTTGAAAGCAGTGGTAAAATAAAAAGTACCGCAGCACAAAGAACAGAAAAAAGAGGTTCAAGACGTTTAAATGAGCGCTATTTACTAAGGAGAGATAGATTGCATTTGATTCTTGACTTGCTTGATGCACTTCCTAAACACTATAAACTTGAAATTGATTTTACCAATTCAAAAGGTGAGAAGTGCGGACAGTTTAAGCCAAACAAAGAACCAAAACTTGCCTATTTGCCTAAGCAAAAGGGTAAAAAAGCAGAATTCCTCTTTATGGATTCATATAAAGAAATGCTTGATGATATTGGAAATGAAGAAATAAAAAATGAGAACGGTAAGCGGATTCCTTACGATTGGACTTTGTATTATTTGCGACAAAAAGCACTTTCCGAGAAAATAGCTTTAGAAGAACTGGCTTGGATTCTTTTAAGCTACAATCAAAAGAGAGGCTATGAAAAAACTGAAGTAGAGGATAAATCCACAAAGGAAGGTGAAATAGTTGAGGAACTTGATTTACGAGTAAAAGAAGTTATTTCTAAGAGAACTGAAGAAGGAAAGCAATTCTATGAAGTTCATTTAGACGGAAATGACAGTTTTATTTATAATGAGTATTCGGATATTCAAATGACCTTTAAAGATGATTTAAAAGAGGTAATAAAAACATCTAAAGTTGACGAACAGGGTAATACAGATGATAAAAAATCAGAATTTAAGGTCGTTGATATTTATCCTCTAAAGATAATGAAGGTTAATTATAAAAAAGAGAGCAGGAAACATAAGTACACATTGAAATATCATAATGGTTGGGAAGAAAATAAACCTCCCAGGGAGAACTATACTTTCAATTACAACAATGCAATTAATAAGTTCTACGACTATATTATAGAAACAGTTTATGATAATACTGGAAACCTTAAAACTCAACAAGGAAAAGAGAGAAAACTAAGAGAACCGGATTTAAACGATAATTCAAGTGATTGGACTTTAATGAAAAAGAAAACAGAAAAAGAAGCATTGAAATTTAATAGTTTGAATGGCTATTTGGATGAAAGAGATAATGTAAAAAATTACATATCTCCCAAGATATACAATGTTTTAAAAAACGATGCCAAAACTGGCAATCGTACCAAAATCATTGGTGGAATATTTCAAGTGGTGGATAGAACCTTTTATTGTGAAGAACTCAACCAAATCATTTGTACACAAAAGAAGTTTCACTCCAGTCTAGAAGATAAAAAAGTGTTTGAACAATGTGTAAAAACATTATATCCCAAAAATAAAAGCCACCAAGAGTCTTTATTAAAAAACAAAGATGCCATTCAGCATTTATTGGTAGATGATGTTTTGCTGTATCAAAGACCATTGAAAAGCAAGAAATCAGAGATTGCCAACTGTAAATATGAGATACGCTATTGGAAAAATATTGAAGATAAAAACGGCAATCCTATTGAAAACGTTGATTTAGAAACAGGAGAGTTGAAAGTAAAAAAGGAGCCTGTTTATATTAAAGTGGTTTCTGCATCACATCCTTATTTTCAGGAATTCAGGATTTGGGATAAACTGCATAATTTAAGGTTGATTCAACTTGAAAAGGAAGTTGATGGAAGGTTATTAACCAATCAGGATGTTACGAAAGAGTTTTTTAAAAGTGAAAAAGAATATCAAGAGCTTTTTGAAATGTTGAACAACCGAAAATCTTTAAATCAAGACCAATTCCTTACTTATTGTAAAAAGAAATTTAATATTGATTACCAGAAAAAAGACAGTAATTACGCTTGGAATTTTCCAGATGATGAAGAAATAAAAGGTAACGAAACGAGGGTGAGTTTTGTCACACGTTTTAAGCGATGGGGATTTAAGGAATATGCCGATTTTCTTACGCAAGAAAAAGAAAAGGAGTTATGGCATTATTTGTATTCAGTCAGCTATAAAGAACGAACGGCAAATGACAATAAGAGTGCCTCTACTTTTTTCAATAACTATTTTAAAGATTTCAACATTGACAATGAAATTAAAGAAAAAATCATCAAGGACTTTATTAATTATCCAATGTACACTTCAAGAAATTGTGCATATTCTGAAAAAGCACTAAAAAAATTAATTCCAATAATTCAAAAAGGCAATAAAGACAAAAAATATACTTGGGAAAATGAGGTTTGGCATAAGAAGTGGAAATCGACACTTGAAAAAAGAAAGTCAGAAATACTAAACAGACTAAGTAAGATAAATTTTGAGCTACAGGATGATGAGAAAGTTGATTATTCCAAAGTGGTCGTAACTAATGTTGATTTACAAAAAGGTGAAATTCCATTTCCAAAAGGCTTGTTCAATACTTTTAGGGAATTTGAAAAAGTAGAAGCTTTTAAAGACCTAAACCTTACACAAGCCTCGTATTTGGTTTATGGTCGTCATTCGGAATTGCCACAAGCCAAATATTGGACATCGCCTGAAAAAATCAGAAAACAGCTTCACCAAGAACTAAAACAACACTCTTTAAATAATCCTGTTGCCGAAAAAGTCATATTGGAAATGATGCAGGTAGTGGCTGATATATGGGATTATTATGGAGAAAGGGAAGAAGGGTCAGACAACCCTAACAAACTGTTTGACCGTATTCATTTGGAAGTCGGAAGAGAATTGAAAAAATCTGCCAAAGAAAAAGAAGCTGAATCCAAACGAATGTCAGGAAATCGTGCCCAAAACAAACGAATCCGACAAGTGTTAGAGGAATTTTTAATGCATAATCCATACAATGCTAATCCAAATAACAAAGACCATTTTGAGCGATTGAAAATTGTCGAGGAAGGTGCGGAAGATAGAAATAATTTGGACAAGAATTTTTTTGAAGAGAATGAAGAACTGAGAAAAGAAAATATCACTAAAAAAGATATTGAAACTATTCTCAAAAAGCCACAAATTACTATAGGTGATTTTGAGAAATATAAACTTTGGATAGAACAGGGATACCGTTCTCCTTATTCGGGACAGATAATAAAGATAACAGAGTTGTTTGATGGTAAAAAATACAACATCGACCATATTTTCCCCCAAGCATCTATAACGAATAATTCATTGAGCAATAAAGTTGTTGTTGAAGTAGAATTAAATAAGCTGAAAAGTAATAAAACTGCAAGAGTCTTTATTCAATCCCAAAATGGGCAGCCTTACTTAGGTATTCCTGTCTGTACAGAAGAAGATTATATAAGTATTGTTAAAACCCAATTCTCAGGCACAAAACGATACATTCTACTTTCTAAAGACATTCCAAAAGGATTTATCAACAGTCAAATGAATAATGCTCGCCACATTGCCCGAAAAGCAATGGAGTTGTTAAGCCACATTGTGAGAGAACCAGGAGAAGTAGAATTCCGCTCCAAAAATGTACTTCCGGTTACAGGTAGGGTTACAACTGAACTAAAAAGAGCTTGGAAGCTTGACCAAGTTTGGAGAGAGTTAGTTGCTCCACGATTCATTCGGATGAATGAATTAACTCAATCCAATTTATTCGGAGACTGGCAGATTTCAAAAAACGGGCAAGAGTATTTTGATTGTAATCTGGACGAAAGTATTCGGGAAAAAGATGAGTCTTATGATATCAAACGTATTGACCATCGCCACCACGCTTTAGATGCTTTAATTGTAGCATTGTGTACGGAAGAACATTTTCACTATTTAAGCAACATCAATGCCGATAAAAAATTGAATGATTTTGGTAAGCAGAAAAAGTTAGAGGACTACAGATTGAAACTAAAACGAAAAATTAAGTTTACAATAAAAGATGACGAAACAGATGAAAAAAACTGGCGTTTTATGTTACCGGGAGAAGTCCGTAAAGCAGACACGGAAAATTCCAGGAGGGACTCTGTTTTAGAAATGGATTACCAACACAAAGAGTTCTTTTCGTTTGGGCAAAACTATAAAAAAATGATTCTTACGACTTTGCAGGGCACTATAGTCACGTTCAAACAAAACCTACGGGTCATTAACAATAGAGTAAATTATTACCAAGCAGAACCAAACACAAAAAAGAGAAAAATACAAGAACCCAAGACACAAAAAGAGATTGTAAATTCAAACAATAAATACAATTGGGGAATCCGAAGAAGTTTAGGGGAAGCGACTTACTATGGAAAGAAAATAGTAAACGGGGAAGACAAGGCAACAATCAGAAAAGATTTGGATACATTCTTTAACAGTGAGAAAATTAAGACTATTTCAGATAGTGCAGGTCGTGTAAAATCTATTCTATTGAACCAGTTAAAGCGTTTCGACACTATTAAACTTCCTTTTGAAAACGCTGTTAATTACCTTGATTTTCTATTTGAGAAACAAGAATTCGGAGCTATTATAAGCGATAATGAAAATGAATTTCAATCTATTGATGATTTAATAGCCCATTTACGAGAAAACAAATTCAAATATAAAAATACAGATTATTCAGAGTTGAATGTTTTTATAGATGGAATTTCCGAACGGGATTTTAGAAACGAAAAACAGTTTGAAGGTAAAATCAAAGAACACCCTGATATTGCATTTACACCCGAAGCGATTGGGGAAATGAATAAACCTGAAAATCTCCGAAAATTGAACAATGGAAAAGACCACAAGCCAATACATAAAGTAAAGGTTTCACGAGGTTTTGGAAAACGTAGAGCCTTAAATGAAGAAAATGAGAATTCGATTAAATCAAAACAGTATGTGGTAAATGATGCAGGGTCGAACCTTTATCTTGGCTTTTATGCTCGAACCTATCAAGAGGACAACGGCAATAAACTGGTAGAAAGAAAATTTAAGGATGTTGGTCTTATTGAATTAATTGAAACACTAAAACAAGATGTGACTAAACGATTAAATCCCCTACCAAATAAAATTTATGATGACAAATTAAACGAATACAGTTGGGAATTTACATTATCGCCCTTGGACTTAGTATATGTACCAACTGATGAAGAAATTGAAAATCCTGGAAAAGTTGATTTTAATAATCTAACAAATGAACAGGTAGATAGGATATATAAATATGTTGATGGTAATAGAGATATAGCCAACTTTGTCCCTTACTCTAGTTCAAAACCCATTTGGAGATTCCATGGAAAAAAGAACAAGGAAATCTTTAAAGAATTAAATGACAATGATAAAATTAATATTTCTGAAAAAAAGTTGATCCAGAATGAATTTGGACTTGGTAGTCAGCAAAATAAGAATCAAAATATGATTGATGGTAAAACCCAGATAAAAAAAATATGCTGGAAACTAAAAGTGGACAGGTTAGGGAATATTTCAAAAGATTAAAAAATGATCAAGCGCACTCTTTTCTTCGGCAATCCCGCCTACCTCAGCACCAAAAATGAGCAACTGGTCGTCTGCTTTCCTGATGACCAGCCTAAGAAAAGTGTACCCATAGAGGACATTGGCATGGTGGTGCTGGAACATCCCCAGCTCACCATCACCAATGGTCTTATGGGAAAATTGGTCAATAATAAAGTGGCAATCGTCTCCTGCAATGGTCAGCACCTTCCCGATGGCATACTCCTCCCCTTGCACGGACACACGGAGCAGACCGAACGGATCAGACACCAATTAGGTGCCAGCCAACCGCTCAAAAAGAACCTTTGGCAGCAAACTGTCGCTGCTAAAATCAGCAATCAGGGCGCACTGTTGGCCGAGCGGGAAATCCCCGTCCAAAAACTCAAACATTTGGCAAAATCCGTACAGTCCGGTGATACCGGAAATAATGAGGCCCAGGCGGCAGCCTATTATTGGCAACATATCTTTGACATTCCGGATTTTAACCGGGAGCAAAAAGGTATCCCTCCCAATAACCTGCTGAACTACGGCTATGCCATTTTACGAGGAATCATCGCCCGGGCGCTGGTCAGTTCCGGTCTGCTGCCCATGGTGGGCATCTGGCACCGTAATAAATACAACGCTTACTGCCTGGCAGATGATATCATGGAGCCATACCGGCCATTTGTGGACATGGTGGTAAGGCATATCGTCGAAACCGACGATCAGTATGAGGAGCTGAATATCCATCTCAAAAAGGAATTGCTTTCCATTCCTGCGTTGGATGTCCGGATAGATGGGCAAAAAAGCCCTTTAATGGTGGCCGCCAGCAGGACGACCAATTCGCTGTTTGAGTGTTTTGCCGGCATTAGCAGAAAGATCATTTATCCCGAATATGGATGAACGCTTTTATTCCAGACTTAACCAATACCGGAGTTTGTGGGTACTAGTATTCTTTGACCTGCCCACCGACACCAAAAAAGATCGGAAAATCGCCAGTGGCTTTAGAAAGAAGCTGCTGGACGACGGATTTTCCATGTTCCAGTTTTCGATCTACATGCGCTTTTGTGCCAGTCGCGAAAATGCCGATGTCCATATCAAAAGGGTCAGAAAGAACCTGCCTCCCAAGGGAAAAGTGGGCATCATGTGCATCACGGACAAGCAGTTTGGCATGATGGAACTCTTCTATGGTACTAAAGTGGCCGAAAAAGAAACGCCAAGCCAGCAATTGGAGCTTTTTTAGACTTTAAAATTTAGCTATTGTATTATAAGGGGGCAAGGGGAAAGTTGGGGATAATTTTTTATGGAACACTGATCACACTGATAGGGCAGATTTTTATGGATCAATGGATATTCTGGATGATACTGACCCCTCTCCGGGGATATTGACCCCTCTAAAAGTTGGTTTGGTCCTGTGAATCCAATGGTATGACAATTTTACATTTTTTTTCTTAGACTTTCACCTTTAAGTTCGATTCTGTATGATGAGTGTACCAATCTGTCAAGAATAGCGTCGGCAATTGTTTCTTCTCCAATCACCTCATACCAGCTGGATACGGGCAATTGGCTTGCGATGATGGTGGATTTCTTCCCGTGCCGGTCCTCAATGAGCTCCATAAAGTCCATCTGATGCTGTTTTTCCAGATGTGTGAGCCCAAAATCATCCATGATGAGCAGGTCGGCTTTTGCCAACTTGTCAAAGAACTTGATAGCGGTGCCTTCCAGCCTTACCATCTTGGTTTTGAGCATCAGTTTCTGGGTATTAAAATAGGCGGCCTTGAACCCTTGGATACAGGCCTGGTGTCCCAGTGCGGATGCGAGGTAACTTTTACCACAGCCGGTGGCCCCTGTTATCAGCACCGATTCCCCTTTGGTGATGTAGTCTCCGGTGGACAGGGATGCCAGCACCATATCGTCCAACCCCCTGGTTTTATCAAGCTTGAGTTCTTCCAGGGAGGCCTTATACCTGAATCCGGCATTGGACTCCAGCCTTCTGAACCTCCTGTTGTCCCTTTCCTGCTCCTCGGCCTGGAGCATCATCTCAAGGCCTTCTGTCAACGTGAGGTTTTGGGTTTTGCGGGTTTCCTTCAGGGCTGTCCATGTTTTGGACATGCCGTGCAGTTTAAGCCTGGTCATTTGTGCTTCGATCTGATTCATATTCATTAAGTGTTAAAATTGGAGTTTCTGTTGGTCGTAATATTCCTTGCCCCGGACATTGTCGTGTTTGGGCAGGGCTTTTTGTGTAGTATCGGGCTGTTCATAGGCCATGTTGTTTTCAAGGATGTTCCTGATAAACCCATAAGAATAGACCTGGTGATCCATGGCTATTTTGCAGGCCCTGTCAAAGGTATCCGGGTCGGACTTCCTGCTTAAGGCCAGTAAGCCATCACAGGTTCTGTAAAGCTGCTCGGGATACCGGTTCTGCTCAAACAGCAAGGATACATATTGATAAAGAACTGCTGATTTTTTACGGGCAAGCTCCCGGTAGTATTCAGGGCTCCTATCCCTGTAATGCCTGTGCTGGGAACACAGATGGTCTTCAACGGTAGAATAGCCGCCCTTGGTGCTTCTGGCATGGACGGCTACCTTTTTACCTTCATGGTACACATAGAACATAGACCTGGTGTAGACTACCTTCACTTTCTTGCCAATAAGGGTATACGGGACACTGTAATATTGCTTGTCCCTTGCCAGGTAAACATGGTTGTTTTTTGCCACAGTCAGCAAGGCATGGTACCGTAGCTCAAACCGGTCCTCGGGAAGTTTTCCCAACAGGGGTTTTTCATCGGCCAAAAACTTCTCTTCCCGGCAGTAGGGCTTGCGCTGCATCCGTGTCTGGTTATGTGCCCTGATCCGCATTTTAATGGCCTGGTTGAGTGCATAAAGGTCAAAGAACTGCATGTTCCTCAGCTTGGCATATACTCTGGAGTAGAGCATGTTGACCTGGTTCTCGACCAGGGCCTTGTCCTGAGGCTTTCTGACCCTTGCCGGCAGGACAGCCGTACCGTAATGATTGGCAAAGTCTTCCAGTGCCCGGTTGATATCCGGTTCGTACTTGTCGGCCTTGTTCACTGCTGACTTCAGGTTGTCAGGGACCAGCAGGGAAGGGACTCCGCCCAAATGTTCCAGGCAGCAGGCCAGGGCATGGAGAAAATCAGCTATACGCTGGCTGGGCACGGCCATGGCAAAAGCATAGTCCGAACAGGGCAGGCAGGCCACAAAAAACTGGCAGGAAATGACTTCTCCGGTTTCCCGGTCTATGTAGTCAATCGTTTTGCCGGCAAAATCAATATAAAGCTTTTCCCCGGGCTGATGATCAAGTACCATAGTTGGTTTTGATCGGGCAAGATCATGCTGGTCAAGGTGATGGCAGAACTGTGAGTAGCTGTAACCATCCGGATGGGACTGTCTGTATTCTTCCCATAAAAGTGCCCTGGTAACCCCGGTACGCTTCAGCTCTTTACGAAAATATTCAAGACGCATTTTAAAATGATCGTACCGGGGATCCTTATAGGAAGGGTTGCCAGGATGGAAACGGGAATGGATCTCCGGCTCTTCAAGGGCGAGCAGATCATCTATGGTTAGGCTCGTACCTGTCTGCCCCAGCAGCTTTTCCAGCTTGACCAGGTAGGCTTTTACGGTATTCTTGCTCATGCCAAGCATTCGGGCAATGGTCTTGATCCCTTTGCCCTGCTTGTTGAGAATGATCAATTGTTTTATCTGACTCATTGGTTTTGGTTTTCCTGCCATTGGATCACGGTTAGTGGTATATAAATCATCCGCTAAAAAACCAAAACCAGCATTATGAGGGGGCAATATGTTCCGGAATCTGACAACAGAGGGGTCAATATGCTCCGGAATTATTGCTGAAATATTACTTTAGGGGGTCAGCATCCGCCGGAATGGCAGTTGAAAACAGCCGCTTAAGCCACTTTTCAACCTCCGGTTCATTCCCGGATCATGGGGTCAACATGCTCCGGAATATCCAGATCAAGCAATATTTCTGGGGGCGGGAGAAGATTTATATTCATTTGGTATGTCGCCACGAAGTCGCCAAGACACGAAGTTTTTTTGTAGGCGGATTCCAAATTTCATGGAAAACAAACAGCTTTGGGTCTTGGAATCTTTGTGGCAAAAAAACAAAAAAGAAATCCTATTAAAATAAAGGGATTCATGCCCTCAACTTTTTCGCTTGCCTCCTTTTTAGCACATTTTGAGGGCCAAGCAATATTTCTGGAAGATGAGAGATTTCCAGGTGGTTTTGGTAAGCATATTTCTCTTTCATTTAGCAATAGGAATGTGTAGATTATAAAATCAGTATAAATCCGTCATTGCGAATGCAGAGCAACGGAGTGAAGCAATCTCGTTTTCTTAATACGGGATTGCCACGTTCCCGATAGCTCGGGACAGGCTATACTTCCTCGCAAGGACGGTATTTTAAATCGCGTTTATTATAAAAAATCAGCGCAAATCTTATTAATCTGCATCATTTGCGTGCTATCGAAACCAACCCTAATCCCCCCAACTTTTCCGCTTGATCCATTTTTATTGCTGTCACCAAGGGTGCGGGAGCAAAAGGAATCTCCGCATCAATAAATTTTGGAGCGAATCAGGTAATGGGCCATATACACTTCAAACAACAGAAATTTACAATAAATATTTCCGCATCGCTCACAAAATTTCTCTATCAAAACAGGCTCATTTTTCAATCCCAAAAAACCACATAAACAACAGCATACCAACCACTTGAAGTGGGGTATGCTGTGATTACCATTGCAAGGTATAAGTCTGAAAGCAATTCACAACTAATTGGGAATTAATACTGAAACCAATGGTGCTGTGATTACCATTGCAAGGTATAAGTCTGAAAGCAATTCACAACCGATATTGTTTTCATCTTTTAAATGATTCAGCTGTGATTACCATTGCAAGGTATAAGTCTGAAAGCAATTCACAACGCCGCTAACACTTTCAATTCATATGGACATGCTGTGATTACCATTGCAAGGTATAAGTCTGAAAGCAATTCACAACTGATATTGTTTTCATCTTTTAAATGATTCTGCTGTGATTACCATTGCAAGGTATAAGTCTGAAAGCAATTCACAACTACGCCAGAAATGGTAAAATGGCATCGTGCGCTGTGATTACCATTGCAAGGTATAAGTCTGAAAGCAATTCACAACAACAGGGAGTTATGATAATGTTTTCTTTGAGCTGTGATTACCATTGCAAGGTATAAGTCTGAAAGCAATTCACAACAAGGAGTTTATAGAGGTTGATTGGCAACAGGCTGTGATTACCATTGCAAGGTATAAGTCTGAAAGCAATTCACAACGCATGTGTTTCAAAAGATACATGTTAGGAGGCTGTGATTACCATTGCAAGGTATAAGTCTGAAAGCAATTCACAACTGCTGAATTTTTCAATCTGACTCACTGATAGCTGTGATTACCATTGCAAGGTATAAGTCTGAAAGCAATTCACAACATGGCGCTACTATCGCATATACTCTCAAGTGCTGTGATTACCATTGCAAGGTATAAGTCTGAAAGCAATTCACAACAGTAGCTCTATTTTTCTTCTGATTCTATCGGCTGTGATTACCATTGCAAGGTATAAGTCTGAAAGCAATTCACAACACACAACTGGAAAAAGAGTATCCATCCGATCAACCCATATAGGTCAAGCTAGGAATATTTAAGTTTTTTATTTAGGTCGGTACTGCTTCCAGTTGGAAGGGAGGAGCTGATAAAGGTCTTTTTGTTTATGGCTTTGTATTCTTTCAAAGACATCTTTGAGCCATTCAAACTCGTTAACATTGTTCTTTTTGCAGCTGGCCATAAAGGAATACATGGCTGCGGTCATCTCTGCGGCTTGGTGCGATCCGGCAAAAAGGAAGGCTTTTCTGCCGATTGCCAAGGGCCGGACAGCATTTTCCACAAGATTATTATCCAGCTCCATCTGTCCGTGAAGCGTATAGGCACTTAACCCCGCCCACCTGGAGCGGGCATAGTCTATAGCCTTGCCCAGCGGGCTTCCCGGCCTGTACCTGTATTGGTTTTCCTCCAACCACTTCCCAAGTCTTTCCAGTACGGGCACGGCATGGATTTTCCTTTCCCGCGTCCGCCCCTCCCAGTCCAGGGCTTCTTCCCTCATCCGTTGTTCGAGTGCATAGAGCTGCTGTATCTCATCCAGAACATGGTTTGCCTGCTCGGCATAATCCTTGACCGCATCGACAAAGTACCTTCGCGCATGGGCCATACAGAAAGTCAAATGGATATCAGGATGGTTCCCATAGAGAGAATCATAGACTTTCCACCCATCGGTCTGGATGATACCCTTAAAATCAGTAAGCATTTCTTTGGGGCCGGATCTGTCCCTTCCCTTTCTGTAATCAAAGAGCACCAATCTGTCCACCGGGGCATGGTATAGCCACATGTATCCTTTATGGATACCGTTTTTATGGTCCCTGTCCAGGACTTTTATCGGGGTCTCATCGACTTGGAGGTACTTTTGACTGATGACCACCAGACTGAGTAGCTCCCAGAGAGGCCTGAGCTGTTCCCAACCTCTCATTACCCAGTCTGAGGCGCTTGAGGCAGGTATCCGTACGCCCATTTTACTGTACTTGTCAATCTGCCTGTGCAGGGGCATCCCGTAGACATATTTGTCGACAGTAAGCTGGGCGATTACCGATTCGGAAGGTATACCTTTTTCAATTACCCTGTCCGGCAAGGTGCCGATGATGATCCCTTCACCGTTTGGCCTGGCATATTTTGGGCGTATATACCGCTTTACATAGAAACAGGCAGGAACAACCTCCAATACCTCGGTAATCTCCTCACCGATCCTCACACAGCCTTCGGTAGATTCGGCCGGTTCGATCACGATCTCTTCTCTTTCAAGTTCTTCGGGAAGGCTCATACGGCCCGTACCCTTGGCCCTTTTCTTCGGTGCAGGCTTCTGTTCCTGCACGGATACCGATTCTGAGAGCTCCTCCTGTACTGCTTTGGTGGTGCCCAGTTCAAAAATCCCCAGCTGGTTCTGGTCGGTACTGCCCGTCCGTTTCTCGCTTTTGGTGCCAAAAATATACCTGCGGAGTTTGTCCAGTTCCGACTGTAGGTCGGCGATGGCGTCTTCTTTTTCGGACACGGTCAACAAGGCTTCTTCATACAGTTTTTTGTAGTCGGTTCCCTTGTTTTCCATAGCGTAAAAATAAGCTAAAAAAGTGGCTATACAGCTATGTAGGAGCTGTTTTTTTACGTCAAAAACAATTGTTTTTTTACCCCCTTTTTGAGCTGTCATAGCGCCTTCTGTAGCTCACCGAATCGAGCATTACCCCCTGTAAGAGCAGGGTCAGCTGACCGCCCGAGATCATGTTTCCCGCAAGCTTGGGCCGCTCAAAAGTGCCCTGTTCCAGCTTTTTGATATACAGGGCAAAACCGTCCCTGTCCCATTGGAGAAGCCGCACCTGGTTGGACCGCTTGCCTATGAAGATGAAGATGTCCCCGTTCATCGGATCAAACCCAAGTTCATTTTGCACCAGGCCGGCCAGCGAGTTGATCCCAAAGCGCATGTCGGTCGGCTGACCGTAAAGAAAATACCGGACCGAGTTGGACAAGGCCAGCATTACTCGGTCAGCTGCCTGAGTATCGCTGGATCAGGCAGGCCATAAAACTCCAAAACGACCCCCGAAGGATAACATATCCTTGCCGCAGGATTTTGGCCAGTCCGCGGGGATATCTCCAGTAGGTCAAAGCCAGCGTGTCCCGGAGATACCTCCATCCGTCCAATCTTCCTGGCCCAATAATAAAAGGTGCTGCGCGAAAGGTCCCGTGATTCGGCAAACTTGGCCTTTGTCTGTCCCGAGGATTTCCATTCCTCATACAGTACGTAGTAATCTTCGCTGCTTAAACTTTTCATCCTGCAACATTAACACTTTGCAACATGATAGGAAATATGGACTTGCTCGGATGGATACGAAAAAGAAACACTGAAAAATGCTGTGATTACCATTGCAAGGTATAAGTCTGAAAGCAATTCACAACTTTTTAAATGTTTAAAGTTTAAAAATTGTAGCTGTGATTACCATTGCAAGGTATAAGTCTGAAAGCAATTCACAACTGCCGAAATCTTAACCGTTCCCGCATCGTTGCTGTGATTACCATTGCAAGGTATAAGTCTGAAAGCAATTCACAACGACGCGTTGAATAAATTAAATTCTAGTTTTGCTGTGATTACCATTGCAAGGTATAAGTCTGAAAGCAATTCACAACATAGGCTCCTGCTGTGGGCTGGATGCCCTCGCTGTGATTACCATTGCAAGGTATAAGTATTCGTGGACTTTGGCTTTCCGCTGACGCCAAACATACATTAGGGTATTTCTATGGATTGGTCCCTGTGGATTTTCCGCCTTCCAAAGATTTCACTGATGCGGAAATCAAACAAGCTGTGAAGCCTTCTAAAAAATGCTTGCTTCATGGGGTGGCATCCTTGATACTCCCAATAGCTTACCCATTAGTGAGAAATACAGCCTTATCATAGGATTACTTGAAGAAACATTTACCCCAATAGACAATGGCGTCTTTGTGTTTGATTGGTGTACCGGGCACGCGCCTGATTGCCAACTGGGAAAATATTGCAAGTGTTTGGAATTTTGGAAAGGGGAACAGTAAATAATTGAAATTTCCCTTGAAGGTCAAAACGTTAGAAAATCCCTGTTATTTCCGCGCATACCTATCCACTGCAAACGCGTCCATCTTTAGCTCTCCCAGCTTTCCGATTTTGAGGTCGGCCAAGAGCTTACCGGTGGCAGGTGCCAGGCTGACCCCCATCATACTGTGCCCTGCTCCAAAGGCTACATTTTCCCAGCCCGGTGCTTTTCCAATATACGGCAATCCATCCGGAGAGCATGGGCGCATGCCCTTCCAAATGCTATCCTGTGCCGGAAATTCAGCTTTAAATTCCGGATAATAAGCTTTTATCGATTCGAAAATACCTTGGACACGACGGATGTTCACCATGTCCACATGATTGGAAATTTCCATAGTGCCCCCAAAACGGACCTTTCCGCCATAGGGACTTTGGGAAACCCTGGCTTCTGTCAGGATACTTGCCTGCTTCAGCTCTGGCGTATTGGGCAGCTCGAAACTGTATCCCTTTCCTCCCATCATCGGCAACCTGAAACCCAGCATTTTTGCAACCTCACCTGACCAAGAGCCTGCACAGACCATCAGATGATCGCAATCAATCTTTCCTCCTTCAGTTATGACAGCCTTGATTTTTCTCCCATTCTTTTCGACCCCAGTGATGGTAACATTACTTTTTAGCATGACCCCTTGTTCTTGGAGGTGTGTTTTGAGCAGCCGGTAGAGATCCCTTGGGGAAAGATGGGCATCATCAGGGAAATACACCCCACCCCTGACATCCACTTCTTGGTTGGGCTCCAATTTCCCAATATCCTCTTTGCTAAGGATTTCCGCATTGAGACCACTTTCTCGGGCCAGGTTCGCCAGTGCTGCCTCATCCTTTTCGCCTTCCTTGGTTTTATACAGCATCAACAACCCACGGTCTTGTAATTTTATGGCCTCATTTCCATGTTCCGCTACAAAATCCAGGTAAAGTTGCTTGCTGTACAGGCTGATTCCCTTGAGGTAAGGAATCGATTGCTGTACATGTTTGGCATTGGAATGGCGGTAAAACTGCAGGCACCAATCAATCAACCGTCTATCCAATCGCGGCTGGATATAAAAAGGGCTCTTGGACGAAAACATCCAGGAAACCCCCTTAGAGATCATGCCAGGTGATGCCAAGGGCACAATATGGCTGGGCACGATCATTCCGGCATTGCCCGTAGAGCAGTTTTCCTCCATGTCTCCCTTGTCCACCACGATCACTTCCTCTCCTTGCTGCTGGAGAAAATAAGCCGTAAAGAGCCCTACCACGCCCCCTCCTATTACCACCGTTGGTTTCATATTGTTTTGTCGAATTGTTTTATTGTCGAATTGTTTTACTGCAGAAAGCTTAATCGCTACAGCTCCATTAGCGCTCCGTTCTCCGATCATGTGTCTACTATCTCCAATCTCCCTAAATCACCTGAAATCCGTGTACATACGGGTCGTCATCATCCAAGAAGATCGTATTATAGCCGGTGATCTTGGCCCAGCCTTCGATACTGGGAATAATGGCAGGGATATCTCCCACCTTCGTTTCTCCGATGATTTCGCCCGTAAACCTGGATCCTATATAGCTCTCATTGATAAAGGGCTCATGCGCTTTCAGTTTTCTGCGGGCATAAAGCTGCGCCATCCGTGCTGAGGTACCCGTACCACATGGTGACCGGTCGATAGCCTTGTCTCCATAAAACACCGCGTTACGTCCATGAGAACTTTCATCCAGCGTTCTACCTATCCACTGGATATGGCTCAGACCATTGATTCGTGGGTTTTCCGGGTGCACGAACTCATAAACTTCGTTGATCGCCTTGCGTAATTTCCGGCTCATGGTGATCAGCTGTTCAGCCGTAAAATCCTGCAATCCCCCAAAATTTTCCTGCGGCTCAATAATGGCATAGAAGTTTCCTCCATACGAAACATCAAAGGTAAGCTCTCCCAAGTGCTCACTACCGATGGTCAAATCCCTGGAAATCATAAAACTGGGAACATTGATCAGCTTTACCGAGGTCACCTTCCCTCCCTTCTGCCTATAACTTACAAGCACCAGCCCAGCGGGGGTTTCTAACCTGAGCTTCCCCGGCACTTTTGGTGTGATCAAGCCTTCTTCGATGGCCACTGTCACCGTTCCGATGGTACCGTGCCCACACATGGGCAGGCAGCCACTGGTTTCTATGTACAAGACAGCAACGTCATTTTCAGGATCATGGGGAGGATAGAGCATGGCCCCTGACATCATATCATGTCCACGTGGCTCAAACATCAACCCTCTCCTGATCCAATCATAATGTTTGATGAAAAATTGTCTTTTCTCAAACATGTCCTCTCCTTCCAAAAAAGGAAGGCCGCCCGTGACCACCCTCACAGGATTGCCACATGTATGGGCGTCAATACAACTAAAGGTTTTTTTCATTTATAGCGCTACAACTACCCTTTATCAGTGTTTTCAAAATTGAATGCTTTCTTTTTAGTATTTGAGTCAGAGACTCAGTGTTTATCGGTGCTGGGAAAGATCCCCATCACAATATATATCGATTGAACCTGTGGCTCACCTATAGGAGCTGTGCGCCCAATATTATCCTGTACCGGAGCATAGCCCTCGGTACAACTTGGATTGGCGCTTTGCTCCAAAGCTTCCCTCCTGACCTCCCCAGCAAGGGAAGGGATACTTGCATCGAGCTACTTGATACAACAGTCTCAGGTCTCACATCTCCATACTCATTACTTTCTTTACCTGATACTATCTACCAACTACCCCATCCATGGTTCTGAAAATCCCCAAGGGATTAGCATCTTTCAGGACGTCAGGCAAGAGGCTATCTGGACAATTTTGGAAAGCGAATGGTCGTGCAAACCGCTTGATCGCATATACCCCTACTGATGTGCTACGGCTGTCGGTTGTGGCGGGAAATGGCCCACCATGTTGCATGGCATGGCCTACTTCTACACCCGTCGGCACTCCTCCAAACAATAATCGTCCGCATTTTTCCTGAAGGGCGCTGATCAAGGCTCCTTGATCTGCCAGTTCTTCTTCGCTAGCCCATAGTGTAATGGTCAGTTGGCCTTGCAGGGATCTTGCCGCTTGGAGCAATGCTTCTTTGCTATCATACCCAACGACGATCCCAAATGGTCCAAAAACCTCTTCCTGCAACGCCTCCTCCTTGATCCATGTATCCAGATCAGTAAGGGCAAGCGCTGGATGGCCTGTCTCTTTTCCAGCTGCCTTTTGGATCCATTTCAGCTCCCCGGAGGTCGCCAGCTTATCGAGACTTTCATTATAGGCAGTTTGGATCCCGTCGTGCAACATTTTCTGACCAGCTGTGTCCGCCAAGAATTTGCCTGTATTTTGGGCAAAGGACGCTGCAATACTAGAAGGCACAAAAATCACTCCCGGGTTGGTACAGAATTGTCCTGCGCCTAGTGTCAGTGACTGTGCATATTGGCCAGCTACTTGTTCTTGCTGCCCCAGTGCTTTATCAAAGGCAATAATCGGATTGATGCTGCCCATTTCAGCATACACAGGAATAGGCTCTGAACGGTCATTGGCCAGGTCAAAAAGGGCTTTGCCCCCTTTAAATGATCCTGTAAACCCAACCGCCTTAATGGCCGGATGCTGTACCAATGCCTGCCCTTCAGCAATACCTCCTTCGATGTGCTGGAAAACTCCCTGCGGAAGACCAGCCTCAGCAATGGCCTTTTGGATCGCTTCAAATACCATCAATGAAGTCTTCGGATGGCCGGGATGTCCTTTGTACACTACCGTACAGCCCGCTGCAAGGGCAGAAATGCTATCTCCACCAGCCGTGGAAAATGCCAAGGGAAAATTACTGGCCCCAAATACTGCCACCGGCCCCAGTGGTACCAGCATCCTCCTTAGATCAGGTTTGGGAACAGGTGTTCTTCCCGGATCTCCATGGTCAATGGTGGCTTCCAGCCAGGTTCCATCCACTACGTATTTGGCAAAAAGGCGAATCTGGCCCGTGGTTCGTCCCAATTCACCGGTAATTCTACCCTCCGGTAAGTTTGACTCCTCACAAGCTGTAGGGATCAATGCCTCCTTGATGCCTTCCAATTGGTCGGCAATCGCCCTAAGAAAGCTCGCCCTATCGGCTAATGAGATGGTTTTATACTGTTCAAAAGCTACTTCAGATTGGTGTAATACCTTATCTAGTTGCATTATATACTTGTTTTGATTTCGTTTAATGCCGGCCTGTTTTCCAAGCCGATCTGAATGAGTTTTTCGACACGCTCCCGTTCTTCCCCTACCAATGTCAGTCTTGGTGCTCGCACATGTTCTGTGCCAATGCCGGCGAGCTGCTCTGCCAACTTGATATATTGCACTAATTTAGGATGAATATCCAGTTCTAGCAATGGCAAAAACCACTGATAAATAGGCAATGCTTCTTCAATCCTACGTTCCTTGCACAAATCAAAAAGGACCACGGTTTCTTTTGGGAAAGCGCAGACCAATCCGGCAACCAATCCATCGGCTCCCATTAGCACACTTTCCATGGTAAGGGTATCCACGCCGCATAGAATTTTATAACGGTCACCAAACCTCGTTTTCATCCGGGTAACATTGGACACATCTCTGGTGGATTCTTTTACCGCCTGGATATTGTCACACTCCATCAGTTCATCAAACATCTCTAAGGTCACATAAGTTTTGTAATCCACCGGATTGTTATAGATCATGATAGGAAGATCGGTGGACTTCGCCACGGTCTTAAAATAGGTCACCGTCTCCCTGTGATCGGAAGGATACCGCATCGGTGGAAGCAACATCAATGCATCCAGCCCCATTTCTTCGGCCTTTTTGGCCCAATAGATTGCTTTTGCAGTGGATCCTTCGGCGATGTTCAAGACCACGGGAACCCTTCCAGCGATTTTTTCTTTTGTCCTTTTGGTCAGTTCTATTTTTTCTTCGTCTTCCAGCACACTGGATTCTCCCAATGTACCTCCCAAAATCACCCCGCTGACACCTGCATCTATTTGAGCCTCCAAATTAAGGAAGAATGTATCATAATCAATGCTGCCGTCACCATGGAATTTAGTGGTAACCGCAGGAAAAACTCCGTTCCAATTCATACGTTCATAATTTATCGTTCAAAACAAAGGTAGTATTTGACCATGTGTGATTGTTGCACCAAATTAGTGATTATTGATACAATATTGTCAGACCGGAATTTTGAAAAGTCAAGAAAGAAGGCGCGTTGAAAATAAGGGAAAAAGCGGCGAATACTGATGACTTCGATTAAACCACTCCATTTATCGTGACAGTTCATGTCAAAGCTTTCCTTCTCCTCCTATTTTTTGCTTACTTTGTCCTATGCAAAATCCACTTTCCTTATTAGCGCTAAACCAACTCGTCCAACATGCCCTGGACACACAGCTGAGCCCCAGCTACTGGGTCATTGCGGAAATTGGAGAACTGCGGGATTCTCCCCGTGGACATGCCTATCTGGAATTGGTAGAAAAAACCGATCGGCAGATTCTTGCCAAAATCCGGGCAAACATCTGGTCATATACCTACAGGGGCATTTCCAGCAGGTTTTCTTCCATCACAGGACAATCGCTCAAAGCCGGCATGAAAGTCCTGGCACAGGTAAGCGTCCAATTTCACGAAATCTATGGCCTGAGCCTAAATATCAAGGACATCGATCCTAATTTCACCCTGGGAGAGAAAGCCAGAAAACGACAGGAAACCATTGATCTGCTCACCAAGGAAGGGCTTATCAACCTCAACAAGCAGTTCATTTTGCCACAAGTTCCCCAACGTATCGCTGTCATCAGCTCGGCAAATGCTGCGGGATTTGGGGACTTTATCAATCAGGTAGACCATAACCGTGAAGGTTTTAAGGTTCACTGGAAACTCTACCAGGCCACCCTGCAGGGAGACCAAGCGGCGGCAAGCATGACCATGGCCATTGAGCAAGTCGAAATAGCCCATCAAAACCAACCATTTGACCTGCTGGTCATCATCCGCGGGGGTGGTGCCCAGTTGGACCTGGATTGTTTTGATGATTATGGGCTGGCCAAGGCCATCGCTAACACCACGCTGCCGGTCGTCACGGGCATCGGTCACGAACGGGATGAATCCATCGCAGACATAGTGGCCCACACCAAAATGAAGACCCCTACAGCCGTAGCGGAGTTTATCCTAGGCGGTTTGAGAGAATTTGAGGACCTGTTGGAAAAACAAATTAAGCAATTGGAAAAAATCACGGCCTATCATCTGCAAAAAGAAGATCGCAGAATGGCCCACACCAGTATTCTCCTCAAAAGCCTCCTCCAAAACCACGCCAACCGTGGCCACGAAAACATTGGTTTGCTCCAATATCGGGTCAATTCACTAGCGCAGCAGACCTTAAAATTGCGATTCCACCATCTGGAGTCACTCGAAGAGGGGTTTAAAAAAGAAGTGCGCAACTTATTGCAGCAGGAAAAAAGCAATCTGGACATTCTTGGCAAAAACATACAAAACCTGGATCCTGCCACCTTTTTCAGAAAAGGCTACACCAAAACGGAAATCAACGGACTTCCCATCAACAAGGCTTCTCCCCAAAAGGGAGATACAGTGACCACCTATTCGGCCAAAACAATCCTAAAAAGTACAATTGATAACGTAAAATCCCATGAGTGATAAAAAGAACTTTAGTTATGACAAGGCTGTCGCACGCATTGAAGAAATCGTCAGTCTGTTGGAAAATGATGATAAGAGTATTGATGAACTATCGGATCTGGTAAAAGAAGCCAGTAAACTGGTAAAAGACTGCAAATCCAAATTGAGAATGACAGAAGAGGATATTCTAAAAGCTTTCGGCGAGGAAGATCATTAACCTTGGTGATAGACAACCTTAATTGTATCACCCTGAAACATTCCAACTTTAGCAAGGTTAACCTTTTTTGCTCATGTATTCTTCTCTGGCTTCAGGAGTCAATATTCCTTCAAAAATAATGGAAATCGCCTGATCATAGATTTTGGCGGGGTTGGTCTGTATTCCATCAATCATCTCCTTTGGAAATTGGCCCAGAAATTTTGGGTCAATTAAATTCTGAATGGCAGAAGCATAAAGGAGTACCACCATACTTTTGTCCACATGGGAGGCGACTAGCCCTTGATCAATTCCCGCTTGGATGAGTCGCTGAAAACGCAAGTAGGCCGAAGTCCGGATATAATCCTCCAGCGCGGCCCATACCTCGGGAACTTGGTCTCTCATGTCTGCCAGCAATGCTGGATTTATAGGCGCCAAGTCCTTGGCAATGGCAGACAGCATGGACTTCAACTTTAGCAGAAAACTAAGTTCATCATTTTCCAAAATGCTCTCCACCTTAAGGCTCAACCTCGTTTTCAGCATATTAAATGATGCCTCTAACAGCTCCTGCTTTCCTGGAAAATATTGATAAACGGTCTTTTTACTCATCCCCAATTTTTTGGAGATATCATCCATGGTGGTATGCTTAAAACCATTTCTAAAAAACAGCTGGTTGGCTGTTTCCAGAATTTTCTGTTCCACTTCCTCGTTTCTTTGCGCTTTCATTATCCTAGTTAATCCGCCCCAAAGATAGCTATTGTATGCAAAATAGCCAGCCCAAACAAATTATGGAGGAGCATTTTCCCTTAAATTCACTGAAAAAATGTAGATTTGGACATTAGAAGCAATCAGAATTTTAAGCAGCTAGATGAGCACCATTTCAAAACTTGAAGCCCAAAAAAGAATTGCTGAACTAACAGCTACCCTCAATCACCATAACCAGCTGTACTACCAGGAAGACCGCAGTGAAATCAGTGACTTTGAATTTGACAAGTTATTGGAAGAGCTCATTCAACTGGAAGCGCAATTCCCAGCACTTCAGGACAAAAACAGTCCTACCCAACATGTTGGCGGCGCCATTACCAAGGAATTCGAAACAGTGGAACATGAAACACGCATGCTTTCATTGGGAAATACCTACAGCAAAGAAGAACTCCTCGCCTTTGACGAACGTGTCGCCAAAGGGTTAGGCCACCGCGGTTACAGTTATTTCTGCGAATTGAAATTTGATGGTGTAGCCATCAGCTTAGTGTATGAAAATGGTGAATTGGTAAGGGCTGTGACCCGTGGGGATGGGTACAGGGGCGATAACGTCACTGCCAATGTAAAAACCATCAAAAACATCCCACTTTACCTGCAAGGCGATGACATTCCTGATAAATTCGAGATTCGGGGAGAGATTTTTCTTCCGATTAAAGAATTTGAAAAAATCAATGCCGCACGGGAAGCCAATGGCGAAGCATTACTGGCCAATCCGCGAAACACTGCCTCTGGCACCTTAAAAATGCAGGACAGCAGTATCGTCGCCAAGCGGCGCCTAAATTGTTACTTCTATCAATTGCTAGGTGATGAAATCGACGTAGATCAACATGACGAGGCCATGCACCTTCTTGAAAAATGGGGCTTTAACATCTCACCGACCTATAAAAACTGCACGGACATCAATGCCGTTTTTGAATACATTGAATCTTGGCGTGAAAAACGCCACACCTTGTCTTTGGACACTGACGGTGTTGTGCTCAAAGTCAATGACTATGCACAGCGGGAAGAACTAGGGTTCACGGCTAAAATCCCGCGCTGGGCCATTGCCTATAAGTACAAAGCAGAAAGTGCAGAAAGCGAGCTCATGTCGGTTACTTATCAGGTGGGCCGTACCGGGGCCATTACACCAGTGGCCAACCTCTCTCCGGTCTTGCTGGCCGGTACCACGGTAAAGCGTGCTTCCCTACACAACGCCAATGAGATCAAACGACTGGACCTGCACAATGGCGACGTGGTCTTCGTGGAAAAAGGCGGGGAAATCATCCCAAAAATAACCGCTGTCGCGGTGGAAAAAAGAAAGGCTGACGCCAAACCGGTCTCCTACATCACGCACTGCCCAGAATGTGGCACAGCGCTCGAAAGAAAAGAAGGCGAAGCAAAGCACTTCTGTCCGAACAGTGCGTCATGTCCGCCGCAAGTACTCGGACGTATCGAGCACTTCGTCCATAAACGTGCCATGAATATTGACAGCATGGGAACCGAGCGGATCAGGGCACTGATCAATCAAGGCTATGTAGAACACCCTGCTGATCTCTATGAGCTGAACCACAAAAAAGACCAATTGCTGGGATTGGAAATCAACGCCGAGCAATACGAAAAAAGTAGTGATGGCTATTTATATGTAGCCCTAAGGAAAGCGCTCTTTGCTGTTACAGATGGCATTTCACTTTCAGCCATATACCAGTACCTTGAAGAAACCGAAACACTGGAACAGCATCTAAAGCTAAAACAATTTACGGACTTCATCCACCATCAAAATAAGAAGGTATCCCTTAACCTTGCCGCTGTCGACAAGCTGAAAAATCTATTGGGCCAGCTCGCTCATGATCAAATTGAGGATTTCCTGCCTGTTTCAGCAGTGATGGCCATGTTTGTGGGAAACCAGCTTTCACTGGAAGCCCTGCACCAACTGAGCCTACAAAAGAACACTGTCCATGACATCGTTTTGGCGTTTGATTTTGAGCTGCATCGAGACCAGGAAGATAAAATCAAAAAGCTGAAAGGCAACACTTTCCAAGAAGGGGTCATCTCCAATATGCTCTCCGGAATTGCTGCTTCCAAAGAACAGCCTTTCGAAAAAGTTCTTTTTGCTTTGGGCATCAGGAATATCGGGGAAAACACTGCGCAGCTCTTGGCCAGGCATTTTAAGACCATCGAAAACCTTGGCCAAGCGAGTACAGAACAGCTCCTGGATATCAATGGCGTAGGAGAAACGCTGGTCAACAGTATCCGGGAATTCTTTGACCAAGAAGAAAACCAAGCTAATATCCAGCGGCTAAAAGCCCACGGTTTACACTTTGAAATCAAATCCGAGGATCTTCCCGAAGTAAAAGGCAACGCCCTTGAAGGGCTCAAAGTACTGGCATCCGGTAAATTTGAGCACTTTAAGCGTGATGAGATCATCGAAGCCATTTCGGCCCATGGGGGTACTTATTTGAAATCCGTTTCAAAAAACCTGGACCTGATCATCGAAGGAGCTGATATGGGACCAAGTAAAAAAGAAAAAGCTGAAAAACTCGGCATAAAAATGATATCTGAAAATGAATTCTTAAGCATGATAGCAGACTAGTTTACCCCAAGCCATTAGGTATGATATGGATCAAAAAATTCTTTGTTAGGCTAAAAATCCGAAAAAACAAAGGCCAAAAATACGAGAAAAGCAAAAAATCGATTGAGGATATAAAATCAATTCATATTTTAGCGAATTCTTATGACAATTTGGTAAAAGCCGAAGCATGTGTGACCAATAACTGGCCTCAAGGAGTAGCGATCAAAGGCATATTCTATAATGAAAACAAGGATGAAACAATAGGCTTCTCTGCCCGAAATTTCAGCTTGTTTGGAAAACCAGATGAAACCCTTCAGGATTTCATCGTCCAAAAAGCGGACATCTTATTAGTAACGGCCACAGCTTTTGATCCCTTTACTCACTTGATTGTCCTGCAAAAGTCTGCAAATTATAAAATCGGTTTCCTTAGCGAGCAAAGTGGAGAGATGCTGGATATCATGCTGGAAAAAGGAGGGGCCGATCTATCGCCAAATATTGAAAATTTACTGAAATACCTAAAGAAGATAATTTAAAAATGGAACAATTTATTGGGACAGGAGTAGCACTGGTTACGCCGTTTGATGAAGAAGGGAATATTGATTTTAATGGGTTGAATAAGGTAATTGAGCATGTTATCCAGGGAGGTGCTGACTACTTGGTAGTAATGGGGACCACTGGAGAAGCATCCACCATGTCCCGTAAGGAAAAGCACGACATCCTTACCGCGTCTGTTAAAGCAAATAACGGAAGATTACCAATCGTCTATGGTATCGGAGCGAATAACACCCAAGCTGCCATTGATGAAATCGACGAAACTGACCTTTCTGGCGTTTCTGCACTGCTTTCTGTCAGTCCCTATTATAACAAACCCACCCAAGAGGGCATTTATCAGCATTATATCAAAGTCGCCGACGCGAGCCCTGTACCTATTATTCTATACAATGTTCCCGGAAGGACCATGTCCAATGTAACAGCAGAAACTACCCTGCGTCTATCCGAGCATCCTAAAATAGTTGGCGTAAAAGAGGCCAGCGGTGATATGGTGCAATGTATGGACATCGTTCGCAAAAAGCCAGCTGACTTTTTATTGATATCTGGTGATGACATGCTAACGACATCATTGAGAGCTATAGGTGGACAAGGAGCAATTTCCGTTTTGGCCAACGCCTATCCTGACATCTTTAAGACCATTTGTCATGGCACCCCGGAAGCGTCATTGGCAGCTACTTTCAAGCTTCTTGACATCAATGCCTGGATGTATGCTGAAAGCAACCCGGTAGGCGTTAAAAACCTCCTAAAACATATGGGAGTTTGTGGTGACCAAGTAAGATTGCCACTACTCAGGGCCACCGAAGGATTGGACAGAAAAATAAAACAGCTAGCGGCAGAGGTTTAATCTTGATTTTATCAGGTAAATCCACCTTAAACCAATACCTGAAGTATCTTTTAGGCATAAAAAAGGAGGCCAACTAAGTTGGCCTCCTTTTTTAATACAAGAAAATAAAATATATTACTCTTTATTCTTGATATCCTGAACCTCTTTACGAATATCTTGTGCGATATTCTTAAGATCTTGCATTCCCTTTCTTACTCTGGTACCGGCAGCTTGATTGCCTTTATCATAGAACTTCTCAAAGTCTGACTCCATAGAGGTAACGAGATCTTTAATTTCACTAAATCTGCTCATAGTAAAAATTAGTTTTTTGGTTGATGATAAGTTTATTTTACCTTCTCAATATACTCAAAATGTTTATAAAACAACAGAAGAGGTATTTTTTTTAGATTTATTCTCCAAACGAAGTCGCCAATTCAGTAGTTTTATAGTAGCCACTGGTCAATTTATCCTTAATGGCTTCAAAGGCGGTAATGGTTTCACTTACATCAGCTAATGTATGGGCAGCCGTAGGGATCAATCGCAGGATAATCATGCCTTTTGGCACTACTGGATAGATCACCACAGAGCAGAAAATATTGTAATTTTCCCTTAGGTCCTTGCTGAGCGTGGCCGCTTCTCCTACGGTACCATTTAGGACCACAGGTGTCACCGGAGTAGCGGTGGTACCGATGCTGAAGCCTTTTTCTTTCAGGCCATTTTGAAGGGCATTCACTACTTCCCACAATTTTTCCTTATGGGTAGGATTTTCACGAATCATCTCCAATCTTTTCAAAGCTCCTTCCACGAAAATCATCGGTAGTGCTTTGGCGAAAATCTGGGAACGCATATTGTATTTCAGGTAATGTACCACTTTGGCATCTCCAGCCACAAATGCTCCAATACCCGCCATGGATTTGGCAAAAGTGGAGAAATAAAGATCGACTTGATCCTGTACTCCCTGAGCTTCACCTGCACCAGCGCCAGTCGGCCCCATGGTACCAAAACCGTGCGCATCATCCACTACCAATCTGAACTGATACTTTTCTTTGTATTTCACGATACCTTTCAGGTCTCCCATGTTTCCAGTCATACCAAACACACCTTCGGTGACCACCAAGATTCCACCTCCAGTTTCATTGGTAAGCTTCTCTGCTCTGACAAGTTGCTTTTCAAAGCTCTTCATGTCATTATGAGGATACACAAAGCGTTTGCCCATATGCATTCTCAGACCATCAATGATGGAAGCATGGCATTCGCTATCATACACAATTACGTCCTTGCGATCCACCAGAGAGTCGATCACAGACATAATCCCTTGATAGCCGTAATTGAGCAAATATGCCTTTTCTTTTCCTACAAATGCCGCTAGTTCATTCTCCAACTGCTCATGCATATCAGTATTTCCCGACATCATTCTAGCCCCCATCGGATAGGCAGCTCCCCATCGCTTGGCCGCTTCTGCATCAGCTTTTCTGATTTCAGGGTGATTGGCTAGGCCCAGGTAGTTATTCAAACTCCAGGTCAGCACTTCCTCCCCTTTAAATTTCATTCTAGGAGCTATTTCCCCTTCCAATTTAGGAAACATGAAATATCCCTCTGACAAATCAGAATGTTTGCCCAAAGGCCCTAGATTCGTGTTTAATTTTTCAAATATATCCAAAACTTATAACGTTTAGAGTACTTAATCTTTACTTCTTATAGCGGTCCGTTAAAACCCCCAAAAATAGCACTTTTTCCAGTCTTGTGCAAAAAAAGCCCCGTTTTTCAGTTCTTTACCCATTAATTACTATCTTACATTTACACAATTATTGGTTTTGTACGAAGCCCGTATCGATTATGCAGAAAATAAAAAAGATACTCGTAGCCAACCGTGGAGAAATAGCATTACGGATCATGAGGACCATCAAGGAAATGGGACTTAAAAGCGTGGCCGTTTATAGCGAAGCGGACAAAAATGCCCCTCACGTACTTTATGCAGATGAAGCCTATTGCCTTGGCCCCGCCGCTTCCAATAAATCCTACCTCCTTGGAGAGCGCATCATTGAGGTCTGCCACATCCTTGGGGCAGACGCTATCCACCCTGGTTATGGCTTCTTGTCAGAAAATGCTTCCTTTGCCAAAAAGGTAGCTGATGCTGGGCTTATCTTTATAGGCCCATCCCCAACATCCATCGAAGTTATGGGAGATAAACTGGCTGCTAAAAAAGCCGTCTCCCAATACGATATCCCCATGGTTCCTGGAACTGACCACGCTATCTTGGATATCCAAGAAGCCCAAAAAACCGCTGCAAGCATTGGCTACCCCATCCTTATCAAAGCCAGTGCGGGAGGAGGAGGAAAAGGCATGCGAATCGTCCAAGACGAAGCGGAATTTGAAGAACAAATGAAAAGGGCTGTCAGTGAGGCTAAATCGGCTTTTGGGAATGGTGCGGTTTTTATCGAGAAATACATCTCCTCCCCCAGGCATATAGAAATCCAAATCCTCGCTGACCAACATGGAAATTATGTCCATTTATTTGAACGGGAATGCTCTGTTCAGCGCAGGCACCAAAAAGTGATCGAGGAAGCTCCCTCTGCTGTCGTCAGCCAAGATATGCGGGAAGCAATGGGCACAGCTGCCATTGATGTTGCCAAAGCATGTGATTACTACGGTGCTGGGACGGTCGAATTTATCGTTGACGAAGCACTTGATTTTTACTTTTTGGAAATGAACACCCGCCTTCAGGTCGAGCATCCTGTAACAGAAATGATCACAGGTAAAGATTTGGTGAGGGAGCAAATCCTCATTGCTGAAGGCCTGCCTCTTTCCTTTTCCCAGAATGACCTCAAAATCATTGGCCATGCCATAGAAACAAGGGTTTATGCAGAAGACCCTACCAATAACTTTTTACCTGATATCGGCACATTGGTAACATATAGGCTTCCGCAAGGCCCCGGTATCCGTGTGGACGATGGTTTTCGGGAAGGAATGGAAATCCCTATCTATTACGATCCCATGATTGCCAAGTTGGTCACCTATGATGAAGATCGACCAAAGGCCATCCAAAAGATGGTGCGGGCCATTGATGGTTACAAGATCACCGGCATTTCGACCACTTTGTCATTTGCCCGCTATGTCATGCTCCATCCAGCCTTTCAAACCGGAGAATTTGACACGAAGTTTGTCGAAGAGCATTTTGCACCAGATTCGCTCTCAGAAGATTTTACGGATGGAGAACAGGAAATCCTAGCCACGATCGCTACGTACCTCTTGCCCTCAGCTAAGACGTCTTCCATGGCCAATGATGAAAAAGAACGTAACGATTCTAAATGGAAAACCAGAAGGATGAATGGCTGATATTATTCCGTTCAGCGCGTGGCGGTATTCCGAAAAGCTACGTCCAAAGATTGCAAATTTGACAGTGCCAAACTTGGATGGAATTTCCAAAGTACAATTGGACAAACGCTACCAAGACCCCACAAACAGTATTCATTTAACCCTACCCGCTCCCCCCAGCGAAGTAGAAAAAAAAGCAGTATTATTAAAAAATTGGAAAAACAATAAGGTTCTCAAGCAAGACCCAGCCCCAGCCATTTACATCTATTACCAGCATTTTTGCTTACCGGGCTCGACCCGTCGTTTTTGCAGGAAAGGATTCATTGCTTATATCAAAGCATACCACTGGGAAGAAAAGGTGATTCTTGGGCACGAAAACACCATTCCGTATGCCTTAAAAGAACAGGTACAGCTATTAAGTAAAACCCAAATACAACCCTCTCCTACCCATGGACTTTATGAAGATCCCGAAAACTCCTTGGTACCACTCATGGACAATTACATGAATACACCCATTTTTGATTTCCAGAATGACCTGGGCATCCGAGAGCAATTAGCCGCAGTAACTGATCCCGAGGATATTATGCAGTTTGTAAGTCACTTAAAGGGTCAAAAGATTATTTTGGCTGATGGTCACCATAGGCTTCAGGCTTCCATCCACCACCGAGATCATTGTAAAGAAAATAATGATCATCACACAGGAATGGAAGCCTATAATTATCACATGATGAATTTCACCAATGTCCATTCAGATCATTTAAAAATTCTCCCCACCCATCGTCTAATCTCAAATGTGACCATTCCGGAGGCACTATTATTGGAAAAAGCCGCTATTTTCTTTACAATACAACGCATCTCCTATCCTAGCAAAATAGAGGTGCTGACGATCTCACAACCATGGACATTTATTCTTATGTTCAAAGAAGCAGCTTACAAAATATCATTACGCATAGAGAAATTTGATTTGTTCACGACAGCTATACCAGATGCAGTAAAACGTTTGGATATATCGGTGTTGCACTATTTCTTTGTTGATCATATTATTGGTATTCCAATGGATGAGCAGCGGTCTTCGAAGCAAATCACTTATGAAACCGACCGATTAAAGTGCCATGGCCAATTGCACAGTGGTAAAGCTGATCTGGCATTGCTTACGCGGGAAATATCCATCGAAGAAGTGATGGAGGTCTGTCATTCAGGATATACACTTCCTCAAAAGTCAACCTATTTCTATCCAAAAGCATCTTCTGGATTGCTATTTGGCTCCATCAGAGAAGATGAATTCATTACTTATCCATAAATCAAAACACATTGAAAACTATACTACCCGAGAAAAGAATCATTTTAGCCAGCAAGTCTCCTAGAAGACAAGAACTTTTAAAAGGACTTGATATAGCATTTGAGGTCAGAACGAAGGATGTAAATGAGGATTTTCCCGCCGAGTTGCCAGATAATCAGGTAGCCTCATTTTTAGCTGAAAAAAAGGCGGCCGCTTTTGAAATGGATTTAAAAGAAGGTGAGATCCTGATCACTTCCGATACCACCGTATTGATCAATAATAAAGTGCTTAACAAACCCGCAGACAAGGTTGAGGCTGTAAAAATGCTAAAAATGCTATCAGGAAATGTCCACCACGTAATTTCAGGAGTATGCATCATGGATCAGCACAAAAAAGTAGTTTTTGATGACATCACTGAAGTACATTTCAAACACCTTTCCGATGATGAAATAGATCATTATATTGACAAATACCAGCCATTTGACAAAGCAGGATCTTATGGTGTGCAAGAGTGGATTGGTTATGCTGCAGTTTACCGATTAGAAGGGTCTTTTTATACGGTTATGGGATTACCTGTGCACAAAGTGTACGAAACCTTAAAAAACTGGTAAAAGGACTACTTATATGAGCAATGAGGAACAAAGTAGCATCTAGCGGAAAAGTTGTCAGCTAAGGGCGCACCTTTCTAAACATCAGTTAGAACCGAAGTCGGCTTTGATTGCACCCAGATCAAACTCAGCGTGACAGCTACGGCTGATTGGGCAGATCCATGCTGATATATCTTCATTGGATTTGCGGTGAATTTGGAAATGCAAAGCAGACAGACAGGCGCGCAGTGACGGCTTTTTAAATCGAGAGCAGGCATTTATTTTAATACTCTTTCTTTTTGCTTTTTTTGCCACAAAGAAGCAAAGGCGCAAAGGGGCTTGATAGGGATTTGTCGAGCATTTGGCATCCTTTATTTACAAATAATTTAGTGGCTTGGTGACTTGGTGGCTTGCTTTTTTTTTCTGCCACAAAGATTCTGTGTTAAAAGCCAAGGTATAAGGCTGTTTTTCACCTGTTGTTCTGACAGCTGTGCTGCAAGACCACTAGCATTGCGTTTTTACTCAACCCTTGTCAAAGTACGGGCAGCATAGAGCGTTCGTTCTTTTCTATTAAGTGGTATATAAACGCCAATTGGTCTGCTCCACCGTTAGGTGGGCTAGCTTGGGAACGAATAAGATACAGTAAACCTAATTCATGGTCGAACTGAGGTTCATAGGAACATAGCCCGCAAAAGAGAGGAATTCAGCTAGTCGGCTTTCCGGTCCCTTCACTATTTTAATGGTGGATTAATAATAAGCCGCCAAGACAAAAAGATTCTAGGATCAAAGCTGTTTGTTTTCCATGAAATTTGGAACCTGCCTACAAAATAATTCGTGTCTTGGCGATTTCGTGGCGACATATCAAATAAATACAAACCGGATCAACCCATACTTCCGGGGAAATGTCTCAAGGTTACCAAATAGGAACAATAGGACTATACTTCCCCAGTCGACTTAGCAGCGCACCCTATGCTTTAGGTGATGACCACTTGAATTGCATCCCCCCTTTATCCAATTTACTTGCATGCCATCCAACAAAAGGGAATGGCTTGGTCAAACCTCAGTTATTAAAAAAATCAGCGTATATCTTCTCTATCGGCGTCATCAGCGTGCCATCAAAATGGCTCCGCATCCCCAACTTTTCCACTTGATCATGGAAACCTTACCCCGCCCCCATAACTATTGCTTGATCCATTATTTTGGTACAATCTAAAAAAACGGTGTTTTAAGAACCCAGGTATAAAAAAGAAAAGGCCCTCCGTATATACGGAGGGCCTTGATAAAATCGGGCGGCGACCTACTCTCCCGGGTGTGACCCCAGTACCATCGGCGCGACAGGGCTTAACTTCTCTGTTCGGGATGGGAAGAGGTGGATCCCCTGTGCCGTACCGCCCTAAGCTCTTTATGTGCCCCTCTCTGAAAAGGGACAACGCGTTTCTTTTTTTCCTTTCTGTTCCTTATAAGCCTTTCGACCCTACAAAAGATAATACAACTCCAAACAGGCAAGCTTTCGGGCTATTAGTACTGCTCAGCTATGCCGTCTCCGGCTTTACACCTGCA